>NZ_MUHR01000001.1 GCF_002105285.1 Planktotalea arctica
TATATATCATGTCGGTGAAAGCGTTTTATGTCTGTTCTAAAAGACAGTTAGCGCGGGATGGAGCAGCCCGGTAGCTCGTCAGGCTCATAACCTGAAGGTCGTAGGTTCAAATCCTACTCCCGCAACCATAAATACTATGATTTGCATAACCTCCTGTTCGCAGGAGGTTTTTTGCTGTTGGGGCATCTCCTTCATGGCGAGGCTCAGGGACAGGGTGCCCGCCAGCGCCTTGCGGGCTCGGGCAAATGCCTTGTCTGACTGGCTGAACGAAGACGCGCGCGCAGAGGCGGATATGCGCAGGTTGGTCGAGATGAACCCCAGCCACGCCAATGATCACCGGACACTCGCGCGGCTGCTGAAGAAACATGATCGTGTCGAAGAGGCGGTCCCGATCCTGCAACATGTGTTGAGCTTTGATGCGTCAACGACCGGCGACTTCCGTGCGCTCGCGAAGGCCTTGCTGACCATGAAACGCGATGCGGAGGCCGAAAGTGTCTGCACCGCTGGTATCGCGGCCTGGCCTGATTACAATTGCCTCTACATGCTGCGGGGCAATGCGCGGTGGCACCAGGACAAGACGGAGGCGGCACGGCAGGATTATGACCGGGCGCTGGAGTTGAATGCACGTTGCGTCTCGGCCCTGCTGAACCGAGGCAACCTGAGCCGGGGGCAAGGCGACACCGATGGCATGCTTGAGGATTGGCTCAAAGTTCTGGACCGGGAGCCGAAGAACACCAAGGCGCACCAACATCTGGCCAACCACTTTTTGGGTCAGCAGATGTGGGACCAGTGCCTGTTCCATGCGGGGGAAGCAATACGCAAAGCTCCCTCAAATGCACGCGCGCGGGCCATGTTCGGCCGTGCGCAGTTTGAGTTGGGCGAAGGTGAAGCCGCGCTGGACGATCTGGACCGCGCAGTCTCTGACGGCCCCGATATCGCCGAGGTCCACAAGCAGCGCGGCATCGTTCTGGTTAAGCTGGGCCATCCGGACCTGCAAATCGAGGATTGCCGCATCGCGCTGCAAAATGCGCCGGGCGATACGGGAATAGCCTTCAATCTTGGCGTGCGCCTTGCCCAAACCGGATCTGTGGCCGAGGCGTTCGACATTTTCGATGATCTGGTCTCCCGGCGCGGTCGCCTGTCCGACCACCGTTGGCGGGGGGAATGTCACCGGCTTCTTGGTCGTCTGCCAAAGGCCATCGCCGATCTGGAACACGCCTTGTCGATGAAGGGGATCAGTGACGAGAACTTCACGTGGATTACCGAGAAAATCGCCGCCGCGCGTAAGGCTATGGCCGAGGAGTGAGGGCGCGTCCGGCATCCTTTTGCAAAGTATTGGAGTTTGGGGGCGGGCGGTGTAATCTTACGTCCATCAGGGGCATGTTGAAATGCCCTCGAACAAGGTTCCGACCGGCTTGGGCAAAAGGTGGATTAACGAATGGCGGCGTTTCAATTCAAGGCAAGCTGGGCCCTTATCTTTGGGGCTGCATTGACTTTGGCCGGCTGCCAAGATGACGGGTCTCCCAACGCGCAAAACAACACGGTCGACATCACCGAGTTGGCCTCGGACGGCAATCACATGATTTTCCGACGGATCGAGGAGGACGACTTCGATGCCGTGCGTGCCTACCTCGATGCGGGTCTTGACCCGAATGTGCGGGGTTTCTTGGACGAGACTGCCGCCATCTGGTCCGCCGGGAGCAATTCGTGGCGTATGGTGGAGATATTGATCTCATACGGGGCGGATCTGTCGCTTGAATCGCGCGATGGGCGTTCGCTGGCAAGTATGGTCCGCCAAAGTCTCGACCTCGGGAATGTCCGCTTGAGTTCCCCTGATGGACAGGCTTTTTTGCGGGTGCAAGAGGTTCTTCGCGCAAGGTGGCTCCTGTGAACCGGCGTCGTTTCACAGGGTTGGCGGCGCAATCGCGTCGCCCCGACGCTGGATGAGTAAAGAGGTTTGCAGTTCTCGTTGCTGTCGCGCAAAAAGATTGCCGCGCCCTCACGCTAGAAATCATAGGGAACATCGTGTTGCCTGATTATGATCCCGCTCTTGTCGACCGCCTTCTTGCGTGGGAGGCGCGCTTGGCTGAAGGGGACCGTTCCCTTGACACTTGGGCAGTTGAAACGCTCATCGAGGATGCCCGCACAGCAGCCTCACCCGTCATGTTTTATGCCCCGCGCGGGCGCGTTGCCTTGGAGTTGGCTTTGGCCGGTGGGCTGGACCTGACAACGCGGGGTCCGACGGGCGATACTGTTCTGTTCCAGACTGACTTCTATGACACCCGCGCCTTTGAATGTGCAGCGGATGCCCTGGCTGCCAAAGATGCGATTGATTGGGTCAATGCGGCTGGAATGACGGCCCTGTCCTGTCAGGTAAAATTTGCTGAGGTCGCAAAGGCACGGATTCTGCTGGAGCGTGGGGCATCGCCGAATGCGGTCATGCGTAACGCGCGCTACGGGGGCGCACCCCTTTCCGTTGCACAGCAGGCTGTGATGGCGATGAGTGCGGAAGCGGACGCAGAGAGGCTCTCTGAGGAGCTGTTACTGCTCCTGAAAGCCCATGGATTGCGCGTCACGCTGGATGAAAAGGCAGTATTGCTCGTCCGGTGCATCTCGAAGCCCCGCGTCGCCTCATGGATCGAGCAAAACCTGAGCGATTGAAATGCACAGGCCGATTACCCGCCCAAAGGCTCAGGGCCGACGCAGCGGATGAAGCTGTCGCCGCCATATTGCGCCGCCTCTATCTCGTCCTTGAACGCACGGTGGTATTCCAACGGGCCAATCGCTTGCAATTGGGCAATCCGGTCTGCGATGGTGAATTTCCCGATCTGATGGGATGCATCCAGTGTCACCTGAAACGGCGACTCCCAGCCGAACACCTCGCCCAGGTGAAGCGGGCCGAAAGCCCTGACCGCTTTGGCATGGTGGTCGACATCGTGTTTTGACTGTTTCAGATACCGCATGGACACCTCGATGCTGAACGTGAGGCGCTGATCAAGGGGTTTGCTGTCCTGCCCGCGAATGACAGTCAGTTTGCTGAAGGCAAGGTCAAGGTCATGCAGGGTGCTGCTGCCATCGGTGATCAGGATGGTGCCATGGGACGTGTAGGCAAAGGGAACGAACCGTTCGATAGACAGCCCCGCATCGCCTTCGAACCAGGGCGCAAGCGCGACGCGCATGGGGGACGGGTCGCAAAACTGGATTCGCCGTTCTCCCACCATCAAATCCGCGCCATGCCTGCGCCATGCCTGCGCCATGCCTCACGCAGACCATCGGGCACAAGATCCCCATAGCGTTGCACCTCCGCCTCCGGCATCGGCTCTGCGGCGGCAAGATCGGCAACCTCCTGCAAGATCGGGGCGTAATCGTGATAACTCATGGTCTGGAAACCTCCGGATCAGGGAAACGACACCGACTATCGCACGCCGCGCCAGCCGTGACCAAGCATGAATGAATTCCTCGATGTGGTGCACCTCCGCCTGAGTTGCCGCCTCTGGTCCATACTCAGCGATCAGCGCGTGCAATTCCTGCCGCAGCTCCGTCGGGCGGTTCGCAAGACGCGCATCACTCGCTTTGGATGAGGTGGCGAAATGCAGGCTTGCCTGCGCCTTTTGCGTCAGAAGCCAGAGGCGCGTCGTCCGACATGTCCCGCGCGCACCCATTTTGACCTTGCCCGGCCACAGGATGTCCTCGCCCCATCTGTCGATCACCGCCTGTTCAGCCACCGGAAGCCTGCGCCGCGGATTAGGCGGCTCCCGTGCGCGCCACGCAAGCTGGCGGCGTGGCTTAGCGACATTCCCGCCTGAACCGAATTTCATTGCGAAGAGCGAGAGATTGAGTGATTAACTGACTGCACATATCTCCAGCATCGCGGCATTTTCGGTCGCATTCTCATGAAAACCAGAATCAAGATCGTAAAGATCTCCCTGAACACCGATCGTGCCAGTGCATTTGGCCTGGTCTTCAAACTCCAAATTTATTTTCCCGATCCGGACCGGCCCGAAATCACAGTATTCCTCGATAATGAGCTGACCCGATCCCAGGACTGGGCCATCTACGGCGTCCGCTCCGAGCGGCCAGACCTGTTCCGCAACGTGGCGTTTTCAGGATTGGGAGAACCTCGCGCGTTCGAGTTGGGGTCGGAATTCCGGATCGAGTTTGCCAGCCTGACCCAAGAGGAGGTCGTCTATGCAAGAACGGGTAAAACTCTGGAACCGGCCTACCACTTTGAAGTCGAGCCCCTGCACGTTCATTGATGCCGAAGCGCGCTCTTCTGCTGCCCGCAAAAGGGCCTGCAAGGTCGCAACATGCGTGGGAAGATCGGCGGGTAAATTCATAGGCCAAACCGGCTTTGTTGCACAAATGGACGGATCGGATGCTCCCGTGTTGCCAGAACTTCTGAACCAAATCCCTGCTGATCAAGACATCGGCAGTGTCACCGCAGACCGGGCTTACGATACGCGCAAATGCCACGAGGCGATTAAGCAAACAAACGACAACAAAAGCTTCAGTGATCTAACCCCTCTGGCAGAGCATTATGCTCTTTCGGGATCCGGAATGCATAGGTCAAGAACGACCAGTAGTTTATCCAATCCGGCGACGTAATCTTGATCGTCACCTTGGGGCTGTGGCTGAATTTGACTGTGCTGGGGCCGCTATACAGCGTCGTGCCCTGCCACCGCTTTGCCATGTCTTCAGGCGCGACCCAGAAATGCAGCGTATCTCCCAATGGAAGCTGCACCGACAACAGCCGGTTTCCGGTGCGCGCAACGGCCTGTTCGACCTGCCGGGTATGATCCGCGAAGGTCTGCTTGAAGGCGGGCCAGTCCGGTTGTTCACCAGCGTCCCAATCGACAGCTTCGACGATGCGTCTAAGGTCAAGCCCTTCGGGGTTGTCTCCGGCGTCGGCCAGCCCTTCTTCCATCAGAACCAGCGGGAATTCGTAAATGTACTTGTCTTCCGCGCATAACAGATGGCCTGCCTCAGTCAGGGCGCTGATGATACCGCGTAGGGTGCGTTCCGGTTGCGGGGCATTTTCGAGACCGTAGTACCCGATGTCTTCCAGGGTGGTAGGCGGGTTGACGATCAGCGTGTTGACCTGCACCATGAGCGCGCTCTCTCCGCCTGATACATCACGCGCGAAGTCGCGAAACAGCTCTTCCTGATCATCGGCACCCAAAGTCATGACAAGCTACAGTCCCCCGTGATCTCCCAAGTGGGTTACCGATTGACGCCAAGATTGCCCGTTTCTGTATATTTAACAAGTGTTTTCCGTCCCGAGCGACGTCTATGGTCGAGCCGATGGTTGGAGGCGAGCCGCTGGAGCCACTAAGTGGACGCGTCGCAGCTTGGCGGCGGCATTTTCCTGCGCAGAGTTGCCATTCGTCTTGGCCCATCCCTGACGAGCCGGGGGCCTAGTCCGGCGCGTGGGCAAGAGGAGCAATAGTCTGCGCCAGGCTCCAACGGCCGTTGACCCGCTCAGCCCTCTTCTGCGGTCAGCGCCGTGCGGCATGCAGCGACCGTGTCCTGCGACACGAAGTGTCTCAGGACTGTCTGATCTTGTGTGAAAAAGCCAAAGCGGCGATAGCTCCAGCCAGTAATCTGCGGTGTACCATCAGCCCCGAAGGCGAGAATGGCAAAATGCGGGCTGCGCACTTCTACATCGTCAATTCCGAAGCCCAGAAGCCGCCGATTGACCTGTCGCGCCGGGTTTGGAACGAAAAACCCTGTCCCGGCAAAGGACAGCTCTTTGAGATTGGTGACATCCTCGCCCGGCCGCAGCCAGCAATAGGGGGCCTCGAACACGCCCGCCGCGGTGCGGTTTGCAAGCCCCACCTGTGCCGCGAACCAGATGAGGATCAGTGCCACGATGCCGACAATACCCCGGAAAATACCGACCATGAGACTACGCCCTTTCCTGCTGATCTGCGCCCGGCCCAATTCGGGTGCTGATTCAGGATGTTGATGATGTTCTTTTGCCGTTTGGATGCGGTTGCGTTTTGTCATTCAGGCCTCCTTGTGTTTCTTAAGTCCGGGAGCAGTTTTTGACAAATCAACACCACTTTCTGGCCATAGACAGGAGGTCCTGCAGCTCAGCTCAGGAGGAGGGATGAGATTTGAGAACCGCGAACTCCAGCGGCGTGCCGGGCCACAGCTCGATCCGGTAGTGGTCGTCGCCATCAAGTCCATCTTCCGAAAGCGTCTCAAGGCCGGCAAAAAGGACCCTGACGCGCAACGGCCCTTCCGGCACTGTCAACCGAGCGGCATCGGGCAGATAATCGGTGCACCCCGCGATGATCAGACGGCCCGAGGGCGCGGCGATCGAGAAGCTCACCGCATGATCCCAAGTTCCCATATCCAGCGGCGGCTCTTGCTCTGCGATCAGAACCTGCACCGGAACCTCCATATTCCGTGCGGTCGAGACCGCGAAACCATCTGCAGCCACGAACACGCGCTCCTTCAGCGCTGCATCGTTCCAGTTTGCACCGTCAGTGTCGGCGGTGGTGTCGTCCCGAAGGTAGAATTGATGGTAATCAGCGAAGAGTGTGAAACTGTGTTCTTGCATCAGAGCCTCTTTAACCATTGGAACAATTTGGGTTTACCATCAGCATGGCGCTGCAAAACCTCCTTTAGATCGGGTGTCAGCGCCAGATCGAAGGACACCAGAAGCTCAAGCAGTTTGATCGACAGTGTATCCCGATCCACCTCCGGGTCGCTTGGCATGGTCATTGCGGCTTGCTGCGCCACAGAAAGCGGTTGACCGCCATACTGCGAATTGGACGCGACACTGTTCGCGGATGCGCCGTATTCGAGAAGGATCGTCGCCTTGTCCAAGGCACCGAATTTGACCTGAGAAGACAGGGCCGTCATCCCGTCCCGGTTGCCCGTGTCTATCTGACCCTGTCGCGCAAAAACATCTGCGACGACCGCAAAAGCCTCAGCGTCATGCAACCCGTCCTCAAACAGCACCTTGGTGCCATCAGCACGGGTTCTGAGCAGATTAACGCCTGCATCTATGGCCCGCTGCAGTGCTATTGCGCTGCGGGGCGCTTCGAAAATCAGGGGGTCGTGGTCGGATGCCGTGTCATCAAGCAGCGCGGAAAGTGCCGCTGCGATCCGTGTTTCGTTGCCACGCAACAGACACGCATCCCACAGCAAGAGTTCTTCCACAGTGTCGTTGTATTTAGGCATCCTACGCTTTCTTACCCAGACCAATGCGACATCAGCGCAAAACGACACGTCGCTGTGGCGCGCTGTCCGGCCCTTCGCCGAGTGCGGTGAACACCTCGATCCGCGAGAGCTTTGCGCCGAGGAAAACGCGGACTGGCCTGACCCAATCAGACGCGGTTGGTTGCGCCTTGAACGCCTGCCGCGAGATCACGAAGGTGTTGTGGTCATCACTATCGCGCTGGTGCCAGTCTGGTTCGATAATCGTGCTGTCGCCCTCAAAGGGCTCGGACCCCCGAAAGTGCTGGTCCGGCAGGATGAGGCGCCGCGTCCCAAGAAACGCATCGTGGTATACAGACGCCCGAAATTCTGCGTCGAAGGACAGCATATCATGTGTGGTGCCGGTATATGCACAGAGCAAATCCAGTTGTGCCGAGGTGATGAAATGCTCTGTCACGTTTGCCATGTCCAAGGACGGATCAGGTCTGCTGGTAGATGACGATCACGGCGTCAAAATTGCGCGCGGCAAGGTCATCTTCATGCAGGAAAAAGTAGAAATGTCCTTCGGCATTCATGTTGAGAAAGCTTTCCACGTTTAGTTGAAGAAGCAGTCGGAACTTGAGCGCTTGTTCGGCGTCGTTTGCGTCCAATGCCGCCCCTTCAAGGCCGATCATCGCGCGCACCTCTTCGAAGTCTTGGCCGGACACGACGGGGCGCCCCAGTACCTTTTGGTAATAGGCGTCATAGCGTGGATCGTCCTGCTCGGGGAACGCCACGCCAAGAAGCTGATGATAGGGCGGAACATCGTCTTCGCCTTCGCCGGGCCACTCCAAAGAGATATCGCGGTAGATGTCGACGGCGTTGGTCGCCTGCTGGCGGTTGGAATATACCGAGCGTACAAACTCAAGGTTCTGCGATGCCAAGCGTTGCCAGGTCCATGTCATTTCAACAGGTGTCTCGGGGGGCAGAAACCCGCTGTTGAAAGGTTCGGACTCGTCCTCATTTTCGGTTTCGCCGCCTAGCCAACCAGTCAATTTCTCAAAGGCGTTCAACTTGGTTTTGAACCCTCGCCACTTGTCTTGCGCCAGACTGTCAAGCCACATCAGTACTTCCGGCTGGTCATGCCGCCTGAGCATTTCGACAGGGGTTTTGTCCCAAATGATGCGCGTGGCAGCCCTGCCTTCGCCTTCGAACCAGACTGCGTAATCCATGAAAATCAGCAAACGCCCTTCGGTGGGTAGGTCTGCGGATGCCGGCAACAGCGCGGACAGGTCGATCTGCGCGATGAAGGTCAGCGGCAGGGGGGAGTCCATAGGCACCGGGCTATCGGAGGGGTCGGGCGCATAGTCAATGGTCGCATCTGCAACCGTGAACCCGCCACTGACCGGCCAGACGAAATCGGCAGGTAGATCGGGCATACCGCCGAAACGGGACTGTCCGATTTGCGCTGAACCTTGTGTTTTCACTGTCTGAAAGGCGGGCGCGACGAGTTCTTCGGCCAGCGCAGGCAGATCGGCAATCAAGGCGCGTGTCGCTGCCAGGGCGACTGGCTTGCAAGCGTCCTGTGCGGGCTTGTCTTCCCGGTGCTGGTGGTAGCAATGCCACATCGCCATCTGGTCGATGTTCAGTCCGGCCGCACCCTCGACAATTCCAGCGATAGCCTGATCTTTGGTTTGAGACATGGCTGTTGCTCCCGAAAAAAGCCAAATTGCGACGATGATCAAAACCGTGGAAAAACGATGCGAGAAGGGTGTCATGGTGTCATCAATCGCTTTGGGCAAATACTGTCTAACCTACTCCTATTGATAAAAAATGACACAGTAGCGGAGGTGTTGCAACCGTCGGAAAGGGCAGCTTTCGGGCGCAGGCGGGCGAGATGCGGCCCCGCGTTCGGAGCGGATGGTTTGCGAAGGCTGGGTCAGAAGCGGGCTTTATCCGTGATCTGGCGCTGGGTGTGCTCGATGCAGCCTGTGACAGGCTCAGCGCGGAACGCCATGGCCTTCACGCCCGATGCAGGCCCTTCATCAAGCGGCTGATCGCTGAACAGGTCAACATCGGGCAAAACCGCGCGCACCTCGACGGGGATGGGCCGAACCGCTGACCCTGACGCCAAAAAATAGCTGTAAACCTGCGCACAATTGCGTAGGATTTTCGACTAAAGGCATCAGATTGGTCCGGCCATGAACAAGAAAAAGACCCACCGTACCCAGACTGGCGCAGACCAGACGGCACGAGCGCTGGCCATGCTGGCGGCGGGCCAATCTGCGGAGGCTGCTCCGCTGTTCTTGGCGGCTTTGCGCAAGGATGCCGCAAGCTACGATGCGCAGCTTGGCCTCGGGCGTGCGTTCTATGGTCTGGGCGAAGACCACAAAGCGGATGCCGCCTTTGCAAAGGCTGCTGAGCTTGAACCTGGCAAGGCGGCACCGCATCTGTGGCGGGCGCGTATTCTGAAGGCGCAGTTGGAGGCATCGCCCACGGCCAATTTTCACAACGGCAAATACTTCAGTTCGCTGGAAGGCGACGATTATCGCCTTGAAGGCGAGATCACAGAGCATCTGGATGCTGCCGTCGCAGCGGCGCCAGACAATCTGGAAGCGCGGTGCGAACGGGGTCTTTGGTCGGCCTTCACGGATCGACATGATGGGGCAGTTTACGACCTGCACAAGGTCTATGATGCAACGCCGGACGACCCCGCCTTGTGGCGGAAAATCGCACCGGCACTTCTGAACGCTGGCGATTACGAATTTGGCCTGCAGCTGGCCGACCAACTGGAAGCGCTTGGCCCTCTGGACGCGCCCTTGTTGCGGGCCCGGCTGGATGCGGTGAGATGGGTGCGCGATGCCGCCCGCATCGAGGCGGATTTGCGGGCGCTTTTCGCGCTTGAGCCGAACAACCTGCTTGATTGCAGAGACCTGTCCGATTTCCTGCACCGACAAGATCGCTATGAAGAGGAGGTCGCGCACAGGCAGCACATCGTCACGCTGCCAAACGCCGAAAGCTACGATTTCAGGTGTCTTGCCTCCGCTCTCGCCGTGCTCGAACGCTACAGCGACGCGGAAGGTGCCTTGGACGAAGCCATCCGGCTTGATCCGCAAAACGGCTGTCTCTACCAGAGGCGCGGCAATATGCGACGGCTTCAGGACCACAGCGATGAGGCGATGGCCGATTACGATCAGGCGCTGATCTTTCGGCCCGATTGCTACTCTGCGCTGAACAATCGCGGCATCCTGCACAAACGAAAAGGCGATACCGACGCCATGCGCGCCGACTGGCTGGAGGCAACGCAAAAAAGCGGAAAGGCGACCATGGCGCATCAGAACCTCGCCGATCATTTCCTCGGCGAGAGGATGTGGGCGGAGTGTCTGATACATGCCGAGGCGGTGGTCGAAAGACAGCCGAAGAATGCGAAGGCCCTGTCCTTGCGTGGCCGCGCCCGGTTTGAAACGGGTCTTGCGGACGAAGGGCTGGCCGATCTTGAAAGGGCGGTCGAACTGGCGCCTGACAATGCCGCCATCCGCAATCAGCGCGGCATCGTTCTGGGCAAGATGGGGCATCCCGATTTGCAGGTCGAAGAGTGTCGCACAGCCTTGGAACATGCTCCGAGCGACCGGGGCATTCTGCACAATCTCGCGGTTTCGCTTCTCAAGACGGGGCGCCCCGACGAGGCTCTTCCCATCTTGGAGGATGTCGCCCTGCGCCATGGCTCGGCGAGCGATTTGGGCTGGCTGGGTGAGTGCAAGCGCCAGTTGGGCAGGCCAGCCGATGCGGTTGCCGATCTAGAACGCGCGCTGGACGCAGACAGCACAAGCATTCAAGAGGCCTTGGATAAGGCGCTGGCGGACCTGCAATCGCGCTAGAGTCGGCGGCCTACGCCCGCCCTGCGGTCATGCGCACAAAGGTCTCTCCACCATAAGGAACGGCGTCCTGCACGGTCGTAAGCGCCCGAGCCTGGATCATCTTGCTCGGGAAGGGCCGCTTTCTTGGCGGGCGCCTGCGATTTGTCCTTTCGAATTCGGATTGGATAGCTTCGGGATGATGCATTCCTTCATGACGACTTGGGATAGAGGGTACGCGTTGTGACATAAGAGACAATACAGTGCTGCGGTCTGGAAAAGCGCTCAGATGGGTAGCGTTTGAGGTGCCGCAAGATGATCGCTTTGCCTGCGTGGTTGACACGATCCCGGTGCGCGACAACTCTGGCTGCGGTACGCGGCATAGGTGGCGCGACAAAAAACACAGGTGGCGCGACAAAAAAGAAGGGAGTACGCAAATATGCTGACATGGGATGTCCGGCCAGGAGGGGGCGTAGGTCCGATAGAGTTCGGAATGACATCTTCGGATGTGCAACGAATTCTTGGCAAGCCCGAATTCTGCGACAACCCAGAGGTCCCTTTGGGAGGGCCTTATCCGGCGGATGAAAGGGTGACCGAATTTCGTATGTTCGACTACTCGAACGAAAAGTATCAGCCTGATGTCAGCTTTTTCTCAAATAGGGTTGTATCACTCGACGTGTACACCCTGCATGAGTCCCTGAAGCTGCAGGATGTTGCGTTGTTCAAGAACACGCCGACTGTCTTGGCGGACATTCTCAAAGGCATGAGCAAGTCGTATGCGTTTGACGACACGTCGTATATTTTCCTCGACCTCAGTATTGCCTTGAGCCTTGAGACTTGGGAGATTTCGAAAACGGTTACGATATTTGCGGTGGGCGAATTCGATGAATTCGTCGAGGACGGCGTCGAAGATGGGACTCTGACTTGGGTTCGAGACCGAAAGCGCGGATTTGTAGGTTGATGAAACCAATCTCCGACAATGGGTAGGATCCGACGGTCGACTTCCGCGTGACAGCCAAACAAGATACAAAAGCGGCAAGAGTTTTATTTCAAGGCGATCGCGCGACGTGGGAACACCGAGACGATCAGATGAAGAAGAAGGCCGAACATCGCACCAAAAAACCGCAGACTGTTGATTTTCGTGTTAGGGTCCAGACTCATTACCGTTCACAACCAGAAGAGGACGGTGGCTGCGAGAGCGATGGCAGAGAGGAATACGATTGGGCATCGGTCGTATCGTGTGGCGATGCCCTCCATGATCCGGGCAAAGACCCCCATGCCGCTCCAGCGCTTCCAACGATTGTAGAGCGTTTTCGGCGGCCCATATTCGCGCGGCGCATCGCACCACCGCAACCCATTGCGATTGATAAAGATTATGCCGCTCAGAACTCGACGGTCATCCACCCTTGGACGCCCATGGCTCTTCGGAAAAAACGGTCGAAGCCGGTCCATTTGGGCCTCGGTCAGCCAGAACAAGTTGCTCATCTCTCAGGTCTCCTCGCGGAGGCTGAACCACAAAACCTGCAGCAAATCAATGGGTCCTGACCCTGGATAAATGAGCTATTCCGGCGCTTTCTGAAGAATTTGGCGAAGGGTTCTGCGGCGTTGATTTTGCGGGGTTTGATCAAGGAAGCGATGCGGCCTCATGCACATGAAAATCTGCATTCTATAAAGCGATTATCGTTGACACACGGGGTTTCATACAAAGGCAAGTATTTATGAAGTCGAGCTTCCGCAACCAACATTTATAACACAGGATAAACGCCTTACGCCTCGCTACTGCGGGGCCTCTTGCATTGGCGAAAAGCACGGTGCTACGTTTTGGACTCAATGCGCAACAACGCATCCGCATCAGAAAATCTTCATCGATCCAGTCCTTAGCTACGCATTATATGCAGGTCTGATCTGAAGCATATGCAGGTCTGATCTGAATCCTTTTAAACAAGCTGCAATCGGCATGGACCCGGAGTTTTGCGCTCTATCGTTTTCGATTGGTATTGCTGTTGAATCCGGTCATAGAGAGCAATGCTCTCCACATCGTTAAAATCAGTTTTACATCACGCCAGATACTTCCCTTTGTGGTCGGCGCTGACCGTTTTTCGTTGGCGCTCCTTTGATCGTCGGTCTCGTGGATTGGGGGCAACATTTAAAACCGTCATGCGTTGGTTTCCACCAGCTAGGAACCGATTTGACCGCGAAGCAAAACGGGTCTTTCCAAATATGAAGCGCGGTGCGCGCGCTAAGCTGGGCCAAGATATGGGCTGGCATATGGGGAGAACACTGTTTGAGATCTATCACGATGCTGAATTTCAAACCCAACACCACAAATTCAAGGCCTCAGGTCCTGGACTTGTCGCCATGAAAGAGGCTCAGGCGGCTGGCAAGGGAGTAGTCATTGTTTCAGGCCATTTTGGACAGTGGGAAGCTGTTCGCGCTGTGATCAAAATGCACGGGCTTGAAAGTGGAGCGGTATATCGACGGCACAAGAATCGTCACTACGAGCGCCGCATTCGTGCAGGTATTGAAGCAGGGGGGAAGCCGATTTTGGCAACCGGCCACGTCGGAACCAGGGCGCTTGTGCGGCATCTGCGGGGTGGTGGCATTATTTCAATTTTGTTAGATGAAAAATATTCGGAAGGTGTAAGAATACCGTTCCTTGGGCATGACGCCCTCACATCTCTTTCAGCAGCCCAGCTTGCACTCAAATACGATCTGCTCATGATCCCTGCATTCGGTACCCGCATTGAAGATGGGAATGCATTTCGCGTGGAATTCGAAGCCCCAATCCCCCACACCGATAGCATCACTATGACACATGTTTTTAACAACAGTTTATCTGCTCGAATAATGGCGAATCCAGAACAGTGGTACTGGATGCTAAGACGGTGGGACGGTGCATGATTTTAGGTGTAGTTCGCTAATCGACCCTTACCGGTACAAAAATGTTGCGACTTCGACCAATGACCGGTTCGCGGAGCTTGCGCTGCGACGACTGTTAGTCAGATGAAGGCCGGCTCTGGACGAAGCTAGGAGTTTCTATGAGATTAAACCAAATTCCCCCACAATCCTAAAATCGCCAAACCTGATTGCGAATTCATGTAATTTTCCGCGCTGTTATAACTCAAAAGCCGCAAATCAGGGTAGCGCGTACCAAAATGCGTGTCCTTACACTTGCTACCCTTTGTTGATTGGTTTGCAGCGGATTGCGGAAAGACCTACGATGCGGCCTGGGCAAATTAGGGAGCGTCTGAGGGTGCGATTTCTTCATACAGCCGATTTACACCTTGCAAAGCCCTTTGGGCGATTTGACGAAGACACACGCGCTGCGCTTCGTGTTGCGCGTCTGGATGCGCTTGGCAAAATCGGTGAGACAGCCCGTGCGCACGGTGCGGGCCTGATCCTTGTTGCTGGTGATACTTTCGATGCCGAAGCCCCACCCTCCAAGATTGTGCGGCGTGCGCTTGATATCATCGGCAGCTTCGATGACCTGACTTGGGTTCTGCTGCCGGGAAACCATGACAGCCTTGCCGCTGTGGATCTTTGGGAGCGGATCGAAAGGGACAAACCGAACAATCTTTTGCTTGCGATGACACCGGAGGTGATGGAACTCAATGCTCATGTGGCGATCCTTCCTGCTCCTCCCTCTGTGCGTGATCCCGGCGTTGATCTCACGGATTGGATGGGCGCTGCAACAAGCGGTGCGCACATTCGGATCGGGTTGGCCCATGGCGGCATAATGGATTTCGGAAGCGAAGAGGGGACAGTTGCGGTCATTCGGCCAGATCGCGCAGAAGTCTCGGAGCTTGACTACCTTGCTCTTGGTGACTGGCACGGCCAAAAATCGATCACGGCGCGCACGTGGTACGCGGGCGCGCCCGAAGCGGACAGTTTCAAAGCCCATGCCCCAGCCAGTGCGCTTCTGGTCGAGATCAATGCACGCGGCGCTGGTGCGCAGGTCACGCCGGTTCCGATAGGCCGATTTACGTGGTGTGCTTTGGCTTTGGAATTCTTCGCAGGTATCGACCCTGTGCAACAGCTTGTCGATGCGTTGCCACCTGCAAAGCGTGACAAGACACTGGTCCGGATCGAAGCGTCAGGCCGCCTTGGTCTGCTGGAGCAAAGTCGGCTTCGCGTTGCCTGTAGCCGGCTTGCTGACGACTTTCACTCTTTCGAAATCAACTTGGATAAACTTGGAATTGAACAAGCAGCTGATGATCTTGATCTAATCGCTGCGGGGGGCGCGCTGCGTGCTGCAGCCGATAGCCTTTTCGAAGCGAGCGATCTTCAAGGGCGCACGCCAGAAGAGGCACAGATTGCCCAGATCGCTTTGACCCATTTGTTTCATCTCGCCCAAGAGGAGCCACCGCGATGAAGTTGCGCCAGCTAGAACTTGGCAATGTGCGGCGTTTCGCGGGGCAAACTGCGCGCCTTGGCCCTTTTGGTGACGGCTTGACGACGATCACTGCCGAGAACGAGGCTGGAAAATCTACCTTCTTTGATGCGTTGCACGCTCTGTTCTTCGTTCCCTATGGCTCGTCTTCACAGGAAATAAAAGGATTGCAACCCTATTCAGGCGGGGCTGTGCGCATCGCTGCCGTGGTGGATATTGATGGCAAGATCTATCAAATCGAAAAGTCATTCCTGCTCCAGAAATCTGCGCGGGTCATTGCGCTTGAAAGTGGGCAAGTCATCAAACAGCAAGGGGACGCCGAAGCGTGGATTGAAGACAATATCAACGGCACAGGTAAAGGTCCGGCCGGTTTGCTTTGGGTGCGTCAAGGCGCAGCCCACATTGATCCCGAAGGCAAGGATAAGGATGCAAGCAACATAGCCGCGCGCCGTGATCTGATGTCTAGCGTGCGGGGCCAGATCGATGCGGTGACAGGCGGGCGGCGTATGGACAGGATTGTCGAACGCTGCCGCGCTGAACTGGACGCCCTCGCTACGAAAACGCTCAAGGCAAAAGCAGGTAGCGCGTGGAAGGCGCTTGAGGACAAGATAGCAGAATTGCTAGAACAAAAAGAGCGGTTGCAGACCGATGTGCGTTTGTTGTCGCAGGCTCTGGCAGTGAAACGCCAAGCCAAATCGCGCTTGTATATCTTGCGTGATCCGTCGACGCATGAGGCACGCGAAGCGCAGTTAACTTTGGCTGCGCAAGCGTTGGAAATGGCGCAACAACATGAGCGCACAGTGACAGATGCCGAGCGGGCACTGCGCTTGATCGTTGCCGAAAAGGACCGGCTGATCCAGCAAAGCAAGGAAATTTCCGAGCGGCAGGCACGGCGTAGCACTCTTTTGAAGCAAGCAGAACAACAAGCAAGGCAAGTTAGTGATTTGCGTGCAGCGCAAGGCGTTTCGCAAGGTGCGCTGCAAAAGGCTCAGGAGGCGATTGCGCAAAAAGAGGCGGCGCGGCGCAGCTTGGTGCAGGCATTGAGCGCTGCGCGAAAGACTGAAAAATCTTTTACTGAATGGCAAAGATTGCGCGCTGTGTTTGATATACGACAGAGCCTTGTAGAGCCTCAGCAGAATCTGCGCGCAGCACAAGAGTCTCTTGAATGCACCAAGGTGACGCAAAGCGATCTTGACCACCTCGTTGATCTTGGGCGGCGCATAAGTGTCGCACATGAGCAGCGCCGTGTTCAATTCGCCCGATTTTCAGTGCAGCCGTCCTTGCCTGTCCTTGTGGAGTGCGCGGGCGCGCCGCTCGAACCGGGCGAAGAGAGGCTTATCGACCGTGCGCTCACTTTGGATTTGCCAGGTTTCGGAGCGATCAAGTTGGCACCGGCACCGGGCGCGGGACAAAGCATCGAAGATCCAAGCGATCTGGTGGCGCAGCAACGTGATGCCATGCAGCTTTTGAGCGTTCAGACAGTGCAAGAGGCCCGCGTTGAATTTTATGCACGCCAAAGTGCGGAGCACAGCCAAGCCGTAGCCATCGCTGAAATAAGAGGGTTGGTGCCCGATGGCATCGCAGCACTGGAGGCAGAATGGCGTGCGCTTTGCGAGGCACTTGGACATGGGACGAAGGATAGCCCTCCAGTCCTTGAAAGTCCGGGTTCGGGGCAACTTGCAGCAAGGGAAATCGAGGAAAAGATCGCAAGGGTAGATGATGAGTTGGAGCATGCTAGGTCTGATGCTCAAGCACTTCAATCAACAGCCATGCGCTGTGCCAATGATTTTGCCGAAGCCAGTGGCGTCTTGAGTCATCTGGAAAAGGAAGTGGCATCGTCGCAAAAGCCGCAAAACGAAGATGCCGTTTTCGCGGCCTTGCAAGCATCGTGCGACGAAACAAATCGGAAAGAAGCGCGAGCGTTGCAGGCACTTGAACAGCTTAGGCGAGGTGCTCCGGATTTAGAGGGCGCCCGAGCGAGCCATGAACGCCTGCTGAGTGCTCAACAAGCGGATAGCGATGAAATCAACAGACTGGAGCGCGAACTTGCCCGGGTGAACGGAGCGATTGAAACGCAGTCCGAAGCGGCCGTCGAGGAAAAACTCGCAGAGGTCATCGAGCAGCTGGCAAAAGCGCGAGATCGTGCCAAGCGGTACGAACTGCAAGCGCAGGCCTTGAGCCTGTTGATCGCGCATCTTGCGCAGGCTCGAACCGAAGCGCAGGAAACCTATTTCGAACCTATACGGCGCGAATTGCGCCCGCTTTTGGCGCAATTGCACACAGGCGTGGAATTTGAGCTTGATCCGGAAAAAATGCTTGTCTCGAAGATTGTCCGCAACGGAGTCGAGGACGATGTCGCAGTGCTTTCGGGTGGGGCTTATGAACAAATCGCTATTCTGACGCGGCTTGCCTTTGCAAAGCTGTTTGCGAAACAAGGCAGGCAAGTTCCGCTCATCCTTGATGATGCGCTCGTGCATACGGATGACGAGCGTATATCGACAATGTTCAACATGCTGTCCCAAGCGGCAAAAGATCAGCAGATCATCGTTCTCAGTTGCAGGACTAAGGCGTTTTCCGATTTGGGTGGCACCAGAGCCTTTATTGAGATCGAGCCGAGATAGAGCGATACGAACAGGCCCGCCGCCTTTGGGGCCTGCTTTGATCGCAGGCTCACATCTGCAAATGACTCTAGCGTCAAATAGGCCTGGCGTTAAAGTAAAGTTGATTTTTTGCGCGCGATAAGAAAGTGTAGCGTAATGGCTAACTCCGGCCTGCAATAATCGGTGAGAATACACAGCTATGGTGGGCGCTAAGATCAAGAATATGGAAGAGTTCGCCGCTGTCAGCGGTATCTCGAGGCCAACAGTATCAAAATATTTCAATGATCCCGAAAGTGTGCGCGCTTCGACGCGTGAGCGGATCGAACAGGCGCTCAAAACCTATGATTACCGTCCGAACATTTATGCAATGAACCAAAACCGCAAGCTCACCAAGAACATCGGTATCGTCGTGCCCTACCTTGCCGATCCGGTTTTCGCAGAACTTGCGCGCAGTCTGGAGCAACGCTGCCTTGATGCCGGGTATCGCCCTACGCTCTATAGCTCGCACGGGGTGCAGAGCCACGAAAACGATATTCTGGACAGCCTTAGATCGCTGAAACCAACGGGCGTGCTGCTTGCCGCGCTGGGGCGTGCCTCGGACAAGCGCGTTATCGAGAAATTCTGCGCTGATGTGCCGACGGTTCTGTTTGATAGCAATGTTGAAGATCTGGGGCTGGCGTTCGTCGGTTCGGACAATCCGCAGTTTTCCAATCTTATCGTAGATTACCTGTGCCGCACGGGCGAGCCGCCAAGCTTTTTCGAAATGAAGTCACCTCCGAACCCCAACGCGAACAAGCGTCGAATGGGGTATATCGCGGGCATGGAAAAGATGGGTTTCACGCCGCAGATCATTCAAGCCGAAGGCGAGGGTTGGGGGATCGAGGAAATCGGCTTGCGCGAGGGGTACAAAGCGCTTGAGCAAGGCGCATTCGCAACCAATACCGTGCTGTGCAGCAACGACCGCTTGGCAATCGGCTTTCTGTCCGCCTGTTATGAGAGAAATCTACGCGTCGGACGCGGCGCGGATGCGTCGATCCGGGTCGCGGGGCAGGATGATCATCCGTTCTCGCGCTTTACCTGTCCGGCGCTCACCACCATTGCGCAGGACTACGAATCAATTTCGCGTGAAACCATGCAGCGCCTGTTCCAATTGATCGAAGGAGAGTCCCAAGAACGCACGGCGACCTTCCTTGAGGGCAAGTTGGTCATGCGAGAGTCTGCATGATTTCCAGAGGTTAGAATAAAAACTTGTCGCGCGTAAATAAATAATTGACGCCGCGTATACCTCTCGCCTAGGTTTACGACACAACATCGACCAGGGAGGTTTGAGATGTATCTCAGCAAAACACTTACTGCGGCAACGGCACTATCGTTGATCGCGGCATCCGGCGCTTATGCCGAAACACTGACGATAGCGACCGTGAACAACGGCGACATGATCCGCATGCAGGGTCTGACCGAAGATTTCACCGCGAAGACGGGCCACACCGTCGAGTGGGTCACGCTGGAAGAGAACGTTCTGCGTTCGCGCGTGACGACAGATATCACCACCAAGGGCGGTGCGTTCGATATCATGACAATCGGCATGTATGAGACACCGATCTGGGGCAAGAATGGCTGGCTCGTTCCGCTTGATGATCTGTCTGCAGAGTACAACATCGACGATATCCTGCCTGCGATGCGTGGCGGTCTGTCTTACGACGGCACAATGTTCGCAGCGCCCTTTTATGGCGAATCCTCTATGGTCATGTATCGCACGGACCTGATGGAAGCAGCTGGCCTCGAAATGCCCGACGCACCATCCTGGGCGTTCATCGCCAAAGCAGCGCGCGCCATGACGGATCGCGACAACGAGATCAACGGCATTTGCCTGCGCGGCAAAGCAGGTTGGGGTGAAGGGGGCGCGTTCATCACAGCGATGTCCAACTCCTTCGGCGCACGCTGGTTCGACGAAGAGTGGAACGCACAGTTTGACACACGCGAGTGGTCCGACACGCTGAACTTCTACGTCAACATGATGACAGACTCGGGCCCAGCGGGTTATGCGACGAACGGTTTCAACGAAAACCTGTCGCTGTTCCAGCAAGGCAAATGCGGCATGTGGATCGACGCAACGGTTGCTGCGTCCTTCGTGACAAACCCGACAGATTCAACAGTGGCCAACAAGGTTGGCTTCACATTGGCACCTGACAACGGTCTTGGCGTTCGCTCCAACTGGCTTTGGGCATGGGCGCTGGCAATTCCAGCAGGCACCCAGAAAGAAGCAGCCGCAAAAGAGTTCATCGAATGGGCGACCTCCACGGGCTACATCGATCTAGTAGCTGCCAACGAAGGCTGGGCGAACGTTCCTCCTGGTGCGCGTATCTCGCTCTATGAGAATCCGAACTACCAAGCGGTTCCTTTCGCTCAGAAGACTTTGGACTCGATCCTGACGGCTGATCCGAACAACTCCACCGTCGATCCGAGCCCTTATGTGGGGGTCCAGTTCGCGGCCATTCCGGAGTTTGCAGGTATCGCGACTGAAGTGAGCCAGGAGTTTTCGGCAGCCTACGCTGGTCAGCAGACCGTCGAAGAGGCGCTTGCTAAAGCACAGGCGATCACAAATGACGCCATGGAAGCTGCCGGCTACCGCTAGGCACACCTAACTCCAGAGGGCGGCGCGGCCGCCCTCTGGAATTCCCATTTCCCAAAATGTAACGACGCCCCATACAGCGGACGTAATGTCTGCCCACAGGAGAGGTGTATCCAATGGCCACGAAAGCATCCCGCTCAGCCGCTCGTCTCATGATGGCACCTGCCGTTATCCTGCTTTTAGGCTGGATGCTGGTGCCACTGACGATGACGCTTTGGTTCTCTTTTCGTAAATATCTACCGCTGCGCGGCGGCGATCTAGGCTGGGCCGGATTTGACAACTACACCCGCTTCGTGACCTCCAGCGCGTTCTGGCCATCGGTCATGGCAACGCTGACCGTCGTAGGCGGTGTTCTGATCATCACTGTCTGCCTCGGTGTGCTTCTGGCGATCTTGCTGGATCAACCGATGTGGGGGCAGGGGGTCGTTCGGATTCTCGTGATCGCGCCGTTCTTCGTGATGCCGACCGTATCGGCGCTGGTCTGGAAAAACATGTTCATGGACCCGACCAACGGATTGTTTGCACATCTCTTCAAATTTTTCGGGGCTGAACCGATTGCCTGGCTCAGTCAGGCCTCTATGCCCTCGATCATCATGATTGTCAGTTGGCAGTGGCTCCCCTTTGCGACTCTGATCTTGCTGACGGCGATCCAGTCGCTTGATAGCGAGCAACTGGAAGCCTCCGAAATTGACGGTGCGCCGCCGCTGAAGCGGTTCTGGTTCATCATCCTGCCGCATCTGGGCCGCGCGATCACCGTCGTGATCCTGATCCAGACGATCTTCCTGCTCTCGATCTTCGCGGAAATCTTCGTGACCACGGGCGGTGCTTTCGGCACCAAGACGCTGACCTATCTGATCTTCCAGCGCGTGCTGGAGAGTCAAAACATCGGACTCGGCTCTGCGGGCGGTGTCTATGCAATCATACTTGCCAATATCGTCGCCATCTTCTTGATGCGCATCGTCGGCAAAAACCTCGACAACTAGGGAGGACGGAACATGGCGCGTAGCGTAAACACCCAGCGTAAAGCCCTAAACACCGCCGTTGCTTGGGCGATCGGCCTGCTGATCTTCTTCCCGATCCTCTGGACGATCCTGACCAGTTTCAAGACCGAAGGGCAGGCGATCAGCGATCCACCGGTGCTGTTCATGTTCGACTGGACGCTTGAGAACTATTCGGTCGTGCTTGAGCGCTCGAACTATGCGCGTTTCCTGTGGAACTCGATTTTCATCGCTGTTGGCTCGACCATTCTGGGCATCATCATCGCGGTGCCTGCGGCCTGGTCCATGGCCTTCGTGCCCTCGCATCGCACGAAAGATATCCTGCTTTGGATGCTCTCTACCAAAATGCTGCCAGCGGTCGGTGTGCTCTATCCGATCTATTTGCTCTTCATTAAAATGGGTATTCTGGACAGTCGCGTAGGATTGGTCATCGTGCTGATGTTGATCAACCTGCCGATCATCATCTGGATGCTCTACACCTACTTCAAAGAGATCCCGGGTGAAATTCTAGAAGCGGCGCGTATGGACGGCGCATCGCTGAAAGAAGAAGTGCTCTATGTGCTCACGCCCATGGCTATCCCCGGTATCGCCTCGACAGTTTTGCTGAACATCATCCTTGCTTGGAATGAAGCGTTCTGGACGCTGAACCTGACGGCGGCGAAAGCTGCGCCGCTTACAGCCTTCATCGCGAGCTACTCCAGCCCCGAGGGGCTGTTCTTTGCCAAGCTCAGCGCCGCTTCGACCATGGCGATTGCGCCGATCCTCATCCTTGGCTGGTTCAGCCAGAAACAACTTGTGCGCGGCCTGACCTTCGGAGCCGTTAAGTAACACCTTGAAATAAGGACCTATCACTATGGGACGCATTACTCTCGACAAGGTGACCAAGAGCTTCGGCGAAACACAGGTCATCCCGCCTTTGGACCTCACGATCGAGGATGGTGAATTCACCGTTTTCGTCGGCCCTTCGGGTTGCGGTAAATCCACGCTTTTGCGCTTGATCGCAGGGCTGGAGGATATCACCAGCGGCCAGATCCGTATCGATGGCAATGATGCGACCAACGTGCCGCCTGCCAAACGCGGCCTTGCGATGGTTTTCCAGTCCTACGCACTTTATCCGCACATGTCGGTACGCAAGAATATCGCGTTTCCACTGCGCATGGCCAAGCTCGACAAGGCGGCGCAAGATGCCAAGATCGAAGCGGCGGCAGCGGCGCTTAATCTGACGGACTATCTTGATCGCAAGCCCGGTCAATTGTCCGGCGGTCAGCGCCAGCGTGTTGCCATTGGCCGTGCAATCGTGCGCGAACCATCGGCGTTTTTGTTCGACGAACCTCTCTCCAACCTCGACGCCGCGCTGCGCGTCGGGATGCGAATGGAAATCAGCGAGCTGCACAAGAAGCTGGCGACGACGATGGTTTATGTGACCCACGATCAGGTTGAAGCGATGACAATGGCTGATAAGATCGTCGTGCTGCGCGCAGGTCATATCGAACAGGTCGGCTCACCGCTGGAGCTTTATAAAGCGCCGCGTAATTTGTTTGTGGCAGGCTTCATCGGTTCGCCAAAAATGAACCTGATCGACGGCCCCGAAGCGGCGAAGCACGACGCTCATACAATCGGCGTGCGCCCCGAGCACATCGCGGTTTCAGCCAGCGAGGGCATTTGGTCGGGCAAGGTCGGTGTGACCGAACATCTGGGCTCGGACACCTTTTTGCATGTGCACGGCACCGGCCTTGGCGAGATGATCACCGTGCGCGCTGGCGGGGAAGTCGATTTCAAATATGGTGATACGATCTATCTGACGCCGCGTGCAGATGTGATCCACCGTTTCGGCACTGACGGCCTGAGGATCGCGTGATGCGGCTCGCTGGAAAAACCGCACTTATCACAGGTGCAGCACGCGGCATCGGGCGCGCCTTTGCCGAGCGTTACATCGCTGAGGGCGCACGTGTCGTGATCGCGGACATTGATATTGCACGCGCAATCACCACCGCCGAAGAGATCGGCGCGATTGCCGTTGAAATAGACGTGACCCGGCAGGAAAGTATCGACCGCGCCGTTGCCGAAGCCGTTGCTGAATTGGGCCAGATCGACATTTTGATCAACAACGCCGCCATCTTCTCTGCCGCGCCTCTGGTTGAAATTGAGCGTGCGAATTACCAACGGGTCTTTGACATCAACGTCTCGGGCACCTTGTTCACCATGCAGGCTGTCGCGAAGCATATGATAGAGCACGGCGTCAAAGGGCGGATCATCAACATGGCGTCGCAAGCAGGGCGCCGCGGCGAAGCGCTTGTCGCGGTCTATTGCGCAACCAAGGCGGCGGTGATTTCTCTGACGCAATCGGCGGCTTTGAACTTGATCGAGCACGGCATCAACGTGAACGCCATCGCGCCCGGCGTGGTGGACGGCGAGCACTGGGATGGCGTCGATGCCTTCTTTGCCAAATATGAGGGGAAAGCCCCCGGTCAAAAGAAGAAAGAAGTTGGCGACTCCGTGCCATACGGACGCATGGGCACTGCGGATGATCTCACTGGGATGGCGGTGTTTCTTGCCAGCGACGATGCGGAATATGTGCTTGCTCAATGCTATAATGTGGATGGTGGCCAATGGATGAGCTGACGAAAGAGCAGGCGATTGCCTTGAGCGACGTGGCTTTGGCGCAGCTTCCAACCGCGATCAAGCGGCCTAGGTATGACCGCTCCAAGCTAACGGCGGGCATTGTGCATATCGGCCTTGGCAATTTCCATCGCGCCCATCAAGCTTGGTATTTGCACCGCCTGATGGAGCAGGGCCTTGCCCATGATTGGGCGATCCTTGGCGCTGGTGTGCGCGCAGGCGATTCAGTGATGCGTGACAAGCTCTTGGCGCAGGATTGCCTGACCACTCTGATCGAGCTCGATCCTGCTGGTGTGTCTGCTGAAGTGATCGGCTCCATGATCGGTTTTGTACCGATAGAGGATGATAATGCGAGCCTGATCAAGGCGATGTGTGAACCCGCAATCCGCATCGTTGGCCTCACGGTAACCGAAGGGGGCTACTTTCGTGACGCGTCCGGAGCGCTTGATCTCTCGCACGCGGACATTGTCCATGACGCGGCAAACCCTGATAAACCGCGCACAGCCTTTGGCGCGATGATCGCTGCTTTGAAATTGCGCCGTGCGAATGGGCATGCTCCCTTCACGGGGCTTTGCTGTGACAACCTTCAAGGCAATGGCGAGATCCTGCGTCAGACCGTGGTCGGCTTGGCACGTCTAAGCGATCCCGCGCTTGCCGATTGGATCGATCAAAATGCCAGTTTCCCCGACGCAATGGTCGATTGCATCGTCCCTGCGACAGGTGCGGCAGAGCTTGAGGTCGCGCGTGCGCTTGGCGTGAATGATGCGGCCCCCGTCACGCATGAGAACTTTCGCCAATGGGTGATTGAGGATAATTTTTGCAATGGTCGCCCCCCGTGGGAGCAGGCGGGCGCGACCCTTACGGATAATGTGCATCCCTTCGAGAGCATGAAAATCCGCATTTTGAACGCGGGGCATCAACTGCTTGCAAATGTGGGTGAAGTTAACGGTCTCGAGACGATTGCCGATTGCATGGGTGACGCGCAGATAGCGGCCTTTTTTCGCAAAGCGCAGACCGAGGCGATTTTGCCCAACGTGGATGCGGTTCCGGGCATGTCGCCAGAGCGCTATCTTGGCCTGATCGAAAGCCGTTTCGCCAATCCGAAAATTCGCGACACGACACGCCGCGTTGCCTTTGACGGATCATCGCGCCATCCGGGATTCATTCTGCCCGTGCTGCGCGAAGCGATGGACAATGGCAGTAGCTATGAGGGGCTTGCCTTGGCGCAAGCGCTTTGGGCGCGCATGTGCGCTGGCACTCGCGAAGACGGCAGCGTGATCGCGCCGAATGATCCCCATTGGGACGCGCTTGTTCAGGCTGCAGAGGCCGCGCGTGTTGACCCAAGTGCGTGGCTCGCCCAGACACAGTTTTACGGTGATCTGGGCTGCTCGCCCGAGTTCTTGGAAAGTTTTGCCAAATGGCTTGAGCTGATCTGGGATAAAGGCAGCCGCGCCGCGATTGACGCTTATCTCGCTTAGGTAATTTGTGGCAAATGCCCTGTCTTGACGTAGATTAGGCAGCCTGCATCGGACCAAGGATCGTGGCGCGAAAGATGCGGGCTTCTGATCCATGTGCCAGCGGGATAATCACCGTTTTCATCTTGAAAGACGCCGTCGAGCACGAAAATCTCTTCACCGCCCCAATGGGCATGGGCGGCGAATTTCGTGCCCGGTGCCCAGCGTACCAGCGCAACATTTTCCGATGCAGCTGAATGCAGGGGCAAAACGGACAGCCCCTCCACCGCGCCGCTGCGAAAGCTCTGCGCAGCGGTGTCGATCACGAC
This sequence comes from Planktotalea arctica, assembly GCF_002105285.1. Taxonomy (GTDB): domain Bacteria; phylum Pseudomonadota; class Alphaproteobacteria; order Rhodobacterales; family Rhodobacteraceae; genus Planktotalea; species Planktotalea arctica. The sequence continues at coordinate 26,023 of NZ_MUHR01000001.1, forward strand.
GGGCACTATGTCGTCGGCGTCGAATTGATGCAGTTTCACAAGGATACGGCAGCCGTCCTTGGTGAAGGGTTTGTGCGAGGTGCCGATGGGATTGCGCACATAGGTTCCGGCGGGATAATCGCCGCTCTCGTCCGAGAACACACCGTCGAGCACGAAATATTCTTCGCCGCCATCATGGCTATGTGCGTCGAAGTATGAGCCAGGCGCAAATTCGACGATTGTCGTCGCGCGCGCCACCTCATCTCCGATGCGGTCCAGCATCATGCGCCGCACACCGCTGGCCGGGCTTTCGCTCCATTTGTAATCGTCTGGCCGGATCACGACACGTTTGGTGAAGTCAGCGTTGAGGCGCATGTCAGCTTCCTTTTTAAAGCGTCAAATCGGACGATCTCGGTGTCCGAGCCTCTCCTCTAATCCTTGCAGCGCCGCCACACAACGCGCGCGCGTTGATTTGGACGTGGCGCCCGCCTATTGCTTTGATTTGCTAAAATATTTGGAGCCAAAACGAAAAAGCTATTCTTCCTTATCGCAGGCGATCTTGCTCGTTGAATTGCAAGATTACGTGCTCTGCCAGCTTAAGGGTGAAAATTATTCGGCCAACATCACGACCTCTGCCAAGGTTTTATTGCCTGATTGCCCTCGCTTGTCCAAGCCCGTGACAGGGGCCTGCATCACGCGCTCTGCGACGGTGTCCGCCCTTGATGCGATCACGCGTGCTGCGGGCAATGACATGGTCGGCACCTTGACGGAATCTATCGTTTCGATTGATCGCAAGGGCAAGAGCGGCTGGGCCTATCCAGTCACTCAGGTGGGGTATCAGTCGCTAGCCAAGTAACGGCTTTACGCGAAATTTACATATTGCCTCCATAGTCCGGATCTAGATTTCCGAATGTGCGTGGACAATGTGCTAAACTTTAACATCTCTCGGGTACTTGCCTTTGCAAGCCTTGCGTTTTTACAAGCGGCGGTCGCGCAGGCGCAATGCGTTGAGCGGCAAGTCTTCCAGCAAGCTATGCAGCAAACGCGAGAAGCCCTGTACGACGGGCGCGCATTGAGCGGTGCGCAACAGCAGGGGCTTGGCGATGCCCTGTCACGCCTCGATGTGGGCAATCTTTCCGAGCAACTTAGTGCACATCGACTTTCGATATATTCCGTATTTCTGGCTGATACGCTTGCGCGCCTTGGCGAAGTGCAGCGTAGCGGCTCGGTGCAAGGCACGGATCTGACGGCGGTCGATATTTCCTGGGCCGCGCAGATACTGGATGAGCTGTGCATTGCAGGGCAGGAAAACGAGGCACCAGAACATGTGGGGCAGGCGCGGCATTTTCTGGGGCTTATCACCCTAACTTTCGAAGACGCGTTCGCGATGGGGGATGCGCCGGACATCCGCTCCTACCTCAATCTTTCGCTAGTTTTTGCGCTGCTCTTAGGGGTCATCAGCCTGATCGTCTTTGTCTGGAAGGCCTATGTGATTACACAGCGCGCCTTGGCGCGCAGGCATGCGGCTGGGTTTGAAACGCGATTGATCAGAGCGCTTTCGGGTTCTGCTAAAAGTGTGATCTCGGCTCGGTTCAAAACGCAAAAAGCCCCCGCCTTGAAGACAAGGCGGGGTCAGTAAGGTGCTGCGCAAGTCAGGACACAGGCACCGGCGGTGTTCTTTGAAATTGTGTTCTGATCGCGCTAGTTTGGCTTGTCGGCCATTTCAGAGCGGATTTGCTGACGCAGAAGGTCAATCGGGACCATTTTGCCATCGCGTTTGTATGACCAATAGGTCCAGCCATTGCAGCTTGGCGCGCCCTCTAGCGCAGCGCCGACCTGATGGATCGAACCCTTCACGTCATCACCAATCAACGTGCCATCGGCGCGCACTTTGGCCTTGTGGCGGTTGTTCATGGAATAGAGGTTTTCGCCCGGGCGCAGCATGCCGCGTTCGACCAGTTGGCCAAATGGCACGCGCGGCTCTGCGCGTTTGGAGGTGGAAACCTGCAAGGCCTCACGATCAAACTTGCGCACTGCCTTGATGCGTTTCTCGGCAACCTTTCGATACGCCGCTTCGCGTTCGATCCCGATATATTCGCGACCCAGCATCTTGGCGACTGCACCTGTCGTGCCAGTGCCGAAAAACGGGTCAAGCACCACATCGCCGGGGTTGGTCGAGCCGACCAGAATACGGTGCAGCAGGCTCTCGGGTTTTTGCGTTGGATGAGCCTTGTCGCCGTGTTCGTCCTTAAGGCGCTCGTGGCCTGTGCAAATAGGAAGCACCCAATCAGAGCGCATTTGAATGCCCTCGTTGAGCGATTTCAGCGCTTCATAGTTGAACGTGTACTTAGCACCCTCGGACTTGGAGGCCCAGATCATCGTTTCATGGGCGTTGGTAAAGCGCTTGCCGCGAAAGTTCGGCATGGGGTTAGCCTTGCGCCAAACCACATCGTTCAGGATCCAGTAGCCTTCATTCTGAAGAGCAGAGCCGACCCGAAAGATGTTATGATAAGAGCCGATCACCCAAATAGCCCCGTTGGGTTTGAGCAATCGGCGTGCCGCTTTAAGCCAGTCTTGGGTAAACTTGTCATAAACGGCGAACGAGGAAAACTGGTCCCAATGATCATCGACCGCATCCACGCGGGAATTATCGGGGCGATGCAGGTCACCTTTGAGCTGCAAATTATAGGGAGGGTCCGCAAAGATCAGATCGATCGAGCTTTCAGGCAACGAGTTCATTACCTCGATGCAGTCCCCTGATTGAATCGTGTTTAGCGGAAGCGTGGCCTCGGCCAACGCTTGGGTTTTGATTGTCATATCGTGCCTCATGTACCGGCGCTTATGCGCTCTGTGGTTGAAGCCTAATGTGAGTCAAAGCTGATTCGGGGTCAAATTCTTTTTCTAATCAATACGTTAGTTATTTTCCTTGATACAATATGTTGTGTACAGGCTTAAAGGAACGTCTATGGTGTGGGGTGACACCGAATTCTTCGAGCGCAGCCTTGTGGCTTTTTGACGGATATCCAGCGTTCGTCTGCCAGCCATATTGAGGGTAGTGTTGCGCCAAATCCCACATGACAAAATCTCGACAGATTTTGGCCACGATTGAGGCTGCTGAAATCGACACACAGCGCGCGTCACCCTTTACGATTGCCTCTGATGAGCCGCTTAAACCGCGTGGAATCGTGTTGCCGTCGATCAACAGGTGATCCGGCACTTGTTTAAGGCCCGCAACCGCGCGTTCCATCGCGAGATGCGAGGCGCGCAGTATGTTGAGCGCGTCGATCTCTTCGACGCTTGCATGGGCGATGCTGACATCGGCGCATTCGAGCAGTTCGTCGTGCAACGCCTGACGCTTGGCGGCGCTGAGTTTCTTGGAATCGTTCAACCCGGCAGGAATGCGCGCAGGATCAAGAATGACCGCCGCTGCTGTAACGGGTCCGGCCAGTGGGCCGCGTCCGACCTCGTCCACGCCGGCAATCAGGGAGAATCCGCGAGTCTTCGCTGCATGTTCAAAGGAATAGTCGGGGCCGATCAGGGTCATGAGGGGTCCATTTTTTCAGGTTCGCTTTAAGACCTGCGTACCGCCTTGTAGCAAAAACCGAAAGTCGCGAGTGTGATGAATAATTCAAGAGGCGTTGATCATGGACCCGAGTTCGAACTCACCCGAGCTATGGCGCACTGACAGAGCCATGCGCTATCCAACCTTTGAAAGCGAAACCGGACAGAGCGGTTCGCTGCGAGGCACACGCCCATGCGCCCTATGTCATGGTGGAAGATGCCCCAGAAAGCCAAAGTGCATTCGAGGTAATTGACAGGTTTGTCGCGGTGCATCTGTCCTAGTCCAAACAGAAAAGATATGAGCCGCCGTGTCCAGCGCTCGCATCTTGCCTTGCTGCGCAGCGCTACTAGCGCCGCGCCCTGCACAAACTCTACCAGTGACCACGACCATGGCGACGATGATTGCCACCGTGCCCACGTCCGCGATCATTGCGATATGCGCGGTGATGTCCGCGCTGGGCACGGTGGTCGCGATGTGCGCCGTGACCGCGATGGGCGCGCGGCGCCTGATGCGCTTTGGGGCGAGCGGACTTGTTGCGCTCGATCGCCGTGCCAATGATGAACAAGGCTGCGACGCCTGCCAGCGCGGCGGCGACCGCTTCGTTGCCGCCGCGCTGGCCTCGCTGAGGCTGCACATATAGGGTTTGTGGGGTCGTGCGCTGGACATAACGTTTATTGTCGCCTGCCTGTGCGCTTGAAGCGCTGACGCTGGTGATTGTGATTGCTGCGCCAACGATTACCGAGATAAATTTGCTATGAAATTGCATTGCTTGATCCTTACGTTGCTGTGCCCCTCAAGTGTTGTTGGGCTTGATAGGATCAACGTGGGGCCGGAGCGCGCAGGCAAGCAATATCATTGCGCTGTTATCCGATAGCACGGCGCTAAGGGTCTATTGTTATTGAAAAACACGCTCGAAACGCGCAAGTTCCGCGCTATGAAACATCGCATCATATCACTTGCCGCCGCCGCAGGCCTTGCCTTGATCACCAGTTCTGCCGCCGCCGATTGCACTGCTGAATACAAAGCCAAGCAGGACAATCCCCTGCGCCTTGAACATGGCACCATAAGCGTCTCCGGTCCGTGTACCGAAGCGGCGGCCACGCCTAAGATCGAAGCAGCGCTGGCTGCAAGGGGCTGGACATTACTCAAGGTTTTGACAGTCTCGGGTAACTGATCGGGAGAGTGGCTTTGCTGGATGACATAGGAAGCGCGGGGGATGCGCGGCGCACGGGAAACCGTATCGTCGTCATCGGGTTGGCGGCGATCGTAGGTATCCTGTTTGTCGCAGCGATCATTCTGTTCGCCAACCTGCCTGACGCCAACGCGTTCAATCTGCGTGTGGAGCAAATATTCATCGAGAACGATGATCTGACGAGTGGCGCAGAGATTAAACTGCTGGAAATTCTAGCGCAGTCTGGAACATCGTTTTCCGAGACATTGGCCTCATATCGCTTTGTGATTTTCGTCTTGTTGGTCTTTGCATCTGCATTGCTCATCACAGCTGTCGTGTTTCTGGTGATGTTGGTCGTGCTGAACCGGCGCATGGCGCAGATCGAGCGCTCGGGGATACAAGTGTCTTCACTTTTGATCAGCCGCGATGAAAAGACGGTTTACCTCAATAATATGGGTTTCAAGCTGACGGATGCGGCGATGGAGACACTATCAGTGCTGGCAGAGGCGCGCATGGACGACGATGTGATGACGGGAGCAGAGATCGAGGGCGTGATTTCCGGACGTAGCTCGCATGATTGCGAAGAGGCGGCAGGTGCGACACGGATCAAGCGGCTGCGTGACGGGCTTGGCAATCAGATGGTGAGTGAGCTGCTGGTGAAGAACATCGCGCGCAAAGGGTATATGTTGGCGATCGACAAAGACGTTATCAAGGTATTGTAGCTGTGCCGGATCGCTAAAGCGATCCGATCGGCTGGGGGTTTTACCCCCAGCCCCTCCCCACGAATGTTTATTGAAAGAGGAAGGGGGAGCAGCGCAATTTTGCGAGGAATTCGTTCTTTCGCGGTCACTTAATCGGCCGCCTGTTGTGATGTTGGCGTTTAAATTGCGGATTTTGCAGGCGGCAGAGCCGTTGTCGCTTGGTCGTCAACAGCGCGTGTAACAAGATTTCTGCCGGATGCGCCCGAAGTGGGCGCATCCGGGCATTAGGCGACCTGATCTAGATTGCGCGCGATAACAAGGCGTTGAATGTCGCTTGTGCCTTCATAAATCTGGCAGATGCGCACATCGCGGTAAATGCGTTCAACGGGATAGTCGCTGAGGTAGCCATAGCCGCCGTGGATCTGGATCGCGTCAGAGCACACGCGCTCGGCCATTTCTGAGGCGAAGAGTTTGGCCATGGATGCCTCATTGAGGCAAGGAATACCGGCTTCCTTAAGCGAGGCGGCGTGCAGCACCAATTGGCGGGCTGCTTCGACTTGGGTCGCCATATCGGCGAGCTTGAACCCTACGGCTTGGTGGTTTGTGATGGCCGTACCAAAGGACGTGCGTTCAGCGGCATAATCGCGTGCGGCCTTGAGCGCAGAACGTGCCATGCCGACGGCTTGCGCCGCGATGCCGATGCGCCCGCCTTCTAGGTTTGCCAGCGCGATTTTGTAGCCCTGCCCTTCTTCGCCGAGCATGTTTTCGGCAGGAATACGCATGTCTGTGAAAGCAAGTTGGCATGTATCCGAGCAGTTCAGCCCCAGCTTTTCCTCGACACGCACGACCTCGTATCCAGGAGTGTCGGTTTCGACGATGAAGGCGCTGATACCGCGTTTGCCGGCCGCTTTGTCGGTCACGGCGAAGACGATGATTACCTTGCCGTTCTTGCCCGAAGTGATGAATTGTTTTGCGCCGTTGATGACCCAGTGATCTCCATCGCGCAAGGCGGTGGTTTTTAGGTTGGACGCGTCCGAGCCGGCCTGCGGTTCGGTCAATGCAAAGCCGCCTATCCATTCGCCGCTGGCCAATTTTGGCAGGTATTTTTGCTTTTGCGCTTCCGTACCGTATTTCAGGATTGGCACGCAGCCAACCGAGCTATGTACGGACAGAATGGTCGAGACGGGGCCATCGCCCGCGGCGATTTCTTCCAGCGCGAGCGCATAAGCAACTGCGCCTGTGTCAGAGCCGCCGTATTCCTCAGGAACCAACATGCCCATGAGGCCGAGTTCGCCCATTTGTGTCAGCTCCGCGCGTGGAAATTGCCGTGATTTGTCGCGCGCTTCGGCGGTGGGCCAAAGCACGTCATGCGCGAATTGGTGGGTCATCTCGCGGATTGCGTCCTGCGTTTCGTTCAAGATCATTGCATCATCTCCAGTGCCACTGCTGTCGCTTCGCCGCCGCCTATGCAGACCGATGCGATGCCGCGTTTCATATTGTTTGCCTGTAAAGCGCCGATGAGAGTCACCATAATGCGCGCGGCGGATGCGCCGATGGGGTGGCCAAGCGCGCATGCGCCGCCGTGAATGTTGACCTTGTCATGGGGCAGATCAAGCGTGCGCATCGCGGCCATGGGAACAACAGCGAAGGCTTCGTTAATTTCGAACAAGTCCACGTCTTTGAGCGCCCAGCCGGTCTTTTGGGACAATTTGGTCAGCGAGCCGATGGGCGCAGTTGGGAAAAGGCTCGGTTCGGCGCCAAAACTTGCATGCCCGACCATCCGCGCGATTGGGCTGAGGCCGCGTTTTTCCGCGTCGGACGCGCGCATCATCACCATTGCAGCCGCACCGTCAGAAATAGACGAGGAGTTGGCCGCCGTCACAGTCCCGTCCTTGCGAAAGGCCGCGCGGAGGTTGCGGATTTTGTCGCGCTTGGCTTTGGCGGGTTGCTCGTCGGTGCTTATCTGCACTTCTTCATGGCGCGCCTTTACTGTCACCGGTGTCACCTCTGCATCGAAGTTGCCGCCGTTGATGGCCGCCAGCGCGCGATCTAGCGAAGCGATGGCGTAGTCATCCTGTGCCTCTCGGGTGAATTGATAGCTGCTCGCGCAATCCTCGGCAAATGTGCCCATGAGGCGGCCCTTGTCATAGGCGTCCTCCAGTCCGTCAAAGAACATGTGATCCTTGATTTCGCCGTGGCCCATACGCAGCCCATCGCGCGCTTTGGGCAGCAAGTATGGCGCGTTCGACATGCTTTCCATTCCGCCTGCTATGATCACATTAGCAGAGCCTGCATAGAGCATGTCGTGGGCGTACATTGCCGCCTTCATGCCAGAACCGCACATCTTGTTTAGGGTTGTGCAGGTCGCCGAAAGCGGCAGGCCGGCGCCAAGTGCAGCTTGGCGAGCGGGGGCCTGTCCCTGACCAGCGCTAAGAACGTTGCCAAAGGCGACTTCCTCGACGTCTTCGGGTGCGATGCCAGCGCGCGCAACAGCGGATTTGATCGCCGCAGCGCCAAGATGTGCGGCATGAACAGAGGCGAAATCGCCCTGAAAGCCGCCCATGGGCGTGCGCGCGATCGAGACGATGACGATTGGATCGATGGTAGACATGTGTAGCAAGTCTCCTGTGGAAGGGGTTGGCTTTGTATAGACGAAAAAAGAGTGGTAAACTATGCTCAATGGATATCAATTAGATGAGCTAATTTGCCATGAGAGAGCAATTTATTTCCAATGCTTTTGTCAGCGAAGCACTGGAGTGCGCGCGGCGCGGTGGTGTCGATATTTCAGTGCTTTTAAGCGCAGCCAAGATCGACGCCCCCGGTGGTGGGCAGGTCAGTCCTGAAGCTTTCGGGCGGCTGTGGCTGGGGATTGCAGCCGCGATGAACGACGAATTTTTCGGCAATGGTGCGCGTGCCATGCGGCCCGGTAGTTTTGCGTTGATAGGCCATTGTGTGCGATCTGCGCCGAGCGTTGAAGTTGCCTTGCGCCGCGCACTACGCTTCTTGCAGGTGGCAATTGACGAACCTTTTGGCACCCTTAGCACCAATGCTGGCACGGCGCGCATCACCTTGCATGACACGCAAAGGGATCGCAGCGCCTTTGCGTACCGCACATATTGGGTGATTTTGCATGGGCTGACATGTTGGCTGGCGCGAGCGCGTATTCCGCTGCATTCCCTTAGCCTGACTTGCGCTGCGCCGCGCCATGTAGAGGACTATCGCGAGTTCTTTGGCGCGCCCGTCAGCTTCAATGCGCCGCGCGGTGCCTTGAGTTTCGATGCACGTTATTTGAAGCGCCCCGTTGATCGCAGCGAGGCCTCGCTGAAGCGGTTCTTGCGCGGTGCGCCGGGTAATTTCCTGATCGGGTATAGGTATGACGAAGGTGCGCTGGGCGCTGTAATGAGCTTGCTGAAGTCGCGCGACCCTGTGGATTGGCCCGCGTTTCCCGCGCTTGCCGCTGAACTGGATATGGCAGCGCCGACATTGCGCCGCGGTTTGGCGCAGCATGGGCATAGCTATCGCAGCCTCAAGTCCGATTTGCGCCGCGAACGCGCGCAGACTTTGCTCAGGGCGGGCGAGCTATCCATTAGCGATATCGCGCATCGGTTGGGCTACGCCGAGCCAAGCGCGTTTTATCGTGCATTTCGCGTTTGGAGTGATCAAACGCCGGACCAATGGCGCAGGGGATAGCGACACGACATGTCGCAATCAGGCCAGCGATTTTTTACACAGCAAACCACGCTGACATTTAGGAATAGTGCCTGAACGGGACGGGAGACAGACATGAAATCGCATTACAGAGTGGTTGTTATCGGTGGCGGCGTCGTTGGTACATCGGTGCTCTATCACCTCGCCAAAATGGGTTGGTCTGATGTTTGCTTGATCGAACGCTCTGTTTTAACGGCGGGGTCTAGCTGGCATGCCGCGGGTGGCATTCATGCGCTTAATGCCGATCCGAACATTGCACAGTTGCAGGCTTATACCATTGATTTACTGAGCGAAATTGAGAAAGAGAGCGGTCAGAATATCGGGCTACACATGACAGGCGGCTTAACCATGGCAGGCACGCCAGATCGTTGGGAATGGCTGCAATCGGCGTATCGTACGTTTCAATCCATCGGGATTGAGGACTGCCGTTTGGTGAGCGTCGAAGAGGCAGTAGAGTTGAACCCGATCATGTCTGGAGAGGGATTGCTGGGCGGCATGTGGGCGGACCGCGAGGGGTATGTTGATACCACTGGTACGGTCCACGCCTATGCTGGCGCGGCCAAGAAATATGGTGCGGAGGTTGTGGAACATAACCGCGTGCTGGAGCTCAATCAGACGCTGGAAGGCTGGGAGATCGTCACCGAAAAGTGCACGATTTCTTGCGAGCATGTGGTTAATGCTGCAGGTCTTTGGGCCAAGCAAGTCGGGCGCATGGCGGGCATCGAATTGCCTGTCTCGCCGCTCAATCACCACTACCTCGTGTCGGACACGATTCCCAAGCTGGAGGAACTGGATTTCGAGGTTCCCATGACCGTGGATCTAGAGGGCTTTACATATATGCGGCAGGATCAAAAGGGTCTGCTGCTGGGCATTTACGAGGTGGATCACCAACACTGGATGATGGACGGCGCGCCTTGGGAGTACGGGTTCGAGTTGCAACAGGAAGACACGGACCGCATTGAAAAAGAGCTGATCATGGGGTTTGAACGCTACCCCGATTTGCAAAACGTGGGTGTGAAAACATGGGTGAACGGCGCGTTCACCTTCTCGCCTGACGGCAATCCGTTGGTTGGGCCCGTGCCGGGCAAGCGTGGATATTGGACGGCTTGCGCTGTGATGGCGGGCTTTTTGCAGGGCGGTGGCGTTGGAAAATCGCTGGCGGAATGGATCATCAATGGCGAACCAGAGGCAGATGTTTACGGCATGGACGTCGCGCGCTATGGCATCTGGGCAGAGAACAAACAGTATATCAAAGAGACGACAGGCCAGTTCTATACGCGCCGTTTCGTGATGACCTACCCGAACGAGCAATTGCCTGCGGGACGCCCGTTGAAAATGGCTCCTGCGTATAGCGATATGACCGAGGCGGGATGCCAGTGGGGTCAAAGCTGGGATCTCGAAGTGCCGCTGTATTTCGGTGGCAAGGGGTTTGAAGAGACCCCGTCACTGAAACGCTCGAATGCGTTCGAGATCGTCGCGGCAGAGTGCAAAGCGGTGCGTGAGAATGTCGGGCTTTTGGACATCTCGGGCTTTTCCCGGTTCGAGGTATCGGGAGCGGGCGCAGAGGTGTGGCTTAACACCATTTTCGCCACCAAATTGCCCAACGCAGGTCGCTCACGCCTCGCTGTTGCGTTGGGTGAGGATGGGCGTCTTAAGGGCGATCTGACACTGTTCAACTGGGGTGATGGTACGTGGTGGATCATGGGTAGCTATTACCTGCGCCGTTGGCACATGCGCTGGTTCGATGATCACATGGGTGCGGATGTGCAGGTGCGTGATCTTGGCGACGAGATGTGTGGTTTCTCTCTATCGGGTCCGAATGCGCGCGCTGTGATTGAAAAGTTAAGCGATGGTCCTGTGGGCGAACTGCCGTTTATGGGCTGTGGTGTGTTTGATATCGGGATGCTGCGCTGCAAGGTGGGGCGCATGTCGGTTACTGGCGAGCTGGGGTATGAAATCCATTGCCGCATGGGCGATCACATCACGCTGCGCAAAACGCTGCTGGATGCGGGTGCAGAGATCGGGATCAAAGAGATAGGCTTCAATGCGATGATGAGTCTTCGGCTAGAGAAGTCTTACGGCGTTTGGTCCGCAGAATTCAGTCAAGGCTACACACCTGCGATGACGGCAATGGATCGCTGGATTGATTTCGACAAACCGGGCTTTGTGGGCCGTGAGGCGGCGCTTGCTGAACGCGATGGTAATGGCCCTGCGCAGGTTCAAGTGACGCTGGAAGTCGAGGCGGATGGCGCCGACGCCAGTGGGTACGAGCCGATTTGGCAGGCTGGCAAGAAGGTCGGTTTCGTCACCTCGGGCGGCTATGGGCACACGCTGGGCAAGTCCTACGCGATGGGTCTCGTCGATGTAGGGAACGCGTCCGAGGGGGCTGATTTGACGGTCCATATCGTCGGCGTCGAGCGGGCGGCGAAAGTGATTGCACCCTCGCCCTACGATCCCAAGGGCACTGCGATGCGCGCCTGAGGTTGCGTACTAAGTTAGCTTGCGTGGAGCACGGATAGCTTTTGCGCCGCTGCTTTTAGGGCAGGCAGGAAGGTGATCAGATCGGCAAGGCTATGACGCTGCTCGGGCGCATGCACCGAGAGGGTGGCCATCAGCCGACCTGCGCTGTCGTTGATCGGAACGGCGATGGCGGTCATGCCGGACATGAATTCTTCGTCGTCCTGCGAATAGCCGCGCGCGCGCGTGTCGGCCAATTCAAAACGAAGGGCGCGTGGTGCGGTTATCGTTTTTTCCGTCACTTGCTCCAGCGGCTTTGAGGTGAGAACGGTTTCGAGCGTGCGATCGCGCAGGGTCGACAGATACATTTTGCCGCTGGCGGTGCAATGAAACGGAACCTGCGTGCCGATGGGAAGCTGGATGCGCAGGGGCCATTTGGTTTCGACGCGGTCGAGATAGGTCATTCCCTCGCGGTCTGGTACGGCCAAATTGCAGGTCTCGCCAATCTCTTCCGCGACGGCCTTGAGAATGGCGAGCCGCCCCGTGCGCAGCCGCTCGGATGACATTGTGTGCACCGCGATCTGGCGCAGGCGCGGGCCGGGGCCATAGGAGCGGCCGTCCAGATCACGTTGCAAAAAGCCCTCTGTCTCGGCGGTTTGCAAAAGGCGGTGGATCGTCGGCTTTGGCAATCCCAGCATATCGCTGAGCTGCATGGGACGCAGGGGTTTTCCGGCCTTGGCGATTTCTTCGAGCACCAGCAAGAGACGCATGTTGGTGGGAATTTGCGTCTCTCGCTCGGTGTTGAAATCGTCAGGCATTTGCGCTCATTATCTATCGGGCAACAGGAACAGTGCCAAATCAGGGATCAGCGCGACCGCAATCCAAACGGTAATCAACGCTGCAAGGTACATCGTTGAATACCGCAGCAATCGGAAATACGGAACCCCGGTCACGCCGGATGCGACATAGAGGTTCAAACCGTAGGGCGGCGTGATAAAACCGATGGACGCGCCCACAAGGAAGATCACTGAAAAGTGGACCGGATCGACGCCGACGCTGGCCGCAATCGGTGCAAGGATCGGGGCGAGGATAATCGTCACAGGCAGCGATTCAAGGATCATGCCAGCCACGAAAACGATGCCCATCGCGGTGAACAGAACAGGGTAATAGCCACCCATGCCCGTCACGAAACCGCCGATGACTTCCTGCGCACCAAGTAGCGACAGGATTTGCTGCATCACGACCGAAACGGCAATCAGCGGCGCAAGGATGCCGGTGATCTGGGCCGAGCGCACGACAACGGACGGGATTTCCTTGAGGGTGAAGCCCTCGACCACGAACATCGAGGTGATAGAGCGATCCTTGATCGGCGTATCCGCGCTGGTGCCCATGAGTTTGTTGAGCGGATAGCTGGTGAGGGCGACGATGATACCGAAACCAACGGTGACGCCTGCTGCCTCTGTGGGCGAGAATTTACCAGTGTAAATCCCCCAAAGCACGAGGCCGATCGCGAAAAAGCCAAGCCATGCGCCGATTGCCGTTTTCAGAACGCGCTTGAACGACAGCGCGATCAAAAAGCCCCAACCGTTGATCGAGCAAACGACAAAACATGTGGCCATCATCGCCAGAACCATCAGCGATCCGGGGATGATGCCTGCGATGAACAATTCCGAAATCGGCAAGTTCATCAAGAAGCCATAGACGATGAAAATGATCGAGGGGGGAATGATGATCCCGACCGTGCCGCCCGCAGCGGCAGTCGCCGCGGAGAAGCGTTCGTCATAGCCGCCTTTGACCATTTCAGGATGTAGCATGGAGCCGATGGTTGCCGTCGTTGCTGAATTCGATCCGGAAATCGCCGCGAACAATCCGCATGCGCCAATCGCTGCCATGGCCAGACCGCCGCGCAGCCAGCCAAGGCAGGAATAGGCGAAGTCGGACAATCGCTTGGCTATGCCTGATTTGTTGATCAGATCGCCCGTCAGAATGAACAGCGGCATGGCCAGCAAGGCAAAGCCGTCCTTGAACACGTTCAGCATTTCCGCGCCCGTGTTGTCGAGCGTGAGGCCCATGACGAAACTACAGCCGACCACCCAGTAAAAGATGACCAATAGAACCGGCGTGCCGAGCATGAAAAGCGCGGTGACGGCCAGCGAAATAAGTGTGATCCAAGTGCTATCCGCCATTAGATGTCTCCCCCGATAACAGCCTGTTTGATCAGCGGCGCGCCGCTGCGAAAATTCGCGAGGTCTTCAAAGAAATTTCCGACGACGCGCGCGGCCAGCATGATGAAACACAGCGGCATGGTCACGATGAACCACCAGCGCATCACGTTATCCGTGCCCAGAACGATGGCGAAATTGTCGTATGTGTTCACGGTTACGCGCGCCGTGGTCGTCACGACGATGATGGCGAAGATGAACCAAAGCGCGTTGTCCAACGTGAGGGCCGCGAATTGCCCCTTGGGCGACATTTTGGAGCGAAACTCGGAAAAGCTGAGGTGCGTGCGCAGTTTGACGTTAAACGAGCAGCCATACCAAGCCATGATCATGAAAAGGAGCGGCGGAATGGTCGTGGACCACGGCACTTGCGACGAGAAGCCGAAACGCTGGATCACGCCGACAAAGATGATAAGCGCGATGACGATGTACGAATAGACGATGATCGTGCGCTCAAGATGGCGGTCGATCCATGGCACCTTTTTATAAAGGTAGTGGAACGCGAATGCGCCAAGAACCGTCAGCGGCGCGAACACGAACCATGCCCCTGCAGAGCGGTAGGATTGCACCACCTTGAAATTGATATCGCCACTCAGCGTCGCGCTGACGATTGTGACCATGTCCGACCAGATCGACATTGGCCGCCCTCCCTTTTGATTTCGCAAAACCCGCTATGCTGCTTGAACGCAGTCTGGGGACAAAAGAGCCGGCCCAAGTGATTGGACCGGCTCGTCTCGTTCTGGTGCCGGTGGTTCAGGCTTTCCACCAACGACGCGGCTCTACGTTTTCGGGCAGCGTGTCGTCTTCGATCTCGCGCGCGATGTCGTAGATTTCCTGATATGTATCGAGACCGCCGGACCAGCCGTTCAGGCGCGCGCGCCATTCTTCCCAAAGCTGGGGCTGGAACTCGGGCGAGCACATTTCCTCTGCCTTGCGCTTTTCCGCTTTTGACAGGAACGCATTGCGCACGTTGTTCTTCGCAAAGATCGTGTTCGGAAGCTGTGGATCGGACTGACCAACGGTCTTGACCAATGCCGCCTCGTTTGCAGCCTGAACGTGGGTTTGTGCCCAATACGAGGCCTCCATGACCACGTCCTGCAATTCGCCGGAAAGACCGTCAAAGACACCCGCATTCATCGCTGTGTGCTCTGTGCCGCAGAAGAAATCAAGGTTAACGGACTGGGACACGACAGGGCTCATGTTGGCATAGGCCACCGCAGAGGCCCATGTTTCCGCACCGTCGATCAGGCCGGTTTTGAGTGCATCGAGCGTCTCTTCCCAAGCGACGGGAACCGGGTTCAGGTTCATCGCCGTCATTGCGATACGGCCAAGCTGTGTGCCTGTGACGCGGTTCTTCGTGCCTGCAAGCTGCTCGACGGAGGTGACCAGCGGCGCATCTTCCCACTTGAGACCAAGCTGGATGCCGCGAAGTTCGGCATGGCTGAACAAGAACTTCAGGCCGTGGCGCTTTTCATAGGGGTCGCGCAAAAGCTGCTGTGACTTCGGATGGTACAGGAAGTGATACTGATCTGCGCGGTTCCGGAACATATAGGCGTAATCGAGCACATTGAGATAGGGCGCGCCGCCTGCAGAGTTTTGCGTGGAGGCAGCATAAATATCAACGATGCCTTGCTGGCATTTCTCGACGCAGGACACCTGACCACAGATCTGGTTGTCGCCGATGAACTCGACGCGAATCTCGCCATCAGAGCGCGATTCCAGATCGCGCGCGAATTCCAGCGCACCGGCGCGCTCGATCAAAAGGTTGCGAGCGTTAAAACCTGCCGCGCCGAATTTCAGCGTGTGCTTGGGCTCTTTTGCAAAGCGTTTTTCATAAGTGGATTCCGCCGCAGAAACCAAGTTTGCAAGGCTCATCGCGCCGCCGAAGGCCCCCGCTGCCATGAGCGTCGAACTCATGCCGTACTGGCCCGCGACCTTGAACAGATCACGGCGCGTGATCATGCCTAGTTTGTCGTTAATTCCCATAGCTTTTCTCCCGGTTGCTAATTATTGAGACGTTTTGTTTCAAAAAAGGCTAGCTTACTATTTGTAATCTGCATAGACTTTTTTCAACGAATGGGAGTAATGCCGCGTGTCGGAAGCAGATTTCATCATCGTCGGAGCAGGCTCCGCAGGCTGTGTTCTGGCAAACCGGTTAAGCGCTGACCCGGGCAACCGCGTGATTTTGCTTGAAGCGGGGGGCAAGGATACGAACCCGTGGATTCACATCCCCGTTGGCTATTTCAAGACGATCCATAACCCCAAGGTGGATTGGTGCTACAAGACAGAGCCTGATCCGGGGCTGAACGGTCGCTCGATCGAATGGCCGCGCGGCAAGGTCTTGGGTGGATCCTCTTCCTTGAACGGTTTGCTCTATGTGCGTGGACAACCGCAGGATTACGATCGCTGGCGCCAGATGGGCAATGTCGGTTGGGGCTGGGACGATGTGCTGCCACTGTTCAAACGCTCCGAGGGCAACGAGCGCGGTGCCAGCGAATTTCACAACGATAGCGGTGTGTTATCGGTTTCTGACATGCGGATCAAACGCCCAATCACCGATGCGTGGATCGAGGCGGCGCAGGCGGCAGGTCATAGCTACAATCCCGATTACAACGGCAAGGACCAAGAGGGCGTGGGCTTTTTCCAACTGACGGCGCGCAATGGTTTGCGCTGCTCTGCGGCGGCCGCGTTTCTGCGCCCGATCAAGTCGCGTGCGAACCTTCAGATCATCACCCACGCCCAAGTGCAAAACGTGGTGATTGAGGGAAAACGCGCTGTCGCCGTGCGCTACAAAGACCGCGCG
Source organism: Planktotalea arctica (assembly GCF_002105285.1). Taxonomy (GTDB): domain Bacteria; phylum Pseudomonadota; class Alphaproteobacteria; order Rhodobacterales; family Rhodobacteraceae; genus Planktotalea; species Planktotalea arctica. The sequence goes on from NZ_MUHR01000001.1 coordinate 42,623, forward strand.
GGCACGCTTCAAGTGGTTAAGGCGCGCAAGGAAATCGTGCTCTGCAGCGGCGCGATCAACTCGCCCCAGTTGCTTATGCTCTCGGGTATCGGCGACGCTGCGCAGCTTGCCGAGCACGGGATAGACGTGGTCAAGGATCTCAAAGGCGTGGGCAAAAACATGCAGGATCATTTGCAAGCGCGCCTTGTCTATAAATGCAACGAACCGACGCTGAACGACGAGGTGGGCACACTTTTCGGGCAGGCCAGAATCGGTCTCAAATATATCACGTCTCGCTCCGGCCCGATGACGATGGCCGCCAGTCTTGCGACTGCGTTCCTCAAGACCCGCGCTGATCTGGAAACGCCTGATATCCAGTTTCATGTGCAGCCCTTGTCGGCAGAAAATCCGGGCAAGGGCGCCGATAAGTTCTCTGCATTTACTATGTCGGTCTGCCAGTTGCGCCCCGAATCCAGGGGTGAAATCCGCCTCGCCAGCGGAGATCCGATGATTTATCCCAAGATCATTCCCAATTACCTCTCGAGCGAAACCGATTGCCGAACTGCCGTTGCAGGTGTCAATATGGCCCGCAAGATCGCGCGCTTTGAACCTTTGGCTTCAAAGATTTCCGAGGAATTTCGCCCTCATGCTTCGCTCGATATGCAGGATTATGAGGCCACGCTTGATTGGGTGCGCAGCAACACCGCCTCGATTTATCATCCCACCGGCACCTGTAAGATGGGCGCGGACGCGATGTCCGTTGTAGACGATAAACTGCGCGTGCATGGAATCGAAGGACTGCGCGTCGCCGATTGCTCGATCATGCCCGAAATCGTGAGCGGCAACACCAACGCCCCCGCGATCATGATCGGCGAAAAGGCGAGTGATCTGATCCTGAATGGCTGATGAATGCGGGGCTCAAAATCCTAACGGGGCAAAGGGTTGCTCGCCTTGTTATATGCGCGCCACTCAGTGATTTCGGGGTAATACATCTCGCGCCAGCGCTGAACGCGCGGGTTCATGATCCGCTTCCATAGACGTGGATAAAGCGCCGCCATCGTCATGATGGGATAGCCATAGGGCAGTTGCGGCGCGTCCGCTTCGGTGTAGTTCTGCAGTAGCGGAAAACGGCGGTCTGGCTTGTAGTGATGATCCGAATGGCGCTGCAAATTTATCAAAAGCCAGTTTGACGCCTTATGTGCCGCATTCCAGGAATGGCGCGGCTGCACATGTTCGTATTTGCCGTCCCCCAGATGCTTGCGGGTCAACCCGTAATGCTCGACGTAGTTCACCAATTCCAGCTGCCAGATCGCGACAAAAGCCTGAAAAATGAACAGCCCGAGACCAGCCCAGCCGCCCAGTATCAAGGCAAGCGCCAGCATCCCGCCTTGTAGCGCCCAATAGCGAAACAACGGGTTCGACAGGTCGGTCCATGGCAAATCCTTGCGCGCCAGCATCGCTTTTTCAGCGCCAAAGGCCGAATGCCAGCTTTCGCGCAAAACGCGTGGGAAGAAGCGGTGAAACCCCTCGCCATAGCGCGCAGTCACGGGGTCGCGCGGCGTGCCGACATAGCGGTGATGCACCAGCAAATGTTCAGAGCGGAAATGGGAATAAAGCACCATGGCGAGCAGGATATCGCCCAGCCAACGCTCGAACTTGGTCTTTTGGTGCATAAGCTCATGGCTGTAATTGATCCCGATCGTGCCGGACCCGACGCCGACGCTGAAGAAAAGCCCGATCTTTTCCCATGTGCCCAAGTGCTCGGCTTGGCCGACGTAGTAGATCAAGCCGAAGATTGTCAGAAACTGGACCGGCACCCAAGCCGTCGTCAGCAGTTTGTACCATCTTAGATCATCGTCACTGGTTTCCGGATCAACGTTTTCTAGGTTCAAACCCGCCGCAACGTCCAAGGCCGCAAACAAATACCACGTGAGCACGGGAATGATCAAAACCCACCAGCCGCCCGTTAAGGCAGCAAGCCAGATCGCGGGAATAAGCAGGAATGACAGCCAGAAAGGTAGCGCACTTTGAAGTTTTGCAGCGGTTTGCGAAGAAATCATCGGGTCTTGCTCCTCAGCAGGGTCGGCTCGGTCATTTTACGTCCGCCCGTGGCTAAATCAAAGGCCTTGCGCATCACTGTGGGTAAATCAGAGGGCCGAAATTCGTTTAAGTCGACAAAATGCCCCACATCGGGTGTCCGGTCCATGGGGACGAGCGCGGTTTTCACGGTCAAGCGCAGATGGAAATGTGTGAATGTATGGCGTGCTTCGCCCTCGATCTGCTTCCATTGCGCACGGATCGGAATCGCATCTGTGGGCGGCGTTTCGGCCCATTCGCTGCCCGGCCAGCCGAGCATACCGCCCAGCAGTCCGCTGTCGGGACGCGTTTCAAGCAGATAGGCACCGTCCACACGCTGCGCGACATAGGCGATGCCCTGTCGCACGGGCTTGGGCTTTTTCGGTGTCTTCTTGGGCAATTCCAGATGCGTTCCCGCAAGGCGCCCCTCGCAAGGGGTGCGCCACGGGCAAATTCCGCAGGCAGGGTTCTTCGGAGTGCAGATCGTCGCGCCCAGATCCATGACTGCTTGGGCATAATCGCCGGCTCGTTTGCGCGGGGTCAGAGCCTCTGCCAGCACCATCAATTCGGGTTTGGCTGCGGGTAGGGGTGTGTGAACATCGTAGAGCCGCGCCATCACGCGCTCGACATTTACATCGAGCACAGTTTCAGGCAAATCATAGGCGATAGAGGAAACTGCCGCAGCAGTGTACGGGCCGATGCCTGGCAGCTCCAAGAGTGCGGCATGGGTATTTGGAAAAACGCCGCCATGTTCATTCGCGACAACGCGCGCGCACTTGAGCAGATTGCGCGCGCGCGCATAGTAGCCAAGGCCGGCCCATTCGCCCATAACATCCGCATCCTTGGCTGCCGCCAGATCGGATACGCGGGGCCAGCGCTGCGTGAAGCGGGTGAAATAGTCCTTTACTGCTGCGACCGTGGTTTGCTGCAGCATCACTTCGCTCATCCAAATGCGATAGGGGTCTGGGCGCACGCCAGCGCGGCGGTCGGCAGGGCTGATGCGCCAGGGCATCGCGCGGGCGTGGCGATCATACCACTCCAAAAGCGTTAGGGGATCGGCACTCTCACGCAATGTTTATACTCTCGCTCGTTCGGTTTTGCTGGCACCCAGCGCTGCGGGCCTTAAGATAGACTGTGAGAAATAGATGCAAGGCAGGACAAACCTCATGGCGCAGCGTCGCGCAACCTCGAAAGGCTTTGCTCGCACGTCGAGTCTGCTGACACAGCGGATTCGTAAGGCGTCCGAATCGCGTGGTTTTGCACAATCGCGTCTGCTCACCCACTGGGAAGAGGTGATTGGCGCGGATACGGCTGCGATCGCGCGGCCCGTGAACGTCAGTTACGGGCGTCAGGGCTTTGGCGCGACTCTGACGATTTTGACCACTGGGGCCAACGCGCCCATGGTGGAAATGCAAAAGGAGCAAATCCGCGCCAAGGTGAACGCGGTTTACGGCTATAACGCTATCAGCCGCGTGCGCATCACGCAGACCGCGCCCACGGGTTTCGCCGAAGGGCGCGCCGTGTTCGAGCGCGCAGTGACGCCGAAGAAGCCCGAAGCTAGCGATGCAATCAAACAGGCCGCCGCGCAATCCGCAGGCGGCGTGCAAAGCAATGATTTGCGCGTTGCCCTTGAGAGGCTTGCGCAGAACGTATTACTCAAATCAAAAACCTGAGGAGAAGCCAAATGCTTCGTACCCTATTTACTGCCGCAACAGCGGTTCTACTCAGCCTGAGCATGGCCACCGCCCAAGATGGTAAAATTCTGGACATGGTTCAGGGCGATGCGAACGCCAAAGTGGAAATTATCGAATACGCCTCCTTCACCTGCCCGCATTGCGCGACCTTTCACGCAGGCCCCTACAAGGACCTGAAGGCGGATTACATCGATACGGGCAAAGTGAAATTCGTCTTTCGCGAAGTCTATTTCGATCGCTACGGTCTTTGGAGTTCGATGATCGCGCGTTGCGCAGGACCGGACCGCTTTTTTGGCATGACTGATCTGATTTTCAAGGAACAATCGCTCTGGAGCCGCGCGGGTGATCCCGCAGCGATTGTTGCGGAGTTGCGCAAACTTGGCCTCAAGGGCGGCATGAGCGACGAAACGCTCGATGCGTGCCTCGAGGATGCGGATAACGCTCAGGCGCTGGTTGCATGGTATCAGGAGAATGCAGAGCGCGACAACGTGCGCTCGACACCGTCTTTCCTAATCAACGGCGAGCCCTATGCCAACATGAACTATGCCGAGATGTCCGCGATCATCGAAGAGAAACTGGCAGAATGAGCGCACCCCTCGCAGGATTGAAAGTCGTCGAGCTGGCGCGCATTCTGGCTGGTCCCTGGGCTGGTCAAACGCTGTCTGATCTTGGCGCGGAAGTGATCAAGGTAGAAGCCCCGCAAGGGGACGACACCCGCCGCTGGGGTCCTCCATTCATTGAGCGCGAGGGCGACACGTCTGCCGCCTATTTCCATTCCTGCAATCGCGGCAAGAAATCAGTCACGATCGACTTTCGCACTGCTGAGGGACAGGCGCATGTCAAAGCGCTCTTGGCTGATGCGGATATCGTGATCGAGAATTTCAAAGTCGGGGGCCTTGTGAAATACGGCCTTGATTACGCGTCTTTGAAGGATGAATTCCCGCGATTGATCTACTGCTCCATCACGGGCTTTGGCCAGACTGGCCCGTACGCACATCGCGCCGGATATGATTTTATTATCCAAGGCATGTCCGGTTTGATGTCGATCACGGGTGAACCGGATGGCCAGCCGCAAAAGGCAGGCGTTGCAACTACGGATATCTTTACCGGTGTCTACGCTGTTGCGGGTATTCTGGCGGCTGTGCACCAGCGTCAAACCAGTGGCAAAGGACAGCATATCGACATGTCGCTTCTGGATGTCGCAGCTGCCGTAACAGCCAATCAAGCGATGAACTATCTGACGACGGGTGTTGCGCCCGTGCGGATGGGCAATGCCCACCCCAACCTGACGCCCTATCAGGTGTTCGATTGCGCGGACGGGCATATCATCATCGCAACGGGTAATGATCCGCAGTACCATCGCCTGTGCGCGCTGCTTGGCATGCCCGAAATGGGATTCGAGCCGCTCTTCGCGGGGAATTCTGAACGCATCAAGAACCGCGTCGAGATGACCCGCCGTTTGACAGAGAAAACCAGCCTTATGACCAAACTGGATCTATTAGCTGCCTGCGAAGAGCAGGGCGTTCCGGCAGGGCCGATCAACGATATGGGCGAAATGCTGGCTGACCCGCAGATCAAAGCGCGCGGTATGCAAATCGAGTTGGACGGAATTCCCGGCGTGCGCGCACCGTTTGTGTTTTCTGATGCGGAACTGGCTTTGCATCGACCCTCGCCAAAACTGGGCGAAGATAACGAATAATGGTTTTCGAATTGCCTTTGGCAATCCGATCGGAGCGAGGGGCTGGGCGCCCCTCGTGCTCGCACGTTTGATACGAGGGGCCAGCCCCTCGTGCTCCCCGCGATATTTCTGGAAAGAGGAACCCAGCGTGTCGTTTCATGCGCTCTTGTCGGTGCGCGTCTAATCTGCCAATCAGCTCGGATTGGTCGTGCAGAGTGGGCAAGATATGAAAACCGGTCTATTTCTTTTGAGCTTAGCTTATATTCTAAGCCAGTTTTACCGCGCCTTTCTGGCAGTCATGACAGATGTTTTGGGCACGGATATCGGCGCAGCGCCGGATGATCTGGCGATGGCATCGGGGCTTTGGTTCTTGTCCTTTGCGGCGATGCAAATTCCTGTGGGCTGGGCGCTTGATACACTTGGGCCACGGCGCACGGCGTCGTCGCTTTTGCTGATTGGCGGGGCTGGCGGCGCGCTGGTGTTCGCGCTGGCAAGCACGCCTGCACATATCAACATCGCGATGCTTTTGATCGGGATTGGCTGCTCGCCCGTGTTGATGGCCAGTTTCTTTGTGTTCGCGAGGATTTACTCGGCGGCGATGTTTGCCACGCTGGCATCCTTCATGATCGGGGTCGGTTCGTTCGGGAACCTCGCTGGGTCGGTGCCGCTGGCAATGGCGGTAGATGCGTTCGGCTGGCGCGAGACGGTGATGGTTCTGGCCGCTGTGACGGGCATTATTGCGATTGGCCTGTTCTTTGTGATCGAAGATCCTGAGCGGATCGAGAGCAGCGAAGGGGGCTCTGTTCTTACGCTTCTCAAGATGCCTGCGCTGTGGTTGATCTTTCCTTTGATGTTCGTAAACTATGCCCCTGCAGGCGCGCTGCGTGGGTTGTGGATCGGGCCTTATGTGAGCGATGTGTTCGGTGGAAGTGCAGGGACGGCATCGCTTGTCATGGCCTGTGCAATGATTGCAGGGACGTTTGTTTACGGCCCCCTTGATCGCATTTTCGGAACGCGCAAATGGGTGGCTTTTGGCGGCAACGTAATCGGAGCGATGTTCTGTATCGCGTTGGGGCTGGGGTTTGCCACAGGCTATTGGGAGGCCGTGCTCTTGTTTGCCGCCGTCGGGTTCTTCGGCATGTCTTTCCCGCTTTTGATGGCCCATGGGCGCGCGTTTGTTCCTGCACATTTGGCGGGGCGGGGCGTCACCTTGATGAATCTGTTCGGCATCGGGGGTGTGGGCTTGATGCAGATGATATCCGGGCGCATGCACGCGACCCTGTCGGTTAGCGCAGCGGCACCCGCCGAGCCGTATCATGCAATATTCCTTTTTCTTGGCGTGCTCGTCATTATCGGGCTTGCGATCTATGCGTTCTGTCAGGATCGGCTTGATTAAGGTCACAGCTACCGCAGTGCAGCGCATCTGCTCTTTTCCAAGAGCTCAGTTACGCGTATAGCGGCCCCGATGGCGCGCAAACGCACGCCTTCAAACCCGTAGAGGAGAGACCCGATGGGGTATAAAGTCGTCGTCGTCGGTGCCACCGGAAATGTGGGCCGTGAAATGTTGAACATCCTGGATGAACGCAAGTTCCCGGTTGATGAACTTGCTGTGCTGGCAAGCCGAAAATCCATGGGCACGGAAGTGAGCTTTGGTGACAGAACATTGAAGACGAAAGACTTGGATACGTTCGATTTCACGGGCTGGGATATGGCGCTGTTTGCTGTTGGCTCTGACGCGACCAAGAAATACGCGCCCCTTGCGGCTAAGGCGGGCTGCGTTGTGATCGATAACTCGTCGCTCTATCGCTACGATCCTGACGTGCCGCTGATCGTTCCGGAGGTGAATCCAGAGGCGATTCATGGCTATTCCAAGAAGAACATTATCGCGAATCCCAACTGTTCGACTGCGCAGATGGTTGTTGCGCTAAAGCCGCTGCATGACCGTGCGCGCATCAAGCGGGTTGTTGTCAGCACGTATCAGTCTGTTTCTGGTGCTGGAAAAGATGGTGCGGATGAGCTGTGGAATCAGACCAAGTCGATTTACAACCCGACAGATGACAAGCCGCCACGCGTGTTCACCAAGCAGATCGCTTTCAACGTGATTCCGCATATCGACGTGTTCCTCGATAGCGGCGAGACCAAGGAAGAATGGAAGATGGTCGCAGAGACCAAGAAGATTCTTGATCCGAGCATCAAAGTGACGGCGACCTGCGTTCGTGTCCCTGTGTTTGTGGGTCATTCCGAGTCGATCAATATCGAATTCGAGGATTTCCTTGATGAAGACGAAGCCCGCGATATTCTGCGTGAAGCGCCAGGTATTATGGTTATCGACAAGCGTGAAAATGGTGGTTACGTGACGCCCGTTGAATGCGTTGGCGATTATGCGACCTTTATTTCGCGCATCCGTCAGGACAGCACGATTGATAACGGTTTGAACCTGTGGTGCGTCTCTGACAATCTGCGCAAAGGTGCGGCTTTGAACGCGGTGCAGATTGCAGAAACGCTGGGAAATAGAGTTCTAAAAAAGGGCTGATCACTGCCTTTGGAAACTTGGAAGACCCCGCTTGCTCGCATGGCGGGGTTTTTCGTTTTAGAGCTATGATATTGCATAACATCGCGCGGCGGGCTCTGATTAACGCAAATCATTTTACTGCAAGGACATGCTATGCGGGCGCTTATTGCTATCGGCTTCACACTCGCCCTGACGGGCTGCGCCACGTTATCCAAAGAGGAATGTCTCAGCGGCAACTGGGAAGAAATTGGCTTTCGCGATGGTACCAACGGCAAGACCAGCGCGTTCCTGCAAAGCCATGCGAAGGCCTGTGAAAAGACGGGCGTGCACCCTGTGCAAAGTCTGTGGGAGCAGGGCCGCCAACGCGGTTTGCCAGCTTATTGCGTGCCGTCCAAAGCGTATTCCGAGGGGCGCAGCGGGCGGTCGTTGAGTGCCGTGTGCCCTGCGGCAGAGCTGCCTGCGTTGCAGGCGGCAAACAACAAAGGTTTAGAGTACCGCGAGTACACCAGCGAGATCAGTGAAATTCAGTACCGCGTGAACGAAATTGGGCGGATGCTCATTGCCGAGCAAGACGCAGGCAAAAGGGCGGCGCTGGTGCACGAGAACCGCTCGCTGAGCAATCGGATTAGCTTGCTAGAGCTGCGGCGCTCATTGGTTGGCTCGCTCTAAAACCGCTCCGCCCGAAGCACATCGCAATCGGTAATCGTCACCACCCCGATGTGCCGTTCGACGACCTCGAAGGCGGACTCCAATAGCATATCCAAGCGCTCTGGCTTAATGATGCAAATGACCTGCACCATGCCATCGCCGCGCCCGATACTGTCTTCGCGCGTCCAGTGGCCTGAGCGGCCAGAACCGCCAAACACGGGCAGTATGGAATAGCCAGACACATCCGCCGTCTCGATCGCCGCTGTAAGGCGGGAGAGCATGATTTTCTCAATGGTGATTTCAACGCGTTTTGCTTTGTGGGTTTGCATCAGATCAGCCTCCGATCACGGCACTGGCAAGCGCGAGGTAGAGCGGGATGCCAATGACCAGGTTGAATGGAAAAGTCACGCCAAGCGAGAGCGTGAGATAGATGGACGGGTTTGCCTCTGGCAGTGCGACACGCATGGCGGCGGGCACTGCGATGTAGGAGGCCGATGCGCTAAGCACCATCAACAGCAATGCGGAGCCTAGGGGCAGGCCGAGCAGCAGGGCTGCGCCAAGGCCCAGTATGCTGCCGAGCAAGGGCATGATAATGCCGAATGCCAATGCACCTGCGTCCAGCACGCCGCGGCCCTTGCGCAATCCACGTCCTGCGATGATGCCCATGTCCAACAGGAACAGGCATAGCACACCCTTGAACGGTGCGATCACCAGTGGCGCGATTTCCTTTAGGCCCTCTTCGCCTGTGATCATGCCGATGAGGAACGCGCCGATGAGCAGGACGATTGAGCCGTTGAGCATGATTTCACGCCACAGCCCTGGCTCCATCTTGCCGCCGCCTTTGGAGCGTGTGACGAGCCAGAGTGCGGATAAGATCGCAGGCGCTTCCATCGCCGCGGCGACCGCAACCATGTAGCCGTCATAGGCGATGCCTTGGCTTTCCAGTACAGAGGTGGCCGCAACGAATGTCACGATAGAAATAGAGCCGTAGTGCCCGGCAACTGCCGCCGCATCGAGGGCGCTAAGGCCGCTGAGCGCGCGCAGGATCATGTAGGCAAGAAGCGGGATCGCGGCAGAGAGAACAACACCTGTTAGCAGTGTCAGGCCGAGCGTGAGATCAACGCCGTGATCGGCAAGGCTGACCCCGCCTTTGAAGCCAATCGCGAACAAAAGGTAGAGCGACATGCCTTTGGCAACCGCCTCAGGGATGCTTAAATCGGATCGCACGAGTGCCGCGAACAAGCCCAGCACGAAGGAAAGAACAATTGGCGTGACCAGCGTTTCCGCTGCGAGTGAAAAGATATCCATGGGTAGCATCCCTCTTTCTGCAAATTCTGCGATGCAGCTATTTTGTCCTAAATGCAGGTTAAGCGCGCAAAAGGGAAGTTAAACCGGATAAAACTCGCGGCTTTTGGAGTCGAGGCATTCCAGAGTGCCTTCGCCGATGTCGGTCCACAGCCCATGAAGTGTTAACATGTCAGTGGATACCGCTTTATGCACAAAAGGGAATGTCATCAGGTTTTCGAGCGCGACCATGACGGATTCTTTTTCCAGCGCTGCTGCCATATCCTCGGGTGCAAACTTGTCGCGCACGCGCTCATAGCCGGGGCGCAAAATATCCATCCAGCGGCCTACGAAACTGCTGGACTCCTCGAGTTCGGGCGCATTGCCCGTGCACATATCAAGGCAGCCCTGAACGCCGCCACATTGCGAATGGCCCAAAACGATGATGTGCGAGACATGCAGGGCGGTCACGGCGTACTCGATGGCGGCGCTGGTGCCGTGATGATCGCCGTCGGGCGCGAAAGCAGGCACCAAATTAGCGACATTTCGATGAATAAAGAATTCGCCCGCGTCCGCGCCAAAAATCGAGGCCACATGCACACGGCTATCGCAGCACGAGATGATCATAGCGCGCGGATGCTGCCCTTCGGTGGCCAGTTTGCGAAACCAGGCCTTATTCTCTGAATAGGTGGTCGCTTTCCAGCCATGATAACGCTGCGCAAGAAAGGCGGGCAGAGGTTTGACATAGGGCATGGCGCGGTCCGTTCTGATCAGTGCGTCTGGATCGATACGCTGGATTTGATTGAATTTCGAGAGAAAAGAGTGGGCGGCGTCAACCTTTTGGGAAGGGCATATTGCCATAAGGTGCAAGCCGTGGGGGCGAATTCGGGGTGAGACCGTGGAACAGATGACAACAATTACACCAAGCGAACAAGTCTGTCTGGATGCTGAGTGTTTGGAGATGCTTTATACCAAGTTGGGCGAGGATGGTGCAGACAATGTGTTGTGCCGGGCGATGGAGGAAATGGCGATCCGCATCAAGCAAAGCGAAAAGCTCTATGCAGCGGGGGCCTCGCGCGATTTGCGCAAGACCGTGCATTCGCTGATCGCGATCGCCGATCAGATCGGGCTGCAAACGCTGGCGCAGGTTTCTAGGGATGTAGTAAATTGCATCGATAGCGGCGACTGGGTCGCCCTTGGCGCGACGTTTTCGCGCCTCGTGCGCAGCTCGGATCAATCGCTGACAGCGATCTGGGATCTACAGGACGTGACGGTCTAGCGCCGCGCTTTCCGATTGCAGGCCAAGTAACTTGCGGCGGGGTTTTGCGCGTGCGCAATTCTCCTCTTGCAGGGCAGGGCGAAGCGGTTAGCTTGGCGGTGAAACCGCTCCTATGAAAGCCCCCTTATGTCCTTGATCTTTGCCGCGCCGGATCGCTCCAGCATCCCTTTGACTCTGCTTTCAAGCGAGGGGCTTGAGGGTTGGTTGGCAAATCAGCCTGTGCAGGTACAGGCATGGGTGAAGGCTTCTGGTTTTACCGCCGCATTTGGTGCGTCTTTGGCGCTTGCGAGCGCTGATGGGACAATCGCTGGCGCTTTGGTTGGTACTGGCACAAAGGACGCGCGTGCGCGAAACCGTTTCGCGCTCGGCGCGGCGCGCTCGAACCTGCCGGTTCAAACCTATTATCTGCTCAGCGATCTGAGCGGCGACGCGCTCCATGCGGAGCTACTTGGCTGGCTGCTGTCCGACTATCAGTTTGATCGCTATCGCGCTCAAGGCGGTCCCTTTGCGGAGCTTACATGCCCCGATGGCATAGACTCAGGGGCGCTTGAAGCGATTGCCGCTGGCGAGATGCTGACACGCGATTTGATCAACACGCCTGCGTCGGACATGGGTCCACCCAATCTTGAAAGGGCAGCACGAAATCTTGCCGATAGGTATGACGCTAAGATCACTGTGATCGAAGGGGAGGCGTTGCTGGAGCAAAATTTCCCGATGATCCATGCGGTTGGCCGCGCCGCGTCGCGCGCGCCGCGTTTGATCGATATGCGTTGGGGCGATACTGGGCCGACACTTACGTTGGTGGGCAAGGGGGTTTGCTTTGACACGGGCGGGCTGAATATCAAGCCTGCGAGTTCCATGGGCATGATGAAAAAAGACATGGGGGGCGCTGCGGCGGTGCTTGGCCTTGCGAAAATGATCATGTCGCACGGCATGCCACTTCAGTTGCGCGTGCTTGTTCCAGCGGTTGAAAACTCGATCAGCGCCGATGCCTTCCGCCCGCAAGACATCTTGCGCTCGCGCAAGGGGCTGACGGTCGAAATCAACAACACCGATGCCGAGGGGCGCCTCGTTTTGGCTGATGCGCTTGCGCTTGCGGATGAAGAAAAGCCCGATGTGATCATTTCGATGGCGACCCTTACGGGAGCCGCGCGCGTGGCGGTTGGGCCTGATCTCGCGCCCTACTATGCGCAAAGCGACAGCAGCGCCGCGGCCTTGGAAAGCGCTGCGCGCCGCGTGCAGGATCCGGTCTGGCGTATGCCGTTTTGGGATCCCTATGAGACGATGATTGAACCCGGGATCGCCGATCTGGACAATGCGCCAAAGGGTGGTTTTGCAGGCTCCATAACTGCTGCGCTGTTCCTGCGCCGTTTCGTGACGGAAACGCCGAACTACATGCACTTCGATATCTACGGCTGGCAGCCAAGCGCTGCACCTGCGCGCTCTAAAGGTGGCGTTGGTCAAGGCACGCGCGCGCTGCTGGCGGCTCTGCCTGAGATGCTTGATCTATGAGCGATCCACGCCTGACCCCGTCGAACGGGCGCGTCGCCTGTGAGAGCCTGCGCGACAGTGTTGCGGCGGATGAATACGTCGCGGGTGCGGCGCGCTGCATGTGTGTGCCTGTTGCTGATCTGAGGCGCGCGCCGGACGGCCCGCGCGACCGCCAGTTGCTGATGGGTGAGCAAGTGAGGGTTCTGGAAGAGCGCGAGGGCTGGGCCTTTTTGCAGGCTGATAAGGACGGCTATTGCGGCTATGTTCCCAAAAGCGCGCTGCGTGCGCCGAGCGTCCCGACCCATTGGATCAAGGCCCCATCCAGTCACATCTACGAGACCGCAAATTTCAAATCGCGCGATGTCATGGCCTTGAGTTTCGCAAGTCAGATCACGGTGCTCGAGATGGAGGCCCGTTTTGCGCGCACGCAAGATGGCTATGTCCCGCTGCAACATATCGCTGCGATTGGCGAGGTTGAACGCAGTCCTGCGCAAGTGGCGAGGCTGTTCCTTGGCACACCGTATCTTTGGGGGGGCAACAGTCGTTTTGGCATTGATTGCTCCGGCCTCGTGCAGGCGGCGTTGCTCGCTTGCGGTATCCCCTGTGCAGCCGATAGTGATTTGCAGGAACGCAGCCTTGGGCGCGAAGCGAGCGGCAATCCCGTGGCGGGCGATTTACTGTTTTGGAAGGGTCATGTGGCAATGCTGGCTGACAACAAAACGCTGATCCACGCCAATGCGCATCACATGGCTGTCGTGCTCGAAGGCGTGGACGTGGCGCGTGCACGCATTGCCGCGCAAGGCGATGGCGAGGTCACGCGGCACGTGAGGTTCTAATTGATCGCGCGGATCAATTTGCGTTCGAGAACGCGCAGCACCGCCCTGAGATCATTGCCCCGTTTGAGCACCTGACCATTGACGCCGATCACCGCGTATTGCCCTTGCTTCATACGCAATTTGGGCCGCTTTTCTATGCGATAAAGGGGGTTTTCAGCGGTACGTTTGAAGATTGAAAATACCGCAACTTCCCTAAGGCAGGAAATCCCGTAATCGCGCCATTCTCCTGCCGCTACCATACGCCCATACAATGAGAGGATCACACTAAGCTCTGTTCGGTGAAAGGCGATTTGCGATGGCGAAGGACTCGGGTGCATCGGAATGGGCGATTGATCTGTCATATCCCCACACTTGCGCCCTTTGCTGCTTAAATCAAGCGCAGCGCCGTTTTCGCTGCGTGCTGCATTGAAATGCGCGATGATTTCGTGGACACTTGAACTAATCTAATGGGAGATGCCTAGATGCGTACTAAAGCTGCTGTTGCCGTTGCTGCCGGAAAACCGCTCGAAGTGATGGAAGTGAACTTGGAAGGCCCTCGCGCCGGCGAAGTTCTTGTGGAAATCAAGGCGACAGGCCTGTGCCACACCGATGAATTCACCCGCTCGGGCGATGACCCAGAGGGAATTTTCCCTGCGATCCTTGGCCACGAGGGCGCAGGCATCGTGATCGAAGTTGGCGAAGGCGTGACCAGCCTTGAGGTTGGTGATCACGTGATCCCGCTATACACGCCAGAGTGCCGCGAGTGCGAATATTGCCTCAACCCGAAAACCAACCTGTGCCAAAAAATTCGCAGCACGCAAGGTGCGGGCCTTTTGCCTGACGGCTCCACGCGGTTCTCCATGCTCGACGGTACGCCCATCTATCACTACATGGGTTGTTCCACTTTTGCGAACCACACGGTCGTGCCTGAAATCGCGCTTGCTAAAGTGCGCAAGGACGCCCCGTTTGACAAAATTTGCTACATCGGTTGTGGCGTGACAACTGGCATCGGCGCTGTGATCAACACAGCCAAGGTCGAGATTGGCTCGACCGCGATTGTTTTCGGCCTCGGGGGCATTGGTCTCAACGTGATCCAAGGTTTGCGCCTTGCGGGTGCCGATCAGATTGTTGGCGTCGATCTCAATGACGACAAAGAAAAGATGAGCCGCCATTTCGGCATGACCGACTTCGTGAATCCAGCCAAAGTAGAGGGTGATCTGGTCGCGCATCTAGTCGAACTTACCGGCGGCGGTGCGGATTACACGTTCGACGCCACCGGCAACGTCGGCGTCATGCGCACCGCGCTCGAAGCGGCGCACAAAGGCTGGGGCGAGAGCATCATCATCGGCGTCGCTCCTGCGGGCGCAGAAATCTCGACGCGACCTTTCCAATTGGTCACGGGCCGCTCGTGGCGCGGCACGGCCTTTGGCGGTGCGTCGGGTCGCACGGATGTTCCCAAGATCGTCGATTGGTACATGGATGGCAAAATCGAGATTGATCCGATGATCACCCACAAGCTGACCTTGGACGAAATCAATCACGGCTTTGATCTAATGCACGAAGGCAAATCAATCCGCGCGGTCGTTGAATTCTAAGCGATGCCGGAACAGCTTAAGCGCCTCGCCGTTCTGATCGACGGCGAGGATATCTCCGCCAAATATGCGGATGCTATTTTTGATGAAACCGCCGGTTTGGGTATAGCGATCATTCGTCGCTTTTACGGCGATATCAGCCACGTCTTCCAACTGGTGAAAGTGATCGACAAGTTTGAGATCAAAATGATCTGGGCCCAGCCGCATCTCCGCTTGAAGCCCTGAGGTCCGGGATGCACCTTCGCCCTGTAAACAGCTCGGACAACGCCGCGCTTTGGGCCATGCTCGCGCCGGTGTTTCGCTCTGGTGAAACCTATGCGATCGATCCACAGATCAGCTGCGCTGATGCGCTGGCGTATTGGACAGGCGCGGACGCGGGCTGCTTTATTGCGGAGGCGGGTAGCGATCCGCTTGGCACATATTACATCAAGACTAACGCCAGCGGTGGCGGCGCGCACGTGTGCAACTGTGGCTTTATTTCCGCGCCCAACTCGGGCGGAAAAGGCGTGGCGCGCGCGATGCTGGACGATGCGCTAACGCGCGCCAAGACCCTTGGATACAAAGCGATGCAATTCAACTTTGTGCTCTCGAACAACACGCGTGCAATCGACATCTGGCACCGTGCGGGCTTTGATACCGTTGGCCGCCTTCCCCAAGCCTTTCATCACCCCAAAGATGGCATGATCGACGCGCTTGTGATGTTTAAAACGCTTTAGGCTTCATCTTGCCCTTTAAACTCAAATTCAAACGTCACCTCTCGCGCACCAGCAAAAAAACCTGAGCGTCCCGAATTTATTGTAAAAATTCGGATCACCGCCCGGGAATTTCGCCGCGCCGCTCACCTGCGCCATCCCAATGTTCAATCGCATGAATTGCCTCTTCTGCGGTCTCGACAAAACGGAACAACTCCAAATCCTCTGCTGAAATCGTGCCAGCCTCGGATAAGGCTTCCCAGTTGATGATACTTTCCCAAAAAGCGCGACCAAAGAGCAGCACAGGCACGCGCTCCATGCGTCCTGTCTGGATCAGTGTTAACGCCTCGAAGGTTTCATCGAGCGTACCGAACCCACCGGGGAACACGCAAATCGCCTTGGCGCGCATCAAAAAGTGCATCTTGCGGATCGCGAAATAATGGAAATTGAAGCACAGATCAGGCGTCACATATTCGTTCGGTGCCTGCTCGTGCGGCAGCACGATATTAAGCCCGATAGACGCACCGCCCGCATCCATTGCGCCGCGATTGCCCGCTTCCATCACGCCGGGTCCGCCGCCTGTGACGATCACGTTTTCGCGCCCGTAGCTTTCCATCGACTTTTCGGTCATCAGGCGCGCAAATTCGCGGGCTTGTTCATAATATTTTGACAGATCGGCAAGCGTCTTGGTGCGTGCGCTGTTTTTCTTGGCAGGTTCTGGAATGCGCGCGCCGCCGAAAAGCACGATGGTGCTTTCGATGCCGCGTTCGTCCAATACCAGTTCAGGTTTCAGCAGCTCGAGTTGCAAGCGCACGGGTCGCAGTTCGTCGCGGCAAAGGAAATCTTCGTCTGCGAAGGCAAGCCGATAGGCTGGCGCGCGGGTTTGTGGGGTGTCGGGCACATGCGCAACCGCACTGCGGTCCGTGCCAGCATCGCGAAACGGGCTGTTTCTGTCGTCTTTCATTACTCAAGTCCTCATAAACAGGTTAACACATGTCTAACGGGGCATAACGCCCGCGACCAGTCACGATCACGATTGCGCAAAGGGGCACTTTGTTGTCTAAAGCCGCAAATTCAATTCAGCGAGGGCACCCCATGTCAAATGCACAGTTAGAGATAGCGATCGAAGCCGCTTGGGAGGCGCGCGATGCAATTTCGCCAGCCACAACTGGGGAGCAGCGCGAGGCGATCGAGGATACTTTGAACGCCCTTGATAGCGGTAAATTGCGCGTTGCGGAAAAGCAGAGCGATGGGTCTTGGTATGTGAACCAATGGGCCAAGAAAGCGGTTCTGCTTGGTTTCCGCATCAAGGATATGGAGCAGCACGAGGGTGGTCCGCAGGGCGCTGGCTGGTGGGACAAAGTTGATAGCAAGTTCAAGGGTTGGGGCGAAGCTGAATGGAAAGCCGCAGGGTTTCGCGCGGTTCCAAATTGCATCGTGCGCAAGAGCGCCTTCATCGCGCCCGGCGCGGTGCTTATGCCGTCTTTTGTGAACCTGGGCGCATATGTGGGTGAAGGCACGATGGTCGATACATGGGCAACAGTCGGCTCCTGCGCGCAGATTGGCAAGAATGTGCATCTGTCTGGCGGCGTCGGCATTGGTGGCGTTCTGGAGCCCATGCAGGCGGGTCCGACGATCATCGAGGACAATTGCTTTATCGGGGCGCGCTCCGAGGTCGTGGAGGGCTGCATCGTGCGTGAGGGCTCCGTGCTTGGCATGGGCGTGTTCATTGGTCAGTCCACCAAGATCGTAGATCGCGAAACGGGCGAGTTTACGTACGGTGAAGTGCCGGCAGGCTCGGTTGTCGTGGCTGGTTCCATGCCGTCTAAGAACGGCGTGAACCTGTACTGCGCCGTGATCGTCAAGCGCGTGGACGCGCAAACACGCTCCAAAACCAGCATCAACGAATTGCTGCGTGACTAAATAGACATCGGCAGCACATTGTGAAATCCGGTGTGCTGCCTGTTGCCTATTGGGCGGTAAAACTATTGCCGAACCAGCGCGTCAGGATCGCATCATAGGTGCCGTCCTCGCGAAATTGTAGCAGCGCGAGATCGACGTCTTCCTTTAAAGCACTGCCCGCGGGAAACAGGATTCCGTAGTTTTCTGGGCGGTAGACTTTGTCGATCAACCGGGCGAGGCCTGCGCCCTCATTTTGTTGGTAATAGGCCAGGATCGGTCCATCGAAGACTACAGTGTTTATCTCGTCTCGCTCGAACGCGCGCAGCATGGCACCGGGATCGCCGAAGCCTTGAAACTGGATGCCGTGTTTGTCGAGAAAGCTATCGGAGGTCGATCCGGCGACGGTGCCAACGATGCGCGCTTGCAGATCGTCCATGGTTTGCACGTTGGCTTGCAAAGCATTCACGGTGACCTTGGCCGTGATCGTGCCGGCGGCAACCAGCAAAAGGGCAAAACCGGCGACCATCGCGACGACGCCGACGACACCGCCTGCCACGCCCGCGACGCTGCGCATCAAAAGCCAGCCGATCAGCACCAGAAGGACCGCGCCCAGAACGTAGGACAGCGCATCACTGCCGATGTAGGACAGAAACTGATCGCTCAAGCCCGCTTCCTTGGGAAGCAATATCTGAATGCCGCTGCCAAAGATCGGCTGGCTGAAATCCATCGCGCGTTCGCGTTCGGCGGTGATAGAGATATTGGCGATCGCACCGTCCACGCGCCCGGCACGCACATTGGCGAGCATATCGCCAAAGCGGTTGTTAGGCTCGAAGACCACTTCGCGGCCAAGCTGGTCGGCGATGGCGCGCATCAGATCAATGCTGAACCCTGTGATCTTATCCCCTTCGGTATCTGCGAAGGGCGGGCGATGCACGGTGGCAAAAACCAGCGGCTCTTGCGTTTGCGCAAAGCCGGGCAGCGCCAGCGAAAGAAGCGTCAGCAACGCCAAGGTCATTCGTTTGAGAGAGGCCATAGGTGCAAGGTCCGCCGTTAACGTAGGGGTGGCGAGACTGTGTTCCGTTTCGCCTATGCGCGTCAACCGAGCGGGGTGCTTGACGCAGACAAGTGCAGCAGATACGCCGCAACTCATGACAGATATGCCCAAAAAACCCCGTAAAAAGCAGCAGGTCTACACACTATTGGTGCAGGCGGGCCGTTCCAGCAGTGATGGTTTCCCCGAAGGTTCGAGCGGTGCGGCACTGATGATCTATGCCTCGGGCGTGGATGAAGCGGAAGCCGTGCGCGAAACTGTCGCGATCCTCAAGCAGGCCGACGTGGCGCCTCTGGACGTCACGGGCTACGGCACGTTGGACGAGCGCCTGTCGGAGGGCCATGACATTTCGGACGACGAGCGAGAGCTGATGCAACGCGCTCTGGATGAAAATTCGGTGATCATCGCGCAGATGACACCGCTGTTCGATGACAAGCCTGTAAATTAAGCTGCGCGCATTGCAGCAAGTGTGATCGCTTCGAAGGGTCGCAAGATCTGGCTAAAAGTGGTCGCATGTTCCGGCAGCAGATTGCGTGGTAGCGCAGAGAGCGTTGTGTGCTTGAAGATATCCTTGCGCCGACGCAGACGACCGATGAACAGGCTTTCCAATGCAAGCTCGGATGCGATGAACGCTTCGCCTGCAGGGAGCAATAGCTGGTAATAGGTCATTGTGCCGCGCGTGGGCTGCGCAATTGCGGCGGTGCCGTTGATCAGATGTTGCGCAGGGATCAGCACGCTGTCGCACCCGAACGTATATTCCACGTCAGAGCCGCCCACGATAAGGCGCTGCGTCCCAGCAATGACCAAATCCGATTGCAGGCCAAAGTAGGGCGCGCGCAGGCGCACGGGGGCGTTGCTGCCAAAGGCAGGCGTGACTTTTTTGAACACGCCCAGAACGGGAACGATGTTCCCCGAGGCGCTTATCACCGTATCTCCGGGCTGCATCGCGCCGATCTTGCGATAGCCCTGAGACGTGAGAACAGGTGTGTGATAATCCAGCGTTGGCGAGGGGCCGATCGAAAGCGGGCCTTTGTGAAAGCCGATATAGGACAGGTTTTGTGACACTGACGCATCGCGCATTTCCGCGAGCGCGCCCAGAACTAGAGAGCCGGGCAAAGGAATGCAGCCTGCCAGTTCGCGTGTGAAAAGTGCATCGTCGCCCGGATGCTCTATCGAAAGAAGGCCGTCACCGGTGTCGCAATCCCAGTTCAGGGTCAGCCGGAAACTGGCCGTGCGCGCCTGAAGCGTGTGCGAGATCAGAGCATGAAAGACGTCCTGCCCCGATGAAATCAGAACCGAAAACCCCTCGCCCGGTATGGACTGGATGCGTAGCAGGCACGGGTCTGGATGCAGGCTCACCACTTCCAAAAGCGTCGCGGCGCGGTTGTCAGAGGGCAGGGGCGCTTCGATCACTAAAGCGCCTGCGCGGATCGGCGCCTCTGGGGTTACCGAGGCATGGGCCGCGGTGCGCGCGTCGCTGCCACCGCTCCAGGCAAGCCAGCCCATCAGGCGGCGCTTTCGAGTAATAGAGCGGCCTCGTGCTTGCGCAGAATACGGCGCGCGGACTGGCTGTAGCCCGCGCCTGTATGTGGATCGAGCTCGGGGAAAAGCGCGCAAATTTCTGCAATCGCTTCTTCTTCGAACAGGTTGGTGATCTGGCCACCGGGCAGGAAACTTTCGCTCTCCAGCCCGTTGGAAATGACGATCTGATGTTGATCGAACAGCAGATGCACATAGCGCACATCGCCGCCTTCGCGCACGCGCACGCTGTCATCGTTGACCAATTCCCTGGCGGCCACCAGCACTTCGGATTCGCCGAAAAGCAGTTCTGCCATTTCGTCCTGTAGCAAGATGCGGTGCAGCGGCGAGACTCGCAGAACGCCGTGCTCGCCAAATGTGTTTGCGGCAATTTCGATGGGGGCCATCTTGCCGCTTGCTGCGACTTCGCGTTGCCCGATCCAGCGCAGAGGCTGATATCCCTGATCATGAGTGAGGATCATATCACCCGCCTCGAGCACTTCGACTGGCATTCTGCCTTGATCGGTTTCGATCAACGTGCCTGCGACAAAGCAGGGTACCATATCGAGCGTGACAAAGCCGGTGTCGGTATTGCCCGAAGCATTTTCGATTGCATAAGTGAAATTGACGGTTTCCGTATCGCCATCGCCGACCACATCAAAGGTGCCATCGGCGTTCAACTGGACGGTTTGCCCGGTACCAAGGGTGATGATGCTGCCGACCGTGACGGCCTGTCCGTTGATATGGGTGATGGTTATCGCACTGCCCGAGGCATTGGTGTCGTTGGCCTGAACGTCGATGGTTTTGGAGCCGTTGGGATCGACTGTAAAGCTGTCGTCATTGGCGATCAGCGATGTTTGCACCGAGTTTTCTGCGATCAGAAGGTTGGAATCGTATTGGGCGTCCGAAACATCGGCAATGCCGATGCGGATGGAATTGGTAACGCCGGGAATGACCGCCATTTTCAGCGACATGGTGACGGTAAAGCCATCCATCTCGGTGTTGTAGTCGTCGTTCGAATTATCAATGAACAGGTTGCTGTTGGCGTTGCCGTTGATGTTGCCGGGGTCGGCATCGCCGTTGCCGATAAGCATATCGACCTGAACACCATTGACCCAGACGCCGACGAAATCCTGATAGAGCGAATTGACGTATTCGGGATATTCCTCGGAGGAAAAAACGAATTGCATCGTCATTGTGTCGCCTGTGGGGATGAAATCCACGTCCAGCATTGCGGCATCATATGTGATGTTGTTGGTGCTGCCGCTGGCTGCGAGGTCGAAATCGTCTAACCCGTCATAGGCCGTGCCGAAATGGTTTGTCGACGTGCCAGTCGAGCGGTTGGGATCACCATTTGATTGCGTAAAATCGCGCACATTGCCTGTGGATAGGATAACCCCGCGGTCCCCTGGCGTTGCGTCAGGCGAGCGTGAATCGCCGCGCCAATAATAGCCCGAAGCGTCGCTGTCACCCGTGTAGCTTGCGCTCTGGATGGCGACGCCATCACCAAAGATGCGCTGCGCCATGTTAAGCGCAGACTGGTTGGTATTGTAACCTAATTCACTACCTGTCGCCATGCCTCAATACCTTCGTATTGAGACAGTTCAAACTGCCCTACGCCCGCATTGTCGCGGATCTTTTTCTGTTTGGCCACGTTGGGCCTATACTGCCGTTTGCCCTGCCTCGGGTCAATTTATTGACAAGTCTCTAACACGTGGCTGTGGGTTTCGGAAACTGTTTTGAGTGAGTGGAAGGCATTGCACGTGCTGCTGCGTCCCTTTTTGGCCACAACCTCATGGGTTTGTTTGCATCAATGCGCGCACGGCAGTAGCTATGCAGGCAGGTATGCTCGCCCCAAAGGAAATGCTCATGACGCCCATCGATCCTGTTCAATTGACCGCCGAATTGATCCAATGCCCTTCTGTCACGCCTATCGAGGGGGGCGCTTTGGTCTTGCTCGAGAACGCACTGAACGCGGCTGGCTTTGAATGCACCCGCGTCGATCAGGGTGGCGTTTGCAATTTGTTTGCGCGCTTTGGCGACAAGGGCGCGGCCAAGACTTTTGGCTTCAACGGTCATACCGATGTCGTTCCAATCGGAGATGAGGCCGCGTGGACCCACGGTCCGTTCAGCGCAAAGGTTGTTGATGGTATCATGTACGGGCGCGGCACGACGGATATGAAATCAGGCGTTGCCGCTTTTGCCGCTGCTGCAATGGATTTCGTTGCTGCGACACCCCCAGATGGCGCGGTGATCCTTGCGGTCACGGGCGATGAAGAAGGCGATGCGATTGATGGGACCACTGCTTTACTCGAATACATGGCCCGCGAGGGCGAAAAAATGGATGTGTGCCTCGTGGGCGAGCCGACATGCCCGAACATGATGGGCGAGATGATGAAGATCGGGCGACGCGGCTCGATGACTGCTTGGATCGAAGTGACGGGAAAGCAGGGCCATAGCGCCTATCCCCACCGTGCGAAAAACCCGCTGCCCGCGTTGGTGCGCCTGATGGATCGGTTGGCGTCCCATGAGCTTGACCAAGGCACGAATCATTTCGATGCCTCCACCTTGGCGGTGGTGACGATCGACACGGGCAATCCTGCGACCAACGTGATCCCCGCAAGCTGCCGTGCTGCGGTGAACATCCGTTTCAACGATTTACATAGCGGCGCGAGCCTTAGCGATTGGCTGCGCGCAGAGGCGGATAAAGTGGCTGATGAATTCGGCACGCCTATAGAGATGAAGATCAAGATTTCGGGCGAAAGTTTCCTGACGCCCCCCGGTGCATTGTCCGATCTGATCGCCAAATCGGTAGAAGCAGAGACAGGGATCAAGCCTGAGTTGTCCACATCCGGCGGCACGTCTGATGCGCGGTTTGTGAAAGATCACTGTCCCGTGGTCGAATTCGGCCTTGTTGGGAAAACCATGCACCAAGTGGATGAAAACGTACCTGTTGAGCAGATAAACCAGCTCAAAAGCATCTATGGCCGCATTCTGAAAGATTACTTTGCATGAGTGCGTCGCACACGGTTGATATAGCGCTGTGCCAATCTTTGCGCCGCACCGTTTTCACGCTGGAGCAGGGCGTAAGTGTCGCAGAGGAGGTCGATGGGCGAGACCCTGAAGCGGTGCATTTTCTGGCCACGTTGAATGGCAAACCTGTCGGAACCGCGCGCATTTTGATCAAGGGCGATACTGCCAAAATCGGCCGCGTGTGCGTTCTGAAAGAGGCGCGCGGCACGCACCAAGGCCAAGCGCTTATGGCGGCTTGCATAGATTGGGCGCGCGAGGCTGGATTAAAACGTGCGCTGCTCGGGGCGCAGCTAACTGCGCTCGGATTTTACGAGGCTTTGGGGTTTGTTGCTTTTGGCCCTGTGTTCGATGATGCGGGCATAGATCACCGCGATATGGAGCTGATGCTGTGAAGGCCAAGCTGGTTATCATGGTTAAAGAGCCCCATCCGGGGCGCGTTAAAACCCGCCTTGGCCGCGACATTGGCCTGACCAATTCCGCATGGTGGTTTCGCCACCAAACCCGAGCGCTCTTGCGCCGTATTGAGGACCCGCGCTGGGACACGTTGCTGGCGGTTTCCCCTGATGTCGAGGGGATGAAGAGCCGCATTTGGCCTGCGCATCTTCCACGCGTGGCGCAGGGACGGGGCAACCTCGGGGATCGCATGGCGCGTCTTATGCGCGGTCTGCCAAGTGGCCCCGTTTGCATCATTGGCGGCGATATCCCCAGCATCATTCGTCCGCGCATCGCCGAGGCCTTCAAAGCGCTGGGCGCGCGCGAGGCGGTCTTTGGACCCGCGCCTGACGGTGGTTATTGGTTAATAGGGATGAAGCGGGCAAAGCCCCCTGCGGCCAACATCCTGCAAAACGTGCGTTGGTCCAGCGAGCATGCCCTAGCGGATAGCGCGCGTAGCCTTGGAGATGCGTCCATCGTGCGCGTCGCGACCTTGCAAGACGTGGATACGCTGGATGATCTTTTGGGCATGCAGTACCCGTGCAAATATCCTTGATCATTCCTGTTTCTTTCTAACGGGATCATCGTTAATGCACTTAATAGATGTAATTTAAGAGTGGAGTCTCCCATGTCGTTGGAGCAAACAAATCAATTCCGTCAATTTGAATTTAGCGGAAATGCAAAAGAGTGGTTCGGTATCTGGATCGTCAATTTGCTATTGTCGATTGTCACAGTCGGGGTTTATTCCGCTTGGGCCAAGGTGCGCACAAAGAAATATTTCTATAATAACACCAGCGTCGAGGGTCGCAATTTCGACTATCACGCGACTGGGGGTCAAATTCTCAAAGGACGTTTGATCGTGATTGCCGCGCTTGTGGTGTTCCAGATTACCATAACGGTTCTGCCGATTGCCGGCCTGATTTTGGTACTCGCGCTTTTGGTTGGCTATCCATGGCTTTTGACCCGCGCGATGATGTTTAATGCGCGTCAATCCAGCTTTTCCAACGTGCGCTTTAATTTCGTTGGCACATACGGGCGCGCGGCGATGGTCTATCTGGTCTATCCGATCCTGTGTTTGCTGACGCTTTATACAACCGCGCCTATCCTTGATCGCACGATTAAGCGTTTTTCGATCAACAATCACAAACTTGGCCTTGCGGGCTTTGACATGGATGCGCCAATCAGTGCGTTCTACAAAGCTGCCGGGCTTGCGCTGCTTTGGATTGTTGTCGTTTTTGTTGCGGCGATATTCTTCTTTGGTTTCAGCTTTGGCGCATTGGCAAATATGGATGCGCTGGTCGAGGATGACCCAAGCGTGTTCATCGCGATGATGGCGGCCTTCTACGCGGTGTTCTTCGCAGGCATCATTCCTGCGGGCTTTATTTATCAAGCCTTGACGCGTAATGCGATTTACAATGGCACAACGGTTGAGGGCGGACATAAACTGCGTTCGAACATTGGCGCGGGCAAGTTGCTCTGGATTGCATTGTCCAACATGGTCGTTGTGGTTTGCACGCTTGGCTTGATGCTGCCATGGGCGCAGGTGCGTATGACGCAGTATCTTGCCGATCACACGGGCGTTGAACTTGGCGGTTCGCTTGATGATTTCATCGGTACGCAGCACGAGGCGACCACAGCGCTGGGCGATGCCTATTCCGACATCGAGGGCATCGACGTCGGTCTGCCGATCTAAGGGGCTGGTGCGATGATGCAGCAAGTCACGCTAAACGGGCATGCCTACATTCGCGGATCATCGCGCCGCATTCCGGCCCGTTTGGAAATTGCCAAACACGGCGGTGAAACGTGGCTGCGCGTTTTGCCTGAAACAGAGGCCGAATTGTCGTGCGCGCGCTTGTTGGATATCGCCATTGATCCTGCGCTGGGCCGCGCGGCGCGCAAGCTGACCTTTCAGGATGGCACTGTATTCGAAACCACAGATCATGCGGGGTTCGCTTTTCTGGACAGTCATACTCACGGTGCGCGCTTGCACCGTTTGGAACGCTTTGGTCCGCATCTGATCGGGTTTACTTTGGCCTGCCTCGCTGGTGCATTTCTGCTTTGGCGCTACGGTTTGGACATTCTAGCGGCGCTTGCGGTTGCGATGACGCCTGCTGTGCTTGTTGAGCAAATTGACCGCGGGACGATGCAAACGATTGACTATGTGATGGCCGAGCCCAGCCAGCTTAGCCATGAAGAGCGCGACAGAGCGCTTGGGATTTACCAAGCCGTCATCGCAGAATTGCCGGAGGCAGAGCGCAGCGCACGCGACTTCCAGCTATTGTTCCGCCACATGCCTGAGGTTGGACCCAATGCCTTTGCGCTGCCCGGCGGCACGATGGTGATGACAGATGCTCTGCTGCGCGAGTTCCCCTCCGAAGATGTGATTGCCGCCATTCTAGGTCACGAAATCGCGCATGTGGTGGAAGAACACGGTTTGCGTCGGCTATACCGCTCGCTTGGTGCATACGTCTTGATCGCTTTGCTGGCGGGCGACACCGGACCGATGCTTGAGGATGTTTTGCTGGAGGGCAACGCGCTGCTGTCGCTGTCCTATTCGCGCACGCAAGAGACGGCTGCGGATGAATTTGGCTTGGCCCTATCGCATCAAGCAGGTTTCGATCCTGTGGGGCTCAAGGTGTTCTTTAAGGCCTTGGAGAGCGAGATGGGCAGTGGTTCCGAATGGAGGTCGAGCCACCCGAGCCATAGTGCGCGTATCGAAGCGATTGATGCGTTTATTGAAACGCTGCCAGCGCGTTAGGGTGTTTTATCTGCGCTTATTCCTTCGATATAGCAGTGGCCATCGAGCAGCGTTTGCAATGCGCGTTGGCACTGTGACTTGCGCGCGCGGCGTGCTACATCGCGCATTATGAGCAAGATACCCACAAAAGCCGCGATCCTTGAATGGATTTCTGACAATCCAACCCAGAGCGCCAAGCGCGATATTGCCAAGGCCTTCGGGATAAAAGGCGCGGCGCGTATTGATTTGAAGCGCATCATGAAAGAGCTGGAGGCCGAAGGTCATCTGGTGAAGCGCAAGAAAACGTTTCGCGACCCAGACAACCTGCCGCCTGTTTCTGTTTTGCAGATTATCGGGCCGGACAGTGACGGCGATCTTGCCGCGCGCGCACTTGAGTGGGAAGGGACCGGTGAGCAGCCTCAAATCCTGATGATCCCCAAAGCGAATGATCCTGCGCTGGGCGCGGGTGATCGCGTTTTGGCGCGTGTGACCAAGCTGAAGGGCGCAGGCAACCTCTATGAAGCGCGTCTGATACGCCACATTGGCGCGAACCCTGAACGCATTCTAGGCGTGTTCCGGACTAGCCACGAGGGTGGGCGCATCTTGCCTATCGACAAAGGCTCGAGCAGCGAATGGGACGTGCCTGCGGGCGCGACGAACGGCGCAAAAGATGGCGAGTTGGTCGAAGCAGAGCAAGCCGGCCCCAAGTCGCGCATGGGCCTACAGCGTGCGCGCATTGTAACGCGCCTTGGCGATCCGACCGCGCCCAAAGCAGTATCGCTGATCGCGATCCACCAGCACGGCATTCCCGACCATTTCCCTGACGAAGTGATTGCGGAGGCGGATGCTAAAGAACCCGCTGGTCTAGAAGGACGCACCGATCTGCGCGATGTGCCGCTGGTCACGATCGACCCTGCCGATGCGCGCGATCACGATGATGCCTGCTATGCAGAGGCGGACACGGACCCCGCCAACAAGGGCGGTCACATCCTTTGGGTCGCAATTGCTGATGTGGCGCATTACGTGACGCCCGGCTCCGAACTTGACCGCGAGGCGCGCAATCGTGGCAATTCCAGCTACTTCCCCGACCGGGTTGTGCCGATGCTGCCGGATCGTTTGTCGGGTGATCTTTGCTCGCTGCACGAGGGTGTTTCGCGCGCTTGTATTGCTGTGCGGATCGTTATTGATGGCGAAGGACAAAAGCTCAGCCACGCATTCATGCGCGGTTTGATGAAATCCCCCGCTTCGCTGAATTACACCGAAGTGCAGCAGGCGATGGATGGAAATCCGAATGAAAAGACCGCGCAGCTGGTGAATTCGGTTCTGCGTCCGCTTTATGGCGCCTATGCTGCTCTTAAAAACGCGCGCGCGGTGCGTCAGCCGTTGGAGTTGGACCTGCCAGAGCGCAAGATCATTCTGGATGACGAGGGCAAAGTCACCTCCGTTGCCTTTAGCGAGCGTTTCGATGCGCATCGTTTGATCGAAGAATTCATGGTTCTCGCCAATGTCTGCGCCGCTGAAACGCTGATTGAGAAGAAACAGCCGCTCTTGTTCCGCGTGCACGAAGAACCCTCGCAAGACAAACTTAACGCATTGCGCGAAACGGCGCAGGCGGCAGGGCTGACGCTGCCTAAAGGGCAGGTTTTGCAGACGCGGCATCTCAATAGCCTGCTCAAGCAGGCGGCGGATACGGACGAGTCCGAACTCATCAATATTTCTACTTTGCGATCCATGACGCAGGCCTATTACGCGCCGGAGAACTTCGGCCACTTTGGCCTCGCGCTGCGCAACTATGGCCACTTTACATCGCCTATTCGCCGCTACGCCGATCTGATCGTGCACCGCGCCTTGGTGACGGCGCATGGCTGGGGCAAGGATGGTCTGACGCAAGTGGACGCGGACGGGCTGAAAGAAACGGGCGAGCATATTTCCCAGACCGAGCGCCGCTCTATGGTCGCTGAGCGTGATACGACGGACCGCTATCTTGCGGCCTTTCTCAGTGAATATGTGGGTGAGGAATTGGGCGGGCGCATCAGCGGTGTCGTCAAATTCGGGCTGTTCGTGAAGCTGGATGCAACGGGGGCAGACGGGCTGATCCCTGTGCGCACCTTGGGGCGCGAGTTCTTTGATTTCGATGCGGATGCTTCGACCCTGACGGGGGTGGAGACGGGTATCACACTTGGCCTTGGGCAGCGTGTAACGGTCAAACTTGCCTCTGCCACGCCGCAAACGGGTGGGGTAGAATTAGAACTGCTGACGGTTGAGGGCAACGCAATGCCCAAGGGCGGAGGTGGTCATCGGGGCCGCGGCAAACCCACGCGGCGCAAGGAAGTTAGCTCCAAGCGCAAGGCGGATAAGGTGAAGCGCAAAGTGCAACGCACGCGTTAGTGCTTTTGGTAAACTTATGTGCGCATGCGCTCTACATAAGGGGGGCAACCCGTCCCGCCCTTGAGCGTTCATATTGCGCAAGGATGATCGCGCCTTCCGATTGAATCGCATGCGCGCTCTTGAAGTGGGCACGAATAGCTTTCGCCCCAGGTGCGCACTGATGCGTTGGGATCGGCGAATACTTGCACTTAGGGTGGTTGATTTCTTTCGCATTGGAAACAATCACGCTACCGTCTGTGTAATTGGCTCTGAAAGGCGAACACATGCGCGCGCTATCCTTCGGTCTTTGCTTCACTCTTGCCTTGGTTGGTTCCGCCTCTGCGGGGCTTGTAGAACGATCTTTGCGGCCTGAAATGCGTCCTAGCTCCGAGGCACCTGTTGCCGCGCAAACGGCGGCGGTAGCGGTCGCGATACGCCCCATCGCGCGCCCTGCAGTGGTCACGAAAGAGCGCGCTGTGACACCAGCCGCGATCTTGGCAGCGACTTCGAACGCAGGGTTCAAGCGTTGGGTTTCAGGATTTCGCGGGCGTGCATTGAGGGCGGGGATCAGCGCAACGGTGTTCGAACGCTCGTTTCGCGGCGTGCAATATCTGGATAATGTGATCAAACGTGACCGCAATCAGAGTGAGTTTAGCAAGACGATTTGGGACTACCTCGATAGTGCTGCATCAGATACGCGCATCGCCAATGGCAAGGCGGCGCTCGCGCAGCATCGTGCCAAGCTGAACGCCATTGAGGCGAGATACGGTGTCGAGAAAGAAGTCGTTGTCGCGGTTTGGGGGCTAGAGAGCGCATATGGCGCGTTCCGAGGTAATACGCCGATCGTTTCGGCGCTGGCGACCCTTTCCTATGATGGGCGACGCGGGCAGTTTTTCGAGAGCCAACTGATCGCTGCGCTGAAGATTTTGCAGGCGGGGGATACATCGCCTGAAAACATGACGGGTAGCTGGGCCGGCGCGATGGGGCATACGCAGTTTATTCCGACGTCCTACCTGGATTATGCCGTAGATTTTACAGGCGACGGGCGGCGCGATATCTGGGCGGATGACCCATCAGATGCGCTTGCATCGACTGCCGCATACCTCAGCCGGTTTGGTTGGGAAACGGGCGTGCCTTGGGGGGTGGAGGTCACTTTGCCGCGCGGCTTCGATTATGATCTGGCAAGCCGAAAGATCAAGAAATCCCCCACTGATTGGGCTGCGCTTGGGGTGATCGGCGCGAATGGTAAGGCTGTGCCGAACCATGGCGCGGGTTCAATTCTGCTGCCCGCAGGTGCGCGTGGAGTGGCGTTAATGGTGTTCAAGAATTTTAAGGTGATTGAGCGATATAACGCGGCGGATGCCTATGTGATCGGGGTCGGGCATTTGAGTGACCGGATTGGCGGCAGCGGTCCGTTCAAGGCTGATTGGCCACGCGAGGATCGCGCGCTGACGTTTGTGGAGCGCCAGCAAATGCAGCGCCTGCTGAGTGCTGCGGGCTTCAATACCAAAGGTGTGGACGGCAAGGTCGGGCCGAAAACCATTGCCGCGATCAAGGATTTCCAACGCTCTGTCGGGATGGTTCCTGATGGCTATGCCTCGCTTGATCTGCTCAAGCGTTTGCGCTGAGTTAACTCCCGGGAGCCTCTGGCAGGAATGTTTAGGCAGAAGAGCTAGTTGCGCTCAAGCTTTGGGCATGCGCCTTTGAGGTAACAGCGCTCTACCGTTTCGAGTATGGCTTTGCTCGGTTCGTAGAAGATATGCCCGCCGCAGGGCGTGCTTGTGACGGTGTATCCCGCAGGGGTTTGCTTGAGAAAAGCGAGTACGGTTTTACCGCTGAGGGCAGCCGCGCACCAAGGGCCATAGCATAGAATTTCCAAGCTAAGTGGTGTGTCGAAACGATGGGTGAAGCCTGATTTTCCCAGCGATGTGCCGCTCATCCGCGCTTTGATGCGGCTTGTAGGGGGCGTCTCATTCTGGCGCTGCATATCGACTTTGGGCAGTTGGGTCTCATCGAAGGTCAATGTGCCTGTGGCGGCGACATAGCCCTCCTTGGCGTTGATGACCTCATGCAGGGCTTCGGGCAAACCGAAGGGCAGGCACGAGAGCGCACTTGCGGGGGCAGTGATCAGAAGTGCGGCGCAAATTCCTGCAACACGCGCGCATAGACGTCGCGCTTGAACGGTACGATATTGGCAACGAGCTCGCTTGAAGGGGTCCAGCGCCACCGCGAAAATTCCGGAATTTCGGTCGCGATGTTGATGTCCGCATCCGTGCCGTGAAATTTCATGAGAAACCATTTCTGCTCCTGCCCTTTGTAGCGCCCTTTCCAGAGCTTTGGCACAAGCGCGTGGGGCAAGTCATAGGGAAACCAGCCCTGCGTTTCCCCGACCACCGTGACAAGCCCTGGTGTAACGCCGGTTTCTTCCTCAAGCTCGCGCAGGGCTGCAACGCGCGCATCTTCGCCTTTGTCAATGCCCCCTTGGGGCATTTGCCACGCATTCGCGCTGCTATCGAGGCGCTGGGCGGTAAACACCTCGCTTGACGGGTTGATCAACATGATCCCGACGCAGGGGCGATAGGGCAGGGCTGCGATTTGTTCGGGGGTCATTTGGGCGCTCTCCTAGCGATACTTTGCAGCGGTGATAAACTCACCGAAGCTCTCGCACCAGACCACAACTGTGTTGAACTCGGATACATCGACGCCATCTGGCACGCTCAACAGGAAGCCGCCAAAGGTTTTGACCGCTCCGATCCGCTGGGCCTGCGCCTTGATCGGCTCGAATTCGTCCTCGTGCTCGACGAATTCACGTGTGAGGTAGACGAAATAATCAGGCCCGGGTGCGAGTTTGCCCTCATGCACGATTTCGCGCGCGCTGATGCTGATCGTGCCCTCACCCCAATGCAGGAAATCGCTGCCGCGCAGATCGCGCGTTAATTCAGCGGTGAACAACGCGCTTTGTGCCTTTTCCTCAAGCATCGCGGCATTCGGGCTGCTGGGTGCCGTCAGGATCGGCAGGAAATAGATACCAAGTGCGAAACCGATTGCGAGCGCGACACTGTGCGTGACGATGAAAGATATAAGGCGGCGCATAATGGGTTCTTTCGCGTGTTCAGGAATGAAAAGAGCGGGCTGACCTGCAACCCGCTCTTGTTTCGCTTCATTTGTTTAAGGCACGAATACTACTCTTTCGGGCCAAGTGCACTGAGACCTTTGAGGATATCGATAGCATAGGCGAGTTGATAATCGTCCTCGCGCAGCTTCGCGACGGTTTCAGCTTTTTCGCGGTCCGCTTTGATCTGCTCGATCTGATCTTCGGTCAGGCTGTCGTTGTCGAGGCTGCCGCGCAGATCACCCTCGGAGCGATTGCGCCGCGAGATGCTTTGCTCTTCCTCGGGCTCTTCCGCTTCAGGTTGGCGGCGGGGCTGCTCGACGATGATGTCGGGCGATACGCCAAGTGCCTGAATGGAGCGACCAGAGGGCGTGTAATAGTGCGCTGTCGTCAGACGCATTGCGCCGTTGCCGCGCAAAGGCATGACCGTCTGAACGGAGCCCTTGCCAAAGCTCTTGGTGCCGACGACGATCGCGCGGCGATGATCTTGCAATGCGCCCGCGACGATTTCGGAGGCCGATGCAGAGCCGCCATTGATTAGAACCACGACAGGTTTGCCCATCGCCAGATCGCCGGGCGTCGCGTTGAAGCGATCACCGTCAGCCGGGTCGCGGCCACGGGTCGAGACGATTTCGCCTTTTTCAAGGAACGCATCGGATACACGGATAGCTTGGGTCAAAAGACCACCGGGGTTGTTGCGCAAATCAATGATAAAGCCATTTACGTTGTCCATGCCGCCCAGCTTTTCCACTTCCTCGGCAAGTTTCGTTTCAAGGTTCGGGGTTGTCTGATCGTTGAACGTGGTGACACGCAATACAACGCTTTGCCCTTCCGCGCGTGAGCGCACGGCGGTGAGTTTGATCGTATCGCGCACGATGGAGACGTCAAACGGCTCCGGCTCGCCTTCGCGCACCACAGTGATGATGATTTCAGAGCCGACAGGGCCGCGCATCATTTCGACCGCTTCATCAAGGGCAAGGCCAAGGATGCTTTCGCCGTCCACATGCGTGATGAAATCGCCCGATTCCATGCCGGCTTCATCCGCAGGGGTGCCGTCGATGGGCGAGACGACTTTGACGAAGCCGTCTTCTTGCGTGACTTCGATTCCGAGACCGCCGAATTCACCGCGCGTTTGTACGCGCATATCGTTTGCATCGTCTGGAGACAGATACGAGGAATGCGGATCGAGCGAGGTCAGCATTCCGTTGATCGCCGCTTCGATCAGATCGCCTTCATCGACTTCCTCGACATATTGCGCGCGGATGCGCTCAAAAATATCGCCGAACAGATCAAGCTGTTCATATACGTTGACCTTTTTGTCCGCCTCTTGGGCTAGCAGCGGGGCGGCGACTTGCGTGGTCATGACGACCGCAGCCAAAGTGCCTCCCACTGCGGCCATGATAAACTTTTTCATGTGCTCATTCCTTGTCTGCCTTGAACCAATCCAGCGGGTCCACGGAACTGTTGTTTTCTCTTACGTCTATATAGAGCGTTTCTGAGCGGGTGTTTCCACCCCCTTCACCTGCTTGTGAGACGATCTGGTCGATTTGATCGGTATTTCCGCCCATCAGACCCACAGGGAAGCCTGCGGGCAACACCTGGCCGATTTCTCCGTAAAGCGTTTCGAGGCCGGTCAGCACGAACAAAAGATCGGCTTGTGGTTCCAGAATGACCACATTGCCATAATCGAGCAGGGGTCCGTGATAGCGGATGGTGGCCGTCGTAGGCGTCGTCACCAGTGATCGCGCACGTGCGGCGATCAGGATGCCGGGGCGCTCGATGCCGGCTGCGTCCGCTTCGCCCGCGCGGCGCAAAATGCGGCCCTCGACGGGTAGAGGCAGTGTGCCTTTGAAAGTGGCGATATCTGGCAGCGGCCCAAGCGCTTCGGAGGTGGTGATCTTGCTGAGACCCCCTGCGAAGGCGTCCAGCGTTTCGGTCGAGCTGATCAGGATCGCGGTGCGCACAGGATCTTCGGTGAACTTCTGGGGCAGGTCTTTGCGATCCGCCATGGCCTGACTGAGCGCGCTGCGCGCATCCTGAACGCCGATCAGGGCGGTGCGAAGCTCGTCCGTCGCCGTTTCCTGCAAGCTGCGCAGCAGGCTCATTTCCTCGACATCGCGGCGTAGCGCATTGGCGCGCGCACTCAGCGCGGGGGTCATTTCCGCAACCAGCATGCCCGAGCGCACAGCACCCGCAGGCCCATCGGGATGCGCCATAAGAACCGGAGCCGGTGCGCGGCTGATGGTTTGCAAAATTCCGAGTAATTGTGCCACTTCACCGTCGCGCGCCGATAGTTGGCGGCTCAGCACATTCTCGCGCGTGGCGGCAAGGCGCAGACCCTCGCGCATGGCATCGAGGCCGGTCTCGAAGGCTTGCACGGTTGCCGTGAGCGCCTTCACGCGGTCGCGCGCTGATTTCGCGGTTTGCAATTGGCTTGAGGCTGCGCGCAGCTTGTCCGCCGCCGCTTGCGCCGTTGCGCCGGGATTGTCCTGCGCCGGAAGCGGGCTGGCCAAACTCAAGGCGATCAGAAAGGCGAGCAGGGCTCGCATCAGGTGATCAGGCTCTTGCCGGTCATTTCGGGCGGTTGCGGCAGGTCCATCAATTGCAGCAGCGTCGGGGCTAGATCGGCAAGTCGCCCTTGGCGCAGAGTTGCTCCGGCAGGTCCACCGACCAGCGCCACAGGCACAGGATTGACCGTATGCGCGGTATGCGGCCCACCTGTCACGGGATCGAACATCATTTCGCAATTGCCATGATCCGCGGTGACGATCATCGCGCCGCCTGCGGTTTCGAGCGCATCCAGCACGCGGCCAAGGCAAGCGTCCACCGCTTCACAGGCTTTGATCGCAGCCTCTAGATCGCCGGTGTGACCCACCATGTCGGGGTTGGCGTAGTTGGTGATGATCAAGTCATAGCCGTCGTTGATTGCGCCTACGAAGGCGTCGGTGACTTCAGCCGCGCTCATTTCGGGCTGCATGTCGTAGGTTGCAACCTTGGGGGACGGGGCCATGTACCGATCTTCGCCCTCTTCGGGGATTTCCACGCCGCCATTCATGAAGAACGTGACATGGGGGTATTTTTCCGTCTCTGCGCAGCGAAATTGCAGCTTGCCCTGTTTCGCGACCCATGCGCCTAGCGTGTTGGGAATGTCGCGCGGGGGGAAGACGGTTTGCAGATATGCGTTATGCGCTTTGGAATACTCGACCATTCCGAGGACAGCCGACCAAGCTGGACGAGGGCCCGTTTCAAACGCGTCAAACTCTGGATCAGCAAGCGCGGCCAAAATCTCGCGCGCGCGATCAGCGCGGAAATTTAGGCAGAAGAGGCCGTCGCCGTCCTTGGCACCAGCGTAATCGCCAATCACGCTCGCTTTGATAAATTCATCGGTAATACTCTCGGCGTAGGCGGCATCAATCGTTGCTTTGGCGTTTGGCTGGGCTGCGCCCTTTGCGTTTAGCATAGCATTAAATGCGGTGCTGACACGTTCCCAACGGTTGTCGCGATCCAATGCGTAGTAGCGCCCGCATACCGTTGCGATCTTAGCGCCGGCAGGCAACGAAGCTTCGAGCGTGTCGAGGTAGCCGAGCGCGGAAGATGGGGACACATCGCGCCCGTCTGTGATGAGGTGAAGCGCGACCGGCACGCCTGCCTTGGCAATCAGATCGACAGAGGCAACCAGATGCACCAGCGAGCCATGCACACCGCCATCGGACAAAAGCCCCATGATATGTGCGGTGCCGCCGCTGGCTTTGAGGGTTTTGATGAACCTCACCAAGGCCTCTGCCTTAAAATAACTGCCATCCTCGATCGCCAGATCAATCTGCCCAAGGTCCATCGCGACAACGCGCCCTGCGCCGATGTTCGTGTGGCCAACCTCTGAATTTCCCATTTGCCCGCTTGGTAGACCTGCATCCGGTCCATGCGTGATCAGTTGCGAGGACGGGCCTTGCGACATGATGTGATCGAAGTTTGGAGTATTGGCGAGGACAGGTGCGTTTCCGGAGGTGTCGGGGCTGATACCCCAGCCGTCCAAAATACACAAAACGACAGGTTTGGGAGTGGTCATGGCTGATACTTTCTTAGGCTTGCGCCCCTTCTAAGAGAAGCGTGTAGCCAAGGCAAAGCTAAACCCTGTGATACGGTCCGCCTGAGAGGATTGATGCCGCTCGATAGAGTTGTTCGGCCAGCATCACACGGGCGAGCATGTGGGGCCAGACCATGTTACCGAAGCTGAGTTTGAAATCTGCGCGCTTGCGCAGTTCAGGGTCAATCCCGTCCGCGCCTCCTATGATGAACGCCAGATCAGAGCGCCCCGCATCGCGCCATCTGGCAATTTGGTTGGCGAATTTGGGCGAAGTCATCACGCTGCCTCGCTCGTCCATGGCGCAGATCACAGCGCCCTTGGGGATGACGCGCTCCAGCAAAGCGGCCTCTGCACCCATGCCGAGGCTTTTCTTGTCCTCGACTTCCAGAACGGACAAAGGGCCGAGGCTGAGGCCCCGACCCGTTCGGTCAAACCGTGTTTGATAATCGTCGAAAAGCACTTTTTCCGGACCGGCGCGCATCCGCCCGACAGCACAGACATGTACTTTCATGAGGGATTAGCTCGTTGTGGGGCGCGGCATGACTTCGTCGCCGCCAAGCCACATCTTTTCGATCTGGTAGAACTCGCGCACTTCGGGGCGGAACACATGAACGATGATATCGCCCGTATCCAGCAGAACCCAATCGCCGCTGCCCTTGCCCTCTAGCTTGGACGCACGGCCCAATTCCTGCTTGATCTTGTCTTGCAGCTTCTCGGAAATCGCAACGACCTGACGCGTAGAGCGGCCAGAGCAGACCAGCATGTAATCGCCAATAGCCGATTTACCGCGCAGATCGATCTGCACGATGTCTTCGGCTTTGTCGTCTTCAAGAGAGGCCATGATAAAGGCCAGAAGCGCATCGCTGCTGGTGTCATTGGGGCCGGTCATCGTGGTTGACCCAAGATCCGCGGCCGTTGCCGCATCGGTTTTAACAGACAGGACACTGTCCTCCATAAGCACACCGATTCTGCCCCGGTGCTGGGTTTTTGCTATGTAGCACTGACAAGGTGAAATCTCAACCTGTGCAGTTGCAGCATTTTTGTGGGGAAAATGGGAACGGCTCAAAGCAGTCTTCGGGGTTTAAAGTTCGTCAGTGCCTGCCTTGTAGGTCTTGCTGCGGGACGGAGCTTGCTGCAGTGCGGCATTTGATTTGCGCCTTATTTTTAGGCGGTGACTTTTGAAAAGGCTAAGTTTTCACCAAAGCCGCACCAGTGGAGCTGATTTACCTCGGGAGCGCTTCAACTTTGGCCATCCAAGCTCAACGCTCTGACTGTCCGCATTTGGGCAATTCAATGCCACGCGAGGGTGCAATCCTGGCAGAAAACGACCCTCGCATGGCTGCAACGTAAAAGCTGCGTAATCCGGTTACCATGACCGCTGGGCCCTGCCTAGTATCGTGATCGTGTGCGCGGCGAAACTAGGGGGTCTATCCTTTGATCAATCGTAAAACACTACTCGCGTCGCTGTGCGCGACGTCGCTCTTCGCCTTAAGTACCGTTGCACATGCGGACTGCGCTGAACCGGTCAAGGTTGGCGTGCTTCATTCGCTTTCCGGCACGATGGCCATTTCCGAGACAACTTTGAAAGATACCATGCTGATGTTAATCGAGCAGCAAAACGCAGCCGGTGGGGTCTTGGGCTGTCAGATCGAAGCGGTCGTTGTCGATCCTGCATCCGATTGGCCCTTGTTCGCTGAAAAGGCGCGGGAATTGCTGACCGTTAATAAAGTCGATGTAATCTTCGGAAACTGGACATCTGTGTCCCGTAAATCTGTTTTACCTGTCATCGAAGAATTGAACGGTTTGCTGTTCTACCCTGTTCAGTACGAGGGAGAAGAATCTTCGCGCAACGTGTTCTACACAGGCGCCGCACCGAACCAACAAGCTATTCCAGCGGTTGATTATTTCCTGGAGGAACTGGGTGTCGAGAAATTTGCTCTGCTCGGCACAGACTATGTCTATCCCAGAACCACCAACAATATCCTTGAACAATACCTGCAAGACAAGGGTATCGCGTCCGGGGACATCTTCGTGAACTATACGCCGTTTGGTCAATCTGATTGGGCGACGATTGTTTCTGACGTTGTGGCCTTGGGTGAAGACGGCAAGCAGGTTGGCGTGATTTCCACGATCAATGGCGACGCTAACATAGGGTTTTATAAGGAACTGGCTGCCGCGGGTATCTCGGCTGATGACATCCCCGTTGTTGCATTCTCTGTGGGTGAGGAAGAACTATCTGGCCTCGATACAACAAACCTCGTGGGGCATTTGGCGGCTTGGAACTACTTCATGTCTGCAGAATCTGATGCGAACACAGCCTTCATCGAGGCTTGGCAGGCATTTGCCGGTGAAGGCCGCGTGACCAACGATCCAATGGAAGCCCACTACATCGGCTTTAACATGTGGGTTGCCGCGGTTGAGGCAGCAGGCACGACGGACGTAGATGCTGTCCGAGCCGCTATGTACGGACAGGAGTTTCCGAACCTGACGGGTGGTACGGCCGTTATGTTACCGAACCACCACCTCGCCAAGCCTGTTCTGATTGGTGAAATCACAGCAGACGGTCAATTCGACATTATTTCTCAGACGAGTGAAGTTCGCGGTGATGCGTGGACCGACTTCTTGCCAGCTTCGGCCGTGTTGGTGTCTGATTGGAAAAATTTGGGTTGCGGGATGTATAACACCGAGACCGAGACCTGCGTTCAGCTGACGTCCAACTACTAAGATATTTTTCAGGCGCACGAGGAGACCTTCGTGTGCCTGTTGTAATGCCGAATACCGAAAGAATAGCATGCGCCATACAATCCTCGCCTTGATGATCTTGCTCGGCACTGCACTGGCGGCATCCGCCCAAACCTTGCAGTCCATCTTGCAAGCCCACGGCGAAGAAATCGCCAGCCCGTCGCGCAATTCGGTCGGCGTCGCTTTGGGGGATATAGTGGCCTCCGGCTTGCCACAAACAACGGACTTTCTAGAGCAATGGGCTGAAAAAAACGTCTGGCAGCGCGATGATGGCATGTTCTTTATCGGTGCCGAGGGGGAGGGCCTTCTAACCCTTACGGACATCGACACTGGCGCGCAATCCGCCGATGCCAGCGCTGAGTATTATCAGCTAAAGCCCAACGGCGGTGTGCGCCGTGTGATCGGGACAGCGCTGGTTCAGTTCCAATTGCTGGACCCTGATCTCACCCGTCGAGAGACCGCCGTCGCCTCGATTGCGCGCCGTCCCGAAGCTGCGCAGCTTGCCCCGCTTATGGCCTCTATCGATGGCGAAGTGGACGCCGACCTCAAGGCACGAAAAATCCAACTAGCAAATTTCTTGTCCGCACGGTTTGCCGAAAGCCCGATGAATCGAATTGCAGCGATCAACAGTCTTGCAACTGATACATCTGTTGAGGCCCGCGCCGTCCTGAATCAAATTCTCACTAAGTCGCCAGGTGTCTCCGACCGCGCGCCTGACGGCAACATCGCGGCAATCCTTGACCCGTTCATCGATCCGGATCGGTCTTACGCCGCTTTGGTTGCCGCCAACCTTGCGCCTGCGCGCCAAAGCGCCGCTGACATCAAAGAGGCACTGGAGGCTAACATCATTGGGGGTCGCATCGCGGACCTCCCTGTGGCTCAAATGGATGATCCAGCAAATCGCGCGGCGGCCTATGCAGCCCTCGCCGCGCGTGGAGCCGTCCCCACGCTGGTCACCGACGAGGCGCGCAATGCCGCCTTGTCCGCACATGTGTTCTACGAACTTTACGCCACGCCAAACGCCGACATTACAACCGCCGCCGCTACTGCGCTTGCCTCGGTCGAAACCCGTGTAGCATCGGCCCAGGCGGTTGATCTAACACTCGACGCCTTGTCTTTGGCATCGATCTTTTTCCTCGCGGCCATAGGACTTGCCATCACCTTCGGGGTAATGGGCGTGATCAACATGGCCCACGGTGAATTCATCATGATGGGCGCTTACACGGGCTATGTGGTGCAGTTGTTCATTCCTAATTACACCGTATCGATAGTCGTAGCTTTGCCACTGGCGTTCGCTGTAACATTTGCCGCAGGCGTGGTGATGGAACGCTTGGTGATCCGCCGATTGTATCATCGCCCCCTCGAAACCTTGCTTGCGACCTTTGGTATCTCGATCGCGCTACAACAGATTGCCAAGAATATCTTCGGCACCCAAGCGCGCCCGCTGACGTCGCCCGACTGGTTGGCAGGTGCCTTTGTGGTCAATGACGTTATCCGGATCAGTTTTATCCGCATTGCCATTTTTGCCATGGCCCTGATCTTTCTGGCGCTGATCTTGTACATCCTCAAACGCACACGGCTTGGCCTTGAGGTTCGCGCTGTCACCCAAAATCCAGGCATGGCGTCATCCATGGGAATCAACCCGAATCGGATCAACATGATGACCTTCGGCCTTGGCTCGGGCATTGCTGGCATCGCTGGGGTGGCCATTGGTCTATATGCCAAAGTCACCTCTGAAATGGGGTCTGATTACATTGTGCAGAGCTTTATGACCGTGGTCGTTGGCGGTGTCGGCAACGTTTGGGGCACGCTTGCGGGGGCAGCGATGATCGGTTTTGGCCAAAAGGGGATCGAATGGTTGAACCCATCCAACACCTTGGCCGCGCAAACCTATATGATCCTGTTCGTCATTCTATTCATTCAATTTCGCCCCAAAGGCATCGTCGCCCTCAAGGGCCGCGCGGCAGGAGATTAGGTATGGAACGCTCTTTCATTGCAAAAAACCCGTCCGTGCTGTGGTTCCTCTTGGGGCTTGCTGGCTTCACGATTGTCATCACGATTCTGAGCGAAGCCTCTGGGGCCGCTCTGATTTCCACCTCGTTTGTCAAAACTCTCGGTAAAACCTTATGTTTGTGCCTTGTCGCAATCGCGATGGACGTTGTCTGGGGCTACTGCGGTATCCTCAGCCTTGGACATTTTGCCTTTTTCGGAATCGGAGGCTACGCCATCGGCATGTGGCTGATGTATGCGCGCACCGAAGATATCGTGATTGCCTCGCTCGAAAACGCAACGTTGCCGCC
Source organism: Planktotalea arctica (assembly GCF_002105285.1). Lineage (GTDB taxonomy): Bacteria > Pseudomonadota > Alphaproteobacteria > Rhodobacterales > Rhodobacteraceae > Planktotalea > Planktotalea arctica. The sequence goes on from NZ_MUHR01000001.1 coordinate 83,641, forward strand.
CACACCGGATGAAATCACCAACGCCATCGGCACCCAAATATTTGGTGTTGTCGGCAGTTCGGACTTCCCGATGATTTGGGCGTTTTCCCATTCCCTCACCTTGCAACTTTTGGCGGTCGCCCTTGTGCCGGGCTTGCTGGCTTTGGTCTTTGGCTGGCTTGCATTTCGCAGCCGCGTCACAGGTGTTTATCTGTCGATCCTGACGCAAGCGATGACCTTGGCGCTTTCGCTTTACTTTTTCCAGAACGACACTGGCCTTCGCGGCAACAACGGGCTGTCTGGATTACAGAACATTCCTGGGCTTGAGGCTGTGTCCCAAGCGACCCTGTCGCTTTGGTTCTTCTGGGCCTCCGCATTTGCCCTTGGTGTGGGCTACGTTCTGTTTGCATGGATCACCGCGGGCAAACTGGGATCAGTCATTCGCGCAATCCGCGACAATGAGGCCCGCGTGCGATTCCTCGGGTATCATGTGGAAAGCTACAAACTGTTCGTCTTCACCATAACCGCCATCATCGCCGCCATCGCAGGCGCGCTGTATTACCCGCAAGCAGGCATCATAAACCCCGCTGAAATCGCACCTATTGCGTCGATTTATCTGGCGGTTTGGGTGGCCATCGGTGGGCGGGGTCGTTTGTATGGCGCGGTCATTGGCGCGGCCGTCGTGTCGTTGATGTCGTCTTGGTTTACGGGCGGCAAAGCGCCTGACATCAACCTTGGGTTCTATGTGATCGGGTGGACAGACTGGTGGCTGGTGCTGCTTGGCCTCACCTTTGTGGCGGTCACATTATTCTTCCCCAAAGGTATCGGCGGATTGTTCGACCTTTTGCAGCCCCGCAAGGGAGACGCGCCATGAACACCCTTCTCGAAGTCTCGGGCGTCAGCGTTAGCTTTGACGGGTTCAAGGCGATTAACAACCTGTCCATTCAAATTGCCGAGCCTGAACTGCGCGCCATCATTGGCCCTAATGGCGCAGGCAAAACCACCTTTATGGATATCCTCACAGGTAAAACCAAACCCGACGAAGGGCGCGTGATTTGGGGTGAGAAATCCGTGTCCTTGCTGGGCATGAGCGAAAGCCAGATCGCGCAAAGCGGGATCGGGCGCAAGTTCCAGAAACCTACCGTCTTTGAGGCGCAAACGGTGCGCGAGAACATTGTCATGGCCCTCAAAAACCCGCGCGGTCCGTTTGATCTATTGTTCAAGCGCCGTGTGGATGACAGCGCGGACCGCGCGCGCGAGATCAGCGATGAAATTGGGCTATCGGATGCGCTTGATCAAACCGCGGGCGCGCTCAGCCACGGGCAAAAACAATGGCTTGAAATTGGGATGCTGTTGGCGCAAGACCCGCGTCTTTTGTTGGTGGATGAACCCGCCGCTGGCATGTCACCGTCCGAGCGTGAACACACAACCGACCTGCTGGTGCGCGCCGCCAGAACCCGCGCTGTTGTGGTTGTTGAGCATGATATGGAATTTGTGCGCCGTTTGAATTGCAAGGTCACGGTGCTGCACCAAGGTTCAGTTCTTGCCGAAGGCAGCCTTGATCATGTTACCAAAAACCAAGACGTCGTTGACGTGTATTTAGGGCGCTAGAGCATGTTGAATATCGAGAACCTCACCCTGAAATATGGGCAAAGCCAGATCCTAAATGGCGTGTCACTAAGTGCGAGGGCAGGTGAAGTCACCGCCGTAATGGGAACAAACGGCGTCGGTAAAACCAGCCTTTTGAAAGCGATAGCAGGGCGACACCCCTATGCGAGTGGCACTATGGCGCTTGATGGCAAATCCATCGAGCACCTTAACGCCTTTGACGCCGCCAAAGCGGGCATCGCTTATGTGCCGCAGGGCCGCGAGGTGTTTCCGATGATGAGCGTGGTGGAAAACCTTCAGACAGGGTTCGCCTGTCTGGACAAAGCCGACCGCGCTGTTCCCGAACACATTTATGATTTGTTCCCCGTGTTGAGCGACATGGCCGACCGCCGCGGCGGGGACCTTTCGGGGGGACAGCAACAACAGCTTGCTATTGCACGCGCTCTAATTACGCGCCCCAAAGTATTGTTGCTCGACGAGCCGACAGAGGGCATCCAGCCCAACATCATCCAGCAAATTGGTAACGTCATTCGCATTCTGTGTGAACAAGGCGATATGGCTATCATTCTGGTCGAACAGTTTTTTGATTTCGCCTATGATCTCGGTGATGAATTCATTGTGATGAAACGTGGCGAGGTGGTGTTGCACAAGCGCGCCGATGATCTTGATCGCGGCACGCTGTACCAGCAAGTTTCAGTTTAGGTTTTCGGGACCTCAAAGCCACCGATCTGGGCCAAAAATCCCAAAACCACATCCGCCCCGTTGCCCTTGCGCAGGCTGGTGAACACAAACGGCTTGCCTGCGCGCATGCGGGTCGCGTCGCGCTCCATCACCTCAAGAGAGGCCCCGACATGAGGCGCTAGGTCGGTTTTATTGATGACAAGAATATCCGACTTCGTAATCGCAGGCCCGCCTTTACGCGGGATTTCTTCGCCTGCCGCCACGTCGATCACATAGACGGTTACATCGGCCAATTCAGGACTAAACGTGGCCGAAAGATTGTCGCCCCCGCTCTCGATCAGTACGATTTCCACATCCTCGTGGCGGGCGCGCATTTCGGCAATCGCCGCTAGATTGATCGAGGCATCCTCACGGATTGCCGTATGGGGACACCCTCCCGTTTCCACACCAATCACACGGTCTTGGGGTAGTATTTGCATACGCATCAGCGCTTCTGCATCTTCTTGAGTATAGATGTCATTGGTTATGACCCCGATGGAGATTTGCGGGTGCAATATCCGCGCCAGTGCTGCCGTCAATGTGGTTTTGCCCGCACCAACAGGGCCGCCAATGCCGATCCGAAGGGGTCCGTTTTGTGATGTCATTGTTCTAACTCCGGAATACGCGGGAATATTGGGTTTCGTGGCGCATGGCCGCGATATCGGACGCCCATGCACAATTGTGTAGATCGTCCAGTGTGGCCCCGATGCTCGCCCTAGCTATGGCTGCGCAATGTGGCTTCAACGCGGTTTGCACTTTCTGCCCGTCCACTTGGCCCAATGGCACCAATCGCAGCGCTGCTGCGACGAGGTTCGCTATGTAGGCTTGCAGATACATGGCCGTGGTCAACTCAGGATCAAGTTTCATCACAACTGCCGCTTGGCCCACGGCAACTGGGTAGCAAAGTCGCCCTAGATCAAGATCCCAAACGGCTTGAACTGTTTCGCAAAACGCAGCACCCTGCAGATCGGTTTCCTTCAACCGTTCGGCACTGCTCGCAAATGCCCGTGCCTGTTCGTCAACCTCTGCGGCGTCCCCGCCATAAGCCATATTCAACAAAACAGCGTCCGATTGGGCCCCGCCAAACTGCAATAGATCTGATAACCATGCTTCTAACGTTGCAGCACAGGTGATTGCCCCCTCGTTGATCGCCGTTTCCAGCCCGTGCGAATAGGCAAAGCCCCCAACCGGAAAACTGGGCGACAGCAATTGCGATAGCGTGAGTGCGTCAGTGTTCGTGGTCATGCGCCGTCGCCACGTGTTCATGGGAATGCGTGCGCCCGTGTCCATATGCGCCGCCCTCGGGGGTGAATGGTTGGTGGACCTTGCGAACAGTCGCCCCGAGGTGTTCCAACATATGCCCGATGACGGGATCGTCTTGGATCAACAATCGTGTCGCATCGATTTGGCAGGGTGTGTGGCGATTGCCGATGTGCCACGCCAGCTGCACCAGATCGCCCGTGATTTCTAACAACGGTTCCTCGGCGGCAATGACTTCGATCAGTCGTCCATCGACAAGTTCGAACGCGTCGCCATGATCCATCGATGTGGTATGTGCCAAATCCACCAACAGGGTCTCGCCGTGGGCAGTCTTGATGACCTTGCGGCGCAGAAAGCGTTCGTCATAAGTGAGCACGCATAGCGAAAACGCCCCCGTCCATGTCCCCGCTTTTCTGATTTTTTGAGTTATGAAGTCCGCCATCAGAACAAGAAATATCGCTGTGCCATGGGCAATTCCGTGGCGGGTTCGCAGGTGAGTAATTCACCATCCGCACGCACCTCATAGGTTTCGGGGTTTACCTCCATATGGGGGGTGGCGGTGTTGTGTATCAGGTTCGATTTCCCGATGTTGCGGGTATTCCGAACGGCCACGGTTTGCTTTGCTAGACCCAAGGTTTTTCCGATATCATTGGCCTGCGCCGCCGCAGAGACAAAACAAACGGCCGAATGTTCGACAGATCGCCCGAATGCCCCGAACATGGGCCGTGAATAGACGGGTTGCGGTGTTGGGATTGATGCATTTGGATCGCCCATTTGGGCGCAAACAATCGTTCCTGCCATCAAAACCATTTCAGGTTTCACACCAAAGAATGCAGGGTTCCACAGCACTAGATCGGCGCGTTTTCCTTCAGTAATACTGCCAATCTCGTGGCTGATCCCATGGGCAATTGCAGGGTTGATTGTGTATTTCGCGATGTAGCGCCGCACACGAAAATTGTCATTCTCGCCGGTTTCTTCGGCCAATCGTCCGCGCTGTTTCTTCATCTTGTCTGCCGTCTGCCAAGTGCGGATCAACACCTCGCCTACACGGCCCATGGCCTGACTGTCTGATGCAATAATCGAAAATGCGCCCATGTCATGCAGGATATCCTCAGCGGCAATCGTCTCTCGGCGGATACGGCTTTCGGCAAAGGCCACGTCTTCGGGGATGGATTTGTCGAGGTGGTGACACACCATCAACATATCCAGATGTTCCTCAAGCGTGTTGACCGTGTAAGGCCGCGTTGGGTTGGTGGAGGACGGCAAGACGTGCTCTTCGCCGCAAATCTTGATAATATCGGGGGCATGGCCACCGCCTGCACCTTCAGTGTGAAACGCATGGATGGTGCGCCCCTTCATGGCTGCGACGGTGGTTTCTACAAAGCCGGATTCATTCAAGGTATCCGTGTGGATCATCACCTGAACATCCATGTCATCGGCAACGGACAAGCAGCAATCAATGGCTGCGGGCGTGGTGCCCCAATCCTCATGCAGCTTCAATGCACAGGCCCCGCCATTCACCATTTCCACCAGCGCGTCTGGCTGGCTCGCATTGCCTTTGCCCGCAAACGCAAGGTTCATTGGAAAGGCATCCGCCGCTTGCAACATGCGCCCGATGTGCCACGGACCGGGTGTGCAAGTGGTTGCGAGCGTGCCGTGGGCCGGGCCCGTACCGCCCCCAAGCATCGTGGTCAGACCAGAGTGGAGTGCGTCCTCGATTTGCTGCGGGCAAATGAAATGGATATGACTGTCAAAACCACCGGCCGTCAGGATGCGTCCCTCACCCGCAATTACTTCGGTGCCGGGCCCGACGATAATATCGACGCCAGGTTGGGTATCAGGGTTTCCAGCCTTGCCAATTTTGTGAATACGCCCGCTGCGCAGACCAACATCGGCCTTATAAACCCCGCTATGATCCACAATAAGCGCGTTGGTGATAACGGTATCCACTGCACCTTGCGCACGCGTTGCCTGCGATTGCCCCATCCCGTCGCGGATGACCTTGCCACCACCAAATTTCACTTCTTCGCCGTACGTTCGACTGTTTCCGCCATTGGCGCGCTCGGCCGTCAGGTCCCGCTCGACCTCGATGATCAAATCTGTGTCTGCAAGACGCAGCTTGTCGCCCACAGTCGGGCCAAACATGGCTGCGTAATCCGCGCGTGAAATCGAACTGGCCATGCTACAGCTTTCCCATAACTTTATTATTAAACCCGAAAATTCGCCGTGCGCCTGACACCTCGATCAAGTTCACTTCGCGCCGCTGCCCTGGTTCAAACCGCACAGCGGTGCCAGGTGCGATGTCGAGGCGTCGCCCGTAGGCCGCGTCGCGATCAAATTCCAAAGCTCCGTTACTTTCGGAAAAATGATAGTGGCTGCCGACCTGTACGGGCCGATCGCCGGTATTCGCTACCATTAACGTGATCGCATCACGCCCTTCATTCAGGATCAGCTCGCCGTCGGCGGGGAAAAGTTCGCCCGGAATCATTTTGGGGATCATCTGAGTCTCCTATCGGATCGGGTTGTGAACGGTGACAAGTTTGGTGCCGTCAGGAAACGTCGCCTCAACCTGCACATCGTTGATCATTTCGGCGATGCCCTCCATACATTGGCTACGGGTTACGATATGCGCCCCTGCCTCCATCATGTCGGCCACGGACCGCCCATCGCGCGCCCCTTCAACGACTGCATCGGTGATCAACGCAATTGCTTCGGGGTAGTTCAATTTTACTCCCCGCGCCAAACGTTTGCGCGCCACCTCTGCAGCCATGGCCACTAGCAACTTGTCTTTTTCACGAGGGGTTAACTGCATGGGTCAAAGTCTCCAGTTCTTTGGCACGGCATCGTTTGTGAGTAATTTCAGGATCGGCAAAAGGATGGTGCGCAAAGCAAAGCTGTCAGCGGCTAGGATGCGCACAACAAGGACGGTTTCGGATAACAGGCTGGCACCCGCGCAGCTCGGCAAAAGTGCGCGAACAGGATCAAGAAACAGCTTAGCATTTTGCTCGGCCAGAACTATGCTGGCCATAGCTCTGGCCCCATTTGCGACAGCTGGGCGCCCAAGTTGGCTGGCGATATCACCTTCGAACTTGAACCGGTCCAGATAAAGGCTCTGACGATTGGAGAATATAGATACGCGATCATCCAAGCCTGCGGAGCGCAGGGTCTCTCCCGATGCTTCGCGTCCAAACACCATTGGCTCAACCATCAGAAATTTGGCTCTAGGGTGGAGATGCACATCCAGACGTCGTCGCAAACGCGCCCGATCAAACACAATTGTTTCTTGTGGAAGCCAATAAAGTTGCGCGCCTTGTTCGGCAGTCAAAGTCGTCTGGATTGAACCCGCATTCAAATCCGAAGCGCCGTAGATGCGTTCGGCAGCTTGTGTTGTACAACTGATATTGGCGTTCTCATGGGCTGTGACAGTAGTTGAAAACTGATCGCCCCCCGTCACACCGCCTGCTGTGTTAATGATTACGGCTTCAACATTCCCGCTTACGGGGCGCGGGAATATCGCGCGAAACGACCCTTGTTGGCGCAGGTTCTTTAACCGCGTGACATCACCCGATGCCCGCTGCGCACTAATATTTAGCATCCCTCGAGCGCGCTGAAAAACAGGCAAAGAATTGATGGGAATGTGTGCAGTCACGCCAGCCTCTTCACATGTTAGCAGATAAGCCGTGGCGGGATTTGTCACAATGAGCAAGCAAAGGCCGTGAATGCGAAGTGGTTTACCAAGCGTTTGCGTGATCGCTTAATAATTAGACTGACATGCGTGAAAAACAGGCTGAAAAAATATTGAAAACAAACGCGGCACTAATCCAAAAGCCAGAACCTTGTTGCGGTTCCGCATAAGTTCAAGCGGATTCAAAACGGTTAGCCGAAGCGCGAATTTTCATAGCTAAAGCAAGCGAAATCATGATTTTTGCGAGGCTCCGTCCTCTAACATCCGCACTTCCCGCTGCGGGAACGGGATAGAAATATCGTTCTCCTTGAACGTATCCCATAGCGCCAAGAACACAGCGCCGCGCACATTTGTGAGGCCGCCTGTGGGGTCTCTGATCCAGAAGCGCAGGATGTAATCGACGCTGCTATCGCCAAAACCCACCACGTGACACACTGGTGCGCGAGGTGCGCCGAGCACGCGGTTCACGGATTGCGCAGCGTCAACGGCCAGCGCGCGAACCTTGTGAGGATCATCGCCGTAGGCCGCGCCGAAAAAGATATCAAGGCGCACATAGTCACTGGAATGGGACCAGTTGACCACTTGGCCCGTGATCAAATCCTCATTCGGGATCAAGTATTCTTTACCATCGCGCGTAACTACGCTGACATAGCGCGCACCAAGCGAGTTGATCCAGCCGAACGTCTCACCCAGCGAAATGACATCCCCCGGTTTGATCGATTTATCGAGCAGGATGATGATGCCGGAAACAAGGTTGGAGACGACCTTTTGCAGGCCAAAACCAAGGCCGACACCGATGGCTCCTGAAAGCACCGCGAGCCCGGTCAGATCGACCCCGACCGTGCGCATCCCGATGAAGAAGGCAGCGCCATAGAGCAGCACTTGCAGGAACTTGATTGCGAGTACCTGCATCGATGGCGAGATTTCATCGTTGCGCCGGATGGTGGCCGAAGACACGGTGGACACGAAACGCGCGCCCGCGAAAAGCACGGCCAGAATGATGATCGCCTGCAAAACTGTCCAAAGCGATAGCCGCATGGTGCCAATCTCGAAGGCAATGCTTTGCATCACGTTTTGCGCTTCGTCCGTCAGGCTCACGATGCTGAGCGTCACCCAAATCCATGCGCCATACCGTATGATGCTGCGCAGCAAGGGATTGTGAATGAAGCGGGTGAAGAAGGCGACGAAGAACCACGCACTTGCGAGATTGGCGATGATCGAGAGCAAGTAGGAGCGCGAGGGCCAAGTCATTTCGCGCATGATCAGTACGGTGGCCCAGATCAGCGCCACATAAACCAAAAGGCGCAAACGTCTGTGCAGCATGACCAGAATGCGCATGCGCCATGTGGGCCAGCCTTCGCGCGTGCGCATCCATGTGTGCATACGCGGTTTGAGCACGCCCGTTAGAAAATGCGCCGCGATGAACACACCAAGCGCAATGGCGATCTGATAGGCGATCCAGGGGCGCAGCAGGTTTTCGGTGATGCCTTGCGCGAAATCGGCAAAGGAAAACGCCGCCTCTCGCAGTTCGGCCAATGCGTCGGGCGCGGTTACTGCGTCCTCAGCTGCGGCTGTTGTGGCCTGCTCCAGGGTGCTTTGCGCGGGGGTATCGCTCACGGGGGCACCTTTGCCTCATTTTGTTTGCGTTACTCTGTCACGGGGCTTTGGCCTCGGCAAGGTTAGCGCAACAAAATGACGGACGTGGTTTGAAGCGCCTCTTCACCCGAAAGCGATATAGCGAGAAAGAACATGGCAACAAGCATCGCGATCATGGCGAACTGCAGGCGCGCGAGCGCGGAGATTTCAAGCACTGATTTCATAATGACGGGTGTACGCGCCCGGTCTCGACTTGGATCAGTCTTGGATCAAAAGAAAATCGCAAAAAAGTGGCGTCTTGCGAGACTCGGGCAGAGTGGTGTATCTGCGGGTCATGATACGTGTTTTCGATCTGAACGAGCGCACACGCCTGCGCGAACGCTTTTACGGTGCCTTGCGCGCCGTGCTGGCGCGCCTAGGCTAGGGCCTATTTGATCAGGTAGCTTTGACGCTAGCGCATTTACAACATTCACAACAACGACGGGAGTGGACCCATGTCCCCCAAGACGATCTATGACAAAATCTGGGATGCGCATGTTGCGCATGAAGCGGAAGACGGCACGTGCCTGCTCTATATCGACCGCCACCTTGTGCACGAAGTGACCTCGCCGCAGGCCTTCGAGGGTCTGCGCATGACGAGTCGCACAGTGCGCGCGCCGGACAAGACGATTGCGGTGCCGGATCATAACGTGCCCACGACGCTCGACCGTGTCAAAGGTATCGAGAACGTAGAGAGCAAAATCCAAGTCGACGCGCTGGACAAGAACGCCAAGGATTTTGGCATTCATTACTATCCAGTGTCCGATGTGCGCCAAGGTATCGTGCACATCGTCGGACCCGAGCAGGGCTGGACCCTTCCGGGCATGACCGTTGTTTGCGGTGACAGTCATACAGCAACGCATGGCGCATTCGGTGCACTTGCGCATGGCATTGGCACATCCGAGGTCGAGCATGTTCTGGCCACGCAAACGCTGATCCAGAAGAAATCCAAGAACATGAAGGTCGAGATCACGGGCAAATTGAAGCCTGGTGTCACGGCCAAGGACATTACGATGTCTGTGATCGGTGTTACTGGCACGGCTGGCGGTACAGGTTATGTCATCGAGTATTGTGGCGAGGCCATCGAGGCCCTGTCCATGGAAGGTCGCATGACCGTCTGCAACATGGCGATCGAGGGCGGCGCGCGCGCAGGCCTGATCGCGCCGGACGAGAAGACATATGAGTATTGCAAAGGTCGCCCGCACGCGCCCAAGGGTGCAGAGTGGGAAGCGGCCGAGACGTACTGGCGCACGCTCTTCACCGACGAGGGTGCGCAATTCGATAAGATCGTGACACTGAATGGCGCGGATATCGAGCCGAGCGTGACATGGGGCACATCGCCCGAGGACGTTCTGCCAATCTCGGGCGTTGTTCCATCCCCCGAGGATTTCGAAGGCGGCAAAGTCGAGGCAGTGAAACGCGCGCTTGAATATATGGGCCTGACAGCTGGTCAAAAGCTGACGGACATCGAAATTGACACAGTTTTTATCGGGTCTTGCACCAACGGTCGGATCGAGGATTTTCGCGCTGTTGCGGAAGTCGTCAAAGGAAAAAAGATCAAAGAAGGCATGCGCGCGATGATCGTGCCCGGCTCCGGCCTCGTGCGGGCGCAGGCCGAGGAAGAGGGCCTAGCGGATATCTTCCGCGATGCCGGTTTCGAGTGGCGCCTTGCGGGTTGTTCCATGTGTCTTGCGATGAACCCCGATCAATTGTCTGAGGGTGAGCGCTGCGCAGCGACGTCGAACCGTAACTTCGAGGGTCGTCAGGGCTATAAGGGGCGTACACATCTTGTGTCGCCCGCCATGGCAGCGGCGGCTGCAATCACCGGCAAGCTGACCGATATTCGGGACTTTACCTGATGAACCGACGCGGATTCCTGTCCATGCTTGGCTCTGCGGCAGTTATGCCTGCGGTGCCTTTGCGGGGTGCGTTCGCCGCCCCTGCGGCTGCGGCAGGATATTCGCGTTACATGTTCGGGCTGGGGGTATTTCATGCGGCGACGCAGCCGACGCTGACGGCTGCCGAACTGGCCAGCCAACTGCGCATTCCGCTAGAGCAATCCAGCGTAATGATCGCAGAAATGCAGGCCAAGGGCGTGCTCAAGGAAGGCGCGAGTGACGTCTTTACTGCGCATGGCGGCAAGCTGCGCACGTCGCAAAGACGCACGGCACGGCCAAAACCCGATCTCAACAAAATGCAAAAGGCGCCGAAAGTGGCGCAGGAGACGACAATGGAAAAATTCGACAAACTATCCGGTATCGCCGCACCGATGCCGCTGGTGAATATCGACACGGATATGATCATCCCCAAGGTGTTCTTGAAAACGATCAAACGCACGGGGCTGGGCGTAAACCTGTTCGATGAGATGCGTTATGATCGCCAGGGAAACGAGATTGCCGATTTTGTGCTGAACAAACCTGCCTACCGGAATGCGCAGATCATCGTTGCGGGCGATAATTTCGGCTGCGGTTCCTCGCGCGAGCATGCCCCTTGGGCGCTTGCGGATTTCGGTATCAAATCGGTGATTTCTACCTCTTTCGCTGACATTTTTTACAACAACTGCTTCAAGAATGGCATCCTACCTATCGTGCTGCCGCAAGCCGCAGTGGATGTGTTGATGAAGGACGCTGAAAAAGGTGCGAACGCGCGTTTGGATGTGGATCTGGTCGAGCAGACGGTGACCAGCTCTGACGGCGAAGTGTTCTCTTTCGAGGTGGATAGCTTCAAGAAACATTGCCTGATGGAGGGCCTCGACGACATCGGCCTGACGATGGCGAAAGCAAGCTCGATTGATGCGTTCGAAGCCAAGGCAAGCGCGCTGCGCCCTTGGGTCTAAAGTCTGCTGGGTACCGGTAGTAAAAGGGCGAGGCTGCCTGAATGTGGCCTTGCCCGAAGTTTGCAGGCTGTTAACCGCGCTGCGCCAAATGAAGCTCTCAATTTCTTGCAATTGTTACAATGTTGTCTGCGCGTAGCGCTCAAAACTACATGAGCCACAACATATAGTGCGTTGATTTTCATGTGCCTTTTTCTCGCACCTCAATTGATGTAATCTCGCACCAGTTCTGCCCTCTTTTGGCCCCTTTGATTAAGCATGTTAATCTCGCAGCTTGAGATATTGGCTCGATCAAGGCACAAATAGGGCAAGATTGAGGCAGACCGCTTTCATAGGGCGGTTCAAGTTGGAACAAGCAGTCGGCACCGCATCGACAGCGTCCAAGTTGAAGGGAAACAACGTGGTTACGAACGTCTTTGGCGCAGCCATGCGCGCATTTCTCGTGTGGCTATTGATCGCTACACCTTCGCTGATCCTGACGGGCGGTGCTGGCGAGAGCAGTCAGTTGGTTGTGTTTTTCGCTGTGCTTGCTGCAGTCTTCACCTTTGTCGAATATTACAGCAGCTTTCCCTCGATCGTCGAGTTTCGCTTTGCCGCTCCGTTCAATCGTCACCGTTTCGTGACGATATTTGCCATTATCGCCTCACTTTCGCTCGTGTGCAAAGGGGTGTTTCAACCTACTGCGCTGACCCTGACTGTGCGGCACTGGGGCGATTTGCTCGGGCAAGCGATTGATGTGCCGTATTCACCAGTCCGGCTGGTCGTGCTGATGCTCCATGAAAACGCATCGGTCGAACTGGTCGAAATCGTGCGCACCGCAGCAGGCCTTGCCTATTCCATCTCGCTTTTGTCGCTGGTGATTTTCATCTTGCTGGTGCGCGTTGCTAAATGGCCCTCCAAGTCGGGCGCGTTCAATGTCTGGGTTAACCTGCCCTTGTTTGACCCAACAGGCGGCGGCGATGTGTTGGTGCGTCTCAAGCGTGACGCGAATATTAACATTATCTTTGGATTTTTGCTGCCATTCTTGATCCCAGCCGTGGTGAAGACTGCGACCGATCTTGTCGGCAACCTGACGATGGATGATCCGCAAACTTTGATTTGGACAATGAGCGCATGGGCCTTCCTTCCTGCAAGCATGATCATGCGCGGCATCGCCATGGGGCGCGTTGCGGAAATGATCGAAGAAAAACGCCGCCGTGCCTATGCGCAATCGGACGCAACTGCGCAGGCCATCTAACGCTTTTCCTGTGCCTTGTACTTTTGCCTTTCGTTGCGAGTGCGGAAGGATTTCGCATTGCCAGCCTGCATGCTGAACTGACGCGCAAGGGCCCGGGCCTGCTGCTGCGCGATATCGAGCGGGGTAAGGACGAACAGATCGCCGCCTTGCAACAGATCGTGCAATCCGTCGCGCCAGATATCCTGCTTTTGACCAAGGTTGATTTCGATGCTGAACTGCGCACAGCGCGTGCGCTGCAACGCGCGCTGGGCTTTGATCACGCCTTCGCCTTGCCGCCCAATTCGATGGTGCCTACCAGCCTTGACCTAGACGGTGACGGGCGCAAGGGGGATCGCCAATCCTGGGTGCGTTATGCGGGGGAGGGCGCGATGCTTTTGCTCTCGCAGCACCCTGTTCGACTGCGATTTCATATGAACGATCTGCTTTGGAAGGACGCGCCGAATGCTCAGATGCCCATGCGGGCCTCTGACGAGCCGTTCCCGTCAATCGCGGCGCATGAGGCGTTGAAACTTGTGAGCATCGGTCTTTGGGTTGTCGATGTGATGCCAGAGGGCGGTGCGCCCCTGACGCTTCTTGTGTTTCAAAACCAGACGCCTGTGTTCGATGGACCCGAGGACATGAATGGTCTGCGCAATCGTGCACAGCTTGGATTGGTGCGCGCAGTTATGGAGAGCGTCTATGGCACCTTTCCTACAAAGCGCTTTGCTGTGATGGGTAACGCCAACCTAGATCCTGCGCGCGGGGTGGGGGATCGCGGGGCAATCGCGGCGTTTTTGGCGGATCGCCGTGTGCAGGATTTAAGACCGCAAAGCGCATTGGGCGGGGAGGCGACGGCGTTTTGGGACAAGCCGGGGCCGATGCGTGTGTCCTATATTTTGCCAAGCGCAGAGTGGCAGGTTGATCGCGCAGAAGTGGTTTGGCCGCAGGCTGGCCTGCTCCGCACAGCGGCAGAGCAGGCCAGTCGTCACAGAATGATCTGGCTGGAGCTTAGGCCGCCGCCGTAGTCAGGCCTAGTGTGGCCCCTTTGGGCAGCGGAACAAAATCCGTCGCTTGGCGAAAGGCCTCCACCATCGGCGTGTGCTCGAACTCCGGCACGAGTACGTTGAACTTTGTACCATCCAGCCAATGCGGCGTATTCCAGATGTAGCGCATTTCGAAGATATGTTTCATCTCGGGCATGAACGGCCAGACCAGTCGCAGCGGCCACCAAGCCATCTCCTTGATGCGCACATCGTGTCCGCGCGCCTCTGCAATATTTGCGGCCATTTGCTGCGCGCTCAGGGTGTAACCTTCGAAACAAATGTCCGCGAAACGATCAAGGCTATCGCGTTGCTCGGCTACCAAAACGGTCGCGCGCGCGAGGTCTGGCAGGAAGGCCCAAGCGCGTGGAATGCCCGGTTTTCCGGGAAAGGTTAGTGCGCCTTTGCGCAGGCTTGGTGCCATGATCCTGTCGAACCAATTGCCGGATGGCTCGGTGTCCAGATAATCCCCTGCGCGCAAAACAATCGTGCGCACGCCAGCATCGCGGTAACCTTGCTCCATTTTGATGCGGATTTGGCCCAGTAGGTTGGTGGCGCGGTATTCTGATTTATCCGACCAGGGGGCTGGCGTGTTTTCGCCGAACACATAGACATTGCCTGGAATGACCACTGTGGCGTCATTGTCTAGTGCAGCGCGGTAAACGGCAGGCTGCATTGCCAGCACCTGCGCGTTCCACTTTTGATAGGGTGGGTTCCACGCGTTAACAATCAGATCGACCCCGCGCGCGGCGTCCTGCAAAGTGCCGGTTTTGCGATCAAAGCGGCGTACATCCCAACCTGCTTTTTCAAATGCGAGGGCAGCATTGCGGCCAAAACGACCTGTGGGGCCAAGAACTAAAACTGTCTGTGTCATGTCATTCTCCATTTCTTATGGGAACAGATATGCGCCATACACATTCAGTTTGATATTTACCAAATATCTACATCATGTATTCATTTTTGAATGGATAAAGCATTCTCCCAAACTGACTGGTCCCTCATCCGCGCCTTCCTTGCCGTAGCTGAAACCGGCTCGCTTTCTGGGGCTGCGCGCAGTCTTTCGCAAAGTCAGCCCACGCTAGGGCGACAGGTAAAGCTGCTCGAAGAACAATTGGGCTTGCGCCTGTTTGAACGCCAGCCCCGTGGCCTTGCCCTGACGCCAACCGGGGAGAGCCTGCTGGAGCCTGCGCGCGCCATGCGGGAGGCGTTTCATCAACTCAACCTGCGTGCGGCAGGTCGGGACGAGCGGATGCGCGGAACTGTGCGCATAACCGCCAGTGACGTCGTCGCGCGCCATGTGATGCCGCAAATAGTAGCTAAAATTCGCCGTATAGAACCGGATATTCAAATCGAATTGGTACCCACCAACGAGAGCGAAAATCTGTTGTTCCGCGAGGCCGATATTGCGGTGCGCATGTATCGCAGCACCCAGCTTGATGTGATTACTAAGCAAATTGCGACTGCGCCGATGGGAATTTATGCAGCCAAAAGCTATCTGGAGTTGATGGGTACGCCAGATGCAATTGAAGACCTTCTGAATCACACGATCGTTGGCTATGATCGCGATGATCGTATCATCCAAGCGATGCGTGAAATGGGTTGGCCGGTCACGCGTGATTTCTTTGCGGTGCGCTGTGATGATCAAAACACATACTGGGAACTCGTGCGTGCAGGGTGCGGTGTCGGGTTCACCCAACAATCCTTTGCTGAGCATGACCCTTTGGTGCAGCGCCTTATGCCTGCGCTTGTTCTTCCTGCACTTCCGGTCTGGCTGGCAGCGCCCGAGGCGATGCGCTCTACTCCGCGGATCAAGAGAGTTTGGGAGATGTTGGAAGAAGAAATTTGCGAAGTCTTCGAGGGCGTGAACCTTGACGCTACGGCCCCATCTGGATAGGCCGTTTCGCAACAGATTAACCCATGTAGGAACGCGCGATATGAGCAACCCATCCCTTCTTATTCTGGCCGGTGACGGCATTGGCCCCGAAGTCATGGCGCAAGTTCAGCGCATCATTGGATGGTATGGCGAGAAGCGCGGCTTGAATTTCGACGTGAGCGAAGACCTTGTGGGCGGGGCGGCCTATGACAAGCACGGCACGCCTTTGACCGACGAGACGATGGCAAAGGCGCAGGCGGCGGATGCTGTTCTGCTTGGTGCCGTGGGTGGCCCTAAGTACGACGATCTGGATTTTTCCGTTAAGCCAGAGCGCGGCCTTTTGCGCCTGCGCAAGGAAATGGACCTGTTCGCGAACCTGCGTCCCGCACAGTGCTTTGACGCGCTTGCGGAGTTTTCGTCGCTGAAGACGGAACTTGTATCCGGCCTTGATATCATGATCGTGCGTGAATTGACGTCCGGTGTGTATTTCGGCGAGCCTCGCGGTATTTTCGAGGAAGGTAACCAGCGCGTTGGCATCAACACGCAGCGCTACACGGAGGCCGAGATCGAGCGCGGTGCGCGGGCAGCGTTTGAATTGGCGATGAAGCGTGACAAGCGTCTTTGCTCCATGGAAAAAGCCAACGTAATGGAGAGCGGCATTCTGTGGCGTGAAGTCGTGACAGAGGTGTCCAAGGATTACCCGGAGGTCGCGCTGTCGCACATGTACGCGGATAACGGTGCCATGCAGTTGGTGCGTGCGCCCAAGCAGTTTGACGTTATCTACACGGACAATCTGTTCGGCGATATCCTATCCGATTGTGCGGCGATGCTGACAGGCTCGCTGGGCATGCTGCCGTCTGCGAGCCTTGGGGCACCGATGGAAAATGGCCACCCGAAGGCGCTCTATGAGCCGGTACATGGCTCCGCCCCAGACATCACAGGTCAGGGCAAAGCCAACCCAAGCGCGTGTATCCTCAGCTTTGCAATGGCGCTGCGCTATAGCTTTGATCAAGGCGCGGAAGCGGATCGCCTCGAAGCGGCTGTTGAAAAAGTTCTGGCAGATGGTATTCGCACAGCTGACTTGATGCAGGCCGGCGACGGCAAGCCGGTGTCGACCACGGAAATGGGCGATGCAATTTTGGCGGCGCTTGACGCTTCACTCTAAACGCACCTTAGTTTGAGATAAATGCACCAAGGCGGACCTAAGGGCTTGCCTTGGTGTTTGCATGTGTGATGCTTGCGGTAACACGAGGATAAAAATTCGGAGCCGGACTATGGGCAGCAACACACAAGGTGCGTTGATCGCGCTGCTCGCTTTTGCGATTTTTGCGACCCATGATGTGATCGTTAAAGTGCTGGGCGCAGATTATTCGCCAATACAGATCATCTTTTTCTCTGTCCTGTTCGGCTTTCCATGGGTCACCCTGATGCTGATCCGAGATCCGAGTTCGGGCAACCTGCGTCCGCGTCATCCGTGGTGGACCACCTTTCGCACGATCGCTACGACAGCGACGGGCGTATCAGCCTATTATGCTTTTTCCGCGCTGCCGCTGGCGCAGGTCTATGCTATTTTGTTTGCGACACCGTTGTTGATCACTATTTTGTCGATCCCGATCCTTGGCGAAACTGTCAAGCTGCGCCGCTGGGTCGCTGTTCTGGTCGGACTTTGCGGTGTTCTGGTGGTGCTTAAACCGGGTGCAGAGCCTTTGTCGCTTGGCCATGTCGCGGCGCTGGTTGCGGCGATGGGGAGCGCGTTCGCCTCGATCATCGTGCGCAAGATCGGCAAGGATGAGCGTAGCGTCGTGCTCCTGCTTTTTCCGATGATGGCCAATTTCGTAGTGATGGGTGCGCTTTTGGGGTTTGTCTATAAACCGATGCCCGCTGAGCATATGGCCGGAATCGCGGTGATGTCGATCATGGCGCTGCTTGCATCGGCCTTGGTGATCGCAGCCTATAAGGCGGGCGAAGCGGTGGTGGTCGCGCCGATGCAATATTCGCAGATCATCTGGGCAAGCCTGTTCGGCGTGCTGATGTTCAACGAATCGATGGATGCGGCGACAGTGCTGGGTGCAGCCATCATTATTGCCAGTGGGCTCTACATTGTGCTGCGCGAGGGGCGCGCGAATACGTCGCAAAATACACCGGTTTTGCGCACACGCACACGCATGGAGACGGGAACGAGCCTTCGTATCGGCCCGCTCATTCGCGCACTCAAAAAGCAGAAATAGATGGGTCTGTTGCCGCTTGATGTTTTGATGCGCCTGCCGTTGGCACCCTTGATGCTGTGGATGGGTACCCGCGTGCGCCGCAATGCGCTGGTTTTGCCGGAGGCGTCGGGCGCGCGCGAAGGCACGTTCGGTGAGGGGCGTGATGTGCGCCTGTTAATTCTGGGCGATTCGTCAGGGGCGGGCGTAGGCGTGGTGACACAAAGTGCGGCGTTGAGCGGTCAGTTGGTGAACGCGCTTGGCCTGCATTGCCGGGTGCATTGGCGGTTGATTGCCAAGACCGGTGCGACGACGCAAAGCGCGGCTCAAATGTTGCTGGACGCGAGGGGTGGCCCTTATGATGTCGCGGTGCTTGCGCTTGGCGTGAACGATGCGGTGCGCCTATTGCCCTTGCGGTTCTGGCGCGCGCGCCAAGCAAAGTTGCGCAAAATCTTGCGGGAGCGATTTGGCGTGCGCTATATTTGCGTGACTGGCGTGCCGCCGCTTGAATATTTTCCGGCCCTACCGCGGTTGCTCCAGTGGATCCTTGGATCGCATGCGCGCCGCATGGATGGTGTGTTGCAGGAAGATTTGCGCACAGATAGCGGCGCAGAGCATGTGCAGATCGACATGCCCTTCAGCCGTGATGCGATGGCCGAAGACGGCTATCATCCAAGCGCGGATACCTACCGGCTTTGGGGGCAAGCCATGGCGAAAAGAATTCTGGAC
Organism: Planktotalea arctica; assembly: GCF_002105285.1. Classification (GTDB taxonomy): domain Bacteria; phylum Pseudomonadota; class Alphaproteobacteria; order Rhodobacterales; family Rhodobacteraceae; genus Planktotalea; species Planktotalea arctica. The sequence goes on from NZ_MUHR01000001.1 coordinate 102,423, forward strand.
GTGAATGGGTCAAGCGATTGAGTGATTCTTGCAAAGGCAAAAGGCCAGACAATCGCCCGAAACTGCGCACGATACAGGCAATCTGCACTCCAGGAGGCAAATTCACGGTCGAATCGGCTGACTGTGCAAAATATGTAAGTCAATCAAGCAAATTGGTTGCGTTGTAGTTCCAGTCGCGCTTTAGTCTGTGATGCACAATGCAGGGATAACCTGCTGCAAAGACATGGGGAGCCTCGTTTGGCCGATAGTCACGCTGAAGATGCGTTCGTTGAATTCGACCGCGTACAGAAAAGCTACGATGGGGAAAATCTCGTCGTAAAGGATCTTAATCTTTCATTGCCCAAGGGCGAGTTTCTGACGATGCTCGGTCCATCCGGTTCCGGCAAGACGACTTGCCTGATGATGCTGGCGGGCTTTGAGACTGCGACCCATGGCGACATTCGCCTTGATGGGCAGCCGATCAACAACATTCCTCCGCACAAACGCGGTATCGGAATGGTGTTCCAGAATTACGCTCTGTTCCCGCATATGACCATTGCGGAGAACCTCAGCTTTCCGCTGGAAGTGCGCAAAATGGGTAAAGCCCAGCGTGAAGCGAAAGTGAAACATGTGCTGGAAATGGTGCAGATGGGCGAATTCGGCGGACGCCGGCCCTCGCAGCTTTCCGGCGGCCAACAGCAACGTGTTGCCCTCGCGCGCGCGCTAGTGTTCGAAGCAGAACTTGTGCTGATGGACGAGCCGCTCGGCGCGCTTGACAAGCAATTGCGCGAAACCATGCAGTTCGAGATTAAGCGCATTGCGGATAACCTTGGTATTACAGTGGTTTACGTGACGCACGATCAGACCGAAGCGTTGACCATGTCCGACCGCGTTGCTGTATTCGAGGATGGGCGTATTCAGCAGTTGGCCCCACCGGATCAACTGTACGAAAGCCCGGAAAACAGCTTTGTTGCGCAGTTCATTGGCGAGAACAACACGCTTGAAGGTACTGTCAAAGAGATCAAGAACGGCATTGCCTTGGTGCAGCTTGACGGGGGTGGTCTAATCGATTGCAAGCCGGTCAACGTCACCAAAGCCGGCGAGCGCACACGCGTTTCAATCCGTCCGGAGCGCGTTGAGTTTGACAAAACGCGCCTTCACGCGGATGCTCACACGCTCAAGGCGGAAGTTCTAGAATTTATCTATATGGGTGATATTTTCCGCACGCGTCTGCGCGTTGCCGGAAAAGAGGACTTCATCATCAAGTCACGAAATGCACCGGATCAGGTTCGCTTGGAGCCGGGCAGCGAGATTGAAATCGGTTGGTTGGCAGAAGATTGCCGTGCGCTCGACGCTTGATTGATTTCATCGAATGTCGGACCGAGGTCCGAACGTTCAGAAGATCACGCATGCGTGTCCGTCATGCGGGTCTACAAATAGTACGGACATCTAGGGAGAGGTATCCATGAAGTTTACAACTACACTACTTGCGACTTCAGCGCTTGTCGCAGTTGGCAGCACAGCATCCGCAGAGGGCCACATGGCGTCTGACATGGTTCTGGTCAGCTGGGGCGGTTCGTATCAAAACAGCCAGCAAAAGGCCTACGTAGAGCCTTATCTGGCCATGAACGAAGGTGTGACAGCCATTTGGGACGAAAGCTCTGCCGAGGCAGTCGCCAAATTGCGCGCGATGAACGAAGCGGGCAACGTCACCTGGGATCTGGTCGACGTCGTTGCATCGGATGCAATGCGCCTGTGCGACGAAGGTCTCGCGATCGAGCTGGATCACGACGCGATCCTGCCACCAGCGCCAGACGGCACACCAGCAACTGAAGACTTTGGCGATCTGATCGTCTCTGATTGCTTCGTGCCGCAGATTGTCTACTCGACGACATTCGGCTACCGCACGGACAAAGTAGGCGACACGCCTCCAACATCCGTATGTGCGATCTTCGATCTGGAAGCATATCCAGGCAAGCGTTCGCTTCAAAAGCGCCCAATCGACAACATGGAATGGGCTTTGTACTGTGACGGCGTCGGCAAAGACGACATCTACAGCACGCTCGGCACCGACGAAGGTGTTGCGCAGGCCTTGGCCAAGCTTGACACGATCAAGGACTCTGTAATCTGGTGGTCTGCCGGCGCGGAAACGCCTCAGCTTCTCGCCGATGGCGAAGTTGTAATGGGTTCCACGTTCAATGGCCGTTTGTTCTCTGCGATCGCAGAGCAGAACCAGCCGATTGGCATGCTTTGGGACCTTCAGTCGTTCGATCTTGACGGTTGGATCGTTCCAGCGGGTCTGAGCCCCGAGCGTGAAGCACGCGCATTGGATTTCCTTGCATTCGCAACAGACACACAGCGTCTTGCGGATCAGGCGAAGTACATTTCCTACGGTCCAGCGCGCAAGTCGTCCGCACCTTTGGTTGGCAAGCACGCGACACTGGGTATCGACATGGCTCCACATATGCCGACAGATCCTGCAAACTCGCAGCGTGTGCACATCTATGACTACGAGTGGTGGGCAGACAACCGCGACGATCTGGATGCGAAGTTCCAGGCGTGGTTGGCTCAATAAGCCGCTATGACTTTCGAGGCGGGCCGTTATGGCCCGCTTCACCTTTCCCCTCACATATCCGAGGACAGTGATGACAAGCGCACCTGATACAGCTCTTTCCGGCAAGGTTCTTGCCGCTGACGGCACCCCACTCAAACGCTCTTTGAACCGCGCCCTGCGCCGTCAAAAACTGCGTGCGTTGGCGCTGATCGCCCCGCTTTTGATCTTTGTTCTTGTGACCTTTATCGCCCCGATCGGCGATATGCTGTTTCGTTCTGTGGAAAACCAGATCGTGCCGGACAACCTGCCCGAAACGATCATGCGGCTTGAAAGCTGGGACGCGAACGGCAACGAGATGCCTGGCGAAGACGTTTTCGAGGGCATGTATGTTGACCTTGCCCTTGCCGCTGAAAAGAAAGTTCACACGCGCGTCGGATCGCGGTTGAACTACGAAGAAAGCGGTATGTCGTCTTTGTTCCGCAAGACTGGCCGCAAGGTTTCACGTTTTGAAACAGATGCTTACGAGGATGCTTTGCGCGCTCTTGACCCGATCTGGAAAGAGCCTGCAACCTTTGCTGATCTATTCCAGAACGCCGAAGTCGCGGCGGCCCTGCCATTTGCCGCACGCACTTGGAAGCGTTGGAGTACATTTGTGACCGAAGAGGGCGATGATCCTCGCACGCAAAAGCTGGAACCCTATCTGAGCGCCGCGCTTTACTATGATCTGCGCGACAACGATGTGCCGGCCTCTGCGCCTGCGCATCTCAAAGCTGCTGATGCACTTGCCGCCGAGATCACGCCCGTGGCGTTGATCCCTGAATTTCTTGATGCAGAAGAAGACTGGGCGGACGCGGGAAACTGGCGCGTTATTCAGACCTACGCTGGTAACTATACCAACGGATATTTCCTGAATTCCATTGATATGATGAAGGGCGTGGACGGCGCTGAGATGCGCCCCGAGAATGAGCGCCTCTACATCACGTTGTTCGTGCGCACGATGATCATGTCATTGGTGATCACTGGATCGTGCATCCTGCTGGGCTATCCAGTCGCATGGATTTTGGCGAACCTGCCTGCGCGCACCGCAAACATGTTGATGATCCTAGTGCTATTGCCGTTCTGGACGTCGCTTCTGGTGCGAACCTCTGCTTGGAAAATCATGTTGCAACAGCAAGGCGTGGTGAACGATACCCTCGTCTGGCTTGGTATTGTGGCGAATGACGGGCGCCTTGCGCTGATCAACAACCAGACGGGCACGATTATTGCGATGACGCATATCTTGCTGCCTTTCATGATTTTGCCGTTGTATTCAGTGATGCAGACGATTTCACCGACCTATCTGCGCGCCGCCAAATCGCTGGGAGCGAACAACTGGACAGCCTTCTGGCGGGTCTACTTTCCACAGTCTGTGCCGGGTATCGGCGCGGGGTCGATCCTCGTGTTCATTTTGTCGATTGGTTACTACATCACGCCCGAATTGGTCGGTGGCACCAAGGGTGTCTTCATCTCCAACCGGATCGCATTCCACATTTCATCCTCCCTCAATTGGGGCCTTGCGGCAGCGCTTGGAGCGATCTTGCTCGCTGTGGTTTTGCTGCTCTATTGGGCCTATGACAAAGTTGTCGGCATCGACAACGTAAAGCTGGGGGGCTAAACCATGGCCGCACTGACACCGATCTCGCGTAAACCCGCGTCCCTTGTCGTTCCGACTGTTGCCGCCTCTGGTGCGTTTGCGGGGCTGTTCGTCGGCACGTCCCAAGGATCAGGCTTTTTAGGGGTTATCATCGGGGCCGCTGTGCTTGCGGTCATTGCGCTCATCGTGATGAAAGAAGTGTTACCAGAGCGTTCGATGCGCTGGGTCACGCTGGCTGGCTTTGCCATTCTCGGATTTTTGATCGGCGGTTTTGTAGCGGCGATCATCGGCGCGCTATTCGGTTGGTTCTTCGGTTGGTTCGCCTACTGGATTTTCGAGGGTCGGTATCGTAGCAAAGTTGCGCCCTACCTTACATCGGGCCAAGTCCTTTGGCATTTTTCCTTCCGCGTCATTTGCGGCATCATTTTCATGTTCCTGATCACACCGATCATCGTGATCATTCCGCTGAGCTTCAACGCACAGGATTTCTTTACGTTCACCCCTGAAATGCTGCGCTTTGATCCTGAAGGTTATTCTCTAAAGCATTACCGTGACTTCTTTACCAATAGCGAGTGGACGAATGCCGTCTGGAACTCTCTGCGAATTGCACCTGTGGCGACGCTGTTCTCTGTTTCGCTTGGCACGCTCGCGGCAATTGGTTTGAGCCAAAGCCATGTGCCTGGCAAACGTGCGATTATGGCGATCCTGATTTCGCCAATGATCGTTCCCTTGATCATCTCGGCGACGGGCATGTACTTCTTCTACTCCAAGATCGGAATCGTGGGCACTTATTGGGGTGTCGTACTCGCGCACTCTGCGCTTGGTATTCCTTTTGTGATCATCACGGTAACCGCGACACTGGTGGGTTTTGACAACTCGCTGACGCGCGCGGCGGCCAACATGGGTGCAAACCCAGTGACCACTTTTTTCAAAATCCAGATGCCTTTGATCTTGCCAGGGGTTGTTTCCGGCGGCCTCTTCGCGTTCATCACGTCGTTTGACGAAGTTGTCGTGGTGCTGTTCATCGGCTCTGCCGAGTTGCAAACGCTGCCTTGGCAGATGTTTACAGGTCTGCGCGAGCAAATCAGCCCGACTATCCTTGCGGCTGCGACGGTACTTGTGGGTATCTCGATCGTCTTGCTGACGGTGGTCGAAATGTTGCGCCGTCGCTCTGAGCGCCTTCGCGGGATGAGCCCGGGTTAAACCCTGCCCTCATGATCTCACAAAAAAAGCCGGCCCTTGAGAGGCCGGCTTTTTTATGTTGTCTCTTCGGCAGGATCAGACGCGCACGAGTTTCTCGTAGGCTTCTGAAATCTCACGCGTCAATGCGCCGACCTCAAAGTTATAATCGCCGATCTGGCCAACCGGCGTCACTTCTGCCGCCGTTCCAGTCAGCCAGCACTGCTCAAAGCCTTCAACCTCTTCCGGCATGATCACGCGCTCATTCACGGTGATGCCGCGTTCTTGCAGCATGCCGATCACCGTCTGACGTGTGATCCCGTTAAGGAAGGCATCGGGCTTGGGCGTATGCACTTCGCCGTCCTTTACAAAGAAGATATTCGCGCCTGTAGCCTCGGCCACGTAGCCGCGATAATCGAACATCATCGCATCAGAGCAACCTTTGGCCTCTGCCGCGTGCTTGGACATGGTCGCGATCATATACAGACCCGCCGCCTTGGCTTGGGACGGTGCCGTCTCGGGTGAGGGGCGTTTCCATTTCGCGATATCGAGCTTTGCGCCCTTCATCTTGGCATCGCCGTAATAATTGCCCCACTCCCAAACGGCCACTGCCATATGAACAGGGTTGCGCGCTGACGCGACGCCCATATCTTCACCAGCGCCGCGCCATGCAACTGCGCGTACATAGGCATCTTTGAGTCCGTTGGCTTCCAAAGCGGCGGTTTTGGCGGCCTCGATTTCATCCACAGTATAGGGAATATCAAAGTCGATAAGTTTGCCAGAATTGATCAGACGCTGCGAGTGTTCGCGCGATTTGAAAATCTTGCCGGAATAGCAACGCTCGCCCTCGAATACGGAAGAGGCGTAGTGCATCGCATGGGTCAGGATATGCACATTGGCATCGCGCCATTCGACGAGCTTGCCGTCCATCCAGATTTTTCCGTCGCGATCTGCATAAGATCCAGCCATCGTGCTCTCCTTCCATGTTTTCCATTTGTTGCGCGCGTTACGTCCGAAGTGGACATAATATTGCGCTAAAACTGAGAATCGCTAACAGTCCGTTATTGGAAAGTCAATAAAGCTGACATATAATTTGCCAAAGACCCGAGAAAGGCCAGCCATGTCCGACCGCAGTCCAGCGCAGCATAGCGATATGCTCTTGTTCCTCACGGACGAGCAATTGCGCCAAGGGATCGAGGCGATGTTCTTTGCCTATCAGGGTTTTACTGCTGATCCCGATCGTATTCTTGCTGGTATGGCCTACGGCCGTGCGCATCACCGCGCGGTACATTTCATCAACCGTGCACCCGGCACGACGGTGAACAATCTGCTCGGTATTCTAGGTGTGACCAAGCAATCGCTGAACCGGGTTTTGCGAACTTTGATCGAGGATGGTTTGGTTGAAAGCAAAGTAGGGCGCGTGGATAAACGAGAGCGCCATTTGTTCCTTACCGAGGCGGGCGCAGAGTTGGAGCGCAAACTCTCTGATGCGCAGCGCGCTCGCATGCGCGCCGCTTACCGCGATGCTGGTCCCGAGGCTGTGACTGGCTTTCGCGCCGTACTTGAGGCAATGATGGACCCCAACATGCGCCGTAAGTCCAGCGCACTCAAGGAAAGCAGCACATGAGTGATCCAGACGCCCATCTTTTGATCGTAGATGACGACGAACGCATTCGTGGCCTGTTGCAGAAATTCCTGATGCGTCATGGGTTTCTGGTGACCGCTGCGCGAGACGCGGCCCATGCGCGGCGCATTTTGGGTGGGCTTGATTTCGATCTGATCGTACTGGATGTCATGATGCCGGGCGAAGATGGTATCAGCCTGACACGCGATTTGCGCAAGACTTCGACAACGCCGATCATGCTGCTGACTGCCAAAGGCGAGACAGAAAACCGGATCGAGGGTCTCGAAGCAGGGGCGGACGATTACCTGCCCAAGCCGTTCGAACCCAAAGAACTGCTGCTGCGCATTAATGCGATCCTGCGCCGTATGCCTGAGGCAGAAGCGGTGAACACGGCACCTAAAGTTTTGCACCTTGGCCCCGTGCGCTATGACATCGAGCGCGGCGAAATGTGGAACGGTGATGACATCGTGCGCCTGACTGCCACAGAAGCGCAGCTGATGCGGATCTTCTCCAAACACGTGGGTGAACCTGTGAGCCGCGTGCAAATGGTCGAGGAATTAGGCCGTGATCGCGGCCAGGCCCAAGAGCGCGCGGTGGATGTGCAGATCACCCGCCTGCGGCGCAAGATCGAAGTTGACCCAAAGCAACCCCGCTACATGCAGACCGTGCGCGGCGCTGGCTACATGTTGGCGCCTGATTGAGGCTTAGCGACTTTATGAGGCGGGGGCAGGCCAGTTGGCTGGTGCTAGCACAGGCCATCTGCGATGCTCGTTCTGAGCCGAGAGGAAAACAGAAATGACCACAGCCCTTATCACCCATCCAGATTGCCTTGAGCATGTCACGCCCGCAGGCCACCCCGAGCAGGTCGCGCGGCTGGAATACATCCTGCGCGCGCTCAAGGACAAAGACGTCACGCGCATCAATGCGCCCTTGGGCAGCGAAGATGATATTATGCGCTGCCATCCTGCTAGCCATATCACCGACCTGCGCAGCGCACTTCCGAATGTGGGCAATCGTCAGCTAGATGCGGATACGCATATGTCGCCCGGCTCGCTCGATGCTGCGTTTCGCGCGGTGGGGGCTGTGACCAAAGCGGTGGACATGGTGATAGCCGGTGAGGCGCATAACGCATTCGCCGCGATCCGCCCCCCGGGGCATCATTGCGAAACAAGCACGCCCATGGGCTTCTGCCTGTTCGGCAACGTCGCGATTGGCGCGAAATATGCGTTGGAGCATCATGGCCTTAAACGTGTCGCAGTCGTGGATTTCGACGTGCATCACGGCAACGGCACGCAAGACTTGCTCTGGAACGAGGCGCGCGCGCTGGTGATTACCTCGCAGCAAATGCCGCTTTGGCCTGGAACCGGCGAGCGCTCCGATAAGGGTGGGCATGACAATGTCCTTAACCTGCCCATCGCGCCGGGCAGCACAGGCGATCAAATGCGCGCGCTTTACACGACCGAAGTGTTCCCCCGTCTGCGTGCGTTCAATCCAGAAATGATCTTCATCTGCGCAGGCTTCGATGCGCATCAGGACGACCCGCTCGCAGGGCTCAACTGGTCTACTGCCGATTTCAAATGGCTCACGACAGAGCTGTGCAAAATTGCAGGGGAAATTTGCGAGGGGCGTGTGGTCTCTGCGCTGGAAGGCGGCTATGACTTGGACGCGCTCGCCGACGCTGTGGGCGCGCATGTCGATGCTTTGATGGAGGCCAGCGCATGAGCGATGCAAACGTGACAGAAATGAGCTTTGAGCAGGCCATGGGCGAGCTTGAGCAAGTGGTTAGCCAGCTTGAACGCGGGGATGTGCCGCTGGAGCAATCTATCGCGCTTTACGAGCGGGGCGCGCAGTTGAAGAAACGCTGCGAGGCGAAGCTGAAAGAGGCTGAGGAAAAGGTCGCAGCGATCACATTCGACGGTGATGGCGCGCCCAAAGGAACGACCCCTGTCGAGGGGCTGTGACACTTCAAACAGATATGAGTGTTTGGTCTGCGCAAGTAGATCAACATTTCGCGCGCGTGCTATCTGGCTTCGCGGATGTGCCTGTGGTGCAGGCCATGCGCTATGCGACTACAGGTGGCAAACGCCTGCGCGCGTTTCTCGTGCGTGAAGGTGCCCGTGTCTGTGGCGGTGATGCGGTTCGCGCGATTTGGCCTGCCTGTGCGATTGAGGCGCTGCATGCTTACTCGCTCGTGCATGACGATTTGCCCTGCATGGACGATGATGATCTGCGCCGTGGTCAGCCGACAGTCCATGTTAAATGGGATGACGCGACGGCTGTGCTCTGTGGAGATGCCTTGCAAACGCTTGCGTTCGAACTGGTGAGCAACCCGAATTGCCACGACAACCCATTGGTGCGCTCAACGCTCGCGTTAAGCCTCGCGCGTGCGAGCGGAGCTACGGGCATGGTATACGGTCAGGCGCTTGATATTGAAGCGGAAAAAGCGGCGACACCGCTGACGCTTGAGCAAATAACCGAGTTGCAAAATGGCAAAACCGGCGCGCTTATCACTTGGTCTGCGACCGTTGGTGCAACGCTTGCCCAAGCCGACGCTAAACCGCTCCAAACCTATGGCGATGCGCTTGGCCTCGCCTTTCAAATTGCCGACGATATCCTCGATGTAACGGGTGATGCTGCCACCCTTGGCAAGGCAGCGCAGAAGGATGCAGATGCCGGCAAGGCTACGTTCGTGTCCCTATTGGGCCTTGAAGGGGCAAAGCGCCGCGCCGAAACGCTGGTGGAATCGGCCCTTGATGCGCTAACTGTCTATGGCGAAGACGCTGACAACCTGCGTGCAACCGCGCGTTTCGTGATCCAGCGCCGTTCTTGATGTTTTACCGAAGGGACATGCCCCATGTCTGATCGCCCGATTACCCCGCTTTTGGACCGTGTAAACCGGCCCAGTGATCTTAAGCAGTTTTCCGATACGGAACTGGTACGCGTGGCGCAGGAATTGCGTTCTGAGACGATTTCGGCGGTTTCTGAAACAGGCGGTCACTTGGGCGCTGGTCTTGGGGTCGTTGAGTTGACAGTCGCGCTGCATGCTGTGTTCAACACGCCCAAGGACAAAATTGTCTGGGATGTGGGCCATCAGTGCTACCCTCATAAAATCCTGACTGAACGTCGCGACCGTATTCGGACCCTGCGCATGAAGGATGGTCTGAGCGGGTTCACCAAACGTAGCGAAAGCGTCTATGACCCCTTCGGCGCTGCGCATTCCTCGACCTCTATTTCTGCCGCTTTGGGCTTTGCTGTGGCGCGTGATCTGGGCGGTGAATGTCCCGGTGGGCTTGGCGATGGGATTGCCGTGATTGGCGATGGCTCGATCAGTGCTGGCATGGCGTTCGAGGCGATGAACAACGCGGGTCATCTCAAGAAACGTATGTTCGTGATCCTGAATGATAACGAGATGAGCATTGCGCCGCCTGTTGGTGCCATGTCCTCCTATCTCAGCCGACTTTATGCCGAAGAGCCGTTTCAAGACCTGAAAAACGCTGCCAAGGGGGCAGTGAGCCTGCTGCCAGAACCCTTCCGTGAGGGGGCGAAGCGTGCCAAGGATATGCTCAAGGGCATGACAGTTGGCGGGACCTTGTTCGAGCAACTTGGCTTTTCTTACCTTGGCCCCATCGACGGGCATGACATGGACCAGCTTTTGCCGGTTCTGCGCACGGTGCATGCGCGTGCAACGGGGCCAGTTTTGATCCATGTGATAACGAAAAAAGGCAAGGGATACGCTCCAGCGGAGCAAGCGCGCGACAAAGGGCATGCGACTGCGAAATTCGATGTGATCACCGGCGAGCAAAAGAAATCCCCGTCCAACGCGCCCAGTTACACCAAGGTGTTCGCAGAAAGCCTGCTGAAAGAGGCGGCGCTTGATGACAAAATTTGTGCTGTCACCGCCGCGATGCCGGATGGCACGGGCCTGAACCTGTTTGCGCAGCGCTACCCGAGCCGCTGTTTTGACGTGGCCATCGCTGAACAGCACGGCGTGACATTCTCTGCTGCGCTTGCCGCTGGCGGAATGAAGCCTTTTTGCACTATGTATTCTACGTTTTTACAGCGCGGTTATGACCAAGTCGTGCATGACGTCGCTATCCAGCGTCTGCCCGTGCGTTTCGCCATTGATCGCGCGGGTCTCGTTGGCGCAGACGGGGCGACCCATGCGGGGGCATTTGATATCGCCTACCTTAGCAATCTTCCTGGATTCACCGTGATGGCCGCTGCGGATGAGGCTGAACTTGTGCATATGGTTGCCACGGCTGTTGCGCATAATGATGGGCCGATTGCCTTTCGCTTTCCGCGCGGCGAAGGGGTTGGCGTTGAGATGCCCGAGAAGGGCGTACCGCTTGAGATTGGCAAAGGCCGCATGATCCGGCAGGGCAAGGGCGTTGCGATCCTGTCGTTCGGGACGCGCTTGAAAGAGGTGGAGGATGCCTGCGACGCGCTCGCCGCTAAGGGCATAACGCCCACCATTGCAGACGCGCGGTTCTCCAAGCCACTGGATCGCGATTTGATCTTGCAATTGGCAAGTGATCATGAGGCGCTGATTACGATTGAAGAGGGCGCAATCGGCGGTTTCGGCAGCCACGTCGCGCAGTTGTTGGCGGAAGAGGGCGTGTTCGATACTGGCCTCAAATATCGCTCCATGGTTTTGCCCGATATCTTCATCGACCAGTCCGATCCGCGTGACATGTATCGCGTAGCGGGGCTAAATTCACAAGACATCGAAGCCAAGGTTCTGGATGTCCTGGGCATCGCGCAAATCGGCTCGAAAAAGGCATGAGTTTCATGCTGACAAACCTGCCCGCAGGTTATCACGACAACCCATACCCCCACTACGCGTTTCTGCGCGAACAGGCCCCCGTTTGCGCGCAGCCAGACGGCTCTTTCATTATTTCGCGTCACGCTGATCTAGATATGATCTACCGTGATAATGCGCGCTTCATCTCGGACAAAAAGAAGGTGTTCACGCCGAAATTCGGCACGGATGCACCTTTGTTCGAGCATCACACAACATCGTTGGTGTTCAACGATCCACCCCTGCACACGCGCGTGCGCAAGATTATGGTAGGCGCTATGAACCCGCGTGCGCTTGCGTCGATGGAACCAGGTCTGGTGACTTTGGTTGATGGCCTGCTGGATGAGATGGAGGGCGCAGGTGAAGTCGATTTGATCGAGGCTTTCGCAGGTGCGATCCCTATCGAAGTCATTGGCAACCTGTTCAATATTCCACGCGAAGGCCGTGGCCCTCTGCGCGACTGGTCGCTGGCAATCTTGGGCGCGTTAGAGCCGCAATTGACGCCCGAGCAGGAAGTGCGCGGCAACAAAGCTGTACTCGATTTTGTGACCTTCCTGACGGAAATTGTCGCGGATCGCCGCTTGCGCCCCGGCGATCCGCAAACGGACGTGCTGACACGTTTGATTCAAAGCGAGGAGGGGCAGCTAAGCCCTGTCGAGCTTTATCAAAACTGCATTTTCATTCTCAACGCAGGGCATGAGACGACGACCAACCTGATCGGCAACGCGCTCTGGCTTTTGAGCGAGGATCGCGTTGCGCGGGAAGGTCTGATCGTAGAGCCGAAATTGATCACCACAGCCGTCGACGAATTCTTGCGCATGGAAAGCCCCAACCAGTTTGGCAACCGCCTCACCACCGAGGACATGACGCTGCACGGAACGCATATCCCCGCTGGTACGGACCTGCACATGAGCATTGGCGCGGCCAATCGCGACCCTGCGCAATTCGAAAATCCAGACGTTTTGCAACTGGCTCGCCGCCCTAACAAACACCTCGCTTTTGCTGGCGGCGCACACACATGCGTTGGCCTCACTCTTGCGCGGATGGAAGGGCGGGTCGCCATTGGAAAATTCCTAGAGCGCTTCCCGAAATACGAGATCACCAGCGGTGCGACACGTGCGGCCCGCATCCGGTTTCGCGGGTTTTCGAAGCTGCCTGCGTTGCTTGGCTAAAAGTTTCCAAGATTTGTCCATTTGCGCGCGCCTTATGATCGTGATGCGCATGAATACCGGCGATACAGAAGCTGGCTATGGCAAACGATCAAGCGGATGCGCGTCGCGGAATCCCTTAGCCAGTAAACGCAAAAAGGCCCGAGTGGGAGGAACTCGGGCCTTCGTCGCGCTGGGGTGGTTAGGTGTTAGTTAACGGCTTTCGCCTCGACCACATCCTTATCAACTGAGCCTGCGCGCGCGATTTCGATCTGGCGTGGTTTCAGTGCTTCGGGCATCTCGCGGCTCAGATCAATGTGCAGCATGCCGTCCTCGTGGCTTGCGCCTGTGACGCGCACGTGATCCGCAAGGTGGAAGCGTCGCTCGAACGCGCGTGTCGCGATGCCGCGGTGTAGATAGGTCCGCTCTGCCGCTTCCTCGCCCTTGCGCGCAGAAACGAATAGCGCACCGTCCTTTACTTCGACGGACAGATCGGCGTCAGAGAAACCGGCGACGGCGATCGAGATGCGATAGTCGTCATCAGAGGTCTTTTCGATGTTATACGGTGGGTATGTATTGGCGCTGACATCGTTGGACATAACGCGGTCCATCATGTCTGCAATCTGGTCGAAGCCAATTGTCGCGCGGTGCATTGGCGCGAAATCAAAAGTACGCATGGGTCATCCTCACTTGAGCAATAACAATATGTTAGCGATCTTCCCGTCCGGGACAGACCGAAGTACGCAGCCCATCATTGGCGCTGCGGTAGTTTAGAGTTGGGGGCCGTGGATAATGGTTTCAAGGGTCGTGAAACAGCTATTTCATGACTTTCAAAAATCGCGCCTGCGACGTGCTGCGCGAAGACCGATCATTGACCGAAATACGTTTTGCACCGGTTGATCTCCGCGTAGGACTAGCGCGGATCGTGCGTTTCAGGGCCGCGACCGTATCGGGCAATTCCATGCCGAAGGCGGCTTTGTTGCCGCGATAAGTGCCGGTCGCGGAGGTAAGCGAAACAATGGGGTAGCGCCCGTTTTCACGCGCAAAAATGGCAGAGCCGGAGGAACCATAGGTGACGTCACAGTCCAATACCAGCACGCCCTGCGCGCGCGCAAGGATGTTGCAGGCCTTTTGCCACGACATGTTTTCAGTGCGCCCTTGGCCGTAGGATACGACACTGACTGCGCCTTGGATTGGTGCGCTTGAATGAAGCGCGAAGGGATCGGCGACGCTGCTTGAAATCGGTTCATCCAGAAGGATAAGCGCGACATCGGAGGCGACGCGCGCTTGCGAAATCGCGCCTGTCGGCTCGTACCCCGGGTCAACGGCGATACGCATTGCGCGCTGCTCTGCGAGAGCCGTGCCGCTGGTCAAAGCAGCGCGAAAGGTCAAATTCTTAGCGCCATAAGCCTTGCCAGTGCTGGCGTTGTAAACACAGTGTGCAGCCGTCAGAACCAGATCGGCAGCAATCAAGGTGGCGCTGCAAAACCCATCGGGATTGTCCAGTCGGCCCACTGCCTCCAGCCCGAGCACTTCATCGCGGCTAACGAGCGGGTTCAGGGAGCTGGACTCGCTTGCCCAGCCCGGTAGCGCCATAGCAAGTGTAAAAGCTCCGGATATAAGTGTGCGCAAACTCATTGATTTCCTATGGTTTCACGAATTTCGCACCTGAAATGCCGCGCCCTTCTTGGCTTGCAGCGGCGCGGCTTTCTTGCGTGCCAACTACACTGAAGCGCCCACGCCCTGCCGCAAGCTCAGCGCGCAAACGCGCAAGCGGGCTCTCTAGCGCAGTGCCGAGCGAGACGGGAATCCCCTTCACTTCGGCCTTAGCAGAGACAACGGAAACGATTTTGGCAGTGTCGCCCTCGATGCTGAAAATAGGTGCGCCGGACGAGCCGAAATTCACCTCGCACGACATCACCAACACGCCTTTTTGACGCGCCATGACGTGACACAGCTCCTGCAAGGACGGTGCTTCGGAGCGATCAAGCGCATAGGATACAACGCCGATCTGGTCGCCCTTCTTTGGACGCTCGGCTGTTTCAAAAGGAATGACCTTGGTGTTGCGAATAGGTCTGTCCAACTCGATCAAGGCCAGATCATTGCGCACGCGGTCGGTCGTCGCTGTGCCGTCATAGACGTAATCGGGATGCGCCACGGCGCGGCGCACATGGCGATAGGCAGAGGCGCGCCCATCGCGCCAGCCTGCGCGAAATTCCATGGTATCGGTATCGACGCGTGCGCCTGTGTCACGATCATAAAGGCAATGAGCTGCAGTCAAAACAAGATCGGGCGCAATAAGCGCGCCGGTGCAAAAGCCTTTGCCGGCAACGTCGAGACGGCCAACCGCCTCCCAGCCGCGCGAATCGTCGCCGGTGTTGAGGCGTTTCAGGCTGCTGGACTGCGCACTGGCGCTATTTGAAAAGGCAAAAGCCCATAAGATCAGAACTACGATCCGCGTCATGCCGTCTCCAATGCGTTTCAAATAGGATAGAAGCCGGATGCGGCGACAATAAGGCGTTTAGCGCAAAATGGGAACGTTCGGTTGGTCTGACGCCCGGTCCATCTTGGCGGGTTTTGGCCCACCTGTTGCCCAATCCAAAAGCTCGACCGTATGCACAACGGGCACGCCAACTGCAGAGCCGATTTGCATCATGCAGCCGATGTTACCTGCGGCGATCACATCGGGGCTTTTCGCCATCAGCGTTTCGACCTTGCGATCCTTTAGCTGGCTGGAAATCTCAGGCTGCATCAGGTTGTACGTCCCCGCAGAACCGCAGCACAGGTGACTGTCCTTGGGTTCAACGACGGTGAAACCCGCGCGTTTCAGTAAATCTTTTGGCGCTGTTTTGATCTGCTGCCCATGCTGGAGCGAGCAGGCCGCGTGATAGGCCACGGTCATCTTTGGTGCGCTGCCCTGAGGTAGATCGAGGGTTTGCAGCACCTCGCTCACATCCTTTGCAATGCTTGCCACGCGTTTGGCATCAGCTTCCAGTGGATCACCCGTGAACATATGGCCATAGTCCTTCACGGTCGTGCCGCAGCCAGAAGTGTTGATCACGATTGCATCCAATCCGCCTGCATTCATTTCAGCAATCCACGCCTTGATATTCGCCGCCGCCGCCGCGTGGCTTTCGCTTTGCTTGCCCATGTGGTGCGTCAGCGCGCCGCAACATCCCTGACCCTTCGCAACGACGACTTCGCAGCCGAAGCGCGTCAGCAGCCGAATGGTGGCATCGTTGATATCTGTATCGAGCGCGCGCTGCGCGCAGCCCGTCATCAGGGCCACGCGTTTGGTTTTTCTAGCCACAGGTGCAAAGCTCTGCGGATCGTCATTGCGGCTCACCGGCGGTACTTGTTTCGGGGCCATCGCGATCATCGCGCGCAGACGTTTATCGGGGATCAGGCGCACAAAAGGCCGCGCCATTTTCGCACCTAGCAACGCCACACGAAAGCGCATGGGATAGGGCAACACGCGCGCCAGTACCCAGCGCAATGCGCGCTCGCTCATTGGGCGTTTATAATTTTCTTCGATATAATTTCGGGCGTGATCCACGAGGTGCATGTAATGCACGCCTGACGGACATGTGCTCATGCAGGCAAGGCAACTAAGGCAGCGATCAATATGGCCGACAGTCTTGGCATCGGGAACGCGTCCCGTTTCCAGCATTTCTTTGATCAGATAGATACGGCCACGCGGACTATCGAGTTCATCCCCAAGAATTTGATAGGTCGGGCAGGTCGCCGTGCAAAAACCGCAATGCACGCAAGAGCGCAAGATCTGGTTCGAGCGTTGGATCGCAGGATCCTGCATCTGAACATCAGTGAATTCGGTTTTCATAGCGCGTCTCCCATCAGGCCCGAGTTGAACAAGCTCTTTGGATCAAAGCGCGCGCGCAGGCCCGCGCTGATCTTGGCAAGCGGGGCAGGCTCGGGGTGGAAGCGGTTAAGTTTGGCAAAACTCGTATCGCTGGCGCGCATCAGCGTTGCGTGGCCTGCAACACCCATCTTTGCACGGACGTTTTTCCCGCTTGCGACCTCAGCCCAGATCAAGCCACCGCCCCAATCGAGCATTGCTTTCTCGGGCTGGATCACCTCCAGAACAGCCGGAGCATCGCTTGGTTTGACCGAAATACGCCAAAGATCGCCGCCACCTGCAAAGGCGCGTGCATCGCGAATATCTCGCCACAGATCTTCACAGATCACTTGATCGTCAATCACCGTGATTTCGCCAAAAGGCGCCAAAACACTGCGCAACTGTTCTGCCCGATAGCGGGCCGATGCCTCAAACCCCTCAAGGCGCAGCAGCACAGCGCCATCCACATCGCGCACAGCACCGGACACTTCAAAGGCGGATCCAAGCGCTGCGGACATCGCGGCGACAGTCATGTCCGCCTCCAGTCCTTCCAGACGCAGGCATAGTTGCATCTCTACATCTGGCAGCACCTTGAACGAAATCTCTGATAGAACTCCAAGCGTGCCATGCGCGCCGCTCATCAGCTTGACCAGATCATAGCCCGTGACGTTCTTCATCACGCGCCCACCGTTCTTGACCACATTGCCAGCGCCATCGACAAACCGCACACCCAGCATGAAATCTCGGCAGGCTCCTGCAGAAATCCTGCGCGGGCCTGAAGCATTGCTCGCCGCCACGCCGCCAATCGTGCTCTCGCCGATGGTGCCAAGTACGTCGCGCAGATCAGAGGGTTCGAAGGCGAGCCTTTGGTTTTCAGCGCTCAAAGCGACTTCAATCTCGGAAATCGGCGTTCCCGCCCCCGCAACCATCGTCAACGCGCCCGGCTCATAAAGCGAAATACCAGACAAACCATCCGTTTCCAGAACATCGCCCGCTTTGGGTCCAACCAGCCGAGTGCCGCCGCCACGAATGGCAAAAGGCGCTGTTGCACCCAAAATCAACTCGGCCAGTTCGGCCTCTGATGTAGCTCTCATCTTTTCTGGTCCTCAAACATCTTGGGGGATTCGGCCTTGGCCGATAGGGGCAGGGCCCCCATCATTCGGCGGCCATGGGCGCGCGGCGCAATTCAGACACATCCAGCGGAAACACCTTCGCGGGGTTCAAAAGCCACTTGGAATCAAACACATCCTTCACCGCCATCTGCGCCGCCAAATCCTCTGGCGTATACTGCACGCTCATCAAATCACGCTTCTCGATTCCGACCCCATGTTCGCCCGTCAGGCAACCGCCCGCCTCGACGCAGAGCTTCAGAATTTCAGCGCCAAACGCCTCGCACAACTCCAGATCGCCTTCTTTATTGGCATCAAAAAGGATTAGCGGGTGCATATTGCCGTCCCCTGCATGGAAGACGTTGCCGACATCCAGCCCAAATTCGATCGACAACTCCCCAATACGGCGCAAGACCATGGGCAAGGAAGACACAGGAATCGTCCCATCTAGGCACATGTAATCGTTGATCTGCCCCATCGCGCCAAAGGCGCTTTTGCGGCCCAGCCAGATGCGCGCAGCTTCATCTGCGTCCTTTGCCTCGCGAAACTCAACGGGGTTATGGCGCTCTGCAATCGCACGGATCAGCGACAGTTGCGCGTCGATTTCCGCATCGGAACCTTCAACCTCGATGATCAAAACCGCCTCACACAGGGGATAGCCTGCTTGCGCGTAATTCTCGACCACCTCGATCACGCGGCGGTCCATGAATTCAATCGCGACGGGCAACACACCTGCCTTGATAATGTCGGATACGCAGGCCCCCGCGACTTCGTTGCTATCAAAGCCCACCAATACGGGCCGTGCGCCTTCTGGCTTGTGCAGAATGCGAAGGGTTGCTTCCGTGACGACCCCAAGCTGCCCTTCAGAGCCGCAAATAACCCCAAGCAGGTCAAGCCCGCCACTGTCCAGATGTGCACCGCCTATTTCCACGACTTCGCCGTCCATCATCACCATGGTGACGCCCAGCAGGTTGTTCGTGGTCACGCCGTATTTAAGACAATGCGCCCCACCCGAATTCATCGCGATATTGCCGGCAATGGCGCAGGCCAACTGGCTGGAGGGATCGGGCGCATAGAAGAAACCTTCTTCCTCGACTGCACCGGACACGCTCAGATTGGTGCGCCCCGTCTGCACGCGGATCACGCGGTTGGGGTAATCCGTGTCCAGCACATCATTCATGCGCGCCACGCCAAGGATCACGCAGTCCGCCGTTGGCAAGGCGCCCCCCGCAAGCGACGTGCCAGAGCCGCGCGGCACGACAGGGACGTTCATCTCATGACAAATGCGCAGAACCGAAGAGACTTCGGCAGTCGAGCGCGGCAAGACGGCAAGCAAAGGCGGACATTTATATGCGGTTAGCGCATCGCATTCATAAGCGCGGGTTTCCACTTCGTCATGGATCACTGCATCTTCTGGCAGGATATCCAGCAGGTGGCTGACCAATTCTGCCTTGCGAGACAAGACAATCGAATCTGGGCGTGGCATATCCATACATTGCTCCTTGATGTAATTGGTAATAAAATATAACCAATTTAGCGCATTGGCAAGGTATCTTTTAAGCGCCTATGTGATGGCATGGATATTCTTGATCGCCTCTCGTTGTTTTCGCCTCTTGATTATAGTGCTTTTGGGCTGCTTGTCGCCCTCTGGATCGCCATCGACTGGCGCATCGAGCATCCCTCTAGCAAACATCCTTCCGTTTCGGTTGTCATGGCGGATTACCGGCGTGAATGGATGCGCCAGATGATTACCCGCGATCCGCGTATCTTTGATGCGACGATCCTTGGGAACTTGCGTCAGGGCACCGCGTTTTTTGCGTCGGCTAGCATGATTTCTATTGGCGGCGTGTTGGCTTTGGTCGGCAATAAGGAACAACTGATCGGCATTGCTGATGATCTGACCCTAAGCCGCGATCCTGATATCGTTTGGGAGATCAAGCTGATGGTCACGCTGTTCTTTGTCACCAACGCATTTCTGAAATTCGTCTGGTCCAACCGCCTGTTTGGCTATTGCGCCGTCGTCATGTCCTCTGTCCCGAACGAGGTGGATGATCCCAGAACCATGCCTCGTGCGATGAAGGCTGCTGAGATTAATGTTACCGCCGCGCGTGGCTTTAACCGCGGTTTGCGCTCGGTATATTTTGGGCTGGCTTCTATCGCATGGCTGGCTGGGCCTATCGCGTTGATTGGAGCGGTTTTGACCACTTGCCTCGTTCTATGGCGGCGAGAATTCGCATCGCACTCGCGCAGCGTGTTGCTCTCGGGTGACGATCACATCGCTTAACGCGCTTGTGATTGCCAGAATCGCGCGATGCGCCCTAAGTGGGGGTCTATGAAACACCTGCCAATCCTTTTCGCAGCGCTCATTGCGGCTGCGCCCGCCCTTGCCGAAGCGCCCAAGGTGATTAACGCTGTCGCCCATTCCACTGGGATGGGTTGGGATTTTGACGTGACGATCGAGCATCCAGATACGGGATGGGATCATTATGCGGATGGCTGGGAAATCATTGATGCGCAGGGCAAGGTGCTTGGTACGCGCATTTTGCACCATCCTCATGTGAAAGAGCAGCCCTTCACGCGCTCTTTGCGCCACGTTATGCTGCCCGATGGCACCCGCGAAGTTTTCATTCGCGTGAAATGTTCAGAGCACGGGTGGAAGGACAGTGGCTATAAGGTGACGCTCACCCGTTAGCGCCGCCCCTCGCGCAGCCATGCGGCGAGGATCAGCCCAGAGGCTAAGAGCAACACAAGCCAAGCAGGAAGCAGTGCGGTTTGACGCACGTTCAGTGTCTCGTAAGCGCCGCGCGGCGTAATCCCGAGCCAACCACGACCTGCCGCAGGACGCCCCTCGCGCACTGTGCGAATACTTGGCAGACCGTCCTCAAGCCGCAAAGCACCGCCGCGCGCTGCGTCAATGGCCGGGGCTAGCAGGTCTGCTGTCGCGATGGTCTTCTCGAATTCGCGCGGCGCAGCGGGGCCAAGGCCGATCACGGTTTCATGTTCGCCGTCATTTAGGCGGTAAAGCCCGATTTCGGCGCCTGTGTGTTGCGCCTCAAAGCGCCCCGGCTCGGTCTGTGTCAGCGCGAGTTCCACTTCGCTGCCGTCGGGTGCCGTCACGATCACGGGCGGCGCGCGCTCCTCCAATGTCCGGCGAAT
Organism: Planktotalea arctica; assembly: GCF_002105285.1. Lineage (GTDB taxonomy): Bacteria > Pseudomonadota > Alphaproteobacteria > Rhodobacterales > Rhodobacteraceae > Planktotalea > Planktotalea arctica. The sequence continues at coordinate 123,459 of NZ_MUHR01000001.1, forward strand.
GATGCGCATGGATTGGCCTGTGGCCTCTGCCATAAGCGCGTCCTCTTCCAGCTCAGGCTCGCCCATCATCCAATGGGCAAGGCGGCGCAGCAGTTCCAGTTGCGGACCGCCACCCTCGAAGCCACGGCTCCAGAGCCACGCGTGATCAGAGGCAAGCAGCGCAACGCGACCTTCGCCGACGCGGTCGAGCACCAGTAGCGGGCGCTCATCGACGCCGGTCATGAGCACATTGCCTGCATTCGGTTCCACTTCGATCTGGCGCATCCAGCGGCCCCAGTTTTCCGCGTTGGGCAGGCCCGCCGTCACGGGATGGCGCGCGCCGAGGTCGCTGACGGTGGGGCGATACCCCTCTTCGATCACGCGCGCGCTGGGCGTCGCAGGCATGATCTGCGAGAGCGGCGAGCGGTAAATGCTATCGGCAGAGGCGAAATCCGGCCCGGCAGCGACCAGCACCGCGCCGCCCTCCTGCACATAGCGCACGACGTTATCGAGGTAGATCGAGGGCAGGATGCCGCGCCTCTTGTAGCGATCAAAGATGATCAGATCGAAATCCTCGATCTTGTCGAGAAACAATTCGCGTGTGGGGAAGGCGATAAGGGACAACTCGCTGACGGGTACGCCGTCCTGTTTCTCTGGGGGACGCAGAATGGTGAAATGCACCAGATCAACCGAGCTGTCCGATTTCAGCAGATTGCGCCATGTGCGCCCGCCTGCATGCGGCTCACCCGAGACGAGCAGTACGCGCAGGCGATCGCGCACGCCGTTCATCTGAATGAGCGCAGTGTTGTTGCGCGCGGTCAATTCGCCCTCCGCTTCGGGAACGGAGAACTGGATCACGTTGCGCCCGCCGTGGGGCAGCGTGAGGGGCAGATCGATTTCCGCATCTATCGGCACTTCAAAGCGCTGGGGCGGCGCGCCGTCGATGGAAATTTCCAGCGGCGCAAAGCCCGTACTGGATGGCGCAGCGCCCATGTCCTCGATCTTGAGCGTGAGGGTGACAGGTTCGCCCAGAATGGCAAAAGCAGGGGCGTTGGTGACGCTGAGGCGGCGGTCCCAATCGGTGCTTTTTCCGCTTAGCAGCAGGTGCAAGGGCGCAGGCATGTCCGGCGCGCGTTCCAGATCATGCACGCGCCCGTCGCTTAGCAGGAACGCGCCTGCGATGCGCGCTTGGGGTAGTTCGGCAAGGGTCTCGCCAAGCACCGTCATAAGCTGCGTACCTGCATCGCCCTCGCTATCGGGAACAGTCACGCGCACCACTTGCGTGCCCGCGCGCTGCGCCAAAAGCGCGTCGAGCGCATCTGCGGCATCCTTGGTGACGCCCGCGCGCTCTGCCAGGTTTTGGGAGGCGGTTTCATCGCTGATGATCACGACGATATCGTCAAGGCTACCACGTTCCTCGCGTTGCAGACTTGGCCCTGTCAACGCAGCAATAACCACAAATCCTGAAAGCCCGCGAAGCCATGCACCAGAAAGCCTGCGCCAGAGCGAAAGCACGAGGCCAGCAAACACCACAACAGCCGCCGCTAACAGCAACGACATGGGAACGAGCGAATCGAAAACGATGGTCTGGGTCATTGGCCAAGCCTGTCGAGCAGCGCAGGCACATGGACCTGATCAGATTTATAATTGCCCGTCAAAACGTGCATCACCAGATTGACGCCGAAGCGGTAGGCGAGTTCGCGTTGCCGCTCGCCCGCGAAACCGCGCCCGATGGGAAAGATCGAATTGCCGCGCGCGTCCATCGCCCAAGCAGCGGCCCAATCATTGCCGCCGATCACCACAGGGCTGACCCCATCGTTGAGGTTGCGAAACGGCATGCCCTCGACGCGCTCCGCGTCTTTTGGTGCAGCCTCAACCCAGATATCGCGGGCTGTGTGGCGACCGGGGAAATCTTGCAGCAGATAAAAGGTGCGCGTAATCACATGATCCTCGGGTAGGGGTTCCAGCGGTGGGATATCCAGCGGCTCCGCGAGCGCTTGCAACTTGCGGCCATTCGGGCTTGACGCGCCAAAGCGTGCGATATCCGCATCGCGGGTGTCGAACAGGATCATGCCGCCGGAGCGCAGAAAATCGTTCAGCTTGGCATAGGCGTTTGCCGACGGCGTTGGCTGATCTGGGGTAATCGGCCAGTAAAGCAGCGGGAAGAACGCCAGCTCGTCGGTTTCAAGGTCAACGCCGATGGGGTCCGTCGGCTCGATCGAGGTGCGAAAGAACAGCGTTTGTGACAGGCCGCGCAGGCCCGCCTCTGCCGTGCGATCAATCTCGGGGTTGCGCGTGATCACATGGCCAAGCACCAGTTCTGACGATGCGCTGAGTGCGAAAGCATCGTCTTGTGCATCGGCGGGGAACCCCAACAACATCATCGCGCCAAACCCTGCGATTGCGCCGCGAAGGCGCCCGGACATGGCGAGGGAGGCGACGATATCCACCATCAAAAGCGCAAGCGCGAGACTCAGAAGTATACCGCCCAGCGGCGTTTCAGGGCGGGTTTGCATCAGGCGAATGTCGGTGCCAGCGGGCCAGCTTGCCTGCGCCAGTTCCGTCTCAGCGCCAATGACATTGCGCGCGATGCGGCGTGATTTACCCTCATAAAGACCGGGGCGCAGATCTGGGCCGAGCGCATCGGAAAGCAGACGATCGCCTGCAACGCCGACCAGCGCATCCGCATCGAGGATACGGCCGAACCCGTCCATGACGCTGACAGGCTGCCACGTGGTGCCACTAAGATCATCGCCGCTTGGGGCGCCCACTATCGATGAAATCGCAAGGCGATCGAGCATGCTCACAAAAAGGCCGGAAAGCGGCAAAGTGGACCATTCTGCGTTGGCGGTGACGTGGAACAGCACGATCTGCCCCTCGCCCAGCGGTTTGCGCGTGACAAGTGGCGTACCGTCACCCAGACTGGCGATGACGCGCGCAGCCAAGGTCGGGTCGGGCTGCGCCATAACTTGCGAGGACACGGTCACATCGCGCGAAAGGGGTAGGCCGAAAAACGGGCTGTCCTCGGTAAAGGGGGCTAGGTTTTTGGGCGTGCCCCAACTCATCGCGCCGCCGACTGTGCGCCCGCCTGCGCGCAATCGCACGGGCATCAAAGTGTCTTCCTCAGATCGGCTTACATCGCTGGCGGCAAGGCGGGGGCCTGCGAAACGCACCAGCAATCCGCCGTCCTCGACCCACTCGGTCAGCGCACCGTCTTCGGCGGGGGCCAGCGTGGCGACATCGGCCAAAATCACCACATCTGGCGCAGCGGGCAGGATATCAAGCAATCCGCCCTCCAGCAGGTCCGCATTCGGCGCGAGCGCTTGGCGCAGGTAGTGCAACGGCGAGAGCAACTCCAACCCCTCGCGATCCTCACGCCCTGCGATCAGCGCCACTTCGCGGCGGCGCAGGCTGTCGTCGGAGAGGGTCACAGCGCCGGCAGAACGTGTACCAGTGAGCGCAAAATGCGTAACCCGGGCGCGAAGCTCGGACGGAAGGGAAAGCTCTGTGAGCGCGCTTTTTGCGCCGCTCTCCATGGTAATCTCAGCGCGCGCAAGGATGCGCGGCGCGCCGGAGGGGTCTTTGCCATGCACGTCCACAGGGACGTTGCGCGCGGCGCCTGCGACGCTGCGGCGCGCTTCCACGATGGTCGCGCCGCCTTCAAAACGCGCAGGGGCGATGGCAATGGTTTCGCTGGCAGCCGCTATGACGCGCAGAGCGCCCTTAGAGCTGAAGATCGCGCTCAAAGCGGCGCGCGTATCGCGTGCGAGTTCGTCCGAGAGCCAGATCGTATCGAAGGTCTCATCGGGTAAAAACGCGGTGATCGCAGCGGCGTCGCTGCTTGGCTCCCACGCGGCTGGGCGCAGGCCTGCAAGGGTGCTTTGCACCTCATTGGCAGATTGAAAGATGACCTGCTGCGGTGCGCTCAGATTGAGCAATGCGGTGGTGCGATCCGCGCGCGCGGCATCGCTTAAAATACGCTCGACCATCTCGATCCGCGCAGGCCAATCGGCGGCGCTGGCCCAGCTTGCATCCATCGCAATGAGCAACGGGCCGCGACCAGCCTCGTCGTTGCGCGGGTTGAGCACTGGCCCTGCAAGGCCGATGATCAGCGCTGCGAGCGCGAGCATGCGCAACAGCAAAAGCCACCAAGGCGTTCGGTCGCTGACCTGTTCATCGTCTTTCAAACCCAAAAGCAGGGTAACGCCCGGAAAAATCCGACGGATTGGGGCGGGCGGCACGGCGCGCAGGATGATCCAGAGGATCGGCAGTGCCAGCAGCCCGAGCAAGAGCCAGGGGGCGGTGAATCCGAGTGCGCCGATCATGCGGACCGCTCCAATGCGCGGTGCAACCACAAGAGCGCGGCTTGCGCTGGTGCGTCCGTGTGGTGCGTCATGAATTGCCAGCCAGAGACGGCGCAAAGATGGCGCAGCGCGTCTTTTCGTTCGCCAAGTTTTTCAAGATAGCGGTCCCTCAGATCGCTGGCTTTGAGCGTTTCGTAGCGCAGGGTTTTTCCCGCGCTTTCAAAGATGGTGCGCCCGTGAAACGGAAAGCTCTCTTCGGCGGGGTCAAGCACTTGCAACAGCACGCCGCGCACGCCGCGATCTGCGGCTTTGGTCAGGGCTGCCTCGACCGCGTCGAGATCACCCAGGAAGTCTGACACAAACAGCGCGCGGGCGTGTGGGATCATCGCACGCGCTTCGGGCGCGCCGTAATCGACGTCGGTGTTTGCGCAGAATTGTTCCGAAAGACGCAGGACTTGAGCGCGTCCTCGGCGCGGGGGAAGGCCCGTTCCTGTCAGGCCAACACGTTCGCCGCCCTTTATGAGGAGAATCGCTGAGGCAAGCGCGATGAGCCGTGCGCGATCTGATTTTTCAGGCAAATGCGCTCCGCTCGAAAATCGCATAGAGGCAGAGGCATCGACCCAAAGCATCACGCTTTGCGCCACCTGCCATTCGCGTTCGCGCACGAACTGCGCGTCAGAGCGCGCGGAGCGGCGCCAGTCGATCATGCGGCGGCTGTCCCCAATTTGCACGGGGCGGTACTGCCAGAAATCATCGCCCATCCCTGCGCGCCTGCGGCCATGCTCGCCCAACAAGACTGTCCCTGCCAGATGCTCTGCGCGCGCCAACAGGGCCGGCAAGTGCGAGGCTTCTGCCTCCGCATCGAGGCGTAGAGCGCGAGGGGTGGCGGCGGTGTTCACGCAGCGTCTGCCTTGCTGCCAGTGATCTGGCTGGCGGTTTCATGGATCAACCCGGCAAGGCTATCACCGCGCGCGCGGGCCGCAAAGTTCAGCGCCATGCGGTGACTGAGCACAGGCTCGGCCATGTCGATCACATCCTTTGGCGAGGGGGCGAGGCGACCATCGAGCAGCGCCTTGGCGCGCACGGTCAGCATCAGCGCTTGCGCCGCGCGTGGACCGGGGCCCCAAGCGACGGTGTCTTTGACGCGCGCGCTGGCACCCTGCTCATCAGGGCGGAAGGCGCGGACGAGATCTAGGATCATTTCCACGACACTTTCGCCAACAGGCATGCGGCGCAGCAACGTTTGTGCCGCAAGTAGTTCGCCCGTTGTGAAAACCGCGTGCGCGTCGTCCTCGGCAACGCCCGTCGTCGCGATCAAAATGTCGCGCTCTGTATCACGGTCGGGATATGGGACGTTGATCTGCACGAGAAAGCGGTCGAGCTGGGCTTCGGGGAGAGGGTAGGTGCCTTCCTGCTCGATCGGGTTTTGCGTGGCGAGCACATGGAACGGCGCAGAAAGCGTGCGGTTTTCGCCAGCGACGGTGACGATCTTTTCTTGCATGGCTTGGAGGAGCGCGGATTGCGTGCGCGGTGAGGCGCGGTTGATCTCATCCGCCATCAGGAGCTGGCAGAAGATTGGACCCTCGATAAATTTGAATGCACGCGTGCCGTCGCTGCTCGTTTCCAAAACCTCAGAGCCAAGAATATCGGCAGGCATAAGGTCTGGCGTGAACTGCACGCGATTGCCGTCCAGGCCCATGACGCTCGAGAGGGTTTCAACGAGGCGGGTCTTGCCAAGGCCGGGAAGGCCGATCAGCAGCGCATGACCGCCGCACAAAAGCGCGGACAGCGTGAGGTCCACAACCCGCTCTTGTCCGATGAAGCGGCGGGTGATCGACCCCTTCGCTTCCGCCAGACGTGCGCCCAGCGTTTCGATATCGGTGACTAAATCTTCTGCGCTGGACATGACAACTCTCCCTTGAACTCTAGGTGTGATGCTATGAGACTAGGCTCTTAAGGACAAATAGCAAAACTATGGTTGGACAAAATATCGTGACACCTGACGCTGCTGGAATTGCCGCCTCCGCCAAAGCGGCGGTCAAGGGAAAGGGACTGCCCCCCGTTCATTTATGGAATCCACCGTTTTGCGGCGATCTGGACATGCAGATCAAACGCGATGGCACGTGGTTCTACATGGGCACGCCAATCGGCAGATTTGAGCTGGTGAAGCTGTTTTCGTCAATTTTGAAGCTGGAAGGCGGTAAATATTTCCTTGTGACTCCGGTGGAAAAGGTCGGGATCACGGTTGAAGATGCGCCTTTTGTTGCGGTGGATTTCGAGGTTGTCGGCAAGGCGATCCGGTTCGAAACGCATGTTGGGGATTTTGTCGAGGCGGGGACGGAGCATCCGATCCGCGTCGTGCGCGATGCTGAGACGGGGGAGCCGTCACCCTATGTTATGGTGCGCGCAGGGCTTGAGGCGTTGATTGATCGCAAGAGTTTCTATCGTTTGGTAGACATCGGCGTGCATCACGAGGGCTGGTTCGGGCTTTGGTCCGGCGGCGTGTTTTTCCAGATTATTCCGTCAGCGGAGCTTGAGGGCTAAGGAGCCTCCGGCGGAAGTTTATTCGGGAAGATGAAGCGAGGGGCAGGCGCATTATTAATGTGCCTCGGCCCAATTCGCGCCTTGGCCTGCATCCACGATCAAGGGCACGTCGAGTTTGACGACCGGATCAGCGGCGTTTTCCATGATGTCTTTGGCCGTTTTGATCAGTTGATCGACGCCATCCTTTTCCACCTCGAACAGAAGTTCATCGTGGACTTGCAATAGCATTTTTGCGGGCTGGCCTTTGATCGCATCCGGCATACGGATCATCGCACGGCGGATGATGTCGGCTGCTGTGCCTTGAATTGGAGCGTTGATAGCGGCACGTTTGGCGAAGCCGGCTTGCGGGCCTTTGGCATTGATGTTGGGCGTATGGATTACGCGGCCAAACAGGGTTTCGACGCGGTCGTGTTTCTTGGCGAATTCGGTCGTGTCGTTCATATATTCTTTGATGCCCGGAAATCGTTCAAAATAACGGTCGATAAAGCCCTGCGCCTCTGATCGTGGAATGCGTAGATTACGCGCAAGGCCGAAACCGGAGATGCCGTAGATGACGCCAAAGTTAATCGCCTTGGCTTGGCGGCGCACGTCGGCTGTCATTTCATCCAGCGGCACATCGAACATTTCAGAGGCGGTCATCGCGTGGATATCGTGGCCATCGCGAAAGGCCTGTTTCAGACTGTCGATGCCAGCGACATGGGCGAGGATGCGCAACTCGATCTGGGAATAGTCGAGCGCCACAAGGACTTTGCCTTCCTCGGCGATGAATGCTTCGCGAATGCGGCGGCCTTCCTCGGAGCGGATCGGGATGTTTTGCAGGTTCGGATCAGTCGAGGCGAGGCGACCGGTGGACGCGCCTGCAATCGAATAGCTTGTGTGTACGCGGCCCGTGTCGGGGTTAATGTGGTCTTGAAGCGCGTCCGTGTAGGTCGATTTCAATTTGCTGAGCTGGCGCCAATCCAAAATGCGGCGCGGCATTTCATGTTCGGTGGCTAGGTCCTCAAGGATGTCCGCGCCTGTTGAATACTTACCGTTCTTACCTTTTTTGCCGCCCTCAAGGCTCATTTCATCAAACAGAACCTCGCCAACTTGGGCAGGGCTGCCGACATTAAAAGGACGGCCTGCCATCTCGTGAATTTCTGCCTCTAACCCTGCCATTTTCTGTGCAAAAGCGTTGGACATGCGGGACAGAACATCGCGGTCGACTTTAATGCCGTGCCGTTCCATCTGGGCGAGGACGGGGACCAAAGGACGTTCCATGGTTTCATAAACGCGGGTGGTTTTGGCGACGTGGAGCGTGGGTTTGAGGTGCTGCCAAAGGCGCAATGTGACGTCTGCATCCTCGGCCGCGTAGGGCGTGGCTTGATCAATCGGGACACGGTCGAACGTGACCGCGGATTTACCCGCGCCAAGCAGGGGTTTGATAGGGATTGGCGTGTGGTTCAGATATCGCTCGGACAACGCATCCATGCCGTGATTGTGCAGACCCGCGTGCTGCGCGTAGGACAGCAGCATCGTGTCGTCGATGGGCGCGATGTCGATGCCGTATCGCGCAAAGATCTTGGCGTCATACTTCATGTTCTGGCCAATTTTCATGACGCTCGGGTCTTCGAGAAGCGGCTTGAGCGCAGCAATTGCTGTTTCCAGATCAATCTGACCCTCTGCCAAGTCATCAGAGCCGAACAGATCATCCGTGCCCGCGTCTTTGTGGGTCAGCGGGATGTAACATGCCCTACCCGCAACCGTGCACATGGAGATACCAACGAGGTCGGCGATCATGTCGTTCAGGCCTGTGGTTTCTGTATCTACCGCCACATAGCCGCGCGCGTAGGCGTGATCGATCCAGGGCTGCAAAGCAGCCAGATCACGGACGCAGTCGTATTTCTCAGCATCGAAGGGGATCGCGTCCGGTGCGCTGGGCGCATTGGCGGCGGCTGGTGTATCTTCGATAACCGGCATCGGTGCGTCGAGCGCCTCGGAGATGCGTTTTGTCAGCGTGCGAAATTCCATTTCAGCGAGAAAATCGAGCAATTCGTCGGCAATCGGTTCGCGCACTTCGAGGTCATCGAGGGTGAAGCCCAAAGGCGTGTTGCAATCCAGTTGAACGAGGCGTTTGCTCAACTCGATTTGCGCGCGATGCTCGATCAAGGTTTCGCGGCGCTTGGGCTGTTTGATTTCGCCCGCGCGCTCGAGCAGCTCTTCAAGAGTGCCGTATTCATTAATTAGCAAAGCGGCGGTCTTGATGCCGATGCCAGGTGCGCCGGGCACGTTGTCAGCGGTGTCGCCTGCGAGCGCCTGAACGTCGACGACGCCCTCGGGAAAGACGCCGAATTTCTCGAATACGCCGTCGCGATCAATGGTCTTGTTCTTCATCGCATCCAGCATTTCGACGCCGTCGCCAACAAGCTGCATCATGTCCTTATCTGATGAAATAATCGTGCATCGCCCACCTGCGGCGCGCGCCTGATGGGCGAGGGTCGCGATGATGTCGTCGGCCTCATAGCCCTCGATTTCTTCGCAGGCGATGTTGAAGGCTTTGGTCGCGCGCCGCGTCAGTGGCATTTGCGGGCGCAGGTCTTCGGGCATCGCCTCGCGATTCGCTTTGTAGAGGTCATACATTTCGTTGCGAAACGTGTGGCTGCCTTTATCGAAGATCACGGCGACATGGGTCACATCACTGCCTGCGTTCCCCTCGACATAGCGTTGCAGCATGTTGCAAAAACCCGCAACCGCGCCGATGGGCAGGCCGTCGGATTTGCGCGTCAAAGGGGGCAGCGCATGATAGGCGCGAAAGATGAAGGCGGAGCCATCAATAAGATGCAGGTGGCATCCTTTGCCGAATGTCGTGCTCATGTAAAATGCCCCCGAAGCGTGATTTGCGTCGGGGGCATACTAGACGTGTCCGGCCTCTGAGTGCCAGCGCGTTTGTGGAGTTAGATCACGGAATGGCGCGATCTACGGCGACGGACGTGATATCTGCCGTTGTGAGCAAGCCTGCAGCGCCGCGTACCGATGCAAGGAAATTACCGTCCAGGAAAACTGCCGCATCCGCACCATTGTCATTCACGACGATTGCCGGTGCGGGGAGGGCGGCATCGTATTGAACCACGATCATGTCATCCGCTGCGACATAGTCGGTGATCGTCATCACACCGGAGGGCGCGGCATCGCCGTTCAGATAGAATACATCTTCACCTGAGCCGCCTTGGCCGACATCCCCGCTTTCGAGGAAAATGGCGTCATCGCCAGCACCGCCACTTAGGAAGTCACGGGCGAGATCATTGACCGGTGTTGCCGCGCTTGAGGTATCAACCCCGGCAAATTCGGGCGCTGCGAAAATATCAGCAGCGGTGCCTGTCGTCGCAAGGGCGGGGTTGGAAACTTGCAGTGCTTGGAAGGCGTTCAGCATTTCTGCGGTCCAATCGACATCACCCGCAGTCGTCAGATCAAAGTTGCTGCCGCCGCCCATGAGCGTGTCATCGCCGTTGCCACCTTCCAGCGAATCTCGATCGTTGCCGCCTATAAGCAGATCATCGCCGCCCCCGCCGCTTAGCGTGTCACTTTGCCCGTTGCCAAGAAGCGTGTCGTTGCCGGTCAGACCGACAAGCAAATCTGTTCCGGCGTCGCCGCCGAGAATATCGTCCCATTCACCGCCATCGAGAAAATCATTGCCAGCGTCCCCACTCATCAGATCGCGGCCATTGCCACCCAGCAAACTGTCGTCGCCGTCGCCCCCATGCAGGCTATCGTCGCTTGATTGACCCTCAAGCGTATCGTTGCCTGCTCCACCGAACACCAGATCCGCGCCGCGTGCGCCGTTCAGGGCGTCATTGCCATCGCCGCCGATCAACGTGTCAGCGTCAAAATTACCGATCAAGATATCATCGCCAGCGCCGCCATCGATGCTATCTGCTCCGTCGCGCCCCTCAAGGCGGTCATCGCCGGCACCGCCGATTAGCGTATCAGCGTCCGGTCCTCCGTTGATCGTGTCGTCGCCGCTTTGACCGTCTAGCACATCATTGCCGCCGCGCCCGAGAATGAAATCATCGCCGCTGGTGCCGCTGATATTATTGTCGAGAGAATTACCGATCAAGCCAAGGGGCTGTGTGGGATCTATAGTCATGTCCGAGCCGGATCCAGTTTCGGTCATGGTCTCTGTATCTGTATCCGCGCCTGTGTCGGAGGCTGTTCCGGAGCTTGAAGCTGCCCCACTTCCGGAGCTTGATCCGTCATCGCCTCCATCAAAGAGCCCAAACACTGCAAAGCCGAGTGCCAAAGGAAGTAAAATTGATAAAATAAGCATGAACAAATCCCCCACGGAAAAGACAAAAAGGGGCGGCAGCCCCGATTGTGTCAAAATCATGACGCAGCGCTTATGGCCTCGCAAGGAAAACCTGTTAATCGTTTCCATTTGAGAAACGTTAAGCGGCTAATTGAGCGATCTCGGCGAAAAAGGAAACGTTTGGGGGAATACGGCAATTGGAAAAGGAACTTATGCCGCACTCTGAAGTTGTGTTTTCGCATATTTAGAATCGTCGAAAATTCTATTAGCCAGCCAACTTGTATGTAGGCGACGCTTCGCTGTTGCGCTTACGCAGATCGATCGACCCCGACCAGAGCGATATCGCCCAGCGTGAGACTGCCCGCCGCATCGCGGATATCGGCGGTGCGTACCCCATCAAGGTGAATCTGCGCGTGATTTCCTTGTTCGATAATGGTGATCACCGGCGTGGGGCCGTTGCTGTCGTATTCGATGAGCAACGTATCTTCGGACATATTGTAGTCCATCACGACCATCTGGCGCACGCTTGCATCGCTGTGAATGTGGAAGGTATCGCTGCCATCGCCGCCCACGGCCACATCGGAAGTTTCCAGGTAGATGTGATCATCCCCGTTCCCGCCGCTTAGATAGTCGGTCGAGGTATCGAACGCGGCGGTATCGAGGTCGGTGGCATCAATGCCCTCGAAGGGGGCAGAGGCAAGAATTTCCGCGAGAGTTCCGTTTGCGAACAAAGCTGGATCGCTGTCGGCCAATTCATCGAGCGCGGCGCGCATTTCTGCGCTCACATCAATACCGCCTGACATCTGCCCGCGCAGATCAGCGTTGCCGCCAAAGATCGTGTCGTTGCCATCGCCGCCCTCGACGGAATCGCCGCCTGTGCCTGCGATGATCAGATCATCCTCCGCGCTGCCGGTCATCGTATCTTTGCCGGCGTTGCCGAAAAGCGTGTCGTTGCCCTCGTTCGCAACCAGCAGATCGTTGCCCTCGCCGCCGCCGACGATATCATCGCCAAGCCCGCCATAGGCCGTGTCATTGCCGCTGCCGCCGTCGATCACATCATCTCCAAGGCCGCTGACAAGGAAATCGTTGCCTGCATCACCCAAAAGCGTGTCATTTGCGGCCAGTCCGAAGAGTGTGTCGTTGCCTTCGCCGCCGCTTAGCAGATCGCTGCCCTCGGCGCCGTTCAGATCGTCATTGCCCGCTTCGCCCGAAAGGGTGTCATCGCCCATGTTGCCGATCAGCGTATCATCGCCGCTTCCGCCCAGCAGGCTATCGTTATCATAGCGGCCCTCCAAAAGGTCGTCGCCAGAACCGCCAATGAGCGTGTCCTCACCATCGCCTCCGATCAGGCGATCATCATCGCCTTGACCGTCGATCAGATCGTTACCGTCGTTGCCCTCGAGATTGTCGTCGCCAACGCCGCCCAGTAGCGTATCAGCGCCCGTGCCGCCGTTGATCGTGTCATTTCCTGACTCGCCATCAATGCGGTCGTCGCCCTCATCACCGTTGATCGAATCTGCCATGCTGCCACCGGCAAGGCTATCGTTGCCTGTGCCGCCGGAGAGGGTGTCGTTGCCATCGCCGCCAAGCAGCGTGTCATCGCCGCCGCGTCCCAGCATCATGTCGTTGCCCGAAGTGCCGTTGATCAGGTCGTCCAACGCATCGCCCGTCATGGGATCGCCGTCCGCGCCGCCGATATCTTCGTTCTGCATATCGGGTTGATCGTCGCTTGTGCCCTCGTCAGAGGTTGGGCCCATTGAAAACAGGCCCATTCCCAGCACGACTGGGATCAACATTAGCAGAATTTCCATTTAGCACCTCGGACTCGTTACTTCAAACAAGTCTCGGGTATGCACGCTCTATGTGGCGAGAATTTGAACTAAATCTGTTCGGATTGAAGCGTCACCCGCACAATCGTTTTTTGCATGGCGCATCAGATTTTGCCTTCAAAGTCCTTATGGACGAATTTCGCGTCGCAATAGGGGCACTCGACCCAGCCATGTTCACCCGGAATTTGCAACCAGACCCGCGGATGCCCCAATGCCCCTTCGCCGCCATCACAGGCAAAGCGATAGTTATCTACAATTTTGGTTTCAGGTACTGGGGTCGTCATAGGGTGTGTTCCCTTTATCCGGCAGTCGCGTTAGATGCGTTATGAGCCAAGCAGGCAAAATCGGCAAGAGCGAGTAGACAGGCTGTGACACAAGACGCAATCAAAATCGAAGCTCTGAAAAAGACATATGCAGGCAGCAAGGCTGCAGCGCCGAAAGACGCGCTACGCGGCATCGACCTTACCATCCCGAGCGGGTCGATCTTTGGTTTGCTCGGCCCAAACGGTGCGGGTAAATCGACGCTGATCAACATATTGGCGGGTTTGGTGCTCAAGACTTCGGGTAAAGTGTCGATCTGGGGGTTTGATCAGGATGTGAACCCGCGCCAATCGCGCGCTGCGATAGGGGTCATGCCTCAAGAACTTAACCTTGATCCATTTTTCTCGCCGCGCGAGGCACTGGATGTGCAGGCCGGACTTTACGGTGTGCCCAAGGGCGATCGCCGCTCGGATGAAATTCTTGAACTGGTGGGCCTGTCGGACAAGGCCAACGCCTATGCGCGCACTTTGTCTGGTGGGATGCGGCGGCGGCTTTTGCTTGGCAAGGCCTTGGTGCATCATCCGCATATTCTTGTTCTGGACGAGCCGACGGCAGGGGTCGATATTGAGCTGCGCCAGATGCTTTGGGCTAATGTGCGCAAATTGAACGAGCAAGGCATGACCATCGTTCTGACGACGCATTATCTGGAAGAAGCCGAAGAAATGTGCGACGAGATCGCGATCATTAACCACGGTGAAGTGGTCGCACGCGATAGCACGGCGCATCTGCTCGGCAGCATCGATCGTAAGACCATGATCATCGAGCCTGATGCACCCACGGGTGTTTTTGCAGCACCGCGCGGGATCGATGTAAGCGTCGATCCCAAAGGCGCGCTGCGTCTGAGTTACCGCGCCAGTGAAACCAGCGCGGATGCGGTTCTCGAGGCCGTGCGTGGCGCGGGGATCACCATTCGCGATGTGCGCACGGAGCAGGCCGATCTCGAAGAAGTTTTCCTCGAATTAACCCGCTCGCGTTAACCTCAGCGCGAGAATGAGTGCGCCGTGTGTTCAGGGCGATCTGTTTCCGGCGCAATCAATCCGCGAACAAATGGGGCGTATCGGCGATTTGCTGGGCCTTCTCGAGGCTGACGCCCAGAAAATTCGCCAAAGGCGCGGCATTTTCCTGTGCGCTATCGCTTTCCTTGATGCTGAAGAGCGAACCAAACTTCGCATCATGCAGACGGTCTTTCTCAAAAGCGATTTCATTGCGGATCGTCGGTAAGAGGCGCTGCAAAGTGTCCTCCGAAGTTTGCTCCCCTGCAAGGCCTATCCGTTTGGAATGGCCGATCAGAAATTCGTCAGTGTAATTGCAATCGATTTCCAAGATGCGCGTGCCGGAACGGTCCGACCCGAAGTCGTCAAGCAGATAGAAATTGCCCGGATCGATGCAGACGATCAAACGGTTCGTTTCGAAATATTCGAACAGCATACGCATCAACGCGCGGCGATGACGGTGGCGTTTGGACAGGGTGGTTTGAATGCCGCCAAGGTCGGGCAGGGGGGTGTCTTCTTCGTTGAAGATATACTCGGCCACGGGAATGTTCGTGCCGTGCTTGATGCTATCGACCAAGCGTTTGGCCACGTGCCATTTCTTGCAAACAACGATTAGCAATTCGCGGTCGCGCCCCAGCGTGGCCTCGGTTTCCCAGAAGCGTGGGGCGAAGCGTCGCCCGATGCGGCCCCGCTCCGTGAGGAATTTGAACAGGCCTGCACCCTCGTTGGAAATCTGGAAGCTCTGGTCTTCCTCGGCGTATAGCTTGCCAAGGCGGTCCTTGAGCTCTGTCGCTTCGGGGCTGATCTTGCGCGCAAAGAGAAAATCCTGACTGAGCAGCAGATCATAGTGATCGTTGTAGAACGTTACCGGCATGCCGTAATCGGAGAACATCAGAAAGGTGAGTGTGCGCGCTTCTATTTCTTTTTCCGGCACCAGATGTCGCACCAGCGTCTGAAAGAATGTCTCGTCGGGAATCCATGTCGTTTTGAAAAAACGCATGACATCTTTGCGCTTGCGAGTGAATTCCAAGGTCCATTCGACAGTGCGCCGGCGCAGGCACCACCATTGCGAACCGATCTGGATTTGCATGTCTTGGGGTATTTCCCGGGTCAGCCCCAGCTTCTTTTGCACGTTGAACGCACTATAGAACAGTTTTTTATGAGTGCGCTCGTTAAAGAAGTGACGGTAGATAAGACGTTCTTCCTTGAAGCCTGTCTTGATCCAGTCGCTCTCGAAGTAGTCAAAACTTTCGATGTAATCGATATCGTTGGCATCCAAGAACGCATGGGCGTATTCGGCTGATTTGATCGCCATGCAATCACCCGACAGCATGTAGAAATGCGTCGCGCGCGGGAACGCCTCGACCGCTGCCTCGAGCGCGTAAAGCGTTGCTTGCACCAAAGACCAGGCACCCCAGCCGCATTTGATCCGCTTGCGCGAAAATGTGACGTTAGGGTTATCCTTCAACGCTGCCTTAATCTGGGCAAAATGTTCTGGTTTAGCACGCGCATCGAAATGAATGGCCATGTAATCGCCAACAGCCGTCAGGCGTTCAGCCTGCTGGATGATCGCCTCAGGATCTTTGTGGCATAAAAGGATGAAGGCAATTTTTGCCATATTGGAAACGGATCACCCTGAAAACGTGGACTGTTTGATATCTGACTACAGTGTTAGAGATGAATGTGCCTTGAATAAACAGGCTTTATTCTGTTTTACATAACTTAAGTGAAGATAAAGTAACCAATTGGCGGCAAGTTGACGCCGGAGGCGAGAGATTATGGGTTTTCCCGGCACTTGGATGACCGAAAGCGAGAGCGTCGTGTACCGCGTCGTTCCCAAATGCGCCTGCTCGACCATCGGGCAGATCATGTATTACTCCGATCATGGTGCGTTTTTCGACGGTGATATCCACGACGCGACGGGCGGTTTGCACAAATGGGCGCTTGATGAAAGCCAGCCTTTGATCACGCAGAACGTGCAATCGCATCAATCCTATTCGTTTACCTGCGTGCGCAACCCCTATACGCGCATCCTGTCGTCCTTCTTCGACAAGATTTGCGGCATCCAACGCAACGGCAAGCGCTATCGCGGCAAGTTGGTGCCGCTTTTGATCCAGAAATACGGGATCGAAGTGGGCGGTGACGACGGCAAACAAGAGTTTGACCAGATCGCCAGCTTCCGCCGTTTCCTTTTGTTCGCGCGCGACACCATCCGTTGGCGTCGCCCGATGGAGCCGGACATTCACTGGTCCGCGATGTCGGGACATGTGTCCACTTTCATCGTAAACGGGGGGCGCTACGACAAGATTTTCTGGACCGAGCAATTTAACGACGGCATGCAGGAAGTGCTAGATCAGATCAACGTGCCTAACGCGGTCGATCTATCGACGATCCCACGCTTCAACGAGAGCGAAGGCCACGGGCCCAAACGCGCGCATCCGGTCGAGGATTATTTCGATGATTTGTCGATGCACCTCGTCTATGAAATCTACAAACGTGATTTCGATCTGTTCAAGTATGATTTCAAAGACCCGAGCAACAAGATGCCTATCGGCGAGATCGATCTCGACGAGGTCCACGCTAAACTGGGTGATTGATCTGCAAAGCGGGGGCAAAAGTCGTTGTTAAGACTTTTGCCCCCGAAGCACGCAGATTTACGCTAGTAATCCTGCTTCGCGCAGCAACGCAGAGATATTCGCTTTGGGGCGCGGCCCAACATGGCCGATAACTTCGCGCGCGCAGACGCAGCCCATCTGGCCACAGGTTTCCAGATCGCGTCCCGTCGCAAGGCCGAACAAGAAGCCAGCAGCGAACTGGTCGCCCGCACCTGTCGCATCCACTGGAACGATCTTATCCACGGGCACGTCGATACGCGCGCCACCGGACATGATCGATACGCCATCACCTGAACGCGTGCAGACCGCCAGTGGGCAGATTGCGCTTAACTTCGCGAGCGCGGCTTCCAGATTGTCGGTCTCAAAGAGCGATTTCACCTCCTCTTCATTGCCGATCACATAGTCGAGTTCGTTTTCGATCAGGTTCAGGAAATCGGCGCGATGACGCTCTACGCAGAACGGATCGGAGATTGCGATCCCTGCTTTGCCGCCGTTTGCGCGGCACGCACGGGCGAGCTTGACGAAGGCTTCCTTGCCCTTGTCCTTGTCGAAAAGATAACCTTCCAGGAATACGATTTCCGCATCTGCACCTACTTCGTCGGACACGTCCTCGGGACCCAGTTCGGCAGAGATACCAAGGTATGTGTTCATCGAACGCTCCCCATCGGGCGAGACGAAAATCATCGAACGCGAGGTCGGCAATTCGCCGCCTGCAACAGGTGCGTTGACGAAATCGGTTCCCTCATCTGTCATCGCCTTGGCGTAAAATAGACCGAGTGCATCGTCCTTGACGCGGCCGATGAACGCGGTGCGCAAACCCAGCGCGCCGATGCCCGCGATGCTATTGGCAACAGAGCCGCCAGCAGCCTGTGTGCGCTCAGACATGGAACCGAACAGAACCTCTGCGCGATCCTTTTCGATCAGCTGCATGATGCCCTTTTCAATGCCCATATTGGCAAGAAAACTGTCATCACTTTGCGTGATTACGTCAACAACAGCGTTGCCGATACCGATTACCTTATAGGTCTTCATTTCGTTTTTTCCTCGAATGGGCATAAGTCATTAATGATGCAATTGGTGCACACAGGTTTGCGCGCTTTGCAGATGTAGCGTCCGTGCAGGATCAGCCAGTGATGGGCATGCTGTTGAAAATCAACTGGAATATGATCTTCAATGGCGCGCTCGACCACGTCGACGTCCTTTCCGGGGCAAATGCCGGTGCGATTTCCGACGCGGTAGATATGGGTGTCGACTGCTTGGGCAGGGTAGTTCCACCACATGTTTAGCACGACATTGGCGGTTTTGCGCCCCACGCCTGGAAGCGAGACGAGAGCTGCGCGCGAATTTGGGACGACCCCATCGTACACATCGACCAAAATCTGGCTAAGCTTGATGACGTTCTTGGCTTTGTTGCGAAACAGGCCGATCGTTTTGATATGTTCAATCACGCCTTCCAAACCCAGATCGAGCATCTTTTGCGGCGTATCCGCGATCTCGAACAGTTTGGCCGTGGCTTTGTTAACCCCGATATCCGTTGCCTGCGCCGAGAGCGCGACGGCGACGACCAAAGTGTAGGCATTGGTATGATGCAACTCGCCCTCGGGCGCGGCATCAGAGGCCTCGAAGCGCGTGAAAATTTCGCGGATCGTATGATAGTCGAGCTGTTTTGCGGGTTTTGTCATGGGGCTGGGGTATGCCTTTTTGAACAGCGTGCGGCAAGAGGCACTACATCGTTTAGATTTTTAGACAAAAAGCGGATCGCGCGCGGCGTGGGGCGTCCTTAGGGTAACCCCATGAATACACATATCTCAAATGGCCAAGAGGCCAGCTATCACTACAAACTCGTGCGCCGCGCGATTGAACGCTTGGATAGCAGCGACGCGCCTGTCTCGCTTGAAGGGCTGGCGGCAGAGATGAACCTTAGCCCTGCCTATTTGCAGCGGTTGTTTTCCAAGTGGGCGGGGGTTTCGCCGAAACGCTACCAGCAGTTCCTCGCGCTTGATCACGCGAAAACCTTGCTGCGTGCGCATCACTCAACGCTGGACACGGCCATGGAGGCCGGGCTGTCCGGCGGCGGTCGCTTGCACGATCTGTTCCTGCGCTGGGAGGCGATGAGCCCAGGCAGTTATGCCAAGGGCGGCAAGGGTTTGCAGATCAAATTCGGGTGGTTCGACAGCCCCTTTGGGCAGGCCCTCGCCATGGGCACTGATATCGGCCTTTGCGGCATGGCCTTTGCCGAAGAGACGGGCGCAGAGGTGGCTTATCAGGACATGGCTTTGCGGTGGCCTAATGCGCGTTTTACCAAAGACAACAATGCACTCGCCCCTTGGGTCGGAGCGGCGTTTGGCGGCGTGGGCGCGCAGCGTCTACACCTAATTGGTGCGCCTTTCCAGATCAAGGTCTGGGAGGCATTGCTGCATGTTCCAAACGGCCACGTCACCACCTATTCCGATATCGCACGCGCGGTAGGCAGTCCGAAAGCCGTGCGCGCTGTCGGCACGGCCGTGGGCAAGAACCCTGTGAGCTGGCTGATCCCGTGCCACCGGGCTTTGCGCAAATCTGGCGAACTTGGCGGCTACCACTGGGGTACGCCGATCAAACGCGCGATGCTGGCCTATGAAAGCGCCGCGCGCGAATCCGCCGCTTCCGCATTGGCGAAATAGCGCCGAAATTCCCCGAAAACCCTTGTTGGGAAACAGAATCGGACCTGTTATGCTTTGCCTAGCTCCGAGTAACGGAGACAGCATATGAGGCTACACATGAAAAGAGCACCTTCCCTTATCGCGCTATCCGCGGTGTCCCTTCTGGCCCTATCGGCCTGCTCCAACCCAGATACGTTGTCCAATAACAATGACTTTCGCAAGACTGGCACTGGCGCTGCAATCGGCGCTGGCGTTGGCGCGGTCGCAGGTTTGATTTCTGGTGACAGCAGCGCAGAGCGCAAGCAAAACGCCCTGAAAGGCGCAGTGCTGGGCGCAGCCGGTGGTGCAGTTGTGGGCAACGTTTTGGACCGTCAAGCGGCTGATCTGCAAGAAAGCCTTGGCAACGACCGCGTGACGATCACCAACACCGGTGATCGCCTGATAGTTACCTTGCCGCAGGACATCCTGTTCGCTTCCGATAGCGCAACTTTGACAGGCGGTTTGCAAAGCGATCTGGTCGCGGTGGCAAGCAACCTGCAGTCCTATCCCAACTCGACCGTTCAGGTGATCGGCCATACCGACAGCACGGGCGAAGCGGGCTATAACCAAAGCCTTTCGGTCGATCGTGCTAATTCGGTCGTGAACGTTCTTGCCGGAGCTGGCGTTTCGCTGGCGCGCCTTCAGGGCATTGGGCGCGGTGAAGATCAACCCGTTGCAAGCAACCTGACCGAAGAGGGTAAAGCGCAAAATCGCCGCGTAGAAATCGTGATCCTTCCGACAAGCTAAGCGCAGTGTGATCCTGCGACCCCGGCCCTTGCAAAGCAATTTGCGAGGGCCTTTTTATTGAGGCCGCGCAATGTTCCGGCTTGAAGCCATCGCAGCGTAGCGCGACACTGGGTTAGCATTCGTTTCAGATAGATCACCCCATGTCCATACATCCGCAAAAACAGGTCCTGATCAAGTTCGCGCTGCTTTGCGCGCTGTTGATCGGATATTTCGCATATCTAAGCGTGAAGTATGATCCGGCCACGGGCGGCATCGCGGCCATGCTCACCTGGAGCTTTTTCGTTCTGTGCACGCCCATCGCCGATGCGGGGTTCTTGCTGGATTTCCCGCTTCGTCTGCTCTTCGGCATTCGCATGGTCCTGTCGGAAATTGCAGTCTGGATTATCGCGATCGGGGTGAATATCGCGGTTCTCGCCAGCGCGCCGGCGTATTACGAGACAACCGCGTTGACTGCGCTCATGCTCAAGATCCTGACGACGCCTTGGCCGTTTTGGGGGATTATCGTTCTGTCTGGCCTTGGCACGTTTCTGTCGATCCGCTTTGGGGATGAATTGGTGGATGTGATCCATCATCGTGATCGCAATTTCTTTCACTCGCACCAGTTCAAACATGAATTGATTTTGATCGCCTTTTTCATTGTTGTGCTTGCGTCTTACTATCAATTGATTGCATCGATCGGCGTCGACGCTTTGATCCACTGAATTGCGCACATCTGATCTGCGCGGATGCGCGTTTCGCCTGCCCGCTTTTCATGTTTGATAGCGGCTGACAGATCTCATCAATAAAGGTTGGTACCATTTCTGAACTTAAACTTCTTGGCCTCTCCGGTTCGTTGCGCGCAGGCTCTTTCAACACGCAGCTTATGAAGGCGGCGATTACATCTTTTGGTGCGGCTGAGGTCGAGATCGGTGATCTGAACCTGCCGCTCTATGATGGTGATCTGGAAGCTAAGGGTATTCCCGAAGCAGTCACGAAACTGGCAGCACAAATTGCGGCGGCGGATGCAATCATCGTGGCGAACCCAGAGTATAATAAGGGTATTTCCGGTGTTCTCAAAAATGCGCTCGATTGGTCGAGCCGTGTTCCGGGCGATGCGTTTCGCGGTAAGCCTACGTTGCTTATCGGTGCAGCTGCAGGACGCACGGGCGGCGAGACGGCTTATTTTATGACCCGCAATTGCCTTGCGCAGCTGGGCGCGGCGGTTCTGGCCACGCCAGCGGTTCTAGTCGCGGGAGCGTATGGCGAGTTCAACGAGGATGGAACGCTGAAAAGTGAAGTATATCAGAAGTCGCTGGACGGCGGTATTGCCGCGCTGCGCGAAGTCTGCGCGCGCGGTTAACGCAGTGAGGCCTCGGGCCGGAACCCTTCGGGGATCCGGTCGCGTCCCTCAAGTATAAGATCGGCCATGACCTCTGCGATTTTAGGGGCCATGCCAAAGCCTATTTTGAAGCCGCCATTTGCGATGAACGCGCCCTTACGCAGCGGATGATGCCCAATCATCGGTGCGCGTGATTTTGCGCGCGGGCGCACTCCGGCCCAACGCTCTATCACGGGGGCATCTTGCAAGATGGGGAAGGCGGTTTTGGCGCGCTCTATCACATCATCAAGCTGCGTATCGGTGCTATAGGGGTCATCGAATTCCCTTTCGCTGGTAGAGCCAAGGGCGATCGTTCCATTGGCGTGCGGGATGATATGAAGCGCATCGGCGAAGAGTTGCGGCGCATCCGGCGCAGCCGTGAAATCAAGCACGGCGCCCTGACCTTTGACACCATTGCCCACAGGCTCGTTCATATCGGTTGCAAGCTGCAAAAGCCCTTGCCAGCCTGTCGCCTCCAAAATGATACCTTGGGGCGTGCCTTGATCCATCACGCGGCATCCCTTGCTTTGAAGCGCAGCAACAAGCGCAGCGCAGGCCATGCGCGGGTGCATGCGCCCACTTAAAGTGTCATGCACCAGCAGGCCCATTTTGCTTTTTGGGGCCCAATCGCCTCTGTCAGCGGCGTCGATAATATCAAGCTGCGCAAGCCCCTGCCAAAGGGCCTTGGCATTCTCACTGCGCGTGCGCGCCAGATCGAGCGCGCGGGCATCGCTCAAGGGCTGCAACCGCCCCGAGCGCGCATAACCTGCGCTTTTGCCGCCTGCCTGCTCGACGCTTTGCCAAAAGGACTGCGCCATGATCAGGCTCTCGAACTGGAATTGCTTCTTGTCGTTCCAGTTCTCCGGTGTGTGCGGCGCAAGAGCACCGACCACGCCGCCGCTGGAGCCTGATCCGGCCCCATTTGGATCGATGATTTGTACACGTGCGCCGCGCTTTGCGCAGGTCCACGCGATGCTTAGCCCGAAGATGCCCGCGCCGTAGATTGTGATATCTGCCATTGCCATTTGCGCTGCTCCGTGCCCAATGCGTGTAGCACGGGTAGTAGGGCATGACGTGATGAACGACCAGACAGGTACGCTGGATTGGAACGCAGATGGCGTGCCGATTTCGCTGCAATTTGAAGACCCGTATTTTTCCTTGCAGGACGGGCTTGCCGAGACGCGGCATGTGTTTCTGGGCGGCAACGACATTCCCGCACGTTTTGAGCCCGGTTTTCATATTGCAGAGCTTGGGTTTGGAACTGGTCTGAACCTGCTCACGGCTTGGGCGGCATGGCGTGAAAGCGGTGTCAAAGGCGCGCTGCGCTTCACCAGTTTCGAGGCCTATCCGCTTGATCCTGCGCAGATGAGCACAGCGCACCAAGCGTTTCCGGAACTTGGTTCATTGGCCGATGAATTGATGGGTGCGCTGGGCGAGCGAGGCGTACAAACGCATGATCTGGATTTCACACTGATCACTGGCGATGCGCGCGTGGCCTTGCCTGCTTGGAGGTCCAAAGCCGACGCATGGTTCCTTGACGGGTTCTCCCCAGCAAAAAATCCCGAACTTTGGGAACCTGCCCTTATGCAGGCTGTCGGTGCGCATACCAAGCTGAATGGCACGTTCGCCACCTACACAGCCGCAGGCCATGTGCGCCGCGCGTTGGGCGCTGCCGGTTTCGAGGTCGCACGCGTCAAAGGTTTCGGGCGCAAACGCCACATGAGTATTGGGCGGCAGCGCGCATGAGCCAGAACAACGCGCCTCTTGGGATCACGCTAATGATCGCCACGACCTTTGTTTTCGCGATGCAGGATGGGATTTCGCAGCACCTTGCACGTGAATACAATGTGATGATGGTAGTGATGGTGCGCTATTGGTTCTTTGCCGCCTTCGTCATCGCAGTTGCGGCGCGCGCCAAGGGTGGTTTGCGCAACGCTGTGCGCACGGAGCAGCCAAAAGTGCAAATTTTTCGCGGCGTTTTGCTGGCGACGGAGATCTGCGTCATGGTGCAGGGTTTCGTTTATCTGGGCCTCATTGAGAGCCATGCTGTCTTTGCCTGTTACCCTTTGCTGATCGCTGCTCTTTCCGGCCCGGTTTTGGGCGAGCAAGTGGGGTGGCGTCGTTGGGCCGCGATCGGCGTCGGCTTCATCGGAATGTTGATCATCCTGCGGCCGGGCACGGGCGTGTTTTCGCCCTATGCGTTGATCCCGCTCGGTTCGGCGTTCATGTTTGCGCTTTATGGCCTGCTCACGCGCTTTGTTGCGCGCAAGGACAGTGCAGCGACCAGCTTTTTCTGGACAGGTGTTTCAGGTGCGGTGGTGATGACCCTCGTCGGCGTGGCCTTCTGGGAACCCATGAGCCGCGTCGATTGGGCGTGGATGGGCCTGCTTTGTGTGACTGGCGCGGGCGGACATTTCTTGTTGATCAAGACCTATGAAGTGTCCGAAGTCAGCACAGTACAGCCCTTCGCCTATTTGCAACTGGTCTTTGCGTCGATGCTGGGCCTCGCGATATTCTCTGAAGAACTGCGCACAAACGTCGTGATTGGCGCGTCTTTGATCGTGGCAGCGGGAATTTTCACATTGCTGCGCGAGCGCGCGAAAGTGCGCCGCGTTTGAGACTTGCGCGCACGGCGTGCGCATGATTGCCTGCGCCTGACTGTTATACTGGAGAAAAGACATGAGCGGAATTTTTGAGGCGAAACTCGCCGAGCTTGGCGTGACGCTACCAAGCGCTCCTGCGCCTGCGGCCAATTACGTGCCTTTCGTGCAGGTCGGTGAATTGGTCCACGTCTCGGGTCAGATTTCCATGGGGCCAGACGGCTTCATTACTGGAAAGCTGGGTGACACGATGAGTGCCGAAGACGGTGCAGCAGCTGCAAAAACTTGTGCAATCGGGCTTTTGGCGCAGATCAAATCAGCGTGTGGTGGTGATCTGGACCGGTTGGTGCGGGTTGTGAAGCTGGTTGGTTTCGTCAACTCCACTGCCGATTTCGGGGATCAACCAAAAGTGATCAACGGTGCGTCCGATTTTATGGTTGAAGCGCTTGGCGATGCGGGGCGTCACGCGCGCTCGGCGGTGTCAGCGGCGTCCTTGCCATTTGGCGTCGCAGTCGAGATCGAAGGCATCTTTCAGATCAAATGATCCGGCTAGACCCTTCTTTCCTAAGCCAGCCTTTGGCCCACCGTGCGCTGCATGACGTGGCGTGTGCTCGGCCCGAAAACAGCCGTGCGGCGATCAAAGCGGCTATTGATGCGGGCTATGGAATCGAAATTGATGTGCAACTGTCCTCGGACGGTGCCGCGATGGTGTTTCACGACTACGATCTGAAACGACTTGCCAAGGACAGTGGGCCGATCCAGCAACGCTCTGCCGCTGATCTGGGGCGCGTCATCCTGCGTGGCAGTGACGAGGGTATTCCAGGTTTGCCAGAGGTTTTGGACCTGATTGCTGGCCGTGTTCCCCTACTTATTGAAATTAAGGACCAAGACGGCAGTATGGGTGCGAATGTGGGCCGTTTGGAGCAGGCCGTCGCACGCGATATCGCGCGTTATCGAGGCCCGCTTGGGGTGATGTCGTTCAATCCTCATTCGGTGCAGCAAATGGCCATCCATGCGCCAAAAGTCGCGCGCGGCATTGTAACTAGCGCTTATGAGGCGGCGGATTGGCCGCTTCTACCCAAAGGCACGCGCGAGCGGCTAAGCGCTATACCGGACTTTGACACTTTGCGTGCGAGCTTTATCTCTCACGAAGTGGAAGACCTGGGTGCACCGCGCGTTGCCGACTTAAAGGCGCGGGGCGCTGATATTCTGTGCTGGACGGTAAAGAGCGCAGAGCAAGAGAAAGAGGCGCGCAAAGTGGCGGACAATATCACCTTCGAGCAGTATTTGGCCGAGTTGCCACACACATGAGCGACGCTGCCGTCGAGATAGAAGTCGTTGCCAGCCTGTTAGATTTTCCCGCAGCGGACTGGGATTCTTGCGCCTGTCCAGAAGTGGCCGATGGCGGCGCTGCGTTTGACCCGTTCACCACGCACAGGTTTCTCAGCGCGCTCGAGCAAAGCGGATCGGTAGGGGCTGGTACGGGTTGGCAGCCGCAGTATCTGATTGCACGTCTGGGAGGCACGTTGATTGGCGTGGCTCCAATGTATGCCAAGTCCCATTCCCAGGGCGAGTATATTTTTGATCATAACTGGGCGCATGCCTATGAACGCGCAGGTGGGCGCTACTACCCGAAATTGCAGATCGCTGTTCCTTTCACGCCTGCTACTGGGCGGCGTTTGTTGGTGAAGCCGGAATTTGCGCAAAGGGCGCAAGCTGCGCTTATTCAAGGGGCGGTGCAACTGGCGGCAAACAATGACGTGTCATCGCTTCATATGACCTTTTGCACCGAAGACGAAGTGCAGGCAGGCGTGCAAATGGGCCTGATGGCGCGCGCCAGCCAGCAGTTTCACTGGTTTAACAGCGGCTATCGTAGCTTTGATGATTTTCTAATGTCGCTTTCTTCGCGCAAGCGTAAGAACATCCGCAAGGAACGCGAGCAAGCCAACGCCTTTGGTGGCACAATCCGCGCGTTGACGGGCGATCAAATCCAACCCGAGCATTGGGATGCCTTTTGGCAGTTCTACCAAGATACAGGGGCGCGCAAATGGGGCACACCGTATCTGACGCGGAAATTCTTTGATATAGTGCAAGAAAATATGCGCGAGGATGTGATCCTCGTGCTGGCAGAACGCGGCGGAATTCCGATTGCGGGGGCGCTTAACTTTATCGGGCGCAAGGCGCTTTTTGGCCGCTATTGGGGGTGCAGCGAAGATTATGCCTGCCTGCACTTTGAGCTGTGTTACTATCGCGCCATCGAGCTTGCGATCGAGCGTGGCTTTGAGAGGGTTGAGGCGGGCGCGCAAGGCCAGCATAAACTCGCGCGCGGCTATTTGCCGGTGAACACGCATTCGCTGCATTGGATCGGCGATAAGGGCTTTTCCGATGCGATCGAGCGCTATCTGATCGCCGAGCGCGAAGCCATTGAGCAGGACATCGAAGTCCTGACGGACTACGGTCCATTCAAGAAATCCCATGTGGAGGAACACGAATGAGCGAGAGATTATTTGATGATACGCGTGGTCCCTTGCTAGATCCGCTTTTTGCGAACGGTTGGTCTATGGTTGAGGGGCGTGACGCGCTTGAAAAGCACTTCAAATTCAAGAATTTCGCCGATGCTTTCGGCTGGATGACCCGTGCGGCGATCTGGTCCGAAAAGTGGGATCATCATCCTGAATGGTCTAACGTCTACAATAAGGTGCATGTGGTTTTGACGACCCATGATGTGGACGGGCTAAGCACGCTTGATGCGAAGCTGGCGCGCAAGATGGATAGTTTGTAGAGCCCTCAAAAAGCGGAAAGGCCCACCTAATGGCGCGCCTTTCCTGAGCAATCTGTCGTTTCACTCACATCGTTTCGAGCAGACCCTCGCCTGCGGAGACTTCACATGCGCCGGGGTTTTCTTCCTCGTTAAGCTGCGTCACAACGCCGTCCTCAACCAGCATCGCATAGCGCTTG
The DNA here is from genome assembly GCF_002105285.1 of Planktotalea arctica. Taxonomy (GTDB): domain Bacteria; phylum Pseudomonadota; class Alphaproteobacteria; order Rhodobacterales; family Rhodobacteraceae; genus Planktotalea; species Planktotalea arctica. The sequence goes on from NZ_MUHR01000001.1 coordinate 150,668, forward strand.
GAGCGTGCGATCAGGCCAGCGGGGGGTGCGTCGAAGTCCATGCCAATTGCCTTGGTGAATGCACTTTCCGCATCCGAGAGCATGGTAATGCCAGCGGCTGTCGCGCCTGTCGCTTCGCCCCATGCTTTCATTACGAAAGGATCATTAACGGAGACGCAGATGATCTCGTCCACGCCTTTGGCGTCAAACTGGTCTTTGGTGCGGATGAAGCTGGGCACATGTGCAGAGTGGCACGTAGGTGTGAACGCGCCGGGGACGGCGAACACGACGACTTTGCGCCCTTTGATCTTGTCAGCCATCGCAACGGGGGCAGGGCCGCTCTCGCCCAATTGAACCAGCGTTGCGTCGGGTAGGCGGTCACCTTTGGAGATGGTCATTATAATAGTCCCTCGTTGGAATTGCGTTATGATCTGCCCACGATATAGGGTCTGCGCAGGCATTCGCCAACGGTATTCAAAGAGGATCGCGCATATGGCTCATTTTGTTATCATCGGGGCAGGGCAGGCTGGGGCATCCTTGGTTGCGAAACTGCGCAGTTCTGGTTTTGAGGGGCAAATTACCTTGATCGGGGAAGAACCTGTGCCGCCCTATCAACGCCCGCCTTTGTCCAAGGCATATCTGCTGGGCGATATGGCGCTTGAGCGCTTGTTCCTTCGCCCTGAGAGTTATTATGCAGAGCAGGACATCACGCTGAGAATGGGCGCGCGCGTCACTTCGATTGATGCCGCAAAGCGCGAAGTGCATATGGGCGACGAAGTCATTCCATACGATCAACTGGCCCTGACCACCGGTTCCTCTGCGCGTACGCTGCCAGCCGCCATCGGCGGCGCTTTGGACGGAGTTTATACCGTGCGCACCTTGGCGGATGTGGACGCGATGGCAGGTGAATTCACCGCCGGCAAACGCGCGCTCATTGTCGGGGGTGGCTACATCGGGCTCGAGGCGGCAGCAGTTGCGCGCAAGCTCGGCGTTGAAGTGACGCTCGTTGAAATGGCAGAGCGCATTTTGCAGCGCGTTTCTGCGCCGCAAACCTCCGATTATTTTCGCGCTTTGCATCAAAGCCATGGAGTCCACATCATTGAAGGTGTCGGTCTCGATCGCTTGACGGGCGATGCGCGCGTGACTGGCGCGCAGCTTGGCGATGGCACACACATCGACGTTGATTTTGTCATCGCTGGCATCGGCATCGCGCCTAACGTCGCGCTGGCGGAGGCGGCTGGCCTTGCCATTGACAACGGCATTGCGGTGAACGTGCAAGGGCGCACGTCCGATCCGCATATCTGGTCCGCAGGCGATTGTGCGGCCTTTGCCCTGCGCGGCGCGACCCGCCGCCTTGAGAGCGTGCAAAACGCGATAGATCAGGCCGAAGTTGCTGCGCAAAACATGATGGGTGCGGGGGCGGATTATGCGCCGAAACCTTGGTTTTGGTCTGATCAATACGACGTCAAACTCCAGATTGCGGGTCTGAACATCGGCTTTGACACAATCGTCGAACGGCGCGACCCCACAGGCGACGCTGTTTCTTTCTGGTACTATGAGGGCGATACGCTTTTGGCCGTCGATGCAATGAACGATCCTCGCAATTACATGATTGGCAAGCGCTTGATCGAGGCGGGCAAATCCCCCGCACGGAGCGCCGTGGCAGACCCGGCAACCGACATGAAGGCCTTGCTGAAAGCATGAGAATTATTGGTGGTGAATTTCGCGGGCGTGCGCTGGCCTCTATCGGCAAAGGCGATGCAGCCGCGCATTTGCGCCCTACCACGGATCGCGTGCGCGAGAGCCTGTTCAACGTGCTCATGGGGGGGCGCTATGGCGATCCGATTAGCGATGCGCGTGCGCTGGACGTGTTCGCGGGCACGGGTGCGCTGGGCCTCGAGGCGCTTTCGCGCGGCGCTTCGCATGTCACCTTCATCGAGAATGGCCGAAAAGGCCAAAGCCTGATCCGCGAGAACATTGCGCTGTGCAACGCGCAGACGCAGAGCAGCTTGCTTGGGCGCGATGCGGCTCGCCTGCCTGTAAATCCAAGCGTGCCCTATGATCTGATCTTCCTTGATCCGCCCTACGCCAAGGTGCTTGGCGAAAAAGCGCTAGCCAGTTTGCTGACCTCCGGTTGGATCGCGCCGGGCGCCTTGATTCTATGGGAGGAAAGTGCGCCAATTACGCTGCCGCAAGGCTGCACCTTGCTTGAAATACGCCGTTTTGGTGGTACCTCAATCAGCTTTGTGGCTTGGAACGGTGCCGAAATTGTCTAGTGTGTAGGTATCTTTAGATACAGACATTTGAGACATCATGTTTACTTCCCCCTACTTCGATCAGTTGAAAATTAAGATCAATGCGCTTGGCGGTTACTTCAACGGCCATCTTCATCTGGGCCGCGTCAACACCTTCGACGACAGCTATTTGCATGCCAGCGATCTTCAGCTCTCGCAATCGAGCCACATCTCCTTGCAGGAGAAACACGCGCTCATTTCCAAGCTCCACGCGAGCCGCGCCTACGACGAGGATGACTACAAACGCCGCATTACGGAGGGCACGGATGTTATGATCGCCTGCGGCACAGCGCGCGCCGACACGGTCGTGGATGTCACCAATGACCGTGTCGGCCTTAGTGCTCTGGGCTGGATGATGGAGCATGCCGAGAGTATTAAAGACCAGATGCTCTTGCGCGCTGCCTCTTATAACCCGACCGGATTTACCGATGCCGAGCCCGAACGCTGGCGGTTGTTCGAAGAGGGTGCGAAATACAGCGATTTTATTGGTGCGCTGCCTGAAAAGGACGAGCGCCGCGATTACCCTGATCACATCGGCTATGAAGAAAGCTGCGCGCGCGTGCTTGATCTGGCGCGACGCACGGGGAAAATGGTGCAGGTTCACACTGATCAGCGCAACGATCCGCGCGAAGATGCGACAGAGCGCCTGCTTGATGTGATCCGCCGCGAAGGCGGCGTTGCAGGGGATGATCTGGGCGGCCCGATGATCTGGGCTGTGCATATGATTTCACCCTCGGCCTACGATGAACCTCGCTGGCAACGCCTGCTCGAGGGCCTTCTCGAGCATAACGTCGGCGTTATCGTCGCGCCTTCTGCTGCGCTAGGGATGCGCCAGTTGCGCAGTATCAACGCGCCGATTCACAACTCCATTGCACGCGTGCTTGATCTGGCGGCCGCGGGCGTACCTGTGCGGCTCGGCTCGGACAATGTTTGCGACATGCTCTCGCCCTCCAGTACGCTCGATCTAATGAGCGAAGTCTACTGCCTTACGGCGGCACTACGCTTCTATCAGCATGATACCTTGGCGAAACTTGCTACAGGCACGCCGCTGGATGCGGACGAGCGTGACCATATCAAAGAGCATCTCGCCAATGATACCGCCGAAATTGCGCGTATAACCGGGCGATAAAAAATGGCCCCTGCGCCGATGAATGCGAAGGGGCCAGTTTGCTCGAGGGAGAACTCTTAAATCAAAGGGGCTGCTACCATTCGCTCGGGCCTTTGGCCGCGAAGGAGTGAACGAGGAAATCGATGAAGGCGCGTACCTTGGGCTGGGTAAAGCGGCCCGGGGGGTAAACCGCATAGATGCCTTGGGTCTCTGTTGGAAGTTCTGGAATGGCGTCCACCACAAGACCCTGCGCCATGGCCTCAGAATACAGGAAGCTGGGAAGATAGGCGATGCCAAGGCCTGCGATCGCGGCATTTAGCAAAGATTGCCCGTCATTCACGCTCAGCCAACCTGCCGTGCGGATCTGACGTTTCTCGCCGGAGGGCGCGGTGACTTTCCAGACATTTCCGCTCGATTGATTCGAATAATGCAGCAACTTGTGATCATTTAGATCATCGATCTTTTCAGGGCGGCCATATTTCTCGAAATAGGCGGGCGAGGCAATCATGCGCTTGGTGGTTTCGGTCAATTTGCGTGCGCGCAGCGTGCTGTCTTCCAACTCGCCGATGCGCACGGCCATATCGAAACCCTCTGAAATCAATTCAACGTAGCGGTTGTTCAGCACCATGTTGACTGTGATGTCGGGAAATTCCGACAGGAAATCTCCAAGCACCGGGCTCAGATGATTGACGCCGAAGTCTGTTGCTACCGAGATACGCAAAAGGCCGGACGGCGCGGATTGCATCGACGTGACCAAAGCATCTGCTTCGCCTGCATCATTTAGCACGCGTCGGGCGCGGTCATAATAGGCGAGGCCGATCTCCGTCGGGCTGACCCGGCGTGTCGTGCGGTTCAAAAGCCGTGCACCAAGGCGCGCTTCCAGTGATGATACATGCTTGGAAACGGCGGATTTAGAAATCCCCATTTTCTTGGCTGCGTCTGTAAAACCACCTTGATCCACTACCGTGGCGAAGGCTTCCATTTCCGTGAGGCGATCCATTGCGTCTACCTTTGCGTCTCTGTTCAAGGACAAGGTATCACGCTCAAAAGGGGCGCGATTGGGGCGCTCCTTAGACAATAGCAGGGTTTTGTCACAGATCGTTTGCAGGGTGGAAACAGCTGGCCTTGCTTCTCTGGTCTCTAAATACTTCGGGGGGTCTTGGCTTTGCCAAGATGGGGCAGAGCCCCAAAACAAAATGGACCTGTGCGCGCCAGATGGCGCGCTCCATTATATCAAAGCGCCGCTGCGAGCCTTGTGCCCTGATCAATCGCACGTTTAGCATCCAGTTCAGCCGCCACATCAGCGCCGCCGATCACGTGGCAAGTGATGCCTTGTTCTTGCAAAGCATCTGCCAGTGAGCGTTCGGGAAGTTGCCCTGCACACAGAACGATCGTGTCCACCTCGAGCAGCTGCGGGTCTTCGCGTGCTTCGCCGTAGGAGATATAAAGCCCACCATCCTCGACACGCTCATAGTTTACACCGCCGATCATCTTGACGTTCTTCATCTTGAGTGCGGCGCGGTGAATCCAGCCTGTGGTCTTGCCAAGGCCCTTGCCGTGTTTCGTGCTCTTGCGCTGCAAGAGCGTCACTTCGCGTGCGGGCGCATCGGGCTGTGGCCCCTCTGGTGCAAGTCCGCCGCGAGTCTCGGAGGGGTCACCAACGCCCCATTCCTCTTTCCATACCTCAAGATCAACAGTCGGGCTGGTGCCTGCATGCACCAGCGTTTCGGCCACATCAAAACCGATTCCTCCTGCACCGATAATGGCGACGCGTTTGCCGACCTCGGCCTTGCCCCGCAGCACATCTATATAAGAAAGCACGTTTGCGCCGTCCTGGCCCGGAATACCAACATCGCGCGGAACCACACCTGTCGCTATAATCACGTCGTCAAAACCGGCCAGATCATCGGCGCTGACTTCGGTGTTCAACTGCACATTCACGCCGCTAGAGGCGAGCATGGTGCGATACCAATCGACAAGGCCCCAGAATTCTTCCTTTCCAGGCACCTGCTTGGCCATATTAAGCTGGCCGCCAATCTCATCAGCGCGATCAAACAGCGTCACGCTATGGCCGCGCTCTGCGGCTGTCATCGCGGCGCTTAGGCCTGCCGGACCTGCGCCAACGACGGCGATTTTTTTGGCGGCAGACGTGGGTTCTATCACCAGTTCTGTTTCATGGCAGGCACGCGGGTTCACAAGGCAGGACGTCATCTTGCCCCCGAATGTGTGATCAAGGCAGGCTTGATTGCAGGCAATGCAGGGCGCGATGTGATCGGCCTTGCCCGCAATCGCTTTGCTGACGAACTCGGCATCCGCAAGAAAGGGTCGCGCCATGGAGACCATATCAGCGGCACCGCCGGATAGGACCTCTTCGGCAACCTCGGGCGTGTTGATGCGGTTGGAGGTAATCACAGGGATGTTAACGCTGCCCATCAACTTCTTTGTTACCCAGGTAAAGGCCGCACGCGGAACGGAGGTGGCAATCGTTGGAATGCGCGCTTCGTGCCAGCCGATGCCCGTGTTGATGATCGTTGCGCCTGCAGCTTCGACCGCTTTGGCGAGCGTCACAACTTCGTCAAAGGTTGATCCATTGGGGACCAGATCAATCATGGAAAGGCGGTAGATAATGATGAAATCTGTGCCCACCGCTTCGCGAACACGGCGAACGACCTCGACGGGCAGGCGCATGCGGTTCTCGTAAGAGCCGCCCCAACGGTCCGTGCGCTTGTTCGTGTGGGTCACAAGGAACTGGTTGAGAAAATACCCCTCAGACCCCATGATTTCTACGCCGTCATAGCCTGCTTCGCGCGCGCGTGTGGCGGCAACAACGAAATCGTTGATTTGCTTTTCGATACCCTCTTCGTCCAATTCTTTGGGCGGGAAGGGTGAAATCGGGGATTTCACTGCGCTGGCAGATACGCATTCTGGGCCATAGGCGTAGCGACCTGCGTGCAAGATTTGCATCGCGATCTTGCCATCTGCCGCATGGACGCGGTCGGTGACGATCTTGTGGTTTGCGATATCTTCGTCACTGAACAGGCCCGCTGCGCCGGGGAACACACCGCCCTCCTTAGATGGCGACATGCCTCCTGTCACGATCAACGCTGCTTGCCCGCGTGCACGTTCCGCATAGAATTCCGCAACGCGGTTCCAGTCTTTGCTTTCCTCGAGGCCAGTGTGCATCGAGCCCATCAACACTCGGTTCTTCAACGTCGTAAAGCCAAGATCGAGCGGGGCGAGCATGTGGGGATAAGCAGTCATAGAAACCTCCAAGTTTGAGCGCAGAGTGCGCACACAGCGTTCTTGTGTCACCCCAAACGCAGCGTCACCCTTTTTGTGGTCTCAGCTTTGCGCGGTCTCGACGCAGTGGCGCCGGAACGCGCGCTTGAGCATGTCTAGCTCTGCGCGCAACAGCGCGACTTCGGCGCGGATGTCATCTGTGACGGCATCGCCTGCGATAATGGTGAAGCTGTCGAGCGTCTCGCCCGTGTCCTTATCGAAGATGAGGAAGGTCTGCGCCCCGTCTCCGATCAACTCTACAGGGATTGGTACACGCAAGGCCCATTGGTTCGGCTTGTCTGTTTCTTTCAGATGCAATTCGCCAAGCGGTTTTTCCAGATGGGTCACGCCGAGGTCCGGCTGGCCTGCTTCCTTGTCAACAGCGGTTAGAATGCCCTCCCAGACGCCTTCGAACAATCGGGTCTTGCTCAATTCAAACGCACTCATGGGATTGCTCTTTCCTTGCTGTGAAGTGGGATTGCGGTGGGCTTGATCATACTTCGGCGCGCGGTCTGCGGCTTAGGGTCAGATCGCGCAAGGTCACTTGGTTCATCTGTGGGCCCTCGAAGATCAGATCGAGCCACATGCTATCAACGCGTTTTTCGTTTAGTTTGGTGTAGGCAAGATCAAATTCGACCATCGGCACCTTGTCACTCAAAGGTAGCTCGCGCACGACCTGCTCGGTATTCGGACCGTGCTTGATGTTAAGGCGAGCGAAAATTTCTAGCGGTTTTTCCATTTCGATAATCGGCTCGAGGCGGATCAGGTGTTTGCGGCGCAAGCCATTGACGCTGGCTTCGGGAAAGTCGATCACCAAGGACAAAAACGATCCATCGAAGCGGAAAACATCCATGCGCAGTCCGTAGGGTGCCAAATCAGCTACGCGAGTGTTGCGCAATTGGCGCAAGGACAGCTCGGACAATTCGCAATCATGGTGCAAGGATAGCTCATGGCCCAGCATCGACTTGCTTGGCACCGACGCCATCCCTTGAATAGGAAGTGGTCCTGTCCAGGCTTCGGGGCGCCAGGACCAGTCTGCGTCATGGGATTGCTGAATGGCCTGACTGCCGATGACGGGCAGGGCCAACCGATTGTCGGCAATATGCACAAACCGGTTTAAATGGACCAATAGTTGCCGCGCATTGCTGCGTTGCTTGCGCAAAGTCGATAGGTGCGTCGACTTGGCAGCATCCGCGATCCGCGCCCAACGGCGCAGGGAGCGCTTGAACAATAGCTTGCCCAGCAATGACGGTCGTTCCACTGACATGGTACTCTGTTACCTATTTGTTGGCTGCTCTTTTTTGTACTTTAATCAAATTAAGAGCGGTTTAACAAACGGCCAATGACGCTGGAGGCACCTTTTTTCTTTGCCTCAACCGTGTCGGTCGCAGGAATTTCGGACGCACTCTCAGGTTGATTTGCACGTGCCTGCTTCGGCTCTTCATCCGCACCATCGACGCCAAGGCTGAAAAGCGAGCCGCGGGTTGCGGAAAGTCCGCGTGCGAGCGAGGCCAAGAGCGCAGCGCCCTTGTCGCCGCTGAGCTGCGAGCCTTCGGGTGCAAAAAGACCCAGCAGAACGAGGCGTGTATCAAGCGCAGTCGCGCCACGCCAATGGACCGGACCCGCCGCCGAAAAAACGTTAGAGCCGCCAGTGCCGACTTGAACCAAAGCCAGATCGCCCTTTTGCTTGAGCTGCAAAATGGATCGCGGCGATGCTGCTTGCGCGAGATCGTTGGTGCTTGGCAATAATGCGCCCTCGCCGCGACGCGGCGACACGGATACGCTCATCACCGCTGCATCCGCGCCCGCACCCTTGCCATCAAGCGAAGAACATTTGGCCAGCATCGCGGAGCTACCCTGCAACCCGTTGCTGACCGACGTGTCGTCGATGCAATAGCCCTTGGGTGCTTTGAGTGTGATGGTGCCGCGCGCAAGGGTCGTGCGCGTGGATTTTGGCACGGCTGGCCCGCTCTGCGCGCCCTCACCTGATCCGGGAGAAGAGGTCGGCGCAAAGGAAAACCCTGCGCCGCCTTCGTTTGAACATGCGCTTAACGATGCGCCACAAAGCAATGCAAAGCCCAAACGTCGGGCTTTGCCAATGCCGAGATCACAGATCCCAATACTCATGTTTTTCAGCCTTACCGCCGGGGTGCGTCACGGCACCTTTGTAAATTTCACCGACCTGATTCGCATATTTCCACAGAGCACCAGAGGCATAGATCGTCTCGCGCGGGCCTTTCCAGTTGGTGCGGCGCTCGGCCATGTCTTCATCCGAGATGTTGACGCTCAATTCGCCCTTGACCGCGTCGAGCGTGATCAGATCACCTTCCTGCAACAAAGCGATGGGGCCGCCGTGTGCCGCTTCGGGGCCAACATGGCCAACGCAGAATCCGCGCGTCGCACCAGAGAAACGACCATCGGTGATAAGCGCGACCTTCTTGCCCATGCCTTGACCCGAAAGTGCAGCGGTCGTTGCCAGCATTTCGCGCATGCCGGGGCCGCCTGCAGGGCCCTCGTTGCGAATGACGAACACATCGCCCTCGTTATAGGTGCGGTTCTGGACCGCTTCGAACGCGTCCTGCTCGCACTCGAAAATGCGCGCCGGGCCGACGAAACGCTGGTGTTGCGCTTCCATGCCTGCGACTTTGACGATCGCACCTTCAGGGGCGAGATTGCCCTTGAGGCCAACAACGCCGCCGGTTTTCGTCAGGGGTGTTTCGATTGGATAAACCACGCGGCCATCGGCCTTGAGCGTGTGCTTGTCGAGTTCTTCGCCAAGTGAATAGCCTGTTGCGGTCATGCAATCTTCGTGTAGCAGGCCTGCACGGCGCAGCTCATTCAGAACAACAGGAACGCCGCCTGCCTCGTAGAGGTCCTTGGCAACGTACTGACCGCCCGGCTTGAGATCGACGAAATAGGGCGTGTCGCGGAAGATATCGCAGACGTCCTCAAGGAAGAAATCAATGCCCGCCTCATGTGCCATGGCAGGCAGGTGCAGACCCGCGTTCGTCGAGCCGCCCGTGCAGGCAACGACGCGCGCGGCGTTTTCGAAGGCTTCGCGCGTGCAGATATCCCGCGCACGGATGTTCTTCTCGATCAGGTTCATCACGGCGATGCCGGAGGCCTTGGAATATTCATCGCGGCTCTCGAAGGGCGCGGGTGCACCGGAGGAGTTCAGCAGGGCGAGACCAATTGCCTCAGAAACGCAGGCCATGGTGTTGGCCGTAAACTGACCGCCGCAAGCGCCCGCCGAGGGACACGCAACGCGCTCAAGAATTTCAAGCTCTGCTTCGGTCATGGTGCCGTTTTGCTGATGGCCCACCGCTTCGAACATGTCCTGCACAGTCAGATCGCGATCCGCGTATTCCGCCGGAACTTTGGCACCTTCTGGCGCGCGGCCTGGAAGGATCGAGCCGCCGTAGACAAAGACGGACGGCACGTTGAGACGGATCATCGCCATCATCATGCCGGGCAGGGATTTGTCACAGCCGGCAAGGCCAACCAGAGCGTCATAGCAGTGACCGCGCATTGTAAGCTCGACCGTGTCTGCAATCGCTTCGCGAGAAGCGAGCGAGGAGCGCATGCCCTCATGGCCCATTGCGAGGCCATCTGTGACGGTGATCGTCGTAAATTCGCGCGGCGTGCCGAAGGCCGCTTTGACGCCCATCTTTGCGGACTGCGCCTGACGGTTCAAAGAGATGTTGCAGGGAGCCGCTTCGTTCCAGCAGGTCGCCACGCCGATGAGGGGTTGATGGATCTCTGTCTCGGTCATGCCCATCGCGTAATAATACGAGCGGTGCGGCGCGCGCGACGGCCCTTCAGTCACATGGCGGCTAGGCAGTTTGCTTTTGTCGAATTTGGTCATGGCTGGCTCCCGGGAAATACGTTGAAACGTGAATAAATGAGCGGGGGCATAGCCGCAAGTCGCAAAGCCACTGGCATGCAGTCAAGAGCAGGCCTAAGAAGACGGGATGTTGAAGACCATTTTCGCCTTTGATTACACTGCTCATGCACGTTTCGTCGCCCCGGCGCGCGATACGGCAGAGGTGTGGCGTTTGGTCCTTGGGCTGGTGTTTGCCATTGGGTTCGTGTGGACCTGTGCGCCGCTGATCTGGCAGATTCTGTATTTAGTGCTGAGCGACGAGTCCTATCGCGTGCTCTATGACGATTTTGAAACGATGCTATTGCCGCAAAGCCTTTTGTTGATGCTTTCGTCCTTTGGGCTGATTTGGCTTGGCATTGCGGTGATCACCGTGATGCTGCATCGCCGCCGGCCAGAAACGCTGATCGGTCCCCCGACGATTGCGTGGATGCAGGCGAAATTCGTTGTTGTTGCATTGCTATTGCTGATGGCGGCATTGCTGGTGCTGCCGCCCTACCGTTATGATCCCCTGCTGAAAGATGGCTTGCCCTTGGGTCGTTGGCTTGCCTTGCTGGCCCCTGCGCTTATTGCGCTGTTTATCCAGACCAGCGCGGAAGAGGTGCTGTTTCGCGGGTATATTCAGCAACAACTTGCGGCGCGTTTCGCAAGCCCTTTGGTCTGGCTCTTGGTGCCCTCCGCATTGTTCGGCCTCGCGCATTACGCGCCGCAGACCTACGGCAGCAATGCGTGGCTCGTTGTGATCTGGGCGGGGCTGTTTGGCGTGCTCGCAGCGGATTTGACGGCGCGCTCGGGCACGCTTGGCCCTGCGATTGCGCTTCACTTCGTCACCAACATCTCGGCGCTGCTGCTTATCGCGCCGCAGGGGGAAATGTCGGGGCTGGCGTTATACAAATACGGTTTCTCTGCGGCAGATGAGGCGGCGGTACGTGCATATCTGCCAGTCGACTTCGCGGTGATGCTGGTCAGTTGGCTTGCTGCACGCCTTGCTCTGCGCCGTTGATTGCAATTGGTGCCAAGGGTCTTTATCTGGCTATCAAAGACTAACGCAGGAAAGGGTCTGCGATGAACTGGATCTCTAACTACGTCCGCCCCCGGATCAACTCGATTTTCTCGCGCCGCGAGACGCCGGAGAACCTTTGGTCCAAGTGTGATGAATGTGGCACGATGCTGTTTCACCGCGAACTCAGCAACAATCAGAACGTCTGCACGGCGTGTGATCATCACATGGCGATTTCGCCGCGTGACCGCTTTACTGCGCTTTTTGATGGCGGCATCTTCACCGAGGTTAGCGTACCTGAACCCGTTGCCGACCCGCTTCAGTTTCGTGATCAGAAAAAATATCCTGACCGGATGAAAGCGGCGCAAAAGGCAACTGGGGAGAAGGAAGCGATGCTTGTCGCCGAGGGCGAGATTGGCCGCACGCCGATCATTGCCGCCTGTCAGGATTTCTCCTTCATGGCTGGTTCCATGGGCATGTATGTAGGTAATGCGATTATTGCCGCTGCAGAGCGTGCGGTTGCGACGGGGAAGCCTTTGGTTTTGTTCTCTGCTGCGGGCGGCGCGCGGATGCAGGAGGGCATTCTGAGCCTGATGCAAATGCCGCGCACCACCGTTGCCGTGCAAATGCTGAAAGAGGCAGGACTACCCTACATCGTCGTTTTGACCCACCCCACGACGGGCGGGGTCACGGCCTCTTATGCGATGCTGGGCGATGTTCACATCGCCGAGCCGAACGCGCTTATTTGTTTTGCGGGTCCGCGCGTTATTGCGCAGACCATTGGCGAAAAACTGCCGGAGGGCTTTCAGCGCGCTGAATATCTGCTGGAGCATGGCATGCTTGACCGCGTGACCAAGCGCACGGAAATGAAGGACGAATTGGTGTCCATCATCCGTATGCTTATGCACATGCCGCCGCCTGTGATGGGGGACTTGCCCAAACCACCGGAGCATCCGGAACTGGCACCGCCCGTAGGGGCCAGTGAGGGCGCTAAAGCGTGAACGCCGTCAAATCGGACGCCATCCTAGAGCGGATGATGAAGCTGCACCCCAAGGTCATAGATCTTGTGCTGGACCGCGCGGAGCGCTTGCTGGCTGCGTTGGATCATCCTGAGCTCAAGCTGCCGCCTGTGATCCATATCGCCGGCACCAACGGCAAGGGCAGCACGCAAGCGATGATGCGCGCCGGGCTAGAGGGCGCGGGCAAGGCGGTTCACGCCTATACCTCGCCGCATCTTGCGCGCTTTCACGAGCGGATCCGCGTCGCGGGGGACTTGATTTCTGAAGAGTATCTGACGGAAATTCTGGACGAATGCTATGCTGCCAATGGCGGCGAGAGCATTACCTATTTCGAAATCACGACCTGTGCCGCTTTCCTCGCCTTTGCGCGTCAAAAGGCGGATTATACCTTGCTTGAGGTCGGGCTTGGCGGGCGCGTGGATGCGACCAATGTGATTGATGCACCCGCGCTGACGGTGATCACGCCGGTTTCTCTTGATCATCAACAATTCCTTGGCGAGACCCTGCCGGAGATTGCAGGCGAAAAGGCGGGCATCATCAAGCGCGGCGTGCCGTGCATTGTTGGACCACAAGAGGATAGCGCGCTTGAGGTGATCGAGGCGAAAGCGGCACGTCTTGGCGCACCTTTGCACGTCTTCGGACAGCATTGGCATGTGAGCGTCGAGCGCGAGCGCCTGATTTTTCAGGACGAAACAGGTCTGCTTGATTTACCGATGCCTGCCTTGCTCGGGGCGCATCAGGTGCAAAACGCAGGTGCTGCGATTGCCGGTTTGCGCGTGCTGGGCTTTGATGAGGCGGCCTGCGCCGCTGCGATGACCGATGCTACATGGCCCGCGCGCATGCAGCGGCTCAAAAGTGGACCTTTGGCGCAAAGCGCCCCGAATGTAGAACTGTGGCTTGACGGTGGGCATAATGCCTCTGCGGCGCAAGCGATCGCTGATCTGCTCGCGGCGTTGCCCGAACGCGAAACCCATCTGATTTGTGGCATGCTCAATACTAAGGATGTCGGCGGCTACATGCGCCCGCTTGCACCGCATGTGACGCATCTGAGCGCAGTGAGCATTCCGGGCGAGGTAAACACGCTACCTAGCGGTGTCACCGCCGATGCCGCGCGCAATGTTGGCATCCGAGCGAGCGAAGCGGAAACTGTCGATCAAGCCTTGGAGGCGATCATCGTCAATGCTCCGCATGCGCGGGTTTTGATCTGTGGATCACTTTATCTTGCAGGACATGTGCTGCGCAGCAACGTTCAAAGCTAGAATTCTCCTTAAGCACGAATATTTCTGCAAGAATTACAACTTCAATACCATATTGACCTAAGCACGCACGGCGCTTAACCTGTTCTTAACGAAAACGGATAAACGTTTCGAGCAGGTATGAGTAAATCTATGTCTTTTAAAAGTGCAGTTGCGCTTGCCGCAGTGGCGGCTTTTTCTTCGCTCGCTTTTAACGTGCAAGCGGCGAAAGCCGATATAATTGCTGGTCAAGCGAGTGTCGAATTCGAATTTGGCGGGCAGGCTTTCAGCATCCGGCGTGGGCAAAACGGCGAAGCTGGTCTGCCGCGCGCATACTCTGAAACTGCGCGGGCCTGCCCCCCTCATTGCATCGAACCGGGCGTTGCTGCGCCAGGGGTTCAGACGCTGACGGAGCTTGATGTTTTCGGTTTCATGCAGAGCAGCGTGAGCTCGGGGGCGGGGCTTTTGGTGGACGCGCGCTTGCCGGACGAATTTCAGCAAGGCTCCATTCCCGGTGCGATCTCTGTGCCGGCAGCGACGCTTGTGTCGAATAATCCCTATCGTGAAGACCTGCTCCTGGCGCTTGGCGCTAAAGGAACGATCGGACAAATGGATTTTTCCGGGGCCTTTGATCTTTTAGTTTTCGACGACGGTCCTTGGTCTCCAACAGCACGCGAAGCTGTACAGCTTTTGCTAGAGGCGGGCTATCCTGCACAAAAAATTCTATATTATCGCGGCGGTTTACAGTTGTGGCATATTTTTGGGTTAACAGTTTCAAAGTGAGTAACAGGTCATGATGCGCAGTATCGCAATTTTCTCATTCTTTGCCTTGGCGACTGTCTTGGTTATTTTTCTTCAGCCAGGCCCCCGTCCGGACTACGCGTATCAACCGAACGGTGATGCGTTACATGAGGCTTCGCGCAACGACATGCGCGTGCAGCAAGAGCCGCGCCAAGTGCCTGCGCTGCAAGCGCCGGACGAAATTATTGCCAAGTTAAAAGCGGCAGCCCAGCCCGAACGTGCCCGCGCAAGCGATGAGCCGCCGCAAGGTGATACGTCTGGATCGCTGCAACGTTTGCAAGCGGTGTTGAACGCCTCCCTCGGGACGGCTGATGCGCCGACGCAAGGGAGTGAATTGCAAAGGCAAGCAGACCCTGTAGACGTGGTGCCCGTTTATAGGGTCGCACCGGAATTGCGCGACATGAGCTGGCAAACACTCAGTGCATTGAACGGTTTGGGTCGCGCGGCGAAAGCGCCGGGTCAAGAGGGCAGCCTGCTCAACTCGATCGTGCGCCGCTCCATGGTCAAAGTCGGAAACGAGATGCCAGTGCAACAGCAAAGCGCGGCTCTTACATCGCGCGTGGTGCCGAAGCCGCGCGATGCAGCCGTGCGAACTGCTGCGGTGCAAAGCTATATCGTTGCTCCGGGCGATACGTTGGCATTGATCGCGATCAAACTCTACGGCTCTGCTCTCGCGACGGATCGGCTGTTGTCGGACAATCCGGTCTTGCGTGAAAACCCCAACGCTTTGCGCATCGGGCAGGTGCTTCACTACGGTTTGCGCTAAGGTTTTGCCCCCGGCTTCACCCTAAAATTGAATTTTTCAGCATTTCCAATTTTTTTACGATCAGGTTTGTGTCTACCTTGTGCGATGCCCGGCACCTCTGCGAGGCGGCATGAGCCATGCGATTGCTGCGGTGATTTCCGGAGTCGCATCAAAGGGTTGTCTAATTTCGTGTGGTTGTTGTATCTGGGTTGGGCTTCCCTCGGCGGGCGCTCGCTCTGCAAGAATCTATATCTGTGCAGGTGAGCTGCGAGAATCACCAAATGTTGACTGAGTCGAATCGATTCGCCTATAGCTTGTCTCCAGACGGATTATGCGGTGCCTGCCAGCATCAAGTTTTACGTGAACAGTCTTTGGGGGAAGACGGTATGAAGCAATACATTGGTACAGCCTGTCTTGTTGCATGTGTTGCCGCGTCCGGTGCAATGGCGCAGGACGTGCGTATCACGCAGGACCTAGATAGAGTTTCGATAAATTTAAATGGTTCCGAAATTACCATAGAGCGTAATCAAAACCAGACGAGCCGACTAACGTCAGAGTTTACCAAAACCTCGCGGCCCTGTCCGCCGTTCTGCATTCAACCGATGTCTGTTGCCCCAGGTGTCACGACATACGGTGAATTGGAAGTGATCGGTTTCCTGCAAAATGATGTTGCCGAGGGTACGGGTTTGCTGATCGATACGCGGCTTCCTGAGTGGTACGAAAAAGGCTCGATTCCGGGCGCGGTGAACCTGCCGTTTTCCACGCTTGAGAGCAACAACCCGTTTCGCGATGAAATTTTGCGCGCGCTTGGCGCGAATGACAGTAGCGGAGCTTGGGATTTTGCTAACGTCTTTACGCTGACCCTGTTCTGCAACGGGCCTTGGTGCGAGCAGACAACGCGCGCGGTCGCAGCGCTTTTGCAAGTAGGATATCCGCACGAAAAACTGAATTTTTATCGTGGGGGCATGCAAAATTGGCTGCTTTTGGGCCTCACGACAACGAACTCTGCTGGCTAGGGAGACAAAGAAATGATCCGCGTATTTGCATTCATCGGAGTATTCTTGCTGTCCATCATTGGCTTGTTGTTGTTGCAACCCGGCGAGCGTAGCGCGTCGGTGGGTTTCGATGTCACGCGCAATAGCTCGGACACGATGCTGGCAAGGCGTGCGGATGCTCTCTCTGGTCGCGACGCACCTGCTGGAAATCTGCAGCTTGTGGCGCTTCAAAATTTGCAGCACGCCACTGACGCGAACCTTTCGAAACAGGCAATGTCACCTGCAAAGAGCGACATGCGCACACTAACCTCGAGCGCCTTGGCAAACCTAAGGACGCAGTCACCGAGCGCGGCAAAGACTGGACAACATCGCCTTGCGTCGCTGGTGTCGCAATCAATGGGCGCTGTCGGAGATAATGCGTTTCTTAACGCTCTTTTGCGAGAAGCGAAGTACGGCACAGAAGAATTCGACCGCTTGGCAATGATTGGAGCTGCACGCAGCACTTCGGGCGTGAAAACACGCTGGATCGCAAGCGCGCGCAAACAATCTAAAGCTATGGCGGACGCCACCGCATTCATGAGTTCTGGTACACAAAAGACCCCTGGCTTTGACGACACGATCCATATCGTCAAACAGGGTGACAGTCTGATGAAACTCTCGGTGCGCTATTATGGCCGGACCATTGATTATCAGTTGATCTACGAAGCAAACCGAACTGTTCTGGAAAGCCCAGACAAAATTCGTATCGGACAAAAACTAAAGATCCCTCCGATGACCAACGCCTGATCGAGCGGCGTTCGGAAAACGGGACAAAATACAGGCACAAACTTTGAAGGGGCTCTTTGTAGTCCCTTTTTTTTGCTTTGCGGCCAAGGCGCCCTTAAAGAAGAGTGAGCAAGATTTTTGAAAAGGGACAGAGCATGGGCGCGATTACGACCATCGAAGAAATGGAAGCGATCTACGGCGATGCTGTTCCGCGTTCGCTGAACAAAGTCACCACGAAGATGACCCCGCATTACCGCACCTGGATCGAAGCTGCGCGTTTCGTCGTCCTTTCCACGGTTGGCCCCGAGGGCACCGACGGCAGCCCGCGCGGCGATGACGGGCAAGTGGTTGAAATTGGCGATGACAAGACGCTGCTTCTGCCTGATTGGTTTGGCAACAATCGCATCGACAGCCTGCGCAATATAGTGCGCGACGCGCGGGTCAGCCTGATGTTCATGGTGCCGTCCAGCACCAATGTGGTGCGTGTGAACGGCGCGGGCGTGGTCAGCGCGGACGCGGCGCTACTGGCTCGGTTCGAAAAGAACGGCAAACTGCCCCGCTCGGTCATCATAGTCACGATCGGCGAGATGTATTTCCAATGCGCGAAAGCCCTCATGCGCTCGCGGCTTTGGGACGGTGCGCAGGGTGATATCAAACTGCCCACTGCTGGTGATTTCATCAAGGAAAGTGACGCCATGTTCGACGGTCAAGCCTATGACGCGGGCTATCCGGAGCACGCCAAAGCACGCATGTGGTAGGGTGGTAGGGCGTTATCCTTTGCCCCAATCCGCGCTTTGCATTTCGCGCAGGCGGCTTGCGGTGCGCTCGAACTCGAAAGTGCCCTCGCCCTCGACATATAGCATTTCAGGGGCGGCTGCGGCAGAGGCAATCAGCTGCACCTTTGCCTCATAAAGTGCGTCTACCAACGTCACGAAACGCTTGGCTTCGTTGAAATTGTTGCGGCTGAGGCGTGGGATGTCCTCGAGCACCAGCACGCGCGCCGCGTCGGCGATGGTCAGGTAATCCGCAGGTCCAAGCGGCGCGCCGCACAGATCGAAGAAACGCGCGCGCGCCACGCCATTGTGAAAGCCGGGCAGCGTCACAGTGCGCCCCTTCACGGTCAGATCATGAGGCTTGGCCTTGCCATGGGTAAGGCGTTGCCACACATCTTCGATCTGCGCGCGCGCTTCTGCGCCGATGGGTGTAAAGTAGCTGGGCGATCCTGACAGGCGATCCTGTCGATAGTCCGTGGGGCTGGCCAGCTCTGCGATCTCCATTCGCTCTTTGAGCAACGCGATGAACGGCAGGAATAACTGGCGGTTCAGCCCGTTTTTATAAAGATCGTCTGGGATGCGGTTCGATGTTGTCACGATCACCACGCCCCCGTCCATCAGCATTTGGAACAACCGCCCGACGATCATCGCATCGGTTATGTCGGTGATCTGCATTTCGTCGAAGGCGAGCAATTTAACTTCTGTGATCACCGCTTTTGCGACAGGCTCCAGCGCATCTTCGACGCCGTCCTTGCGCGCTTTGTGCAGGCCCGCGTGGATCTCCTGCATGAAGGCATGAAAATGCACACGCCTTGCGGGCACGGGACTGGCATCGACGAACAGGTCCATCAACATCGACTTGCCGCGCCCCACGCCGCCCCAAAGGTAAAGCCCTTTGGGTGGGGGGGGCGCTTTGCGAAACAGACTTCTTTTCGCAGGCACGGCCAGCGCTGCGCGAATGCGCTCCAGCCGCTCTAGCGCCCGTTCCTGCACGGGGTCAGCGATCAACTCGCCACTTGCAACGCGCGTCGCGTAAATGTCGGAAAGGGATTTCATATCTCCCTCTAACGTGGATGGTACCTTGCGAAAAGAGGGCAAGCGATTGACCGCTTCGGGAAAAGGCGTAACGTCGCGCGCAGATCGAAATGAAAGCCCCAAGATGAAAACGCAAAGCTCCCTGTTCACGCCTGTGCTGTTCGTCGGCTGCGTTATCATTCTTGTGAATTTCGCGATCCGTGCCTCGTTCGGCGTGTTTCAAATCCCCATCGCGGCTGAATTCAACTGGATGCGTTCCGAATTCTCGCTTGCAATTGCGATCCAGAACCTCGCTTGGGGGGTCGGCCAACCCATTTTTGGCGCTTTGGCGGAAAAGATCGGTGATCGTAAAGCCATTATTATTGGCGCGTTCATCTATGCGGCAGGGCTGGTGCTGTCGTCGTTTGCCGTCACGCCAGAAGCGCATCAAATGCTCGAAATCCTTGTGGGCTTTGGGATTGCCGGTACGGGCTTCGGAGTCATTCTTGCGGTTGTCGGGCGCGCAAGCTCTGATGCGAACCGCTCCATGTCGCTTGCGATCGCCACCGCGGCTGGTAGCGCAGGCCAGATTGTCGGCGCGCCGACTGCGGAATTTCTCCTCTCGATGATGCCATGGCAAAACGTTTTCATCATTTTTGCAGCCGCGATCCTCGCGGTACTGATGTTGCTGCCGTTCATGCGCGCACCGCAAACCGCTGGCCGCGCGGAACTTGAGCAAAGCATGGGCGCGGCTCTGCGCGGTGCGTTCAAAGATCCGACCTATACGATGATCTTTCTGGGGTTTTTCAGCTGCGGTTATCAACTTGCTTTCATCACCGCGCATTTTCCCGCCTTCGTGACCGAGATGTGTGGCCCGATCTTGCCGGGCGGTGCGCTGCATGCGGCTGGTATCACGACCACCTCCGCGCTGGGCGCGCTCGCAATCGCGCTTATCGGCGCGGCCAACATCGGCGGCACGCTTTTCGCAGGATGGCTGGGCAATCGCTACTCCAAGAAATACCTGCTCGCGGGCATTTACACAGGACGCACGATTATCGCTGCGATCTTCATCATGCTTCCCATCACGCCCACCTCTGTCATCGTCTTTTCGGTCGCGATGGGCTCGCTCTGGCTCGCCACTGTACCGCTCACCTCGGGTCTCGTCGCGCATATCTACGGTCTTCGCTATATGGGTACGCTCTACGGCATCGTCTTCTTTAGCCACCAACTCGGCAGCTTCCTCGGCGTGTGGCTCGGAGGCCGCATGTATGACATCTATGGCAGCTATACCGCTGTTTGGTGGGTCGGTGTCGGCGTGGGTGCATTCAGCGCAATCATCCATCTGCCGATAAAAGAACGCCCCTTGGAACGCCCCCTCGCGGCATAGTGCTTCTTCGGTCTTGAAATACCTCGGGGGTCTGGGGGCTGGCCCCCAGCCTCAGCCTGTGTAGCGCCCCAGAACATATCGGCTTACCATCAGGTCCAAATGGGCGCCTCCGCCGTTTTTGAAAAGTGTGATCTCGTCATTTGAGTGACGCTCGAAGCCATCTTCTGAGTAATAATCCGCTATCAAATCGGACCGCTCGATCGCGCCGCTCTCAAGCGGGATTTGCACTTCGCCGATATGCCCGATGGTCGTATCGAAACTGTCCACGAACACGCGCGCGCGCTGGAGAGCGACGTCATCTGCCTCGCGCATGTCTGGGCGGTATGCACCGATCAGATCGACGTGTTGACCCGATTGCAGCCATTCGCCCTTAATCACAGGAGTAGTGCTCATCGTGGCGCTGGTTATGATGTCAGCGTCGCGCACCGCCGCTTCCAAATCATTGGCAACCGTTGCCTCACGATCTTGCGCAAACGCATCTGCGTTCGCACGGGTTCTGCTCCAGACGGTGAACTCAGCATCCCCGAAACCAGCGCTATAGGCATCATGCAAAGAGCGCGCGACGGTGCCGGAGCCGATGATCAAAACTTTGCGGCTCTCGGGGCGGGCTAGCCGCAAAGCGCCCAGCAAGCTATCGCCAGCGGTTTTCCATTTGGTGATCAGATGAAAATCGATGATTGCTTCAAGCCGCCCGTGTGCGTCGTCAAACAAGGACACAGCGCCGTTGATCATCGGCACGCCCGCGCTCGGATTGCCAGGAAACACGGTGGCGCATTTGACGGCAAGGCCAAGCCCGTCGATCCACGCCGAGCGGTTCAAGAGCGTGTCCTTGCCGCGATAAAGGAAGGTATCGGCGATCTCCGCTTTGGGCAGTGTGTGCCCTTGTCTAAGCGCCTCTGTCAGCCCGATCCAATCGAGGTTCGCCTCGCCATCGTCAAAACCGATCTGAATACTCATGTCGCGTCTTCCTCGCTCAGTAGCCCCGCCTTGACCAAGCGCTTGGCCCAGCCTTGCGGTCCCTCGAATAGATGGGTTTGCCAGCCGCGCGCCGCGGCGGCCTCGATGTTATCGGCCCGATCATCGGCAAAGAGCAAGCGTTCAGGCGCAACGTCGCAATCGGCCTCAAGCTGCGCATAGATACCCGCGCCGGGCTTGATCACTTTCATATGGCCGGAAACGTAAGAGCGATCAAATTCGCTTAGAAAATCGTATTTGGTTTGGGCATAGGCGAAACTTTCGACGCCGAAATTGGTTAATGCGAAAACAGGCACGCCTTTCGATCGCAGTTGGCGCAGTAAGCGCACGGAAAGGGGGATTGCAGGGCTGGCCATTTCAATCCAATTGTCATGCCATTGGCGGATTTCGCTACGAAAGTCTGGGTAGCGATCTGCCGTTTCATAGATCACATCCCGAAAATTCTCACCGCGATCAACACGGTCATTCATCGCATGCAAATCGACGGTATCAAACATCACCCGGCGGCGTGCCTCGCCTATCACGCGGTCATAATAGCGCTCTGGCTGCCATTCGATCAGCACGTTGCCGATGTCGAAAACAACAGCATCAACGCTCATGCGCCTTTTCCTTTAGCAGCTCTTAATGCGCGTTCAAGCGAATCCAAGAAGCGGGATTTGTCTGCTTTAGAGAAGGGTTTCCCCCCGCCACCAGCACCCAGTGGATTTGCTTCGCGCAGGTCCGACATCAAATCACGCATCGCTAGCCTTTGCCCGATGTTGGCGGTCGTGAAACGATCTCCGTTGTGCTGCAACACTTCTGCGCCGGCCTCGACGCATTTTGCGGCTAAGGGGATGTCGCCTGTGACCACTACATCGCCCGGACCGCAGCGATCCGCGATCCACATGTCGGCCACGTCAGGGCCGGCATCGACGATGATATTCTCCACCAAAGGGTTGGGCGAGGGGCGCAAGCCACCATTCGAGACGACATACATCGTCGTGCCGTGGCGCGTTGCCACTTTCTCTGCCTCAGCCTTGACCGGGCAGGCATCGGCATCGAGGTAAACGCTCACGCGTAGAGCGCTTCGGCGTGGAACGTCACATGATCTTCCATGAAGGTCGAGATGAAGAAATAGCTGTGATCATAACCGGGCTGCATGCGGAAATTCATGTTTTGGCGACGTTTCGCAGCGGCCTGTGCCAAGGTTTCGGGCTTGAGCAGATCGAGGAACTGATCCTTGGTGCCCGTGTCGATCAACATCGGCCCGTCAAATCCCTTTTCCTTCATCAAGAGCGCCGCGTCATGCTTGGTCCATGTGCTTTCATCGCGGCCCAGATAAGCGCCAAGCTGCTTGCGGCCCCAATCCGAAGCGGTGGGATTGCAGATCGGCGCAAGCGCGGAAACAGAGCGGAAACGCCCTTCAAGGTTCATCGCGAGCGTCAGCGCGCCGTGACCGCCCATGGAATGCCCCATGATGCCTTGGCGCTCCATATCCACCTCGAATTGATCCTCGATCAGCGTGGGAAGTTCATCGGCGATATAGCTCCACATCTTGAAATGCGGTGCCCAAGGTGCCTCTGTCGCGTCGACGTAGAAACCAGCCCCTTGGCCCAGATCATAAGCCTCGTCATTGGCGACGCCCTCCCCGCGCGGGGAGGTGTCGGGGAAAACCATCGCGATGCCTTGCTCGGCGGCCCAGTTCTGCGCACCGGCTTTGACCATGGCATTTTCATGTGTGCAGGTCAGGCCAGAGAGGAACCAGAGCACGGGTACCGGGCCATGTTCGGCCTCGGCAGGCATGAACAAACCGAAGGTCATATCGCCGCCGCAGACCTCGGAATTATGGGTGTAAACGCCTTGGGTGCCGCCAAAACAGGCATTCTCGGAAACGGGGGACATGGTGCTCATGGGGGCAGGCTCCTTAAAGGGGTTGAAATCCGCTGACCCAGCCGATCACCAAGGACACGGTGACAATGCTGATTGCGGTCGAAACGAGAATGGCGGCCGACACACGTTGCGGCGCTGCGCCGTAGTGCTGCGCAAGCATGTAGACATTTCCTGCCACTGGCAATGCGGCGGCGGCGATGATCACGCCTGCGGAATAGGGATCGAGTGGGAACAGCCAGATTGCGGCCACCGCGACCAGTGCGGGATGCAGGACGAGTTTGCAAAACGAGAGCCACACGGCGACTTCGATCCGCTCAGTGGATTTACCAGCAAGCGATGCGCCGATCGCAAAGAGCGCGCCGGGCGTGGCGGCGGCGCCCAAAAGTGTGACGAACCCGTTGACAGGCGTGGGCAGGGCTACGCCCGTGGCGGACCACGACAGGCCTAGAACGATGGAAGCGATCATCGGATTTTTAACGAGTCCAATGCCGATAGTCTTGAAAACCGCAGGCTCGAAGCGGCCGTCTTTTGCGATGGACATCAAGATGACGATCAGGCTGGAAAAGACCACAAGATCAATCGCCAGCACCAGCATGACAGGGCCGATTGCCTGCTCTCCGAGCAGCAGCACCAACATGGGCACGCCCAAAAAGCCGGTATTGCCGATAGCGGCGCATTGCGCTTCGATGGCGGTGGTCTTGATGCCTTGATTGCGCAGCAGCGCGACGATGGTAGCGATGCCATAGACAAAGGCCGTGCCCCACAGATAAGCGGCCACCAAACGCCCGTCCCAGATATCCGCCAAGGACAGGTTCGCGGAAAAACGGAATAGCATTGCCGATAGCGCGAAGTAGAAGACGAATTTCGTTAGATAGGCTGTCGCTTCGGGGGTGAAAAATCCCGTGCGTCCCGCGCCGTAGCCCAGAGCAATGACCGCGAAGAACGGCAGCGTTTGAAGGAAGATATCCAGCATCGCACATAGGGGTAGCGCGGCGGGATCGGCTGGGCAAGGCGCAAGCGTGCTTTATAAAAGCGAAATTGCGCACCTAGCCGCTACCGATCAACACGCCCGCGGCAAGGACCAAAGCGCCGCCCAGAACAACCTGAAACGCAGCGCGAAAGAACGGCGTTTCCATGTATTTGTTCTGAATCCATGCGATTGCCCATAACTCGATGAAAACGACGATGATGGCGATCACCGTGGCGGTCCAGAAATCGGTGATGAGATAGGGCAGCGCGTGGCCAAGGCCGCCCACAGTGGTCATCACGCCCGATGAAATGCCCCGTTTGATCGGCGATCCACGCCCGGACAATTGCCCGTCATCGCTGGCTGCTTCTGTAAAGCCCATCGAAATGCCTGCGCCGACAGAGGCGGCGACTCCGACGAGAAAGGTTGTCCAGGTGTTCTGCGTGGCGAACGCCGTCGCAAAGATTGGAGCGAGCGTCGAAACCGAGCCGTCCATGAGGCCCGCAAGTCCGGGCTGTATCCAAGTGAGCAGGAACTGGCGTTTCGCTGCGCGCTCCTCACTTGCCTCTGTGTCATCGTCGAGGTGCTTTTCCTCAAGCTCTTGGGCAT
Organism: Planktotalea arctica; assembly: GCF_002105285.1. Taxonomy (GTDB): domain Bacteria; phylum Pseudomonadota; class Alphaproteobacteria; order Rhodobacterales; family Rhodobacteraceae; genus Planktotalea; species Planktotalea arctica. The sequence continues at coordinate 175,362 of NZ_MUHR01000001.1, forward strand.
AGGTTTGATGTCCCGCTTCGGCGGCAGCCAGATCACCCAGAAGTTTGCGCGTGGAGGCATCGGTGCAGCGCTTGGCGGCTTCGAGATAGAACCGCTCGGCGTCGCGCTCCATGTTTTCCGCTTCAAGGCGAATCCGCTCGAGCGTGAGGTTCTTCACCAGCCAGACGGGGCGGCGTGCGTAATAGCCAGCAACATGTTCGCGGCGGATCAGCGGGATCACATCGCCGAAACGGTTGCGGTGCAATTCGATCAGGCGTTGACGGTGACCGTCCTCTTCAACCGCCATTTCGTCAAAAACGACGGCGCTGGCTGGAAAATCCTTACGCAGAATTTCCGCGTAGGAGCGGTAGATGCGTGCGTCGTCCTCTTCGGAGGAAATGGCGAGGGCAAGGATGTCTTGCTCTGACAGATCGCGGAACCGGCGGCGTTGATATAAAAAGCGCATATGAGAGTCACCTATTTAGAACAATTCTAAATATAGAAACTCTTGCCTGGAAGGGCAAGGTGGCTTGCTTCGCCTGTGCCACAAACGCTAGCATTGATCGATCTCAGGAGCGCATGATGAACTTGCAAAATACCAACATTCGCAAAGGGCGAAAATTCGATCAGGCGTTGCAAGGCGCGCGCGAGGTGTTTCTGGCCGAAGGCTTCGATGCGGCGAATATGGATCACGTCGCTAAGGCGAGCGGCGTGTCGAAAGCCACGCTTTATAGCTATTTCCCCGATAAAGAGAGCCTGTTTATCGTCGTTGTTCAAAGCGAATGCGCGCTGCAAGCAGATCTGGCGATGCAGCAAATCGATCAGGGTGCGAAGCCTGCGGTCGTGCTGCGCGGTGCAGCGCGGCATCTGCTCGGCTTTATGACGTCGGATTTCGGTCAGCGCATGTTTCGCATGTGCATCAGCGAGGCAGAGCGGTTTCCCGAGCTTGGAGAGGCCTTCTACGAAAGTGGCCCGCTTGTGGTACGTCAAAAACTTAGCGAATATTTGGAAGCGGCTACAGCGCGCGGCGAGTTGGATATTGCCGATGTGACAATGGCTGCAGATCAGTTCGCCGAGTTGTGCAAAGCCGACGTTTTTGCGAAAATTCTATTCGGCGTGCAAACGAGCTTTGCGGCGGAGGAGCTAAGCCGCGTCATCGATGCCGCCGTTTCGACCTTTCTGGCGCGCTACGGCGTTAACGGCGCAGCGTAAAGCGCAGGCATCGGCGTGACGTCCACGCCGTGCGGCATGGTCGTCAACATGCGTCCGCGCGGTGTGTCGCGGTAATTGTAGCCAAGCCGCACCAGCCGCTGTTGCAAATCCGTACCGCAGGTCGCGTGCTGCAATTCGGGACCGATCAGCGCCAAGGCCTGACGCGCGATGATGGAGTTTGAAAAATGATAGATCATAGCCTGCCTTTCAATCGGGTTGGTTTGGCTTACGCTGGACCCTGAATATGGCAAAGTCTGTCCCGAAACGGGGCATTATCATGCCAAAGGGAAACGCTTAGGCACTCGTCTATCAGTCGAAACTTTAGAAAGGATTAAAGCCCGGCGTCCGCTGCGATCTGCTTGCGCGATTTGCGCGCGCGCTCTGTTGCGGATTTCAGTTGGCCGCAAGCTGCCATAATATCCTCGCCGCGCGGTTTGCGAATGGGCGACGCATAGCCGGCCTTGTAGATAATATCGGCAAAGCGGTGGATGCGATTACCGGACGAGCGTTTATAAGGTGCGCCGGGCCATTCGTTAAAGGGGATCAGATTGATTTTTGCGGGGATGCCTTCGATCAGTTTCACGAGGCGGTGCGCATCTTCTTCACTATCGTTCACGCCGTCCAGCATCACGTATTCAAAGGTGATGCGTTCTGAATTGGACACGCGTGGGTAGGCGCGCAGGGCCTCAACGAGAACTTCGATATTCCAGCGTTTGTTGATTGGAACCAGTTTGTCGCGCACCTCGTCGGTGGTCGCGTGAAAACTGATCGCAAGTTGGCAGCCGATTTCCTGTGCCGTGCGCGCAATTTCCGGCACAACGCCAGACGTGGATAGCGTGATGCGGCGGCGCGAAAGCTGGATGCCCTCGGGGTCCATTGCGATCTTCATCGCATCGCGCACGTTCTCGAAATTATAGAGTGGTTCGCCCATGCCCATGAGCACGATATTGCTCAAAAGGCGGGTTTCATCCTTGGGTGCGCCTTGCTCTGGCCACTCGTCAAGGTCGTCGCGTGCGATCATGACTTGGCCGATAATCTCGCCTGCGGTCAGGTTGCGCACCAGTTTTTGTGTGCCTGTGTGGCAGAAGGAGCAGGTCAATGTGCAGCCGACTTGGGACGAGACGCAAAGCGTGCCGCGTCCCTCTTCGGGAATATACACCACCTCAACCTCATGGCCGCCCGCGATCTTCACGAGGTACTTGCGCGTGCCGTCTTCGGAGACTTGACGCGTCACGACTTCGGGCACGGCGATCACGAATTTCTCAGCTAATTCAAGGCGGAAAGCCTTGGAGAGGTTGGTCATCTCCTCAAAGTCGCGCTTGCCCCACTGATAGATCCACTGCCAAATCTGGCCGACGCGCATCTTGGCCTGCTTTTCCGGCGTTCCGGCGTCGATCAAGGCCAGACGCATGCCCTCTCGGGTCAAACCGACGAGGTTGGTCAAGCCTTCCGGCATTTTGCGCGGAATGGTAAGAAAATCTTGCGCGATCGGAGCAGATGCCGTCATGGGTTTACGCCTTTAAGTGGGTTGGCTTGCCTATACACCGGATTCGCCCGAAATTGAAAGACGCCGCACCATCCAGTGCGACGTTCTGCAAATCAGGAAAGGGCAGTGCTTACTGGCAGCGCTTCTCGGATTCTTCGACGGAGGCGGTGAACCCCAGCAACGAGAAGGTGTCCTTCGTCTCTGTGCCGCGTCCGGAGCGAGCGGTCAGAACGGCGCTGCTGCCGCGCTTCATCGCTGTGATGATCTTGGCATCATCGGCGGACGTTGCGGGCCAAGCCCATTCGCCGTCTGTGAATAGTTCAAATTCTGCACCGTTCACATTCATGTTGACGGTCGATCCGCTGGCAAAGGGATAGCCGCCGGTGAATGTCACTTGCCCAGACACGCCAGAGTCGGGGCGATTGAAGACAAAGAGCAGAATATCCCCGCGGCGCACCGCCACGACGCGTCCACCGCGTGTGTTGACGGTTTCCTTGGGTGAGGACACGCTCCAGCATTCCTTGGGGCTAGCTTCAACAAAAACGCTCCAATCCGTGTTCGCGCCGACGCGATTTGTGCTCGGTGTCTGAGCAAAGGCAGTACTAGCCGCAAAGGTCAACGCTGCCGCAAACCCTATGCGCGTGATCCATGAATTCATCTGTCCAGCCTCCAGCTGTCCTTAGCCTCAATCTCGGTCCGTGCGCATATGTCTGTAACCGACTGTTCTCGCGCGCGGCATTTTCTTCTCGACAAAACCACACTAGCCTGAAATCCACCACAGGTGAATGCCCGCTTGGCATTTTTTCGCCGTTCAAATTTAGGAGAGCAGTATGACCGGACCCGTCCCTTTGGCTGAAATCTGGCGTGGAGAGTTTCTGGAAAGTCTGCATTTGGGTCATGCGGTCATTTGCGATGGCGCTGGCCAGATCGTGCAGGCCTGGGGCAATCCTGATCAAGTGGTGTTGCCGCGTTCCTCCTCCAAGATGTTGCAAGCGCTTCCCTTGATCACTTCGGGAGCCGCAGACGCGGCGGGCCTTGGCACCGAACAATTGGCCTTGGCTTGTGCGTCGCACCAAGGCGCAGCGATTCACACGCAGCGTGTGACGCGGTGGCTGGATGATCTGGGCCTTGGCGAGAGCGATCTGCGCTGCGGTCCGCAATTGCCTGACGATTTGCCGGCAAGGATGCAGATGATCAAGACCGACACCAGCCCGTGCCAGATTCACAATAATTGCTCTGGCAAACATGCAGGGTTCCTGACGTTGGGCAAACATTTGAAGGCGGGGCCGGAGTACATTGATCCGTCTCATGCTGTGCAAAAGGCCTGCCTTGACGCTTTTGAGGATGCCACGCAACTGACTTCCCCGGGCTATGGGATCGATGGCTGCTCTGCCCCCAATTACGCAACGACACTGCATGGAATGGCGCGCGCGATGGGGTTTTTCGCCTCTGCTCACACGCGCTCCGACAGTGTCAGCACGGCGGCGGTGCGCCTGCGCGAGGCGATGGCGCTGCATCCTGAATTGGTGGCCGGCGAAACCCGCGCCTGCACGGAATTGATGCGCGCGATGAACCATAAGGTCGCGATCAAGACTGGTGCGGAGGCATTCTTTGTCGCGATCGTTCCCGAAAAGCAGATGGGCATCGCGCTCAAGGTTGCGGATGGCACGACGCGCGGCGCGGAATGCGCGATCGCGGCCCTTTTAGTGCGCCTTGGTGTTCTAGACGCGGATCATCCCACGACGCTGAAACGCATGAACGCCCCGATCATCAATCGGTGTGGGACGCTCACGGGGTATATCCGGCCCGCACGCGGCCTTGTGGCTTAAGCGCTTGTCGCAGCGCTGAGCGCGGCGTCCATCAGTTTCTTGATGCTGCGCTCGGAAGTATCTGCGACGATGCGGCCGATCTCTTCCTTGCCCTTTAGAACGACAAGCGTCGAGCGGCGCGGTATCTTCATGCGCTCCGCCATTTGCGACGTGCCGTAGGTGTCCCAATCGACGTTGATGAAGGTGATGTTTTCGTCGTAGGCGGGGTTTTGTTGCTTGAGGCTTGTCAACACGCGTTCCTGCGCACGGCAGGTGCCACACCAGCTTGCCTTGAAATCCAGAAACACGGTGTCGCCCGCCTCGATACGTTCCTTGAGCAGGCCCGGCGTGTAATCGAGTGGCGCTGCAAAGGCTGGCAATGCTGGCAACGCCAGTGTGGCTGCGCCGGATAGGATCATAGTTCTGCGGTTCATGTGTAAGCTCCCTTGAAGGTTGGACTTATAGTACGACGGATAGGTCTTGTAGCCAGATCGGCATGATGTCGAGGAGCCAGCTTTCAATGACGTAGTGCCATTTGAAGAACAGCATGAGGCCCACTGCGATAAAGATTGCCCCGAGCAGCGGGCGCGCAGAGACGGCAAGGCGGCGCATCGCCGCTTGGCGCTTTTGCAAGGCGGATCGCGCACCATAGCCAAGGGCGAGGATGATCGAGGAAACGCCAAGTGCGAAGAAGATCATGATGAACGTTGCGCGCAGCAGGCTCTCGCCTTGGCTGGCCAGCGAAATCGCACCGCCAAGTGTGGGGCCGACGCAGGGGGACCAGACCGCGCCAAGCAGCATGCCGCCGACGAATTGCCCGCTGACGGAACCGGTGTCGATTTCGTCGATACCGCTGTCGGCGCGCGCAGCGACCCCCGCGGTCGCGGTGGAAAATACGGCAGAGGCACGTGGCACCAATAGAACGATACCGAACAGCACCATGAGGATTGCGCCTGCCTGTGCGATGCTGTCTGCGTTCAGCCCGATTGCGCGGCCAAAGGCGGTGACGGCGACGCCGAGCACGACAAAAGACAGGCTCATTCCCGCGGCGAGGGCGAGGGGACCCCAGCGGCTTGCTTGCAAAGCTGTCGCCAGAACGATGGGCAGCACCGGCAGAACGCAGGGGTTGATCAGGGTCAAAAGCCCCGCGCCATATGCAAAGACGAGTTCCATAGAAGCGAGTTAGAGCGCTTTGATCGCCCCTGTCACCCCAAGAAGCACTGCCGCGCGTTCAACTCCCCGTGGGTTTTTGTTTCGAAAGCTGCACAAGAAGGATGCCAATGGTGATGACGGTGACACCGATCACATCCATGATTCCGAGCGCTTCGCCTAGTAGCAGCGCCGCAATGGCCACACCGAAGAACGGATTGAGAAAATGAAAAGTCGAAGCGCGCACAGCGCCGATGCGCTCGACGAGGCTGAACCATACGAAAGTGGCAAGCAGGCCCGGCACCAACGTTGTATAGGCGAAGGCCAGTGTGAGTTTTAGCGATGGCGTATAGGTCAGCGTTTCGCTCGCTGCGGAGACGACGCCGAGGATGATTGCGCCGACGAACATTTGCAGGCCGACGATCATCAACAGATTGCCCCCCGAGGACGCCCCGCGCATCGTTAGTGTTGCCACGGCAAGCGCAAGCGCACCTGCGACGCAAAGCGCCATGCCCAAAATGCTGGCCTCGCCGCCAAAGCGTGCACCCATGATGATCACCACGCCAACCACGCCAAGCACCAGGCCGATCACGCCTTGGGTTGGCAGGCGATCCTTGAGAAACAGCCAGCCCGCGCCAGCCACGATGAGCGGCATGCTCGAAGCGATGATAGAGGCAAGAGAGGCTTCTACAGTTTGCATCGCGACGAAGTTCAAGCCCAGATAAAGCGCGTTCTGGCACAGGCCGAACACGAAGACTGCGCGCCACTGCGCCCGCGTCAGGTTCCAATGCTGCCCAAGCGCGCGTGCGATGGCGACGCCGATAAGCCCGGACAGGAAAAACCGCAAGCTAAGCGATGCCAATGGCGGCGCGTCCTGCACGATGATACGAGCAGAGGTGAAGGCACTCGACCACATTAGGGCAAAAGCCAGTCCCATCAGCATTGCGCGAATATCCATCGTCTCGTCTCCAAAGTGAAAAGGGCCGCTCAATCAGAGCGACCCTTTCCGAAAATCATTGCAAGAGCAAGATTAGCCGTTCACGCTGTCCTTCAACGCTTTGGCAATTGTCATTTTAACGACCTTGTCCGCTTCTTTCTTGATCTGCTCGCCCGTTGCTGGGTTGCGGACCATACGCTCAGGACGCTCACGGCAGTAGATTTTGCCGACGCCTGGGAGTGTGACCGCGCCGCCGCCGGAAACTTCGCGGGTGATCAGCGCACATACTGCGTCAAGCGCTGCGCCGGCAGCTTTCTTGTCTGCGCCCATCTCATCAGCGAGTGCAGCGACCAGTTGAGTTTTTGTCATCGGTTTTGCCATGTTCATGGTCTCCCTTTACTGCCCGCATATTGGGCCTCTAAGGCGGTATGTAACGGTATCTTGATCCTGAGCACAACGGATAGTGGCGCAAAAAATTGGAAAAATCAGGTGTTTTGGCGAGTTTCCGCAGGGTCAAAGGAACGCAGTCTCGTGAAAAGAGCGTAATTTGCGACTATGGATGCGTTCCAGCGGCATTTCACTCAGTGTTTCCATCGCCTTTATCCCGATCATCAAATGGCGTGCAACCTGCGTTGTATAGAAGTCCGAGGCCATGCCTGGAAGTTTCAATTCGCCATGTAGCGGCTTGTCCGAAACACACAGGAGCGTGCCGTAAGGAACGCGAAAGCGAAACCCGTTCGCCGCGATCGTTGCGCTTTCCATATCAAGCGCGACAGCGCGCGATTGCGACAGTCGCTGAACGGGCCCCTCTTGTTCGCGCAATTCCCAGTTGCGATTATCGACGGACGCCACAGTGCCCGTACGCATGATCTGTTTCAGGTCATACCCTTTGAGTTCAGTGACCTCTGCCACCGCGGCTTCCAGTGCAATCTGGATCTCGGCCAGAGCTGGCACAGGTATCCAGACCGGCAGGTCATCGTCGAGCACGCGGTCTTCACGCAGATACGCGTGGGCGAGCACAAAATCCCCAAGGCTTTGCGAATTGCGAAGGCCAGCGCAATGTCCGACCATGATCCACGCATGGGGACGCAACACAGCAATGTGATCTGTTGCTGTTTTCGCATTTGAGGGACCGACACCGATATTTACCAAAGTAATGCCTCCGCCATCTGGTTTTTTAAGATGATAGGTCGGCATTTGAGGTGTCTTGATCGTCGGTTCTATATGCCCGTCTGCATCAGTGATTTCAATGTTACCTGTGCTGACAAAGCTGGTGTAGCCGCTTTTCGGGTCTGCAAGCTGCGTGCGCGCGTAGGCCTCGAATTCGGAGACGTAAAACTGATAGTTGGTGAACAACACGTGGTTCTGGAAATGGATCGGATCAGTCGCCGTATAGTGCGACAGACGTGCCAGCGAATAGTCGACGCGCTGGGCGGTGAAGGGTGCAAGGGGTTCGCGGCCTTCCTTGCCGACTTTATAGGTGCCGTTCACGATATCGTCGTTTGTCGTGCTCAGGTCTGGCACATCAAAGACATCGCGCAATGTAAATTCGGCGGCGCCATCTTGGGGGACTGAAATGCTGGCATCATTGGCAACAGCAAAATGCACTGGGATGGGCGTTTCAGAAATACCGATACCCACGGCAACATCGTGGTTTTCAATCAGCAGCCCGATTTGTTGTTCAAGATAATTCCTAAATAGGTCGGGCCGGGTGATTGTTGTCGCGTGCGATCCGGGCGAGGAGACGTGTCCAAAGCTCAAACGGCTATCTACTTTGGCAAAGCTGGTCGTCGTGATCCTGATCTGCGGGTAAAATGCACGGTAGCGATGACCAGGGTGTCCATTTTGCATCGTTTCCATGAATTTCTTGCACAAGAAATCGGTTGATTGCTCATAAATCTTGATAAGCTGGGCAACCGCTTTTTTGGGGTCGCGAAACGCCTCGGGATGGGGGGCGTGTGGTGTGAGGATGGATTGGTGATTCATGTTAACCTCAAGCGCCGCCGCTTTCAAAGAGCGGGGTCAGTTCAAATTTAGTGACATCCACAAGGCCCAGATCGGAAATCCTGATTTCGGGGATCACGACAAGGGCAAGCAGTGAATGCTGCATGTAGGCGTTGTTCAATGTGCAGCCGCAGTCCTGCATGGCCTGCACCATAGCGTCCGCTTTACGCGCGACTTCTTTTGCAGGTCGATCGGACATAAGCCCTGCGATGGGCAGTTCAACCAGCGCAAGTTCGCGGCCGTCTTTCCAAACGGTTATGCCGCCGCCGACGTCGGCAAGGCGGTTCGCCGCCGCCGCCATCATGGCGCGGTCCGTGCCGACGACGATCATGTGGTGGCTGTCGTGCGCAACAGTTGACGCCATGGCCATCGGCCCTTCATATCCGAAACCGGAGACGAAGCCGTTGACGACACCGCCTGTGGCGCGATGCCGCTCGACAAGGGCGATCTGGCAGATATCGCCTTGGCCAGCGGTTTCGACCAAGCCGTTCTGCACAGGCAGGTCTGCCTTGAGCGCTTTTGTCGGCGCTTGGTTTTCCACTACGCCGATCACATTGGCGCGCACTGTGTTGGCCCCTTCGGGCGCTTTGATTTCAAACGCTGCTGCGTTTTTCAAAGCCCCCATGTTGACCGTGCCGCGCGCGTGGCGGGGCCAGTCGTAGTGGGGGCAGTCTACCTCGCAAATGCCCATGCGCGCAACGGTTTGGCCGCGTGCGATTACGTGCTCGACGGGGAGTGTTTTCAGATCAGATGTCAGGAACACATCGGCGCGCCGACCGGGCGCGATAGAGCCAAGCTCGCGCTCCAGCCCGAAATGCGTGGCGGTGTTGATCGTCGCCATTTGCAGCGCGATCACAGGGTCGCAGCCACATGCGATCGCATGGCGCACAACGCGGTTCATGTGGCCCTCATTCACGATGGTGCCGGAATGACTGTCGTCCGTGCAAAGGATGAAGCTGCGCGGATCGAGGCCTTTTTCGGTGACGGCTGTGATCTGGCTTTCCACGTCATACCACGCAGAGCCAAGCCGCATCATGTGGCGCATCCCTTGGCGCACGCGCGCGATTGCATCGGCCTCGCAGGTGCCCTCGTGATCATCCGCAGGGCCGCCAGCGGCATAGGCGTGAAACGCATGTCCCAAATCGGGGGAGGCATAGTGCCCACCAACAGTCTTTCCCGCATTCTGCGTTGCCGCGATTTCAGCGAGCATTTGAGGATCCCCATTCACGACACCCGGGAAATTCATCATTTCACCTAGGCCAATGATACCGGGCCATTGCATCGCTTCTGTGACATCCTCTGCTGAAATCTCAAAACCCGTCGTCTCGAGGCCCGGAGCAGAGGGTGCGCAGGACGGCATTTGTGTGAAAATGTTAATCGGCTGCATTAAGGCTTCGTCGTGCATCATGCGCACGCCTTCAAGCCCAAGCACATTGGCGATCTCATGTGGGTCGGTGAACATGGATGTTGTGCCGTGGGGGATAACAGCGCGCGCAAATTCGGCGGGGGTAAGCATGCCGCTCTCTATGTGCATATGTCCGTCGCACAGGCCGGGGATCATGAAGCGTCCATTGGCCTCAATCACCTCGGTGTCAGTACCGATGCAATGGGAGGCGTCTGGCCCGCAATAGGCAAAACGGCCATCCGCAATCGCAAGGTCGTGGTTTTCTAGAAGCTCGCGGGTGTGCACATTGACCCATGTGCCGCCCTTGATCACAAGGTCCGCCGCTGCGCGCCCCGCTGCAACGGCGACCAGTCTCGGCGCACTTTGCGCCCATGTTTTGAAATGTGTTTGGCTCATGTGCAAAGTTGACACGAGCCAATGCGATGTTCAAGCATCTGATTTAGCGCAAGCAGGAAGGCACATGATGAACTATGAGACGGTAAGCGCAGATGACTTTGGCGCGTCCCTGTGCGGTCTTGGGCTTAACATCCTAGTGCGTGATGTACTGGTTCAAGCGGAATTCTTGCACGCAGTCTTTGGTATGAAGGTGCACCGTGCCAATGCGGATTTCGCGATCATGACTTATGGCGATCAGCTGTTCCAGATCCACAGCGATGGCACATATCATTCCCACCCGCTACCAAGCCTATTGCCCGATGCAGGCGCGCGCGGCGCCGGCGCTGAATTTCGCCTCTACGCCAGCGATCCCGATGTCGCCGTCGCCAAGGCCGAATCGATGGGGGGACATATCTTGCAAGCACCGAGCAACAAGCCACACGGGCTTCGCGAGGCCTATATACTGTGCGAAAATGGCTATGCGTGGGTGCCCTCGCGTGTCCTGACGCCTGAAGAGAGGGAAGTAAAATGAGCACCACACGCCCCAATATGGATTACTGGCAGGAGCGGGTCGATCTTGCCGCCGCATTCCGCTGGACCGCGCGCCTGAATATGCACGAAGCGGTGGCGAACCATTTCTCCTTTGCCATCAACGGTGATGGCACGCAGTTCTTGATGAACCCCAACCAGATGCACTTCAGCCGGATCAAAGCATCTGATCTGATCGTGGTCGATGCGAATGATCCAGAGACCTTGAAGGGTCCCGATGCGCCTGACGCGACCGCTTGGGGATTGCATGGTGGCATGCACCGTCATTGCCCACATGCGCGTTGTGCGATGCACGTGCATTCGCCCTTTGCGACGGTGTTGGCGTCTTTGGCGGATAGCCGCTTGCCGCCGATCGATCAGAACTCTGCAACGTTTTATGATCGTGTGGTCATAGATGAGAATTACGGTGGTCTCGCCTTCGAGGAAGAGGGGACGCGCTGCGCGCAGCTTTTTGATGATCCGAAGAAAAAGGTCATGGTGATGGGCAATCACGGCATTATGATAATCGGCACGACCGTCGCCGAAACCTTCAATCGCCTGTTCTATTTCGAGCGCTCTTGCGAGACCTATATTCGCGCTTTGCAAACGGGCCGGCCCTTGCGCGTTCTGCCCCACGCAATCGCGGAAAAGACCGCGCAGGAACTTGAGACATATCCAGAGCAGGACGCACGGCACTTGGCCGAGCTTAAGGCGATCCTTGACAGCGAGGGAAGCGATTACGCGCGTTAACGGGTTCGGGTGAAATACATCTTGAAAGCAACGCCCCGCGCGCGCAGATAGGGCGGATGACACATAAACATCTCCTTTCGCTTGGCCACGGATACTCCGCAAGCGCGCTTGCGCCGCATTTGCTTGCGCAGGGATTTTCCATCACGGGAACCACGCGTTCAAGCGATAAAATCGCGGCGCTCGAGGCGGCGGGCGTTACGGGCGTTCTCTGGCCGGGCGGCGATCTGGACGCAGACATCACGCGCGCGACGCATCTCCTTATCTCCCCTGCGCCCACTGGCGATGGCGATCCGGTTCTCGCCGCGTTTCGCGACCAGATCACGGCCCAAGCGCCCAATCTGGAGTGGGCCGGGTATTTATCGACCACAGGCGTTTACGGCGATGCGCAGGGCGGCTGGGTCGATGAGACAAGCCCGCTGAAACCCTCGACCAAGCGCGGCCAGATGCGCGTCGATGCGGAGGCTGAGTGGCAATCCATCGCGGGTCTGCCGCTTCATATTTTCCGTCTTGCCGGCATCTACGGTCCGGGGCGCGGTCCTTTTGCCAAAGTGCGCGCAGGCACGGCGCGGCGCATCCTCAAAGAGGGTCAGGTGTTCAGCCGCATCCACGTGGAGGATATCGCAAGAGTGCTGGCCGCGTCCATCGCGCAGCCCCGCCCGGGCGCTGTCTATAACCTGTGCGATGATGATCCCGCCCCGCCACAGGACGTGATCGCCCATGCGGCAAAACTGCTTGGTCTGCCGCTTCCTCCCGAGGCGGATTTCGAGAGCGCCGATATGACCCCCATGGCACGCAGCTTTTATGCAGAAAGCAAACGTGTACGCAATGACCGTATCAAGGACGAGCTGGGGGTGCGCTTGCGGTATCCTGATTACCGCAGCGGCCTTGCGGCCTTGCTCGCGCTAGAGAGCGCGCCGCGCTAAACTTGACAGTTCGGGGCGCGCCAAGGCATCCAGCGCCTGCATCACTGCTGCGCGGCAGGTGGTTCCGGCAAAATCCTTGCCGAAAAGCGCATCGGGGGCGTTCGGCAGTTTTAGGACCAACTTGCGCCAGCGATGCACGATTAGCGCGCGCAGCGTCGCGATCTCGATCTGGCTGAGGGATTTGAAGCCGCTCGCGTCAAAATCGATCGCGTTCAAACGCGCTGATAGCTCTGCAAAGGCGTCTATTAGAGCGCTGGGCACCAAGGTTTTGCTCAGCCAATCGGGCACGTCGCCGATAACGCCTTGCACCACAAATGCGCCGGTGGCCTTGCTGCGTAAAATGCCATTTGCAAGGTAGACGCCGGGGGCGACAGTGACATAGCCCTCCTTGCTGCGCTGCGCGGCTCTTTGGTGTTCTTCGCTGGAAAGAACTGGGGGATAGCATAGCACATGCCAACGTGGGTCTTCGCTTTGTGCGCTTGCGTAAATTCTGCGGCTGGCGCTGGCGCTTTGTGTGCGCCCCGAAGCGCTCAGGTGGTGCAGGGCTTCGCGTCCGCGCTTTGTTGTCTCCAGCCAGCCCTCGTTGCGCAAGCGATAAAGCGCGACGCGCATCGCTTCCGGGCGCACCCCTACGGGCGAGAGGATATCGCCAAGCACAGGACCTGAAATGACGTCGCCGGGATCCAGCGCAAGATCGCCGAATATGGTGACAATCAGTGACCAAACGCGCAGAGAATCCTTTTCAGTGAGGATCTGGATCGCGCTTTGAAAAGCATCCTGCTTCATCTTGCCTCTTAAACTCTCCCCGAAGGGCCGGGTCGCAATATGCGATTAGACCGACATGCAGATATATTTCATCTCTAGATAGTCTTCGATTCCGTGATGGCTGCCCTCGCGTCCAAGGCCGGATTGCTTGACCCCGCCGAAAGGCGCGACTTCGGTCGAAATGATGCCCGTGTTCACGCCGACGATGCCGTATTCAAGCGCTTCGGCTACTTTGTAAACGCGGCTGAGGTCTTTGGCGTAGAAATAGGAGGCAAGCCCGAAGATTGTATCGTTGGCCAGCGCTATCACCTCGTCTTCGTCCTCGAACTTGAACAGAGGCGCGAGGGGTCCGAAGGTTTCTTCGGTAGAAACCGCCATCTCTTTCGTTGCACCTGTTACGATCGTTGGGGCAAAGAAGTTGCCATCCAGCTCTGCGCCATTGTCGCCCAGAATGACTGTCGCGCCTTTGGCTTTCGCATCTGCGATATGCGCGCGCACTTTGGTGGCTGCCTTGGGATTGATGAGGGGGCCAAGGTCTGTGCCATCCTCGAAACCGTCGCCGATCTTCATCGCACCGACGCGCGCAGCGAGCTTTTGCGCAAAGGCGTCATAGACGCCCGCTTGCACGTAAATGCGGTTGGCACAGACGCAGGTCTGGCCGTTGTTGCGAAATTTGCACATGATCGCGCCCTCGACGGCGGCGTCCAGATCGGCGTCATCGAACACGATGAAGGGCGCGTTGCCGCCCAGCTCCATCGAGCATTTCATCACTTGATCTGCCGCCTGGCGCAACAGGATACGGCCCACTTCGGTCGAACCTGTGAACGTCAGCTTGCGCACTGCGGGGTTTTCGCAAAACTCTTTGCCGATCTCGCTCGATAGGGTCGAGGGCAGGATATTCAGAACACCCGCAGGAATACCTGCACGCTCGGCCAACACGCCCATCACGAGCGCGGAAAGCGGGGTATCCTCAGCGGGGCGCGCGACCATGGCACAGCCAGCGGCGATTGCTGGCGCGGCCTTGCGCGCGATCATTGCGTTGGGGAAATTCCACGGCGTGATCGAGGCGGCAACGCCGATGGGCTGTTTGATGACCGTGATGCGTTTGTCAGGCTGATGGCCCGGAATAGTCTCGCCGTAGATGCGCTTGGCCTCTTCTGCGAAAAACTCAATAAAGGAGGCACCATAAGCGATTTCGCCTTTGGCTTCGGCCAGTGGTTTGCCTTGCTCTGCGGTCAGGATAATGCCCAGATCGTCTTGGTTGGCCATCATTAGATCGAACCATTTGCGCATGATGCCCGATCGTTCCTTGCCGGTCTTCTTGGCCCAGTCCTTTTGTGCGACTTGCGCCTGTGCAATCGCGCCGGCGACCTGTGCGCGGCTTAGATCGGCGACCTTGGCGATCACATCGCCGCGCGCGGGGTTGATTACATCAAACGTCGCGCCGTTTTCGCCGTCGACCCACTGCCCGCCGATATAGGCTTTGGTCGCCAGCAGGCTGGGGTCTTTGAGCAGCGAGGCAAGGTTCGTAGGTGTGTCGAGCATGATATTCTCCCAAAGCATGATTGCGGCAGGCAAAGCATGCGCGCACGATCTTGTCCAGAGTGTCGGATTTGGAATGGTCTGCGCCGCGAACTGGCGTGCTACGCTGCGCGCAGCTATGCGATGCGTGTTGCGGGCGATGGCGTCGCTCCGTTCGAAACCCGAACGATCCCGCATAACTCCTGTCCTGAACGCCGGGACCTCTCTTTGATGCGTCAAAATGGAGGTCACACCATGACTGCACGTCCCGATTTCTACCGTTTTCACAACGGCGAAAAAGCCCCCCTGCAATTTTCTGATGCCGAGTATGAAGCGCGTCTAAGCAAGCTGCGCAAGATCATGTCCGATATGGACGTTGATGCGGCTGTCTTTAGCTCCATGCACAACATTTCTTACTATTCTGGCTTTACCTATTGTGCGTTCGGCCGCCCCTATGCGCTGGTTGTCACGCAAGAAACCTCCGTCACTATTTCCGCCGGAATCGACGCTGGCCAGCCTTGGCGGCGTTGCTTTGGTGACAACATCACATACACGGATTGGCAGCGCGACAACTACTGGCGCGCGATCAAGTCCGTCGCTGGGACAGGCAAGTCCATCGGCTTCGAGAGCGATCATCTGAGCCTGCTGCAAAAAGCCAAGCTCGACAGTTTTCTTGCGCCCTCTCAGTCTGTTGACCTCTACGAGGCGACAATGATCCAGCGTATGCACAAATCGGACGCTGAGTTGACCCTGATCCGCGCGGGCGCGGCTGTTGCCGACGTTGGGGGCTTTGCGATCAAGGATGCGGTGCGCGTTGGCATTCGTGAAATCGACGTCGCTATGGCAGGCCGCGATGCGATGGAAGTGGAAATTGCGAAACGATTTCCCGACGCGGAGTACCGCGATACATGGGTTTGGTTCCAGTCCGGCATCAACACGGACGGCGCGCATAACCCTGTCACTTCGCGCAAGCTGGAACGGGGCGATATCCTCTCGCTCAATACCTTTCCGATGATTTCTGGCTATTACACAGCGCTGGAGCGCACGATGTTCGTGGGCGAAGTGGATGATGCTTCCTTGAAAATCTGGGAGGCAAACGTGGGCGCGCATGAGCTGGGTATTTCCCTGCTCAAGCCCGGTGCAAGCTGCGCGGAGGTAACGAACGAGATCAACGAATTCTTTGCCGAGCGTGATCTGCTTCAGTACCGCACGTTTGGTTACGGTCACAGCTTTGGCGTTCTGTCACACTACTATGGCCGCGAAGCGGGACTGGAATTGCGCGAAGATATCGGCACGGTTTTGGAAGCGGGTCACGTGATTTCGATGGAGCCGATGTTGACTATCGCGAGCGATCAGCCGGGCGCAGGCGGGTATCGCGAGCATGATATCCTGATCATTCACGAGGACGGCAACGAGAACATTACGAAGTATCCGTATGGACCGGATTTCAACGTGGTAGGTTGATTGGAAAAGGTAGTGTGCGTGATATCACGCACACCACTGCGCTTACATATTCGGGAAGTAATCTTCGCACTCGCCATCGCGGTAGACATCCGCCGTGCAGCAATGCAGGCCGCCGCCGAACGCATAGGCATCGCGTAGCTCGACCTCGACCACTTCCATGCCCAGCTTATCCATTTGCTCGGCCTGATAGACCTCGGATTTTTCGACGCAGACTGTCTTGGGATCAAGCACCAGCACGTTCATCGAAAGCCATGTGGATGAATAGCACAGCGGCGGTGGGGCGTTGTGCGCGGGCTGTGCGGCATCGACAATTTCCCAGCCGTTCCGCTCGAACATTGCGCGTTGATCCGCAGGCAAGCGGCGCTGCGGGTTGTTCAGGATCAGACCCGGGCGCAGTGGCGTGAAAGTCGCGTCGATGTGAATCGGATAGGGATCACCGGGGAAGTTCACCGTGTGAACACGGTGATCAGGAAAGTGACGGCGCAGCCACTCGATGCCTTTTTCGTTGGTCGTGAAACCATGCTGCACCACGAGGTCTTTACCAAAGCGTAACACGTCGGCGGCGTCGAAAAGTGGCTCTTCTTCAGTTGTTACGAAAAACTTCGCGGCAGCCCATTCAAGTCGCTTTGCATCGCCGATCTTTTCGGACAGGTAGTCAGGGTGATAATCCGCGTCCGTCAAGCGCGGCTTAGGCGCGCTTTCGTGGCGAAACTTGGGGTCTTCGTTGAAATATTGCTGCATGAGTGGGCGGTAATTCAGATACTCGAACCAGCGGCAGCGATAGGACATCGTCGCCTCCAGCATTTCACGGCCAACGGTTAGCAATACATCGCGGGGCGGCATACAGCCGAACTGGCTTTGCGTGTGAAAATCAGGCGTTGTCGCGGGCAGCGAATGGTCAATGCAGGTCGGGCGATCCACGCGCAGGCCGCGCTTTGCCAGCATGCCTGCAAAATTGTCCAAGAGCTCGTTTGCGCGATCAATCGTCTCTTGTGGGCGGCGTCCCCATTGACCGCGCATATCGCTGTCCTCGGGCACTTTTGCGTCCAGTGCGGGTTCTGCAGGCGGAATGTGGCAATCATCGGCGCGGCCCACGATTACATGCCGTAGCGTGTCCCATTCATTCCAGCTTTTGACTTCGGTTTTGTCTGGTGACCAGCTCATTGCGCGCGTTCCTTCTTGTTTTAACGGGCCTATTTAGCCATCCGACTTCCCATCCGCCATGACATTTGCGACAGTTACGGAAAATCTTGCAGCAATGTAGATGTAAGCCACATTCACATTGCCTATATCTTAAGTAACGCATTGTAAAACGGGAGAATTTTTATGTCAGATTTTGCAAGCCAAGTGGCCGAGTCGCAAAAACAGGTGGCCGAGGCACAATCCAAAATATCAGAACTCAGCAGCCGGATCGAAGTTGCGCGCCAAAAAATGAAGGCGGGCGATGACGCGATGATCGACATCGAGAACGCCAATCTTGAAGACGTTCATGCCCACACGGACGTGATGAACGCCAATATAGCTGAGCTGATTATGGGGCTGGATGATGTCACGGCGGCGTTCTCAAAAGACTTTGACGAGATGCGCAACAAGACGGGTTGGGAAAGCTTTGTCGGTATTTTTGCGGGTGCGAAGTCTGACGCAATGCGTCAGGATCGCGTGCGCTCTGCTTCGATTGATGACAAATTGCAGGACCTGATTTCGAAGTCCGATGTGATTACCAAATTGCTAGAGGGTCAGTTGGCGGTTTTGAATGATCAAAAGACCAAGGTTGAAGTGAATTTGTCTGAAACGCTGGACGAGCGTGAATTCACTGTGGGTGAGTTGGAGGATGTGAAGTCCCAGATCATGGCGATGGACCCAAAGATTATCGCGCTTGAGGGCAAGATCGCGGTGGAGCAAGATGCCGCCGCGCGCACCAAGCTGGAAACAGAGATTGCGGATCTGAACGCCAAGTATAACGAGCTGGTGCAAGAGGAGCAGGTCAAGCTCGCGAAATCCCAAACGCTGGAGCGGTATATCGAAAAGGGCAAAACCTGGATCGATTCATTGCAGAACCAAGCAGCGACGCAGATGGTACTGATCAACAAGCTGCAAACAGACACGAAGCAGCGGGTTGTTTTGTATGATGCTCTGACCAAGTCCTTGAAAACCGCGCAGCAGCAGGATGTAGCGCACCGCATCAATGAAATTGGCGTTGAGACAGATCAAGAAGCGCAAACCGCGATGGCCGCGATTGGCACGGCGACGAACCAGCGTATGGCCGACATGATGGAAGCGCATGAGGATCACATGGTCTTTGCTCGCGATGTTTTGGAAGCCAAGGCGAAGGCGGACGAGCGTTTCGCACGCCGCTTTGCGCAGATCGTCGAGAAGCATGATAGCAATGCGTATGGTGGGTAAATGAGCGATACCGTCGACGTCAGCGGCGATCATGCAGGGCTCCTCGATACTTTCGCGTCTCGTCGCTATTTTCGTAAATTCGAGAGGATCACCCAGCACTTGATGCGGGTCTCTGCGGTGATGCAGGCGGAGGGGCGGTTGTCCAATGCGGACGTTGAAGTCATCACGCGCTATGTGAGCAAACTCTCGTTCACGTTTCGCGCGCTTTCGATGAAATATCTGCTCGTTGGGCGCGATACGGGACAGTTCTTTGGCTCGCTCTCTATGGACACACGCGAAAGCGGGTTTCCAGTGCACCGCGAATTGCTGACCATGGCGAATGATGCGGCACAGGCGGAAAAGCATCTGGCGAATATGCCCTCGGTCGAGCAATACAAAGAACAAATGGTGCGCCGCATTGTTGGTGATCAGGAATTACCGACAAAGCTGCAATTCGCATTGTCCCAGCGGCTCTATTACGAAGAACTCGCGCGCGGGGAGTTGTTCTGGGCGCAGAATGATCCAGAGTGCCTTTGGGTCGAAAACCTAGCCAATGGGCGGCGCAAATTTCTGATCCATTGGGCCGTCTATGACAGTCAAGTGAACCTGCCGGTGGTCTATCTGATGGAGCTTGAGGACAGCGGCAAAACAGCCCTACCCAAGGATCAGTATCGCTGGCCAGAAGCGCAAGCGCATCTTATGGGACAAGCGCTCGCTGGGCTGAAACTGCTCACGATTGCAAAAGGCTTTGACGAGAGTTTTCAAGATCTACACCCCAAAAGCCTGCGGCGGTTCCACCTTGGGCCAATGTATTCCCACGGTTACACCCGCCAAACCGGCCCTTTACGGGAGGTCTTGGAGGAGGCTCGCTCGCCCGAGGGCGAGGATTGGGCGCTCGCGTGGACGCGCGAAGAGCTGGAGAGTGAGCGCGTCGAGCAAGAGCGCGCAGGCTGGTTCGGCACGGTGGATCGCGAGGTGTTTGCGCTCGATCCTTTTGCGGGTCGCGGGGCAGACACGGGGGCCACGCGGATGGAGCGGAGCATTATTCTGCCTCAGCGCCCCTATCAGGTTTTGGAAGAGAAGAACCCGCCGGGATTTTCATCTGTGCGTAAATTTGTGGTGGGCGCTGGCGGGCGCGTGCTCAGTTATCGTTGAGCTTCTTGGCCGACCGTCCCTTCGGGGAAAGTTTAATTCGGAAGATGAAGATATTTGGAGTGATTTAGATGAGCGTGACAGCGGATCAAATGGAGCTGCGTGAGGCGGATATTCAGAAACATTACAGCGCGGCATTGGCGCTGTTGCAGGGGTTTGACCATGCGCCGCGTGTCGCGAAGCCGCGCGAGGCGGCGGTTGAGAAATCTGCGGGGCTTGGCACGCGGCGACGGTTCAGATCGACAACACCGGGTTTGGTGACACGCTCGACTGCCCGCGCTGAAGGGGTTCAGTTGCTCGCAAGGATCGAAGGAGCTGATGAGGGCGATGCGTTGGTCTCGCCTTTGCAGGCGAGCGTGATGAATGCACTGCGCCGTGCTTTGGCGATTTCGATGGCTGTGGCAGAGAATTACGCAGAGCAGGTTGGCTTGTCTGATTTGAAACGTGCCAACCTGGAAGGGGGCGTTGCAGCTGCCAGAAAGGCGGAGTTTTCCGAAATGCTGACGGCGGAAGCGCTGATTTCTCTTTATGTATTTGCATCTGCATCTTCGTTTTTACTGTCCTCTCATGCGAGCGAGGTGTCTGTGATTTTGGGCGAGGTTGAAGAGGTGCTGACTGACAATGCGCCGCTGGCTTTGCATGGCGCTTTATGGGAGCTTGATCAGAACATCGAGCATCACGCGGATGATGATCCTAAGTTGATCGCGGTC
Organism: Planktotalea arctica; assembly: GCF_002105285.1. GTDB lineage: Bacteria > Pseudomonadota > Alphaproteobacteria > Rhodobacterales > Rhodobacteraceae > Planktotalea > Planktotalea arctica. The sequence continues at coordinate 195,912 of NZ_MUHR01000001.1, forward strand.
GCCCTCGCCTATGCCGAAGGCTTGATGGACAAGGTCGCCGCGCGCACGGGAAGTGCGGGGCGTTTGGAGGCGTTTACATCGGCGACTTGGAAGGTCGAGGCGGACGATTTCGTGGTGAACGGCTTTACACCTGCGTCGAAGGGGAAGTCGTCAAAGTTGACGATGATGTTTAAGAAACCCAACGAGGTCGTTGGCAACCACATCGCTAAATATCAGTCGATGAAGCTGGCAAAGATGCTCATGGCATATGATTTCGAGCGCCGTTTGAACCCGTTTGCGGACCTTGGTGGGTTCATCTTTACCTTTATGGGCGACGGCGCACCGGGGACGGGGAAGACCACGCTGATCCAGATGATGGCGGGGCTTATTTCGGGTTATTGCGAGACGGCGGGATATCCGTTTCGCTATCAGAACCTTTCGACGGATAATATCGACAGCTACCAAGGTAAATCGGGTCAGAACGCGAAGGCGTTTATCAACAATATCATCGACCCGTCTGTGATCGGCTTTGGCACGATTGACGATATTGATCAGCTTGCGGGCAAGCGGGGGGATCGTCAGTCTTCGGCAGGGCAGCTCGAAATTACCGCGGTGCTGATGGAAAGTTTCGCAGGCGCGAACACCGTTGTGCGCGGGAATTGTACGTTCGGCATGTTCTCGAATTACCCCGAGAATGTCGACGATGCTTTGCGCCAACGCGCCGGTGCGCGCTTCCTCGTGGATGGACCGCAAACGCGCGATGACTATATCGACATCCTTTATCTGTTGATGGGCAAGAACCACGATATTCCGCTTGGACAGCATGATGTGTTCGAGGCGCAAGCGATCCAGAAGGCAGTTGCTGCGTCCTTTGCCAGTCATGGGCGGCCGCATGAGGAAGGGTTGGCAGTGGTCTTTGACTCTGTGCAGTCGCAGTTCGGTGAGTTGGATACGATTGCGAAACTTGGCACCTATTTGAAGGGTATTCAGGAGGCGGATGAACGCTTCACAGGGCGTGCGATCAAGAACATCACGGACGCCGTGAAAGTGCGCGCGATGGACTTTGAATTGCCCGATGAATGGATGGAGGAGCCTGATCTGTTCCTGTTCAAAGATTACGACGCCAAGAAAGGCATGATTTCCGAGCTACGCAAGCCGATCACGGTGGACATGGTCGTGCAAGAGATCAACCGCTACGCTGATAGTGAGTTCCGCTATGCTGATAAATCCGACGAGATCGCGATTGACGGGATGGTGCGGGATTATGAGCGGACGGAAATTGCGAAGAAGCGGTATTTGGATGGGGTGAAGGCCGGCTAGGAAACGCTCTGGAAGAGCGTTTCGAACCTGAATGGGCGAAGCCCAATGGAGGTGAGATGAAAAGAACGAGAGATATTCTTGGCTGGCTCTTTCTGGTGACGCCTGTGATTTGGGTGGTGCATTGGTGTATGTCAAAACAGGTTAAGGTATGATGTTTTGCCGAGCACGTTTTCAGCAGAGTAGCACCTTCGCCTTGGGGGCAAACGGGTGCTTTCTGCGATGACAAATCAGCCAATCGACGCTTGGGATGTAGCTACTTATCCCAAGAACATCCTTGAGTTGCTTGCTAACACAAAGCCTGTTCTTGACGCTTACTATTTACGCAAAACAGAATTGGACAACGCGGACGATCCCGATAGCTCGTCAGCGATTGTTCGTGAGAACGAGCTCGCCGTGCGATTTCACAGCTTTATCGAGGATGACCTCATGAGGTGCCTTGGTTCGGAGCTGATCAGAGGTTGGCACTATTGTCGTTTGACTGATCAAGAAACGCAGGCGATGGAAAATGGGACCCTAATATCGGCTTCGAAAGCAAGTCTGAAGCAACGGCTGGAAAATCTACCTGAAGAATTCCGGTTGAGTGGCCAAGACATTGAACTAATCTGTACCCAGAGCCCGTTAAATGACGAGCAGCAAAGAAAGGTCAGGTCACACCGTTTCTTTATGGTGTCTAAACCACTAGCGCTTGTCGATCCGAGCGTGAGGCCTCTGACAACTTACTGGGGCGGGGAGATTACATACTTCTGGCTGCAATCGGAGTGTTTGAAAGAGAACCTTTCAACTATAGGAGCGCCGCGGATCGTGGAGTGCCATGTTCCGGTGAGGGGTACCCATCTTGCGTATCGTGCAGCGATAAGCATTGTAGAAACCTATTGCAATGTCTCGCAAGCCGGTTCCCCATTTGATTTCCACGCCTCGCCCAAAGGGAAGTCACTGGAGATCGTCAGGGTTCACTCCGAGGGTGATCCGGTATTTGACAAGTTACGCGGGAAGGAAGCAAAATGATCCGCCTCATCCAACGCGGCCTTATGTTTGGCAATCTCATCCACATCGCCTCACCGGCGCTGATCGAACGCTATAACCGTGCGCTAAAGCATCTGACGAACCATCAAACCAAACTCACTGATTTTCACATAGATATCTCTGGCTACTCGCCCGAGATCGGCGATGAGTTGGACGACCCTCTCTACCTCAACCATGCGGGGGTGAACCGGCAGTTTATCTTGCTCACGACCGATCAAAAACACGCGCCGCTGCTGAATGCGAAATTTTCGACCTCGCGGGAGATACTCAAGAAGTTCATCCAAAAGAACGAACCGCAGCTTTTTGCACTCACTGCGCGCGATGCGGTAGCGGGGGAGTTGGTGAATTCGGTTTACAGCGTCGATGGGCCTGCGAAGCTCTTTGATATTCGACGGGTCAAAATCGAGGCGGACACGACGAGCGGCACAGTGGCCGAGGCGCAGGCGCTGGCGGATAATGTGGACCGTTTCATGCGTGAAGAGGACGCTTGGTTCGATGATCTGCTGATCGCGGACATGATCACATCGGCCAAGCGCACGGGTGACGTAACGCGCAATCCTGTGCGCCTTGATCTGATGGAATTCGAGCAACGCAATTTCTGGACGGCGCATTTTGGCGGGCTTTATGTGTTCCAAGGAATGGATCATCCGGCGGTGATCTCTAGCGACGCGAAAGAGGCGCTGGGCGCATTGCCGATCAAATATGTGTTCGACACAAAGGACCGCAATCAAATTGCGAAGTTCCTGGAATATAATGATCTGGTCGAGCCAATTGTGAAGGCACGCGGCATAGATGCGGCGGCGATCCTGCGTCAGAAGATGGATTTCATTGTGATTGATATCGCGCAGGAAAGCGGGATTGATCTGGCAGGGGCGACGCGGCGCGATATACGCGCTTTGGCACGTCTTCACGCCACTGATTTGCCGGAGGAATTTCATGGCCTCGCCGATCTGCTGCGCTGGGCGGAGGAGGGTGGCAAGTGGCCGAGGATCACTTCGGATCATCCCGCGTATTTCTACACGCTGCGCAGTGCCGACCACGGCGATCGGGACTTGGTTAATATGCTGCTATCGCAGCTTAGCCCCAAGGATATCCGCCAGTTGTTCATTTGCCACAAGGAATTGTTCTATACGCTTTACGCGACGTGGCATGATACCAAGAAATCCTATGTGGCAGATTTTCTGGATCGCGAGTATCAAGTGGATAAAGCTGGTGCGCGCGAGGCGCTGTTCGGGCATGAGCCCGAGATGGCGCCGTCAGCGCCGGCCAAGCGCGAGGGGCCTTGGAGCGTCAGCGCACAAAAGATTGCTACCGTTGGCCCTTGGGGCGCGGTGAGGGGGAGGTGATATGTTAGCACTGGCACGTTTACTGGTTTTCGGGTTTCTGGTGCTCTCGGTAGTCTACGTGTGTCTTTCGCTCTATTCGCGCTCCGTGCGGAGCGACAAGCTGGAAGCGGAATGGGACGAAGAAATCAAGGACGGCGATCGCGAGGCGTTTGTTCAAGAAGGGCTGCAGGAATATGACGGCTCCTTGCGGCGCAAGCTGATCTTGGGGGTCTACGTGATCCCGATCGGTATTGTTTCGTTCATCATTTATGCCACGAATTTTATGTAAGGGAGCCTGAGAGATGGGCTATATCAAATTGGCGTTCTGGATCAGCTTTTGGGTACTGGTCGCGGCGTTTTTCCACTACACGCTGCCGCAACACGATGTGGCGCGGATCACAGACACCTACGAAAAGCGGGTCGATTTCGGCGAGAATTCGATCTTCTGGGCGAGCGCGGATGTGGGCAGTGACGGCGCGGCGGTGAACCGTGATGTGTTCTTTATTCAGGCGAAATACCCCAATGATAAAGTCATGGTATACCGCAACGAGGACACGGGCTGGGGCTGGCCGCCCTATTTCAAGTTCGACACATCGAATTTGCAGGCAGAAGCGTCTGATTTGAAGTCCGTGGCAGCTGATCCGCAGTGGGTTGTGATCAAGCATTACGGCTGGCGCAACGAGTTCATGACCATTCACCCCAACGCTATAAGTGTCCGCGCAGTTGACAGTCCGGATGTGCGGATCATTCCTTGGCTGAACATCGCTATCCTGATCGTGTTTTTTGCCTTTGTGTGGGCGATTTGGGTGCGTTGGCGGCGGTTTCGCGAGGCGCGCATCGATCCTGTGATGCAGGAGATGGGCGACAGTTTGGCGGATGCAGGAGACAGCATTTCGCAGAAGCGGCGAAAATGGCTCGGACGGTGATCCGAATTCCCTAGAAAATTTGCAAGTTCCGGTCTCAGGGGGCCGGGAGTTTAACGGGCAAGATGAAGCGGGGCATCGAAATTTCCGACATAATGTGTTTGCGTGGCGATTCACTCTCCGCCCTGTTCGAGGATGATGTTTCTGCCAAAGAACAGCAGGGCACGGCGGTGCAGACCTGTGAAGGACTCATGTAGAAGCGTCAAAACCGCATCATGGATCGCATCGCTGTCATGCTTTGCGGGGGGGGGGGCGGCCAAGCCAGATCGAACTGTGCCGTCTCGTCAATGCAGGCGGTGAAAACGGTGGTGCGCTTCGGGGGATGCCTTGGACATGACACTAAAGCGAGCATTTGCGTGCTGGCGGCAGGGCCGAACGATGCGGATATCCGGGTGAACGTTCCGTTCGGGCCTTGGCCCCTCTTTCCATTTGCGCGAACACGGCATCGACGTGCAGCGCGATATCGCGAGTGTTGTCGCGAACCTGCATGATCATCCCGCGTCGGGCTATGACATCACCCTGCGCCAAATGCCCATTGGGCGGTCTCGCCTGTTCGCTATCAGTTTGGGCGAAAAGGTGTCCTTGCGTCGCCCACGGTCGAGGCCACCGCCTATCATCCGGTTGGCAGCGTTGCGATGGAGCCGACAGGGGTCCCTCGACAGTCATTTGAGGTTGAAGGGCGTGTAGTGGCTTTATGTGGCGGATGCCTCGGTGATGTCGAGCGTGACCTCCGTCAACGCTAATGTGTCTTCGATGATGGTCGGATGGCGCGTCGGTGGATTCATCGCGCAGGAACACGTTTTCCTGCGAAAAACGACTATTCGCCAGAATAATCAGGGCGTCTAAATCCTTTTCAAAAGGATTTTCTATATGTCGCCGGTTTGCAGCAAGATTTGCTTCCAGATCGCAGTTTCATCGACGAGCGCCCATTCACGGCGCACTCCGCGCGGACCAAATTCGGCGTGCGCGATGCCCATCACGAATACTTCTGCTCCAGTGGGCGCACCAAACATACCGTGACCATCGTGCGTGCCGTGCAATGAGAACCGGACGGCTGCACGCGGGGAATTGAGCGGGTCGTCGTTGCCGATGACGTGATCAATGCTGACCTTGGCCGATGGAAATGCGGCGCGCAGGCCAAGCCAGAATTTGTCTGCTGCTGCATGGCCATGGGCAGCTGTATGGCTGGGGTAGGCGAGTTCAACCGCACGGTCATATGCGCCGGTGATGACGGAAAATTCGGTACTTAAAATGCGCTCTAGAATGTCCGCATAAATCTTGCCCCACTCATTGTCGTTGCCCCGCCCTTGGTAGGGGCCGACGATGTCATTGGCGGGGGTATAAGGGCGCACGCAATTCTCTGGCCCCCCTTCGCGGGCAATCAATTCGCGGGTCCATTCGGGGATATCGCGGCCCATTTGACGCACGACCGCGCCTTGATCGCGCACTAGCCATTCATCTTTGATGGTGTTTTCCTTGCACCAGCAGTCCGCCAGAATGCGGTAGGCCAGTGTGCGCCCGGTCGGTGCGCCGTACATGCCGGGATGTGTGTGCGTCGCAGTGCAGAGCAGGCGGTGCGACGACAGAAAACTATCATCCCCCGTCATGCACCAGATCACATCTTCTCCCGGCAATTCACGGTCAGGAAATTCAGCGAGCGTAGCCTGCGTAGCGGCGATGATGCCTGCATTGCCTTGCACGACGGAAGCAGAGGAGCGCACAATCAAATCCTCGCCGTAATAATCATGCAGCGAGTGGATTTCGCGATCTTCCCAGATTTGTTTGGTGATGCCTATGATGTAGTCTGGCACATCGGCCCAGCGTTCGTCAAATCCGGGAAGAAAGGGCATTAGCGTTTTCCGTAGTAGAGTCCCACCACATGTTCGGCCTGCGCAAAGAACAGCCAACGTGAGACGAATATGCCCGCAACGTGGCTCAAGACGGCGACGAGTGCAAGCATATGCCCGAAGGGCAGCAGCAGCGCGATCACGGGGATTACGAACCCAAGCCCAAGCGCGATAATGCGCAGCTTTTGCGCGTGTTTGCGCCCGACAACATGGATGAATTCGCGCATCAGATAATTGGTGCCGGTGTGGGGCGGCTCGAAGGCTTTGACCTTGCCGATGTGGCCGAGGCCCGTCGCGCTTTCCAATGTGGAGCCGGATTGTGCGAGGCGTTTGTCACCCAAGAGCCAATAGGCGATTTGGACGATCCCTGCGACGATCAGCAGGGGCAGGGCGATCTGCACTTGCCCTGCAAGCAGCGCGCCGCCTGCGAGGGAAAAGGCCATAAACAGTAGGCTTGTGAGTGGCATGTGCCAGCGCGGAACGGTTTTGAGCTGTGCGTAAATCATCGAGGTGGTGTAGACGGTTGCAAGCGATAGTACCGCGCCAATGCCGCCGATCAGGCCCCAATGTTGATCCATGAAGACGCGGCCAAAGCCGTAGATCGCCATGACGATCAGAGCGGCGACGGCGCAAATTCCTTCGCGTGAAAGCCAGCTGGAACGCCACTGGCTGAACGCTTTCAACGCGCGTTCGGGGTGGCCGAGATGGAAGGTGGAGAACAACAGACCACCGACTGCGAGCACATAGGCGATTGCGAAAAAGACAAAGGCGATAAAGCCGGTGGAGCCGGGCATGTTGATGCCGAGGAACGCAAGCAGGCCAAAGCCGAGACCAGAGAGCGTGGTGAAAAGGATAATTGATGGTGCTGGGTGCATTACTTCGCTCCTCCGGCAGAGTTGCCGGGCAGTTTGTCGAGCGCTTTGTCGAGCCATCCGAGAAAGCCGCCTGCGTCTTTTGCAACAGGCTCTAGGTAGGGCGCGAGGATGTTGAACTCTTCCATCGTGTCCTTGGGGCGTGGGGGCAGGTATTGGTTCACAGGTTTGGTGCCCATCTCTGGCATCAGATCAAAGCCACCGCGCTCGGCGACAAGGATGCTTACGTCGGATGTTTCATCTGCAAGATCACCGAAGTGACGCGCGCCTGACGGGCATGTACGCACACAAGCAGGCTGGCGGTCTTCTTCGGGCAGGTTTTCGTTGTAGATACGGTCCACGCAGAGGGTGCATTTCTTCATCACCTTCTCGGAGGCATCCATTTCACGTGCGCCGTATGGGCAGGCCCATGCGCACAACCCGCAGCCGATGCAATCTTGCTCGTTCACCAGAACGATACCGTCCTCGACGCGCTTGTAGCTCGCGCCAGTCGGGCAAACGGTGACACAGGGCGCGTCTTCGCAGTGCAAGCAGGATTTGGGGAAGTGGATCAGCTGGGCAGCCCCTTCATCGGGCTGAACCTCATAGCTGTGAACGCGGTTGAGGAAGGTGCCTGATGGATCACCGCCGTAAGGATCTTGATCGCTAAGCGGAGCGCCGTAGTTTTCGGTGTTCCAGCCTTTGCAGGACACAACGCAGGCATGACAGCCTACGCATGTATCAAGGTCGATGACGAGGCCGAGTTTCTTTTGGGTGCTGGTGGGCAGTGTGGTCATGATCTGGCCTCTGCGTTTTGTGGTGCGGGCAGGACTGGGGCGCTGCCCCAGACCCCGGAGTTTACGGGCAAGATGAAGGGAGGGGTCATTTCTTTGTCTGCCACTTCAATTCTTTGGGGCCAGTGCCGACCGGTGACTTGATCGGCGGGAAGGCGGGTTGGCTTTCGCTTGGGGGCGTTGCCGCCTTGGCGATTTTGACCCGCAGGTCGAACCATGCGGCTTGGCCTGTGATTGGATCGGAGTTTGACCAACGCAGGCCATCGCCCTTTGGCGGCAGCAATTCGTGGATAAGGTGGTTGAGCAAGAAGCCTTTGGTGACTTCTGGCGCGTCTTCTTCCAGTGCCCACGCGCCTTTGCGTTTGCCGATGGCGTTCCATGTCCAGACGGTATTCGCATTCAGCGCGGCCATTTCCATGACAGGCACTGTGATAGAGCCATGCGTAGAGGAAACCGTCGCCCAGTCTTCATCCTTGAGCCCATGCTTCTGCATCAGGTTTGTTGGCAGATAGAGCGGATTGTGACCGTGGATCTGACGCAACCAAGCGTTCTGGCTGCCCCATGAGTGATACATCGCCATAGGGCGCTGCGTTAGCGCGTGGACGGGATACTCATTCACATCGACTGCGCTGTCCTCGAACGGTGCGTACCAGATCGGCAGTGGGTCCATGGTTTTCTTGACGCGTTCGCGCAGATGCTCTGGTGGTTGGCGCTCGCCATGTCCTTCGGCCGCGCGCTGGAATTTGCGCATGGGTTCAACGTAGAGCTGGAACAGATAGGGTTCAGGCTTGTCGATGATGCCCATACCAACGGCCCATTCTTGATAGGCCATGTTCCAGGGTTTGTAGTAGTTCGCGCCTGCCGGAATGTGCTCCACAAAGAAGCCGCCGTTTTCGATATAGGCATCAAGCTGCGCCTCGTTCGGATCGCCGCGACCGTTTTGCAGACCTTTTTCACCCATGCGCCACCCCGCAAGTGGGCCAATGCCCGGCTTGCGGATGTGGTTGGTGATGTAATCGGCATAATCGGCATATTTCTGGCTGCCGTCCTCGTTGATGAAGCCCGGCAGATCAAGACGCGCGCCAAGTTCGCAGAGTACGGATTGGAAGCCGCGCACATCGCGATCAGGTTCAATCACAGGCCAACGGATTGCGTCGGCGGCTGCATCCGCTTCGCAGATCGGGCGATCAAGGAGCGAGATGCAGTCGTGACGCTCAAGGTATGTCGTGTCTGGTAGGATCAGGTCCGCGTAAGCGACCATCTCGGAGCTATAAGCATCCGAATAGATGATCCGCGGGATTACATATTCGCCTGTCGCCTCATCCTTATCCGTCAGCATGTCGATCACGCCGCGCGTGTTCATCGAAGAATTCCACGCCATGTTCGCCATATACATGAACAGCGTGTCGATCTTGTAGGGATCACCCGCATGCGCGTTGGAAATAACCATATGCATCATGCCATGCGCAGACATGGGGTTGTCCCATGTGAACGCCTTGTCGATGCGCGCGGCAGTCCCGTCTGGCTTGAGCGCGAGGTCCTCTGGGCCGTGTACGAAGCCGAGGTGTGGACCATCGAGCGGCTTGCCCGGTGTCACGCCATAATGCGGCTTTGGGTGGATTGTTGCAGGCTTGGGGTAGGGGGGTTTGAAACGGAAACCACCCGGGACTTCGACCGTGCCGAGCAGGATCTGCAAGACATGCAAAGAGCGGCAGGTTTGGAAGCCATTCGAGTGCGCAGAGATACCGCGCATGGAATGGAAACTGACAGGGCGTCCCGTCATCGTCTTATGCTTTTCACCGCGGAAATCGGTCCATTCCTGATCGAGTTCAAAGCTTTCTTCAAACGCGACGCGCGCGATTTCGTTGGCGATGCCGCGAATGCGTTCTGCTGAAATACCGCAATGCTCGGCCACAGCTTCGGGCGCGTATTCCTCGGACATGTAACGCTCTGCCATCAAGTGGAAGACAGGTTTATGCGTCACGCCTGCATGGCGATGCGTTGCCGACAGATCAGGGCGCACACCCTTTTGATCAAACGGTGTCAACTTGCCTGTATTGCGGTCGATCACCAGCTCTTTGCCAGCCTCGTCGCGCATCAAAAGGCCTGTCTCGCTATCTACCAAAACGGGGGCGTTGGTATATTGCGCGAGGTACTCAAGGTCAATTTTACCAGCCTTCATCAACTCATGCACAAGTGCTAGGATAAACAACCCGTCCGTGCCGGGCGTGATGCCTACCCATTCGTCCGCGACCGCGTTGTAACCAGTCCGGATCGGGTTCACGCCAATGATCTTGGCACCGCGTTTCTTGATCTTGCCGATGCCCATTTTGATCGGGTTGCTGTCATGATCCTCGGCAACGCCGAACAGCATAAACAGCTTGGTGTAGTCCCAATCGGGCTGGCCAAACTCCCAGAACGCACCGCCCATCGTGTAGATGCCAGCGGCGGCCATGTTTACGGAACAGAACCCGCCATGCGCCGCGTAGTTCGGTGTGCCGAAATGCTGCGCCCAGAAGGATGTGAAGGACTGCGACTGATCACGACCCGTAAAGAACGCCAGTTTCTCGGGGTTCTCTGCGCGAATAGGGGCAAGCCATTCGGTCGCGATTGTCAGCGCCTCTTCCCATGAAATTTCCTCAAACTCACCCGACCCACGTGGACCGACACGCTTAAGTGGCGCTTTCAAACGCGAGGGCGCGTTGACCTGCATGATGCCCGCAGAGCCTTTGGCGCATAGAACGCCTTTGTTCACAGGGTGGTCTTTGTTGCCCTCGATATAGGCGACCTTTTGTTTTCCATCGGGGCCCTCTTTCATATGCACGTTGATGCCGCAGCGGCAGGCACACATATAACAGGTGGTTTTGCGCACCTCGTCGGAGACGTGGGGTGACAGGTCCAGTGTGGGTTGGTCTTTGGGCATGTCAGATATCTTCCTTGTTGGGCGGGCGACTTTTAGTGTGGGTCAACGCTGTCGTCATGACAAGGTTAACCGCAGGAGACCGAAGGCTGACAGTGCGCAAAGCAGCGTCAGGCAGAATGGGCGATAATAGGGTTCGAAACGCGGCGTGAACAGTTTCATGCCAGCATATACGCCGACAATGGCGGGGATGGAAAAGATCAGGCCGCGCCAGATGGCTTGCAGGTTCATTACGTCGAACCAGAATTGCCAAACAAGCGATGTGGCTGAGCCAAGAAACAGAAACAGCGCTAAAGCAGCGCGCATTTTTCGTGCGGGGGTGTTGCTGGAGAGAACATAAATAGCAATCATCATACCTCCGACGCTGGCAAGGCCGGTGACGATACCGGCGAGCAGGCCAGAGACATATAGGCCTGCGCGCGTTTCCAGACCCGGAATGCGAATGCGGGCAAGCAACAATGCGGCTAGCGCGATGATCACGCAAAGCGCGACCAGTTTAGAGGTTTCCGCGTCAACATTCGTTGTCAGGGTTAGACCAATGGGGGTTCCAACTGCGGACATTATGACCAGCCCCCAGACGATTTTTCGATCTGCTTCCTGCCAGCCGCCGCGTGCCATCAGCACGCTTGCGGCGAGTTCCAGCCACCAGCAGATCGGGATTAGTTGCACGGGGGGCAGGATCAGTGCCGCGCTGGCCATGACGAGTGCGGAGAGTGCAAATCCGGAAAAGCCGCGCACGATGCCCGCGGCGAAACAAATGACCGCCAAAAGAGCGATTTCCGAACCGCTTAGGCCGAGCAAGTCTGTCATACGCTCTGCGCTTGAAGGGCGGTCACAGCAATCATCGCCAGAACATCGCCTGCACTACATCCACGCGAGAGGTCATTGGCGGGTTTGGCAAGGCCTTGCAAGACGGGGCCAATCGCGACCGCGCCGCCGAACCGCTGTGCGAGTTTGTAGCCGATGTTGCCCGCATCAAGGTTCGGGAAGATCAGCACATTTGCCGCACCTTTTAGGGCACCGTTTGGCGCTTTGGAGGCGGCGACAGAGGGCACAAGTGCTGCGTCCAGCTGCAATTCGCCATCCACGATTAGATCTGGGCGTGCGGCTTTGAGAGTCTCGGTCGCCTCTTGAACTTTGGTGACGCGCTCATGTTTGGCAGAGCCATGGGTGGAGAAAGAGAGCATGCCGAGTTTCGGCTCGGAGCCAACAAGGGCTGCAAAACTATCGGCGGCTTGGGAGGCGATGCCAGCCAGTTCTTGCGCATCGGGGTCGATCACCATGCCACAATCGGAAAAGACCATTGCGGGGCGATCGAGGGGATGGCCCTCAGGCAAGATCATCAAGAAGAAGGACGACACGAGCGGCGCACTTTTGGCTTTCCCGATTACTTGTAGTGCTGCACGAACCGTGTCCGAGGTGGTTGCAACCGCGCCGCCAATCGAGCCATCTGCGCGGCCTGTTTCAACCAGCAAAGCGGCGAAAACCAATGGGTCACGCGCCGCTTTTCTTGCCAAGTCTAGCGAGAGTTGCTTGTGGGCGCGCAGCTCTACAAACCGCGCGGCGAGGGCTTCGAAAATTCTAGAATTTTCGGGGTCGTGCACTTCGATACCGGCTGGGTCGCTCAAATCAAACGTAGCCAGTGTGGCCTGAATATCAGCCTCAGGCCCGACAAGATGCGCTTTTTTGATAAGCCCCGCGTTTAAAGCGGCGACAGCTGCTTCGACGATACGCGGATCACTGCCTTCGGCGAAGGCAATGGATTTAGGGGCCGCCGCCGCCCGCGTCATAAGGGACGCGAGCGGCGGGAGCTTGTTTGCTTGATCCAGCAAAGCGGAGTGGTGTGCATTGCCAGACATAAGGGTTTAGACCGACTGCGGAACCATGTCGTCCGCGCTGATGCCAGCAACAGAAACGGGCTTTTTCATCGCATCGCGGCGGAAAGGATCACCAAGTTCCTGATTGATCATCGCCTCGATGAGGGTTGTGATGCCATTCTCCATTTGATCTTTGATCGCTTGGCTCAGGGCGTCTGTCAGCTCTTCTTGGGTACGTGCAACGACGCCTTTGAGGCCACATGCGTTCGCGATACCGGCGTAGGACACATCTTCGTCCAGCTCTGTGCCAACGAAGTTGTCGTCAAACCAGAGCGTCGAGTTACGCTTTTCCGCGCCCCACTGGTAGTTACGGAAGACAACCTGTGTCATCGCAGGCCAGTCGCCGCGACCAATCGCCGTCAGCTCGTTCATCGCAATGCCGAATGCGCCATCGCCAGCAAAACCGACAACCGGAACATCTGGGCAGCCGATCTTTGCGCCAGCAACCGCAGGCAGACCGTAACCGCATGGACCGAACAGTCCGGGTGCAAGGTACTTACGACCCGCATCAAAGTCAGGGTAGGCGTTGCCGATAGCGCAGTTGTTGCCGATGTCGGACGAAATGATTGCCTCACGTGGTAGAGCCGCCTGAATTGCACGCCATGCCATACGCGGCGACATCCAGTCAGGCTTGGCGGCACGTGCGCGCACGTTCCAGTCTGTGCCCGGATCGTCGTTCTCGTCTGTCATGGATGTCAGCTCTTGCGCCCAAGACGACTTTTTCTGCGCGATGTTGGACTTGCGTGCATCGCGGCCCGCGTCGCCTGCATCGTCAGACAATTGCGCCAAGATGCCCTGCGCCACTTTCGCAGCATCGCCAACGATACCAACTGTGACCTTTTTGGTCAGGCCAATGCGGTCAGGGTTGATGTCGACCTGGATGATCTTCGCGTCTGCTGGCCAGTATTCAATGCCGTACCCGGGCAATGTAGAGAACGGGTTAAGGCGCGTGCCAAGGCACAGCACAACGTCCGCGTCTTTGATCAATTCCATACCCGCTTTTGAACCGTTGTATCCCAGCGGACCTGCGAAGAGCGGGTGTGACCCCGGGAACGCATCATTGTGCTGGTAGCCAACGCAAACGGGCGCTGTCAGGCGCTCTGCGAGCAGCTTGGACGCTTCAATGCCACCCTTGGATAGAACAACGCCTGCGCCGTTCAGGATGACCGGGTTCTTTGCTGCGGACAAAAGCGCCGCCGCTTCTGCAACAGAGTTCGTGCCGCCAGATGAGGCTTCAAATTCGATTGGGTCTGCGATTTCTACATCGATCACCTGCGTCCAGAAATCGCGTGGGATGTTCAGTTGCGCAGGACCTGAAAGTCGCTTCGCCTGAGAGATCACACGTGTCAGCACCTCGACAACGCGGGAGGGGTCGCGCACTTCTTCCTGGTAGGCAACCATGTCTTCGAACAATTTCATTTGCTCGACTTCTTGGAATCCACCTTGGCCGATCGTCTTGTTCGCTGCCTGCGGCGTGACGAGCAGCAAAGGTGTGTGGTTCCAATACGCTGTCTTAACGGCCGTCACGAAGTTGGTGATGCCGGGACCGTTCTGAGCGATCATCATGCTCATCTTGCCTGTGGCGCGCGTGTAGCCATCTGCCATCATGCCTGCGCTGCCCTCGTGGGCGCAGTCCCAGAATTTGATGCCGGCTTTGGGGAAGATGTCCGAGATCGGCATCATGGCAGAGCCGATGATCCCAAATGCGTGCTCGATACCGTGGCGTTGCAGAACCTTAACAAAGGCCTCTTCGGTGGTCATCTTCATGGATGCGCTCCTAAAGCTATCTTATGGAATGAAAAGCGCCCGCAACTAGGGCAGGCGATTTAGCGCGACTTTACGGATTGTGAGAGATTCCAGATAGGGCCAGTTCGCGAGCTCGGATAGGGCCAGCGCAGCTCAGGTGAGACTTAGCGTCTCATTAACGTACCAATGCCGCTGGCAACGCGCGCGACCCCTTCGGGAATCCTTGCCAGCGGGATAGAGGAATAGGCCAGCCTGTAGTAGTTGTTTTCGACGGCATCCCGGCGAAAGAACGAATGACCCGGCTCGATCAACACATCTTGGGCGCGCAGGTTCGTGGCAAGCTCTTGGGTGTCCACGTTTTCAGGGGCGCGCATCCAGAAGCTCGATCCGCCGAACACGCCGCGCCCTGCGATGTCCAGGCCATGATGGTTGAGCGCATGCTCCATTCCGCTGCGCCGCTCTTTGAACGTCTTGCCCATCTTGCGCACCAGCGCATCGTAATGCCCGAGCGAGAGGAAGTAGGCGGCGGTGCGCTGAATGTGCCCCGGTGGGTGGCGCAGCACAGAGGCGCGCAGCGCGCGGGCTTCGCGGATGAAAGGCTCCGAGCCGACAAGATAACCAAGGCGCAAGCCAGGAAACAGCGATTTGGAAAAGCTGCCGATGTAAATTACCCGTCCCTCTTCATCGAGCGATTTGAGCGCAGGCAGAGGCGCATCAAGAAAGGACATTTCGAATTCATAATCATCCTCGACGATTACGGCCTCAAGTTCTTTTGCGCGCGCCAGCAAGGCTTTGCGCCGCGTGTGAGGCATGGTGGCAGAGGTCGGACATTGATGACTGGGCGTGGCGAAAATGACGTCCGTGCCGTCCTCGATCAGGTGGGGCTGTAGCCCGTCGCGATCCACGGGGACTTGGGACAGGTGGCACCGTGATTGCGTCAGAATATCGCGAAGCGCGTGATAGCAAGGGTCTTCGATCGCGGCGGTGCGCCGCTGCGTCAGCAGAATTTGCGCCGTCAGCCAAAGCGCGTTTTGCGCACCGACCGTGATCAGCACTTCTTCGGGGCGGGCCACGATCCCGCGCCGCGGTAGCGTATGGCGCAGGATGAATTCGATCAGTTGTGGATCGTCCTGATCATAATAGTCCGCCGTCAGTGCACCGAAATCACGCGCGCCTAAGGCTTGCAGTGCGCAGAGCCGCCAATTGGCATGATCGAACAGCGTTTGGTCGACCTGGCCATAGATAAAGGGATACCTATATTTTGCCCAATCGGCGGGTTTGGATGGTGTCGAGCCGCCTGTGAAGCGCTGCCCGATGGCGCGGGTCCAATCGACGCTATCATTGCGCTCGGCTGCGGGTTCGAAGCGGGGTGGCTCGGGTGCGTTTTGCGAGACGAAATAGCCCGAACGCCCTTTGCTGGTCAGATAATCATTGGCCTGCAATTCGGTGTAGGCCAGCGTGACGGTAATCCGGCTAACCCCGAGGTGGAGCGCAAGTTTGCGCGAAGAGGGCAGTTTCTCGCCCTTGCGAAACCGCCCCGAAAGGATGCCCTGCGCAATCACTTGCTGGATTTGCGCTTGCAAAGTGCCTTGCGCATCAGGGTTCAGGAAAAATGTATCGATCGAAATAGCCATGACCAAGAGGATAGTCTGGCTATAGAGGCAAAGACAACTGGACATATGGATCGAAGCTGAATTGTTTGGTGTGTATTTTGTATACAACGAGTAAAAATGCACTGCATTTCTTGCCGATACTCAAAAAAAGAGGCGGTCGAGATTAGCCTCTTTCATTGTGCGCTGAGCCGCGATGAAAATAGAAACCATCGCTGGCTTTGCTCGGTACCAGATAACACCGCGCGGGGCCCACAAGAAGAGACCGCATGAATGATTTTTTGACGCGTGCCGATTATGAAGCCTTTGCTGGCAATATTGATTTTCCACGCATGATTGTCACGACCAGATGTCACGCGGAGGCGCTGACATGAGCTGCATCGGATTCCTTGGCGCAGGCCATATTGCAGCGCCTATGATGCGTTTCCTAGCGGGCAAAGGGCATGATGTGCTAGTGTCCAAGTGTGGTGCTGTCGTCGCGTCCGAGTTGGCGGCCTCGGTCGGGGCGAAGGTTATGGGCAACCAGCAGGTGGTTGATAGGGCTGAGATCGTGTTCCTTTGCCTGCGCCCAGCAGTCTGGCAAGAGGTGGTGAGTGGGCTGAATTTTTCGCGCGGACCAGCAGGTAATTTCGGTCATGGCGAACGTCCCCTTCGTATCGCTGTTAACTGCAATCGCGCCTGCACGTGATATTTATGTTACCATCCTGATCGGATTTCTGGTGCGGGGTGGATGTCCGCTTCCTGCTTTCCCGAAAGTGGAGCCATTGCGCAGTCTGTTCAGCCCTGAAAACCCCGTGATCCCCTTAAGCGCGGAGTCGCAGATTGCCGATCATTTTGCAGCCTCGGCACTGCTCTCTGCGGCGCTCACTGTGATGTAGGATGGCGCGGACTGGCTTGGTGGGCAAACGGGTAGCCGCGCCGACGCTGATGCTTATGCGGCGTCCTTGGTCGCGGGTTTCATGCGCGATATTCCCAAAGACGGTCGGGGGCGCATCCTTGAGGCGCGCTCTGCTTTGGCATCGCCTGAAACGCTGAACCGTGCAGCCGTCGATGCGATGGAGGTGGCGGATACACGCGCGACTATATGCAAAGTGATGCAAGAGCTAAGCGATAAGATGAAGGGTGGGTCATGAGGTTCAATACCGTCTGAACTGTCCGCTATGGTGGCGGTGCGCCCGGGGTATCCACTTAACGCGCGATGCGGCAATGCTGCCCGTTCTGAGATGTGGCACACCCCTGACGCAACCGATGAGCGCTAGCGAGATCAGTGGGATGAACGTGATGATCTACCAGATGGCGCGGAGCTATGGGGTTCTTTGGCGGACATGGAATAGGCTTGGCAGAACCAAGACGTGGATGCGCTGAATCAAATGTATCACCTCTTGCTAATCGGCCCTTCGGGGAAAGTTTATTACGGAAGATGAAGGCACGCGGTTTCGCTCAAGTTTGTGCGCTGCGGCGTGCAACGCTATCTTGCCTGTGCACGGTCGTTTTGGCGCGCAGGCGTGGCTGGTGTAGCGCGAAAAGAAAGCGGGAGCGGAACTATTACGCTCCGCTCCCGAGTAATTCAGGTCAGTTGTGGGAAGGTTTATACCTTCCCTTTCCATGGAACCAACCATGTTTCCAAAGCACGCACACCCACGTCGATCAAAAAGCCAATGACCCCGATCAGGATGATGCCGACGAGAACAATGTCTGTTAGCTGGAACTTGGATGCGACGACGATCATCTTGCCAAGGCCAACTTCGGCCGCAACAAGTTCCGCCGCAACGACCGTTCCCCAGCACACGCCCATCGCAACGCGCGCGCCTGTGAATATCTCAGGCAACGAGTTGGGCACGATGACCTTGCTCAGGATTTGCCACTTGGACGCCCCTAGCGAATAGGCCGCGTGCACCTTGGCGATGGCCACGCCCGATACGCCCGAGCGCGCGGCGATGATCATTATCCAGAGCGCCGCGAGGAACAGCAGGATAACTTTGGATACTTCGCCGATGCCGAACCAGATGATCATCAGGGGGATCAAGGCCAGTGGCGGTACGGGGCGCATGAATTCCACGATGGGATCGAACCAGCCGCGCGACCAGTTGGTCAGGCCCATCGCATAGCCCAGCGGGATGCCGATCAGCGAGCCGAGTAGGAAGCCCCAAAGCACGCGCGACACCGACTTCCATGTGTGCTCCCACAGGGTGAAGCCCTGATAGCCTTCCTTGTTGAGGCGGATGAAACGTTCCATCACGACCTCGGGGGCAGGTAGGTAGAGACGCGCCATGCGCAGGCCCGTCGCTGGCGCGAAGGTAGGCGTGCCCTTGTCAGTCAGACCGACCGTGCCTTCCGGGATGTCGATCTTTTCGCCTGGCGCAATGGGTATGCCGTTGATCGCCGTAACGGTCGAGCCGCCCTTCTTGGAGACCTCGTCATTGCTCCACACGTTCAGCACTTTGAAGCTGTAGCGCGCCGCAGTTAGCGTGTCGTTCTTTGCGAAACCATCACCCGGTTCGACCTCTGGCGCGTCCGGCTCGCGGCCCGGATTTCCCTCTGCATCAACGGTTTGCTGGATATCTTCGCGGTATACGCGCACGGTAACGGTGGCGTCATCGCTTGTGCCATCCTCAAGCGTGGCGGTGTAGGTGAAGGTGGCGTCGCCCTGAAACGGGCCGGGCAATTTAGGAAGCGGGATCGCGGAATTGGTGAAGGCGACCCAAAGCCAGAATACTGTTGCGACCGAGATGATCGATGCGATGCGATTGGCCTTCACGGCGCTTTCATCGCCGAATGTCACCGTCTTGAGCGAGTTGAAACCCTCGCGTTGAAAATATTTAGACAATAGCCGGGACAGGACCAGATAACTGCCGAAGAAAGCGACGAGATAGAGTGCGAATATAATGAAACCGCTCATGATGCGTCCTCCGTCCGGCCCATGATTTCTTCTTCCATGCTCCAGATCATTTCGAGAATTTCCTCGCGCGTACTGGCATAATCTTTATGCTTTTTCACTTCGCGCAAATCATTGCCCACGCCAAGATCGGCAAAGGGCAGGCGGTATTCCTTATGAACGCGGCCGGGGCGCGGGGCCATGACCAACAAACGCTCTCCCAAAAGCAGCGCCTCTTCGACGGAGTGGGTGATCAGGATGATCGTCTTGCCGGTTTCGCGCCACAGATCAAGCACGAGGCCCTGCATCTTTTCGCGCGTCAACGCATCCAGCGCGCCGAGCGGTTCGTCCATGAGGATCACATCGGGATCATTGGCCAAGCAACGGGCAAGGGCGACGCGTTGCTGCATACCGCCGGAAAGTTCGTAAATCGCCTTTTCTTTGAAATCCCCGAGGCCGACGACCTCGAGCAGATGCTCGACGTTTTCTTTGCTCTCTGCGCGGCTGACGCCCTTCATGTCGGGTCCAAAGCTGACGTTTTCGCGCACTGTCATCCACTCGAAGAGGGCACCTTGCTGGAACACCATACCGCGATCGGCGCTGGGTCCGATGACCTTCTTGTCGTTCAGAATGATGTTGCCCTCGGTCGGGGCAAGGAAGCCGGCGACGATGTTCAAAAGCGTGGTCTTGCCGCAACCCGAGGGACCAAGCACGCTCATCAATTCGCCGGATTTAATGTCAAGGGACACGTTTTGTAACGCTTGTACATGCCCGCCATTGGGCAACTCAAACCGCATGGAAACATTGTCGATCAAAAGTTCAGACATCTGTTCCTCTCCGCCCCTTTTGGAGCTGCTATTCGGGAAAAAAGAAGGCGGGCACTTTGTTCAAGCGCCCGCCTCAGATGGTTAAACCTTACTTGATTGCTTCAAGTGGGCCCGTGTTTACGTTGTCGGCATAAGATGCTTTTGCCGCGTCAATGGAACTGGCTGCAACGAAGACGTCTGCCACGCCCTTCATGAACTCTTGCGCTGTGCCACCAAGCCATGCGCCGCTCAACTGCTCTTCAACAGTCGGGAAAACGAATGTGGCCAAGCTGGAGGCCGCATCGGCTTCGGACATTCCCGCGTCTTTTGCGATCACGGGAAGCATTTTGGATTGCATGGCCTCATCCGCCCACATCGCGTTTGCGTCTGCGGTGACTTTCAGGAACTTCGCGACCATGTCTGCGTTCTCTGCAACGTAGGATGTTGGTGCCGTCGTCGCGTCAAATACCAGAATGCCGAGTTCCATCTTCTCTGCGCCCGTCAAAAGAATATTGCCGCTTTCTTTCATGCGCTTCAAAGCACCGCCCCAACCGCAAGCCATGTCGACTGCGCCCTGCGCAAGTGCCGCTTGGCCTTCTGCCGGTGCCATATCCACAACTGTCAGGCCATCAACGTCAACGCCAAAGTGCGCCATCTGCTTCAAGAAGCCGTAATGTGCCGCTGTACCAAGTGGAACGGCGACCTTCTTGCCGGCCAATTCACCCGCAGAATCTTTGTCGATCTCAAGAGCCGCAGAGACGACGCAGTTGTCATTATCTGCGTAGGAGACTGCTACGTCGACAACCTGAAGGTCTTGACCTGCAGATGTTGCAACAACGAAGGGCGGGATGCCCTGCGAGACGGAAAGCTGAACGTCGCCCGAAGCCATGGCAGCAGACATTGCTGTGCCTGTGTCAAAGGACACCCACTTTACTTCGGTGCCGAGGGCTTCGTCGTACATGCCTTCCGCTTTTGCGAACTGGAATGGCATTGGCCACTCTAGAAAGTAACCGACTGTCAGCCCGCCGTGGCCGTCGGCCATAGCTTGCGCACCCGAAAGCATCGCGACGCCGGCGACGGCACTCATCAGTTTGGATTTAAATGTCATGTTGTAATCTCCCAATTGCACGCCATTCGGCGCGTTCGACCGGCATTTTTGCCGTTTTCGTTGAAAACACGCGAGTTGCGCGTCTTTGCACTGCACAGAGCAACGCAAAATCGTGTTTGTTGCAAATCGTTTTTTGCAACGCCCGCTGCTCAGCAAGCCACGTTTGGCACTGCCAAGCAACTCACTATTTGCAGAAAAGCGCTTGGAATCCAGATGTGTAACGGGCGGCAGCGGCCTTTTGCAGCGTAAGTTGTGCATCGTTTGGACCTAATGAGCGTGATCAACTGGCCCTATTCGAACCTTAGATTTGCATATGAATTGATCACATCATGCCCCTGATTCACTGGGGTGTTCCTGTGCGCCGACGGATCGGCGCCAGCTAAATAGGATGATGGCGATGGACGGTACATTCAAAGATAATGACTACTCCAGAATTGTGGACGCGGATCGTGCACATGTCTGGCATCATTTGATCCAGCATAAAGGTTTTGAGACCGGCGAGCCGCGTATCATTATCGAAGGCAAGGACATGAAGGTCTGGGACCAGCACGGCAAAGAGCATATCGATGCGGTGTCGGGCGGTGTTTGGACCGTCAACGTCGGTTATGGCCGCGAGAGCATCGCGGACGCCGTGCGCGATCAGTTGGTCAAGATGAACTTCTTTGGCGGCACCGTCGGCTCTATCCCCGGCGCGCTTTTTGCCGAAAAGTTGATTTCCAAAATGCCGGGCATGAGCCGCGTATATTACGCGAACTCCGGTTCTGAAGCGAACGAGAAGGGCTTTAAGATCGTCCGTCAAATCGCGCACAAGCGTTATGGGGGCAAGAAGCACAAGATCCTCTACCGTGACCGCGACTATCACGGCTCAACTCTTGCGACGATGTCTGCAGGCGGCCAAGACGAGCGCAATGCGCAGTACGGCCCCTTCGCGCCAGGTTTTATCCGCGTTCCGCACTGCATGGAGTACCGCAAGCACGAGCAAGCTGGCGCACCTGATGAGGGTTACGGCGTTTGGGCGGCGAACCAGATCGAGGAAGTCATCTTGCGCGAAGGCGCTGACACGGTTGGCGCGCTTTGCCTTGAGCCAGTGACCGCTGGCGGCGGCGTGATTACTCCGCCCGAAGGCTACTGGGAGCGCGTTCAGGAAATTTGCAAGAAGTACGATATCCTTCTGCACATCGATGAAGTCGTTTGCGGCGTTGGCCGCACGGGCACATGGTTCGGTTACCAGAACTACGACATCAAGCCAGACATCGTCACAATGGCGAAGGGTGTTGCCTCCGGTTATGCTGCTATCTCTTGCTGCGTGACCACGGAGGAGGTGTTTGACATGTTCAAGGACGATTCATCAGATCCTTTGAACTACTTCCGCGATATTTCCACGTTCGGCGGCTGCACCGCAGGCCCAGCGGCGGCGATTGAGAACATGCGCATCGTCGAGGACGAAGGCTTGCTACAGAATACCCTGAATATGGGTGAGCACATGATGAACAACCTTCATGTGCTTATGGAAAAGCACGCAGTCATCGGCGATGTGCGCGGCAAAGGTTTGTTCATCGGGGCCGAACTGGTTTCGGATCGCGGCACGAAAGATCCATTGAACGAGAAGATAGTTGGCGCTGTCGTTGCGGATTGCATGGCGCAGGGCGTGATCATCGGCGCGACCAACCGCTCGATTCCTGGTAAGAACAACACGCTCTGCTTCTCGCCTGCGCTGATTGCGACGGCGGATGATATCGACCACATCACTGATGCCGTCGATCAAGCGCTGACCCGTGTCATGAACTAAGTTCGCGACTTGGTTCTTGATTGAAAGGCCGGAGTAAAATCCGGCCTTTCTTAAATTTTGCGCGCCACCACATAGCGCGAGGGCGGGCTCGCGGGGTGATTGCCGCACTCCACGATCTCGAAGCCTGCGGTCTCTATCATCTGGTCATAGGCCGTGACGGAAAAGCTCTGCACGAAGGGCGCTTTGCCAAGCAATTGGGCCAATGGGATCAATTTAAGCACCAGCTTGATTTTAAAGCTTGCATCACTCAGGCAAGGGGTTTTGCTGATCAATAGGCCGCCCGGGCGAAGCGCTTGGTGAGCGGCATCCAGCGCCGCGGGAATATCGGTAAGCAGATGCAACAGGTTGAACGCCAACACTGCATCAAGTCCTTCATGCGCGTGAATACCCTCCAAAGCGGGATGTGCCTCAAAGCTCAGGTTTGGCAGGCTCGTCTCGGACACTTTGGCGCGTGCGATCTTGATCATCTCGCTGGAAATATCCGTTCCGTGATACATGCCGACGCTTTGCGCCAGAAGCAGCGCGGTGGAGCCGGTGCCGCAGCCAATCTCCAAAACCGTATCCTCGGCGCGAAAATGGCTGCGCGTGCGCTCCAGCGTGTAGGTATATGCGGCCATGTCCCGGATCGGATCATTCGCATATTTCGCCGCTGCCTTATCCCAAAAGCGTGTTTGATCAATCATGTGGATCTCCTTCACGAGCACCCTAATTCATGCGCATAACGTGGGGAATTGCCGAAATTTGTCTTTATGGTATACGTTTTCGCATGAATTGGCAGGCGATCTCCTTCGATTGGAACCAGACGCGCGCGTTTTTGGCAGTGCTTGAGACGGGCTCGCTTTCGGCGGCGGCGCGCGAATTACGTCAGACGCAGCCCACAATAGGCCGCCAGATTACGGCGTTGGAGGCCGAATTGGGCGTTACCCTGTTCGAGCGCGCGGGACGCTCTCTCAAGGTGACGCAAACCGGGCTTGATCTGGCTGAGCACGTGCGCGTGATGGCGGATGCGGCAGGGCGCGTTTCGATGCTGGCGTCGGGGCAATCGCAGGCTGTCGAGGGGGTCGTGCGGATCACCGCGTCGGATGTGTTTGCAGCCTACCTTTTGCCGCCGATCGTCGCCAAACTGCGCGTTCTGGCGCCCAAGATTACCCTCGACATCGTCGCAACGAACGACATCAGCGATCTGGTGCAGCGCGAGGCCGATATCGCGGTGCGTCATGTGCGACCCGATGCCCCCGATCTGATCGCGCGTATGGTGCACGATTCAAAAGCGTCATTCTATGCCGCCAGTAGCTATCTTGCGCGGCGCGGTAAACCGAAAGACATCGCTGCCCTCGGCGCGCATGATTTTGTTTGCTTCGGGGATATCCCGCAAAGCATTAGCTACTTTGCGCCACTTGGCATTCCCGTCGAGCCAAGCAACTTTCGCGTCGTTTCCGCCAACGGATTGGTGGCTTGGGAAATGGTGAAGCAGGGTTTCGGGATTTCGCCCATGTCCGTCGATGTCGCTGCAATGACGTCGGGGGTCGAGCAGGTCTTGCCAGACATGGAGCCGTTTTTCTTTCCCACATGGCTGGTCACGCACCGCGAGTTGCACACTTCGCGCAGGATCAGGCTGGTGTTTGATCTGCTTGCCGCAGAGCTGCCCAAAAGCATGTCTTGACGCCCTGAAAGCCGCGGCGCAGCATGGCATATGTCAGACGCACCCATCTATCATATTGATCCGGCAAAGTTCTGGGCCGATCCCTATTCAGACCTTGCAAATATGCGCCGCGATGCACCCATCGCCTACGTGCCTGAACTGAACGCAACCTTACTGACCAAGCGTGATGATGTGTTTGTGCAGGAGAAGCGAACAGAGGTGTTCAGCTCTAAGCAACCGGGCGGTTTGATGACTCTTCTCATGGGCGAGAATATGATGCGCAAGGACGGCGCGGCGCATATGGCCGAGCGTCGGGCGATCTTCCCCACCGTTTCGCCGCGCACGGTGCGTGATGTCTGGAAAGCGCAGTTCGAGGCGGCGACGGGCGCTGTCTTGGACCGGATCGGCGCGAGAGGCAGTGGCGATCTTGTGACGGATTTTGCACTGCCGGTTGCCGCAGAAGCGCTTAAGGCGATCACGGGGCTGACCGATATGCCCTACCTCGAAATGGACCGCGTGAGCCAAGGGATGATCGACGGTATTTCCAATCACGCGGGCGATCCGGCGATTGAGGCGCATTGCCACGACTGCACGGCTTCCATTGACGCGCATATTGATGCTCGGATGCCGACCCTGAAGGCCAAGCCTGATCTGTCCTTGCTCAGCGTCGCGATGAAGGCTGATATGCCTGAAGAGCAGATTCGTGCGAATATCAAACTCGCCATATCCGGCGGTCAGAACGAGCCGCGCGATGCAATCGCAGGCACAATTGCGGCGCTGTTGGATCACCCGGACCAGTTGCAAATGGCATTGAGTGGCGATGTCACATGGCTTGCCGTGTTCGAGGAATACGCGCGTTGGATGTCACCTATTGGCATGTCTCCGCGCCGCATCGCGCGCCGTGACACGATCAATGGCGTCACGTTTGAGCCAGAGGATCGCGCGTTCCTGATGTTTGGCTCCGCAAATCGCGACGCAGATATCTTTGACGCACCCGAACGTTTCGACGTAACGCGCGACACGGCTAAAGCGGTTTCCTTTGGCGCAGGCCCGCATTTCTGCGCAGGCGCTTGGGCCTCGCGTTGCCTGATCGCCGAAGTCGCTCTGCCGATGTTTTTCGAGCGCCTCAAAAGTGTCGCGTTGAGTGAGCCCGCCATCTTCGGTGGCTGGGCGTTTCGCGGGCCGCTTTCGGTCAAGGCCAAGTGGTTGGTACAATAAATCTATTTGCGCCTCGGACATTGTGCAGTAGCGACGGGGCATGAATTATGACCTCCTTCTCGGGCTGATCCTGTTTGCGTTTGTGTCCTCGATCACGCCGGGACCGAACAATTTGATGCTTATGGCGTCTGGCGCGAATTTCGGGTTTCGCCGCACGATCCCGCATATGCTTGGCGTCGGGATCGGTTTTTCCGTTATGATTGTTCTGGTTGGCGCGGGGCTTATTCAGGTCTTCGATCTTTATCCGGTGCTGCACACTGCGCTGAGAATTGTAAGTGTGCTCTACCTCTTATGGCTGGCCTGGAAGATCGCGAACGCGGCCCCGCCAGAGGGGGAAGCCAAAAGTGATGCGACGCCCTTCACCTTTATTCAGGCGGCGCTTTTCCAGTGGGTGAACCCTAAAGCCTGGACCATGGCGCTTACTGCGATCGCCGTTTACACGGCCGATCAAAGCCTTGGTGCCGTGACGCTCGTCGCTTTGATCTTCGGCCTCGTGAACCTGCCCAGTGTATCCTCATGGACGATACTGGGGCAGCAAATGGCCCGGTTTCTGACCAGTCCCGCCAGACTGCGTCTGTTCAATTGGGCGATGGCAGGGCTGCTCGTTCTTTCGCTTTATCCTGTGGTGCTTGGCTGAAGCAACATGTGAATTTGCGTCAGCAAATCATCGGCCACGGTGTTCGGATCATCATGAAAGATCAGCGCCGAGGTTGTCGTAGTTGTATCCTAGAAAGCTCAAAATGCGGTCTTCATAGGGGTGGGATGTTACTGTGTGTTCCTTGCTTGACTGTAACCCGAGCATATTCCGGCTTGGCGGATTGATCTTGCTTTATTGCATCCGCGCTACAGCCGCGCCATATAGGCGTCTAGTTTCCAGTGAATGTGAGCGCGCGCAATGAACTATCTCGATTTCGAAAAACCACTTGCAGAGATTGAAGGCAAAGCCGAAGAGCTGCGCGCGATGGCGCGTTCAAACGAGGAAACGAATGTCGAGGAAGAAGCGGTCGCTCTTGATAAAAAGGCTGCCGACATGTTGGTGGAGCTTTATGCGGGCCTGACACCTTGGCGCAAATGCCAGGTTGCGCGTCACCCCAAGCGTCCTCATTGCAGTGATTATATTTCTGCTGTGTTCTCCGAATTTACCCCCCTCGCCGGAGATCGCGGGTTTTCCGACGATCATGCGGTCATGGGCGGACTTGCCCGTTTCAAGGATCGCCCTGTTGTGGTGATCGGCCAGGACAAGGGCAGTGATACCTCCAGCCGGATCGAGCGTAATTTTGGCATGGCCCGCCCCGAGGGTTATCGCAAGGCGATCCGCCTGATGGAGATGGCGAGCCGCTTTAACCTGCCCGTGGTGACGCTGGTGGACACGCCCGGTGCATACCCTGGCAAAGGCGCGGAAGAGCGAGGCCAGTCCGAAGCAATTGCCCGCTCGACCGAGATGTGCCTGCAAATTGGCGTGCCTTTGGTGAGTGTGATTATCGGCGAGGGTGGCTCTGGCGGCGCGGTGGCCTTTGCGACGGCCAACAAACTCGCGATGCTGGAGCATTCGGTTTATTCTGTGATCTCACCAGAGGGCTGCGCATCGATCCTTTGGAAAGACAGCGAGAAAATGCGTGAGGCGGCAGAAGCCTTGCGCCTGACCGCGCAGGACTTGCAGAAACTGGGCGTGGTCGACCGGATTGTCGATGAGCCACTTGGCGGCGCTCACCGTCACCGCGAGGTGGCGATGGCATCCGTCAGCGATGCGATTGCTGCAATGTTGGATGATCTTGCCGGCATGGACGGCAAAGCGTTGATCAAAGCGCGCCGCGACAAGTTTTTGGCGATGGGCTCAAAGGGGTTAGCGGCGTAAGGCTTAGCTTATGAAGTGGCCTTTTCGGTTTGGCTTTTTTGCTTACGATGATTGCCGCCTTGCGGCAATATTCCGTGCAAGGGCGCGCGATGCTGCCAAACTATCAGGATCATCCGTTTCATAGTGCCAACGTTGATTTCAAATCCGACGGCAAAGACGTCGGTTTCAAGATTATTAGCAATCTAGATAATGTTGATAGCTTAACCCGTCTTGGTTACGCATTTGCGCTTGCCAAATTTCCCGACGCCCAAAGCTGTTTGTCTGAACCGAGTGTGCCTCTTGGTATTGAGTCTCGATTAAATCTGAGGGCGATCAAGCGACATAGACAGGCAGCCGTGTGCTTCTTCAATATCGCTTATGAATTCAAAAGCCGGGAAAAGGTTGCTGCATGGTTGTTGAGCCGCTTAGTAGATATCACACCCGATGCGCACAGAACGTATAACGTCGAAACAAGATTGGGTACGTCAGACACGAAATACCTAACATTGACCCTCCCAGAGTTACGCCAACAGCATTGCCTACTTAACTTATACCAATGCGTCTTTGGGTTGCGTCAGGCCGTCTACATGGACATATCAGCAGAGGGTAAAATCGTGCTACTCAAAGTTTTCAAACCGCGGGTATCTCTTAACTAGCTGGATGAATAGTCGCTAGAGAGCCATCAAACTTCATACGTCGGATGAAACGTCCCTGCAGGCGAGAGCGTGAAAATCTCGTAGCCTGTCTCGGTCACGCCTATTGAATGCTCGAACTGCGCCGACAAAGATTTGTCGCGCGTCACAGCTGTCCAGTCATCCGCCAGAACCTTGGTCTCGGGGCGGCCCAAATTCACCATAGGTTCAATTGTAAAGAACATGCCCGGCTCCAGCACAGAGCCTGTGCCCGGGCGACCGTAGTGCAGAACATTGGGTGGGGCATGGAACACCCGCCCCAAACCATGCCCGCAAAAATCGCGCACGACGGACATACGGTGGCTCTCGACAAAGCTCTGGATCGCCGCGCCGATATCGCCAAACGTATTGCCCGGCTTCACCGCTTCGATCCCTTTGAACAGGGCATCATGCGTAACTTGCAAAAGGCGCTCTGTTTTGCGCGACAGCTTGCCCGCGACATACATGCGCGACGTATCACCGAACCAGCCGTCCACAATCACGGTGACGTCGATATTCAGAATGTCGCCTTCTTTCAGCTTCTTATCCCCGGGAATGCCGTGGCACACCACATGGTTCACCGAAATGCAGCTAGCGTGTTTGTAGCCTTTGTAGCCAATCGTGGCAGACGTGGCACCAGCCGCCGTCACACGATCTTCGATGAACTTATCAAGCACACTGGTGGTCTGACCTACCGTGACCAGCTCGGCTACTTCATCAAGGATTTGCGCGGCCAATTTACCAGCCGCCGCCATGCCTGCAAAATCCGCGTCCTCGTAGATGCGAATACCTTCTTTGGTCATGCGGCCTTTGGATGATCCGAACATGGCGATGCTCCTTGCGTGCGTTGCTTAATGCTTATGTAATTCGGAACGCCGCGGGCTTCTAGGGGGCAGGGCGAATTGGCAGAGGTTTGCCGATCCAAACACCCTCTGGCGTGATCTTGGTGTCAAAGCAGATCGCTTCGACCCCCGCCTTGCGCGCATCTACAAACGCCTTCGCGTAAGCAGCATCAATATCACCCGCCAAGGCCATTTCCGTGCAATCCGTGCGCTGCACCAGATAGAGCATCACCGCGCGGTGTCCCTCAGCCACCATCACGGACAACTCTGCCAGATGCTTGGCTCCGCGTTTGGTGACGCTATCAGGGAACTCCGCGAGTCCAGCCTGACGGCACAGGGTCACGCTTTTCACTTCAACATATGTATCCGGCCCACCGCCTTGCAAAAGGAAATCAATGCGACTGTTTTCACCGTATTTTACTTCGGGGCGCACGGTCTCGTAATCGCCAAGCCCCGCAATCTCATGCGCCTCTAAAGCGGTCTTCAACGCGCGGTTTGGCACAGAGGTGTCAATACCTGTGAAATGTCCGTTCTCGTGATCCACCAAGCGCCAGCCGAATTTCAGCTTCTTTTTCGGATCATCGTTCGGCTCCAGCCAGATTTTCATACCCTCGTCCGCTAGCCCCATCATCGAGCCGGGGTTGGCACAGTGCGCGGTAATTTCGCGGCCATCTTCAAGGCGTGCATCAGCCAGAAAGCGTTTATAGCGGCGGATCAGCCGCGCGGGGATCAGAGGGGTTTGAAAGCGCATGAAGCATTGCCTATACGAGGACCAAGTGCCCATCAAGGAGAGCCGCAAATGAGCAACCCCACAGCCGCCATGTTGGTGATTGGTGATGAAATTCTTTCAGGCCGCACGCGCGACGCGAATATGCACTATCTCGCCGGGGAGTTGACGACCCACGGCATTGACCTGCGCGAAGTGCGCGTTGTGAGTGATGATGCGCCTGCGATTGTCGCTGCCGTGCGCGCGCTCTCGGATGGCTATGAGCATGTGTTCACCAGCGGCGGCATCGGCCCGACGCACGACGACATCACTGCCGATTGCATCGCCGAGGCGTTCGGCGCGTCGATTGACGTGCGCGAGGACGCGCGCGCGCTGCTCGCGGCGCATTATGAACGCCAAGGCAGTGAATTGAACGAAGCGCGTTTGCGCATGGCGCGTATTCCCGAAGGCGCGAGTCTGATCGACAATCCCGTCTCCATTGCGCCGGGCTTTACCCTCGAAAACGTGCATGTGATGGCGGGCGTCCCTTCCGTGTTCAAGGCTATGGTGGCAAGCGTTTTGCCGACCCTCACGGGGGGCGCGCCGCTGCTGAGTCAAAGCCTGCGCATTGACCGTGGCGAGGGGGATATCGCGGGTCCGTTGGGTAAGCTTGCGGCGGACTTTCCTGATCTTTCCATCGGCTCTTATCCGTTTCAAAAGGACGGTGCATATGGCGCGAACATCGTGATCCGTGGCCATGACGGCGCGCAGATTGACGCCGCTATCGTGCGCCTCGCGGCGGAGATGGGGGCGTGAGCGCATTGCCTGCGATTGATACACTTTACGAGGTTTGTGCTCGAACTTGGCCCGCCGTTCGGGAACAGCGTCTTGGACCTTGGATAATCCGTGATGGCGGCGGTGGCGGGCAACGTGTGTCTGCCACCACCGCAGTGGATGCGTTTGATCCAAGCGATCTTGCGCAGGCGGAAGTGGCCATGTGCGCGCTGGGTCAATCCAGCCTGTTCATGGTGCGCGAGGGCGAGGTGGAATTGGACGCGATGCTTGCAGCCAATGGGTATGCCATCAAAGACCCGGTCAATTTCTACGCCTGCCCCGTCGCGCATCTGACCGATCTGGAAATCCCGCGCGTAACGGCCTTTACGATGTGGGAGCCTTTGCAAATCATGCGCGACATTTGGGCGAGCGGCGGCATTGACGCGGCGCGCGTTGCGGTGATGGAGCGTTCTGCCTGCACGAAGACCGGGCTTTTGGGGCGCTGGAACGATCACCCGTCAGGGACTGGCTATGTCGCTATTCATAATCAGGTTGCCATGGTGCATGCGCTTGAAATTTTAGAGCATCAACGCGGCATGGGCGTCGGCAAATGGATGATGCGCCGCGCGGCTGTTTGGGCGAGTGAGCAGGGCGCGCAAATGATGTCGGTGATCTGCACCAAAGAAAATGCCGCAGCAAACGCCCTTTACACCTCGCTCGGCATGGAGCTCATTGGTAGCTATCATTATCGTATCAAGCTCGATTGAAGGACCGATCTTATGAGTAAAATTACTGCCCTAGATTTGCCGATGGTAGAGCCGCTACCTGCGCCGACGCAGAAGTATTTCGATATTTGCCTGGACAAACTGGGGATGGTCCCGAATGTGCTTCAGGCGCATGCCTTCGATATAGACAAGTTGAACGCCTTCACGGGGCTTTATAACGATATCATGCTGGCTGACAGCGGTCTGAGCAAGTTGGAACGAGAGATGATCGCGGTCGCGGTGTCCTCGATCAACAAGTGTTTTTATTGCCTGACAGCGCATGGTGCGGCTGTGCGGCAGCTTAGTGGTGATCCGATGCTGGGCGAGGCGCTGGTGATGAACTGGCGCGTGGCTGACTTGGATGCACGCCAAACTGCGATGCTGCGTTTTGCCGAACATGTCACCAAGGAAAGCCACACGATTGAAGAGCAAGATCGCCAAGCGCTGCGCAACGTCGGGTTCAGCGATCGCGATATCTTTGACATCGCCAATGTCGCCGCATTTTACAACATGTCTAACCGCGTAGCGAGCGCGATAGATATGCGCCCGAACGACGAATATCACGCGCAATCTAGATGATCCTGCGCGCGCTCACGGTTTTTTTGGCGGTCCTTTCGCCCAGCCTTTCCGGCGCGGTCGAACTGACGCTGCCTGCCTCTGCGCGCCAAACGGCAGGGCAGGAATTGGGGATCGCCAGCTATGCGCTGCCCATCGCGCCCTATGATGGGGCGGAAATTCCGGCTCGCATGTTCGAGGGATTTGTGACGCGGCAATCCTGGCGCGTCGAAAGGGGTGGGGTCACGCCGCTGCAATTGATACAGCCGCTGCGTGATGAATTAAAAGCCAATGGCTACACGCTTTTGTTTGAGTGCGCCGATCGCACCTGTGGCGGTTTTGATTTCCGCTTTGGTACGGATGTGATTGATGCGCCTGACATGTACATCGATCTGGATGATTACCGTTTTCTTGCGGCCCTCAAAGGCGAGGCAGACGCGCCCAAGGTTGCCCTGTCCTTGATGATCAGCCGCAGCGCCGCAGCCTCCTATATCCAGATCATCCAGATCGCCGTGGACGAGCGTGCGGGCATAAGCGTTGCCAAAGGCGGTGAAATTACGGCAAGCACGCGCAGCGGTTTACCCGGAGCTCCGCTAGGCGTGCAGGCAAGCATCGCCAAGCAGCTTGATGTGGCGGGGCACGTTATTCTCAGTGATCTGGAATTCAAGACAGGCTCCTCTGAACTCGGGGATGGCCCTTTTGCATCGCTCGAGGCGCTGGCACGCTATCTGGCGAGCAATGCCGAGCGCCGCGTTGCGCTGGTTGGTCACACCGATGCTGTAGGCGGCCTCGATGGCAATATCGCGCTTTCCAAGAAGCGCGCTGCTTCCGTGCGCGCGCGCTTGATCGATGCACATCGCGCTGTGGCCGCGCAGCTTTCCGCAGAGGGGGTCGGATATCTAGCCCCCGTCGCGAGCAATCTGAGCAAAGCGGGCCGCGATGCCAACAGGCGGGTCGAAGCGGTTGTGATTTCTACAGAGTAGGGTCGTCGCACGTGCTGGTTCGGGCCCTCCTTGAGGGGATGTCACCCACAGCGAAACCACATGCGCCTCAAGGTCGGGTCCTTAAGGGGCCACGCCAAACAATGCGTCTGGCAGGCCAGAGAGAACACCGCTTGCCAGCATCACTAAGATAAGGGTGTATAGCCCGCGATGCGTCCATCGCGCGATAGTGTCTTGCCAAGGTGGGATGCTGGCGAGCGGTTTTGGTCTGTTATCGAAACGCCACCACCAGACCAGCCGCCCGTGTAAGCAGCAAAACAAATATTGCAACAGGAAGGTGAAGGCGTAGCGCTGTGGCTTTCGTTGCCGGGTCTAGTGAAAACCCGGATCTGAAACCTGATCCAATCAGGATAAGGATCAGCAAGGCGCTTAGCAAATGGATTGCAACGGAAACAGTGCCGTAGTTTTGCTTGGTGCTTTTCATATCTGGCCTACCCCGTATTTATAGATCGGGACGCAGCGCTATGCGCATTGCGAACATGATTGCGAAGCCTTGGATGCGGTGATGTATGCGTCGAGGCGGTCCTCGTTTTGCGCGATATAGGAAACTCCGGATTCCAACCGGAGAACTCTGTGTAGGTGACTTTGCCGCTGCTGTCGCAATCCACGCCGTCAAGGCTAGAGGACCGGAATTGCTTGATATCCCCCGAATGGATCATTCCGCGTCCCGCGCTGTCCTTGGATGCGAAGATTGTTTCGCCAACCACCTGGCCCGCAGTGCCGGGCGTATCGTCGCTTTGAGCAAAAGCAGGAAGGGACTAAAGGGCTGCAAAGCCAGCCAAGGTCATTGTGTGGATCAAGAGTCTCATTGCTTTTCTCCCTGTGTAACAGTCGCTTTAGTTAGATTACCCGATAATAATTTACATAGAAATTATTCATATGAAATATAAATACAACACGCCTTACTCTATCGGTCGGCAGTTGAATCTAGCAACTTCTGCTAGCAACGCGCTGGTGAGTAAGCTGTTGGAACCGCACGATCTTAGTCTCGCACAATGGACTGTTCTCTCAAGCCTTTGGCAGAACGGAGAATTGAGCGTCAAAAGCCTAGCAGAAATCAAAGGCAATGCGCCTCCTGCTACGTCCCGTATTGTGGACAGGATGTTGTCGGGTGGACTTGTCGAACGGAGCCAGAATCGCCATGACCGCCGCGCAGTGACTGTAGGGTTGAGCCAGAAAGGCGAGGACCTTCGTCACCTCCAGAGCATCTATGAAGAGGTCAACGTTATCCTACTTGAGCCTCTATCACCTGAAGAGAGCGAAAATTTTTTCAAGCTACTAAACAGTGTCGAACAAGCCGGACGCACTTGGCTTGCACAAAGCAAGGTGGGCGATGATTAAAGTAGTCTTTGCGCAGGAATCGGGGGCGTTTTCACCCACCTAGCCGCGTGCGCATGGCCTGATAGATGACCGCCGTCGCGACATTCGCAAGGTTGAGTGATCGCACGCGCGGGCTAAGCATGGGGAGGTGGAACACACGGTCCTCTAGCCCATCGAGGATCGCCTTCGGTAGACCTGCGGATTCGCAGCCGAACACGAGATAGGCATCATCTGGATAGTCGGGGGCGTATAGGCTCTCGCGGCCGTGCTCTTCGAAGAAATGCAGCTTTTCACGGGGCGGCTTTTCGGCCTCCAGAAAGTGCCGCCAGCTGTCATATTCGGTGAGGTCCACGTGCTTCCAATAGTCTGTTCCAGCACGGCGCACGGATTTTTCATCAAGCGAGAAGCCCAAAGGTTTGATCAGGATCAGCTCAAGATTAAGCGCCACGCAAGTGCGTCCGATCGCACCTGTGTTGTAGGGTATTTCAGGAGTCACCAAGACGATTTTGAGGCAAGGATCAGGCATAAAATTAATCAACTTTCTCGGGTTCCGGGCGGCGCAGCGAGGCGGGAGGCAAAATTGCTAGCTTGCTAGCATTTTAAGGCCCTGCGTTACATCAGAGCGCACGGCAAGGCGCAGGCCCGGCTCGTCGCCAGCTTTTAGCGCAGCGACAATGAGGCGGTGGAAATGCGGTACTTCCTTGCGCCGCAGGCGGCCATAAAGCGCGCGCATGGTTGGCCCGAGTTGTAACCAGACCTGTTCGGCCATGGCTAGCATCGCGGGGGCCTGTGCGCGCAGATAAAGCGTTCGGTGGAATTCGAGGTTTGTGCGAATATAGCCCACTGCATCTTGCCGCGCGATCTGCTCTGAGATGGAGGTGTTGATCATTTGCAACCGCTCGATCAGCGCCATGTGCGCACGTGGCAAGGCGCGACTGGCAAGCTCCACTTCGATCAGAGCGCGCAGAGCCGCTAGTTCTTCGATCCGCTCGTTGCTGAGTTCGGGTGTGGACACTCGGCCAGAACTGGACAGCGACAACGCACCCTCGGCGACAAGGCGGCGCACAGCCTCGCGCGCGGGTGTCATTGAAACTTCGAATTCCTCGCCGATGCCGCGTAATGTCATCGCTTGGCCAGGGGCGATATCACCGTACATGATGCGCGTGCGCAGTGCGCGGTAAACGCGGTCGTGATGCGAGGGTGTTGCGTCGGAGGGGCGTGGATTTATCAACATGCCAGCGTTGTGATCACAAAGTGCTGCCGGGTCAAGCTAAAGGCTCAGAAGCGATAGGAGTGCAGGCTGCTGCCGTGTGTGCGCAGCCAATTGCGTGGCGCGGCGTAGGGTCCGTGAAGGCGCGTTACCGTGTCCCAGAAGGCGCTGGAGTGGTTCATTTCGGCCAGATGCGCGACCTCATGGGCGGCCACGTAATCCAGCACTTCGGGAGGGCATAGAATGAGCCGCCAGGAATACATGAGCGCGCCGGCGCTGGAGCACGATCCCCACCGCGAGCGCGTGTCGCGAATGGTGAGGCGCGTGTAGGGTTTTCCCAGCTTGCCCGCATAGTAATCCGAGGCCTGCGCCAAACGATCGCGCGCGCGCAGCTTCAGAAAGGCTTGCGCGCGCGCGCCGATTTGCTCGGGGTGGCCGGGCACAATCAAGGCGTCCGTATCTAGAATGACACGGCGCCCTGCGCCGGATCGCACGATGCGTTCGATCCCCTCAATAGGAAGCGCCGCGCCGATTGTAACGTCTCTGTCACTGCCGCGTTTGTCCAAATGGCCCCTGAGCCAGACCTCTTTCTCGCGGGCAAAGGCGATTCCCTCCGCTTCGCTTACACGGCGTGGCAAGGTCAACGTTACACGCCCGTCAAGCTGGCTGATGCGCAGGCTGATCCGCTTGGCGCGGGCCGATTTGCGTAAAACAATGGGGATCGGAGGGTTGCCGGATAGAATATGCTGCCCCATATGCGCCTCAGTTTGGTTAATCGCTGCAAAGCCTTTGACACTCTGCGAAGGTTATGGCAGTTGCCGACAACCGATCCTACGACCAATTCATGAGGAAGTTCCATGCCCAAGGAAGAATGGGGCGTCAAGCGCCTGTGCCCGACCACGGGTAAGCGATTTTATGATCTCGGCAAAGTCCCGATTGTTAGCCCGTACACAGGCGAAACCATCGAGATGGAGAATGGCAAAAGCCGGATGATTGCTGCGGACGCTGAAGATGCTGCGACGAAGAAAGCCAAAGACGCCGAAGTGGACGACACGGATGACGTGGTGCTGGACGACGACGAAGATGTCGATCTGGACCTTGGTGACGACGTTCTGGAAGATGACGATGACGATGACACGGTTTCGCTCGACGAGATCGCGGACGTCGCATCGGACGACGACGACAGCTAAAGCGCTGTTTTGGTGTCGGGGCCGAGTGATTTGCACTTGATCCCGATGCAAACCTTCCCTAGACACCGCGTGCAACAGATACGCTGTGTCTGTTTCGGGGCCTTAGCTCAGCTGGGAGAGCGCCTGCATGGCATGCAGGAGGTCAGGAGTTCGATCCTCCTAGGCTCCACCATTACTTCCTAGTTCCTTACAAACCGACGCATTGCCGGGTAGGCTCCGCCTGACTTTTCGCGTGACTGCGTCTTGGTGCTTGGTCCCGAGTTCGATTTTCCTAGGCCCCACCAAACACCTTCCGCAATTCCCGAATTTATTGTCCTTGTGTGGTTAGTGCTGGTCCTGCATTTGCACTGATTGCGCGGTTCATTGCGTGCAATGCGTTAAAGGCGCTTCGCTGTAAAGATAGGGATTTTCCCTAGATCTTTGCGCCATAAAGTCTCCATGCTTCATGATCACTGCAAGAAACCTAAAAGCCGAGCGACGGAAACTGCGGTGCGGCGCGTTTATGCTTCAGCCAACAAAGAGATGTCATGAAGCAATTTATCCTGATCCCCGTATTTTTTTGCCTTTCTGGTTGCGGCGCTGTCGCTGTGACGGGTGTGAAAGAAATCAAAGCCAGTAGTGACTGGGCAAGTCTTGCTGTGTTTGACGCCGACAAAGACGAAGCGGTTTCCTTAAGTGAATTCCAGACTTTGAGACAAGTCACGTTCGATCGCTTTGATGAAGATCGCAACGGTGTTTGGAGCGGCGCACAGTACCGTGCGGTGATCGCACAAATGCCTTCGAACAAGCGAATCGGAAAAGGTGATTTGATCGGTGTGCTGCGCGAACCTTTGACATTTGCCGATACGAACGGGGACGGGGCGGTGTCTCGTCAGGAATTTCAAACTGGCTCGATACGTTTGTTCACGCTTCTGGACAAGAACGGCGATGGCGCTTTGCAACGCAAAGACTATAGCAAGGTCCGCTTTTGACACGGTCTCAATAGGATCGCGAGATACTTCGCAAAGGAGCAGCACGAGATGCACCTCAAGAACAGCCTGCACTTGCTTGCAAGCCTGGCCGCAAGTGCAGTCCTAGCCAGCGTAGTTGCAAGCCCGGTGCAAGCGCAGTTTGCTCGCAAAGGCCCGATTGCGCAGTTTGATGCCAACGGCGATGGACAAGTTACGTTGCCTGAACTTGAAATTGCGCGTGCGCGATTGTTTGCTTGGGCCGATACCGACAAAAGCGGTACCCTTGATCGAGGTGAGTTCTTGCAAATTGAGCAAGGTCGCGCGTCGGGACGCGGTGGCAAGCGGCCGGTTGAGAAATTTGAAAACTCCGATGAGAACTTTGATGACCGCGTGAGCAGAACCGAATTTGGCAAGGGTGCCCGGCGGATGATGCACGCCATGGATCAGAATGGGGATTTCAAGCTGGATCAAAGCGATTTCAAACGGCGTAGACGGCAATAGGCTTCCCTAGCCACCACTCACCTATTGCCCAAGGCGGCACCGCTAGAGGTTTATCCAGCGGTGCCGCACTTTTCCTTTCTAAGGATGAATTGCCTGCAACTATTGCCCCGCATCTACCGGAACCGAGCGGGTGTTCGAGCGGATGGCTATTTCGCGCCAAACATCAGCGTCCACGTCGTATTGGAGCCTGTTCCCGCGCGCCCCAAGCCAAATTCGTCTGAAATTGGGTTCACGTTGTTGCTCTGATGACCCGGTGAACTGATCCAGCCGTTGATCGCCAGATTTTCGTTTGTCTGGCCTCTGGCGATATTTTCGCCGGTTGCAGTTCCGGTATATCCCGCTGCGGCGGCTCTGCTGGCCATGGTTGAGCCGTTCAAGCCGGTATGTGAAAAGTAGCTATTCGTAACCATGTCAGCGGAATGGGCTTGCGCTGCTGCATCCAGTTGCGCGTTATATGCGACGGGGGCTACGCCGGATGCGGTTCTGACCGCGTTGATCAATGTTCCGAAGGATGCGTCATTGTTTGGATTGGCCTGAAACCCGTCGCCGCCGCTTATCGTGCTCGGAAATGGCCCGCTTTGACCGGACCAGTCGACAGGACCCGCAGCCGCTGCTTGAATCTGGGCTGCTGTGACATCCCCGACCGACCCTGCGATGCTGCCTTGGGAGGCTAGCATCAAGGCGGGTGTGGTTGTGGTTCCACCCGACTCGCCGTTGCAGGCGGTTATTGAAGCAGACAATCCGAGAGTGAGTGAAATTTTTAAAAATGTATGAAGCATGTGAGGCTTTCGCAATCCAAAAACTGAAATAATTCTTCGAGTGTCCTTACCGCGCGGGCTTGTGTAAAGAGAATTGTTGCCGCATGCGCACGCATCCGCCGGACAGTATGCGAAAGAGCGGGTTTTCGCGTGGGGTTCGGTCTAGATGCGCAGTCTGACACTGCAGCAAAAGCAAAACCCCCGCAGCGCAGGGCCACGGGGGTTTCAAATTCAAAAGCATTCTAGCTCACAAAGTTATGCTTAGAGCATACCTTCACGCTGTAGCTTCTTACGCGCCAATTTACGGGCGCGGCGGATAGCTTCAGCTTTCTCGCGCGCTTTTTTCTCGGAGGGCTTCTCGAAATGTTGCTTGAGCTTCATTTCACGAAAAACGCCTTCACGCTGGAGCTTTTTCTTCAGGGCACGAAGCGCCTGATCGACATTGTTGTCACGAACACTAACCTGCATGTGGTTTTCACCACCTTTCTAGTTTGAAGTTGCAAGGATTTGCAGGAAGTCGCCATATAGCAAAGCGCCCCTATATTGTCTAGTATCGCCGCAAGACGTGAGAGGGATGCCAATGGCCATGTTGAAAACCACTGTGAAAGACCAATTGCTTGATGCCGCCTTGATCCATGTGGCCTTTGATGGCTGGACAGAGGCAACATTTACTGCGGCGGTTCAGGACGCTGGGCTGGAAATAGGCGTGGCGCGCTCTGCCTGCCCGCGCGGTGCACTTGATCTAGCAATTACGTATCATCTACACGGCGATGCGGACATGCTTGTGCGATACGCGCAAGAAGACCTAAGCGCTCTGCGGTATTCAGAAAAAATTGCGACTTTGGTGCGGT
Organism: Planktotalea arctica; assembly: GCF_002105285.1. GTDB lineage: Bacteria > Pseudomonadota > Alphaproteobacteria > Rhodobacterales > Rhodobacteraceae > Planktotalea > Planktotalea arctica. The sequence goes on from NZ_MUHR01000001.1 coordinate 235,492, forward strand.
TTCGCCTGGAGGCAGCGACTGACAAGGAAGCGGTGCGCCGCGGCACAACCTTGTTCGCATTGCCCCATCATGCAGCGGATGGTGCCAAGCTGATTTGGGGCACGGCGGACGCGATCTGGATTGCGCTGGGCGACACATCGCGCGATTCGAACTGGTACTCCAAGCGCGCAACCCTAAGCGCGGTCTATAGCGCGACAGTGCTGTTCTGGCTTGGTGATCAGTCCGAGGATCACGCCGACACGTGGGCATTCCTTGACCGCAGAATCGCGGATGTGATGCGCATTGAAAAAGTCAAAGCGCAGGTAAACGCCTCGCCTCTACTAAAGCCGTTGCTTGCAGGGCCTAAATGGGCGCTTGGCTTGTTGAAAGCGCCGCCGGAACATCCACGCGATGATTTGCCCGGGTATCTGTCGGGTGCATCCAAAACACGTTAATTTCTTTGAGAGGACAGCCCATGCGCGCCGTTGAAATCACCAAAGCGGGTGGACCCGAAGTTCTGCAACTTTGCGAGCGGGCGATGCCCGAGGCGGGTCACGCGGATGTCGTAATCAAGGTGGCTTATGCCGGAGTGAACCGACCCGATGCGTTGCAGCGCGCAGGCCTTTATGCGCCGCCCCCGAACGCAAGCGATTTGCCGGGGCTAGAGGCTGCGGGCGAGATCGTCGCAATCGGCGCGGGCGTGAGTGAATGGACCGTCGGCGATCAGGTCTGCGCGCTCTTACCCGGCGGGGGGTATGCGGAGTTCGTGGCAACGCCAGCGGCGCATTGCCTGCCGGTTCCTGACGGGATGGATTTGAAAGAGGCAGCGTGCCTGCCCGAGACGTATTTTACCGTCTTTTCCAATGTCTTCCAGCGCGGTGGCTTGAAAGCGGGCGAGCGGTTTTTGGTGCATGGCGGCTCATCAGGCATTGGCACGACGGCGATCCAGCTATGCAAGCTGTTTGGAGCGCGTGTGTTTACGACGGCTGGCTCCGAGGCGAAATGCGCCGCCTGTCTGTCATTGGGCGCCGAGCGTGCGATAAATTATCGCGAAGAGGATTTCGTGGAAATCCTGCGCGCTGAGGGCGGCGCGGATCTCATCCTTGATATGGTCGGGGGTGATTATCTGCCGCGTAATGTGAAAACACTGGCGGATGACGGGCGGCTCGTGCAGATCGCGTTTTTGCAAGGTCCGAAGGTAGAGTTGAATTTCGCACAACTGATGATGCGGCGTTTGACTATCACGGGATCGACCCTGCGCCCCCAGAGCGATTTGGCGAAAGCACGGATTGCGCAAGCGTTGGTTGGGCAGGTTTGGCCGCTTTTGAATGCTGGGCGTTTGGGGCCGGTGATGGATAGCACATTTGATCTGGCGGACGCCGCTGATGCGCATGCGCGCATGGAGAGCAGCGGGCATATCGGCAAAATCGTTTTGAATGTCGGCGCTTCCTGAGAGAGCGGGACGCTCCGCGGGAAGTTTATTCAGGAAGATGAAGCGGGGGGCGTTAACCTTAATGATCTGTTATCTCACCGGATCGAAAAGCGCATCGTTCATGGAGCAATCCTTGATCGTGTCGCGCCCGCAGGGGACGGGGTCGAGGGACTTGGACAAGCAGATGCGCGCCTCTTGGATGCGGCCTGCTTTGCAAGTGATCGTGAGCATGTTGGCCTTGAGGGTGGGGTTTTCTTTCAGAAATGCTTCTTCGATAACCATGGCAGGGACTTTGACGGGGTTTTCGAGTTTGCGAAACAGCGCGGGGCGGGTGATTTTGCCGTAGGCTTCGCGCGAGAGGGCGAAGTAGTCGGTGGCGGAGAGCCCCGTGCATGTGCCGTGTTTCTTCCATTGATGCCAGGCAAGGCCGGATGTGCCCATGATATCGGACATGCCATTGGTCATGGAGCGCGAGGGCTGGTGTTGCGGCGTGTTGCAAAAGCTGGGCCAGCCGCGATGGAATTGGGGCCAGAGGCCATGTAGCGTCCAGCCGAAACTTTTTGCAGGCTCACATTGTTCTGAGCCTCGTACATCACCCTCCAGTGCGCACCATGTGGGTGTCCAGCTGAGCGCAAGCACGTAGTAGTCGAACTCACCTGCTTTATCGCCCTCGGCGCGCAGCGTGCCTGCGATCAACATCAGTGCCAGGGTCAGTCTGCGCATTGCCTCTTCCCTCTTTACTCAATCACTACTATATAACCCTTAAGTTCCCCCACAATGGAAACCCGCACCCCTCAAAAAGGTGCCGCCTATTTCAGGCGACAAGATAGATATGTTTGAAGGAGAGTTCCCATGGCCAAACCGATTATGGCAAAAGCAACCGCCGTTTGGCTGGTGGATAACACGACGATTAGTTTCAAGCAGATCGCGGATTTCGTCGGCATGCACGAGTTGGAAGTGCAGGGTATCGCCGACGGTGATGTGGCTACAGGCGTGAAGGGGTTCGACCCCGTTGCCAACAACCAGCTGACGCAGGAAGAGATTGATTCCGCACAGAGTAGCGCGATGCACAAGCTCTCGCTGAAATACAACGCGGCTGCGCAGGGCGAGGAAAAACGCCGGGGCCCGCGCTACACCCCCCTGTCCAAGCGTCAGGATCGCCCTGCGTCTATTTTGTGGCTGGTGAAGTTTCATCCCGAATTGACCGACGGTCAGGTGGGCAAGCTGGTCGGCACGACCAAGCCGACGATCCAGGCGATCCGCGAGCGCACGCACTGGAACATCAACAACATTCAGCCGATTGATCCCGTTGCCTTGGGTCTGTGCAAGCAGTCCGAGCTGGACGCCGCCGTGCAAAAGGCTGCAGCCAAGAAAGCCGCGAACGGCGAAGTGATGAGCGACGACGAGCGCCGCAAGCTGGTGAGTACGGAGCAGTCGCTAGGCATGGACGCCGAGCCGAAGATACCAACTGCGATCGAGGGTCTGGAGACCTTCACGCTGGGTGGTTCGGACGAGGACAAAGAGCCTGAGACGGGCGACATTCTGGATGCAGAGAGCTTCTTCAAGACGCCAGTCGAGAGATCTGACGAGGATGAAGACGCGAAATAGACTGCATTCGATTTCGATTATTGATCTAGCCCTGCCTCAGCACTCTGAGAGCGGGGCTATTTTTTTGGCGCAAATTTATAGTTAATACTACTAGCCTGTTGCTCGGCGTGAATGGAGCAGTGACATGGTAGATAGGCCGAATGTGGTTCTTATCTTGGCAGACGATATGGGCTTTGCCGATTTTGGAATAACGGGATCGGAGATCAAAACGTTGAAGCTCGTTGATCGCCCATTGGCCCAAAGGGTTCGCGCAACAAGGCACGCGACATGCCGCCTGTCATGTGGTCGACATCCTGCCGACTATTCTGGAGGTCACGGGCGTTTGCGCAATTGTTGAACTTGGAGAGACAGAGGTTCATGCGGTGCAGGGCGAGTCGTTACTGACCTTACTCAAAGGCGCCGATTGGCAGCGTGAACAACCGATTTTCTTTGAACATGAAGGCAATAGTGCGCTGCGCATGGGGCGATTCAAACTGGTACGCCAGTATGGGATGAAGTGGGAACTCTATGATATGGAACTTTATCGCACAGAGCTTCGCAATCTGGCGGCAGGCGCGCGCGATCAAGTCAGGGACATGGCGTATCTGTAAGATGCCTGGACGCATGAAACCGGCGTAATCGCGTGGGAGCATGTTTTGCCAAAGCGGCTGAAAGCGTGAAACATGGCCAGTGTGGATGGGTAGCAACGGCGCAGTTTTTGCCTGTTTTAAATATTTCTTGCGGGCAGATCATTTTCTATCTTGTATGAATCCCAAATTGCCTTAAAGCGCGATTTATAGACGCCAACGCACGCGCCTCTGGCCGGTATGTCTACCCCTTCTTCCGGGTTTATGTAGCGACGGTAACGTCTCCTTTTGAATTTAGCTGCGCCGCTTGGTGCAGATCTCGCTTGGAGATGACCATGAAAGCTACTGACCCGGGCGCGTTCCGTGCCCAAACCCCTGTGCTATGCGACCGTGCGTCGGACTTTATTGCGCGCAATACCTTCGGGCGCCCGACACTCGTGCTTGATCTGGACCGCGTGGGCGTTCAGTACGATGCGCTTAAAGCAGGGCTTGGCGCGGCGGATGTGCATTATGCTGTCAAAGCCAATCCCGATCCGCGCATCATTGCGGCGCTTGTCGCCAAGGGCAGCCACTTTGATTGCGCCAGCCGCCCAGAGCTGGAGCTTTGCCTTGCCCAAGGCGCGCGCGTGGATCAGCTGTCTTTCGGCAATACGATCAAACGCGGCTCGGACATTGCCTATGCCGCTTCAGTGGGTGTGACGTTGTTCGCCGCCGATGCGCCCGAGGAACTGGAAAAGATCGCGGCAAACGCGCCGTGTGCGAGGGTCTACCTGCGGGTGATCGTGGAAAACTCTCAAGCGGATTGGCCGCTAAGCCGCAAATTTGGCGCGGCGGCGGGGCATATTCCCGCGCTCTTGCGCCAGGGCCGTGCGCTTGGATTGCAGATGGTTGGACTGTCGTTTCATGTGGGATCGCAAACGCGCAAAGCAGCGTTCTGGGGGCCGGTTCTGGATCAGATTGTGCAGGTCTGGGACACGGCGCAGAGATCGGGCTACGGGCTGAACTTGCTCAACATTGGTGGCGGATTTCCCGCTTTCTATGGCGAGGCGGTGGATGCGCCGACCCATTATGCGGCGAACGTCATGCGCCAGGTACATGCGCGTTTCGGCGATGTGAAGGTGATCGCAGAGCCGGGGCGCGGCATGGTCGCTGAGGCAGGGCATATCGTGGCCGAAGTACTGCTGGTGGCACGTAAATCGCCGCTGGATCTGCACCGATGGGTCTATCTCGATATCGGGAAGTTCTCCGGCCTTGCTGAAACCATGGATGAAGCAATCCGCTATGAATTCATCACCGCCAAGGATGGTATGGCGAGTGGGCCGTGCATCCTGGCCGGTCCGTCCTGCGATAGCGCGGATGTGCTTTACGAGAAAACGCCGGTCAATTTGCCTAACGCTTTGTGCGCTGGGGACCGTGTGATCATTCGCAATTGCGGGGCCTATACGACTACCTATGCTTCTATCGGGTTTAACGGATTTCCACCACTGGACGTCGTGGTGATCTGAGAAGGGATGTGTCGATTTGAATGGCGTGTGGCCTGTCTTGAATGGTCTGCTCTGCGATCTCGGCACTTAAAGGCTCTGTCGCCGCGGGAGGGGCGGCAGGGCTTTTTTATATGGGTTTGCGCGCATTCATGGCAGCGGTGATCGTTCCGTCATCGAGATAGTCGAGTTCACCGCCGATCGGCACGCCCTGCGCCAGCGAGGTGAGCGTGGCGCGCCCGTCGAGGATATCCGCAATGTAATGCGCCGTCGTTTGACCATCGATTGTCGCGTTGAGCGCGAGAATGACCTCGGTGATATGTTCACTGGTTACGCGGTCCACGAGGCGCGGTATGCGCAGCTCGTCTGGACCAATGGCATCGAGCGCGGATAGCGTGCCGCCAAGCACGTGGTACTTTCCCTTGAATACGCCGGAACGTTCCATCGCCCATAGGTCGGACACGTCCTCGACCACACACAGGATACCGTTTGCGCGCTTTTCGCTCTCGCAGATATCGCAGATATCGGCCGTTCCGACATTGCCGCAGTTCAGACATTCGCGTGCGGTGACGGCGACGGTTTGCAGCATATCCGCCAAAGGCGTGAGCAAGAGCGCGCGTTTGCGGATCAGATGCAGCACAGCGCGCCGTGCGGAACGAGGGCCAAGCCCGGGGAGCTTGGCCATCAACTCGATGAGCGTTTCGATGTCTTTTGTACTGCTCACCTGTCGATCCTTGTTGCCGGTGGCGTGAGCCTCCGGCGGGAGTTTAATTGGCAAGATGAAGCTGCCACGCACAGAAATTTAAAACGGCAGTTTCATATCCGCAGGCAGGCCAAGGCTCTCTGTCAGCTTGCCCATTTCAGCGGCGGATTTTTCAGCTGCTTTTTGCTGGGCGTCCTTGACGGCAGCGAGTATTAGGTCCTCAACGACTTCCTTGTCATCACCGTTGAAAATCGAAGGGTCGATATCAAGCGCAGTCAGTTCGCCTTTGGCGGTTGCCGTCGCCTTGACGAGGCCCGCGCCGCTGATCCCCGTGACGGTTATACTTGCCAAGTCTTCTTGCAACTGACCCATCTGGTCCTGCATTTCTTTGGCTTTTTTCATCATTCCGGCCATATCGCCGAGGTTGCCCAGTCCTTTGAACATGCGTCTCTCCGTCTAGGTTTTGCGCGCCTCGTTGGGCGCGGTGTAAAGGATCATTCCTACACATATTGCAGCGACGGCGGCGATGAACAAGGTGGGCGAGCCAATACATCCCTCAATGCGCGCGGATGCGAAGGCGGCACCGGGGTCGAGGATGGTCAGGAAGGCGACATAAAAGGACCAGATTACCACCAGCGCCAGTGCGCCCCATTGGCTGCGAAAGCGGATCGCAATGGCCGAGGTAAGAAAAAGAATAAGGGGGATAGGCGTGCTTGCCAGCGCGATTGCTTCGCCAAGCATCGAGATTGGCGCTCCGTCCCAATCGGGTTTGATGTGCGAGCAGATGCCGATCATCGCCTAGTCCTCTTCAAAGGGGTCCCATTCGTCCTCGACCTCTGGCAGGGCTTCTTCGAACGCGGCATTGGCGATCTCTTGAGCCGTTTTGATTGCGATGATCTTTGCCGAGGGGAAAGCCTCGAAAACGGCTTTGACCAAAGGATGTTCGGCTGCCTCGACCTTGAGCGCGTTATCTGCGGCATCGTTCTTTTCTGTGATCGTCTCTGCGCCGCCTTCATTCACCAGCGTCACAGCCCAGCGGTTACCGGTCCAGAGTTGAAGGCGTTGCCCGAGGCGCTGGGCGAGATCGCCGGGTGCTTTGGCGTGGGGCACAAATTCGATGCGTCCGGGTTGGTAGCTGACCAGTCGCACACCGCCCTCAACATCGACGAGCAGTTTCATATCGCGGTTGGAGCGGATCAATTCGACCACATGCTCGAACGTAGGAAAGCGCGCGAGCGCATCGACGTCGAGATGTTGCGCCGTCGCTGCGCCGCCGCTGGTGCCGGAAGATGTGCTTGCCCGAGACTGCGCGCCGGTGACAGTCGTGCCGCCCGCGCTCATCCCGCCGCCACTACCGCCGGATGGGGAGGGTGGGGGCGGTGTGTCTTGCAGCTTGCGAATCAACTCTTCGGGGCTGGGAAGCTCGGCCACATGCGTGAGGCGGATGATCGCCATTTCAGCGGCCATCATGGAATTGGGGGCGCTCGCGACCTCATCGAGCGCTTTGAGCAGCATTTGCCACATCCGCGTCATTGCGCGCATGGGCAGATCGGCGGCCATTTGCAGGCCGCGCGCACGCTCATCGGGCGACACGGTTGGATCGTCTGCTGCATCGGGCGTGATTTTCACGACGCTGATCCAATGGGTGATTTCGGCCAGATCGCGCAGTACGGCCATGGGATCGGCACCAGCCGCGTATTGCGAGCCGAGTTCGGTCAGGGCGGCCGCCGCATCGCCGCGCATGACCATTTCGTAGAGGTCCAGAACACGGCCGCGATCGGCGAGGCCAAGCATCGCGCGCACCTGCTCAACCGTGGTTTCACCGGCGCCATGGCTGATCGCTTGATCCAAGAGGGACGTTGCATCGCGCGCAGAGCCTTCAGCGGCGCGGGTGATCAGCGCCAAAGCATCCTCGGAAATTTCAGCATTCTCGCCCGCGGCGATACGTTTGAGCATGCCGATCATATCTTCGGGCTCGATCCGGCGCAGATCGAAGCGCTGGCACCGGCTCAGAACCGTTACGGGAACTTTGCGAATTTCGGTCGTGGCGAAGATGAATTTGACGTGTGCGGGTGGCTCTTCCAGCGTTTTCAACAAGGCATTGAACGCAGACGTCGAGAGCATATGAACTTCGTCGATGATGTAGATTTTGTAGCGCGCAGAGGCGGCGCGGTAATGCACGCTTTCGATGATTTCGCGGATATCGCCGACGCCTGTACGCGAAGCGGCGTCCATCTCCATGACGTCGACGTGACGCCCTTCCATGATTGCTGTGCAATTCTCGCACACGCCGCAAGGTTCGGTCGTGGGGCCGCCCGTACCATCGGGGCCGATACAATTGATCCCCTTGGCGATGATCCGTGCGGTTGTGGTTTTGCCTGTGCCGCGAATGCCCGTCATCACAAAGGCCTGCGCAATGCGATCCGCCTCAAACGCGTTTTTCAGCGTACGTACCATCGCGTTCTGGCCGACCAGATCGACAAAGGTCTCAGGGCGATACTTGCGGGCAAGGACGCGATAGGCGGTGTTGGACGTGTCTGTCATATGCGCTTTCAGATTCGATCAGTGGCGAGGGTAGGCTGCACGCTTCGCCCCGTCTAGCCGATTGCGTGAAAGGACGCTACTGATAGGACAGGCTAGGAGGGGATACGTGATGCGTTTGCGCAAAATGCAAAGGGATCCAGCGCTTTGTGCGACAGGGTTGATCGATGGCTGACCTGGTCATCCATGTATTAGGGGTGGTTGGCGGATCGCTTGCGATTTCGCAGATGCCGGGACGCGGTGGCGATTACGCTGCAGACCTCGATTTCATTCGTGACTGGAAGCCCTCGCTGGTGATCACCGCCACGACGCGCGGGGAGTTGGCAGATGTAGGGGCGGAAAGCCTTGGCGCGGATATTCTGGAAAGTGGCGCGCGCTGGCTGCATTTGCCGATCACTGATTACGGCGTACCGGATGCGTTGTTTTTGCAGGCCTGGCCTGCTGCGAGCGAGGCGGCTCTAAGCGCGCTGCGCGGCCGTGGCCGGGTGTTGATCCATTGCAAGGGCGGCTGCGGGCGCTCTGGCATGTTGGCGCTCCGTTTGATGGTGCAAAGCGGCGAAGAGGCTGTGCAGGCGTTGCTACGCCTTCGCAAACTGCGCCCCTGCGCCGTGGAAACAGACCCGCAGCTGCGCTGGGCTGTCACGGGTATTTTGCCGCAAGGGGACTAGGTGAGAGGTTGGACATCGACCCAAGTGGGGCTCGTTGTGGCTGCTTCCTTCCGGATCTGACCAGGTTGGCGAGGCACTTGCCCGCGCCAACCCCTCAAGTCGCAATATACGAGTCGTGCGAGCAGGATGCAAGATGCGCCGTCAAAAACGAGACGCCCCACTAAAAGCAGTGCTTGTAACCCCTCGGCAATCAGACCTAGCTTGCGCGCAAATTTAGGGAGCTCTGGATGAAACTTGCTGAGACCGTGACATTTGGAGGCTCAGGCCTTGAGCGCGCAGCGCATTTGCGCGCGGATACCGCAGCACTAAGTACATATCGCACGAATGCCGCATCCCAAGCGATTGTGTTTTGGCGTGGCAAACCCCTTATTCGACGCGGCGCGCGGGATGCTTTGGCGCGACTGTCGATGAGCGAGCACATTATTGCCTCGCGTGCGAGCGAGGCAATTTTTCTGGGTCTGGAAAACGGCTGTGCTATTTTTGCCCATGATTTGTCTGATTGGCAGCCCAGCGGCGTGGATGAAGAGGCGCTGGGTGCCTTTTTCGATCCGAGCGAGCAGCGTCACCCCGACCTGCCCCAAAGCGATGTTTTTGCCGAGTTGCGCGCGAATATGACACGCCTGACACCGCGCGATGCGGAACTGGCGGCAAGCGCGCGCGCACTTTATAGCTGGCATGCAAGTCACCGTTTCTGCGCCAAATGTGGCGGGGCGAGCGAGATGTCGATGGCAGGCTGGCAACGTGGTTGCGGCGCTTGCGGCGGTCAGCACTTCCCGCGCACGGACCCCGTGGTTATCATGCTGATCACGCACGAAAATTCGGTTCTTATGGGTCGCTCTCCGGGGTGGCCGGAGGGCATGTATTCCTTGCTTGCGGGCTTTGTGGAGCCGGGCGAGACGCTTGAAGCGGCGGTGCGGCGCGAAGTACTTGAGGAGGCGGGCATCACTGTCGGGCAGGTCGACTACCTCGCCAGTCAGCCCTGGCCGTTTCCCAATTCGTTGATGTTCGGCTGCAAGGGCGCGGCGCTCGACACGGATATCACGATCGATCCGGTCGAGATCGAAGATGCGATATGGGTAAGCCGCGAAGAGATGATGCTGAGTTTTGCAGGGGAAAATCCTAAAATTTTACCTGCAAGAAAGGGCGCAATCGCACATTTCATCCTGAAGCACTGGCTCAGTGATAGACTTGAGTAATATCTCTCCGCTATAGTTTGTCGAAAGTTAAAAAGAGGCGAGCAGGCCCATGAAATTTTCGACCAAAGAAGACATCGAAGCCCCGATCGAGGACGCCTTTGCGCTTTTCACGGATTTCGATCAGTTCGAGCGCTCTGCACTGCGGCGTGGCGGGGATGTGCAGCGCACAGACAAACTGCGCCAGAACGGGGCAGGTATGAGCTGGGCTGCGCAGTTCAAATTGCGCGGCAAAATGCGTAAAATCGCGGCTGAGATGACGGAGTTCACCGCGCCCGAGAATTATTGCCTTGAGATGCAGGGCAATGACATTGTTGCATTTGCGACGCTTGATTTGATGCCACTATCGAAAAGCCGCACGCGCGCGTCCATGGCGATCGAACTGAAGCCCAAAAGCCTGTCAGGGCGTTTGATGGTTCAAACGTTGCGCCTTGGAAAAACCCGTCTGGACAATCGGTTCAAGGCGAAAGCGGCCGATTTTGTGCGGGTGCTTGAGCGCGAGTATAAATCACGCACTGCGGGTGTTTGAGCGGCGAAACCTAGCCTAGCTGTCGCGTTCCCGGGCACGTGGATAGGTGCCCAGAATGGTGACTTCACTGGTGAAATAACTTAGCTCGTCCAATGCGCGTTTGACGTTGGCATCTTCTGGATGACCCTCGATATCGGCATAGAACTGGGTGGCGGTGAAATGACCACCGACCATGTAGCTTTCCAGTTTTGTCATGTTCACGCCATTAGTCGCAAAACCACCCATTGCCTTATAAAGCGCGGCGGGAATGTTTCGCACGCGAAACACGAAGCTGGTCATCATTCCGTGTTCGCCGCGCCGCTCCAGATGGGTTTTGGGTGACATCACCAGAAACCGCGTGGTGTTATGGCCATGATCCTCAATATCGCGTGCGAGCACGTTCAGGCCATATATCTGCGCTGCGATTTCGCTGGCGAGCACACCGCTACGTCGATCACCGCTTTGCACCAGTTCGGCGGCGGCGCCTGCGCTATCGGCGGCAGATTCGCCTGCGATCGCGTTTTTTGCAAGAAAAGACGCGGCTTGCGGCAGCAATACCAGATGCGCGCGTACCGTTATGATATCGCTTAGGGGAACGCCCGGCAGCGCCATAAGGGCGATGCGCACGCGTGTGAAGGCTTCGTCGATAATGTGCAAACCCGAGCTTGGTAGCAGGCGATGAATGTCGGCGACGCGCCCGTAGGTCGAGTTCTCCACAGGGAGCATCGCAAGTGCAGCGGCCTTGCTGTTCACGGCCTCGATTACATCTTCGAAGGTCCGGCAGGGCAAGGGTTCATAGTCCGGATAATTCTGCGCGCAGGCCTCGTGTGAATAGGCACCAAGCTCTCCCTGAAATGCGATCTTCTTGGCCATGGGCGCGTTTCCTCTAAAATCTGTGCAAGTTGGGCGTTTAGTCGCGCCTTCTACACCTTGCCATGAGCGCGCGAAAGCCATAGATAGCCGCGCAACGATATCCAACAGGACACGCGCGATATGTTTGACACGATGACATTTACAAAGGTGCTTGGCGGCTTTTGCGGCGCACTTCTGATCTTCCTTCTCGCCGGTTACGGCGCTGAGAATCTTTATCACACGGGTCCGAAAGGTCACGGAGAAGATCATGTACAGGGCTATGTGATCGAAGTCGAAGACGACGGCGCAGACGCTGCCGAAGACGAGGGTCCCGATCTGCTCACTTTGATCGCTCAGGCGGAAATCGACAAGGGCGAGCGCGTCTATGGCAAGTGCCGTGCCTGTCACAAGCTGGAGGACGGTGCCAACGGCACGGGTCCACATCTGTTTAACACGGTAAACCGTGATAAAGGTTCGATTGACGGATTTACCTATTCGAGCGCTATGGCAGAAATGCCCGGCAATTGGGGCTATGTAGAGCTCGACGCCTTCCTCGAGGATCCCAAGGGTTACGTGCGCGGCACCAAGATGAGCTTCTCTGGCCTGAAAAAGATCGAGGATCGCGCAAACTTGATCGCTTATCTGGAAACCATCCAGTAACGCAAACCGCTTTGATTTGAATAGAAAGAGCCGCTCTGCTGTTTTGCAGAGCGGTTTTTTTGTGCCTGTCGTTAAGCGAAGGGTGCGCATCGGCTTTTATCACGACGAGTTCATCCATTCAGCGCTTGAATGTGACAAGCGCAGCGCTTTAGCTATGTATAAGTGGTATGGCCAGCACAGCAGCAGCTATCGGGAGGTATAATATGTCGAGCAAATCCCCAATTCGCGAACTTGTTTTGAAACGCCGTGACGTCATGCTCGGCATGGCGGCTAGTGGCGCTGGAGCTGCGATGGGCTTCCAACCCGGCTTTGCCCGCGCAAGCGATGGCACCTCGGAGTTGGTGAAGAGCCACGGCTATTCTTTCTTCGGCGATCTGAAATATCCTCCTGATTTTACGCATTTCGATTACGTGAACCCCGACGCGCCCAAGGGCGGAGAGATTTCGATGTCCGCGCGCGGAACCTTCGACGGTATGAACCGCTGGGCAAGCAAAGGGCGTCCCGGTCTTTATTCGGGCCTTGTCGCCGAAGCGATGCTGGCGCGCGCGCCCTTTGATGAGGCGGTTCCGGCGGATTCGATCACAGATTCTTATTGCCACCTTGCTAAGTCGGTCGAATATCCCAAATCGAAAGAATGGTGCGTTTTCCACATCCGCCCCGAAGCGCGGTTTTCCGATGGCACGCAACTGACGGCGCATGATGCTGCCTTCACGCATAGCCTGTTCCTCGAGCAGGGCATTCGCAGCTTTGCACGTTCGGTCAAACAGCGCATTTCCAGCGTGGAAGCGATTGATGATCTGACCCTGCGCGCGACCTTCGTTGATGGCATATCGCGCCGCTCGCTGATCTCTCAGGTGGGCAGTACGCCTGTGTTTTCAAAGGCCTGGTATGAGAAAACGGGCGAGCGACTGGACGAGCCGTCCTTGCTCACACCGCTTGGAAGCGGCCCCTATGTGGTCGATGATTTCGACATCAATCGCTATATCATCTACAAACGCAATCCTGATTACTGGGGCTGGCATCTGCCCGTGAACGTGGGCCGCCACAATTTTGATCGTGTCCGCGTCGAGTATTTTCTGGACGAAACCGCAGAATTTGAAGCATTCAAAGCGGGCGAATATACCTTCCGCCAAGAGGGCAGCACAAAACGCTGGGCGACGGGATATGATTTCCCAGGCGTTCAAAGTGGCAGCATCAAGCGCGAAGAACTGCCGGACGGCCTGCCACCCTCGCCTGTGGGTTTCGTGTTCAACATGCAGCGCGCGCCCTTTACCGATATCCGCGTGCGCGAGGCGCTGAGCCTTGCGTTCAACTTCGAATGGGTCTCTGCGTCCTTGCAGTACGGGCTGACAACACAGCGCCATTCCTTTGTGCAAAACACCCCGCTCGAAGCGAAAGGCCCGCCGAGCGGTTTGGAGAAAGTACTTCTGGAAACGCTGGGTGATCTGGTGCCGGCCGAAATGATGCGAGATGATGCAGTGCGTGCGCATACCTCAAATCCTGATACGGTCTCTGATCGACGCAACCAGCGCAAAGCCTTGAAACTGCTTCAAGATGCGGGCTGGAGCGTCGGAAGTGATGGTAAATTCCGCGACGCGGATGGCACGCTGGTCGAATTTGACATCATGCTTTCGTCCAGCACCAGCGACACCGCAGAGGCGATCATCACCACCTATGTTCAGACCTTGAACAAATGGGGGATCACCGCTGGGATGGATAAGGTCGATTCAGCGCAATATCAGGGCCGTTTCCTAGATAAGGACTTCGATATGATGTACACGCGCAACCATGCGTTTATGTCTGCGGGCACGGGGCTTAACCAGCTTTATGGCTCTGAAACGGCCATCGTTTCGTCGTATAACCCCCAATCACTGCAAAGCCCGTTGGTGGACGCGATCATAGAAGGGTCGTTGCAAACCAGTTCGCGCGAAGAGGAAGAGGCAGCGCTCATGGCGCTCGATCGTGCCTTGCGCTACCTGCGGATTCAGATCCCGAGCGGCTATGTCGCAGAGAATTGGGTCGCGTCCTACGACATGTACGAACATCCCGAAAACCTGCCGCCCCTTGCCTTGGGCGCGCTTGATTTCTGGTGGTTCAATCAGGACAAATACGAGGCGCTGAAAGCCTCCGGCGCGCTGAGGTAATTTGCTTTGGGTGCCTATATTCTTCGACGGCTTTTGCTGATCATTCCGACGCTGCTCGGGATTATGATCGTGAATTTCACGCTGGTGCAGTTCGTGCCGGGCGGCCCTGTGGAGCAGGTTCTGGCCCAGATGCAGGGTGGCGGCGATGTGTTCGAGGGGTTTTCCGGCGGCGGCAATGATGTGGCTGAAGAAACCTTTGGATCGGATAGCGAATATATCGGCGCGCGGGGGCTGCCCAAGGAATTCATCGAAGAGCTGGAAAAAGAATTCGGGTTCGACAAGCCGCCAGTCGAGCGGTTTTTCAACATGCTTTGGAACTACATGCGCCTAGATTTTGGAGAGAGTTATTTCCGCTCTATTAGTGTCATTGATCTGGTGCTGGAAAAGATGCCGGTGTCTATCACGCTGGGGCTTTGGTCCACTTTGATCGCCTATCTGGTCTCGATTCCGCTGGGTATTCGCAAGGCGGTGCATGACGGCACCAGCTTTGACACCTGGACCTCTGCGGCCATCATCGTGGCCTATGCGATCCCTGGATTTTTGTTCGCGATCCTGCTGCTTGTTCTGTTCGCGGGCGGGTCTTATTGGCAGATTTTCCCTCTGCGCGGCCTCACGTCGGAAAATTTCGAAGAGTTAAGCCTGTTGGGCAAGATCGGCGATTACCTCTGGCACATTGCGCTGCCTGTTTTCGCCTCCACGATTTCCGCCTTTGCGACGCTGACCTTGCTGACCAAGAACAGCTTTCTCGACGAGATCAAGAAACACTATGTGATGACCGCGCGTGCCAAGGGGCTTAGCGAAAGCCGCGTGCTTTATGGTCATGTCTTTCGCAACGCGATGCTGATCGTGATCGCGGGGTTTCCTGCGGTGTTTGTATCGGTGTTCTTTGGCGGCTCTATTATTATCGAAACGATCTTTTCACTTGATGGGCTTGGGCGGCTTGGCTTTGAGGCCGCCGTTTCGCGCGATTATCCGGTGATGTTCGGCACGCTGTTTATCTTTGGCCTCATCGGCCTTGTGGTAAATATCCTGTCAGATTTAATGTATGTGCTGGTCGATCCGCGTATCGACTTTGAAAAGCGGGAGGGCTAGCGCCATGGCACTTTCGCCGCTCAATCAGCGCCGCTGGCGCAACTTCAAACGCAACCGCCGCGCGCTTTGGTCATTGATCATTTTCTCGATTCTGTTCGGGTTAAGTCTGTTCGCTGAGTTCATCGCAAACGACAAACCCATCATGGTGAGCTATCGCGGCGAATTGCATGCGCCTGTGTTCAGTTTCTATCCCGAAACCGCCTTTGGTGGGGATTTCCAAACAGAAGCGGTCTACCGCGATGTTGAGGTAAAATGCCTGATCAAATCGGGTGGTATGGATGCGTGCTGGGACGATCCAGACGGGGTGATCGAGAGCATCGACGCCGGAACGTTCAGCGCAGATGGATTTCAGCAAGGCTGGCTGCTTTGGCCGGTGATTCCCTATGCCTATGACACGACCGTTGATCGCGCGGGCGCAGCGCCGCTGCCCCCTAACGAGCAGAACCTGCTGGGCACAGATGACACCAAGCGCGATGTGCTGGCGCGGGTGATTTATGGTTTCCGATTGTCCATCATGTTCACGCTAATCGTGACCACTTTGGCCAGTGTCGTCGGCATTGCCGCGGGTGCCTTGCAAGGTTATTTCGGCGGCTGGGTCGATCTATTGTTCCAGCGGTTCATCGAGATTTGGGGTGCGGTGCCCTCACTTTATATCATTATCATCATGTTCGCGATTTTGGGGCGGGGGTTCTGGCTACTGGTGTTCCTTATGGTGCTCTTTGGCTGGATGGCGCTTGTGGGCGTGGTGCGCGCGGAATTCCTCCGGGCGCGCAATCTGGAATATGTGCGCGCGGCCAAGGCGCTTGGCGTCAGCAACACGGTCATCATGTTCCGCCACATGTTGCCCAACGCGATGGTCGCGACCGTCACCATGCTGCCATTCATCGTGACAGGCACGATCAGCACGCTCGCGGGCCTTGATTTTCTGGGCTTCGGCCTGCCATCCTCATCGCCTTCGCTGGGTGAAATGACATTGCAGGCCAAACAAAACCTGCAAGCGCCATGGCTCGCCTTTACCGCCTTCTTCGCCTTTGCCATCATGCTCTCGCTACTTGTTTTCATCTTCGAGGGCGTTCGTGATGCATTCGATCCAAGGAAGACCTTCTCATGAGCCTTTTGGAGGTCAAAGACCTGAAAGTCGCCTTTCGTCAGGACGGCCAGCTTAGCGCGGCGGTGCGAGGCGTCAGCTTTACCGTTGATCGCGGCGAAACGGTCGCGCTGGTCGGGGAGAGCGGCTCTGGCAAGTCGGTGACGGCGCTGAGTACTGTATCGTTGCTTGGCTCCAGCGCGGTGACGGAAGGCTCGATCACCTATGATGGGCAACAGATGGTCGGCGCGAATGAGGCGCTGCTGCGCAAAGTGCGCGGCAACGACATCAGCTTCATTTTCCAGGAACCTATGACATCGCTTAACCCGTTGCACACGCTGGAAAAACAGCTTGGTGAATCGCTTGCCTTGCACCAAGGCGTTGTCGGCGACGCTGCGCGCGGGCGGATCATCGAGTTGATGGAAAAGGTTGGTATTCGCGATCCTGAGAGCCGTTTGAACTCCTATCCCCATCAGCTTTCCGGCGGTCAGCGTCAGCGCGTAATGATCGCGATGGCGCTGGCGAACGGGCCTGATCTTCTGGTCGCGGATGAGCCGACGACAGCATTGGATGTGACCATCCAAGCGCAGATATTGGAACTGCTCGCGGGGCTGAAAAAGACCGAGAGCATGGGGCTTTTGTTCATCACACATGATCTTGGGATCGTGCGCAGCATCGCGGACAAGGTTTGCGTTATGAAAGCGGGCGAGATTGTCGAGGCAGGGCCGACCGAACAGGTGTTCAACGATCCGCAGCATGAATATACCAAGACTCTGCTTAGCGCCCATGCGGTAGGCACGCCCGATCCTGTGCCAAGCGGTGCGAAAGAGATTGTCAGCACCGATCATCTTAAGGTCTGGTTCCCGATCCAGCAGGGTTTTCTGAAACGCACGGTGGGTCACGTCAAAGCGGTGAACGATGCAACGCTCAATGTGCGCGCTGGTGAAACTCTTGGGATTGTCGGCGAAAGTGGCTCTGGAAAGACCACGCTGGCGCTGGCGATGATGCGGCTGATTGCTTCCGAGGGCGGGATTACCTTTGACGGGCAGGACACGCGCCGCTGGGCCACGCGCCAGCTTCGCGCGGCGCGCAAGGATATGCAGATCGTGTTTCAGGATCCGTTTGGTTCGCTTTCGCCGCGCATGACGGCCGAGCAGATCATCGCCGAAGGCCTTGGCGTGCATGGCACGGATGGCATGAAAACGCCGCGCGACATGGTTGGCGAGATCATGGCCGAGGTCGGCCTCGATCCTGAAACCATGCACCGCTATCCGCATGAGTTTTCCGGCGGGCAGCGCCAGCGTATCGCCATCGCGCGCGCGATGATCCTGCGGCCCAAGCTGGTGGTTCTGGATGAACCTACCAGTGCGCTGGACATGACAGTGCAGGTACAGATCGTAGAACTGCTACGCGGGCTGCAACAGAAATACGGGCTGGCCTATCTGTTTATCAGTCACGATCTTAAGGTCGTGCGCGCCATGTCGCATAAGGTCTTGGTGATGAAACAAGGCGATATCGTCGAGATGGGCGAGAGCGAGGCGCTGTTCAAAGCGCCCCGTCATGAGTATACGCGCGCGCTGCTGAGCGCTGCGCTGGACCACCGTGCAAGCGGTTAGATCGCCGAACTATGGCCCGCGTGGCTGAGATCATAGGCATCGAACTGGCGCGCGATCAGGCGGGTCAAAGGCCGCGCTTCGAGCGGAACGAAAAGCCCGTCGCTGTTGACGGTCAGCAAACCCTCGAACGCGCGATTGGTTTCTTCGAACAAGGTGTCGAGCGCGGCGGCGGGCATGTCGAAGCGCTGCATGATCTCGCTGCGTGAAATGCGAAAATCGCACATCAATGCCTCGATCAGGCGGGCTCGCATCTTGTCGTCGCCGCCAAAGCTATGGCCGCGCGCGATGGGAATGCGCCCCTCGCGTACCGCTGCGGTATATTTCGATGTAGAGGCGTCGTTCTGCGCATAGCCCTGCGGGTAGCGCGAGATAGACGAGGCTCCGAGGCCGATCAACACATCGGAGGTATCTTCGGTATAGCCTTGGAAATTGCGCCGCAAGCGACCTGCGTCGAGCGCTTTGGTTAGCCCGTCTTCCTTGGTTGCGAAGTGATCGATCCCGATTTCGCGGTAGTTGTCCCACAGGAATAGACGTTGCGCGGTTTCGAACAAATCGAGGCGTTCTTGCGGTGTCGGCAGTGCGTCGGAGGGGATCATCGACTGGCGACGGGCCATCCATGGCACATGTGCATAGCCATAAAGCGCGACGCGATCAGGATTGAGTGACAGGAGCTTTTGCACGCTTTCGGTGATCTTGCCTTTGGTCTGATGCGGCAAACCATAGAGGATATCTGCGTTCAGAGATTGTACTCCGCGCGCGCGGATCATGTCGATGGCATTGCGCGTGACGTCATAGCTTTGCTCGCGGCCGATACATTTCTGGATTTCCGGATCGAAGTCCTGCACCCCGATAGAGGCGCGGTTCATGCCTGCTGCGGCCAGCGCATCAAGGCGCGCACCGTCGATTTCGTTCGGATCGATCTCGACCGAGAACTCACCGCCCGGTGCCATGGGCGTCACGGCCAGAATTTCTCCAGCCAGATCGGTGATCATCTCGGCGGACAAAAGCGTTGGTGTCCCGCCGCCCCAGTGCAGCCGCTCGAGCGTGACCCCCTCGGGCAAATGCGCTGCAAGTGTAGCGATCTCTTTCTTGATGGTCTCAAGATAGGCGATGATTGGTGCGGTGCTTTGCGTGCCTTGCGTGCGGCAGGCGCAGAACCAGCAAAGCCGCCGACAAAACGGGATGTGAACATAAAGCGAAATCTGGCTGTGCGGCTTGATTTCGGAGATCCAACGCGCGACCTGCGTATCGCTGACCTCGCCGTTGAAGTGCGGAGACGTGGGATAGCTTGTATAACGCGGTACTTTCGCGTCAAAAAGACCCAGCCGTTCAAGTTGGTTTCGCATTGTCATGTTTTAAGCGATAGGTTGTGTTAGTTAGTGTTTCTTTGATTCAGATCAATGGATGTATTTTGATATGCCGCAAGCGATAGCCGTCGACCTTCAGGACTGTGGGGATTGCCCCATAAGACATCGTGCCGTCTGCGCACGTTGTGAAACCGACGAATTGGAGCGGTTGGACCAGATCAAGTATTACCGCTCTTATGAAGCGGGCCAGACGATTGTGTGGTCGGGCGAACCGATGGATTTTGTCGGTTCACTGGTACGTGGAATTGCTACGCTGTCGCAGACGATGGAAGATGGGCGCACGCAAATGGTTGGCCTTTTGTTGCCCTCCGACTTCGTGGGGCGCCCCGGGCGCCGCGGCGCGGCTTATGATGTGGTTGCGACCACAGATCTGGTGATGTGCTGTTTCCGTAAGGTGCCTTTTGAGGAAATGATGGCCCGCACGCCACATATTGCCCAGCGTTTGCTGGAAATGACGCTGGACGAGCTGGATGCGGCACGCGAATGGATGCTGGTCTTGGGCCGCAAGACTGCGCGTGAAAAGATCGCATCGCTGTTGTCGATCATCGCGCGGCGTGATGCCACGCTGAACCTGCGTGCGCAGGATGCCAAGATTGTATTTGACCTACCGCTCACGCGCGAAGCGATGGCCGACTATCTTGGCCTTACGCTTGAAACGGTCAGCCGCCAGATTAGCGCGCTCAAGCGTGACGGCGTCATCGTGCTGGAGGGCAAACGCCACGTGACCATCCCCGACTTCGAGCGTTTGCTGGATGAAGCCGGAGATGACAGTGACGGTGGTTTTCTGTCTTAGGCCTGCGGTCTAGTGCATCATGAAGATTGGCAGTTTTGCCTCTTCTAACATGTCACGTGTGGCACCGCCGAGAATCGCCTCGCGAAAGCGCGAGTGGCCATAGGCCCCCATCACGATCATATCGGCGTCCTTGTCATTGGCATGGCGCAGCAACACGTCGCAAACACGTGGCAGGCTTTTGCCGAGCACGTCGATTTCCGCTTTCACGCCATGGCGCGCTAGAAATACTGACAAAGGGCCGCCCGGATCAGATCGATCCTGTCCGTGGCGCGGTGGATCGATCACCGTGACGCGCACCGATCGGGCCTGTTTCAGAAACGGCAATGCTGCGCGCACGGCATTCATCGCCTCGGGGCTTTCATTCCAGGCGAGGATCACACGTTCAGGCGTGGGATTAGCGGCAACGCCAGCAGGAAGCACCAGCACGGGGGATTGGCCCCCGAACAGTGCGCCCTCCAGAATACCCTCCGCTTCGAGCTGCGAGTTTTGCCCGCCGTAGGGCGTTGGTAAAACTGCAAGGTCGCTGAAACGCGTGCGCATTGAAACGCTGCGATTGATGTTGCCTATCGGGTTCACCGAAGTTTCGACGCTCCAGCGCGCATTGCTTTTTTCAAGCATGCCGCGCGCCGTAGCTGCGATGGATTTTGCATCATCGCCAGCGGCTTGCATGGTGCGCTGCATCATTACGGGATCGACGCCGCCGTACTGGAAACCCGGGGTCAGACGATCAATGCCGTGACACACAACGTCCAGATGGGCGTCAAAAGTTTCCGCCATTTCTGCGAGCGATTGCAGGAAATCCGGCTTGGTCTCTGGATCGGCGAGATGGGTGATAAGTGTCGCGAAGGCCATGGTTTACTCCCTTGGTTCATTTCGCGGGCATTATGGCGCTCTTTTTTCGTGGGTTTCTTTGACGTCCGTCAACAAATCTATCCCAAGCGCTTGACCCAGATCAAAGAACGGCCAGCCGCAATCTCGCAAAAGGGCAGCAGTCTAAGAACATCTGCGTATTATTCGAATCGCGCGGGCAAGACGAAGGGACGAAAAATGATGAACTACATCAAGATGATCGTGCTTGGTTTAATCACGCTTTTGGCGATGATTGCAGCCAACTACGCACGAGACCTTGCCTACATGGTTCACGCGATCATCGTTATGTTGGTTGCGGGGGGTATGTTCCTGTGGACGGTGCGCCAAACGGGCGATGAGCCGGCAGGGTCAATGGAACACGAATATATGGACGGGGTGGTGCGCTACGGCGTTATCGCGACGACCTTCTGGGGCATAGTGGGTTTCCTTGTGGGAACCTTCATCGCGTTTCAGTTGGCGTTTCCGTCCTGGAACTTTGATTGGGCGGAAGGCTATGCCAACTTTGGCCGCTTGCGTCCACTGCACACATCTGCGGTGATTTTCGCATTTGGCGGTAACGCTTTGATTGCGACGTCCTTCTATGTCGTGCAGCGTACCAGCGCCGCGCGCCTTTGGGGCGGTAATATGGCGTGGTTCGTCTTTTGGGGTTACCAGTTGTTCATCGTTTTGGCGGCGACGGGCTATTTGCTTGGCTCGACACAGTCCAAAGAATACGCAGAACCCGAATGGCATGTGGATCTTTGGCTCACGGTCGTCTGGCTCGCTTATCTTGCGGTCTTCCTCGGAACGATCATCAAGCGTAAGGAAAAGCACATCTATGTGGCGAACTGGTTCTATCTGAGCTTCATCATCACGGTTGCTATGCTTCATGTGGTGAATAACCTCTCGATCCCGGTAAGCCTGTTTGGCTCCAAATCGGTTCAGGTCTTTTCGGGTGTTCAGGATGCGATGGTGCAGTGGTGGTATGGCCACAACGCGGTTGGCTTCTTCCTGACAGCGGGCTTCCTCGGCATGATGTACTACTTTGTGCCCAAGCAGGCAGAGCGTCCGGTCTTCTCGTATAAACTGTCGATCATCCACTTCTGGGCGCTGATCTTCCTTTATATTTGGGCTGGCCCACACCACTTGCACTACACAGCTCTTCCAGACTGGGCGTCCACCCTTGGTATGGTCTTCTCGATCGTGCTCTGGATGCCAAGCTGGGGCGGCATGATCAACGGTCTGATGACGCTTTCGGGCGCTTGGGACAAGCTGCGCACCGACCCTGTGATCCGTATGATGGTGATATCGATCGGCTTCTACGGCATGTCCACATTCGAGGGTCCGATGATGTCGATCCGCGCTGTGAACTCGCTGTCGCACTACACTGACTGGACAATCGGCCACGTACACTCTGGCGCGCTTGGTTGGAACGGTATGATCACCTTTGGTGCTTTGTACTTCCTCACACCAAAGCTTTGGAACCGTACACGCCTTTACAGCCTGTCTTTGGTAAGCTGGCACTTCTGGCTCGCCACAATCGGGATCGTTCTTTACGCCTCCTCGATGTGGGTCACGGGTATCATGGAAGGTCTGATGTGGCGCGAAGTCGATGCAAACGGTTTCTTGGTAAACTCGTTCGCCGACACGGTTGCCGCAAAGTTCCCGATGTACGTAGTCCGCGGTCTGGGCGGTGTGATGTATCTCGCTGGCGCACTGATCATGGCCTACAACCTCTGGATGACCGTCAAACGCAGCCCGGCAGTTGAATCTGATACTGCCGAAACTCACGCTGCCGTAGCGGCCGAATAGAAAGGAGCAGACCTATGGGAATTCTCGACAAACATAAGATCATCGAGACCAATGCGACCCTTCTGCTGGTACTCAGCTTTCTGGTCGTCACGATTGGCGGATTGGTGCAAATCGTACCGCTCTTTTATCTGGAGAACACCATCGAGGATGTAGAGGGCATGCGCCCCTACACTCCGCTGGAGCTCACCGGGCGCGATATCTACATTCGTGAAGGGTGCTACGTGTGCCACAGCCAGATGATCCGTCCTATGCGGGACGAGGTCGAACGCTATGGCCACTACTCGCTGGCGGCAGAATCCAAGTACGACCACCCCTTCCAATGGGGCTCCAAGCGCACAGGTCCAGATCTGGCGCGTGTTGGGGGGCGTTACTCGGACGGATGGCATCAGGACCACTTCCGCGATCCACAATCCGTGGTACCGGAATCGGTGATGCCGAAATATGACCAGCTGGAGCGCAGGCTCATTGACGGTGAATATATCGGCGATCTGCTGCGCACCCATGCCTTCGTGGGCGTGCCCTATACATCGGACATGATCGAGACAGCGCAGGCCGATTTTGTGGCGCAAGCTGACCCTGACAGTGACTATGACGGGTTGCTTGAGCGCTACGGCGAGAACGTGAATGTGCGTAACTTTGATGGAGCGCCCGGACTTTCCGAAATGGACGCTCTGATCGCTTACATGCAGGTGCTGGGCACGATGGTCGATTTCTCGACGTTCACGCCTGACGCCAGCCGATAGGAGAAGCCGATATGGAAACCTATTCCTTCCTGCGCGAGTTTGCTGACAGCTGGATGCTTTTGTTCCTGTTTACGTTTTTCTTGGGCATTGTGTTCTGGGTGTTTCGCCCGGGCTCCAAGAAGACTTACACTGAAACGGCAGACATCCCGTTCCGGCACGACGACAAACCCATCCTTGATGAGGAGGCCCGGAAATGAGCAAGAAACCTATCAAGAAAAAGGAAGATCCGGATACCACTGGCCATAGCTGGGACGGTATCGAGGAGTTCAACAATCCCTTGCCGCGCTGGTGGCTGTGGACCTTCTACGCCTGTATCGTTTGGGCCATCGGTTACACGATCGCCTATCCTGCCTGGCCGATGATCAATTCGGCGACGGCCGGTGTGCTGGGGTATTCGACGCGCGCCGAAGTCGCACAAGATATCGCGGCGGTCGATAAGTCGAACGAGGCGATCAATACCAAACTCGCTTCGGTCGAATTGGCGGCGATCGCGGCAGACCCGGAGTTGGAGGGCTACGCAAAGTCCGCAGGCGCTGCGGTGTTCCGCACGTGGTGCGCGCAGTGTCACGGTTCCGGCGCGGCGGGTGTTCAGGCTTCGGGCTATCCCAACCTGCTGGACGATGACTGGCTTTGGGGCGGCACTGTCGAGGACATCCATGCCACCATCAGCCATGGTATCCGCAACGAGACGGACGACGACGCCCGTTTCTCGCAGATGCCTGCCTTTGGCGAGATGCTGGAGCCAGAGGAAATCGCCCAAGTGGTCAATTTTGTAATGAGCCTGTCGGGCACGCCGCAAGACGCCGCAATGGTTGATGCTGGTACATTGGTCTATGAGGACAACTGCTCAAGCTGCCATATGGACGACGGCACAGGGGACCGCAGCCAAGGCGCGCCCAACCTGACGGACGCCATTTGGCTCTATGGTGGCGACTACGACAAGCTGATCCAAACGGTCGAATATAGCCGTTACGGCGTAATGCCTGCCTGGACCGAGCGCCTGTCCGAAGCAGAGCTTCGTGCGGTGTCGACATATGTCCATGGCCTTGGCGGCGGCGAAGCCTCCGAATAACGCGGCCCTTCTTTAAACAAACCAAAACGCCCGAAGCGAGCCAGCTTCGGGCGTTTTTCTATTTGCGCAGCGCAGCCTTTGCCCAGCGTTTGCCGCGCCAAGGCCAGCCAGTGCTCGCGGCGCGAACGCCTGCAAGGCTTGGAACGCGGTAAACGATGGGATCAATCATCGCACGGTGCCTTTGCGGCGCTCAATCGAGGCTTGATCGCTGGGTGTGCTCCAATGGTGCGGCTTGTGCCAACGCGGCGCATCGCGTTTGTTCTGGTGGCTCGCCCGCATGAAGCTATCTGCAAGAATATGTAACATTCTGTTTCCCTTTCAGTCTTTGTATGTTCAAGATAGTCCACAAATGCACGTTAAATCCAGTCAGGAAGAATTTTCATATGTTAGCTGAAGTTTAGGATGGAGTGGCGCAACCTTCCCCCGATGTCAGCACTGCGCGCCTTTGCGGCCTACGCGCAATACGGCTCTTTGCAGCAAGCGGGCGATGCGTTGAACGTCACTCATGCCGCGATCAGCCAGCAGATCAGAAACCTTGAAACCCGGCTCGGCCTCACGCTCTTGGATCGCAGTGCGCGTCAGGGGCGGCTCAGTGCCGAGGGCAAAGTGCTGGCCGATGTTGTGCTGGCCGGTTTTGACGCGATGGCCGAGCAGGTCGCGCAGCTTACGGGCGACGAGGAGGCGCGCCCATTGACAGTGACGACGACGCCCAGCTTCGCGGCCAATTGGCTGGTGCCGCGCCTTGCAGATTTCCGCATGAAACATCCGGAGATCGACGTGGTGATCGACGCCAACCCTGCGCCCGTCGCGCTTGGTGGCTCAGGCCCCGACGTGGCGATCCGTTTCGGGCAAGGCGATTGGGCAGGCACAGATGCGCTTTTGCTGATAGCGACGCGCCGCGTCGCAGTGGCTGCGCCCAGCTTCGTGCGCGCGGATCGCCCGGCCAGTCCCGTCGATCTTGCGCGTTTTCCGATTTTGCAGGAGGTCGGCACCTCGGAAAGCTCGCTTTGGCTGGCCAAACACGGGGTGCCGGAAGCCTGGCAGGGCGGGCGCATCATCTTGCCGGGTAACCTGACGATTGATGCTGCGCGCATGGGGCAGGGGATTACCGTGACGGCGGAAATCTGGGTGAGATCCGATCTTGAAAGCGGACGTTTGGTTAAACTTTTCGAGGATGACGAGGATTTCGGTTATTACATTGTGACGCGCGCGAATGCGCTGCGGCCCTCCGCGCGCGCTTTCGTGAAGTGGCTCGACGCCCAGGCCTCTCATCAACGTGCTTAAAAGTGACTTTAAGAATCGCCATTTGACTTAGGTCAAAGAGTTGCGCGGCGCAGCCTGTGACAAGCACTGCAATGCTAACGCTTTGAACGGGGTGATTCCGTGAGCTCTACCGACAATGAACCCGCACCAAGTCTCTACGCAGCACACGAGCCGATCTTTCCGCGCCGTGTCACTGGATGGTTTAGAAACCTGAAGTGGATCATCATGATCTTCACTTTGGGTATCTATTATGTGACGCCTTGGATTCGCTGGGATCGTGGCCCGAACCTTCCCGATCAGGCGGTTTTGATCGATCTGGCCAATCGCCGTTTCTTCTTCTTCTGGATCGAAATCTGGCCGCATGAATTCTATTTCATTGCCGGTCTTCTGATCATGGCAGGCCTGGGCCTGTTTTTGTTCACTTCTGCTATGGGTCGCGTCTGGTGTGGTTATGCCTGCCCGCAGACCGTCTGGACCGATCTGTTCATTCTGGTAGAGCGCTGGATCGAGGGTGATCGCAACGCACGCCTTCGGCTGCACAACCAGAAGAAATGGGATTTGCGCAAAGCGCGATTGCGCCTGACCAAATGGACAAGTTGGATGATTATCGGGCTTGCCACGGGCGGTGCCTGGGTTTTCTATTTTGCCGATGCGCCCACATTGCTGGTCGATCTGGTGACGGGCAACGCCCATCCTATCGCCTACACCACCATTGCGGTTCTGACGGCGACGACCTTTTTCTTTGGTGGGATCGCGCGGGAGCAGATTTGCATTTACGCCTGCCCATGGCCACGTATCCAAGCGGCGATGATGGACGAGGACACACTTGTCGTCGGCTATCGCACGTGGCGCGGTGAGCCGCGTAAGCACTCCGAAGAAGTCAAGGCGGGCGAGCCACAGGGCGATTGCATCGATTGCATGGCCTGCGTCAACGTCTGCCCCGTGGGCATTGACATTCGCGACGGTGAGCAGCTCGAGTGCATCACATGTGCGCTGTGCATCGATGCGTGCGATGATGTGATGGCCAAGATCGGCAAGCCGCGCGGCTTGATCGATTACATGGCGATTTCGGATGAAACGAACGAGCGTGCGGGCAAGCCGATCAAACCTGTGATGAAACATATCCTGCGCCCGCGCACGATCATGTATACGGCGCTTTGGTCGCTCGTGGGTTTCGGTCTGGTGTTTGCGCTGTTCATTCGCGCCGATATCGAAATGTCCGTCGCCCCCGTGCGTAACCCGATTTTCGTGACGCTCTCTGATGGTTCCATCCGCAACACCTATGATGTGCGCCTGCTAAACAAGCACGGGGAAGATCGCCCATTCCGCTTGTCAGTCGTCGGCGATCCTGCGCTGCGCATCCAGTTGGAGGGCACACCCTACGAGAGCGTGAATGTACCCGCGGACACCAGTTTCTTGCAAAAAGTCTACGTGATCGCGCCTGCCGGCTCTGATCCTGCTAATTCGGAGCGCACGCAATTCCGCCTTTGGGCCGAGGATACGTCCAACGGCGAGCGTGCGCATAAAGACACCATTTTCAACGGAAGGGATAACTGATGACCAGTTCCAAACCACTCACAGGTCGCGGCGTTTTTGCGATATTCGCATCCGCCTTCGCTGTGATCATCACGGTTAATCTGACACTGGCCTATAATGCGGTGAGCACCTTTCCTGGGCTCGAGGTCAAGAACTCCTATGTTGCGTCGCAAAAGTTTGACGAGAGGCGCACGGCGCAGGAAGGCCTTGGCTGGAGCGTGCGCGCAGATGCTAGCGGCGGGATCGTCATGCTTGATATACGCGATGCGCAGGGCCAGCCTGTTCAGGTCGCACACCTTGATGCGACTGTCGGCCGCGCGACGCATGTTAAGGATGATATCTTTCCCGAGTTTGCCTTTGACGGCTCGGCCTATGTCGCCCGCGCCACGCTTGGTGCAGGTAACTGGAATGTACGCATGAAAGCGATCGCCATCGATGGCACCGAGTTCAGCCAGCGCGTCATTCTGCATATCAAGGATTGATGCTTTGAGCGCCGTTTCCGCCTGTCCTGCCTGCTCTGCTGCGCCAGCCGCAGAAGCCTTGGCCGCGGCGCAAGCGCCGCGCGAAGTCAATTTGGCGCTGTCCTTGCCCGGCATTCATTGCGCCGCTTGCATTTCATCGGTGGAGCGCGCGCTCAGTGCTTTTCCGGGTGTGCACGGCGCGCGGGTGAACCTGACGCTGAAACGCGCGCAGATCGAAGCGGACCCCGAAGTCACCGCAGAGCAATTGGCGGCCAAGCTCGAAACCCTTGGCTTCGAGGCGCATGAGCTTGACTCAGGTGCGCTCAGGGCGACGGAAACCGATCAGGCAGGGCGCGATTTGTTGATGCGTTTGGCCGTGTCCGGTTTTGCCTCGATGAACGTGATGCTCTTGTCGGTGGCGGTCTGGTCTGGAGCCGAAGCGGCGACGCGCGATTTGTTCCATTGGCTATCGGCTGCGATCACCTTGCCCGCGATCGCGTTTTCGGCGCAGCCTTTCTTTCTACATGCCTATAGCGCGCTGCGTGCCGGGCGCTTGAACATGGATGTACCCATTTCGCTGGCGATCGCATTGGCGCTGGTAACCTCACTTTGGGAAACCAGCCTTTCGGGCGAGCATGCCTATTTCGACGCGGCATTAACGCTGACGTTTTTTCTTTTGGCGGGTCGGTATCTTGATCACCGCGCGCGTGCTGTTGCGCGCTCTGCCGCCGAAGAGCTCGCCGCGCTCGAAGTGCCGCGCGCCTTGCGGTTTGAGGACGGCGCGCCAGTGCAAGTCAGCGTGTCCGAGCTTCGGATTGGTGATGTGATCTTGGTGCGTCCCGGCGGTCGTATGCCTGTGGACGGGGTGATCAGCGAGGGGCGCTCGGAATTGGACCGCGCGCTTTTGACGGGCGAAACTCTGCCGGTTCTGGCCGAGCCGGGGCAGGCGGTCAGCGCGGGCGAGGTCAACCTGACCGGGCCTTTGAACATCCGCGTCACGGCCGTGGGCGAGGACAGTTCGCTCTATCGTATGGCGCAACTGGTGGCGGTCGCGGAGAGCGGTCGCTCGAACTACACCTCGCTTGCCGATAAGGCTGCGAAACTTTATGCGCCCGGGGTTCATATCCTGTCGGCGCTCAGTTTCCTCGGTTGGCTGATCTATTCGGGCGATATGCGCATGGCGCTGAACATTGCTGCGGCGGTCCTGATTATCACATGCCCTTGTGCGCTGGGCCTTGCAGTGCCCGCGGTCACCACGGCCGCCTCCGGGCGGCTGTTTCGTAAAGGCCTGCTGATCAAGGACGGCACCGCGATGGAGCGCTTGGCCAAGGTCGATACGGTGGTTTTCGACAAGACCGGAACGCTGACCCAAGGCCAGCCCAAGCTGATCAATCTGATGGATCATGACGCGCGCGCGCGCGGCGTCGCCTTTGCGCTGGCCAGCGGCTCTGCGCATCCTTTGGCGCAGGGCGTCGTTGCGGCGATGACGGCGACAAAGCTAACACCAGCCCAATTGACGGATATCCGCGAAGTGCCAGGCTATGGCACCGAAGCATATTGGAACGGCGCACGCGTGCGACTTGGCCGTGCAAGCTGGGTCGGGGCCGAGCAGGGGGAGCGAATTGCCACATGGCTTCAGATTGGCGGTGAGAATCCCGCGCCATTCTATTTTGAGGATGCGCTGCGCCAAGGCGCGCAAGAGTTGATTGATGATCTCAAGGCCAAGGGCATCGCGATGCATCTGATTTCCGGCGATGCGCTTGCGCCCGTGCGCGCCTTGGCCAATACGCTCGGTCTGGAAAACTGGAGCGCAAACGCGCTCCCTGTGGAAAAAGCGGATTTTATCAACGCGTTGAAAGCCAAAGGTGCGCATGTGCTAATGGTGGGCGATGGCTTGAATGATACAGCGGCGCTTAGCACGGCGAACGTGTCGATTTCGCCAGCGTCTGCGCTCGATGCGGCGCGGGTCGCGTCCGATATCGTTTTGCTGGGTAACACGCTGGCACCCATCGGCGGTGCGATCACCGTCGCGCAAAAGGCGACGTTGCGGATCAAGGAAAACTTTCAAATCGCGACGCTCTACAATATCATTGCGGTCCCCTTCGCGATCGCGGGTCTGGCGACACCGCTTATCGCGGCTCTGGCCATGTCCAGTTCGTCCATCACGGTGTCGCTGAACGCTTTGCGCCTCGGGAGAGAGAAATGAACGTATTGGCTTATCTGATCCCGATTTCACTGATCCTTGGCGGCGTCGGGTTGGCGGCGTTCATATATTCCGTCCGCACCAAGCAATATGACGACCCTGACGGCAATGCCGCGCGCATCCTAAGCGATGAGTGGGACGATAGCCCCAAGCCTTAGCCTTTAAGAACTGGGCGCGATCATAAAGCATTGCACGTTGCGTGCTTGAAGGCGGCGGCAGGCCAGATCGGCGCTTTCTCGGGTCATTCCAACGAAATTCGCATCATACCCCGACTTTCGCTCCGTTACGGTGCGCCGCGCACCGTTCAACGTGCTCATTTCCGCAAGAGCGGTTTTCAGCAATACGCGCTCTGCACGATACCGGTTCGGGTATTTTCCAATATTGATTCCCCAGTGGCGGCCACCTGAGGTAGACAGGCGCGTGACGACTTCGGGGTTCGGCCTTGCCTTGGTTTCAGGTTTTGGTTGGGTCAGTGAGGCCATCATCAAGGCCTTTGGCCGGGCTGCCGGTTTGGGCGATTGCAAGACGGCTGCGGTCGATGCGGATGCCGCGTTTGTCACCTGAACGTCGGAGGCAGAGTTAACCTGCGCTTCGAACAGCGCTTGGCGCACATCATCCTTGAGCGACACCAGAACGGGTGCCCCGTCGACAAGAGATGACCGTGCCTTTGGTCTCGGGCTTTGCTTTACCGCGCGCACGACGCGAATGGTTTTGGCCGTTGCGCGCGAGCCTCCATAGGCAGGTTTTGCGGGTTTTCTCAGGGCTACTTGGCTGGGCGCGCGTTTGAAGCCCATGTCGAGCAGTTCTGCGACCCGTGCGTTGCGTGTTGCGGTCGAGCGACCCCCGAAAACCGTAGCGATAATCCGCTCGTTCCCGCGCTCTGCCGAGGCGACGAGATTGAAGCCGGCGGCGCGGGTGTAACCCGTCTTGATACCATCGGCGCCCTTGTAATTGCTTAGCAATCGGCGGTTCGTGTTAGGGACCGTCTTGATCCCTGCATCGGTCGTGATGCGCGAGAACAGGTTGTAATATTCGGGGTAGTCGTACAGCATGTGACGCCCGAGGATAGACATGTCGCGTGCGGTAGACAAATGGCCCGCTTCGGTGAGACCATGTGCGTTCTTGAAGGTAGTTTTCGACATGCCCAGCGCTTTTGCAGTGCGCGTCATACGCCGTGCGAAAGCCGCTTCGGACCCCTCGAGGATCTCGCCGATGGCGGTCGCCGCGTCGTTGGCCGACTTGACAGCTGAGGCGCGGATGAGGAAGCGGAATTTGATCCGTTGTCCGGCGCGCAGCCCGAGCTTGGAGGGTTGCTCTGCCGCCGCATTTGCCGAAATTGTCACGGTAGTGTCGAGACCGATCTCGCCGTTCTCGATTGCTTGGAATGCCACATAAAGCGTCATCATTTTCGTCAGAGATGCGGGGTGCAATCGCGTATCAGCGTTGCGTGCATGCAAGACCTCACCGCTTCGCGCATCCATCACGAATGCTGCGTAGGGTGCTGCTGAAACGCTCAAAGGGAGCGCGACGAGCAACCATACAAGTGAGATGACCAATAGCCCTAGTCGGGCCGGCGATGTGTGCCGTACCTTCACGATTTTCTGCCTTTTAACTGCCTCGGTGTCGCCGGTTTCCGGCTGACTTAGTCTTGTTATGGTTAAAGGCTAACATATAACTTTTAATAAATAAAGCATTCAAAACAAAGGAATTTTTCAAACTTCAGCAAGGAAATTTCGCTACATATAGCGGTTGCCGCAGCGCCTACCCCAAGACAGGCGATTGTGGAAGCGATTTGGAAATTCTGATCTGTTGCTTCGTCGTAAACGCCGCGCAAGTGCGCGCAGCGCCTGCGAGAGAAGCGCGCATTTCTCGAGATGAAAGCACTTGGCGGGGTCTGCCCTCTTTTCTATCGGCGCATTGGGTATATATAGAGAGTCCGAACCCATAGAATAACGAGATTCTGTCGAACCATGCGCACACAGCCGATCATCGCTACTGGCAATTCTGATGACGACTCTGACGGCAGCGTCGTTGTCGATGTTCGTCCCAAAACGCAAAAGCCGCCGCTTTATAAGGTGCTCTTGCTCAATGATGACTATACGCCGATGGAATTCGTGGTGCATATCCTCGAACGCTTCTTCGGTATGACGCATGCGCAGTCTTTTGAAATCATGTTGACCGTGCACAAAAAGGGTGTCGCTGTCGTAGGCGTTTTCAGCCACGAAATCGCCGAGACCAAGGTTGGTCAAGTGATGGATTTTGCGCGCCGCCATCAGCATCCGCTGCAATGCACCATGGAAAAAGAATAGGCATAGCGATGAAACATGCGCGTTTGGACCTGGCGCGCGGCGCTAATCTTTTGCCAGAACTGGACGGGCCGGTTGGCGTGTTCGGCGCGATCGAGGTTGATCGCCTACGCGGTCTTGAGGGCATGGATTTGTATTGTGAAAGCGGCTCGTTTGTGACGAGTTCTGCATTGAAATCTGCCGGATTTGAAGTAACGCAGCAACTTGGTTGTAAGGCTAGCAATGCGATTGTTTTCTTGCCGCGTGCCAAGGCAGAAGCCCTGCACTTGATCGCAAGAGCCGTTGCCGCCGCACCCGAGGGGTGGATCATCGTGGACGGTCAAAAGACCGACGCGATCGAAAGTATCGCAAAACAGATAGCACGTGACGTCCCTATCGCGGGCAGTTATTCCAAAGGCCATGGCAAAACGATATGGTTCGAAGCGGCAAAAGCGACATCGTTTTGCAAATGGCAGGCCCAGCCACAAACGATTGAAGACGGTTTTGTCACCGCGCCGGGCGTGTTTTCTGCGGATGGCATTGATCCTGCCTCAGCGCTGCTGGTGGAGCATCTTCCTAAGGATTTGTCGGGCCATGTCGTTGATTTGGGTGCCGGATGGGGATACATTTCATCGCAACTCCTTGGGCAGGCGCGGGCTGTTAAAACCTTGCATCTGGTTGAAGACAATGCCGCTGCTCTCGACTGTGCCAAACGCAATGTCGCCGATCCGCGCGCGCAATTTCATTGGGCTGATGCGCTTGATTGGCGCACGCCTGAACCGATTCAAACGGTGATTATGAACCCACCGTTTCACAAAACGCGCAGCAGCGAACCGGCGCTAGGCGTGGCTTTCATTGAAGCGGCGGCACGTCTGTTAAAGCCGGGCGGTACGCTGTACATGGTGGCTAACGCGCATCTACCGTATGAATATACGATCGAGCAGGCCTTTTCCAAAGTAGAACTGCTCGCGCGCACGACCCGTTTCAAAGTGTTTAAAGCTGAGCGCAGTCGTGATAGATCGCGCTGACGCGCGCGCGGTGCGATCACCTGGACCTACCCTTTTTGGAGAGTGCTTATGTCTTTTTCGATTGATGGCAAAACGGCAATCGTTACGGGTGCGGCCAATGGGATCGGTCTCGCGATCGCGCGTCATTTTGCTAACCAAGGCGCGAACGTGATGTTCGCAGACATGGACGATGTACGCCTTTCCGAAGAATTGGGCGATGTTGCGGAAGACAGTAACATACGCTACTTTTCCGGTGATCTGCGCGAAAAGCTGACTATCGCAAACCTGCTGTCGGGCACGATAGACGCCTTTGATAGCGTTGATATTTTAGTTAACGGATCGCGTCAGATGCTGACGACCTCGCCGCTGGATGCGGATGACGATTCTGTCAACACGCTGCTTCAGCAGAATCTTTTGACGAGTCTTCGCCTGTCGCAACTCGTTGCGCGCCGAATGATCAAACAGGCAGAGGGGCGTGAAGAAGGCCCCGTAGGATCAATCATTAACCTATCCTCCATTGCCGCGCGCCGCGCGCGCCCCGAGTTGCTGGCCTATTCGATATCGACCGCTGCGCTTGATCAAATGACGCGCTCGCTCGCGGTTGCGCTTGCGCCGGAACGCATTCGCGTCAATGCGGTCGCATTCGGCTCTGTGATGAGCGCGAGCCTGAAAGAGATACTGCGCGAGCACCGTGATTACCGTGCAGTCATCGAAAAAAACACACCCCTTGGCCGGATCGCGGCACCGACCGAACTGGCAGAAGCCGTTCAATATCTGGCCTCGGACGGTTCGGGTTTCGTGAC
Source organism: Planktotalea arctica (assembly GCF_002105285.1). Taxonomy (GTDB): domain Bacteria; phylum Pseudomonadota; class Alphaproteobacteria; order Rhodobacterales; family Rhodobacteraceae; genus Planktotalea; species Planktotalea arctica. Next base: position 269,816 of record NZ_MUHR01000001.1, read on the forward strand.
GGGGCAGATATTAACGGTCGATGGTGGGCGCACTTTACTTGATCCTGTGGGTGCCCCTGCACATTAACTAATTTGCCTAAAGCGGAGGAGATATCCATGACGCCAGAATCCATGACATCAGAGATGAATGCAGAAAAGCAGCGCGCTTCGGCTTGGTTTGAAGAGTTGCGTAATCAGATTGTTGCGGCGTTTGAGGGCTTGGAAGACGGTCACGACACTGGCCCGCTCAGCAATAATGCCGCCGGGCGGTTTGAGGTCAGCAAAACTAAACGTACCTCTGATGATGGTAGTGATGCTGGCGGTGGCTTGATGAGCGTAATGCGCGGCGGCCGTGTTTTCGAGAAGGTAGGCGTCAACATTTCGACCGTCTATGGAGTGCTGGGCGCGCGCGCGCAAAATGCGATGGCCGCGCGCAAGGGGATTGATGGCATGGCTAACGATCCGCGGTTTTGGGCGTCGGGCATTTCGCTTGTCGCGCATATGCAAAATCCCCATTGCCCTGCGGTTCATATGAACACGCGCATGTTCTGGACGCCGCATGCTTGGTGGTTCGGGGGCGGTTCTGATCTTAATCCATGCCGCGAGTACGACGAGGATACAGCGCACTTTCATGCCACGCAGAAAGAGCATCTTGATCAGCATGGCAGCGAGCACTATCCGAAGTTGAAAGAATGGGCGGATGAATATTTCTTCATCCCTCACCGTGGCCGCGCGCGCGGGGTCGGTGGCATCTTTATGGATGACCGCTGCACGAATGATTGGGAGGCAGATTTTGCGCTCACCCAGGATATCGGTCGTGCTTTCCTGCCGGCCTTTTTGCCGCTTGTCGAAAAGCGCCGCGTGCAAGCCTGGAGCGATGAGGACAAAGATGCGCAGTTGGTACATCGCGGGCTCTATGCCGAATATAACCTCGTGTACGATCGTGGAACGAAATTTGGTCTCGAAACAGGGCACGATGCGAACGCAGTGTTGATGAGTTTGCCGCCCTTGGCAAAGTGGGTTTGAGTATCAATAGTAGCTTTGCACCAAGCCGCTCGCGATCAGCGTCCAGCCATCTGCGACCACGAAGAACGCCAATTTGAACGGTAATGAAACGATCGCAGGCGGCACCATCATCATGCCCATGGACATTAAGATGGCGGCGACGACCAGGTCGATGATTAGAAATGGCAGAAACAGCAAAAAGCCGACCTGAAACGCGCGTGCGATTTCCGAGAGCATAAAGCTGGGAACGAGGACAGAGAGCTGCGCATTGGCCTCAGGATCACCGCCTTTCAAGTCAGGCCGTAGGTCTGAAAGCGCTGCGAATGTATCAGGGTTAATACGCGCTGCCATAAATTCCCGAAAGGGAATCATGGCTTCGCGAAACGCTATCTTCAATTCCAGTGTGCCATCACCGTAGGGTGCAATTCCGTTAACCCAAGAGGCAGTGAAAACGGGCTCCATCACGAAAAACGTGAGAAAAAGCGCGAGGCTGACCAACATCATGTTCGGAGGTGATTGCTGAAGTCCCAGTCCTTGCCTCAAAATTGAAAGAACCGTGATCATGAAGGGAAAGCAGGTGATCATGATCAAAATTGCCGGTGCGAGGCTAAGAACTGTAATAAGCGCGATCAACTCAAGGCTGCTTTGCGTGAGGCTCCCGTCTTCAATCAAACTTTCTGCCAAGGATTGTGCAGAGGCATCACAAGGCAAAAGCGCCACAATGGCAAGTAGGCCAAATAATTTTGAAACAGCTGTCACATTTTGCTCATTTCAGGTTCAACGATTTCCGTTATCCGCACGGCGAGCATTGCGGGTGACCCATCTTCAGCCTCCTCGAGTTGCCCCCGCCCGACGAGCCGGTCGCCAATGAACAGTTCGACAGGTGCATCCACGGTGCGATCGAGCGCCAGAACCGAATTTTCCCCCAAATTCAAAAGCTCGCGAATACAGGGTCGTGCTCTGCCGACGCACACCGTGATTTCAACGGGTACATTGCTGAACGGTGTCGATCTTGTCGTGCTTTGTTCGGCGTCAGATGACATTTGCGCGCTCCAATTCCGGTTGTTGCAAGAAGGCTTGAATGCTTGCTTGAATCTCGAGGATAGCCTGACTCACATCGACTTTTCGTTGGGCGTCAGCGCACGAAATAAATGCTTGCCCGTCACTCAGAGTGTCTTTTGCGATGAGCGAAATTTCGGATAGGGCACGTGTCGCGTTGAGAAGAGTCGCAACCGTAGCTTCGTCCTGCTCGGATACAACGAGCGAGATCTCATTTGGCAGATGATCCTTGAGCAGGGTTTCAATCTCGCTACTGATCAAGGTTTGCAACGCGGTGTTTGAAAGGCCGGGAAGCAAGGTTGATGCGACTTCGTTCAGAACGGGCCTTAGAGACGCTAGAACCGCGGATTGCGCTTCAATGAGCGTAAATTCGATTTGCTCGAGGTTGTGCGCGAGGGATGTCGAAAGATGTGTTTTTGAATCCTTGTGTGCCTGAAGCGCATCGTCCCAACCGGCCTTATATCCGGTTTCGTATCCTTCAAGAGCGTCGGATGTCGATGGTCCTGATGCCGGGATCGCGCTTGGCCCTATGGAAAAATCTTCGAATATCATAGCTGCGCTCATGAGTTCATACGCTCCTTTTGCTCAAGCCATTGGCGAAGAATGTCGACGGTTTCTTCTTGTCGTGTTTCGATCATCTCCCTTAAGCGCTGGATCGGATTGTCGATTTCTTGTGGCAGCGTCTGTTCTGCTGGTGTGAGCAATGTGTCGTTTTGGTCATCAAAAACGGTTACGATTCCTTCAGCCGCAGAACCGTAGTCGATTTCTCCGGCAAGAGCAGTTTTTGAGGGTGACCGACTGTACGTACCGAGTGGCGGTTCCAGGGACGGCAGAATGACATCTCTTGGTGCGTTGAGGATGGGACGCACGACGAGTAGGGCGATGACGATGCCGACGACTGCTAGAATCGCCATTTGAAGCAGAGTCATCAGATCAATGGCCATGTTGAAAAGCGGTGGAGAAACAGGACCAGTGCCTTGGGGCACTTGCGGTGAAAAGGCCATGGATTGAACAGAAAGGATGTCTCCGCGTTCAGCATCAAAGCCGATCGCCGATTGGACCAAAGTAGTGAACTGGGCAAGTTCTGCTTCACCCCGTGCAAGGAAGGTGCCGGGTGCGTCTTGATCTTGGGTTCCGTTCACCAAGACTGCAACAGACAGGCGCTTGACAGCACCAGGTGCCTTTATGATCTCTCTTTGGGTTTCCGAGACTTCGTAGTTTATTCGTTCTCTGGTTTCATTGGTGTTGCTTTTGGAATTGTCGTGAGCTGTCGCCTCGCCGTCTGGCAAATTGGAAGCAACAGTAATGCCACCATTGGCTGATCCCTCGGCAGTGTCTGAACGCTCTTCGCTATCCGTACTGATCACGACGCGGCTTTCGGGATCAAAAACGCGTTCGGTAATCTGCTCACTCTGCATCACTGTTTCGACGTTGACCTCGACGATGGCATTGCCCAAGCCGACTCGCGCCTCCAAAAGACGTTCGATCTTTGATTTCAAGGACGCAGCGAGAGTGTCGCCGCTGCTTCCCGCTTCTTGTGTATCCTTAACGCCGATTAGTCCGCCTTTTTCATCTACGATGGAGACGTTTTCAGGTGAAACGCCAGCAACGGCCGAGGCAACTAAATAGCGTAGCGCTTTGGCTTGCGCTGCATCGATTCCCGCACCGGCGGGAGTAATGAACACCGATGCCGTTCCTTTGGACACGCGATTGAATGCCGACGACTTGGTCTGTGCTATATGGACGCGCGCCATTGCGATTTGGCCTGAGGTGACGATCGTTCGTGCCAGCTCGCCTTCTTTGGCGCGAAGGTAGGCCGCATCAAACATTTGAGAGGTAGTGCCGAACCCGGAGAGCGAATCAAGAAGTTCATATCCCTTCGTGCTGTTTGCCGGCAGTCCTTCGCTCGCGAGCGTCATTCGTAGCTCATCCCGTCTTTGATGAGCCACGAAAATTGTGCCGCCCTTTATCTCATATGATTCGCCGCGTTGCTCCAGTGCGCGCACTACTTCACCTGCCTGGGGTGCTTCGAGCCCCGAGTAAAGCAGTGACATCGCTGGCTGCGTCGCCATACGAAAGAGGACGAACAATGTAGTTAACAGGGCTATTGAACCGAGTATTACCACCGATTTTCGTGACGTTTCCAAATCATTCCATCGCGACAAAACAGAATTCACGCATCAACCTCCTGAGCACCCGGCACCTTCTCGTACCGTCAACAGTGTTGTGGCACCCCAAACTTAATAATCGGTTAGTGACTCGCGTTTAGATTGACCCTGAGTGGAAAGCTGGAGGTATCATGGCAAACTCAGAGCTTGCAGAATCGGGAACACCTGAGAAATCTGGTAAAATTGGGCCGATCTTGGTCCTAAGCGTCGCGCTTTTTGCAGGTGCAGGCGGCTTTTATGCTACGTTCTCGGGCCTTTTGCCGATCAGCGGCGTGGCCAAAGCCGAAGGTGGCGGCGACGACAGTGCACCGCTGAAAGTCTTGGGAACGAACACATATGTTTCTTTGGATCCGTTGATCGTCAACATTCGTTCGTCTTCAAAATATCAACTTTTGAGGTTTGTCGGTCAGTTGGAAGTCAAACCAGAACACGCGGCAGATATTGAAGCGCTGAAACCACGCCTCATGGACGTGATGAACACTTACCTAAACGCGCTCGAAGCTGCGCGATTCGAAGATCCTATTGCGTTGATCAAGCTACGCGCGCAGCTTTTGCGCAGGATGCAGATCATTACAGGTCGAGATCGCATCGAAGATTTGCTCATCATGGAATTCATTCTACAGTAACAGGGGTTTAGAAATGGCCATTATGTCTGATTTAATTTTGCTCGCGGCGGCTCTCGCTGCTGGTTTCTACTGCTTTGTACTTTCGCGCAGATTGGCTGCTTTTAAAGATGCAGAAAGCGGGATCGGCCAAGCGGTGACGTCGCTTTCGACACAGGTCGATGAATTGAGCCAATCGATTGAACAAGCCAGGCAGGCCGCCACCAGATCGAACAAGTCATTGTTCGATCTGACAAACAAAGCAGAAAGCGTGGCCCAGAGGTTGGAGCTCCTGGTTGCTTCGATGCACGATATTCCCGATACGCCCAATGGATGGCCGGCTGAGCCAAAATCGGAAAACCCCGTTTTTTCATCGCGTACGGCGCGCACGGCGGGAATTTAGCTATGAAAGCTTCCAGATCACCGGGCATGGGGGCCATGACGGTTATCGCCGCGCTCCTGTTTGTCTCGGCAGCGCTGCGTTTGTTGGGTGTCTCAAACGTAGCGTTCGCATTGGATGGTCAGGGCGAGAGCCAGAGTAATGCCAGCATTGCGGTGGATTGGCCGGAACAGGATGGAAACCTAGGCGTTCTCTTAAGCAGTTTTCAATCGCGTGAGCAAAGGGTCAGAGCCGAAGAACAGCGTATTTCCAAACGATCGGAGCAGCTTATTCAAGCAGAAGCCTCTATTGCGAGCCAGCTTGCCAAACTTGAAGAGGCGGAGCTTCAATTGCGAAAATTGCTATCAATTGCTGATTCCGCTTCTGAAGATGATGTGGCGCGCCTGACGTCTGTTTACGAAAATATGAAACCAAAAGCGGCAGCAATCGTTTTTGAGGAAATGGCACCGGAGTTTGCAGCCGGATTTCTTGCACGAATGCGACCTGATGCTGCAGCTTTGGTTATGGCAGGGCTTAACCCGCAAACCGCCTATGCCGTCAGTGTCGTTTTGGCGGGACGCCATATCGACGTCGAAAAAAACAAACGAGATTGACCGAAAATTTACACCCTATGTGCGACATATCACATGCAGTCGCTTCAGGAGGTCAAGATGGTTGGTGTTATTGGCATTATCGTTGTTTTTGTTATGGTATTTGGCGGTTACTTGGCTGCTGGCGGCAAGATGGGAATCATACTCAAGTCGCTGCCATTTGAAATGACGATGATCGGCGGTGCCGCCGTCGGGGCTTTCCTGATTAGCAATAGTGGCACGGAGGCGAAGCGCGCCGTGAAAGACATGGCAAAGGTGTTTAGAGGCGTAAAATGGAAGCCTGAAGACTATAAAGACCTCCTGTGTTTGCTTTTTCAGCTAATTCGCTTGGTGAAACAGAGTCCGATGTCAGTTGAAGAACACATCGAAGATCCCACGAACTCCAGTATTTTTTGTATGTATCCCAGAATTCAAGCGGACGCCGAAGCCACATCGTTGATCTGCGACACATTAAGATCTGCCTCGATGAATTATGATGATCCCCATCAAGTTGAGGAAATCTTGGAGAAACGGATGGAGGCGAATTTGCATCATTCCATGCATTCGAGCCATGCTTTGCAAATTGTTGCGGACGGACTGCCTGCTCTAGGAATTGTCGCGGCGGTCTTGGGTGTGATCAAGACGATGAGTTCGATCGATCAGCCTCCGGAGGTTTTGGGGAAACTGATTGGTGGTGCCTTGGTCGGGACATTTCTAGGCGTTTTCCTTGCATACGGAATTGTTGGCCCATTTGCAGCGAGACTAAAGACGGTCATTGAAGAGGATGGACAGTTTTATCAGCTAATAAGAGAAGTTCTGGTTGCAAATCTTCACAATCACAGCGCGAATATTTGCATTGAGGTTGGTCGACAGAACACTCCGACATCGTATCGCCCACCCTTCAACGATCTTGAAGAGGCTCTCAAAGACCTCAAGAAGGACGTAGCCTGATGCGTGTTTTACTGTCGGGAATACTGCTCTATGTTTTTACTACGCTTGAAATCTGCGCCCAAACCGTTGGCGTGCGCACAGCTGAGCATGAAAATTTTACGCGAATTGTACTGGATGTTTCGGAACTAGATTCAGCTCAAGTGAGCCAATCCGGTAAATTCCTTAGGGTAACTGTGAGCGGGAAAAGAATAGATACCTTGAGTCATGACTTTTTTAAAAGAATTTCAAAAAATGTAATTTCAGATTTTTCAATTCTTCACGCAGGTGATGGTTTTCAGATAACCCTAAATTGTGAATGTTCCTTTACAACGTTCAAAGCGAATGCCACGATGATTGCAATTGATATTTTTGATGAAAAAAATTCTTCAATTCAGGAAGAAGAATTAAAAGGTGTGATTTCAAAGCGCACTTCAAAAGGAAGTCAGATTTTTGATAGACCCGAACCTACAAAAGAAGAAAAGTACGCAGAAATTTCACCTACACCTACACCAAAAAACTCTTCGCATCTGCGGCTTCTGGATGCGTTGGCGAAAATATCGGGGAAGTTAGATTTAGCACCGCCGATAAGAAAACAATTGAATTTGTCGAAAGAAAGTGATGGCCAGATCATTTTCCGCTCGCTCCCTATGCAAAAAATTTCAAATACTCAGGAGATTGAAGGCGCTGCAAATGCGGTCTTGTTGAGTTGTGATGCAGCTTTAGGGTTCAATCCTGCGAATTGGCCACAGTACAATGACCCTAGAACGATATTGAGCTCTACGCGAATAGCATTGGGTGATCGCGCAGATGATTTTGGTGCAAATACCGCTCGTCACCTTGCCAAAACCTATTTGAGCTTGGCTATGGGGGCAGAAGCAATATCGCTGTTGAATGGGATTTCAGAGCCATTGCAGAAGGACAGGGCTCTTATAGCGATTGCGCGTGTTATAGATGGGGATCCTGCATCCAGCTTAAGATCTGTAATAGCGCCTTTTGCGCATTGCTCCGATACAGTCATTTGGCGCCTGCTTGGTGCAAGCGAGCTTTCAGCGAAGGACGCTGATTGGGGCAATGAAGCTTTGAAACAAGGACGCGAGGAATTCGATCGTTGGCCCCTTGCCATGAAGAACACGTTTTCAGCGCGTATTGCTGAAAGTTTTTTGACTATTGGATCACCTGAGACTGCGGCATTTTCGATCCGGCGCGTTACCCCTAGCACTGACGATTTGTCCGGTGAGCAGGGGATTGTAGCAGCAAAAATTGCTCAAAAGACTCAAGATTCGGAGGCGGCCAAGGCGATCTTGGAACCAATTTTGTCCAAGGATAAAGATCAAGCGCCTTTGGCTGTGATAGCGCTTGCTGATATCGCCAGTGCTCGGAAGGATGTTCTGGATCCGGCGCAGAAAGCCGCGCTGGAAAGCTATAGTGCCGAGTTGAAAGGTACGGATTTGGAAGTTGATCTTATTCGTGCAAGAATTAGTGCCGAGATACAGCAAGAAAATTTTGCAGCTGCAGTCGAACTGCTTATGCCATACAGAAATTTGGCTCGTGCAAGTCAATTTGAGCTTGTCCTTGATGAATTAGCAGAGGGCCTCCTAAATATTGATCCTGATGTGAACTTTCTGAGAGAAGTGGTCAGCCTGCCATCGCATAACTTCAAAGAGGTCGCCAAACCAATCCAGGAACAGCTAAAAAAGCGCGTCACAAAGTTGGGTTTTGATGATTTGGCGGATCAGTTGGGGCGCAGTATTGGAGAAGGAGAAATACTAGGGCCACGGGCCTCTCTGGACATAGTCGATTCTGAAAAGACCAGCCATCGGGAACCAACGACACAGTTAAATCCATCGACTAACCAGCAAGCGAGCAGTGTGGCAGCTCAAGAAAATGAGGAAATGACGTTGGATGGGCCCGGTACTCCCCTTGCACCGGAAAAGCTGCAGGAACTGGCGCAGCTCAAACCAATTTCAAAAGCGGTGAACGAGAGCCATAATGTACTTTCCGAGATTGCAGATCTGAAGGCCGAACTGGAAACTTTAGGTTTCTAACGGCACTGGTGCCTGCTGTCAGAGCGGGCCGCAAAGTTCCAAAACTGCGCTTTACCCGATCAAAACCGCATAAGCACCTTGGCTTCTTGGGCTTTCAAGCTTGTTCTCGCGCTGGGTCCGAAATTTGCCAGATCACTGCGAATTTCCGGGAATAGTGCGAATAGCTCCTCGCGCGCTCGAGGCGCAAGGCAATCTACACCGCAAGCGCCCGGATGAAAGCTCTCGGTTGCGACGCCTTGGGCGAAAATAATTTCATGCTGTTCAAACATGATGTGGATGTATGTTACGGCCTCTATTTCTTCCCTGCGTACGTTTAGACCATCGATCAGATGAACTGCGGGGATCAGTACTTCGCTTGCACCGAATAAGAGCTCGGCCTCATAGCCTTTGAAAAGCATCCTGTGCTGGGGTGAAACAACCAGATCTGCGCTGGCACCCGGGAAAGTTTTTTGGGCAAAGCGGATTGGAGCAAAATGATCCGTAGCCGGGACCGTCGATTTCCCGATCCAGCAGATGCGCTGGACACCGTTGTCCTGTGTCACAACGCTATCGCCGATTTTTAATGTGTCGATATCGCGTGCGCCGTAAGGGGTCGCAATTTCGGTTCCGGCTACGAAGCAAATAATGTTCTCGATATTGGTGAAGTTGACGATGGTTCCGTCAAGCAAAGTGACGGTACCCGACAGTCCCCCGTTCACGTCGTCGGGGTCGGTGATGGTCAGTGAATCGCGATCGTGCAAACCATTCAGCGCGAGCGTATCGCCATCGGTTTCATCGCCTTCGCCGCCTGTGATTGTAATCACATCGGTATCGATCTCGCCAAGATCGACAATGTTAAAAAAGTCGTCACCATCGCCGCCGGTGACGGTATCGCCTTGGCCGACATTGATCGTATCATCGCCATCGCCCGCCGTGATCAGATCGCCAGCGATGCCGCCCGAAATTGTGTCGTTGCCATCGCCGCCAAAAAGGGTATCGACGCCGCTGCCGCCTGTAACGATATCATCGCCACCGCCCGCATCGACGTTGACACCGACGGTGTCGAGAGCGGCGTTGATCGTGTCGGCATTATCTGTTGCCGTGACGTTCTCAATCTCGGTGAAAGCGGCTTCATCGGTGGACACAGCGCCGGTCAGGGTGCCTGTTTCATCGCCGGAAAAGACGATGGAGACGCCCTCGGCAGTGACGCCGGAGGCATCCAAAGTGTCGCCGAGTGTTTCGAGATCGGCCTCGCCGTCGATGTCGTCATCGCCGAACCCGTCGCTTAGAACAAACGTGTCATCGCCGAAGCCACCTTGCATGGTGTCATCGCCAGCGCCGCCTTGCAGGGTATCGTCGCCGAAGTTGCCTATAAGACTGTCGTCGCCCGCGCCGCCACCCAGAGAATCGTCATCCGCGCCGCCATCCAGCGTGTCAGCGCCGATGCCGCCGAGCAGTGTATCGACGCCTGCGCCACCTTCCATGAAATCATCGCCTGCGTCGCCGGAAATACTGTCATCGCCTGCTTGACCCAAGAGGTTGTCATCGTCTGCGCCACCAAAGATCGTGTCTGCGTCATCGCCGCCGAAGACCGTGTCATCCCCTGCGCCCGCGTCGATGTTGTCCACGCCTTCGTCGCCGAAGATTGAATCGTCACCTGCGCCTGCAACAACGGTGTCATCGCCCGCACCTGCTTCGATGATGTCATCGTCTGTGCCGTTTTCCGCATCGCCGGCATCGACGATATCGCCTTCGGGATCGCCCATATAGCTGCCATCGATCAACTCGCCAGCAGAAGTACCCTCGACGATGTAATCCGCGAGTGGAATGCCGATCGCCGCGAGGGCTTCTGGAACGGGGAAGGCTATGGGCAACACGCCGATCAAGGTTAAGGTTTCTCCGCCGGGGAAGGTTAGGATCGTGTCGCCTGTTCCATCGCCGTTTGTGTCGGAAATTTCGACGTCGGCGGTGTTCACCATGGCGCCATTGGCATCTGTCATGGTGCTCACATCGAGCTGATCAAAGCCGATCCACGAGCCATCACCCGCCAGTGTTGGAGCGGTAAAGCCGGTGACGGAATCATCGCCAGAGCCATTGTCGAGCGTTAAAATATCCGTGCCGGAACTGAGCTGGATGGTTTCGATTTCTTCGAATTCGATCACACCGGTGCCGTCGGTGACCGTGCCGCTTTCCGCGTCGAGCCTAGTGAGATCATAGGTCAGCGCACCACCGACGCTGCTCATGTCGAGCACGTCACCAGCCGCATCATCTATCTCGCCGCCAATGATCGTATCGCTGCCGAAATCATCCTCGAGCGCAAATGTATCTGAGCCATCACCGCCGCTCAGGACATCATCGCCGATCTGGCCGTTCAATATATCATCGCCCGCGCCGCCGATCAGGCTGTCATCGCCAAGGCCGCCCACAAGGCTGTCCTCGCCCGCGTCGCCGCTGAGGGTGTCTGCACCTGCGCCGCCGTCGATAGTGTCACCGCCTGAGCCACCCTCGACCGAGTCGTCCCCCGCGCCTGCGATCACGCTATCGTTGCCTGCGCCTGCACGAATAAAGTCGTCGTCTCCTGCTGCGCCAGGCAGTTCGGCGTCATTGTTGTCGACGCGGTCAAAATTGGGATCGCCAAGGTATGCGGCATCGATTGTGTCATCGCCCGCCGTTCCATCGACATAGCCGTCTGGGCCGTCAGGAATGCCCATTGCTATAAGCTGGGCAGAGCTTGAAACATCGCTCGCAAGAACGCCGATCAAGGTCAGGGATTCGCCGTTGGGGAAGGTCAGGATCGCATCACCCGTACCGTCGCCCACGCTATCCGTGACGATGACATTGCCGGTGTGGGTGGCGTTGCCATCGAAGTCGAGCAGGCCGGTGACATCAAGCTGGTCGTTGCCGGAAAACGTACCGGCGCCCGTGTCGGTCGGCGCGGAAAAACCGCTGACCGTGTCGGAGCCGCCAAAGGTATCCAGAACCAGCGTATCGTCGCCGCTGCCAAGGATGATCGTCTCGATATCGACGAAAGTACCAGTGTTGGTACCGTCCGTGAAGGTGCCGGCCTCGGGGTTGGCATTGCTCAAATCAATGGTCAGATCGTTGGTGATGTTGGACAGATCCATCGTATCGCCAACGGTTTCTTCCTCTTCCTCGCCCTCGATGATGTAAGAGCCGAAGTCGGCAGCGACGTTGAAGACATCATCACCGAAGCCGCCCCAAAGCGTATCTGCGCCGGTGCCGCCTGTGATGGTATCGTTGCCGAAGCTACCGCGCAGGAAATCATCGCCTGCGCCGCCAACAATCGAATCGTTGCCAATATCGCCGTTGATGGAGTCATTGCCAGCGCCGCCGATGATTGTGTCGTCGCCTGTGCCTGCTTCGACTGTGTCATTGCCAGCGCCGCCGTCGATGCTGTCGTCATCTTCGTTGCCGTATAGGGAATCGTCGCCGATACCGCCTAAAAGCGTGTCCTCGCCCATGCCGCCATAAAGCGTGTCCGAACCAGCTCCGCCCTCGATCCTGTCGTCGTCGTCACCCGCATCGACCGAGTCGTTGCCCGCGCCAGCGAGGATCGTATCATTGCCAGCGCCACCCTGAATCGAATCGTCCTGCGAGCCATCTAGCGCATCGCTGTTATCGACCCGATCGCCGTCGGGATCGCCCAGATAAGTGGCGTCAATCAGGTTATCCGTGTCGTCGCCTTCGACGATGTAGTTCAATGGCGTTGCGGCCGCGGGGATGCCGATCGCCTCGAGCTCGGCAGGGGAGTCGACAGCGCTCGGGGGAACACCGATCAACGTTATGCTCTCGCCGCCGGGGAACGTCAGGATCGCATCGCCGGTGCCATCGCCATTGGTGTCTGATACAATGACATCGTCAACGTCGACAGGCGTTGTGCCACCATCCGAGGTCAGGCCGGAGACGTCGAGTTGATCGATCGTGGTGCCATCGCCCGAATCAGAGAGGTCAAAGCCGGAGACCGTGTCGTCGCCGCCGCCATCGGCCAGAACAAGCGTGTCCGCGCCAGAACCAAGAGTGATATTTTCGATTTCGACGAAGCTCGCCGTGTCGATCCCGTCACTTACGCTACCCGTTTCGGGATTGCTGGCTGTTAGATCGAGCGTGAGATCATCGGTGACGGCGCTTAGATCAAGCGTGTCGCCACTGGTTTCGCCGGTTTCACCGCCGCTAATCGAATCCGCTCCGAAATCATCGTTAAGAACGAAGGTATCGTCCCCGCTTGCTCCGGAAAGCGTGTCCGCTCCGGTGCCGCCATCAATGGTATCAGCGCCAAGGCCTGCATCAACGATATCATCGCCCGCACCTGCTTCGATGCTATCCGCATTGGAGCCGTCGCTATGATCAAGGTTGTCGATATCATCGCCATTGGGATCACCCAAATACGCGGCGTCAATTGTATCCGCGCCAGCTGAGCCTTCGACGATGAAATTCGGTGTCAGATCCAGCACCAGATTGTCGAGTGCAAGTCCCGTATAGAGCAGGGTATCTGTGTCGAAGGTTGAAGCAATACTCAACGTCGAGGACGAGGAAGTTGCTGTAAATGTAAAGGATTCCGTCTGCCAGTATGGGGCGCTCGCACCTGTGCTGTCGATCGGAATAGAAAGGACCTGTGTGCCGATTGTAACTTCCAGAACACTCGCGGCAGGGTTGTTGGTCGTGCCATCAGAGTTGTTGACGTAGAAATCGAAGTTGAAGGTGTAGGTTTCGCCCGCAACGATGGGTGTGTTGAGCGTCGTTTGCATCGATTCTGAGTAACTAGGGGTGGCATACATTGTGATGTAGCCGCTGCCTGACGACGCGTTTAGATCAGCTTGGTTGTATGTTCCCGCCCATTCAAATCCACCATCTGTCTGAAGGTCTGTTGTGCCGGAGATGTTCGTCCAACCGCTCGCAGTTTGTGTTGCAGTCGTTGCCGTATTGGTCTCGAATATCCCATTGGTAATATGGTTGGGCATCACACACTCCGCATTGTTCACACGGCGCTACAAAAACCTTAAGGGGTTTTTACAGGCCAGAAATCATTGTTGCCGCAACTCTGCGACAAGACAGACTTACGGGTCAAAAACGGTGGGAATGTGACGTTGTTGTGAACAGAAAGCTAAGTCTGGCCTCTATTTACGTGCGATTTTACGAGCAGGCTTTTCAAGTCTTGAAAAGGCAAAAAGCTGAACAAAATAGACGTTTCGTGGTTTGCGAGAGGCAATATAACGCGCTGAATTAAGGCAGGAAAGTTAGCCTGCGCTCCAATTATCATCGCAATGTTGCTCATAAATACGAGTGGTGATCTTCACTTGAAGTGAGCCAGATACGCCGCTGTTCAAGCGTCGAAAGCGGCCCTGGCAGGGCCGCCTCAACTTCTTTGTGTGCGCGTTGCGTGAGCCTTACAAGCGCGTTGGTGTTTATCCCTGAAGCGCGGCCCACATTTCCAGATCGCGCTCCGCGGTCCAGATGCGAGGCGTGTCGATGCCACGTGCTTCGTCGTATGCGCGGGCGACGTTGAAGGGCAGACAATGCTCGTAGATCGCGTAATCGGCGAACTTTGGGTCGCAGACTGCGCGCACCGCGTCCCATGCCTCCTTGAGCGAGCCACCGCGCGCAGCAACGCGCGCAGCTGGCAGGTACGTACTTTCCACGAAGTCACGTGTGCTCTCAATCGCACGCTCAACCGCGTCTTTACCGATTAAAGCACTACCGCGACCGGGCGCAATTGCGTCCACGTCGAAGGACGCGATGTTATCCAGCGTTTCGCTCCAATCGCTAAAGTGACCATCGCCGCAATAGCACGCAGAGTGATCTTCGACGATATCGCCCGTGAACATCACATTTTCGTCCGGCACATGAATCACGATATCACCCGCTGTGTGCGCACGGCCCAGATGCATCAGATCAACGCGGCGATTGCCCAGATAGACCGTCATGTCATCGTTGAACGTGGTTGTGGGGTAGGTGAGGCCCGGAATGCTCTCGTGCCCCTCAAAGAGACGCGGGAAGCGTTGGAATTCGCTGTCCCAATCTTCTTGGCCGCGCTCGACTACCATCGCGCGGGCGATATCGCCCATTACAATCTGATTTGCGCCATAGGCTGAGGCACCAAGCACGCGAACAGCGTGATAGTGCGTCAGAACGAGGTGGCTGATGGGTTTATCAGTGACTTCGCGCACCTTTTCGATGACTTTGTTGGCAAGGCGGGGGGTTGCCTGCGCTTCCACGATCATCACGGACTCGTCGCCGATGATAACGCCGGAGTTTGGATCACCCTCGGCGGTGAAGGCCCAAACGTCACGGCCCACCTCGTCAAAGGTGATTTTTTTCTCAGACATGTCGCCTTGTGATGCGAATGCTTTTGCCATGATGTGCGTTCCTTATTTTGAAGGCCAAGTGACGGCAGGAAGAATAGTCCCGACGCAATCGCCAAATCCGATTTTATATCCGTCACCCTTTGCGGCACCGCGCAGTGTCACTGTATCGCCATCCTCAAGAAATCCGCGTGTCTCGCCGGTTTCTAATGTGAAAGGTTCCTTGCCACCGTTGCCGAGTTCCATGAGAGAGCCGAACTCGGAGCGATCCGCGCCAGAGATCGTGCCAGAGCCAAGCAGATCGCCTGGCGTCATTGCGCAGCCGCTACTGGCGTGATGGGCGAGTTGTTCAGCCGCAGAGTAATACATGTGATTGTAGTTGGTCTTGGCGATTGAGCTGGCTTTGGGCGCGCCTGTAGGCTGTATCAAGACCTCTAGCTCGATATCGTATAGCCCATCTTTGGAGCCGTCGAGGTAGGGTAAAAGCGTGAAATCACGCTCGGGGGTTGGCGTGCGGAATTGCTCAAGCGCGGCGGTTGTCACGATCCAAGGGCTGATTGATGTGCCGAACGCTTTGCCCTGAAACGGGCCAAGCGGCTGATATTCCCAGCCTTGAATATCGCGTGCAGACCAGTCGTTCAGCAGCACGTAGCCAAAGATCATATCGTCCGCTTCATCAACGGTGATGGGCTTGCCCAGATCGCTACCTGTGCCGACAATCGCCCCAAGTTCTAGCTCGATATCGAGACGCTTTGACGGACCAAAGACGGGCATCTCAGCATCGGGTGCTTTGGTCTGGCCGTTGGGACGGTGGATTGGTGTGCCCGAGACGACAACAGAGGAAGCGCGCCCGTTGTAGCCAATCGGGATATGCAACCAGTTCGCAGGCAAGCTGGGCGAGCCGCGCAAGATCGCGCCCATGTTTTGCGCGTGCTGACGACCTGCGTAAAAGTCGGTGTATTCTGCGACAAGGAAGGGCATGTGCATTTGAGCGTCTGCGCGGGGTACCAAGAGGTCCGTGACCAGTGCTTCGCCTGAAAAGCCTTCGGTCAAGATTGTTGTCAAACGCGCGCGCAGAGCGTCCCAAGTGGCGCGACCCTCTTCCATAACTTCATTCCAAAACGGCACGTCAAAGAGAGGTTCGCTTGTGATGTCGATCAGACCCGCGTCTTCAGCGGCGCGGCAATCAAGGATCATATCGCCAATCGCAACGCCGCAGCGTGGATCAAGCGCATCCGTCGAAAACATGCCGTAGGGCAGGTTGTTCAAGGGGAAATCAGTGTCTGCAGAGTTGGCCGAGGCCACCCATGATTTGTGCAAAGTCATATATCGTCCTTTTGGCGGGCGTGTATGGATCCACGCTCGTTACATTAGCGTTGCTTTACTTCTTACCGGAGGTGCCGTCGAATTTCTTTTCTATATCGGTCCAGCAATCAATGTAATCGTCTTGTAGCGGTGCCTCGCTGGCTGCGAAGGGTGTCAGGTGCTGGGGGAAGCGTGTTTCGAACATGAAGGACATGGTATTGTCCAGCTTCTCCGCCTTCAGGTCCGCATTGGACGCCCCTTCAAAGGCATTCTTGTCCGGTCCATGGGGGATCATCATGTTGTGCAGGCTCATCCCGCCCGGGATAAAACCCTTGGGTTTGGCATCATATTGACCGTAAATGTTGCCCATCATCTCGGACATAATGTTCTTGTGATACCATGGCGGGCGGAACGTATCCTCGGCCACCATCCAGCGCTCGCGGAACAGAACAAAGTCGATATTTGCAGTGCCTTCAACGCCAGAGGGTGCCGTGAGTACGGTAAAGATCGAGGGGTCAGGGTGATCGAACAGGATCGAACCTACAGGACAATACGTACGCAGGTCGTATTTATAGGGCGCATAATTGCCATGCCAAGCGACCACATCAAGGGGTGAATGGCCGATCTTGGTTTCATGGAATTGCCCGCACCATTTGATTGTGACGGTTGAGGGTGCATCGCGGTCCTCGAACGCTGCAACGGGGGCTTTGAAATCGCGCCGGTTTGCCATGCAGTTCGCGCCAATGGGGCCGCGGCCAGGCAGGTCGAATTTCTGGCCGTAGTTTTCGCACACAAAGCCACGTGCGGGACCCTCTAACAGTTCAACTCGGTAGAGCAGGCCACGCGGGATGATCGCGATTTCCTTGGGTTCAACGTCGATGACGCCAAGCTCGGTGCAAAAGCGTAAACGCCCCTCTTGCGGAACCACCAACAGTTCGGAATCGGCTGAAAAGAAATACGCGTCTTTCATGCTCTCGGTAACCAGATAAATGTGGCTCGCCATGCCGATCTGAGTGTTCACATCACCCGCCGTGGTCATCGTGCGCATACCCGTCAGCCATGTCAGCGCCTGATCTGTATGCGGCACGGGGTCCCAGCGATACTGGCCAAGACTGATAACGTCCGGGTCCACATAGGGCGCGGACTTCCAGTAGGGCAAATCGATCTTGGTATAGCGGTGCGAGTGTTTCACGGAGGGGCGAATGCGGTAGCACCAAGTGCGCTCGTTCTGGTGGCTCGGCGCTGTAAAGGCTGTGCCAGAGAGTTGTTCGCCATAAAGTCCGTAGTTACATTTCTGCGGACTGTTCATGCCTTGAGGCAAAGCGCCGGACAGGGCTTCGGTTTCAAAATCATTACCGAAACCGGGCATATAGCCTTGGGTGATGCCCATAGGCGTTGCGGCGCTGGTCATTGTGGAGGGCGTGACTTGGCGTTTCATGGCAGGTTCCCGTGTGTACAAGTTGCGACCTGAAGTATTAGTTGATTTTGTAACTAACAACCTTCAAAACTGGCGAATGAGCGAAAAAGACGACTTTGATTTACAGCTATTCCTGCCCTATCTGCTGAACCAAGCAGCAGAGGCGTCGAGCCTTGCGTTCAACCAGATTTACAAAAATCGCTATGGCATGCTGCGCACCGAATGGCGCGTACTCTTCCATCTTGGGATCTACGGCACGCTTACGGCGAAAGAAATCGGAGCGCGCGCGAAATCGCATAAAACCAAGATCAGCCGCGCGGTCGCGGCGCTTGAAGGGCGGCGCTATCTGAAACGCGCGCGGCGCGAGAACGACAGGCGGGTCGAGGCGTTGGAGCTGACCGCGCTGGGCACCTCTGTCTACAATGAGCTTCGCGAAGAAGCGCGCCGCTATGATAGCGCACTCTCAGATCAGATGAGCGCGGAAGAACGCGATGTTCTGCGCAAACTACTGCTGCGTCTGAGCCGTTCCTAGAAGTCTACCGTGACGCCCGGCAAGTTCAGGGATTTCAACAGATCGCGCAATTCCTGACGGGCCGCGACGTTCGAGATGTTCATCTGTTTTACGCCCACATCCTTAAGATCAAGCAAGGTCAAACCACGTGGAAAAAGCTCTCTGAAAATTACCCGCTCGTTAAAACCGGGGGCGACGCGAAAACCGATGCGTTTGGCAAGCACCTCGATTGCGGCCTGCATTTTCTTTTTGTTCACCATGTTCTGTGCACCCATGCGATTGCGTAGCACGATCCAGTCGATTGGTGGTAGCTTGGCCTGCGCGCGAAGCTGGCGAGCATTCCAGACCATTTCGGAATAAACAGATGGCCCTTTGATTTTGACGCCGTCCGTGTCCGTGTGGGCGAGCAAATCGAAATCGACAAAACTATCGTTCAGCGGTGTGATCAATGTATCCGCCAGCGAATGCGCCACTTGGCTCAGCCGTGTGTGCGAACCGGGACAGTCAATCACGATGAAATCGCTATCAGGCTCCAGCGTGGCAACCGCAGCCGAGAGGCGATGATCATAAACATTTTCGCCGGGGCGCAGGTTGCTTTGATCAATTTCGGGCAACTCGCGGTAATCGGGGCAGGGAAGTTCAATGCCTTGTGACTCCAGAAACGCCGTGCGATTTGCAACGTAACGCCCGAACGTCTTTTGGCGCAGGTCCAGATCAAGTACGCCAACCTTATGCCCCATGCGCGCAAGCGCCGTTGCCACGTGCATGGAGACGGTGGACTTGCCAGCCCCGCCTTTTTCGTTCCCAACTACAATAATATGCGCCATATCTTCGGCCCCCCGAGCCCCGTTCTTGTCTTTGGATTAGAGCATGCGTCAAGCGAGGGGAAGGGGCGCCTGCGATGCAATTTGAAAGCGTAGTATCGGGAACCCTTAACCTTTGAGTGGCTCACGCAGGATTTCGCGGAACCTGCCGTCGTTGTCCTGCCCTGCTAGCGTTAGTGTGTCGAGCGTGTAGGGTATCGGTAAAGTCTGTGCAAAATGGCTGTGCAGCATGGCTTTGACGGGCGTGTGCAACTGATCCTTGATGTTGCCCGTCAGGGTGACGTGAAATTTGAAGTCCTCCATCACATGCGGGTAGCCCCATTGCGCGAGGTTTGCCTTTTGGCGCTCTGAAAGGCGTTGGCTTCTGCGCCGTTGAAGAACGTCATCGCTAAGTGGTGCGCGAAACGGATCAAGCGATTGCACCGTTTGCGCCGCGAGAGACTTCAATGCACTGTCATCTCCGTCACATGTCAGGGCAAAAAAACGTCCAATCTGCGAAAGTGTGAGGGCCGCGAGAGTAATGGGGGCGTGTGCGGCGCAAAGGCCCTTGAACGCGTGGGAGAGATCACCCTCCCGTATGCCATCTGCCAAGTGAAACGGAGCTTTGAATGTGGCATGCAGCCCGTATTTACGTGGCCGTTCCGTCAGCTTGGCAAGGTCAATGCCCTTGATTTCGGGATGCTGAACTGTTTGTCCTGCTGCGATATCCCAACCAAGCCATGCGGCTCCGTGCGTTGCCAAGGGTCCTTCGAATGTGTGATAAATTGCATAACGCTCAAACATCACACGCCCTTTCTCGTTGCGAGATAAACCCCAAGAGATGCCGCCCCTAGACCGATCCATGCCAGCAAGGGCATGACTTCCCCCAGTAATATCCATGCGGTCAGTGCAGCCAAAGGCGGCACCATGAAGAACAGCGCGGACACGCGGCTCACATCGCCTGCGCGGATCATGGCGAGCAAAAGACCTACGGCGATCACCGAATTGCCGATCACCAGATAAGCGAGTGCTGCGATGAAGGCAGGCGTCCAATCCACATGAAAATCGTTTTGTAAGGCCAGCGCGGGCATTATCCCGATGAAGCCTGCCGTGTAGCCAATGAGGTTCGCGGTCACTGGATGATGGCTGAGTCCGTGGCGCTTTTCCCAGAGCGAGCCGCTGGTAATTCCGAGTAGCGCAATCGCCGCGAAGGTCAGGCCAAGCATGCTTGGCGGTTCAATCGTAGTGCGTGATCCGATTACCAAGAGCGTGCCAAGCAGGCCTAGCGCAAGGCCGATCCAACTGCGCCGCGTGATAGTTTCAGTGGTCCAAAGCGGAGCGAGCAGGGCAACAAGGATGGGTTGAAACGACATGAGCAGCGCCAATGTCCCCGCGCCAATACCCGCACTGAAGGCATAGTAATTCATCCCGAAATACACCGCTTGGATCAGAAATCCGACAAACGCCAGATGCGCCCAATCTGCGCGCGTCCTTGGCAGTGGCGGGCGTAGAATTGCAAAAAGCACCGCCATGATGAGGATCACGCAGCCAAAGCGCAGTGCCAGTAGCGTCATGGGGTCCGTATAAAGCAGCCCGATCTTGGCGACCGAATAGCCGACAGACCAGAGCGCAAGGAAGATGAATGGTGCGAGAGTTAGCCAGAGAGGGCGTGTGGGCATAGGGTGGATCTCGCTCGTTGCGCGCGTGCCTAGTCGTGCGCCGAATGTTTTCACATGTCCATAGATTGACGAAGATTCCTCGCTCTACTACTCGGGCGTGTATGAAAACACCTTTGATTTTGTTTGCTGTTTCCATGTTTTTGAGCGCCTTCGGGTATTTCATCCCTGTATGGTCAGATGCCTTGTTGCTTGGTGTGCCCTGCGCCGTGGCAAGCCTTTGGCTGATCTGGCGCGCTTGCTTCGGAGGCAACGCCTATCTGGTGGACGAGCCCAAGCCAAAGCGCGTCACCAAGCGCGGGCAAAGGTCAAAACCGAGAGTGGATTTAAACCACATCCAAGCATCCGCTGAGGCCGAGATAGGCGCGCGAAAATGGGTGATTGTAGATGGCTCGAACGTCATGCACTGGATCAACAATGAGCCGAATATCAAACCGCTTCTCGATGTGCTTGAGCGGCTTGAACACCATGGCTACACAGCGGGTGTGATGTTCGATGCAAGTGCCGGGCACCAGCTTCAAGGGAAATACGGCCATGATGGCACGTTCAGTCAGCTTTTGGGACTGCCCCTAGATCGCATTATGGTGGTGCCCAATGGCACTGTGGCGGACCGGTATATTCTGAAAGCGGCACGCGATTTTCGTGCCAAGATCGTGACCAATGACCGATATCGCGATTGGGCAGACAACTTCCCAGAGGTGAACGAGCGCGGTTTTTTGATCACGGGCTGGTATCGTGATGGCGCGTTGTTCACGTCTTTGGGGCCAAAACCAAATAGGTCTATGCGCGTCAGATAACGCAAACCGCAGCGCTTGGGTGCGCGTGTGCTAAATGGATTTATAGTAGTGACTGCGTGAGCGCTAGGCTTGGCCTTCGAAGGAGCTATGCTGGCAAACAAGACCTCCGCTGCGCGCGATAATGTCCAGTTTGGTTTACCGTTCGACAAACGGTGGTTTTGGGGAATGACATGAAGGTCTACTACAAGCCCCTGATCGTGGAGTTCCCTGTTGCTGTAGGCTATTTTTAGTTTATCAATATTCCTGATAATTTGCGGAATTAACTTATGGCTAAGTATACGATTAGAAATGATAAAAATGAACCAAAAGGGTTGTTCACAAGCGATGGTAAGTTGGCTCTAGGAGTAGCTGTTGGGGCTTTATCAGTAATACTATCTATCGTTGCGTTTGAGTTTTTTTGGGGTGCCCGTAAGGCATCAGATTATTTTGAAGTTGCACCGCTGATTATTTCACTTCTCGTTGCAACTGCGTCGATCTACTTTGCGGCGAGTGCTTTGCTGGAGCAAAGAAAAACTCGCCAAGCTGGGACTGACCCAGTTCTGGTAGCACATCTGGGTCAACGGGCAGATGCCCGCGAGCTTATCACCTTCAATATTTCTAATGTGGGGGCTGGTGCTGCTCTGAACGTCTGCATCGACGTCGACGAACCAAAGGACGATTTGGCTCAGAGGAACTTAATAACTAATGTTTTCAAACGGCACCATCCTTTTGCCGTAATTCTTCAAGGTAAATCAATCGAGTTCAGTTTGGCGCTTAGTTGGGATCTTCTAGGAGAAAATCCCTTGCCGCCGTTCGCTGCTCGGCTGACCTATGAAGACTTAGCAGGTGGACAATACGAGAGCCTATTTTCAATAGACGTTTGTGAACTGGATGGGCTTGGGACGAACAGGTCTCCCCAAATGAGAATGGTTAAAGCGCTTGAGGAAATAGCGAAGAAGAGTTGATTACGCTTTTGTCCTGGTCAGTGACCGTCCAGCCTGTTCCAAAAACCCTCCTTTTTGGCACATGCCCAAACCACATCGATTGACGCTACCAAAAACCCCGTTCAAAAACTAAGCAGTTGTTGGGAGTTTTTTGACCCTAATGTGCTGCAAACATTAGATGCAATGCAGGGCTTTGGAAAAATGGGCGCGAAGCTGACGCTCGCCACCATTTTTATGATCCCCTCACCACTCAAAAAGCCCAAAACGAAAAACGCCGCCCCCAGAAGGAGCGGCGTTTCTAAAAATTCCGTAGGAGCTGTGCTTAGAAGCCCAGACCTTCGTATTTCTTCTTGAACTTGGAAACACGTCCGCCAGCATCCATCAAGCGCGTGCCGCCACCTGTCCATGCGGGGTGCGCAGACGGGTCGATGTCGAGCGCGAGTTGGTCGCCCTCTTTGCCGTATGTGGATTTCATCTGGTGGATCGTACCATCCGTCATCTTCACGTTGATGATGTGGTAATCTGGGTGAATATCTTTTTTCATCAGTGCGCTCCTTAGCCTTTGAGTGGCTTGTAAGTTGTATCTTCAGCGATACGTGCGGATTTACCGCGACGCGAGCGCAGATAGTACAGCTTGGCGCGGCGAACGCGGCCACGGCGCACTACTGTGATGCTGTCTACGTTGGTGGAATGCAGTGGGAACACACGTTCCACGCCCTCACCAAAGGAAATCTTGCGAACTGTGAAAGACCCGGCAACGCCTTTGCCATTCTTGCGCGCGATGCACACGCCTTCATAGTTCTGAACACGGCTGCGCGTGCCCTCGGTTACTTTATAGCCCACACGAATTGTGTCTCCGGCTTTGAAATCGGGAAGGTCTTTCCCGAGTGCGGCGACCTGTTCGGCCTCCAATTGTGCGATAAGATTCATGTCTTATCTCCTATGTATGCTCGCGGTTGTTCCGCAAAGGTTTATGCGTCCTCAGAGCTCTCGGTCTTCATCCGGGTCCCTGCCGTGCAAAGCACACCAAGCCCGCCAGAGGTCAGGTCGTCTTTCTTTCGTTAGCCTTTCGGCCATGGCCTGCCGCCATTCGGATATTTTCGCGTGATGGCCGGACTGAAGTATTTCCGGTATCGCGCGATCCTTCCAGACCGCAGGTTTCGTATACTGAGGATGCTCTAGGAGACCATGCGAGAACGATTCGTCCTGCGTGGAATCGTAGTTCCCAAGCACGCGCGGTATAAGCCGCACCGTTGCATCAATCAAGGCCTGTGCTGCAATCTCGCCCCCTGTGAGGATAAAGTCACCAAGCGATACTTCTTCGATGTTGTATTCCTCGATAACGCGCTCATCGACGCCCTCGAAACGCCCACAAAGGAGCGTGATACCGTCGCAGCCTGCGAAGCGCCGCGCCATTGCTTGATCCATTGGTTTGCCGCGCGGGGACAGGTAAACAACAGGCCAGTTTCCTTTGGCGGATTCAGCAGCTGTGTCCAGCGCTTTACCCAGTACATCGGCACGCAGAACCATGCCTGCGCCACCTCCCGCGGGGGTGTCATCCACATTGCGATGCTTGGTTTCGCCAAAGGGGCGTAGATCAATCGTATCCATCTGCCACAGCCCCTCTTGCAAGGCCTTGCCTGTAAGGGATGCACCTAGAACACCGGGAAAGCTCTCTGGGAAAAGCGTCAGAATTTGCGCACGCCAAACGCCCGCAAGCTCAGGGTTTTCCGTCATCAACTCGCGCGGTTTGAACGTCTGGCGGATCGCCTTGCGACCATGGGAGCGGGGGGTGTTACTCATATCAAACCACTTTCAATCCAAGCTGACCGAGCAGATCGGCGGCTTGGCTTTTGGAAATAATTGCGCCTTTGAAGCGGCGCGCATCACTCATTTGAAGGCCACCCAGATCGCAGGTGCGTAAATCGGCACCTTGGAAGTTGGCATCGGTGACGATGGTGTCGCGCAAAGAACAGCCTTGCAAATTGGCATCCCTAAAATCACCGCCGGACAAATCGGCCTGATCAAAGTTAACGCCCGATAGCTTGGCATCGCGCAACATCAGGCCGCGCAGTTCCGCAAGGCCCAGATTGCATTGATCAAAACCCAGATCAGATACGCCAATCTCTGCCATGTTCAGTCCGATCATCTTGCATCCTTTGAAATCGACATCTGCCATTTTGCTGAACGCAAAACTCGCATTGCTCAGATCGCATTTTTCAAAGCGAACCTGTGAAAAACGCGCGGAGCGAAAGGTGCTGTCGATGGCGCGGCAGTTGGTGAATGTGACCTCATCCATCACGCAATGATCAAAGCGCGTGGTGCGTAGCTCGCATTTTTCGAACGCCCATTCGATCAAATCACACTCGTCGAAATCAACGCTGTTGAGCTGGCAGGCAACCAGCCGCACAGAAGCGCCTGCCGCGGCGATCCCAGCTATATCCTTAGAAGTTAGGCTTTGCTCAGTAATGACGCGCGGCTCGCTCATATCAATCGAATAACCCTTCGGGCGGATCGGTGATGATGCGCCGCGCTTTGAGATCAACGGTCGGCACGGCGGCAATCGTAAACGGCAGTAGCACGGCGGTTTTCAGGTTCGCGCCGTGCACCTCCAGCAAATCGCCCGCGCCGTGGTTCTGTACGTTCTTCACATGGCCAAGGGTCACGCCGCCGGTATCAACAACCTCAAGCCCCTCCAAGTCCGTGTGATAGTATTCATCGTCCGGCAATGCAGGAAGCTGCGCGCGGCGCGCGAATAGTTTCTCGCCGCTCAGTGCATCGGCTTGTTCTTTCGAGGAAACACCGGACAGTCGCACGGAATAGCCGTTTTTCACTGGCCCCAGCAGCGTCAAAGCAACGCTGCGACCATCCTCTAGCGTCAAAGGGCTGTAATCGGCAATCGCAGATGGCTCGGCGCAAAAGCTCTTGATGCGCACATCTCCGCGCACCCCGAAAGAGCCACCGATGGACCCCACACAAATCAGATCATCACTCATTCCGAAACTCCCCCAGAAACGCCGCGGCACACGCCGCTTGTCATTGCCCCGCCCGCATCAAGGCATTTGTCCAGCGCAGCATTGCGCTCGGACATGACGCCAAGCACGAAGGCCACGCCAAACATGATGGGTAGGCGAATGAGGCGGAACATAGCAAATAGTCCTCAACAGAAAAGCAAAAGACGGCGCAAATACTGCGCCGCCCCTATTATCAAAGCTGACGAGCGATTTACTCTGTCGCCGCTGCTTCTTCTTGTGCAGGTGCTGCAGCCGCTTCGGCCGCCGCTGCTGCTTTTGCAGCTTTCTCTTCAACGCGCGCAACGGCTTTCTTGCCGGGTGTGCCCTTCGTTGGGTTTGCGCGGTCTTTCTTAGGCAGCAGGTCAGCCGCTTCGAGCATGCGCGAAACACGGTCGGTCGTCTGTGCGCCCTCGCCAAGCCAGTACTGGATGCGCTCGACGTTCATTTTTACGCGCTCTTCGCTGTCTTTTGGCAGCAGCGGGTTATATGTGCCCAGCTTTTCGATGTAACGGCCATCGCGCGGCATGCGGCTGTCCGCTGCGACGATGCGATAGAATGGACGCTTTTTGGAACCGCTGCGCGCGAGACGAATTTTCATAGCCATGGTGTAGTTCTCCTAGTGTTTTATCTATGTCAGGTCGGTGAAATCACGGACCCTATGATTGGTGTCGTTTGTGGTGATGGATCACTTCCTCAATCACGAAATTGAGGAATTTCTTGGCAAATTCGGGGTCCAGATCGGCCCGGTTTGCAAGGTCTTCCAGCCGCGCGATTTGCGTGGACTCGCGCGCGGGATCGCTTGGCGGAAGCGCATGCTCCGCCTTTAGCTTGCCCACAGCTTGTGTGTGTTTGAACCGCTCGCCCAAGGTATAGACGAGGATTGCATCAAGGCGGTCAATGCTCTCGCGGTGCTCTTTGAGCACTTCGGCGGCTTTGGAGACGGCATCAGTCAATGGGCATCCCTTTCGGTTTGAACAGCGGGTCCGCGTAGTTGGCAATTTCCATCTCGATCCCATGAGCGATCTGGCTGGAGCGCAGTTTTTCGGGGCTTGGATGGCGATAAACGGCGTCGCTGCCATCAATCGTCGCGGCCTCTTTATCCTTAACCGCGCCAAGACGTTCGGCAAGGCGGATGGAGTCGAGGTTCTTGGGGTCGATGTAGGACACAGCGCTCTCCCAGCCCTGAACCTCGTAGAAATACTTACGCGTGGCATGCGCGGCCTCGAGCGCGTAGCCATTCCCCGCGACCTCGGGCCAGATGATCCAGGCGATTTCGCGCTCGGGCCATTTCGCAGGCTGCCAGCCGCCGGCCATGCCCAGCGTTTTGCCGCTTTCGCGGTCATGGATCATCCACATGCCAAAGCCGCGAATTTCCCAATGGCCGATTTCTGCCGCATAAAGCATCCACGCCTCGTATGCGTTCAATGGCCCGCCCATAAACCGCGCACGGTAGCTGGTGAACGTCGCTTTGAAGTTCGGGTAATCCACTGCCTCAGGACCGCGCAGAACCAAGCGTTTGGTTTCCAGAACGGGGATGCGTTTGGTTGGCATTATGCGGCCTCATTGGTGTGGATATAGGCCAGCATATCGCCATTGTGGACTGTCGCGCGCGCACCGAGGCGTTCGGCCAATGCGATCGATCGCGCGTTGTCCTTGTGAATATAGCTCGCCAGTTCCTGCAGGTTCAGCGTATCAAACGCAAAGGCGCGCGCCATTTGCGCCGCTTCATGCGCTATGCCGAGACCTTCGTTTTCTTGCGACACCAGAAAGCCAAGTTCGATCTGCGCATCTCCCGGCTCAAGGCCGAGGATCACGAAGCCTAGCAGATCAGCGCTATCCACATCCTCGACCGCCCAGCCGCCGTGACCATGCAGCACCCAGCCAGAAGCCAGTTGCACGAAATCCCACCACGCATCATCACGGCTCATCGGGCCGCCTATATATTGACCGCGATCGCCGCAAACAATGTCTGCATAGCGGGGGAAATCTTCGACGCGCGGCGCGCGCAGCAAGAGTGCATCGGACATAAGCGTCGGGATTTGCGAAGACACGCTGGCCGCGATCGCAGAGGGGATGCCTGTTGGGGCCTGCTCGCATGTGTTGCTCATGCGTATGCCCCCATTCCACCATCATCCAATTCTGCGGGCGCAGGGTGGCGATAGAGATGATCCAGCCCCATTTGCACATTGTCATATGCGCGTTCGAACGTCGCGCCAAGGCGCTCCGCAAGGGCGATAGAACGTGCGTTGTCCGGCACGATGTTTGATGTGAGCGTGGTAAACCCAAGCTCCGTATAGGCCCATTGGCGCACGGCAAGCGCCGCTTCAAAGGCGATGCCTTTTCCTTCGAAACCCTCAAAGACGACCCAGCCGATTTCGGGTTCTGGCCAGCCTTCGGGATTCCAGATGCCGCAGATGCCTGCAGGCTTGCCGGTCTCTTTGTCCTCGATGCTCAGGTAGCCATAGCCGTGGATGTGCCAATGCCCGATGTTGAGCGCATACCAGCGCCACGCATCATCGCGCTTGGTATATCCGCCAAAGCCCTCCGAGCGCACTTCGTCCATCAGAAACGCGATCAATGGCTCTGCATCGGCCATTTCAGGGCCGCGCAAAATCAAGCGCTGTGTTTCAAAACGAGGGGCGTTGGTGAGAGCCATGGTTATTTCTTTTTCCCGAAGCCGGACAGACCGGGAGGCAAACCCATGCCGCCGCCCATTCCACCAAGACCGCCGGGCAGCTTGCCGCCCATGGCCTTAGCCGCCGCTTCCATCGCTTTAGGGTCAATCTTAGAGGGGTCCATGCCCGCTGGCATACCACCACCGCCTTTGCCGCCCATCATGCCCTTCATCGCTTGCTTAAGCATCCCGCCTTTGCCCATCTTCTTCATCATGTCGCCCATTTGGCGCTGCATTTTGAGAAGTTTATTCAACTCGGACACTTCCATGCCGGATCCTTTGGCAATCCGTTTTTTACGGCTCGCCTGAAGCAAAGCAGGGTTGGCACGCTCGCGCTTGGTCATCGACTGGATCAGGGCGATCTGCTGTTTGAGGATGCGATCATCAATGCCAGCGCCCTCCATTTGCTTGGCCATCTTGCCCATGCCCGGCATCATTCCCATGATCCCTTCCATGCCGCCCATCTTTTGCATCTGCTCCAGCTGGCCCTTGAGGTCGTTCATGTTGAACTGACCTTTTTGGAAGCGCTTCATCATGCGCTCGGCTTGCTCGGCCTCGATGGTTTCTTGCGCTTTCTCGACCAGAGCAACGATGTCACCCATGCCAAGGATGCGGCCCGCTACGCGCTCTGGCTCGAATGTCTCAAGGGCGTCCATCTTTTCGCCCATGCCGACGAACATAATCGGCTTTCCCGTGACCGCGCGCATCGAGAGTGCTGCACCGCCGCGACCATCACCGTCCATACGGGTGAGGACAACGCCCGAAATCCCGATCTTGCCGTCAAACTCCTGCGCAACTTCAACGGCGACCTGACCAGTGAGACCATCGACAACAAGCAAAGTCTCGCGCGGGTTTACCGCATCGCGGACATCTTCGACCTCTTTCATCAAGGTCTCGTCGATCTGCAAACGGCCCGCCGTGTCGAGCATGTAAACGTCGTAGCCGCCCAATGTTGCCTGTTGCTTGGCGCGCTTGGCGATCTGAACGGCGGATTCGCCTGCCACAATGGGTAGTGTGTCAACGCCGATTTGTTGACCAAGAATAGCCAGCTGCTGCTGCGCCGCTGGGCGGTAAATATCAAGCGAAGCCATCAGCACGCGCTTGCCATTACGTTCTGTCAAACGCTTGGCGAGCTTACCTGTCGTCGTCGTCTTACCGCCGCCCTGCAGACCCACCATCAGAATCGGGGCAGGGGCGTTGTCGATTTTCAACTCGCCCGGTTCGCCTTCGCCGCGCAGAACGTGGATCAATTCGTCATGGACGATCTTAACGACCTGCTGGCCCGGCGTAATGGATTTGGTAACGGACTGGCCTGTGGCCTTTTCCTGCACCGCTTTGACGAAATCGCGTGCGACGGGCAGGGAAACGTCGGCCTCCAAAAGTGCGACTCGCACCTCGCGCAGGGCGGTTTTGACGTCATCTTCGGATAATGCGCCTTGCTTGGTCAGGCGGTCAAAGACGCCGGAGAGGCGGTCGGATAGATTTTCAAACATGCCTATAGATCCTTTAGCCAACTGCAAGTTAGGCCCAATGTAGGAAGGCCCGGCGAATGTTCCAAACGAGAAACGCACCAGTGGGCGCAACGCGCTGACTGATGGCGATCCTCATGTCATTGAGGACCGGAAGGGTTTTCGGCTTCCGGATGTGCTCTGGCGTGTAGGCTTTGGGCGCGGTGGAGTCAACAGGGACCCGGTTCACGCCGCTGCGCAGCGTTGCAATTTCGAACCCTTGAAGCGAAGATGCGGTAACGCGTGAGTATGCGCACACCTTACGGGCATGGTTAGGGCAGGATTTATGGACAATTGGGATGAAGTGCGGACTGCTTATCAGGTTGCGAAAATGGGCACGGTCAGCGGTGCGGCGGAGGTGCTCGGGGTGCATCATGCCACGGTGATCCGCCATGTGGACGCGCTTGAGACACGCCTCGGGGTAAAGCTGTTCCAACGCCATGCGCGTGGCTATACGGCGACTGAAGCTGGCGAGGACCTGTGCCGCGTAGCGCAAGCGACGGATGAGCAGTTCAGCCAACTCGTTGGTCGGGTTAAAGGCAAGGGCGATGAGGTCTCGGGCGAATTGGTGGTTACATCGCTCAATGGGCTTGCACCGCTGATGTCGCCGACGCTGACCGCGTTTCAGCAGAAGTTTCCCGATTTGACCTTGCGTTACCTCACGGGCGAGCGATTGTTCCGCCTTGAATACGGCGAGGCGCATGTGGCCATTCGCGCGGGAGCCGCGCCGGACCAGCCAGATAATGTGGTGCAATCCTTCGTCAGTCAAAGCGTCGCGCTTTATGCGTCCCAAAGCTATGTAGACGTCCATGGTATGCCGGCCGATGAAAGCGAATATGCGCGGCATCGCTTTGTGGGGCATGATTTGGATACTAGCCGCGCGCCGTTCTTTAAATGGCTGGGTGCGAACGTACCGCGCGCGAATGTGGTGTTCCGCTCGACCGATAACCGCGCCATGGAACTGGCGATTTGCGCCGGGGCCGGCATCGGATTTATGACGGAAACGGACGCGGCCTCGCACGGGGATATGGTGCAAATATCCGCGCCACGAGAGGAATGGCGTGCGCCGCTCTGGCTTGTGACGCATGTTGATCTGCACCGCACGGCCAAGGTGCAAGCCTTTCTGACCTTTGTGAAAGAGCGCGCAAAAGACTGGAGCGCATGATGAGCGAAGCCCTGCGCGGCCACGGTGCAATGCTATTGTTCTCGATGCTCGTGGCGGGATCGTTTTCGCTTGGCTCCATGGCCGCGCCAAGCGTTGATCCAGAACTGGTGACGGTGCTGCGCTTTGCCATCGCGGCGCTGATCCTTGGGGGCATATGCGCGCTGCGAGGCGAGTTGACGCGCACAGCCTTCGTCGCGATCTGGCGCTACGGGCTGCTTGGTGCGGTTTTTGCCACTTATTTCGTTTTAATGTTCGAGGGGCTGAAAACCGCGCCGCCCGTGTCGGCGGCGGCGGTCTTTACGTTGACGCCGCTGGTGACAGCATTGGCGAGTTTCGTAATCTTGCGCCAGATCACTACACGCCGGATCGCCCTTGCGCTTGGTATCGGCGCGAGCGGCGCGCTTTGGGTAATTTTTCGCGCGGAGTGGTCGGCTTTCACCGCGTTTCGCATCGGGCAGGGCGAATTCATCTATTTCTGGGGATGCGTGCGCCACGCAATCTATATTCCACTGGTGCGGTTGCTCAATCGCGGCGAAAGCGCGATGCTGTTTTCGCTCGGCACGACCTGCGGCGGTGTGCTAGCTTTGCTGCTCTGGAGTGCGGATAGTCTGATCACGACCGATTATGCCGCTTTGCCGCAAATCGTCTGGATCACCATCGCCTATGTTGCGATTTTTGCAACTGCGGCAACCTTCGTTCTGACGCAATACGCCTCCCTGCGCCTGCCGGGGGCGAAGGTGATGGCCTATACATATCTTACGCCCAGCTGGGTGATCCTGTGGGAAATCGCGTTGGGGCACGGCGCGCCGAGAGGGTTGATTTTGATCGGCGTGGCCTTGACCATTCTGGCCTTGGCGGTTTTGCTGAAACATGAAGAAACTGGAGGGCGCGATGGCCGATTACGGCAAGCTGATTGATGCGGAGACTTGGGGGTTCATTAAGAAGACCAATGGCTATTACCCCCCTGAAACAGCCACTTACGGGATCGAGGATCAGCGCCGCATCTACGATGAAATGTGCGCCGCGTTTCGGGTTGAGTATCCTATTGGTGTGAGCGCTCTGGATCGCGATTATGGCGGGGTGCCGTGCCGCCACTACACTTGCGGCGGCAGTGAAGTGGCGGTGATGTACTTTCATGGCGGTGGTTTCGTTGTGGGCGGATTGAACAGTCACGATGACGTTTGCGCCGAGCTTTGCGCGGCCAGTGGCCATCATGTGGTGTCTGTCGATTATCGCCTCGCGCCAGAGCATAAACACCCTGCGATGTTCGAGGATGCGTTGGCTGCCACGCGCGCTGTGTTTGCTGAAATGGGCCTGCCTTTGGTTTTGTGCGGCGATAGCGCGGGGGGTAATTTAGCGGCCTGCGTGTCGCACATGGTGCGTGGATCGGAGTTGGATGTTCGCGGACAAGTTCTGATCTATCCGGGACTTGGCGGGGACTACAACAAGGGGTCGTATATGGAATACGCCGATGCTCCGATGCTGACGCGTGATGATATTGTGATCTACAAGCATGTGCGTTTGGCGGGGGAAGAACCTGTGGGCGACCCGAGCTATGCGCCGTTACACGATGCGTCGTTTGCAGGTTTGCCGCCCACCGTGATCAACACGGCTGAGTGCGATCCATTGAGCGATGATGGTGTGGATTATGAAGCAGCATTGAAAGCGGCCGGCGTGCCAGTGCATCGCGTCGATGAGGCAGGATTGGTGCATGGGCATTTGCGCGCGCGGCATATGTCTGCGCGCGCAAGCGCGAGTTTTGAGCGCATTAAAGAGGCCGTCACTGCGTTAGCTGCGCAGCGTTGGCCATACTAGGGGCACGACTTTTCGAGAAAAACCGGAGCGTCACGCAGGGAGGAAAGGTTTCGCTTTCATGCTTGCAGGGATTGGTGCGCCAAGGCGTGTTAAAATCGTCGGGGCGAGTTGCAGTTGATGCAGATGCGTCTCTGCTTCTGGTCCCTTTGAATCACCAAAATAATAGAGTGCGACGTCCTGTTGCAAAGGGTCGCGCCCCCCATGATGGCCGCGCGCGTCCTGCCCGTGATCCGCCGTCACCATGACCTCATACCCCATTGCGCGCCAACGCGGGATAAAGGGTGCGAGCATTTCGTCCATCACGAAACATGCGTGATCCATTTCATGGCTTTCGTGTTGAAAGCGGTGACCCATCGAATCTAGCGTGCAAGTGTGCAGGATGCCGTAGTTCAGATCGAAACGCCCCGCGAGATTGGTGAGCGTCGCGAAGATGTCGAGGTCTGACGGTGTCATCTGATTGGCTGCGCCATAGCCCGTCATGGTGTGAAAGCGACCATGGTTGATTGTAGTGCTTTCGGGTTCGTCGTATTCAATGTCGCGCACGAAATCAAAAGGGTGGCGATTAAAGAACTCGGACCAGAAAGAATGTGTCACCGCTCCCGTGGTGCCGCCAGCTTTTCTGATTTCAGAAAACAGATCAGGCTTGTCGATGCGAAAGACATTGCCGTTACCCGTGCAGCCATGTTCCTGCGGCGATACACCCGTGTGGATAGAGGCATAGCAGCTTGCTGAAATCGAAGGCAGCACAGAAGACATCGTCCATTTTTGCGCGGCACCATTATCGACCCAGCCTTCCAGATTGCCGAACAGGCGTGACCAGTTACGAAGGGGGACACCATCGAGGATGATGAGGAGCAGTTTGCGATCCATGGGAGCCTCCGGCGGGAGTTTTTTTTGGCAAGATGAAGGCGTTTAGTTTCCAGCGCTTTCCATTTTGCGGGTTGCGATAACGTTTTCCAGCCAGCCGAGTTTCATTTCTGGCACGGAACTGAGCAGGAGGTCGGTGTAATCATCAAAGGGCGGGCTGAGCACTTCGGATTTCGTGCCATAGCGCACAACTTTGCCTTGGTACATCACCGCGATGCTGTCAGCAATTGCGCGAACTGTGGCCAGGTCGTGGGTGATGAAGAGATATGCCACGTCTTCGCGTTTTTGCAAGTTCAGCAGGAGTTTCAGGATGCCGTCCGCAACCAGTGGATCAAGCGCCGAAGTGACCTCGTCGCAGATGATCAGCTTGGGCTTCGCGGCCAGCGCGCGCGCGATGCAGACGCGCTGTTTTTGTCCGCCTGAGAGTTCAGCGGGATAGCGATCAATGAACCCATCCCCCATCTCGATCTCTTCGAGCAGTTCTGCAATGCGTTTGCGTTTCTCTGCGCCTTTCATGCCGAAATAAAATTCCAGCGGGCGGCCAATGATGGTCCCAACCGTCTGGCGCGGATTCATCGCGGTATCGGCCATTTGATAGATCATCTGGAGTTCGCGCAGATCTTCGCGCGAGCGGGAAGGTTGATCAGGGCTAAGCGTGCGATCCACAAACTCGATTGAGCCGCCGCTAGGGGGAAGGAGGCCGGTGATTACCCGCGCCAGCGTGGATTTGCCAGAGCCGGATTCGCCCACGATCGCTAGTGTTTGACCGGGGGAGATATCAACGCTCACATCGTGCAGAACGTCGAACTTCGTGCCGCGATAGCGCGCTGTAATGTTGCGCACCCGCAGGATAGGTTCTTGCGGAGCTTTTTCTTCGTGATTGATCGAGCGCACAGAAACCAGCGCTTGCGTATACTCTTCTTGTGGGTGGTTGATGATCTGATCAACCGGGCCGTATTCGACCATTTCGCCCATTTTCAGGACCATGATGTCATCGCTAACCTGCGCCACCACAGCGAGGTCATGGGTGATATAAAGCGCGGCAACGCCAGTATCGCGGATCGCGTCCTTGATCGCGGCAAGCACGTCGATTTGGGTGGTTACATCGAGCGCTGTGGTCGGTTCGTCGAAGACCACGAGATCAGGCTCGGGGCAAAGCGCGAGAGCGGTCATGCAGCGTTGTAGCTGTCCTCCCGAGACTTGATGTGGATAGCGCGAACCGATGTTGTCGGTATCGGGCAGGCCAAGTTTGGCGAACAAAAGCCGCGCCTTGGCTTCGGCATCCGATTTGCTGAATTTGCCTTGGCTGACGGCGGCTTCGATCACTTGCTCCATGATCTTCTTGGCAGGGTTGAAGCTGGCAGCCGCGGATTGCGCCACATAGGTGACTTCCGCGCCGCGCAGCTTGCGTAAATCGCCGATGCCACCTTGAAGGATGTCGCGTCCGTTGACCCAGACCTCGCCGCCTGTAAGCTCTACGCCACCGCGTCCATAGCCAAGCGCGGACAGGCCAATGGTGGATTTGCCAGCGCCCGATTCACCGATAAGGCCAAGGACTTTGCCTTTTTCCAATTCAAAATCGACGCCATGCACAATCTCGATCTTATGGGGTTTGGCATCTGGCGGATAGACAGTCGCGCCGATTTTGAGGCCACGTACTTTGAGTAGGGGTTCGCTCATTATCCGCGTCCTCCTTTGAGAGAGGTTGTTCTGTTGAGGACCCAGTCCGCGACGAGGTTCACAGAAATCGCGAGCGTTGCGATTGCAAAGGCAGGGACGAGAGCGGCAGGGATGCCGTATACGATTCCGTCCTTGTTTTCTTTCACGATGCCGCCCCAATCTGCGCCGGGAGGCTGAACGCCAAGGCCAAGGAACGAAAGGG
This sequence comes from Planktotalea arctica, assembly GCF_002105285.1. GTDB lineage: Bacteria > Pseudomonadota > Alphaproteobacteria > Rhodobacterales > Rhodobacteraceae > Planktotalea > Planktotalea arctica. The sequence goes on from NZ_MUHR01000001.1 coordinate 305,229, forward strand.
TTGAGACGAAGAGCACGGCAAAGATGAAGCGCAGGCCCATTTCAGCGACCAGCGGAGAAAGCGCGTTTGGAAGGATTTCTCGAAAGATGATCCAGTTGCGCCGCTCACCGCGCAGGGTTGCGGCTTCTACGTAGTCCATAACGTTGATATCCACCGCGACCGCTCGTGACAGGCGGTAAACGCGGGTTGAATCGAGCAGACCCATGACGATGATCAGAACCGGGATCGTGACGGGCATGACCGACAGAACCACCAAAGCGAAGATCAAAGAGGGGATAGACATGATCAAATCCACGAAGCGTGAAATTGCTTGATCTACCCAGCCGCCCATGACTGCGGCTAAAAGACCAAGACAAGAGCCAAGCGTGAAGCTTAGGATTGTCGCCGCCGTTGCAATGAAGATTGTCGTGCGCCCGCCGTAAATCATCCGGCTGAGCAAATCGCGCCCGATGCTGTCGGTGCCGAGCCAATGCTTTGTAGAGGCAGGCTCCCAAACATCGCCAACGGCTTCGGCCATGCCGTAGGGCGCAATCCAAGGGGCGAAAATGGCGATGAAGAAATAGAGGCCAGTGAAGAACAGACCGATGAGGGCGGATATGGGGATATTCTTGAACATGTCAGACGTCCTCGCGGCGTGAGCGCACAATTATTGCCGGGTGCCGGAGTCCGCGTGTTTTCTTCGCTAACAAGCCCGCTCCGCACGAAATGAGTTTTCTATGTAAACTCATTTTGGGTGCCGCAAACGCGGGTTGGCGAGAATGGATACGATGTCAGCAACCATGTTGAGGCAGATATAGACGGCCGCAAACACGAGGCCGCAGGCCTGCACCACAGGCACGTCACGCTTGGCAACGTGATCGACCAAATATTGCCCCATACCGGGGTAAACGAAGACGACTTCGACTACGACAACGCCCACGACAAGGTAGGCGAGGTTGAGCATGACCACATTAACAATAGGCGCGATGGCATTTGGAAAGGCGTGACGCGCGATAACCTGAAAGCTGCTGAGCCCTTTAAGTTCCGCCGTCTCGATATAAGCCGATTGCATCACATTCAGGATCGCCGCGCGGGTCATGCGCATCATATGCGCGAGTACAACGAGTGTTAGAACGGTGACGGGCAGTGCGATCGCATGGAGCTTTTCACCAAGGCTCATAGAGTCGTTGATCATTGCGACAGAGGGCGCCCAACCGAGTTTGACGCCGACGAAATACATCAAAACGTAGCCAATCAGGAATTCGGGGATCGAGATGGATGCGAGCGTGACGCCGGAAATCAGCTTGTCAGGCCAGCGGTCTTTGTAGCGTACAGCCAGCAGGCCCAGGAAAATGGCAAGGGGCACGGAAATGACGGCGGCCCAGAAGGCAAGGAAGAGCGTATTGCCAAGGCGGCGACCCATGGAAGTCGCAATGTCCTGTCCGTTGGTGAGGGCAACCCCGAGATCGCCTTGGATGGCGCTACCGAGCCAGCTGAAATAGCGGCTCAAGGCAGGCTCGCTCAGGCCTAATTCTTCGCGTAGATTGGCCAGCGCCTCTGGGGTCGCAGATTGGCCTAGAATAGATTGCGCTACGTCGCCGGGCAGAATTTGCGTGCCGACAAAGATGAGGGCAGACGCTGCGAGGAGGAGGAGGAGTCCCAGCGCCAAGCGCTGGGAAACCAATTTCAAAATCGGGTGCATATGCTGAGCCCCGACCTATGCAAACCACAACTTGCGTGTGACCTGACCGTTCATCAGCTCGCCGTTGGGATCTACATCCCAACCGACCAGCTTGTCGCTGACGCCGTCGATGAAGTCGTTGAACATCGGGCAGATGAGACCGCCCTGATCGCGCACGAGCATGCCCATTTCAGAATAGAGCGCCTTGCGCTTTGTTACGTCCAACTCGGCCTTTGCTTCGATCAGCTTGGCATCAAACTCCGGGTTGTTGAAGTTTGTGTCGTTCCAGTCCGCGCTCGACAGATAGGCCGTCGAATACATCTGGTCCTGCACAGGGCGACCGCCCCAATAGGAGGCACAGAAAGGCTGGACGTTCCAGACTTCGGACCAGTAGCCATCGTTCGGCTCGCGCTTGATTTCGAGCGGAATGCCAGCTGCGGCTGCCGATTGCTGGAAGAGCTGCGCTGCATCGACCGCACCGGGGAAGGCACCGTCAGCCGTGCGCAGGATAATGGGCGAGCCATCATGACCGGACTTGGCGTAATGCTCCTTGGCCTTGTCGATATCATATGTGCGCTGCTCGATCGAGCTGTCGAACAAAGGATATGCCGCGTTGATGGGCATGTCGTTGCCAACAGAGCCGTAGCCGCGCAGGATTTTCTCGACCATCTCTTCACGGTTGATCGCGTATTTGAGCGCGAGGCGCAATTCGTTGTTGTCGAACGGCGCGGTGTCCGTGTGCATGATGAACACATAGTGACCACGGCCCGGCGTGGATTGAACCGATACCCCAGGCGCGCGCGCCAGAAGGCCGGCGATCTTTGGCTCGAGACGGTTAATCAGTTGAACCTGACCCGACTGAAGCGCAGCGGTACGCGCCGTGGCGTCGTTGATCGCGAGGATTTCGACCGAATCGAAATGCGCGTCGTCGCCCCAGTAGTTTGCGTGCTTGGAGTACATGTGACGTACGCCCGGCTCGTTGACTTCCATCTTGTAGGGGCCTGTGCCGATGCCGGCCGCAGGATTGTCCATGCCGCCGCCCGGCTGAATGACCAGGTGGTAGTCGGACATCAGATAGGGCAGGTCTGCGTTGGCATCTTTTAGCGTGATCGAGAACGTGTCACCGTCGACCTTCATGCTCTCGATGTTCTTCATGACGCCGAGGGCACCAGACTTGGAATCCTCGTTCGAATGACGTTCCATCGTTTTCAGAACGTCATCGCCGGTCATCGTCTTGCCGTTATGGAATTCGACACCCTGGCGCAGCTTGAACATCCATGTTTTCGCGTCTGGTGTGCTTTCGACGCTTGTTGCGAGGCGCGGTTCGATCTCGCCCGTGGGGGAAACCTCAACCAGCGTGTCGCCGAATTGACGGCCGTTGTGATAGGGGACCTGACTTGCCCAGGTCGCGGGATCGAGCGAGTTGGTGCTCTCGCCGCCGGTGGAGCCGATCTTCAGATCGCCGCCCTTTTTGGGGCCGTCTGCATATGCGGCGCTCGCGAACATTGTGCTGGCGGCAGCGGCACTGACGCCCAGAGCTGAAGCCTTGCCCATGAAGTCACGGCGTGAAAGTTTGCCGGCGCCTGCGCGCTTGGCCAGATAGTCGAGTTGATCTTGCATAGAAGTCTCCCAGTTTCGATTTCTTTATCCGCCGCTCCTGGATCGGGCAGGCGGTTTGCAGAGTTACGTCGTTAACGTTGCGGATTGTGTCGCAGCTATCAAGGTCTATTTCCATTTTTAGAGGGTTGCACCGCTAGAGGTTGTCCCGAAGAATGCTACGTTGCACGTCTTTTTCGAACACAAGTACGTTATTCTCGTAGGCTTCCATTCGTCCGCTCAGGTGAAAATGTGTCGCGTCCGCGTACATTTCGGACATGGCCTCGGTGCGCAGGGCGATTCCGTCACGCTCCAATTCGTCGCTCCAGTGGGTCCTGGCATTGGCGCTCAGGGGATCATCGGGATTGATGAAATACCACTCGCGCGCAATAGAGCCGTTGATGAGGCCGTGATCGCTATCTTTGACTTTGCCGAAATCATCCACGATTTCCAGTGTAACGATGCCTGTGGTCCAGTCGGTTGTGGTTTTGCGGCTGTTTGATGCTTCGCGGATCGTTTCGGTCTGCCAAGGGGTGTCCGCTTCGGGCTTTTCGAAGGTCCATTCGTCAGTGTTACCGCTCGGGCGCATGGGAATGCTGATGGCCCCTTTTGAGAGCGTGAGCGTGGTCACTTCGGGGGAGGGCCAGATCAGTGGCCAGTAGGCGGTGGAAATCGCGATGCCAAGGCGATGCCCCGCGGGCAGGCGATAGGCGATGTGATCAAGATCAAGCATGACCTCTTCCGCCCTATCAGGCGTCATCGGTTGCGGCGCAGAGTGGCTGCTGCGGTGCGTCAGGTTGAGGACACCGTAGGTGATCCGTGCGCTCGCGCCATTGGGTTGAATATCGAGCAGTCGGACGGCGATCTGGCCTTGTGGTCTGTCACAGCTAAGCGTGAGTTTGATTTGCGGCGCGCCGACGATATCGCGGCTTTCCAGCAGCGGCTCGGTTTGAAAAACAGCCGACAAGGCGTCGTCGCCGCGTTGATCATCGGGAAGTTCGGGGCCGAGCCAGATCGCGCAATATTCGCCCGAATGCGCGCCGCAGGTTTGTGGTGAATTGATCGTTTTGGAGAGTGACGCAGGCGTCTTTTGCAGGCCCGTGTCAGACAAATGCCACGTCTCGCGCGGCAAGGTCGAAGGTTTGTCATTGATTGCCAGCCATCTGCCGGGCCGCTCCGTGTACCATGATTTTGGCGCTACGGACTCCATGAGGTAGGGGCGGTAGAGCGGATCGTTTTGAACGCCCGTGTCCTCTTCTTTGAGCCAGTGATCCCACCAGCGCAGCGCCTCTTGGAGAAAGCCAATGCGTGGCTCGGGAATGGCAAAATGCGGGTATTTGTGAACCCAAGGACCGATAATGGCTTTTGCAGGCGCGGTGAGGTTTTCGATCAGCGCGGGGGGCGCGTTTTTGTAGGCATCGCCCCAACCGCCAATGGCGAGAGTGGCGGCTTTGATCGCCGAGTAATCTTCGCAAACAGAGCCATGCTCCCAATAGGTATCGCGGCGCTGATGTTCGAGCCATTTAGCGGCAAGGAAGGGTTCGTTTTCCAAGCGATCCATCCAGATTTCGCGCCAGTCATCGGGACGTAGTATCGGGTCGGGCGCTTTGGAGGAATAGGACCACATGGTGCCGCCCCAGCCAAGGTTCTCGTTGAGCAGGCAACCGCCTTTGTAGTGGATGTCGTCTGCATAACGATCAACTGTGGAGCACAGCGTGATGATCGCTTTTAGGGCTTCGGGCTGGAGCGCAGCAACTTGCAAGGCGTTGAAACCGCCCCAGCTGATGCCCATCATCCCGACTGTGCCGGAGCACCACGGTTGAGCTGCAAGCCAGTTGATCGTTTCGACCGCATCGGAGAGTTCCTGCGGGCTATACTCGTCCTCCATCACCCCTTCGCTGTCACCGTTGCCGCGCATGTCGGCGCGGATGCACGCATAGCCGCGCTTGGCGAAATAGGGATGGGTCAGGCAATCGCGCCCTGTAGTTCCATCGCGTTTTCGATACGGCAGGAACTCAAGGATCGCAGGGACCGGTGCCTCGGCGGCGTCTACCGGAATCCAAGTGCGTGCGGATAGGCGGGTGCCATCGGCCATGGTAATCCCGAGGTCGGGATTTTCGGTGATGTCGCGCAGGATGTTCGATGTCATAGCCCATGGTTCAACGCCGCGCCGCGCGAGTCAAGCTGATCTGGATGTGCATGCAGAGCATGCGCTTGACGAGCCGCTAACGCGGCGGTTTGGGGCGCTGCCCCAAGCTCCGAGGTATTTCGGGACCAAAGAAGAGTGGACAAGAAAAAGCCCGGCGCGAGGGCCGGGCGAATTCGTGACAAGTTGTCAGTGTGTTCAGTGCAATTTAGCGGAAACTTCGCCGATTGCATCGTCGATGAGGGCTGTTGCGTCCTTTGCCGTCATCTGTTTGGCGATCACGTCGTTCGCAGCGGCGATTGCGACGGTTATGGCCGCATCGCGGACTTCCTTGACGGCGCCGGCTTGTGCAGAAGCTATCTGGTCTTCGGCAGCAGCAAGGCGGCGTTTGATCGAGAGTGCGAGATCTTCTTTGGCCTGATCGGCTGCAAGGCTTGCATCCTTCTTGGCGGCAGCGACAATGCGATCGGCTTGTTCCTGCACTTCTTTCTGCTTGCGCTCGTACGATGCAAGAAGGGCTTGTGCCTCTTCGCGCAGTGCCTTGGCTTCATCGATGTCATCACGGATGCCGATGGCGCGTTTGTCGAGCAAACCACCCAGCAAGGCGGGCACTTTGAAGTAGAACAGAACGCCAATAAACGTGAGGAAACCGAGCAGAACAACGAAGTCGGTGTTGGCGAGTGAGAAGAACGGGCCGGATGCAGCAAGTGCAGGCTGGGCCGAAACGCTCAAGAGGAGTGCGAGTGCTTTGATGCGCATGGCCTTATCCTTTCAAGCGGGCAGCGACAGCCGCGCCCACGTCTTTTGCCGAAGCCTTGCCACCCAACGCGGAAACCAGTTCGGCTGCGGTGTCTTTGGCAACTTCCTCAACGCTTGCGAGCGCGCCTGCACGGATTTCGGCGATTGCCGCTTCCGATTCAGAAGTCTTCGCGGCGATTTCTGAATCTGCCTTGGCAATCGCCACATTCAGATCAGCTTGAATCTCTGCTTTCGCACTGGCGACGATGTTCTGTGCTTCTGCACGCGCATCGGCGAGGGCCTTGTTGTAGGCGTCTTCTGCCTCGAGCGCTTTGGCTTTGAGGTTTTCGGCCGCGGCGATGTCGTTGGTAATCGTTCCCTGACGTTCTGCCAGAACCGATGCGATGCGGGGCAGCGCGATGCGGGACAAGACAAGAAAGATCACTACAAGAGTGAGAACGAGCCAGAAAATCTGGTTTGGAAACCATTCAAAGCAAAGTTGCGGCATACCGATGGCAGAGCCATAGGAATCCACGCATGAGCTGACGGCACCTGTAGTTTCGGTAGCCATGTTCGTCCTCCGTCGGAACTTTTCTCTACATCGGGCGGCCTTGGGTTAACAGGGCCGCCCGCGCGTAAGGATTAAGATCGTGTCGGTTTAGACTGCGAACATCAGCAGAAGAGCGACGAGGAATGCAAAGATGCCCAGTGCTTCTGCGAACGCGATACCGATGAACAATGTTGCTGTCTGCGAAGCAGCAGCGGATGGGTTGCGCAACGCGCCTGCAAGAAAGTTTCCTGCTACGTTGCCTACACCGATTGCGGCTGCGCCGGAACCGATTGCTGCGAGGCCTGCGCCGATGTGTGCGAGATCGCCTTCCATAATAATTCTCCTTACGATTGGAAGTTTGATAGAGTTGTAAGCTACCCGATTGCCGGACAGATCACGTTGGTTAGTGAGACGGGTGCAATGCGTCTTTCAGGTAGACGCATGTCAGGATGGTAAAGACGTAGGCCTGGATCGCGGATACCAGCACTTCTAGGCCGTAGATCGCAACAACGCCGAGGATCGACAGGGGTGCAACGGCTGTCAGCGCGGCGAAGCCTGCGAAAACCTTAAGAACTGCGTGTCCTGCCATGACGTTGCCGGCCAAACGAATGGAATGGCTTACAGGGCGTACAAAGTAAGAGATGATTTCGATCAGGGCCAGAACGGGACGCAGCGCGAGCGGCGCGCTGGAGACCCAGAACAGGCCCAAGAAGCCGACGCCATTCTTAATGAAACCGATCGCTGTTACCACGAAGAACACGCCGAAGCCAAGGATCGCTGTTACCGCGATGTGCGATGTGGGCGAGAAGGACATAGGGATGAGTGCGAGGAAGTTGGAAAACAGGATAAAGATGAACAGTGTGAAGATGTACGGGAAATACTTCAAACCGTCCTTGCCTGTCACGTCCTCGACCATTTTGTAGACGAACCCGTAGGCCATTTCAGCAATCGATTGTGCGCGTGATGGAATGACTGCGCGGCGCGATGTGCCCAGAACCATCAGGCCGAAGATGCAAAGAACTGCAAGCCCGAGCCAGAGGGTCATGTTCGTGACTGTGAACATGCCGATGGGGCCGTCACCGAACAAAGGCTTGATGATGAACTGATCCATTGGATGGAATACGAGGCTGCTGCCTTCTGCCGCTTTGTCTGCCATGTTCTCAGCCCTTCTCTTCGTCCTTGGCCACTGGGGCCGCTTGTGCGCTCTGGAATTCCTGTGCGGTGCGCATCATCGTCTTGACGCCCGCCGCGAAACCCAAAAATGTAAACAGCACCAGAAAAATCGGGATCGTGCCAAGCAGCACATCAAGCCCGTATCCGATGCCAAAACCGATCCCGAGACCGGCAACTAGCTCTGTCACCATGCGCCACCCTTGTTGGGCTTGGCTGTAGTGTTCTTCCTGCGCGGGCTTTGGCGTATTCGTCGCTTTCACCTTTGCAATCTTTGCGTCCAATTGCTTAAGACGCTCACGTTGGTCAGGCTCACTCAACCGCTCAAATCCCGTTTTGAGGTTTAGAGGAGTGCTATGCTTGGCAGCGCACTGAGTCAAGCGAGATACGTGCTTGGATAAGTTGCTGATTTATATGGAAAATGACGGAATTTTCAAGGCTGCGGCAGCTGGGCGCAGGTGCGAAACAGGCTGAAAACAACCCGTCTCAATATTCAACCATTTGGTTGACGAACCCGCCTGCTTTGCGTTTATGCCTTTATGAGCCAAACCCTTGATACCACCTTCGCCGCCTTATCCGACCCAACACGCCGCGCGATCCTATCGATGCTGCTGGAGGATGACATGGCTGTGACCGATGTGGCCGAACCGTTCGAGATGTCATTGGCAGCAGTGTCCAAGCATCTCGGGATATTAACCAAGGCGGGTTTGATTTCACAGGAAAAGCGCGGACGAGTGAAATGGTGCAAGCTGGAGCCAGATGCGCTGAAGGGGGCGTCTATCTGGATGCAGGGCTTCGGCCAGTTCGAAGAGCTGGATATGGACGCGTTCGAGCGGTTTTTGGCGGTGGAGTTGGAGGGGTGAGGACTCCGGCTAGAAGTAGTCATGTTACGCTCGAACAGGTCTCAATCCAGTTAAGCGAGGCGAAGGTCGGCTTTGATGAGGGTTTTTCGATGCGGGCCATTGCGCGAGTTTTCGGCGGTGGCTACGATGAACATCGACGCGTTTTCAACATATTGGATCGTTTGGAGCAGCAGAATACTCCACCCTGATGAGGCACATGAGGGAGCATGTATTGTGCATTTTGACGGACATTTCGTCATTTGGTGGCCTTTCGTGGTGGCGCTCGGGTCTGTGGCTTTTGCTCTTGGTCTGCCCAATCAGACGTCCCCCCCCCTTTTTCAACCGCAGACTCGAGGCTGTGCGGTGCGCCTTGAGATAGATCGCATCCATTGCCCGGCAGTCGAAACGAAGTTTCGATGAGAGGAGAGAGATTGTCTTGTTGTCCGGAGTTTCTGCTGCCAACCCAGTCATGATCCGCGCAAATACATCCATATTGCTCCAACGCTTCCAGTGGTTGTACACTGTCTTGGGTGGGCCATAGTCTCCAGGTGCATCAGATCAGCGTAAGCTGTTGAGATTGAATAATATAATGCCATTCAACATGCGCCGGTTATCAACGCGTGGTCGACCTCGGCTTTTGGGAAAGAACGGCCGAAGCCGCACCATCTGCGCTTCTGTCAGCCAATAAAGATTACTCATCTGCCCCCAAATCGCTGAGGTTCGTGAATTATGCCAACAGCGCAACATCAAGCCGATTAACGGGTCCTGACCTTAGGAGCTGCGAACTCTCTTCGCAGTTATCATGCAAGGCGCATCTCCAATTGAAGTTACATTCGGTTTTAACGATATGTATTGCATAAGTTGAAAAAGCCTGAGCCTACGCGGTGCCTGGAGTGTGTCGTCTGCGCGATAATTTTGGACGATTTGGCAGAGATAGCGTCGCGTTGGCCCTCGGGGACTGGCTGATCACCCGCCCGTTCGCGATGACCGATAACCGAGCAGCGCGCAAGCGCAGCGCTTCGATGGGGTTACTTGCGTCAAGAATAACCAATGATGCCTTGGCACCGATGTGTAGCCCGTAGTCCGGCAAGCCCATCGTTTTGGCGTTGTTTACCGTGACCATATCAAAACAGGTTTGCATTTCTTCAGGGCTTGTCATTTGCGCTACATGCAGCCCCATAAAGGCTACATCCAGCATGTCCGCAGTGCCAAGGGAATACCAAGGGTCAAGTACACAATCTTGCCCCCACCCGACATTGATCCCCATCGCCAACATTTCCTTTACCCGCGTCAGGCCGCGCCGCTTTGGAAACGTGTCATGCCGCCCTTGTAGAACGATGTTAATCAGCGGGTTTGGGATCACATTAATTTCGGATTTCGCAATAAGTGGCAGTAGTTTTGAGACGTAATAGTTGTCCATAGAGTGCATTGACGTCAGATGAGACCCCGCAACACGCCCCTGTAAACCCAAGCGATGGGTTTCATGAGCAAGCGTTTCAATGTGACGTGAAAACGGGTCATCAGATTCGTCGCAGTGCATATCTACTTGTAGACCGCGCGCGGCTGCAATTTCACACAGCTCTTTCACCGATGCAGCACCGTCCGCCATTGTGCGCTCAAAATGCGGAATACCCCCGACAACGTCGACTCCCATATCCAAGGCACGGATCGTATTTTCGCGTGCAGTTGGATCGCGGTAAAAGCCGTCTTGGGGGAAGGCGACGAGTTGCAGGTCGATGTAGTCTTTGACCTGCTCTTTGACCTCGAGCAGTGCCTCGACGCCCAAAAGCCGATCGTCACAGGTATCGACATGACTGCGTATGGCCAAAAGTCCCATGCTCGCGGCCCAATCGCAATAGTTCAACGCGCGTGCGATGATATCGTCTTGGGTCATAACCTGCTTAAGTTCGCCCCAAAGCCCGATTCCCTCCAGCAGCGTGCCAGATGTGTTGATCCGTGGCAGGCCGTAGGACAGTGTCGCATCCATGTGAAAATGCGGATCGACAAAAGGCGGAGTGACCAAATCGCCAGTCGCATCAATCAGCTGCCCCGCCTCTGCTGTCTCAAGTGACCCTACTGCAGTGATCTTGTCGCCCAAAATTCCAATATCGGACACGCGGCCATCTGGCAGTGTGCCACCTTTGACGATCAGATCAAACATTAGCGTTCTCCTTTGTTGAACGGGACCATAAGCGCCGCAGGGACTTGGGCGCGGCGTGACATCAAAATAAGTGCCAGTATAGACAGGATATAGGGCATCATCAGGAAAATCTGGTAGGGCACATGTGTGCCCAAACTTGTTTGCTGCACGCGAATTTGCAACGCATCAAACGCCGCAAAAAGAATAGCGCCAAGCAACGCTTTACCAGGTCGCCACGATCCGAAGACCACCAATGCAATACAAATCCAGCCACGACCATTGACCATTTCGAAAAAGAAACTGTCAAATGCCGACATGGTCAAAAATGCCCCGCCGACTGCCATAAGGCCGCTCCCTACCATCACGGCGCCCATCCGGATTGCTGTGACAGATAGACCTTGGGCAGCCACCGCTGCAGGGTTTTCACCAGCAGCACGGACCGCAAGCCCAAGCGGGGTGCGGTAGAGAACCAAGCTCACGACGCCCACAAGAATAAATGCGAGATACGTCAGTGGAGTTTGCGAAAATAGTGCCGGACCAAGTAAAGGAATGTCTGATAGAATCGGGATTTCATAGGGCTGGAATGCTGCGATTTTTGGTGGGCTTGTGACCTCGGGCAGTGCTAGCCGATATGCGTAATAGGTCGACGACGTTGCAAGCAGTGTGATTCCAAGACCCACAACGTGCTGAGATAGACCGAACGGAACCGTGAGCGTGCTGTGTAGCAGACCAAATAGCATACCCACCAGCATCGCGACGCACACGCCGGTCCAAAGCGCTGTACCGGAATAAACCGCCATCCAACCTGCGAATGCACCCGCGACCATGATGCCCTCAATCCCAAGGTTCAACACACCTGCGCGTTCGCAAATCAATTCGCCCAATGTGGCAAAGATCAACGGGCTGGCGATGCGAATGGCTGCCGCCCAAAAGCTTGCCGTGAAAAGGATATCAATGATTTCCATGATCCTATTCCCTCACCACACGAAACCGCGTTAGCAAGATGGCCAACACCATAAGAAGAAGTGCTGTCGCAAGCATGATGTCGGCCAAATACGTTGGCACATCTGCGGCGCGGCTCATGCTGTCGGCCCCGACAAAAATGCCAGCAACAAAAAGGGCCGCTAAGACCACACCAAGCGGATTGAGCAAAGCCAGCATCGCCACGATGATCCCAGTGTAGCCAAACCCTGGCGACAGATCGAGCGTCAGGCTGCCTTTCAGTCCCGCCACCTCAGAAAATCCTGCGAGTGCAGCAAGACCACCTGACAAAAGCGCTGTTTTCAAGATTACGATGTTGACGGGAATGCCTGCGAAGGCTGCGGCTTCTTTGTTTAAGCCAACGGCTCGCATCTCGTAGCCTAATGTGCTGCGGGTCTGGATGATCCAAATGCAAACGGCTGAAAAAATCGCGAGTCCAAACCCCCAATGTAGGCGCAATCCATCTACAATGCGCGGTAATCGCGCCTCTGGTATCAGCCGTGCAGATTTTGGCCAGCCCATGCCCATCGGGTCTTTAAGGACACCTTCGAGCAGCATTGAGATAAACAACAAGAAAATGAAGTTAAACAACAATGTCGTTACAACTTCGTCTACACCAAACCGCGTTTTCAACAACGCCGGAACCAAAAGAACGATCGCGCCAGCCAAGATTGATGCAATAATGATAGTGGGCAAGATCGCCATGCTCGGCCAAGGTAGAGTGCCTGTCCCGAGTAAAACGGTCATAAGAGCGCCAGCATAAAGTTGTGCTTCTGCTCCGATATTCCAAAACTTGGCGCGAAATGCGACGGCGACAGCAAGGCCCGTGAATATCAACGGAGTCGCGCGGTTGAGCGTTTCCAAAATCGCAAATGTTGATCCAAAAGAGCCTTTTAGGATCAATCCAATGACATTGAAGGGGTTCGCGCCTGCAACCATCGCTAGAAGGGATGCGATCACAATGGTCGTGGTAAGGGCAATCGCAGGCGGAGTTAACTTGCGAGCCAATGTTGGCTTTTTTATCGGTTCAAGACGCATCGGGGATATCCACTTCAAATCCTTGACCCGCCATCCAAAGTCCCAACTGTGCTGGCGTCATATCGCCACGCTTAAACTCTGGCGACAGTCGTCCGTCTGCAATGACATGTATCACGTCTGACAGCGCCATCACTTCGTCCAGATCCTCAGAAATCAACAACACCGCTGCACCGCGTTCGCGCGCGGCGAGAAGCTGGCTGTGCACATAGTTGACCGCGCCGATATCAAGGCCACGCACTGGTTGATTGGCGAGGATAATTTGCGGATTAGCCTCAAGCACGCGACCAAGGATCAGTTTTTGCATGTTGCCACCAGACAACAGGCGGATAGGTGTATCCGATCCGGGACAGCGCACATCGTATTTGTCGATGATTGCATCGGCAAAAGCCCTAGACTTACTCCAATTCAGCCAGCCGGATTTGCTAAAATCCGCAGATGTGTATCGTTCCAGAATGGCGTTTTCCACAAGGTCAAAATCCGCGATCGTGCCCGTCTTGTGGCGATCTTCGGGGATGCGCGCGATACCGCTTTGTACCGCGATGCGTGGCGTCCATTTCTGAGCGGTTTCAGATCCCAAAACAACTTGCCCTTCGCTTGGGCTCAATACACCTCCAACGACATCAGCCATCGCAGCCTGTCCGTTGCCAGATACGCCGGCAAGACCGATGATCTGCCCCGCCTTTAAGGTCAATGACACTGATTTCAAACCAGGGGTGCTGCCAATATCGGGCGTGGTAACAGTGCGCAACGCCAGCAGCGGCGCACCCGGTTTTGCAGGCGAGACGTCAGGCGGTGTCGCCTCAGTCCCCATCATCATCGCTGCCAGCGCGTTCTTATCGGTGTCTTTTGTTTTCACACCGCCTGCCATTTTGCCGTGTCGTAACACCACGACCCGATCCGCGATGGCCATCACTTCGTGTAATTTATGCGAGATGAAGATAATCGAAAGGCCTTCTTTGATCGCAAGTCGAAGGGTCGCAAACAAATCGTCCGTCTCTTGTGGGGTCAACACAGCAGTTGGCTCATCAAGGATCAAAATCCGCACATCGCGGTATAGCGCCTTGAGGATTTCAACTCTTTGACGTTCCCCCACAGACAGCGTTCCGACATACGCATCAGGTGAAACGGCAAGGTGGAACTTCTTTGATAATGCCAAAATTTGCGCTTTTGCTGCAGCGCGGCCCAAGCTGAATTTCAGCAACGAATGGACACCCAAAGTGATGTTTTCTTGCACCGTCAGGTTATCGGCCAGCGTAAAATGTTGATGCACCATCCCAACGCCAGCGTCCAAAGCCGCCCGCGAATTGCCGGGTGGCAATGTCTCACCGAACACACGTACAGTTCCGCTATCGGCTGTATACTGACCGAATAAGGTATTCATGAGCGTGGTTTTTCCCGCGCCATTCTCACCCAACAGGGCAACAACTTCGCCCACGTTCACGGAAAGGCTGACCGCATCATTTGCGGTCAGCTCTCCAAACCGTTTTGTAATTTCGTTGAGGGAGAGTGCCTCAACTGCCTCTTTGGTCATGATCAATTACGACGAAGACGGTTCGTCGTCGTTAATTGTGACGACGAAATCGCCTGACATAATCTCAGCCTGACGCTGTGCTACAAGCGCGAGTGCCGCTTCTGGAACTTTGCCTTCAAACGTACCCAATGGCGCAAGACTTGAACCACCTTGGTTCATGAAAGAAAAGATTCCGTAATCCGCAGCCGTAAATGTACCAGCCTGCACCTCGGCGATGGCCTTATCCAACGTCGGCTCAAAGTGCCAAATTGCTGAGGCGACGACAGTTTCAGGATAGTCAGCCTGCGTATCGATAACGTTGCCAATGGCAAGGACACCCTTTTCCTGTGCGGCGTCAGACACACCAAACCGTTCAGCATACAGAACGTCGGCACCGTTTTCGATCATCGCAAAGGCGGTTTCCTTTGCTTTGGGTGGATCGAACCAGCTTCCGATAAAGGTCACTTGAAACGCGATATCAGGGTTCATCTCAAGCGCACCTGCCATAAAGGCGTGCATCAGGCGGTTTACTTCAGGGATAGGGAAACCGCCAACCAAGCCAATGTCGCCAGTTTCTGTCATCGCACCTGCAATAATGCCAGACAGATATGCTGCATCTTGAATGTAATTGTCGAAGACAGCGAAATTTGACAGCCCGGCATCTACTTTAAAGCTGGATCCCATCAAAAAGGCCACGTCCGGGTACTCTGCGGCGACTTCGCGCGCTTCTTGTTCTGCACCAAAAACTTCTCCGACAATCAGAGTGTTACCTGCTTCTGCATATTCGCGCATCACGCGGGCATAGTCGGTATTGCTGACATTTTCGGAGTATGAGTAGGCAATATCGCCGCGATCCTGTGCTGCCAGTGCTGCTTCATGAATACGGCTGACCCACTGCTGCTCAACGGGCACAGTATAAATACCGGCCATTTTGATCGGCTCTGCAGCCATTGCACGTCCGGCTCCGAGTATCAGTGATGTTGCTGCAGTTGTCGCTATGAAATGGCGGCGGTTAAGGTGCGTTGGTTTTTTCATTGAACTATCCCTCTTGAGTTTCATCATAATAGCGCCTCGTTTGACCATTCGGTCAAGAAATGTTTTGCCGAACAGAACTGATAGCGGGCACAGCCTTTTGCTTATCGAGGTTTTGACTCGGATAGCTTAAAAATTTGGCAGAGTGTGCTCCGATGTACCCGTCAATTGGCGTATTGCTGGATTTGCGCATGCCAAGAGGTTCATGGTCGGACCCATAAAGGAAGTCATTCGCGCAAACGCCGCATCAGCTCTCACCGCGCCGGCACAAGGCCGCAAAGCGTCATTGACGTGTTTAGTATTGCTTCCCCCTGAGCGCAGGCAAGCCAACCCCCGTGCTCTCGAACCCTCCATCGGACGCAATCACTTGCCCAGTCACGTAACTCGCCTCGGGTGAGCACAGGAACGTAATCACCGAGGCGATCTCGTCCTCTGATCCGTAGCGGTTGAGCGGGATCGCGTCGTGATAGGCGTCGATGATCTCTTGAGTGTGGACCGCCATCGCCAGTTTGGTGCGCACGGGGCCGGGGCAGACGCAGTTGGCGCGGATGCCAAACTCGCCCAACTCTGCTGCCTGTTGTTTGGTCAGATGGATCACGGCGGCCTTGGATGTGCCATAGGCCACGCGCAGGGTCGAGGCGCGCAGGCCAGAGATAGAGCCGATGTTGACGATTGCGCCTTTGGTAGCTTTGAGCGCGTCGGTGGCGGCCTGTGACATCAAGAACGTGCCGTCGAGGTTGATCGACATGACCGCCTTCCAACGGGCGAAATCCGTTTCCTCAATCGGCCCAAAATCAGCGATGCCTGCGTTGTTCGCCAGCGCGTCGATCTGGCCGAAGTGGGCAAGGGTTTCGGCGATGATTTTCGGGGCCTGTTCGGGCTGCGAAATATCATAGTTGAGCGGCAGGACGTTATCGAGGCTCTTCGCGCTTAACGCTAGCTCATCGCCGTCCCAATCCACCATCGCAACGCTCCAGCCTTTGGCGAGGAATTGTTTGGTTGTGGCAAGGCCAATGCCGCGCGCGGCACCTGTGACGAGTGCTGTTTTCATTTTGGACCCTTTGATTGTTCGTGCTCGAACCGCTGGCGCGCGATGGCTTCATTCGCTTGCGCTTTGACGTCATCGCGCAGGGATTGCTCGACGTAATTGAGATGGGCGATTACCGCGTCGCGCGCGCCTTGCGGATCGCGCGATTGCAATGCTGCGTTGATCTTGGCATGCTGCGCCAGCAGTACATCGCGGGTGGTGCGTTGTTTGAACATGATCTGGCGGTTATAAAACACGCCCTCGCGCAAAAGTTGATACATGGAGCGCATCATGTGCAGCATAATCACGTTGTGGCTCGCCTCGATAATGGCGAGGTGGAAGTCGGCATCTAATTGCGCTTCGTCCTCGGGAGAGCGTTTGACGTAGGTGCTCTCCATCTTGCGGTAAACCGCGTCGATCACTTGCAGGTCTGTATCGGAGGCAAGGCGCGCGGCGCGCTCTGCGGCCAGCCCTTCCATATCGCGGCGGAATGAGAGGTAGTCGAACACTGCCTCATCATTGCGTGCGAACAGGCGGGTGAGGGCAGGAGAAAAAGCGGAGCCGAGAACGTCGGCCACGAAGATGCCCGCGCCTGCTTTGCTCGCGAGGAGGCCGTCGTTTTGCAAGCTGGCTATAGCGTCGCGCAAGCTCGGGCGCGATACGCCGAGGCGTTCGGACAGTTCGCGCTCTGACGGGAGGCGTTCACCCGGTCGCAGGATGCCGCGCAGGATCAGGTCTTCAATCTGACGGATGACGGCGATTGAGAGTTTTTCTGGCTCGACGGGTTTGAATGGCATTCGATCGCTCGCGCATGATTGGTCAGGTTATATGACCGAAGGTACGGCGCGGCAAGTATTGAGGGCGGGGGCCAGCCCCCGTGCCCCCGAAGTTTTTTTTGGAAAGATGAAGCTAGGCCTGTTTCGGAAGGAACGCTTCAATTGCAGCGGTTGCGATGACGATGGTAGTGCCCGTATCGGGGTTATGTACATTCAGGCCACCGTGGGTGGCGCTGATGGTCGCAGTGCCGCGGGGGAGGGCGGATTTGAGTTGCTCGGTGTTGAGTTTTTCCGGCTCTTGGACGCCGATGGTGACCTTCACGCGCATGTCTGTGTGTGGAATATTGCGGGCAGCGAGCATGGGGATGGCGGAGTGGCGGATTGCGTCCTCGATCGCGCGAGCGGCGGCCTTGGTGTAATCCATCCCGTATTGATCGTTGCCAGAGCCCATTTCGATAATGAAGCGCTGATCATTCATTGTGCTGGCTCCAGATCAAGGGACACGTTGATGGCTACTGATGCGATGACGGTCGGGTTGCCATTAGGGCGGGGCACGTCGAGACCGCCTTTGACCGCGTTGATGGTGACTTGACCATAGGGGAAGATGTCTTTGAGCGCGTCTTTGTCGAGTCTGTCAGGTTGCTGCACGCCCACTTCCACGTCGATCAGCATCGCTTCCTTTTCCAAACCGAAGAGTTCCGCGAGGTTGATGGAATTGTGCCAAAGCGCATCTTGCAACGCGCGTTTGGCCGCCTGTGTGTAGTCTTGGCGGCGCAAGGATGCGCCTTGGCCAAATTCTGTAAGGAGGCGTTGTTTCATATCATTCAATTTCCTTGATTAAAGCCAATCGCGCCAGCGAAAAGCGGCATAAAGCGCGGCACCGATCAAGACTGATGCGATGCAAAGCCCTGCAAAGGCCCAGTTGGCGTCAACTCCGGGCATGCCCGCGACATTCACCCCGAAAAGACCTGTCAGGAACCCCAGCGGTAGGAAGATCGCAGCCATGACCGATAGGACGTAACTGTTGCGGCCCAATTTCATAGCAGTCTGTGCATCGAGGTGTTCTTGGATGGCGGCAAGGCGGTCGCGCGTTGCATCCAGTGCTTCAACCGTGCGCGCCGTGCGATTGGCGGACTCGCGTAGATGGTTGGATTTATTGGAATGCAAAATGATAGTTGTGTCTGTGACCAAACGATCAAGCGCTTCACGCTGCGGGCCAACAAAGCGGCGCAACTTGATGATGGATTGACGCAACTCTAGGCATTCTTTGCTGGTATTGGCGCCCGCATCAAGCGAGCTTTCCTCCAGCGCATCCACCATTTCCTCGAACTGCAATGAAACGTTTTCAATGCGATAGGATAAGCCATCAACCAGCGCAGTTAAAAAGGCGCTTGAAGTGGAAGGTGCGGTGCCTTCTTCAGCGTCTTGCCTTAGGGCATCGAGGGCCATCAGACGACGTTTGCGCACTGAAATCACGCGTGCCTTTGTCACCCAAAGGCGCAGCGACACCATATCTTCAGGATCCGCTTCCGGATTGAGATTGACACCTCGCAGGGTCACGATCAGTCCATCACCAAACGCATCGACACGCGGCCGCGTTTCGGGGGCAAGCACGGCGGCGGCGATCAAGGGGTCAACCTGCGTGACGAGCCAATTCTCCAAGTCCGGTTCGGTTAGATCAAAGTGGGTCCAACGCCAGCTTTCGGGCAAAGGCTTTGCGTCAAGGTCTACTGATCTGGCTTTACCATTTTTGTCGATGTCAAAACATGCAAGTGGGTCTGGCAGTGCCAAGGTTTAAAACTCCACCCCGATCTGCGCCTTCACGCCTGATCTGAAGGGATGCTTCACCAGTTCCATCTCGGTCACCAAATCAGCGATCTCGATCAGATCATCCTTCGCATTGCGGCCCGTCATTACAACGTGGGTCATCGGTGGTTTCTCTTCCACCAAGAACGTCACCACATCGTTCACGTCGATATAGTCATAGCGCAGCGCGATATTGATTTCGTCCAAAAGCACCATTTTGTTGCTCTCGTCGCGGATCAATTCCTTGGCCTTTTCCCAAGCGGCCTGCGCCATTTCTGTGTCGCGGTCGCGATCCTGCGTTTCCCAAGTAAAGCCTTCGCCCATCGTGTGGAACGAACAAATGTCGGAAAATTTTCCGAGGATCAGATCACGCTCGCCCGTGCTCATCCCGCCTTTGATGAACTGCACCACAGCGCATTGCATATCATGGGCGATGTGGCGGAAAATCATGCCGAAGGCAGCAGAACTTTTGCCTTTGCCCTTGCCCGTGTGAATCACAATCAGACCTTTTTCATCGGTCTTTGTAGCCATGATCTTGTCGCGTGCGGTCTTCTTCTTGGCCATTTTCATCGCGTGACGTTCTGAATCGCTCATGTGCTGCCTCTTTCGCGCTAGGTTTGAGAGAACATAGGTGCGATGGGCGCGCGCGAAAAGGGCGCTTGAACAGATCAAGCGCCCTTTTTGCAGGTTTATTCGGCAGGGATCGCAGCGACGGGCGCTGTGCTGAAATGCTGGCGGTTGAGACGGAAGACCATTGCAATGGCGATCAATTGCATCGCGATGGCAACTGCGCTCAGCATCCAATAACCTGAGCCGAACTTCGTGATTACATCGGCACCAACGAGGCCCTTGTTGATGAAGAAGTGACCCATCACAGAAAGTGCGACAAAGGGGCAAACGAGTGCGTAGGACCCAACGGAGGTTTTCGCACCAATTACGAAGTCGCTCCAGTAACCCTGCACCTTGAGAACGGCGAGGCCAAGACCAAGAAAGGCAAACTGCACACCAAGCAGCTTGGCGGTTAGCATCAGAGTCTCAGCGGGCGGTGCATGCACTTCGAATGTGGTGTGCAAGCCGTGGTTTTGACGCAGCACCATGATGCCGAGCACGGTCATCAATGGCACGGTAATCATCAGGGTTGGTGCAACTTCACGCGCCGCGCCGTGGCGGATCATCCCAAGGATGCCTGCGAAGATGGCAAGCGTCGCGTAAATGGTCGCGATCACGCCGATGAATGTTGACAGGATTAGCGATGTCGCGACGGTCGCCTTGATCGTGCTCATTGCCGCGGGGGCGGACATGCCGACGGCAACCATGGCAAGGGCGAAACCGGGAAGCGCCTGAGCGAAAGAGCCATTGGCTGTCTCGTCAAAGCTGCCATCTGCGAGGACATCGCCGATGAAGCTGGCGATCATGCGCAGGGCGATTGCAGCGATCAACGCAAAGACGATCAGCGCCACAGGGAAGAGGTATTCGATGACGTCCCAAAGACCGGGAACGAAGACGAGGCCGACGATGAAAAGTGCGTTAACGCTCATTGCGAGGGCGAGGGGCATTGCGAGCTGCGTTGAGGCGGCGTTGGATTTTGCGAATTTGGCGTAGCCGTCGGATTTATTGAACGTTGTGAATTGCTTTAGATTCCAGATCAGTGACTTCAGGTTGAGGATGGTAAAGCCGGCGATGCCGACGGCTGCGATGATGATCGCGCTTTGCATCGCGAAGCTGCCGGTCTGGAAGGCGCTGAGAATGTCTTCGAACACGGGAACGGGGCGGCCTTGATGCGGAACCCAGAACATCAGGAACATGAAAAAAGTGACGCTTAATCCGCCCGCACCAAGCGAGGCGAGAAAGTAAAGCGGCGCATAGTTCTGCGCGGCAACGGAAGAACGGGTCTGCATGGGATATCCTTTCACAGTGATTCATATTCTATTTAATGAATATGATTGCATGCGAAAAATGAAATGTGAAGCGTGAAAGGCGCAGGTCAGCTATGCGCGCCCTGCAAAAGGCGCGGTTCCAATTTCGGATTTTCCTTGTTTTATTGACCCAAAAGCCCTGAAATGCGCGCACGCGCAGAATTGGAACGTGGCGTCCAAAGTCCACGATCAATCGCTTCCTGGAAGCGTTCAGCCATCTCGACTAGCGCGGACGGGTTGTGATCGGCGATAAATTCTCGGGTTTCTTCGTCCTCTAGGAAGGCGGACTCGACCAGATCAAAGTGGTGGTTTTTCACAGCGCCAGTCGTGGCGGCAAAAGCGAAAAGGTAGTCGACTGTCGCCGCCATTTCAAATGCACCTTTGTAGCCGTGACGTTTGACGCCGTCGATCCATTTGGGGTTCACCACGCGCGAGCGCACAACGCGGCCGATCTCTTCGTCCAGCGTTCTGATGACTGGGCGCTCAGGGCGCGAATGATCGTTGTGATAGATCGGTCTGTCTTGGCCTTGCAGGGTGCTGACAGCAGCAGCAGCCCCGCCCTCAAATTGGTAATAATCATCGCTATCAAGCAGGTCATGTTCGCGGTTGTCTTGGTTCTGCACGATGGCTTCGGTTTGCTTGAGACGGGTTTCGAAACCAGCGCGATCCCGTTTGCCTTCGCTTCCCACGCCATATGCGTAGCTGCCCCACTCCAAGTAGGCTTCGGCGAGGTCGGCTTTGTTGGCCCAAAGACGTTCATCGATCATCGCTTGCAAACCCGCGCCGTATGCGCCGGGTTTGGAGCCGAAGACGCGCGATGTGTTTCCTTCGGATTTTGCCCGCGCAGCGGCAGGGTTTTGATCGGGCGATTCATCTAGCGCCATGACCGCTTTGGCGGCACTATCCATGAGGGAGATAAGCTGCGGAAATGCATCGCGGAAGAAGCCGGAAATCCTAAGTGTCACATCCACGCGAGGGCGGCCAAGCACGCCTTCGGGGAGGACTTCAAAACCTGTCACACGGCGGTTGGCGCTGTCCCATTTCGGCTTGACCCCCATCAGCGCGAGGGCCTGCGCGATGTCGTCGCCGCCCGTGCGCATGTTTGCAGTGCCCCATGCGGTTAGCAGCATCGTGCGGGGCCAATCACCGTGGGTTTGCAGATGTTTTTCGATGAGCAGGTTTGCGGATTTCCAGCCCAAGGCCCAAGCGGTTGGTGTTGGCACAGCGCGGCTATCGACAGAGAAGAAATTGCGCCCCGTGGGGAGCACGTCGAGGCGCCCGCGCGTGGGCGCGCCAGACGGGGCAGGGGCGATGAATTTGCCCTCAAGCGCGGTAAGCAGGCCGTTCATTTCAGATGGACCGCAACTGCGCAGGTTGGGCATTACTGTGGCGTGAAAGCCTTCTAGAACGAGCGCGGTGGCTTTGAAATGTTCGGGTGTTTCGGGCCAAGCGATGGCGTGCTGCGCGAGCATTTCGAGGCGTTCAATCGTATCGCCATTCGAGCGCCATGTATCCGTGCCTATGCTTTCGAGAAATTTATGTCGCGGCCCTGTGTATGGCGTTCCCATATCGCAATCGAGTGGATCAATATCGACGCCGCAATCAATGGCAAGTGCGCGGATCAGGGAGGCATCGCCGCCTTTACCATCCCCGCGCGGGACGCGGACCAAAGCGATGGCGAGGTCGCGTTCTAAGTCGCATTCTGGCGAAGAGCCGAAGATGTGCAAGCCGTCTCGGATCTGCGCTTCTTTCAGCTCGCACAGGTAGGAATCTAGCTTGGCCAGATCGCCGTCTTCATCATTGCCAGTCAGCCCTGCGTCTTTGTCGAGACCTGTTGAGGACGTCATGCTCAGGATTTCACGGCGAAGGTATTCGATGCGGCGCGGATCGATGCCGGCGGCTTCATAGTATTCGTCTACCAGTGCCTCTAGGTCCTTCAAAGGACCGTAAGTTTCGGCGCGCCCTAAAGGCGGCGTGAGGTGGTCGATGATCACTGCCTGCGAACGGCGCTTGGCCTGAGTGCCCTCACCTGGATCATTGACGATGAAGGGATAGATATGCGGCGTGGGGCCAAAGACGGCCTCGGGCATGCAATTTTCGCTAAGCGCAATCGCCTTACCGGGGAGCCACTCCAAATTGCCGTGCTTGCCCATGTGAACGATCGCATGCGCGCCCTGCACAAAGCGCAGCCACATGTAGAAGGCGAGATAGTTGTGTGGTGGCGCGAGATCGGGGGAATGATATGTGTCGGTCGGATCAATGTTGTAGCCGCGTGCGGGCTGGATACCGACAACAGTGTTGCCGTATTTCAGGATGGAGAGTTTGAAGCCCTCGGGCGTCATGAACGGATCTTTTTCAGGCGCGCCCCAACGGGTAGTGATCTGTTCGCGCACCTCAAACGGGAGTGCGTTGAAGTGCTGTTTGTAGATATCCAACGGCAACACTTCGCCGCCCTCTTTGTTGGCGCGATCCGTCAGCCAGTTTGTTGGGCCAGCCATGATCTGCTGCATCAGTGCATCGCTGTCTTGCGGCGGATTGACGACTGAATAGCCGGATTTTTGCAACTCATGCAGCACATTTACGGTCGCCGCAGGCGTATCCAGCCCGACACCGTTGGCGAGACGCCCGTCCTTGTTTGGATAATTTGCTAGAACCAGAGCAACTTGACGGTTTTTAGGCGACGCTGCGCGTAATTTGGCCCAGTTCGCGGCAAGTTTAGCAACAAATCCAATACGATCCCCTTGGGCGCGATAGGTTGCGATGGGACATTCTGTGGCCTTATCGAAGTAGGCTTCGCCCTTAAATGAGACCGCTCTTGAAAGGATTCGTCCATCAACTTCTGGCAGAGCCACGTTCATGGCGATGTCACGGCCAGAGAGACCTGTAAGGCCGGATGCCCATGCTTCCTCGGTCGAGCCTGATAGCACGGTTTGAAAAATTGGCGCATCGTTTGCCACTGGCATCGTGAGTGGATTTACAGGGCTGTTGTCGCCTGCGTGCGGCGAGCCGACGGCGAAGGACGTGCAATTCAGGATGACCGAGGGCGGCGCGGCGCTGAACACTTGCTCTAATGTGGCCACGCTGACGGGGTCCTTGAGCGATGCAACGAAGAGAGGCAGAGGGTTAAGGCCCTCGCTCAGCAGTGCTTTGGTGAGGCGATTGATAGGGTGCAAGCCTGCCCCCTGAACGAGAGCGCGATAAAAGATGATAGGGACGACAGGCGCGCCATCTTTCCAGCCCTCTTGGGCTGCGGACAGGCCGGAAATGCCTGCGCCGGGCCAATAGACGCCTGCACGCAAAAGCGGCGATGCGGAACTGGGTTTGTCTGCGCCATCCAGCATGGATTTGGCGTAGCGCAGCAAGTTTTGCGCGTTATCGGGCCCACCCTCGACGCAGTAAGCCCAGAAGGCATCGTAGTCTTCATCTGGGATGGTGCTAAGGCGGCGCAACTCTTCGTCAGGTTTATCATCGCCCGGCAGCAGCGCTAAAGGAACGCCCGCTTCGTGCATGCGCGCTGCATATTGCTCGGACCCGTATTTCCAATAACCGACACCGCCAAGAACGCGCGCAATCACCAGTTTGGATTTGCTGGCGCACTCGTCAATATGCAGATCGACCGACATGGGGTGCATCAGGTGCATCATGCTGGCAAGGCGCAGTGATGGTGGCTTTTCGATATGCGCGCGCGCATCCGAGAGTGCGGCGAGTTCTGTATCAGCGGCAGAAATGATCACCACATCCGCAGGGGTTTGCCCTAGATCAACGGGTTCTTTACCATCATCAATGGAACCGGGCGTGGCGGCGAGCAGGTGCATGGGACAAACCTATCAGTTGTGCGCAAGCTGCGCTTGGTGCATTGCGGGGCAAGTGAAAAGGACAAACAGATGAACACCAACAAACCCGACACGTCGAATTTCGGCAACAGCACGTATAACAAGCATGATGATCACAAAGGTCACGCCCCCCGCCGTGCACGCGGCAAGAAGCGCCTGACCAAGGAAGAAATGCTTGAGCAGATGAAAAAGAACGCTGAGACCAAAGCCTAGGCTCACAACAGTTTTTCCATAAAGACGCTTTCGGGGGCCTCGACGTAGCTCCCGAAGGGGCCGCAAAATGTGAATCCGTGACGTTGATAAAGGCGATGG
This sequence comes from Planktotalea arctica, assembly GCF_002105285.1. Lineage (GTDB taxonomy): Bacteria > Pseudomonadota > Alphaproteobacteria > Rhodobacterales > Rhodobacteraceae > Planktotalea > Planktotalea arctica. The sequence continues at coordinate 330,302 of NZ_MUHR01000001.1, forward strand.
GCGGCGTATAACACGTCGCCCGTTTCTAATTTGAGTGCAGGCAGGTCTAGTCCGCGTGCCGTGTCCTCGATTTGACGCAGCAGCGCGGCGGCGACGCCTTTGCCGCGCGCGGCCTCGGAGGTGAACATTGATTTCACCTCGCCATATCCATCCTTTATCGCCAAAGCCCCTGTGCCGATCACTGCATCCCCCTCGCGCGCGGCAAAAAGGTGGATGTTGTCCGCCGCAAGCGCATCGAGCTCAAGGAAATGACAGGCATCCGCAGAGAATAGCGAGAGCATGAGCGCATGGCTCTGCTCCAGCAATTCTTTCGTACCGCTAGCGTGGGGGGTGCTCGGCTCGACGATAATCATCAGGCCATGAGTGCCTTTTCGATAGCGGCGCGGTCCAGGCCTGTTTGCCCGATAACCACAAGGCGCGTGATGCGTGCATCACTGCCGAAGGGCTTGTCGAAATAAGTGTCTACGCGCGGACCAACGGCCTGAAGCGTCAGGCGCATGGGCTTGCCTGTCACGGCGGCAAATCCCTTGAGACGCAAGATGTCATGCGCGCGGATTACGTCAGCGAGTTGTTCGGCGTAGGCGCTCGCATCGGTGATTTCACCGCGTTCGAACACGAAGCTCTCAAATGCGTCGTGATCATGCTCATGATGGTGATGATCGCTGTGATGATCATCGTGGTGGTCGTCGTCATGATCATGGTGGTGATGGTGCACTTCGTGACGCGATTCCATGTCTCCCTCTGCGCCGATGCCTTGGCCAAGGAGCACATCCACAGGCAATGCGCCCATGGTGGATTTGACGACCTGCACGCCTTTGCGGCTGGAGGCCTTTAACTTGGCCGCGAGCGCCTCGGACTCCTCTGCGCCCAAAAGATCAGATTTATTGACGACAATCATATCTGCACAGGCGATTTGATCCTCGAACAATTCGGACAGCGGCGTCTCGTGATCGAGGTTCTCATCCATAGCGCGCTGGGCGTCCACCGCCGCGACGTTATGGGCGAAACGGCCCTCGGAGACGGCTTTGCCATCCACCACGGTCACAACACCATCGACGGTGACTTGCGTGGAAATCTCGGGCCAGTTGAAGGCTCGGATCAGCGGTTGAGGCAGGGCAAGGCCGGAGGTTTCGATCACAATGTGATCGGGGCGGTTTTCACGCGCCAGCAGCTTTTCCATCGTGGGTACAAAATCATCAGCCACAGTGCAGCAAATGCAACCGTTGGAAAGCTCCATGATATCATCCTCGGTGCATGTTTCATCGCCGCATCCCTTTAGGATGTCACCGTCCACGCCCAGATCGCCGAACTCATTAATGATCAGCGCGATGCGCTTTCCATTCGCGTTTTGCAGCATGTGACGGATCAGCGTGGTCTTGCCCGCGCCGAGAAAACCGGTGATGACAGTGGCAGGAATTTTAGCAGGCATGTGTAAGTCTCCAATCGAGGGACGAATGTGCGAATGAGGGCCGTTTATGGGACTGCGCGTTATAATTTGCGACACATGTGCCGCTGTTGGCGAAGCGCCGCAAGGGGCGGCCTTCGCGGAAAAGTTGCGAGGACGGGTTCCCGCGGGAGTTAGTGTTGAAACAACGTCGTGCATGAACCAATGTGATCGGCCCGTTTCCTTGGCTTTGCGCGCCGAGGGCCACGATATCTATTTGTTTCATAGCGTCGATCCCGCGCGCGACCTGGACGATGCAGTTGCGCTGATCACGCTCTATGCACAGGCCGAGGGGGGCACCATCACAGATGCCCGCCCCGCGGGCCGTTTGCGGCATTGCCTGACAGGTCGAATTCCCGGACCCGCGCCGCGCTAGGGGATCAACCCTCATTGGACCTTGTCCAAAACCAGGCACAGAGGAAGCCGAGGATGCTCCAACCCGCTAACGCCGTGCCAAAGCTTAGTGCCGCGAAACGCGCAGACAACTCTGGGGGGGCAACGCCGAAATAGGTATCCAGATACGGTGCGCCGATGATGTGCGGCGCAAGGAGTAGGGGGATGCTAAGCAGCGCCATCCAGCCTTTGCCAAACGCGATCAAGGCCAGCGCTAGGGCGCTCGCGATGATTGTCGCGGCCCACCATGCTTGGCGCGGTCCCACCTCTGACCCGATGGCACCGGGCAGAACTGGCGGCTGGCCGATGCCGGGCGCAAGTTGAACCGCGATAAAGCCTGCAACGCCCCAGATAAGGCCTGTGCGCGGCGTAAGTTTGTGGCCCTTGCCATCCGCCAGCACCATCAGGGCGAGCAGGATCAGACCATAGCCGGTGTACGTCACCATGTTGAACGCAACCGTCATACCATGGCGCGCGAAATCATTACCTAAAGCGGGCTGGGCGCGATCAGACTGGGTCGATCCATCCGTGGCGAAATGCACGCGTTCGCCGGTTTCATACAGCTCTCCCTCCATCAAGTGCGGGATAACAAACGAAAACTGCAACAGAGCGGCAATCAGCCCTGCAGCAACGCCAGCGAGCAACGCGCTGGACAGCAAATTTTTAGTCATTTGAAGCTAAAAAGCTGTGCTTAGTGGCAGGGGAATGCCATCGCGTGACGCTGGTCGTGCGCCGCGTCGTGCAAAACTGTCGCTTGGGCGATGCCGGACGCCATCAGCAAGAACACGCCTGCGAGAACTGCGATCGCAAGGCCCATTGCAGAATTGTCGGAGCGTTCGATGGAAGCTGTTTGAGTCGTCATGTTTCTTCTCCTTTGAACCGTCACACCCGACGGCCGTTTTGGTTTCACTCATGCAAGGCAGGTCTCCTGGCTCGCGGGTCGATGTGTTTTGGCGTCTTCCCAAACCCGAAAGAGGTTCAGTGACTTGTTGCCTCACACTCACCGCTTACAGTCGCGGGGGCGGCTGTGGCTTAAGGCTCCTGATTGGATCACCCCGTCCACATTCCCATTTTATCCGTTGAGCGCTTTGCGCCGCTACACGGATACCATACATGGACTCAGATGGCCTTGAATCGCTGCGCAGGTCAAGGCTGATTGCGACATACACACTGCCCAATGCGAACCGCACTAAACTGCGCATATGCGCTGAAATACGCGATATTTTGTCGATAACTCGCGTAGCACGCCCAGATGCAGCGCCGCTCGCGTTGACAGGCGCGGGCGCGCTGATCACAGTCTTCGCTCAGGGAATCACTGACGAGATCGGCGAAATTGCGCTTTTCCAAACTCAAACTGCAAGGCTTCAAGAGTTTCGTGGACCCCACGGATTTGATCATTGCCGACGGTTTGACAGGCGTCGTTGGCCCCAATGGTTGCGGTAAATCTAACCTGCTTGAAGCACTGCGCTGGGTGATGGGCGAAAACCGCCCCACTGCGATGCGTGGCGGTGGTATGGAGGATGTGATCTTTGCAGGTGCTGCCACACGCCCTGCGCGCAATTTTGCCGAAGTCAGCTTGCAGATTGATAACTCCGAGCGCCTTGCGCCTGCGGGCTTCAACGATCTGGACACGCTGGACGTGGTGCGCCGGATCACGCGTGATGTGGGCAGCGCGTACAAGACCAACGGCAAGGATGTGCGCGCGCGCGACGTGCAGATGCTTTTTGCCGATGCCTCGACCGGATCGCACTCCCCTGCGCTGGTGCGGCAGGGTCAGATCGCCGAGTTGATCAACGCCAAACCAAAGAACCGCCGCCGTATTCTGGAAGAAGCGGCAGGTATTTCAGGGCTGTACCAGCGCCGCCATGAAGCGGAGCTGAAGCTAAAAGCAGCGGAGACGAATTTGGCGCGCGTTGATGATGTGGTCGAGCAGTTGGCGGGGCAGCTTGCGCAGTTGGCGCGCCAAGCCCGCCAAGCGGCGCGCTATCGCTCGATCGGGGATGAGTTGCGCCAAGCAGAGGGGCTGCTTTTGTATCGCCGCTGGCGCGAAGCTGATGAGGCGCGTTTAAGTGCCGAAGAAGAGTTGCGTGCGCGTTTGAGCGCCGCTGTGCAGGCGGAAAGCGCGGCGCGGTTGGCATCAAAGCAGCGCGTTGAGAAAGAAGATGTGTTGCCGCCGCTGCGTGAGGAAGAGGCGATTGCAGCGGCGGTTTTGCAGCGTCTTCAAGTGCAGCGCGATACGTTGAACGATGAAGAAGCACGTGCGCTTCAAACGATTGAGACGCTGCAAAAACGGATCGCCCAGCTTGATAAAGATATGGAGCGCGAAGGGGCGCTGAACCGCGATGCGGGCGAGACGATTGAACGGCTGGAATGGGAAGCGCGCGAATTGGCCAAGGCCTCTGAGGGGCACGAGGATCGCCTTGAAGGGGCAGCAGAGGAAGCGCGCTCTGCGGCGGCGATTTTGCAGGATCGCGAGGCGAATTTGTCTGAGCGTACCGAAGATGTGGCGCGTTTGGCGGCCCGGCATCAGTCGGCGTACCGCGTGCTCACCGATAGCCGCAAGATGCTGGAGCGCAGTGAGGGCGAGGCAGAGCGCGCGCGCGTGGCTGTTGAGACATCGCGTGCGGCCTTGATCCAAGCCGAGACGGATATGGCGGCGGCGGCGGGTAAAGAGACGGCTGCGATTGCCACGGCAGAGCGCGCGGATGCGGCGCTGACGGCGGCAGAGGTGGCGCGGACCGAAACCCAAGCGCGCGAGTCGGATGCGCGCGCAGAGCGATCCGAGGCCGAGGGCGAAGCGAATGCGCTGCGCGCTGAGGTGACGGCGCTGGCGAAATTGTTGGAGCGGGATACGGCGGAGGGCGGCCAGATTTTGGATCGCTTGCAGGTTGAGCAGGGTTTCGAGAAGGCGCTGGGCGCAGCCTTGGCCGATGATCTGCGCGCGCCTGAAGTCGAGAGCGACGGACCTTCCGGCTGGTGCGTTTTGCCGAGCTATGAGGCGCGCCAGCGCTTGCCCGAGGGCGTGACATCGCTGGCGCGCCATGTCTCCGTTCCGGACGTTCTGGAGCGCCGCGTGAGCCAGATCGGCCTTGTGGACAGCGACGACGGGCAGCGTTTGCAAGCGGCCTTGAAGCCGGGGCAAAGGCTGGTCTCGCTTGAGGGTGATTTGTGGCGCTGGGATGGATATCGCGCTTGGGCCGAAGATGCGCCCTCAGCAGCGGCTCTGCGTTTGGAACAGCTTAATCGCCTTGAGGTTCTCAAGCAGGAAATGGAGCGCGCCAGCACGCGCGTCGATGCGGCGCAGCGCGCGCACGAGGCTTTGACGAACCGTTTGGCCGAGCTGACCCGTGCGGACCGCGATGCGCGCGAGGCGCGCAAAGAAGCGGATCGTTTGGTGAATGATGCCGCACGCGCGTTAAGCCGTGCAGAGGCGGATCGCAACCTGGCCGAGGGTAGGTTGGAAAGCCTTGGCCTTGCCGTGACGCGCCATGAAGAAGACGCGATGGCTGCGCGCACGCAACTGCATGAGGCAGAGCAGGCGGTCGCAGGCCTTGGTGATCTGGACGCGGCGCGTGCGGGCGTCGAGGACATCAAGATGGCGGTGGAAGCGTCGCGGATCACGATGATGTCGCGCCGCTCAAGCCATGACGAGCTGCGCCGCGAAGGTGATGCGCGACTGAAACGCTCGCAAGAAGTCACGAAAGAAGTCAGTGGTTGGCGGCATCGTTTGGAGACGGCGGAAAAGCGGATTGCGGAACTGGCCGAGCGCAAGGCGGCCTCCGAGGTCGATCTCAAAGATGCGAGCGCCGCTCCAAGCGAAATTGCCGCTAAGCGCGAAGAATTGAGCGACGCGATTAGCGGCGCCGAAACGCGGCGTAGCGCGGCGGGGGATGCTTTGGCTGAGGCGGAAAACGCACTGCGCACTGCGGTCGAGTCTGAACGCGTGGCCGAGCGCGCAGCGTCCGAAGCACGCGAGGCGCGGGCGCGCTCGGAAGCACGCAGCGATGCGGCGGGCGAAACTGTGGCTTATGCAGCCGAGCGAATTTCCGAAGAGACGGAGACGTCGCCCGCTGATTTGCTCAAAACGCTGGAGATTGACGTCGACAAAATGCCTGCATCCGGCGCGGTTGAGGCCGATGTGAACCGCCTGAAACGTCAGCGCGATGCACTGGGCGCGGTGAACCTGCGCGCCGAGGAAGACGCGAAGGATGTACAGATCGAGCATGACACGCTTGTTGGCGAAAAGGCCGATCTGGAAGAGGCGATCAAGACCCTGCGCGGCGGGATCGCCAGCTTGAACCGTGAAGGGCGCGAGCGTTTGTTGACTGCCTTCGAGCAGGTGAACAGCAATTTTGCGCTTTTGTTTACGCACTTATTCGGCGGAGGTGAGGCCAACTTGGTACTTGTCGAAAGTGACGATCCGCTGGAAGCGGGTTTGGAAATCATGTGCCAGCCGCCGGGCAAAAAGCTCTCGACGCTGTCGCTTTTGTCGGGTGGTGAGCAGACGCTGACGGCGATGGCGCTTATCTTTGCGGTATTTCTCGCCAACCCAGCGCCGATCTGCGTGCTCGACGAAGTGGATGCGCCGCTGGACGATGCGAATGTAACGCGCTTTTGCGATTTGCTGGACGAGATGTGTCGCAGGACTGACACGCGGTTCTTGATAATTACGCATCATGCGGTGACGATGGCGCGGATGGATCGCTTGTTCGGGGTTACCATGGCGGAGCAAGGCGTGAGCCAGCTTGTGTCTGTTGATCTGAAGAATGCGAAAACGCTGGTGGCGTGATAGGTTGGGGGCCAGCCCCCAAACCCCCGAGGTATTTTGGGGCCAAAGAACGGGGGACACCCGCTTTAGGTTAAGAGGTATTGCAATGCCAAGAGTGTTGCGATGCCGCCGAGAATCGCGCCGACGACGTTCTTCCAGACGAGACCGAGCGCGAGTGTGACCAGGGCAGCGCTGATGCGAGGCAGATCGTAGTTGCCGCCCATCGCCGCAGGCCAAAGTACTGCTGGTGCGATGATCGCGGGCAGGATGCCGACGGCGGTGTAGCGCAGGTGGCGCATCAGCCATGCGGGCAGTTGGCGGTTCCCAACGAGGCCCGTGAAGGCGAAGCGCAGCGCGAAACTACCCAGGCCAAGGCCGATAATGACGATCCAGAGTTCGGTTCTGTCGATCATGCTTTTGCCTCCGCTGCTTGTTCTAGGCGCGCGCCGACCATCATGCCGCCGATACCCGCCAAGAGAACGCCGAGGTTGTAGGGCACGGTGAAGAACATCAGCGACAGGATCGCTGCTGCGCTCGCAGCGCCCACATGCGCGCGGGTGCGCAGGGCAGGCGCGATGATGGCGAGAAAGGTGATGGGCACCGCGAAATCCAGAGCAAAAGAGGCCGGGATCGCTTCGCCGATCAGCGCGCCGACCAATGTGAAGACCCACCAAAGCGGGCACACAGGTGTCACGGTGCCGAAGAAATAGGCGATCTTTTCCCGTGGGGTCATGTCCGGCGTGTCTTCGAATTTGGTGATCGAGACCGCGTAGCTTTGATCTACGGTGAAATAGGCGGCAATCGCGCGCTGCCACAAAGGCGCGCCGCCGATGTGCGGCGTAAGGGAGGCGGAATACATCGCCATGCGCAGGTTCACGGCAAGCGCGGAGGCGAGCACCACCAGCGTCGGGGCTTGCTCGCCCATCAGTTGCAGCGCGGTGAATTGCGCAGCGCCCGCGATCACTACGACAGAAAAAGAGAGGGTTTCAAAAACGCTCAACCCTGCTTCGGTGGCGAGCACCCCGAACAGCATCGCGAAGGGGATGATCACCAAAATAAACGGTGCACCATCGCGAAAACCTGCGCGATAGGCGGATTTGATGCTGGAGGATGCCATGGGTGGCCTTTACATTATTGCTTTCAGATGCAGCTATCTTGCAGAGAACGCATTGGCAATCGTGCGCGAAATTTTCGAGAAAGGAACCGGCGACGTGACAGGCTTTATCATCGCTCCCGACCCTGGCTGCGCGCGTTTGACGCGCCGTGTGACCGGGGTCGATCAAACCGGCACAGAGGTGGAGCAGAACGTCGTCGAAGAACGGCCTTTGACCATCTATCTGAATGCGCAGGAAATCGTGACGGCGATGACCATTGGCGATTACCCCGAGTATCTTGCACTAGGTTTTTTGCGCAACCAAGGCATGCTTGAGGGGGCAGGGGCGGTCACGCGGATCGATTATGATGCAGAGCTTGACGTGGTCGTCGTGCGCACAGACCACGCGACCGACCATGAGGAAAAGCTGAAGAAGAAGACGCGCACCTCCGGCTGCGCCGTGGGCACGGTGTTCGGCGATATGATGGAGGGGCTGGAGGGGCTGAGCTTGCCGAAGGCAGAGATGCGCACCTCTTGGCTCTACGCGCTGGCGGCGCAGATCAATACGACGCCTTCGCTTTATCTCAGTGCAGGTGCGATACATGGCACTGTGCTTTGCCACAGGGATCAACCGCTGGTGTATATGGAGGATGTAGGGCGTCATAATGCGGTCGACAAGATTTCGGGCTGGATGCTTCAGGAAGGGGCGCGTGCGGATGACAAGATGCTCTACACCACGGGGCGGCTCACTTCGGAAATGGTGATCAAATGCGCGCATATGGGAATTCCTGTGCTTGCCTCGCGATCCGGCTTTACTGCTTGGGGTGTAGAGATTGCACAGCAGGTCGGGTTGACCTTGATCGGGCGTCTTCGCGGCAAGCGGTTCCAATGTCTGGCAGGGGCGGAGCGGATCATATGGGACGCCGATCTGGACGCGATCAAGGACGAGCCGAAGAGATCCGGACGAAAGGGCAGCGCATGAAACAGCCTCTCGGTGTGATCCTCGCAGGAGGGCAGGCGCGGCGCATGGGCGGGGGCGACAAGGGTCGCCTGATGCTGCAAGGGCGCAGTTTGCTGGAGCACGCGCGCGCGCGGCTTGAGCCACAGGTGGACGCGCTGGCGCTCAATGCCAATGGCGATCCTGCGCGCTTTGACGATCTTGGACTGCCTGTGATCGTCGATAGCATCGCGGGGTTTGCAGGGCCGCTGGCCGGTGTGCTTGCAGGGCTGGATTGGGCGGCAGAGAAGGGGGCCGATTTGATCGTGACCGCTGCGGCTGACACGCCGTTTTTTCCCTGCGATCTGGTGCCACGGTTTTTGCAAGCGGGCGAGGGGATGACGCATCCTTTGGTTTTGGCCGCGAGCCCTGATCCCGAGCGGGCGCGCAATCGCCATCCGACTTTTGGCCTTTGGCCTGTCGCATTGCGCGATGATCTGCGGGCGGCATTGGAAGGCGGATTGCGCAAGGTCGTTCAATGGACGGATCAACACGGCGGTCGCGAAGCCCTGTTCACCAACCAGCCGTTTGATCCGTTTTTCAACGTCAATACCCCTGAAGATCTGGCGCGTGCAGAGGAGCTTTCATGAATATCTACGGTGTCGTCGGCTGGAAGAACGCGGGCAAGACCGGGCTGATGGAGCGGCTCGTGTCCGAGATATCATCGCGTGGCTTCAGCGTTTCGACCGTCAAACATGCGCATCATAGTTTCGACGTGGATCACCCCGGCAAGGACAGTTATCGCCACCGCGCGGCTGGCGCGCGCGAGGTGCTGCTGGCGTCGCGCAACCGTTTTGCGCTGATGCACGAGCTTGAGGGCGAGGAAGAACCCAGCCTGAGCGCATTACTGGGCATGCTTGCGCCCGTCGATCTGGTGCTGGTCGAGGGCTACAAGCGCGACAAACACCCCAAGATCGAAGCGCATCGCGCCGAGACGGGCAATCCTTTGATCGCCGATGAAACCGTGCGTGCCTTTGCGGCGGATAGCGCGCTTGAGCGGGGTCGTCCTGTGTTCGATCTGGATGCGACGGCGCAGATCGCGGATTTTATTCTGCGCGACCTTGGCCTGCCCGAGCGCAAGGTATGAGCGGATTCGACACGGTCATCGTCGCAGATTGGGCATCGGGAAAATCATCGGGCCCAAGCCCGCGTAAAGACGCGATCTGGATCGGCGTCGCAAGCGCCAGAAAACTCGAACCGCCGCTCTATTTCCGCTCGCGCATCGCGGCAGAGGCCTGGCTGCAAGAGCGCCTGACGGGCGAAGTCGCGCGCGGCCATCGCGTTCTGGCCAGCTTCGATTTTCCCTTCGCTTATCCGCGCGGTTTTGCCGCCAAAGTGACGGGGCAGGACGATCCTTTCGCGCTTTGGGCATGGCTTGCCGCGCGCATCACGGACACGCAGGCGGGCGAGAACAACCGCTTTGATGTCGCGGCTGACATCAATCGCAGCTTTGGCGGGAATGGCCCGTTTTGGGGCAATCCTTTGAAGCGCGAGATTGCGGGATTGGCGCGCACCAAAGCGGACTACGACCTTTATGGCCTGCCCGAGAAACGCACTTGTGAGGAGGGTATTTCAGGGCTGTTCACCTGTTGGCAATTGGCGGGCGCAGGCGCGGTCGGGGCGCAGGTCTTGATGGGATTGCCGATGCTACATCGCCTGCGCGTGCATTTTGGTAGTGCCATTTCCACCTGGCCCTTGGAGACGGCGGATACGCCGATTGTCCTAGCGGAAATCTGGCCATCCTTGATTGGCCCTGCAGTGAAAGAGGCCGAGGGCAGAGGCGAAATCAGAGATGCGGCGCAGGTGCGTTTGCTGGCCAAAGCGCTGGCCAGTATGCCCGCGGGTGAATTGGCTGGAATGATGGACATTCCGCACACGCCCGAGGGCGCAATTCTGGGCGTAGGCCATGAGGAGCGCCTTTGCGTCGGTGCCACCGCGTTCGACGCACCTGTACTGGCGGATGATTGTTTTGCGCTGCCTGCAGGGGTCGCGTGGACACCTGTGGACGAGGCCTTGGCAATGCTGCGCGCCCGCTTGAAACCGATTGCGAGCGTGCGGGATTGCGGCGTGGGCGATGCAGCCGCGTTGATACTGGCGCAAGACGTGCGCGCGCCGCGCTCTAATCCGCCAGAGCCGAACACGGCTGTGGATGGCTATGGATTTGCCTTTGCATCGCTTGGTGCGCCGCCGCATGAACTGCCGCTTTTGGCGGGGCGCGCAGCGGCGGGTGTGCCGTTCAAGGGCGCAGTCCCTGCCGGCTGCGCTTTGCGCGTGTTGACCGGCGCGGCTTTGCCGAGCGGCGTCGACACGGTCGTGCTGGAGGAGGACGTCAATACCGACGGCGCGCGCATTGCGTTCAACGGCCCGGTCAAAGCCCTTGGCAACACGCGCAAGGCGGGTGAGGACGTGGCGGCAGGTGACACGGTGCTCAAAGCGGGCCGCAAGATCACCCCCGCGGATGCGGCATTGCTTAGTGCGGTGGGGCTGCGCGATTTGCCTGTGTTCGCGCGTTTGCGCGTCGGCGTGCTGTCCACGGGGGACGAGTTGGTCGAGGCGGGGGCGCAGGCCAAGGCGGGGCAAATCTTCGATGCCAACCGCCCGATGCTGTTGGCGCAGCTTGCGCAATGGGAGTTCGAGGCGGTCGATCTTGGCCGTGCGCCTGATGATCGTGCGGTGTTGCGCCGCATGCTGGATCAAGGCGTGCAGGCTTGCGATGCGATCCTGACCTCGGGGGGGGCGTCGGCGGGGGATGAAGATCACATGTCCGCGCTTTTGGCTGATAGCGGCTCGCTCGCCCTGTGGCGGATCGCGCTTAAACCGGGGCGTCCGCTGGCGCTTGGCCTTTGGCACGGTACGCCGATTTTCGGACTGCCGGGCAATCCTGTCGCTGCCTTGGTCTGCACTCTGATTTTTGCGCGTCCTGCGCTGAACCTGCTGAGCGGTGCAGGCTGGTCGGAGCCGCAAGGCTTTATGGTGCCCGCAGCATTCGAGAAACGCAAGAAACCGGGGCGACGCGAATTTTTGCGCGCGCGAATCCGCGAGGGCCGCGTCGAGACGTTCAAATCCGAAGGATCAGGGCGGATCAGCGGGCTGAGCTGGGCCGAAGGCCTGGTGGAATTGCCGGACGGCGCGGCTGAGGTCAAGCAGGGTACGCTTGTGCGCTATATTCCGTTCACATCGTTCTAGACGGTCAGTCAAACGTCCCGGCTACGCGGCCCAAAAGCATGAACGCGCGTGCGGTGCGTGTGCTGGACAGCGCCGCGATTTCGGTGTCCGATGCGATTTCCTCGAACTCTGCAAAGCTCTTGTCGAAGCGGCGCAAAAAGTGATGTGCGGCGTCGCGAAAAATCGTGTCCTGTTTCATGCGCGCGGCTGACAAGGCCAGCGAAGAGCGGTCCCTGATCCCGCCAAGCGCAGCAATGGGGCGGCCCCGTTCGCCCGCGGCAAAACTCCGCCAGACTTCGGGGCGCGCAGCGTCGGGGCGCAAGTCGTCCATGTAGATGCCATCCTGACTGAGCAGGGTCAGAACGTCTTGTGCCGCTTGAATCAACTGTGCGGCTTTGCGATCTTTGAGCGCTTTGCGCAGCGCGTCGAAGCCTGCCTTGTCCTCGGCGTCCTCGGGAAAGTTAAGCGCGCGAATGAAAGCTTCGCGCTCCAGTGGTGGCTCCATATCTATCGCCTGCGTGCCAAGCGCGAGGCTGGGCTGCTCAGAGGGATCGGAATTGGCCGGTTCGATCGGAGCGGGTTTGCGGACGGGAGACGTGTCGCGCTTGGTGGAAAAGGTCGCCAGCGTCGTTTCTGTCTTGCGCTGCGCTGCCGCGATTTCATCGAGCTTGCGCGTCACGGACGGCTCGGAGGCCAAATTGCGCCCCTGACTTTGGGCAACGTAGGCTTGGCGAATGCCGTCGATCGCAGCTTGTAAACGCTGGCTTTCCTCGCGCATCACGCGGCTGGAGCGTGCGGCGGTGGCGGCGACCCAGATCATCGCAACAGGCATGAAAATCGCCAGCATCGTCATCAAGAACCGCAGGCCGCCCGTGCCATCAGGCGCGGCGTCGCTTGGCAGTGTCAAAAAGAAGATCGCAGCGCCAAGCAGCCACAGCACGCTCAGCGCGGTCGCAATAATTTCAATCCCCGTGATAGAGGATTTCGATGGACGATCGTAGATGCCCAAAGGGGTCGATTTACCGTCAGAGCCGTCAGCCATGCTCACTTCTTTCGCTCTTGATACAAGTAACTTCAAATAAATTCGATTTTAAGCACTTCGTAGGATTTGGTGCCGCCGGGGGTACGCACCTCGACACTATCACCGGTTTCCTTACCGATCAAAGCGCGCGCGATGGGCGATTTAATATTCAACAACCCGCTTTCAATGTTTGCTTCGTGCTCCCCGACAATCTGCCATGTCTTTTCTTCGTCGGTGTCTTCGTCGACCAGTGTGATGGTCGCACCGAACTTGATCGCGCCTTTTAGTGTCTTGGGATCGATCACTGTAGCAAGGGACAGTATCCCCTCAAGCAGCTTGATGCGGCCCTCGATGAAGCTGTGTTTTTCACGCGCAGAATGGTATTCGGCGTTTTCTGACAAGTCGCCATGCTCGCGGGCTTCCGCGATTGCGGCAATGATTGCCGGGCGCTCGACAGTCTTGAGCGATTTTAGCTCGACCTCGACCGCTGTGTGCCCCGATTTGGTCATCGGTATCTTTTCCATGGGCTAACCCCGCCTTGCCTTGGCTGTCTTGCGACAGAAAAACGCCGGACAAACCGGCGCTCTCGTTTCCTACGTTTTCAGCGGTTAGATTGCCCCGAGCGGCGGGGCAATTGCAAGCGATGATGCGCATATCGGCAGAAACGAGCAGGCGGATTGGTTTTTGTGCCGAAAGAGCGCATTTTACGCGCGGTTGCAATTGACCCTGCAAGGCGGGACTTGCTACCCATTTGCAAATTGAAATGTAAGCTCTGGAGAGGGGTCGCCCATGTCTGATGTGACGCGCGAAACGATGGAATATGACGTTGTGATCGTGGGCGCAGGCCCAGCTGGCCTGTCCGCCGCGATCCGCTTGAAGCAGCTTGATGCCGATTTGCAGGTCGTGGTGCTGGAAAAAGGCTCTGAGGTCGGTGCGCATATCCTTTCTGGTGCGGTGCTTGATCCGGTTGGGTTGAACGAGTTGATCCCAGATTGGAAAGCCAAAGGCGCGCCATTGAATGTGCCGGTGACGGAAGACAATTTCTACGCTTTGGGCGAAGCGGGTGCGATGCGCATCCCGAATTTCCCGATGCCGCCATTGATGAACAACCATGGCAATTACATTGTTTCCATGGGCAATGTCTGCCGCTGGATGGCGGAGCAGGCCGAAGAGCTTGGCGTCGAGATTTTCCCAGGCATGGCGTGTTCGGAACTGGTTTATGGCGACAAAGGCGAAGTCAAAGGCGTCGTCGCGGGTGTATTCGGTTTGGAAGCCGATGGCTCGCTCGGGCCCAATTCAGAGCCGGGTATGGAATTGCATGGAAAGTACGTGTTTCTGTCCGAGGGCGTGCGGGGATCGCTGGCGAAAGAGGTGATCGCGAAATACGATCTCTCTAAAGGGAAGGAGCCGCAGAAGTTCGGCCTTGGCATGAAAGAAATCTGGGAAATCGATCCAGGAAAGCACAATGAGGGGTCGGTCACGCATACCATGGGCTGGCCTTTGGGTAGTAACGCAGGCGGTGGGTCATTCATCTATCACCTTGAAAACAATCAGGTTTATGTCGGTTTCGTGGTTCACCTGAACTACAAGAACCCGCATCTGTTTCCCTACATGGAATTCCAACGTTTCAAGCATCACCCGATGATCGCGGACCTGCTCAAAGGCGGCAAGCGTATTTCCTACGGCGCGCGTGCGATCTCCGAGGGTGGCTATCAATCCATGCCCAAAATGGTCGCACCCGGTGTGGCGATGCTGGGCTGTTCGGTTGGTATGGTTAACGTGCCGCGCATCAAGGGCAACCACAACGCGATGCTCTCTGGTATAGCCGCGGCAGAGGCGGCGCATGATGCGATCAAGGTGGATCGCTCTGGCGATGAATTGAGCGCGTATGAGGCAGATGTGCGCGAGGGCGCAATTGGCAAAGACCTTAAGAAGGTGCGCAATGTCAAACCGCTGTGGAGCAAGTACGGCCTTGTCGCTTCGCTTGCTGTGGGGGGCTTTGATATGTGGACCAACACGCTTGGATTTTCGCTGTTCGGCACGCTCAAGCACGGCAAGAACGATGCGGATGCGACCGAAGAAGCTAGCAAACATGAGCCGATCGAGTACCCCAAGCCCGATGGTACGCTTAGTTTTGATCGCCTGACGAATGTTGCGTTCAGTTTTACAAATCACGAAGAAAGCCAGCCTGCGCATTTGCATCTGAAAGACCCCTCCGTGCCGATTTCGGTTAACCTGCCAAAATATGCGGAGCCGGCGCAGCGCTATTGTCCAGCGGGTGTTTATGAGGTGGTGGATGATAAGTTTGTGATCAACTTCCAGAACTGCGTGCACTGCAAGACCTGCGATATCAAAGACCCGAGCCAGAATATTAATTGGGTCACGCCGCAAGGCGGAGACGGACCGAATTATCCCAATATGTGATCTCTGGATCAGATCGGGTGCAAAGGCAGGCCTACGCCTGCCTTTTTCCGTTCAGCATCTGCTCGAGCGCGTCCTTGTTGCGGTTGCTCACCGGCAAAGTTCGCCCGTCCGATAGCGTGACCTCGTAGCGCCGACCGGATTTGGCAAGGCTGGCCGAATGTTTGCACGACACCCAGTGGGAGCGGTGCGTCTGTGTCCCTGGCATGCCGTCAAGTAGATCGACAGCATCGCTTAGGCGCATGAGGAGCATATCACTGCCAAGGGTCGTGGTCACTTCGACGTAGTGATCCTGCATCGACATGGAGATAATTTGCGCCTCGCGCAGCCTATCGGGGAGCCTTTGATACAGGCGCGGGATCATCACGGCGGCGGGCTTGATCGTCGCATCATCCGCGATTTGTGGCTCTTTGTCTTTAGGTAGGGAGTGAGGTTTGAGCTCAATTTCGGGCTGCGCACGAAAACGTGTCCAGATCAAATGCTCGAGCCCAGCGATCAGTAGCGCCATAATAGACACCTGTGCCCAAAGCGTTGGAAAGTTGACGGTTTCCAGATGGTCGGGGCGAAACAGCATGTTTATCGCGACGATAAAAGAGGTGCCGGGCACTGCACCGACCAAAGCACCCAGAAACAGGCGGAAAACGATGTGAACTCTGGCGAAAGCGGGGCTGTCGCGGATCGCGATCATGCAGGCTTCGATGATGTAGCCTATAACGCTGATGCCAATCGTCCAAAAAGCGACGCGATTCCAAAAGGTTAGATCATCGCTTGTGGCGAAAGGCCCGAAAAAGACGCAAACGAAAATAGCCAAGCCAAAGACCAGAATACGTTCGTCTCTTGGGGTTCGGCTAGCTTTTTCACGCATCGTGGAATTGCTTTTCTGTAGTTTTCGCGAAGAATCCCAGAGTTACACGTAGTTTGCCTTCGGATACAGGGCTTTGAACGTATTAATGAAGACGTGAGTGAAGGCAGGGTGCGTCCCCAAATGCAACCTGCGATAAAATTTTTAAAATAGTTTTAAACAGTCTCTGAGAGGCAGTGCTACTATTGTGCTGCCTTTCTTTTTTGGCTTGGTCAGGAAGAGGCGGTTCAAATTGCGCGGTGATCTGCCACCGATCTGAGGTGAAAGCGTTGCCTTACGTGGTGCTAGCCCCTAGATTCACTCCAAAGCTATACCAATAAGGAGCGTGCCAAGTGCCCATACGCATTTTGCGGCAAATGAGTCTGATAACGGCTCTTGCCGTCACTGGAATGCCAATCGCGGCTGAACCCGCATCGGGCGCTTACCTCGCGGCGCGCTCTGCTGCTGTAACCGGAGATTATGCCGCTGCCGCGCGTTATTACACGCAAGCGCTCGCACGCGATCCATCTAATCCTGAAATTCTCGAGAACGCCAGTTTCGCGCTGCTCGCCCTTGGCGACATCGATCGCGCTGCAGCGGTGGCGAGCAAGCTGATCGCCGATGGCCACGGTAGTCAAGTTGCGCAAATGGCGTTGATCGCGCAGCAGGCCGCAAAGGAAAATTACGCGGACGTGTTGGGGCGTATTCTGGACGACAAGGGTGTCGGTCCGCTGGTCGACGGCTTGCTGCGTTCATGGGCACAGGTCGGCATTGGCGAAGTCACCACGGCGCTGAGCAGTTTTGATGCGGTCGGCGGAGAGCGTGGTCTGCAAGGATTTGCGCTTTATCACAAGGCGCTCGCTCTTTCGCTGGTCGGGGATTTCGAGGGCGCGGATGCGATCTTTATGATGCCCGAATCCGGTGCGCTGCGCCAAACGCGCCGCGGCGCTATTGCGCATATCGAAGTGCTGAGCCAATTGGGCCGCACTGCGGATGCACTGGAAACGCTAAGCCAGTCTTTCGGCTCTGACCTGGACCCTAAATTGCAAAACATGCGCAAAACGCTGGAACAGGGCGAGAAGCTTGGCTTTAGTCAGGTCGCCAACGCGCGTGATGGTATGGCAGAGGTGTTTTTCACTGTTGCGAGCGCGCTTCGTAACGAGGCGAGCGAAGATTACACGCTGCTCTACTCGCGGGTCGCGGAATATCTGAATCCAAAACACATTGATGCGATCCTGCTCTCGGCAGGTTTACTCGAGCAGTTGGAGCGCTATGATCTAGCGAGCGCAACCTACAAAAAGGTCAGCCGCGACGACCCAGCCTTTCACGCTGCCGAACTTGGCCGCGCTGAAGCGCTGCGCCGCAGCGGCAAACCTGATACTGCGATTGAAGTTCTGGAAAGTCTGGCGCAAACTCATGGTGATTTGCCGCTTGTGCATTCCTCACTGGGGGATGCGCTGCGCCAGTTGGAGCGTTTCGAAGACGCGATCGTCGCCTATAACGCGGCGCTAGAGCGGTTTGACGAAGAGTTCAGTGGCCAGTGGTTTATCTATTACGCCAGAGGCATTTCGCACGAGCGCCTCGGCATCTGGGAAAACGCCGAAGCTGATTTTCGCAAAGCCCTTGAGCTAAATCCAGAGCAGCCGCAGGTTTTGAATTACCTTGGCTATTCGCTGGTGGAAAAGCAGATCAAGCTGGATGAAGCCTTGGACATGATCGAACGCGCGGTCGCGGCTCGCCCTGACAGCGGATATATCGTCGATAGCCTGGGCTGGGTATTGTTCCGCCTTGGGCGCTATGAGGAAGCAGTCGGTCATATGGAGCGCGCGACGGAATTGATGCCGATCGATCCGATCGTGAACGATCATTTGGGCGATGTGTATTGGTCGGTGGGTCGCTACCTAGAGGCGCAATTCCAATGGAAACGTGCACTGTCCTTTGTCGATTATGGCGACGCCAGCCAAGAGGCGGACCCGGATCGTATCCGGCGCAAATTGGAAGTTGGCCTTGATCAGGTGCTCAAAGAAGAGGGCGCACCGCCCCTCAGATTGGCCGATGAAGGGTAGTGTGGTTTCGCGCCTCGCACGCGCGAAGATCAATCTGACGCTACACGTGACGGGACAAAGGCGCGATGGCTATCACTTGCTTGATAGCCTCGTGTGTTTTGCGGGTGTTGGCGATCAAATCACGGCTCAAAGCGCGGATCATTTAAGCCTGAGCGTTGAGGGTCCACTTGCCAGCGGCGTGCCGACGGATGAACGCAATCTTGTCTGGAAGGCGGCGGAATTGTTCGGCCACGATAGTGGCGCGCATATTTCATTGACCAAGAACCTGCCTAATGCCGCGGGTATCGGCGGCGGCTCTGCGGATGCGGCGGCGAGCTTGCTGGCCTTGGCCGAGCTCTGGGATGTTCCCTTGCCGGAAAATGTGCTTGATCTGGGTGCTGATGTGCCCGTGTGCCTTGCCCCGATGGCGCTTCGTATGCACGGTATCGGTGAGAAACTATCGCTGGTTCCAGCCTTGCCGCCACTTTGGGCCGTGCTGGTCAATCCTGGCGTGGCTTTGGAAACACCGCCTGTTTTCAATGCGTTGACAGTGAAAGAGAACCCGGAGATGGAGTGTGTCCCGGACCTTCAAAGCGCTGCTGAGTTTGCCGGGTGGTGCGCTTTGCAGCGCAATGATTTGCAAGCACCCGCGATAGGTCTTGTCCCCGTCATTCAGGACGTTCTGAACGCTCTCGCACCTTCGCTTCTGGCACGTATGTCCGGATCGGGCGCGACCTGTTTCGGGCTGTGTGCCTCTGCGGAGGACGCGGAAATTCTAGCCAATTTTATCCGCGCGAATCACCCGGATTGGTGGGTCGTGGCGACAACACTTAGTTGATGCGCGCCACCACGTAGCTTGCGAGATCGCGCAACATGTCACGCACGGGATGCGCTGGCAGCTGATCAATCGCGGCGATGGCTTTGTTGGCCCATGCCAGCGCTTCGAGCCGGGTCTCTTCCAGCGCGCCGTGTTTGTGCAAAAGCGCGATTGCGGTTGCCAGATCACCTTCGTTCTGACGACCTTTTTCGATCGTGCGTTCCCAAAAGGCGCGCTCGTCAGTATTCGCTTTTGCAATCGCCTTGATCAGCGGCAACGTCAGTTTACGCTCGCGAAAATCATCACCGACGTTCTTGCCGGTTGCATTCGGATCGCCCTGCATATCGAGCAAATCATCGACGATCTGAAAAGCAACTCCAAGCGCATCGCCATAATCGAATAGCGCCTTCACATGTGCTTCATCTGCGCCCGCGATCACACCGCCGACTTCAGTGGCGGCCGAGAAAAGTGCAGCGGTTTTACCGCGCACCACCTGCAGATAGATCGCTTCGCTGGTCGCGAGGTCTTGCGAGGCGGAGAGTTGCAGCACTTCACCCTCAGCAATTGTCGCTGAAGCGTTGGCAAGAATGTCGAGAACCCGCAGCGAGCCGGTTTCGACCATCAGTTGAAATGAGCGCGAGAACAGGTAATCGCCGACCAGAACCGACGATTTGTTGTCCCAGAGCAGATTCGCAGTGGGGCGCCCGCGCCGCTGGCTACTTTCATCAACCACATCGTCATGCAAAAGCGTCGCCGTGTGAATGAATTCGACCGTTGCCGCCAAATGCACATGGTATGGCCCTGAATATCCACACAAATGCGCAGCAGCGAGGGTCAGCATCGGGCGTAGCCGTTTTCCGCCTGCCTCGACCAAGTGCGCGGTGACTTCGGGAATGCGCGGCGCGTGTTCGGACGCCATGCGTGTGCGGATGAGCACGTTGACCGCGTCCATATCGGCGGCCAGATAGGCCGCCATTGCATCGTGTGGCTTTACTGTAAACTCGTCCAAGCTCATCACACTCCCGTTCCTGCCCTCGACAAAGGGGGGCACCGCGATTAGATCATATCTATGCAAGAATTGATGCGCACCAACGACATAACCCTAACGGCCTTCGTTCGCGCCCTCCTTGACGAGGCGGGTATACCGATGTTTGAGTTGGACGTAAATATGAGCGTGTTAGAAGGTTCCATCGGAATCCTACCCCGGCGCATGATGGTTGCTACGCGCGATTATGATCGCGCAATACGGATTCTATCGGACAACGAAGTTGACCTTCCGTACTGAGCGCTTTGCGCCACACGAGCTGAGCATCGATGCCTTTTTGGGTGGAGCGCTGCAAATTGCCCAACCTGTTAAAGGATATCGTGCAGGCGTTGATCCTGTTTTGCTTGCGGCAAGCGTTTGTGCGCGTGCGGGCCAGCGCGTGCTGGAACTTGGATGCGGCGGCGGTGTTGCTTCCCTTTGCCTTGGCGCGCGCGTCGCGGGGCTGGTGCAGCAGGGGATTGAGGTGCAGCCTGCCTATGCCGCTTTGGCGCAGCAGAACGCGCGCGCCAACGGCATCGCGCTTGAGGTGACTTGCGGCGATCTCACCGATCTGAGCGAGCCGTTGCGGTCACGTCAATTTGATCACATTATTGCAAATCCTCCTTATTTTGATCGCTCACGCAGCATTGCGGCGGCGGACCTTGGGCGCGAAACCGGCCTAGGGGAAACCACGCCGCTTAGCGCATGGATAGTCGTTGCCGCGAAACGTCTTGCGCCCAAAGGGCAAGCGCATTTCGTGCAGCGCGTCGATCGTTTGCCTGAAATTCTGAGTACGCTGCGTGCACGTCTCGGCTCGATCGAAGTCCAACCCTTGAGTGCGCGAGCGGGTCGTGCGCCGCATTTGGTGTTGGTGCGCGCGAAAAAGGACGGGCGCGCCGATTTTATTTTGCACGCGCCCATCGTGGTGCATCGCGGCGCGGCACACGGCGAAAATGCCAAAGATTACAACCTGCTGATCGAAGCGGTGCTGCGCCAGGGCGCGGCTTTGCCTTTTGGTGGAACTGCGTAAATTGCGCGCAGGTTTAAGTTTTTGCTAACCACATGATGCAACTGCGGCGTGACATACCTAGATTTGTGTGGTGCACTGACGTTGCACATCCAGCCCAAGGAGGATTTCGATGAGCCTGAGTTCGCATCTGGAACAGCTGAAGAAGAAACACTCAACCCTGTCTGAAAAAGTCGAAGCAGCACAACGCTCGCCCGGCATTGATGACCTTCATGTCGCGGATCTCAAAAAAGAAAAACTTCGACTTAAACAAGAAATTACGCGCCTTTCGAGTTGAAGCGTAGTTTCCTTTAAGTGACCTTTAACCGGCGCGAGAGTGATCTCAGCGCCGGTTTTTTATTCGGGGTTACGCTGTGCCCTGCAAAGACATTACGGTTAGATCATCCGCTACCTGCGCCTCAATCGCGAGCGCAGCAGCCTGCGCGCCTGCGGCAGTGGTGAAGTAGGGGATTTTACCATAAAGCGCGACAGAGCGAATTTCGCGGCTGTCGTCCACCGCTTGCGCGCCCTCGGTTGTATTGATGACCAAGGCGATTTCCTCGTTCTTGAGGGTGTCGACGATGTTCGGACGGCCTTCATAGACCTTGTTCACGATGGAGCATTCAATGCCAGCATCGGCCAGCCAGCTTTGCGTGCCGCGCGTCGCGGTGAAGGTGAAGCCGAGAGAGGCGAGCAATTTCGCTGCCTCCAAAGTCTTCGCGGTTTTGTCGTCGTCGCGGATCGAAACGAAGACTTTACCCTCGCTTGGGAGCACAACGCCTGCCCCCATTTGCGCCTTAAGGAAGGCACGGGCAAAGGAGGTGTCCCAGCCCATGACTTCACCCGTGGATCGCATTTCAGGGCCGAGAATCGTATCGACACCGGGGAAGCGCGCGAAGGGCAGGACCGCTTCTTTCACGGAGAACCATGGCATGTTGTAATCGGCCAGCGTCATTTGATCTGGCATCGGCTGTGAGCCGGGAATTGCATCGCTGGGGTACGCGCCGCGTTTCGGGAAATTACTCAGCGGCTCGCCAGCCATCAGGCGCGCCGCGATAGATGCAATCGCGCTGTCAGTGGCCTTGGCGACAAACGGTACTGTGCGCGAGGCGCGCGGGTTCACTTCGATCAGATATATCTCATCGTCTTTGATCGCGAATTGTACGTTCATCAAGCCAACTACGTTCAAGGCCAAAGCAAGCGCATGTGTCTGCTCTTCGATCCGCGCGATCACGTCTTTGGAGAGCGAATAGGGCGGCAAGGAACAGGCGCTATCGCCAGAGTGAACACCTGCCTCTTCGATGTGCTGCATGATGCCCGTGACATGGACTTCTTTGCCATCGCAAAGCGCATCTACGTCAAGTTCGACCGCACCTGAAAGATAACTATCAAGCAGAACGGGGCTGTCGCCGGACACGACGACCGCTTCGGCGATGTAGCGTTCCAGCTGGGCCATATCGCGCACGATTTCCATGGCGCGACCACCAAGGACATAGGACGGGCGAATGACCAGCGGGAAGCCGATGTTGTCCGCGATTGCGAGTGCCTCTGCATCTGTGGAAGCGATGCCGTTGCGTGGCTGTTTCAGGCCAAGCTGGTTCACAAGTGCTTGGAAACGCTCACGATCTTCGGCGAGGTCGATCGCGTCGGGCGTTGTGCCCAGGATCGGAATGCCCTCGGCTTCCAGCGCATTGGCGAGTTTCAGGGGTGTCTGTCCGCCGAACTGAACGATGACGCCATGCAGGGTGCCGTTCTCAAGCTCTACGCGCAGGATTTCCATAACGTGCTCGAACGTGAGCGGCTCAAAGTAAAGGCGATCAGAAGTGTCATAATCCGTCGAAACTGTTTCGGGATTACAGTTGATCATGATCGTCTCATAGCCCGCCTCCGTCAGCGCGTAGCAGGCGTGGCAGCAGCAGTAATCAAACTCGATGCCTTGGCCGATGCGGTTGGGACCGCCGCCAAGAATAACGACCTTGTTGCGATCAGAAGGGCGTGCTTCGCATTCAACGTCGCCAAACGCGGGTGCCTCGTAGGTAGAGTACATATAAGGTGTCTGCGCCTCGAATTCGGCGGCGCAGGTGTCGATGCGTTTGAACACGGCAGTAACACCAAGTGCGTGGCGTGATTTGCGCACGTCTTTTTCCTTGAAGCCCGTCAGTTTGGCAAGGCGGGCATCGGTGAAGCCCATCATTTTAAGGTGGCGCAATCCGGCCTCATCGCTCGGAAGACCATCGCTTTTCACACGTTCTTCGGTGTCCACAATTTCGCGGATACGGGCGAGGAACCAAGGGTCAAACATGGTGACAACGTGGATTTCATCGTCCGTAAGCCCGTGACGCATGGCCTGCGCGATGGTGCGCATACGGTCTGGCGTTTGCTTGGAGATCGCTTTGATGACGGCGGATTTTTCTGGCGCGCCTTCAATGTCGATTTCGTCGAAGCCGGTCAGATCAGATTCCATCGACGCCAATGCCTTTTGTAGGCTCTCGTGGATGGTGCGGCCAATCGCCATGGTTTCCCCAACAGACTTCATTGCCGTGGTGAGATAAGGTTCGGAGCCTGGGAATTTCTCGAAGGCGAATTTCGGGATTTTAGTGACGACATAGTCGATGGTCGGCTCGAAAGACGCAGGCGTTACTTTGGTGATGTCGTTGTCGAGTTCGTCCAGCGTGTAGCCAACCGCCAATTTCGCGGCGATCTTGGCAATCGGGAAACCTGTTGCTTTGGACGCAAGCGCGGAAGAACGCGACACGCGTGGATTCATTTCGATGACAACCATGCGCCCATCTGCGGGGTTCACGGCCCACTGCACGTTTGATCCGCCGGTTTCCACGCCTATTTCGCGCAGAACCGCGATAGAGTGGTTGCGCATGATTTGATATTCTTTGTCCGTCAGCGTGAGCGCGGGGGCAACTGTGATCGAATCGCCTGTGTGGACACCCATTGGGTCGATATTTTCAATCGCACAAACAATGATCGCGTTGTCGGCGCTGTCGCGTACGACCTCCATTTCGAACTCTTTCCACCCAAGTAGCGACTCGTCCACAAGGATTTGGTTCACAGGGGATGCGTCCATGCCGGAGCGACAGAAGAACTCATAATCTTCGCGGTTATACGCCACGCCGCCGCCTGTGCCGCCCATGGTAAAGGCGGGGCGGATGATCGCGGGCAAGCCGACGTAGTCGAGCGTTTCAAGCGCGATGCGCACGCCCTCGGCAAGATCGGCTTTGCCATTCTCGCCAATCGGTGCAGTCACAATCGTCGCTTTGGGATTTTCGATGCCGAGGCGATCCATGGCATCGCGGAACAGTTTGCGATCTTCTGCCATTTCAATGGCTTCGCGTTTCGCGCCGATCATCTCGACGCCATATTTCTCCAATATGCCCATTTCTTCAAGGGCAAGGGATGTGTTCAACCCGGTCTGGCCGCCCATGGTTGGCAGCAGCGCGTCGGGGCGCTCTTTCTCGATGATTTTGGCGACCATCTCGGGCGTGATCGGCTCGATATAAGTTGCATCGGCGAGGTTCGGATCAGTCATGATGGTCGCGGGGTTCGAGTTGACGAGAATAACGCGATAGCCTTCTTCGCGAAGAGCCTTGCAGGCCTGTGCGCCGGAATAATCGAATTCGCAGGCTTGCCCGATGACAATTGGCCCCGCGCCGATGATCATGATGGAGGAAATATCGGTACGTTTGGGCATGGGCAGACCTCTTTTTCGGCGCGCGCCTGATAAGTGGCAGATCAGAGTCGCGGCAGCGTGCAAATTGTCGTGGGTTATAGACAGGGTAGGCGCAGGTTCAAGGGGCATATCTGCAAGCCCGGACACCACACTTGACTTTCGCGCGCCCGCGCGGTGTATCGGCTCTGATTTTATACGCCTTTGCGAAGGAAAACGCCATGCACGCCTACCGCAGCCATACTTGCGCCGATCTGAATAAATCCAATGTGGGCGAGACCGTGCGTCTCTCCGGTTGGGTCCACCGCGTGCGCGATCATGGCGGGCTTTTGTTTATTGATTTGCGCGATCATTACGGCATCACGCAGGTCATGGCCGATCCCGATAGCCCTGTATTTTCCCAGATCGAAAAGGTGCGTTCGGAGTGGTGTATCCGTATTGATGGCAACGTCATGGCGCGCGACGAGAGCTTGGTGAACGCCAAAATCCCAACGGGCGAGGTTGAGGTGTTCATTCGCGACATCGAAATCTTGGGCGCTGCATCCGAATTGCCGTTGATGGTGTTCGGTGATCAGGAATATCCCGAGGAAACGCGCCTGAAGTATCGCTATCTCGATTTGCGCCGTGAAAAGCTGCAAAAGAACATGAAACTGCGCTCTGACGTCGTTTCCTCGATGCGCAAGCGCATGTGGGCGCAGGATTTCCGCGAGTTCCAGACGCCGATCATCACTGCCTCCTCGCCCGAGGGCGCGCGCGATTTTCTGGTTCCGTCGCGCCAGCATCCAGGCAAGTTCTACGCGCTGCCCCAAGCGCCGCAGCAGTTCAAACAGCTAATCATGGTGTCGGGGTTCGATAAGTATTTCCAGATCGCACCGTGTTTTCGCGATGAAGACCCGCGCGCAGATCGCTCGCCGACAGATTTCTACCAACTCGATTTAGAGATGAGCTTTGTCGAGCAAGAGGATGTCTTCAATACGATCCAGCCTGTTGTTGGCGGTATTTTTGAGGAATTCGGTGGCGGGCGCAAAGTTGATCAAACGTGGGAGCAGATTTCCTACAAGGACGCAGCGCTTTGGTATGGCACGGATAAGCCTGACCTGCGCAACCCGATCAAGATGCAGGTTGTGTCAGAGCATTTCGCCGGTTCTGGCTTTGCGATTTTTGCGAAACTGCTTGAGCAGGACGGCACAGAAATTCGTGCGATCCCAGCACCAACAGGTGGGTCGCGCAAGTTCTGTGACCGCATGAACGCGTTTGCCCAGAAAGAGGGTCTGCCGGGGATGGGGTATATCTTCTGGCGGGATCAAGGTGAAGGCATGGAAGCCGCTGGACCGTTGGCCAAGAACATCGGACCTGAGCGCACAGAGGCGATCCGCCAGCAGCTTGGCCTTGGTGTTGGCGATGCAGCCTTCTTCCTTGGCGGCAAGCCATCAGCTTTCGAGAGCGTTGCAGGGCGCGCCCGCACCGAGATCGGCAGAGAGCTGAAGTTGATCGACGAAGATCGTTTCGCATTTGCTTGGATCGTGGATTTCCCGATGTACGAGAAGGACGAGGAGACAGGCAATATCGACTTCTCTCACAACCCGTTTTCGATGCCACAGGGCGGACTTGAAGCGCTGAACGGTGATCCTTTGGACGTGCTGGGCTACCAGTATGACCTAGCCTGCAACGGTTACGAGTTGATTTCCGGCGCGATCCGGAACCACCAACCTGACATCATGTTCAAAGCCTTCGAACTTGCGGGCTACGGCAAGGATGAAGTCGAGAAGCGCTTTGGTGGTATGGTCAATGCGTTCCAATACGGCGCGCCGCCCCACGGTGGTTGTGCGGCTGGCGTTGATCGCATCGTGATGCTGCTTGCGGATGAAGCGAACATTCGCGAAGTCATCATGTTCCCGATGAACCAGCGTGCGGAAGATCTGATGATGAATGCGCCCTCGGATGCGATGAGCGATCAGTTGATGGAACTTGGACTGCGGGTCATTCCACAGGACTAAAACTTCCAGCCCCGACAAAAGAAAAGCCCCGCAGCGAGAACTGCGGGGCTTTTTCGTTTCTGCGTTAAGCGAGGTTAACGGCGACGATCGCGGCGCGCGGACATGGGTTGGAAGGCTACGCCTACGTGCGCTTCGCAGTAAGGTTTGCCGGCTTTCACAGGCAGGCCGCAGAACCAGAAATCATCTGTAGCAGGATCGCCAACGGGCCACTTGCAGGTCCGCTCGGTCAATTCCATCAAGCTGATCTTCTTGGCCTTCTTTTCCACTTCACTCACTTTGGCGAGCGCCTCGGGGCTGATCTCGTTCGCGGAGGGCTGCGGCGGCAAAGGCTGGCCCGCAGGAATAATCGCGCGGCGCGCAGCAGAGCGTGGCGGGGGCGCTGTGGTCACCACGTCGGTCACAGGCGCGCTTGGCTTGGGGGCCGCTTCGACCTTGGGCGCGGCCTTTGGCTTTGGCTCGGCTTTGACAACCTTGGGTTTGGCATCTGGTTTGGCTGCGCCTGTGGTCGTGCGGTTCGACAGGCCAAGGCGATGCACTTTGCCGATCACGGCATTGCGCGTGACGCCACCGAGTTCTTTTGCGATCTGGCTGGCGGATTGACCCTCGCCCCACATTTTTTTGAGTGTCTCAACACGTTCGTCGGTCCAGGACATTCTGGCTTCCTTATGTAAAAAAGCGGCCCGCTTGCGCGCCGCTCCTGATATCTTGGTGCTTGGCCCTATTCTAATCACGCGTGGCTGAGATACAAGTCAAACGAATCAGCAGTAGATCAGGGGCAAGCAATGGCACAAAACGCGCCGCTAAACACACCCGAAATGGGGACGCGCCGTTTTGGCCGTGTCAATTGGCTCGGGCTCGAGACGCTTGTGCGCCGCGAAGTGCGCCGCTTTCTGGCGGTTTGGACGCAAACCTTGCTTGCGCCGTTGGTAACAGCCGGGCTTTTTCTTTTGATTTTCAACCTCGCCATCGGCCCGCGCCGCGGCGATGTGATGGGCGTGCCGTTCATCGAGTTTATCGCGCCGGGCATCTTGATGATGACGGTGATCCAGAACGCCTTTGCCAACGTCAGCTCGTCCATCGTGATTTCCAAGGTGCAGGGCAATATCGTCGACACGTTGATGCCGCCACTTGCGCCGCTCGAATTGGTGATCGGCTATCTTGCGGGTGGGATTGGACGCGGGATGTTCGTGGCTTTGGCGATCGGTCTCGGGCTCCTTTTGTTCTTGGGGATAGGCGTGCAGCATCCCGTTATGGCGTTGGTGTTCGTCGTGCTTGGCTCTGCCTTCCTTGGCGGGCTTGGGATTATCGCAGGGGTGTTCGCCAACAAATTCGATCAAATGGCGGCAATCACCAATTTCATTGTCACACCGCTCGCCTTCCTGTCTGGTACGTTTTACTCGGTCACGGTTCTGCCGCCTGTTTTGCGCGAATTGACCTATCTGAACCCGATTTTCTATCTCATCGACGGGCTGCGCTATAGCGTGATTGGCGTGTCGGACAGCGATCCGTGGATGGGCATGGTTATTTGCGCAATCGCCGTGATCGCCGTTTCGGCGATATCCTGGCAGA
Source organism: Planktotalea arctica (assembly GCF_002105285.1). Taxonomy (GTDB): domain Bacteria; phylum Pseudomonadota; class Alphaproteobacteria; order Rhodobacterales; family Rhodobacteraceae; genus Planktotalea; species Planktotalea arctica. The sequence goes on from NZ_MUHR01000001.1 coordinate 358,582, forward strand.
TGTTTCGCACGGGCTACCGCCTTAAACCTTAGCGATGCGCGCCTCGCGCCATGCTAAGAGCGCCGCACCTGCAATAATGATTCCCGCACCCAGAAACGACGTGGCACCGGGGATCACATTGAAGATCATTGCGTCATACGCTGCGGCAAACAGCAAGGTGGCGTAGCTGAAAGGCACGACAAAGGACGCATCCGCGCGCGCGACGGAATTCAAAAAGCAGGTCTGCGCCAGTGCCATGAAAACCCCTATCCCGGCGAGTGCGATCCATTGGTGCAGGCTTGGCGGTTCCCACAGGGTCAACACCGCGAGCGTTGCGATGATCAAGCCAATCGCGTTGTTGACCAGTAATATCTGAAACGGTCGCTCGCGCCGCGAGAGCCGCTTGATGAAGATGACTTCGAGGCCAAGCATCAACGCCGCGCCAAGCGCCAGCAGCGCCCCCGGTGCAATCGCACCTGAGCCGGGCCGCAGCAGGATTAGCGCGCCGATCATGGCGATGCCCGCCGCGCTCCAACGCACGGGGCCGACCTTTTCTCCAAGCAGGAATATTGCGAAGATCATTGCGAACACAGGGTTGAGAAAGCTGATCGCCGTTGCGTCCGAGAGTGGGATAAAAGCGACCGATGCAAACATCAACGTCACCCCCACCGCGCCGCATGTGGTGCGCAGCACGTGCAGTTTCAGATGCACAGGGCCGAAGTGGGGCCGCATGAGCAGCGCTGCGCTACCCAGCGTTAACGCGGCAAAGAGGAAACGCGCATGCGTGATCTGGATAGGATGCAGCGGCGCACCAAGCGCTCCTGTTCCGATCGCCTTGGCCAGCAATGTGGTCGCAGCGATGAAAGCAGTGGCGCAGATCATTAGTGCCATGGCTAGGCGCGGGTTGGGGGTGGGCAGATCGTCCATCCGCTAGACCTGCTTTGAAAACGGCGGCGCTGCAAGCCTCCTTCGCACTTGCGCTTTGCGTGCGTCGCTGTATGAAAGCAGCCATGGTCAAAACAGCTCATAACCGTCTCCGACGACTTTAGCGCCGCGTTTAACTGCGTTTGATCCGCCTGCATGACGGCCACGTTTTTCATGCCTCACCCAAATTGTTGACTTGCCCGAGCCGCTGAGGCACTCAAAGGGCTTCATAATGTCCAAGGATACGTCCATGATCCCTTCTGTTTTGCCGACCTATTCACGTGCGCCGCTGTCTTTCGTCAAAGGCGAAGGGAGCTGGCTGTTTGAGGCGGATGGGCGACGTTTTCTTGATCTGGGCGCAGGCATTGCCGTCAATGCGCTGGGTCACGCGCATCCCAAGCTGATCGAGGCGCTTACCACTCAAGCAAACGCGCTGTGGCATGTGTCCAATCTTTATCAAATCCCGCAGCAACAAAAGCTGGCGGATATGCTCGTTGATTTGACTTTTGCAGACACAGTTTTCTTCACTAATTCCGGCACGGAAAGTTGCGAGTTGGCCGTCAAAATGGCGCGCAAATACTGGTACGAAAAAGGCGCGCCCGAGCGGGTTGAGATTATTACTTTCGAGGGCTCTTTTCATGGGCGCTCTTCTGCTGGTATCGCAGCTGCGGGTTCGGAAAAGATGACCAAAGGCTTCGGCCCGCTGCTTCCCGGTTTCAAACATCTGCCGTGGAACGATCACGATGCGCTGAACGCGGCCATCAACGGTCAAACCGCAGCAATCATGATCGAACCCGTGCAAGGCGAGGGCGGCATTCGCCCGCTGCCCGATCAATGCCTAAAAGGCCTGCGCGATCTGTGCGATGAACACGGCATCTTGCTCATACTTGATGAGGTGCAATGCGGCGTTGGCCGCACGGGCAAGCTCTTTGCGCATGAATGGGCGGGAATCGAGCCTGATATCATGATGGTCGCCAAAGGCATCGGCGGTGGCTTCCCCCTAGGTGCAGTGCTCGCCACCGAAAACGCCGCCTCCGGCATGACGGCTGGCACGCATGGCTCCACCTATGGCGGCAATCCTCTGGGCTGTGCAGTTGGCTGCGCTGTGCTTGAAACGATTGCCAAGCCTGACTTTCTCTCTGATGTCTCCCGCCGCGCCGGTACCTTGCGTCAGAGCCTGGAGGGCCTCATTGCGCAGCACCCAAATGTCTTCGAGAGCGTGCGGGGCGTAGGCCTGATGCTTGGTCTCAAATGCAAAGCCGCTAACGTTGATGTGGTAAACGCAGGCTATGCGAATGAGGTGATTACAGTTCCGGCAGCAGATAATGTCATCCGCCTGTTACCTGCCCTCAATATCACAAACGAGGATATCGCCGAGGCCATCAAACGCCTCAGCGCCGCCGCCAAACAGATCGAGCAAACCTCCTGACTTCTTCGGTCTAAAAATACCTCGGGGAGCGCGAGGGGCTGGCCCCTCGTTCCTCCGGCAGAAAAAAGAAAAGCATATGAACCACTTCCTAGACATCCATAAGACAGATCCCACCGCTCTCAGTGGCATTATCTCCCAAGCCCGCTCGATGAAAGACGCACGTGTCGGCCTGCCCAAAGCCACGCTCGACGCAGAACGTCCGCTCGCGGGTCATATGGTCGCGCTGATTTTTGAGAAACCCTCTACCCGCACGCGCGTGTCCTTCGATGTTGGCGTGCGTCAGATGGGTGGCGAAACGATGGTGCTGTCTGGATCTGACATGCAGCTTGGTCACGGCGAAACAATCGCCGATACCGCGCGCGTGCTCTCGCGCTATGTAGACCTCATTATGATCCGCACATTTGATGAAAGCGTGCTGCTGGAGATGGCGGAATATGCAGATGTGCCAGTGATCAACGGCCTTACGGATCGCACACACCCTTGTCAGATCATGGCGGATGTCATGACCTTTGAAGAACATCGCGGCCCGATCAAAGGCAAGAAAGTCGTGTGGTGCGGCGATGGTAACAACGTCTGTGCGTCCTTCTTGCATGCGGCGGGGCAGTTCGGTTTTGACATGGTGTTCACCGGTCCACACCAGCTTGATCCCGAGGATGACTTTGTCGGCCAGGCGCGTAAGGCGGGGGTGAGTGTTTCGATCGAACGCGATGCGCATAAGGCTGTGGAAAACGCCGATCTCGTGGTTGCAGATACATGGGTGTCGATGCACGACAGTCAATCTGCCAAGGAGCGCCGCCACAACATGCTGCGCCCTTATCAAGTGAACGAGGCCTTGATGAAGAGCGCCAAGCCTGATGCGTTGTTCATGCACTGCTTGCCCGCGCACCGCGAGGAAGAAGCGACAAGCGCTGTCATGGATGGTCCAAACTCGGTGATCTTCGACGAGGCGGAAAACCGTCTTCACGCGCAAAAGGCGATTATGCGGTGGTGCTTGGAAAAGTGACCGGACTTTTGGTTCGCGGCTAGGTCGCGAACCAGTACAGAACGGTAAAGATGACGGCAGACATGAACGCGGCCGCTGGCACGGTGATGACCCATGCGGCGATGATAGTCATGAAATGCGAGCGGCGCACCAGTTTGCGGCGGCGCCGCTCGATCGGGGCGATGGTTTTCACCTCCGGCAGGGTGCCTGGCACTTTGCGCAAACGGCGCTCCATATGCCACTCGCGGTAAAAGCCGACACCGAAAATACCGCCGACCGCGATATGAGTCGAACTGACGGGCAATCCGAGCCAGCTTGCGATGATCACGGTGATCGCAGCAGAAAGCGCGACGCAATAGGCGCGCATCGGGTTCAGTTTGGTGATCTGGCTACCGACCATACGGATCAATTTGGGACCGAACAGGAACAGACCGAACGAAATGCCGAAGGCACCGATCACCATGACCCACATGGGGATCGCGACATTGGATGAAAAATCGCCAAATTCAGAGGCATGTACGATCGCAGCTAAAGGCCCGACCGCGTTGGCGACATCGTTTGCACCATGGGCAAAGCTAAGCAAAGCGGCAGAGAAGACCAAGGGAATGCCGAACAGGACCTTGAGCGATTTGTTACGGTTCTCCAGCCCTTCGGATTGGCGATGGATCAGTGGACGGGTGATGAAATACGTAACGATACCAATCGCAAGGCCGATCAAGAGCGCGGTTTGCAGATCGATCTTCACGATCCGCTTTAGCCCCTTCATGGACAGGTAGGTGGCGAAAACGCCAGCCATGATGCCGATAAGGACTGGGACCCAAACGCGCGCGGCTGCGATCTTGTCTTCGCGGTAGATGATGTTGTGCTTTATGAACGCAAGGAACATTGCCGCGACGACACCGCCAAGCACGGGCGAAATGACCCAGCTTGCTGCGATTGCGCTCATCGTGGGCCAATTGACGGCGGAAAGCCCCGCAGCGGCGATACCCGCGCCCATAACGCCGCCCACGACGGAATGGGTGGTGGAAACAGGTGCGCCAACGTAGGTCGCAAGATTGACCCACATAGCGGCGCTGATCAACGCTGCCATCATGGCCCACATGAAGACCTGACCATCTTCCACGGCCTTGGTGTCGATGATGCCCTTTGAAATGGTAGATACGACATCGCCGCCCGCGAGCAGCGCGCCCGCGCTTTCGCAAATTGCAGCGATGGCAATCGCGCCGCCCATAGACAGAGCATTGGCACCAACCGCAGGGCCCATGTTGTTGGCGACGTCATTCGCACCGATATTGATCGCCATATATGCGCCAAAAGCTGCGGCAGCAGCGACGATAAGCGTATGTTCATCCCCGCCGAACCAAAAGATCACGGCAAGGCCCGCCAGCAAGATAAAGGCGAAGGACACCCCAAGGCCGATCATCGGGCGCGACACGTAAGCGGTCGCCATTTCTAACTGGCTGATCCGGTTCAGATCGCGATCAAGGGTTTTCCACTGGCTACCAAGGGGATCTTCGGCCATTTTATTCTCTCTCGCACTTGAAAACGTCGTCAAGCGCGGGGGTAGAGGCGAAAACGCTTCATGACAAGGGACAGGTGCGTCAAAGATGTGACTTGGTGGCTCTTAACCTGGTGTCAAAAGGCTTTGAGGATGTCCTTTAAACCGGGTTCGTCGACCATTTCGGCGGCATCCACAGGGCGGACCCATTTACGTTCCCGCTGCGCAACCTCTGGAAAATCATCCTCGAGGCGCTTGACCTCGATCGCAAAAACTTGGGTCGCGCAAGATACCGTTGCTCCGCCGTCCAAGCGTTTCAGATAGTCATAAGACCCGACAGGTTCCGGCCTGATATTCGCGGGTTTGACGCCGGCTTCTTCCCAAGCCTCTTGGGCAGCGGCGGCGCTGGCATCAAGACCGTCGATGGGCCAGCCCTTTGGTAAAATCCAGCGTTTCGTGTCGCGGCTGGTAATCATCAGGACCTTGCGATCCGCGCCTGAACCTTGATAACACACGGCCGCCACTTGCACGCGATCAGGGCGCTGCACCATCGGCTGCACGTACTCTGCCCAAGCCCTTTTAAAAATATCTACCATAATCACCTGCCAAATCTGTTTCTTGTTTTTAGGGTGAGAACCTTAACAGATTGTTCAAAAAACACAAATATCAGCTTTTTCGCGGCTTTCTGCGCAGTGTCGGGTCGGCCTCGCGGGGGTTTTCCGGCCATGGATGTTTTGGATAGCGCCCGCGCATGTCCTTGCGCACATCTGCGTAGGATGTGTCCCAGAACGCGGGAATATCCGTGGTGGTTTGTACGGGGCGGCCTGCGGGCGACAAAAGCGTAACGCGCAGCGCTTGGCCTGCAACAACGGGGTGTTTCACGGTGCCAAACATTTCTTGCAGGCGCAGTTCAATCTCGGGCGTGCCGTGGGAGTAGTCTACGGGAATGCGCCGCCCAAGCGGCGTTTCCACGTGCGAGGGGGCGGCGGCATCAAGGCGCTGGGTTTGCTCCCAAGTGAGGCGTGATTTCAATGGCTCCAGCAGGCTCAGGGTCTTGAATTGCTCGGCGGTTTTAATGCCAGAGAGGTATGGCAGCAGCCAGACCTCGGCGTTCTCCAACAGCGCGTCTTCGGACATATCTGGCAAATCTTCGCCTGATTGGCGCAAAAGTGCGGCGCGTGTTTGAAAACGGCGCTCCGCAGCGGAGAGGTTCAAGCCCAACGTGCGCACGCCCTCCAGCATAGCTTTGGCAATGTCTTCCTCGGGCGCGTCTTTCCAGATGCGTTCATCCAGCGCCAATGCGCCCAGCTTCTCAACCGAGCGCGTGGTGACGCGGCGGTCACGCTTGGACCAGACACATTCATTTTGCCACGCGATTCGATCACCATAAAGCGCGCGAATATCGGGGAGTGTGATCTGCGCGGCTTGGCGTATGCGTGCCTCTCGTGGATTGCCGTCAGTGTCCGTCACCACGATATAGGGCGCGCTGCTGAGGCTGTCGTCCTCCTCGAAAGCCGCGCCCTTGCCGCCCGAAAGGACATAGCGCGGCGCGCTTCCCTTGCGTCGCTGACCGATGCGGTCGGGATAGGCGAGAGCCGTGATTGCACCCAGAGAGAGAGGCGCGGCACCGTTGTTTGACGTGAGTTTACGCAGGCGCTTGATCTCTTGGCCGATCCTTGCGGCGACCTCTTTGGGCAGGCTCCGGTCCTTGAGCGCGCGCAGGCGCAACGACAGATCAGCGCCCGCGTTGCGCCCCAGCGGGTCGCGTTCATTGAGGAGCGCAGCCAGTTCAGCGGCTTGGGGGCCTGCGGTGGTGAGCATGTGACCAAGGCGAGGATGCAGCGGGAGGCGCGCTAGGGCGTTGCCATGGGGGGTAATGCGGCCATCCTTGGTGAGCGCGCCGAGGTCGTTGAGCAGGCTCTGCGCTTCGCTGAGGGCGGCGGGTGAGGGAGGCGTGAGGAAGGGCAGGTCTTCGGGCGGCGCGCCCCAAAGGGCGAGTTCGAGCGCGAGGTCTGTCAAGTCAGCGGTTTCGATTTCCGCAGGCGCATAAGCAGGCAGGGCCCCGTTCTCGCCCTTAGCCCAAAGGCGATATGCGGTTCCAGGTGCGAGGCGGCCTGCACGGCCTGCGCGCTGCTCCGCTTCCGCGCGCGAGGCGCGCTCTGTGACCAAGCGCGCCATGCCCGTGCCGGGATCAAAACGCGCGCGCCGCGCAAGGCCACCATCAACAACGACACGGACATCTTCGATTGTCAGGGAGGTCTCGGCGATAGAGGTCGCGAGCACGATTTTACGTTTGCCGCCTACCTCGGGCTGGATCGCGGCGCGCTGGTCCTGGAATTTCATTGCACCGAAAAGGGGATGTAGGGCCACGTTGGGGCCAATGCGTTTGACGAGTAGGGCCTCGGTTCTTCGAATTTCGCCCTCGCCTGGTAGGAAGGCGAGGATGCCGCCGCTCTGCTCATTTAGGGCAGTCTCAATCAGATCGGCCATGGCATTTTCCAGGCGCAAGCCCTTGGCGCGGGGGCGGGGCAGAAAGATATGCGCGACTGGGAAACTGCGCCCCTTGGACGTGATAATCGGGGCATCCCCCAAGAGTGCGGCAACGGGGGCGGCGTCGAGCGTGGCGGACATGACGATCAGCGCGAGGTCTTCGCGCAGCGCCGCGCGGCACTCGATACAGAGCGCGAGACCGAGATCGGCGTTGAGAGAGCGTTCGTGAAATTCATCGAAGATCACAGCGCCCACACCCGGAAGTTCGGGATCGGATTGGATCATGCGCGTCAGGATGCCTTCGGTCACGACTTCGATCCGCGTGTTCGGCCCGATCTTGCGCTCGCCGCGCATCGCATAGCCTACGGTTTCACCAACGGCATCTCCAAGCTGGGCTGCGAGCCGTTCAGCCGCTGCGCGCGCGGCAAGGCGGCGAGGCTCCAGCATCACGATTTTGCCAGTGACATGGCCGGATTTGAGCAGCGCGAGCGGCACACGGCTGGTTTTGCCTGCACCAGGGGGTGCCTGCAACACCGCCATGCCGCGCGATTTTATCGCATGGATCAGTTCTGGCAGGACATCGTCGATGGGCAAAAATTCGTGCATCCGCTACATATCGTCCAAAGCGCGGGGCTAGACAACGCCTGCTTGCTCGGGGAAAACCGCAGGTGAGTTTTCGAGAGGCTGCATCATGGATATCCCAACGCTCGCCGCGTCCGTTTTGAACGGCAATCGCCGTGCCCTGTCGCGCGCTATCACTTTGGTGGAAAGCGCGCGCTCTGATCACCGCGTGCAAGCGGCTGAACTGCTGGAGGCGTTGGCCAAGAGCGAACGTCAAGCGTTGCGCATCGGTCTGTCCGGCACGCCCGGTGTCGGAAAATCCACGTTTATCGAGAGCTTTGGCATGATGCTGATCGCGCAGGGTTTGCGGGTTGCGGTTTTGGCGGTCGATCCCAGCTCTGCGCGTTCGGGTGGCTCGATTTTGGGGGATAAGACGCGGATGGATCGCCTTTCGCGGCAAGAGGCGGCGTTTATTCGCCCCTCGCCCTCGCAAACGCATCTGGGCGGTGTCGGTCGCCGCTCGCGCGAGGCGGTGGCGGTTTGCGAGGCGGCGGGATTTGATGTGGTACTGATCGAAACGGTCGGTGTAGGGCAATCCGAGACTGTCGTGGCGCAGATGGCGGACCTGTTTGTACTGCTGCTTGCGCCAGCTGGGGGCGACGAGTTGCAGGGCGTCAAGCGCGGGATCATGGAAATGGCCGATCTGATCCTTGTGAACAAGGCCGACGGCGATTTGAAATCGGCTGCAATGCGCACCATGGCGGATTATGCGGGGGCGTTGCGGCTTTTGCGCAAGCGTGCGCAGGACCCCGAGGGGTTCCCCAAAGCACTGGCGGTTTCGGCCTTGGAAGAGAACGGTTTGCAAGGCGCATGGGATGAGATGTGCGCGCTGAATGCGTGGCGGCAAGATGAGGGCTTCTTTGAGCGCACGCGCGCAGAGCAGGCGCGGTTCTGGTTCGAGGAAGATGTGCGTCAGGCTATGTTAACCAGATTGCGCGAGGCAGGGCCTTTGCGCGATGCGATGGATGATTTGGGCGATCTGGTTGCGCGCGGGGACGTGACGCCCGCGCTCGCGGCGCAGCGCATGCAGGAGTTGCTCGGGGGGTAGATTGGGGGCCGGCCCCCATCTCAGCAAGCTGAGATCCCCCCGAAGTTTATTTAGGAAGATGAAGGGGTTTAAGAGGTCAGCTTGCGGGCATCGCGTGCGAGTAGAGCGACGAAGCCTGCAATCGTGTCGTTGTTTTTGGGGTTGGAAGCGTTGCCATCAAGAGCGCGTTTGAGCACGCCTTGCACGATCGCGAGGAAGCGGAAGTAGGAAAAAACCAGATAGAAGTTCCAATTGTCTGGAACTGTTGTGCCGCGACGTTCGCAATATTTGGCGAGGTACTCAGCTTCTGTTGGGATGCCGAGGGCTGTGCGATCAATGCCAGCGAGGCCTTTGAATTCGGCAGCATTGGGCAAGCGCCAGTGCATACATTGATAGGCCAGATCGGCGAGGGGATGACCGAGTGTGCTCAGTTCCCAATCGAGGAGCGCGAGGATTTGCGTGCTGTCTTTGGCGTAGATCATATTGTCGATACGGTAATCGCCATGCACGATCGCGCTGGCCCTGTCATCCTCGGGCATGTTCGCGGTGAGCCAGTCCATGACGTAATCCGCATCGTGAAGCGCGCGGGTTTCGGCGGCTTTATACTGTTGCGTCCAGCGTGAGACCTGTCGCTCAAAGTAGTTGCCGGGTTTACCGTAATCTTCGAGGCCGACACTGGCGGGATCGACAGAGTGGAGCGCAGCGAGCGTGGCATTCATCGCGTCGTAGATGGCCGCGCGCTCGGGCTCGGCCAGATCAGGCAAGGCGGGATCCCAGAAAATGCGGCCATCAAGATAGCCCATAACTAAGAACTGCGTGCCCATCGGGCTTTCATCGCCAGAGAGGTGGAGCATTTTTGGAACGGGAACATCCGTATCCGCGAGGGCCTGCATCACGCGGAATTCGCGATCGACGGCATGGGCGGATTTCAGAAGCTTGCCGGGAGGTTTGGCGCGCAGCACATATTTGGAAGTGCCGGAGGTGATCAGATAGGTGGGATTGGACTGCCCATCAGAAAATTTATCCACGCTGTCGAGCGCGCCGAAGTCTACCACATGCTCTTGCAGGTAGCGTTGCAGGTCCGCGTGATCGTATGTGTGCATGTCGTTACGTTCCGTCAGTTGGCATGGACAAGGTTACCCGCAGTAAGCAATCCTTTGCCCAAGCCCACAACCGTTACCTTGCGAAAGGACGCCCCCGATATGAGCATGAACCTAGGACTAAACCCAAAGCACGCCCCGCTTTTGCAAGCTGTGCGCGACATGATCCGCGACGAGATCATGCCGCTTGAGGACGAATATCACGGCGAGATCGGCAAGGGGGATCGCTGGACGTATACGGAGCGGCAGGCGGAGATACTGGAGGGCTTGAAGGCAAAGGCGAAGGTGGCGGGGCTTTGGAATTTCTGGCTGACGGATAGTGAGAGGGGCTTTGGTCTTACGACAGTGGACTACGCCTATTTCGCCGAGGAGATGGGGCGCACGCCACTGGGAGCGGAGGTGTTCAACTGCTCCGCGCCCGACACGGGTAACATGGAGGTGTTCGAGCGCTATGGCACGGATGCTTTGCGTGCAAAGTGGTTAACGCCGCTGCTCGATGGGCAAATCCGTTCGGCCTATTTGATGACGGAGCCGGATGTTGCAAGTTCGGATGCGACGAATGTATCGCTGTCCTGCGTGCGCGACGGGGACGAGTACGTTTTGAACGGCGAGAAATGGTGGGCGAGCGGGGCCGGTGATCCGCGTTGCAAGGTCTATATCGTGATGGTGAAAACCGGCGATGACGATGCGCCCAAACACCAACGCCACTCGATGATTGTGGTGGATGCCGCCAGTGCGGGGATCGAGATTTTGCGCCCCATGCAGGTATACGGCCATGATGATGCGCCGCACGGGCATATGCACATTCGTTTCACGGATGTGCGCGTGCCTGCGGAGCAGCTGTTGCTCGGCGAAGGGCGCGGTTTCGAGATTGCGCAGGGGCGCCTTGGTCCCGGGCGCATTCATCACTGCATGCGCTCGATCGGGCAGGCGGAATCGGCTCTGGAAATGATGTGCAAGCGATCCTTGGAGCGCGAGGCGTTTGGCAAACCTTTGGCGCAGCTGGGTGCGAATTTCGACATTATTGCAGAGTGCCGTATGGATATCGAACAGGCGCGCCTAATGTGTCTAAAGGCTGCATGGATGATGGATAAGGGCGATGGCCGCGCGGCTGCGCCCTATATTTCGCAGATCAAGGTTGTTGCGCCGAATGTGGCGCTGAAAGTGATCGATCAAGCGGTGCAAATGTTTGGCGCGCAAGGCATTTCCCAAGATACGCCGCTGGCGATGGCCTGGACATGGCAGCGCGCCTTGCGCTTTGCGGATGGGCCCGACGCAGTACATCGCCGCCAAGTTGCGCGGGCGGAGTTAAAAAAATACACACAGGAACGCATGTAACACCCTCAACTCAGCCTGAATCGCTTGACGCCTATCGCTTATCTCCATAAGAGCAGCCAAGAGATTTATATGCGCTCGAAAGAGTCGCACCAATTTTTCGTTCGCAGGGATGTGCCTGCAACGCATGAACACGAGGAAAAGCCCATGGCTCGCCGCTGCGAATTGACCGGAAAAGGCCCGATGTCGGGTAACAATGTCAGCCACGCCAAGAACCGCACACGTCGCCGGTTTTTGCCGAACCTGAATGATGTGACGCTTCAGTCCGAAATTCTGGGCCGTGGTATCAAGCTCAAGATTTCTGCGGCTGCTCTGCGTTCTGTAGATCACCGTGGTGGCTTGGACGCGTTCATGGCGAAAGCGAAAGACACGGAGCTGTCTGATGGCGCGTTGAAAGTGAAAAAAGAAATCGCGAAAGCGCTTACAGCAGCTGCTTAAGCCTTTTTCGGTCCGTTAGAATAAGAACACCCCGTAGCACCTGCTGCGGGGTGCTTCGTTTTGCCTGTTGAACCTGTCTTGGCACGCGCTTAAACCGAATGTCATGACACGATCCTCGCATTTCCTTAGCGCTTTACTTGTGGCGCTTATCGCGTTGACGGCGCAAAGCGCGGCACTCGCGCGCACTATGCCGGATGCGGCAGGGCAGATAGTGCTTTGCACGGGTAACGGACCCTTGATGGTCTATGTCGATGAGGAAGGTCAACCAACCGAGCCGCCGCATCTGTGCCCCGATTATGCGCTCTCTCTTATTGTAGCCTTGGACGTTGTAATATCTGATTTCGCGCCTGTTGGTGTCTGGCAGAGGCAGTGCCGCGAGCATGTGAGTGAGCAGCACATAACTGTGCGCCTTGGCGCGCGCAAAGCGCGTGGACCGCCTGTTTTGATCTGAAGTCCAATCGATTTTTATATCTCAAAACAGATACAGATAAGGAGAGACGAGATGTCTTTCACCTCCAAACTACTGGCCGCTGCCGCGGCTGTCACTTTCGCTTTGCCGGCCCTCGCGGATGGTATGATGATTAATGACGCCTATGCGCGCACTGCGATGAAAGGTGCCAAATCCGGTGCGGCCTTTATGCAGATCATGAACCACACAGATAGCGATGACCGTCTGATTGGCGCGTCCTCCGAGATTGCCAAAAAGGTTGAATTGCACACGCATAAAGACATGGGGGACGGCGTGATGAAGATGATGCACGTGAAGGAAGGCTTTGCCATCCCAGCGGGGGGCATGCACGCGCTGGCGCGCGGCGGCGATCACGTGATGTTCATGGGGCTGACGCAGGATATGATTGCGGGCGAAAGCGTCGAGGTGACGTTGATGTTTGAAAAAGCCGGCGAGATCGTGGTGCAAATTCCGGTCGATCTGGAGCGCCGCGACCATGGCGGTATGGATCACGGCACGATGGGCCATTCCAAGAGCGAATAAGCGGTGCAGGGGGCTTTGCCCCCGCGCCAAGGCGCTCCCCCAGAGTTTATCTGGCAAGATGAACGGGGGGCGTGGTTAACAAAGGGCGAGCGGGAGATGACAATGCAAAGTGACATGCCGGTCTTCTACTCGTTCCGCCGCTGTCCTTATGCGATCCGTGCGCGGCTGGCGATCTTGGCGGCGCAGCAGCAGGTGGAACTGCGCGAAATCAGTCTCAAGAACAAACACGCCGCGTTTTTACGCGCTTCGCCGAGCGGGACGGTGCCGTGCCTCGTTGCTCAAGGCAGCGTGATTGACGAAAGCCTTGAGATCATGCTTTGGGCGCTGCAGCAGAATGATCCGCAGGGTTGGCTTGATATGCCCACTGCGGGTTGGGCGCTGATCGCGCACTTTGATGGCGCGTTCAAGGTTGCGCTGGATCGCACCAAATATGCGGTGCGCTACGCGGGCAGTGACCCTGAGAGCCAGCGTGCCATTGCGCATGGGATATTGAGCGAATTGGAAGCCGAAATGGGCGCGTGGATCTTCGAGCGGCCCAGCATTGCGGATTATGCGATCCTGCCGTTCGTGCGCCAGTTCGCTTTTATCGACAAGCCGCTGTTTGATACGCAGCCCTGGCCGAAGCTACACGACTGTCTCGGCCGTTTTCTGGGCTCGGCCGAGTTTCAGGAGGTCATGGGCAAACATGCGTTTTGGCAGGTCAGCGATGCGCCGACACCATTCCCGCCGCTTGAGCGGTAATTCAGAGCGCTAAGAGCACATCTGCTGCGCGCGCACTCCGAATTCCTTGTAGCGTTTCCAGAAGACTTCATGGCTGTAGCGATCCGACTGACGGATTTCCTGGCTGCGATGCGGGTCCTTGAAAAACGTTGCCGCCAGGCGTTGATCGGACGAGCTAAGCTGACCACGCGCGGCTTTCTGGATGCAGCTGCACAGGCGCCGATTCGCAGCCTTGCGGTCTGATTTCATACATGCGCGCTGCAACGTTCCTGCGTCCAGGGGGGCGGGCACCACAGGTGCTAGTATTGCTGCCAAGGCAACTGTCAAAATGATGTGTTTCATGTCTCTGCCTTTTTGCCGGCATGGGCGCGGGTCTTGATGCCCATCGTCTCTCATGCTGGTTACTCTCGCGTTAATTATAGGGCAAAAACAGTAAAGTTTCAATTCCTGCGCTGGATCGGCGAGGCTTTGCCAATGGCCTAGCCAGAAAGGGGTGCAGGCAGCGCTTGACCAAGGCGCGAATCCAACTCATATCCAGCATATGACAGAGCTGAACAAAATCCGTAATTTCTCGATCGTGGCACATATCGATCACGGGAAATCCACCCTCGCCGACCGCCTTATTCAAGAGACGGGCACGGTGAAGGATCGCGATATGAAAGAGCAAATGCTCGATGCGATGGATATCGAACGCGAACGGGGCATCACCATCAAGGCCAACACGGTGCGCATTGATTATACTGCGGATGATGGGCAGGCTTATGTGCTGAACCTTATCGACACGCCCGGTCACGTGGATTTCGCCTATGAGGTCTCCCGCTCCATGCGCGCGGTCGAAGGCTCTCTGCTGGTCGTCGACAGCTCGCAAGGGGTCGAGGCGCAAACGCTGGCGAACGTCTATCATGCCATGGAAGCGGATCATGAGATTGTCCCGATCCTGAACAAGATCGACCTGCCCGCGTCCGATTGTGACCGCGTGGCAGAGCAGATCGAAGATGTAATAGGTATCGATGCGTCCGAAGCCATACAGGTCTCCGCAAAGACCGGGCAGGGCATTCACGAAACGCTCGAAGCGATCGTGACGCGCCTTCCCGCGCCCAAGGGCGAGCGCGACGCGCCGCTCAAAGCGATGCTGGTTGACAGTTGGTATGATGCCTATCTGGGCGTGATTGTTCTGGTGCGTATTATCGACGGAACCTTGAAAAAAGGTGAACGCATCCGGATGCTGTCGAACGATACGGTGCACCACGTGGACCGCATCGGTGTGTTTCGTCCGCAAATGGAAGTCATTGACGAACTTGGCCCCGGCGAAATTGGTTTTCTGACGGCCTCTATCAAACAAGTGCGCGACACGCGCGTGGGCGACACGATCACCCATGAGCGCAAAGGCACAACAGATGCGCTGCCCGGTTTCAAACCTGCGCAGCCTGTGGTTTTCTGTGGCCTTTTCCCTGTCGATAGCGCCGAATTCGAAGACTTGCGCGACGCGATTGACAAACTGGCGCTGAATGATGCGAGCTTTAGTTTCGAAATGGAAACCTCTGCGGCGCTGGGCTTTGGCTTTCGTTGTGGCTTTCTCGGCCTGCTGCATCTCGAGGTTATTCGCGACCGGATCGAGCGTGAATATGACATTGATCTGATCACGACCGCACCCTCGGTGATTTATCATATCCACATGAAAAGTGGCGAGATGATGGAGCTTCACAATCCCGCCGACATGCCCGACATGACCTTTGTCGATCACATGCAAGAGCCACGTATCAAGGCGACGATTTTGGTGCCGGATGAATATCTTGGCGATGTCCTGAAGCTATGTCAGGACCGTCGCGGAATTCAGCAAGACCTGACCTATGCAGGCACGCGTGCGATGGTGGTTTATGATTTGCCGCTGAACGAAGTGGTCTTTGATTTTTATGACCGCCTTAAATCTGTGACCAAGGGCTACGCGAGCTTCGATTATCAGATTTTGGGATATCGCGAAGATCATCTGGTCAAAATGTCGATCCTCGTGAACGATGAACCTGTCGATGCGCTTTCCACGATGGTGCACCGGGACCGCGCGGAAATGCGTGGGCGGGCGATGGTGGAAAAGCTGAAAGATCTTATTCCGCGCCATATGTTCAAGATCCCGATCCAAGCGGCGATTGGTGGCAAGGTCATCGCGCGCGAGACATTGTCCGCGATGCGCAAGGACGTAACCGCGAAATGCTATGGCGGCGATGCGACCCGCAAGAAGAAACTGCTGGAAAAGCAAAAAGCGGGCAAGAAGAAGATGCGCCAATTCGGCAAAGTCGATATCCCTCAGGAAGCGTTCATTTCCGCGCTCAAGATGGACGGGTAGCGCACTTGTGTTGATCGTTATGCGCCTTTGATATTGCGCTCCATCAAACGCTGGAACAGGCGCGGCGAGAGTGCGTTGATCCACCACGACAGCCGCGCGATGCGTCCGACTGGAATGAAGGGTCGCCCTTTGGCATATCCGGCCAGAATGATCTTGGCCGCAGCATCGGGCGTCATATAATCCAAGCCGTCACGCGCCGATCCGGGGCGCAGCATACCATCGTTCATAGGGGCCGCATTGCCGATATTGGTTGCCACGAAACTTGGCGCGGCGATTAAGGTGCGCACACCGTGCTCTGCCTCTTCCGAGCGCAGCGAAGCGAAAAACCCCTGCAACGCATGTTTGGACGCAGCATAGGCGGCACGATGATAGAGTGGCGAAAATCCGGCGACGGATGAGATGGCCAGATGCGTGCCTTTGCTGGCGCGCAAGGGCGCTAGAAACCCGCGCGCGAGGGCAGTGGCCGCGAAATAATTGATTTCGAAAAGGCGGCGATGTGCGGTGTCTTTGGTGTCCTCGAAGCTGGCGATCTGCGAGACGCCTGCGTTGTAGATCACCAGATCAATGCTGGTGTGCGCGTCGAGGATTTCTGCGACGGTATCGTCCAAAGCAACGCCATCCGTCAGGTCGACTTGGTAGGCGCTCAATCGGTCATTCAGTTCAAGCGCGCTGATATCAATATCAAGCGCGACCACATGCCAGCCCTGCGTAATAAGCCGCGCCGTTAACGCGCGGCCGAGCCCGCCTGCGCCGCCGGAAATCACGACGGTTTTCATAAACCCACGCTTTCGCGCCACAGATCGAACACTTCGCTGGAGGTTTTGTCAGGGATATAGCCAAAATCCCTTTTCAGCGCGTCATTCGCAAGGACGGGGCGGTATTGCAAGAACCTCACTTGCTCGGGACCATAGCGGGACAGGCCCAGCGGTTTGGCGAGGGCTAGCGCGACCTTGAGCACCCATGCAGGCAAGCGCAGAACGGGTTTTTTCAAGCGCGCAGCAATTTCTGTAACGCCAAGCGCGCCGTCGCCTGCGACGTTGTAGATGCCTGCCGGTCCGTCCGTTGCTGCACGCATCACTATGCGTGCCAGATCACGGGTCCAAATGAACACGAAGGGGCTTTCGCTGCCTTTGATCGCGAGCAAGCGAGGCTTGTGAAACAGAGCGGTGATCTGATTGTCCGTTCCGGCACCAAGGACAGTGCCGACGCGCAGCACGACTTGCTCTAGCTGCGGCGCGTCGCTGCGCGCCTTGGCCAGCATTTCCTCGACCTGTCGTTTGTGATCGGCATAGGCGAATTCACGGTTCCCGCGGCATGGATCGCTTTCGCACAAGGGCACCGGATTGTCGGCGTGATAGCCGTAGGCAGCGCCCGAACTGGTCACTACAAAGCGGCGCACGCCGTGTTTGATGCAGGCGTCGAGCACGTTGCGCGTGCCTTGCACATCGACCGCTTGGGCGACTTGGCGCCCCATCCCTGGTGGCGGCGTGACGATTGAGGCAAGATGCACGACGACGTCGGGTTTGATATCGTTGATCACGATTTCCACGTCCTCGCCCGTGACGTCGAGCAGGCGAAACGCAATACCGTGCGGCAGGTCTTTGCCGGAAAGATCGCTCGCGATGATATCGTTGAGGCCCGCCGACACCATCTCGCCAATAAGGGCGCGGCCGATCATGCCTGATGCCCCTGTGATCAGAACGCAGCTCATCGCGGGGCCTTTGTGCGTGCCCAGTATTTCGCGAGGGCAATGCCGGAAATTGCGTGCCAGATACCCCAGAAGGCGGCGACGACGGCCATGCCGCCAAGCCCGCCGAAGAAGCCGAAGATCAACACCAACCCGAGACCGGAATTTTGAATGCCGGTTTCGATGGTGATCGCGCGGCGGTCATAAGATGTGACGCCTGCGAGCGTCGCCAGTGTGAACCCTGTTCCAAGCGCGATCGCGTTATGGGCGATCACCAATGCGATGATGACCCCTGCGAGGCTTAGGAAACTTGCCCAGTTCGCCCCGATTGCGACAAGGATGAAGGCGACAAAGATAGTCATGGACAGCCATTGAAGCGGTTTTCGAATGCGCGCGGTGAGGGCTGGTTTTGTGTGGTTGAGCCAGATGCCAAGTGCGAGCGGCAGGATCAGCATGAATCCGACTGTGATCGCTACCGAAACAGGGTCGATCTGGGTCGCTTGCAAAATTGCGCACGTGGGGGCGTAAAGGCTGCCCCAAAAGGCGATGTTGAGCGGCGTGAGAAAAATCGCGCCAACAGTGGCGAGTGCGGTCATGGAGACGGAAAGCGCAGAATTTCCGCCTGCGCGGTGGGTGATGAAATTCGAGATATTTCCACCCGGGCAGGCCGCGACAAGGATCAGGCCAAGCGCGACGGAAGGCGTCGGAGCGGCAAGGAAGACGAGGCAAAAGGTGAGTGCGGGCAGAAACAGAAACTGCGAAATCAACCCGACGATGAGCGGCTTGGGGGCGCGCGCGAGCGCCTTGAAATCGCGCGGAAGCAGATCGATCGCGATGGAAAACATCACGATCGCTAGGATCGCGTTCAGCGCCAACAAGGAGCTGGCGCTGAAAGTGAGGGCGACATCATCGATCATGGTTTCGCCCCGCCCAGTTTTCTGATCCAGCCTGTGACGGCTTTGCGGTAGGTCGCCTTATCTACGTAATACGCCATGCGCGCGAGGTTGAGATAATTCATCCCGCCCGTGGCGCGCTGGAACCCTTTGGCTTTCTCTGACTGGAGGCCCTTGGCGCTTTGCGTACCTGCTCTCAGGGCTTTGATGTAGCGCACGACCATCTCGGCCTGCTCATGGCGCCCTTGCCAGCCAAGGCCGCTGGCCTCGACCATGCCGAGCACGAAAAGATCATCGCGGCCCGGGTGCATGGCGTTGAGGAAGAGATGCGGCGCATCGCCTTGCCAGTTAAGGTGCTGCTTTTCGATGAACGGATAGTCGAGCCTGTAGCCTGTAGCCGCGAGGATCATGTCGTACTCTCCGCTGGTGCCATCGGTGAAATGCACGGTTTTCCCGTCCATGTGATCAACGTCAGGGCGGATTTTCAAATCACCGTGGCCTGCATGATAAAGAACGAGTGAGTTCACGACAGGATGGCTCTCGTAGAGTTTGTAATCGGGCTTGGGAAAGCCGTATTTCTGCGGATTGCCGACGAACCATTTGAGGATGGTCTGATCAATGGGCCGCTTGAGCCACATGGGCAATTTGATCGCGCCGCCCATGGTGTCTGCGGGTTTGCCAAAGACGTATTTTGGTACGAAATAGTAGCCTCGGCGCATGGACAGGTCAGTGCTTTTGCCATGGTGAATTGCATCGACGGCGATATCACAGCCGGAATTGCCCGCGCCGATCACAAGCACGCGTTTGTCGGTGAATTGCGTGGGGGCGCGGTAATGGGAGGCGTGAATCAACTCGCCTGTGAAAGCGCCCTTGAAGGCGGGCATGTTCGGCGCGCTCAGGGTGCCGTTGGCGATCATCACGCCTGCGAATGTTGCGCTGTGTTCGCCGGCTCCGTCGCGCCATGTGACGCGCCAGCCCTCTCCTGAACGGCCGAGTGGTTCGCAGGTTAGAACCTCTGCACCAAAGTGGTATTTTTCGTAGAGATCAAAATGCTTGGCGAAGTCGTGAAAGTATTGCTTTAGCGCATTGTGCGAGGGGTATTCGGCAACGTCTTCGCGCATGGGAAAGTCGGTGAATTCAGTCATGCGTTTTGAGGAAATCAAATGCGCGCTGTCGTACATGGTGGAGCGTGGCCCGTCGATATCCCACAGGCCGCCCACGTCTGAATGAAGCTCGAAGCCCTGAAACGCGATATCGTGCTGGGCCATCAATTTGGCCGCTGCAAGGCCCATCGGGCCTGCGCCTATGAGTGCGATTTGTTTAGATGTGCCTGTCATGCGTGTCCCCTTGTGCGTCAGATTGGCAAAGGTTTTCGCAAAAGGCGAGAGGGGATGTGCGACTTGTTAGATGAGGCTGTGCTTGGGGCGGGGTAGGGGCGCTGCCCCCGTCTCGGCAAGCCGAGCCTCCCCCGAGGTATTTTGGGACCAGAGAAGTATAGGGCCGCGCGAGAGTTTGGCGTGCGTGGCCCCGATGTGTTTAGCCAATAATGGCGTTCAACGTGGCCGAGGGGCGCATCACAGCGGCTGTTTTGGCCGCGTCGCCGTGATAGTAACCGCCAAGGTCAACAGCGGGGCCTTGGGCGGTGGCGAGTTCGGAAAGGATCGCAGTTTCATTTGACGCCAGCGCCGTCGCGATAGGCGCAAAGTGTGCAGCGAGTTCTGCGTCATCCGTTTGCGCCGCGAGCGCTTCGGCCCAGTAGCGCGCGAACCAATAGTGGCTGTCGCGGTTGTCCGGCTCGCCTACTTTGCGGCTTGGTGAGCGATTGTCGTCAAGGATGCCTTGTGTCGCGGCATCAACGGCTTGTCCTAGAACGCGCGCTTTCTCGTTGGAGCGTGCGTCGGCGAGGAACTGTAGGCTTTCCCCCAATGCGCAGAACTCACCAAGGCTGTCCCAGCGCAGATGGTTTTGCTCCATAAGCTGCTGAACGTGCTTGGGGGCAGAGCCGCCAGCGCCGGTTTCAAACAAACCACCACCTTGCATGAGTTTCACGATGGAGAGCATCTTGGCAGAAGTCGCCAGTTCGAGGATTGGAAACAGGTCGGTGAGGTAGTCGCGCAGCACGTTGCCGGTGATTGCGATGGAGTTTTCGCCTTTGGTGATTGTCTCCAAGGACGCGCGCGTCGCGGCGCGGGGTGCCATGATCTGGAACTTGTCGGCAACGCCCTGCGCCTCAAGGATCGGTGTGACGTATTTGATCAATTCAGCGTCATGGGCGCGGTCCGCATCAAGCCAGAAGATTGCTTCAAATCCTTCCGACCTTTGACGCGAAATCGCGAGGTTCACCCAGTCTTCAATGGGTGCCTTGCGCGTGGAAGCAGAGCGCCAGATGTCGCCTTCCTCTACCTTATGCTCGTGCAGGACCGTGCCATCATCAAGGATCATGCGAACCGTACCGGCGGCAGGCATTTCGAATGTTGTGGGGTGCGAGCCGTACTCTTCCGCCTTTTGCGCCATAAGGCCGATGTTTTGCACAGTGCCTGCGGTGGCCGGGTTCAGTGCGCCGTTTTCTTTGAAGAACTTCACCGACTCGTCATATACGGGCGCGTAGGAGTTGTCGGGAATAACGCAGTTTGCATCGGATTCGCTGCCATCAGGGCCCCAGCCTTTTCCGCCAGCGCGGATCAATGCGGGCATGGAGGCGTCGATGATAACATCGGAGGGGACATGCAGGTTGGTGATGCCCTTGTCGCTGTCCACCATGTAGAGCGGCGGGCGTTTTTTCATGCAGGCGTCAATCGCAGCCATAATTGCAGGCTGGTCTTTGACGCGCGCAAGCAAATCACCCATGCCGGAATTGGGGTTCACCCCGAGGTCGGCCATTTCAGCGCCGAAGATGTCGAAGACCGGAGCGAGGAACACCTTGACCGCATGACCGAAGATGATCGGATCAGACACCTTCATCATCGTAGCTTTCATGTGCAGCGAGAAGAGCGTGCCGTCTGCTTTGGTGCTGTCGATCTCTGCGGCGAGAAATCTATCCAGCGCGGCGGCGCTCATGAAGGTGGCATCGACAACTGTGCCAGCGGGGTAGGAGAGGCCCTCTTTCAGGACAGTTTCGCCGGTTGCGGTTTCTAACACGATCTTGGCAGTGGCCTCAGTGGGCAGAGTCGCGGATTTCTCGTTGGAGAAGAAATCGCCGCCTTCCATTGCCGAGACGCGGGTTTTGCTGTCGGCCGTCCATTTGCCCATGCGGTGCGGGTTGTTCTGCGCGTAGCTTTTTACCGCTTTGGCGGCGCGGCGATCGGAATTGCCCTCGCGCAGGACCGGGTTCACGGCAGAGCCTTTGATCGTGTCGTATTTCGCACGGATCACTTTTTCTGCGTCTGTGGAAGGTGTCTCGGGGTAGTCGGGCAGGCCGAAGCCTTGGGATTGAAGCTCTTTCACGGCGGCGACCAGTTGCGGCACGGAGGCGGAGATGTTGGGCAGCTTGATCACGTTGGCTTCGGGCGTTTTCACCAACTTACCAAGTTCTGCGAGGTCGTCGGACTGGCGTTGAACCTCGCTCAGATACTCAGGAAAGGTCGCAAGAATACGGCCCGCGAGGGAGATATCTTTGGTCCCCACGGACACGCCGGCGGCTGCGGCGAATTTCTGGATGATCGGCAGGAAGGAGGCGGAGGCCAGTTCTGGCGCTTCGTCGACCTTGGTGTAAATGATGTCGGGTGTGTTGTTGTTGGACATGGGAAACCTCTTGGATTGCCGTGGGCTGGATTTGAGGTGTCCTTAGTGGATGGCGCATGAGTCGTCTATAGTATACCGTTGTATACGTTGACGCAGCGGGTCAGCTTTTCTTGCTGTCATCCTCGATATTCAACGCTGCTTGTCCGCTATCACCCAGCGGGACTGACGCGAAAGGACCACCATGGCACATATGGGCAGGTTCATGGGGGTCGAGGAGGCCATCCTTTGCGAACATCGAGTGGGCGAATTGCTCGGCATTGTCCTTGGGGCGAAATCCGAGAAATGAGGCAGCGGCGTTGTCCACGGGCGCGCGATCATTGCGCGAAACGCCATAGCAAATCGTGAATCCCGTGACGGGTGTATCGACAGAGCGCTGCACGAGTTGGATCAGATCATCATAGCTGAGCCATGATCCGACCGAACGCGTGTTGCCGACCTTGGCGCAGCTGTAAATGCGCAGGCAAACCGCTTCGATGCCGCGTTTTTCCCAGACCATGCGCGCAAGGTCTTCGGCGAAGCACTTGGACAGCCCGTAATAAGTGTCGGGGCGGTGGGGGACATCCGTGCCAATGAATTGGGTCTTGGGGTACATGCCGACGGCATGGATGGAAGAGGCATAGACGATGCGGCGCACGCCGTTGCGGTGCGCAGCCTCCCAGATGTTATAGGCCCCGATGATGTTGGAGTGCAGGATCGCATCGAACGCAGCTTCGTCCCCGATCGCGCCGAAATGTATGATCATATCAGCGTCTTTGCTCAGCGCTTCAATTGCGCCCAGATCGCCAAGGTCTGCCTTGATGTATATCTCACCCGGGTAAAGCCCCCCGATGTCCTCGGCCAGATCGCTGGAGACCAGTGTTTCACACATCTTGGAGAGCGGTTCGCGCAGGTACGAGCCAAGGCGTCCAGCGGCCCCTGTCAGAACGAGTTTCTTGAGCTTAACAGTCATCAGATGATCGCCTTTTCTTCAAATGCGCGCCCTTGCAGGATCCGCTCGAACCCGAAGGGCGACATATCCAGCGAGCGGTATCCGCCGTAGGTGAGCCATTCAGCTGTGGCGCGCCCCATGGCGGGGCTTTGTTGCAGGCCATGGCCAGAAAATCCGTTGAGGAAGATGAAATTCGTGAGCTCAGGGTGGGGCCCTAGAACAGCGTTCTGATCAAGTGTGTTGTAGGCATAATGCCCTGCCCATTCGGTTACGACTTTGATTGCTTCGAACTGGGGGATGCGCGATGCGATAATGGGCCAGACGTGGTTTTCCCAGCGACTGTGATCCATGTTGAAATCTGTGGGATCGACGGCGATGTCGTCCTCCGGATTTGGGGCACTGCCCGCAAGATAGGTCTTGGGCCCGTCTTGGCGGACATGCACGCCAGAGGGATCAATCGTCAGGGGTAGATCCTGATCGAGTGGTTGCTCGGCGCTGAAAATCCATGTGAAGCGTTTGCGCGGCTCGACAGGTAAATTGATCCCCGCCATTTTCGAGGTGAGCGCCGCGCGTGGACCTGAGGCGTTCACGACCTGGCCACAGGCGATCACTTCACCGCTTTCCAGCGTCACGGACTGCACCTTGCTGCCCTGCACATCTATTGCTGCAACGCGGTTGGTGACATATTCTACGCCGCGATCTTTGGCGGAGCGGCGCCACCAGTCGAATACCGTGCCTCCGTCCCAGTAACCCTCGTCCTTGAGGTTGATAGAGCCGAGCAGAATGTCATCGACATTGTAGAACGGATAGCGCGCTTTAATTTCGTTTGCGTCTAAAAGCTGGGTCTCTGCGCCTGCCTCCAGCTGTACTTTCTGATTGGAGCGCAGCACATCGGCAAAGCCTTCATTATCGGCCAGATACATATACCCGTAGTTTTGGATATCCAGCTCAGGCACGCGTGTATCACCGCCCATGTAGCCGCGCAGGTTCTTGATGAATTCGGCAGCGAACTGGCTGATCTGCACGTTGATTTTGTTGGAAAACTGCTGGCGCATGCAGGAGTTCGTGTGCGCAGTCGAGGATTTGGCGTAGCTGCTGTCCATTTCCACGACCAGAACAGAGCCGTTGAAATCGGGGTTGTCCGTCAGAAACCAAGCGGTCGAGGAGCCCATCATCGCACCGCCGATGATGACCACATCGTAGCTGGATTTGGAGGGCGCGCTCATGTTGCTTTCTCCACCGGCCCACCTTGTGCTTCCCATGTCGAAAAACCCTCGCGTAGATGTGCCGCATCAAAGCCCATCTGGTTCAAGGTATTCACGGCGAGCGCAGAGCGCCATCCGGAGGCACAGTGGAACACGAACTGCTTGTCCTCGCCGAAGATGGTTTTGAAATAGGGGCTATCGGGGTCGATCCAGAACTCCAGCATGCCGCGCGGTGCATGCACGCTGCCAGGGATAAAGCCGCCTCGCTGGCGTTCTCGGACATCGCGGATATCGACGACGACCACGTTCGGGTCATCGAGCATGGCGATCAGATCAGGGGTTTCAATCTCGCGGATCTCCGCACGCGCATTGGCGACCATTTCTGCCGCAGTGGTTTTGAGTTTAGCCATGTCTTGTCCCCTAGATAACGCCCTTGCCAGAGAGCGCATCAATGCTGGCGCTGTCCATCCCCAATTCTTCCAAAATGGCGCGCGAATGCTGGCCGAGTGCGGGGATCGCGTCCATGCGCGGCTCTGCCCCGACGCCGCCGGGGGGGAGGAGTGCGGGCATGGGGCCAACAGGCGTGTCTACTTCGCGCCAGCGACCGCGTGCTTTAAGCTGTGGGTGCGCCCAAAGCCCTGCCATATCGTTCATGCGCGCATTGGCGATGCCAGCGGCGCTGAGTTTAGTTATGACTTCCTCAGCGCTCCACTTGGAAAAGGTGGCCATGATGATCGCGGTCAGGTCGAGTTTGTTTGCCGCGCGCGCGTGATTGCTATCGAAGCGCGGGTCGGTTTCAAGCGCTGGAGCCTCAAGGATGTCACGGCAGAACGTGGTCCATTCACGGTCATTTTGCAGACCCAGCATCACTTCTTTGCCGTCCCCTGCCATGAACGGGCCATAGGGAAAGATCGTTGCATGCGCCGCCCCTGCTCGGGCGGGTGGCTCAGCGCCGTCTGTGGCGTAATACATCGGGTAGCCGATCCATTCCGCCAGCGCTTCCAGCATCGAAATATTGATTTCAGCGCCTTTACCCGTCTTGCCCCGTTGGAGCAGGGCCGCGAGGATGTTGGTGTACGCGTACATGCCAGCGGCGATATCAGCGACGGAAATGCCTGCCTTGCTGGGTTTCGTGTCCGTACCCGTGATCGACAGAAAACCCGCTTCGGCCTGCACCAAAAGATCATAGGCCTTGCGGTCTGTTTCCGGTCCATTGGGGCCGTAGCCGGAAATGTTGCAAATGATCAATTTGGGGTGCTTAGCGTGCAAGGTTTCAAAGCCAAGCCCCATGCGGTTTGCCGCGCCGGGGGCGAGGTTTTGAACGAGGATATCTGCGGTGTCGATTAGCTTGCTCAGCACCTTCATTCCATCCTTTGATTTCAAATCCAGCGTGAGGCTTTCCTTCGAGCGGTTGCTCCAGACGAAATGCGAGGACATGCCGCGCGCGCGCGTGTCGTAGCCGCGTGCGAAATCACCCTTGCCGGGGCGCTCGATCTTGATCACCCGAGCGCCCAGATCAGCGAGTTGCCGTGTTGCAAAGGGCGCGGCAACCGCATGTTCCAGCGCGATCACCGTGATACCATCAAGGGGCAACATCTAGAACGACCTTGGCAGGCCAAGCATATGCTCGGCCACGTAGGACAGGATCAGATTGGTCGAAATGGGTGCGACTTGGTAGAGGCGCGTTTCGCGGAACTTTCGCTCGACGTCGTATTCCGATGCAAAGCCAAAGCCTCCGTGGAACTGGATGCAGGCGTTCGCGGCCTCCCAGCTGGCCTTGGCCGCGAGGTATTTCGCCATGTTGGCCTGCGCACCGCAAGGCTGCCCCGCGTCATAGAGGCGGCAGGCCTCAAAACGCATAAGGTTGGCCGCTTCAATCTCGATATGTGCTTCTGCGATGGGAAATTGCACACCTTGGTTTTGTCCGATGGGACGGCCAAAGACTTCGCGTGTTTTGGCGTATTCCGTCACCTTTTCGGTGAACCAATAGCCATCCCCGATACATTCCGCTGCGATCAGCGCGCGTTCGGCGTTGAGACCATCCAGGATATACTTAAAGCCCATTCCTTCCTCGCCAATCAGGTTTTCGGCGGGGATTTCGAGATTGTCAAAAAACAACTCGTTGGTTTCGTGGTTTACCATGTTGGGAATCGGTTTCACTGTCAGCCCGTTGCCAATGGCATCGCGCAGATCAACGATGAAAATGGACATACCGAGGGACTTTTTCGTAACCTCTGCCAGCGGCGTTGTGCGCGCGAGCAGGATCATTAGATCGGAGTGTTGCACCCGAGAAATCCAGACCTTTTGTCCGTTGATCACGTATGTATCGCCGCGTTTTTCGGCTTTGGTTTTGATCTTGGTCGTGTCGGTGCCTGTGGTGGGCTCGGTTACGCCCATGCTTTGCAAACGTAGCTCGCCTGAGGCAATGCGCGGTAGGTATTTCTGTTTCTGCGCGTCCGAGCCATGGCGCAAGAGCGTGCCCATATTATACATCTGCCCATGGCACGCGCCGGAATTACCGCCCGAGCGATTGATCTCTTCCATGATCACGCTGGCCTCGGTCAATCCCAGGCCCGATCCGCCGTATTCCTCGGGGATCAGTGCGGCCATCCAACCTGCTTTGGTGAGCGCATCGACGAAGGCTTCGGGGTAGCTGCGCTCGTGGTCGATCTGGCGGTGGTATTCCGGTGGAAATTCAGCGCAAAGCGCGCGAATGGCGTCGCGGATATCTTGGAATTGATCGTTCATGTGTATGGTCCTAGAGTTGCTGTGCCTTCCATCGCTAATGCGCCGTCATGGCGCTTGATCCACAATTTGACCGTGCCATCGGGATTAGCTAAGCCATGGACAGAGAAGGGGTTTGTGTCGAAAACTGGTGCGAGTGCGCGAAATTCGAAGGCATTGATCTGCGCATCAGGCATCTTGCGCCGTAGCACATCGAGCATGAAAGTGGCCAGCAAAGGGCCGTGAACGACGAGGCCGTCATACCCTTCCGTGCCAACGCAAAACGGCTGGTCATAATGGATGCGGTGGCCATTGAAGGTCAGAGCCGAATAGCGGAACAGAAGTACAGGGTCTGGGTCGATTTTTCTAGAAAAATCGCTGTATTCCGGCGCGAGGTGCAGTGCGGGTGATACGGCGTCTTTCGCAGGTGCTGCGCGGTAAACGATGTCATGTTCTTCGCTTAGGCACAGCAAGTCGCCGTCAAACACTTCGTGCAGCACGGTCACGAAGACCAGATCGCCGCTGCGGCCTGACTTATGCGACATAGTTTTGATTTCGGAGCGTTTGAGCAGGGCTTGGCCAATTTTCATCGGTGCGAGAAAGGTCAGCCGACTACCCGCCCACATGCGGCGGGGCAGGGGCACGGGCGGCAGGAACGTGCCAAGCGCGGCATGGCCGTCGTAGCCGCGGTCTTGCAACTTGTGCAAGGGGAGGAAATGCAGCCAGTGCCAAAGCGGTGGCAGCGCATCGCCGATGCTATATTCGGCATCGTTGCGATCCAGCGTCGCGGCCAATGCGTTCGCGGGAAAAGCAGCGATCAGATCGCATTGCTCTTCGCTGCGCCCTTGCCAATCGCGCAGATGATCAATGTTGATTTCGCTCATCAGATCGCCCCTTCTCTTCGCTTGCTACCGCTGTCGCAGCAGGTTGAGCAGACTGGCCCCTGCAAAGCAAGCGGCGCCCAGGCAAACAATCGTAGGGCCCGTGGGGGTGTCGTAAAGATAGGCCAGTTGCAATCCGCCAATGGCACAAAACGCGCCGATTCCGGCGGCGATCAAGGCCATGCGCTCTGGCGTGTTCGCGAAGGGCCGCGCGGCGGCAGCGGGAATGATCAAAAGCGCAGCGATCAGCAAAACGCCGACGACTTTGATCGCAACCGCCACAACAAGCGCCAGCGCGATGGTCAGCACCATTTGCTCTCGACGCGGATTGATGTCGGCGGCATAGGCAAGATCGGCACTGAGGGTCGCGGTCAACAGCGCCGACCAACGCCACCAGAGCAGCGCCATCACCAAGGCCGCGCCGCCCCAGATGATTGCGAGGTCAAAACGGCTCACCGCAAGGATGTCGCCAAACAAATAGGCCATTAAATCAATGCGCACGCCTTGCAAGAGCGAGACCGTGACGAGGCCAACCGCTAGCGCGGAATGCGCCATGACGCCAAGCAATGTGTCCATCGCATAACCGCGCCCCGACAGAGCGGAGACGGCCCAGCCCATAAGTAAGGCCAGGGCCAGCACGCCTGCAAAAATCGAAGTGCCGAACGATAAGGAAAGTGCGATCCCGAGGATGGAGGCATGGGCCGTCGCTTCGCCGAAATAGGCCATGCGCCGCCAGACCACAAAGCAGCCAAGCGGGGCGGCGGCAAGCGCAACACCAAGTCCGGCAAGGGCCGCGCGGATGAAGAAGCTGTCGAGCAGGCTCATCAGGCGTCCTCATGTTCGTGTGGATGATTGTGGTCAGGGACGTGTTTGTGGGTGTGGGTATGGCCGTGATCATGCGCGTGGTGGTGGTGATCGTGATCGTGGCGATAGAGCGCGAGCGCGCCTTGTGTGCCCGAACCAAAGAGCGCGCGATATTCCGGCGCGCTGGCCACCACCTCGGGCGTGCCTTCGCAACATACATGCCCGTTCAGGCAAATCACACGGTCCGAGGCGGCCATGACGACGTGCAATTCGTGGCTGACCATTAATACAGCGCAGCCAAGCGTGCTGCGCAGTGTCTCGATTTGCTGATAGAATGCGGCAGAGCCGGGTTGATCGAGACCCTGTGTCGCTTCGTCGAGGATCAGCAGTTCCGGGTTGCCGAGCAGCGCGCGCGCCAGCAGGACGCGCTGGAATTGACCGCCCGACAGATCAGCCATCTGGCGCGCGCCAAGCGTGCTCGCTCCAGCTTGCGCCAAGGCCTCTTGGGTCTGTTGCGGCGATACTTTGCAAGGCAGTGATAAAAAACGGGCGACGCTCATTGGCAAGGTTGGATCGATGTGCAGTTTTTGCGGGACATAGCCGATGCGTAGCCCCGGCTTGCGGGTCACTTCGCCTTTGGCAATTTCGGTGGCTCCGATCAGTGCGCGCAAAAGCGTTGATTTGCCCGATCCGTTTGGACCGACAACGGTGACGATTTCCCCCGATGCAATATCCAACGTCACATTTTTTAGCACTGCGGCTTTGCCGCGGTGCACGCTTAGCCCTTTGGCGCAGATCAGTTTCATAGTGCGGCGCTTTCTGCGCAATTGGGGCACACGCCCTCGGCTTCGAGCACCGTGCGCTCGATCTGGAAGCCCGCTATGCGCGCACTTGTGCCCAGTTGCCCGCGCGTAGGCTGCGTCTGCGCTTCAGCCACCCCGTCGCATTTGCGGCAAATCAGGAAGGCAGGGTCATGGGCTTCGCCGGGGTGGGCGCAAGCAACAAAAGCGTTTAGGCGTTCGATCTTATGAGCAAAGCCGTGCGAAACGAGGAAATCCAGCGCGCGGTAGGCGACGGGCGGTTGCGAGCCGTGGCCCTCGGCGCGTAATTTATCAAGGATATCATAAGCCCCAAGCGCGCGGTGCTCGTGTAGTAGCATCTCCAGCACGCGGCGACGCACGGGGGTGAGTTGCAGCCCCTCGGCGCGACAATGCGCTTCGATCTGCGCCAGATTCCCTGAGATGCAATGGGCGTGATTATGCTTGGAAAAACCGATTGGGTCCATGGCGTGCGCTTCTTCGTTGGAATGAAATTGTTATATTATAACATTTTCCGATTGACGATAAGCGTTATAATATAACATATGCACATCAACGCAACACGAAAGGATCAAACTCATGCGTAAAATTATTTTCTTGCCTCTGGCATGTTTTGCAATGCCGCTTGCAGCCGAGCCGATCCGCGTTGCTGTTGATATCGCGCCAATCCATTCGCTTGTGGCCCGGGTGATGCAAGGAGTAGGTGAACCTGATCTGATCGTTGCGCCTGATGCTTCGCCACATACCTACGCACTACGTCCATCACAAGCGGCAGCCTTGGAGCGCGCACAACTCGTTTTCTGGACAAGTGCCGAGTTGACGTCTTGGTTGCAAAACCCACTGGAAACTCTGGCGAGTAATGCGGTGATTTCTGAAATGATGCTGATCGACGGAACGGTGCATCACGCTTTTCGTGAAGGCCATGAGGCGCACGAGGGTCACATGGAGCATGATGCGCATGAAGAAGATAGCCATGACAAGGATGAGCATGGCCATGGCGGTGGGCATGATGAAGAACATGAACACGCGCACGACAAGGAGCACGGGCATGATCACAGCGATGCGGCCTTTGATCCGCATGGCTGGCTAGATCCGCAAAACGCAGTGCTCTGGGTGCAGGCGATAGCTGACGCGCTCTCGAGCGCCGATCAGGAAAACGCGGCGATTTATGCTGCCAACGCCCAAGCTGCGCAGGTGGAACTCACGGCGCTTAGTGCAAATATTACCGCTCAGATGGAGCCGTTTCAGGCGTCATCTTACATGGTGCTCCATGATGCCTTCCAGTATTTTGACCGTCGCTTCGGCCCCGCATTTGCAGGCGCTATTGCGCTGGGCGATGCGGCGGCCCCCAGCCCTGCGCGGATATCCGGTGCGCGTCACGCCTTGGAAGAGTCTGGCGCGACGTGCCTGTTCAAAGAGCCACAGCAAAGCGCGCGTCTGGTGGAGGTTGTGCTTGAGGGCAGTGATGCAAATCTCGGAGAGCTTGATGCAATCGGGGCCAGACTTTCGCCCGGCCCCTATCTGTATACGCAGCTTCTGCAAGGTCTTGCCGATAGCTATTCCGGCTGTTTGGCAGATTAACCGGCGATCATTTCTGAATTGCGCACGATCACTTCGGCCTGCTTGATGGATGCTATGTCCACCAGTCGGCCCTTGTAAACGGTCGCGCCTTCGCCCTTTGCCTTGGCCTCTTCCATCGCCGCGAGGATTTCGCGGGCCTCATTGACGGCCTCGGTGGAGGGGGTAAAAACCTCGTTGGCGAGGGTGATCTGCTTGGGGTGGATCGCCCATTTACCGACCATTCCGAGTGTGGCCGAGCGGCGCGCTTGTGCGCGGAAACCTTCGTCGTCGGAGAAATCACCGAAGGGGCCATCGACAGGCAGCACGCCATGCGTGCGGCAAGCGGCAACAATAGCGGCTTGCGCCCAGTGCCACGGGTCGGACCAGTGTTTCGCGCCCTCGTGCATCATATAGTAGTTTTCCTGTGTGCCGCCGATTCCCGTGGTTGCCATGCCCATGGAGGCGGCGAAATCGGCTGCGCCAAGGCTCATCGCTTGCAAGCGCGGCGACGCGGCGGCGATCTCTTCCACATGTGCGATGCCTGCTGCGCTTTCGATGATCACCTCGAAGGAAATCCGCTTGCTGCGTCCTTTCGCAAGCTCGATCGCGCTGACCAACGCGTCCACCGCGTAAATGTCCGCGGCGCAGCCCACTTTAGGGATCATAATCTGATCGAGACGCTCGCCCGCTTGCTCGAGCAGATCAACTACATCGCGATACCAATAGGGCGTGTCGAGCCCGTTGATGCGCACGGAGAGCGTCTTGCTGCCCCAGTCCACATCGCTGATTGCCTTGATCACATTGGCGCGCGCACTGTCCTTATCGGAGGGCGCGACCGAATCCTCGAGGTCGAGGTTGATCACATCAGCCGCGCTTGCTGCCATCTTTTCGAAGATCGCAGGACGCGAGCCCGGGCCGAACAACTGGCAGCGGTTGGGGCGTGCGACGGGCGTTGGTTGGATGCGGAAGCTCATGGCGACCCTTTCAGGTAATTTAATTACGTTTTTCTTGCCGTCAGAGATATTTCGTTGCGAAGCTCTGCGCAAGCAGATTTCTGCGCCTGCATAGTCGAGCGCTGCATTGCAGAGATGTCAGTTTGTGCAGGGGGACAAGAAAGTTCGAAAGATTCTTCGATAAATTTAAGAATTTGTGCAAGAAATTACGAATACTAGTGCGAGTATCGAGGAAAAAGAAAGAAAATCGTGATCAAGTCGCTCCAATCTAAGCGCCAAGACATTTAGATTCTGAGGGGACCACCATGATCGAGACACCATATCTGCTCTTCCTGGGCGACGCACCTGACCAGCTTTCCGCCAAAGTGGCGCAGGGCATCAAGGATTGGCGTCCCGAAAATTCCGTTGGCCAATTGCGCCTGCCCGGCTGTGGTACCGATATCGGCCTTCAGGACATGACCCTCGCGGAAGCAAAGGCTGCCGGTGCCAAGACGTTGGTCATAGGCGTTGCCAATCGCGGCGGTATCATTAGCCAGGCATGGAAAGACGTTTTGATCGAGGCGCTGGAAATGGGCTATGATCTGGCTTCCGGTTTGCATAACCTGCTGCGCGATGAAGGTGATCTTGTCGCTGCGGCGCAGATGCACGGCGGGACCTTGCACGACGTGCGCGTTCCTACGGTTGGCTATCCCATTGCCAACGGAATCAAACGTACAGGCAAGCGTTGCCTTGCAGTTGGGACGGATTGCTCAGCGGGCAAGATGTATACGGCGCTGGCGATGGATGCGGAGATGCAGGAACGCGGTCTTAAATCTACCTTCCGCGCGACGGGGCAGACGGGAATTCTGATCACAGGGCATGGCGTGCCGCTCGATGCGGTGATCGCCGATTTCATGGCGGGTGCGGTCGAGTATCTTACGCCGGATAATGATGAGGATCATTGGGATATGATCGAGGGGCAAGGCAGCCTGTTCCACGTTTCCTATTCTGGTGTCACCATGGCGCTGGTACATGGTGGCCAGCCCGATGCGCTGATCCTGTGTCACGAGCCGACACGCACGCATATGCGCGGCCTGCCGGGGTACTCGCTGCCAACGCTTGAGGTGCTGCGCGATACCGCACTGCCGCTGGCCCAGGTCGCAAATCCCGCGTGCAAGGTGGTAGGCATTTCGGTCAACACGCAGCACATGTCCGAGGACGATGCGGTTGCCTACCTCAAAGACGTAGAAGAGCGCATGGGCCTGCCTGCGGTTGATCCTTACCGCCACGGCGCGGGTCGTCTTGTGGATGCGTTGGCGTCAATTTGATGCAAATCGACATCAGCTACGATGTGTTCAAGCTCGCGCAGGTCTTCACGATCTCGCGCGGGTCTCGGACGGAGGCCAAGGTGCTTACGGTCAAACTGAGCGATGGCGCGCATATCGGCTGGGGTGAATGCGTACCCTACGCGCGCTACGGCGAGACGATGGAGAGCGTAGAGGCGCAAATTCGCGGCCTGCCTGCTGATATGTCGCGCATGGCGCTTTATGATTTGCTGGAGCCGGGGGCGGCGCGCAATGCGGTGGATTGCGCGCTGTGGGATTTGGAAGCGAAGCGGACGGGTCGACCGGTTTGGGATCTCGCGGGTCTGCAAAAACCCGGACCTGAAATTACGGCCTACACGCTCTCGCTTGGCACGCCCGAAGCGATGCAGTCACAGGCGCGCGAAAATGCGCACCGCCCACTGCTGAAGATCAAGTTGGGCACGCCCGATGATATGCCCCGCCTTGAGGCCGTGCGCCGCGGCGCGCCTAAATCGCGGATCATCATTGACGCGAACGAGGGCTGGAGCGCGGACGTCTACGCAGAGCTTGCGCCGCATCTTGTCGGCCTTGGCGTGGAGTTGGTCGAGCAACCGCTGCCCGCTGGCAAGGATGATGCCTTGAGCGAAATCGAGCGGCCTTTGCCCGTTTGCGCCGACGAATCCTGCCATGACCGCGCAAGCCTGCCTGCGCTCAAGGGAAAATATGACGTGGTGAACATAAAGCTGGATAAGACCGGCGGATTGACCGAAGGCTTGGCGCTGAAACAAGAGGCAATTGCGCAAGGCTACGGTGTGATGGTCGGCTGTATGGTCGGATCATCGCTCGCTATGGCCCCTGCGACATTGCTTGCGCAGGGCGTCTTGTTCACGGACCTTGACGGCCCGCTCCTTCTGGCCGAAGACCGCGACACGCCCCTTCACTTTGACGCCGCTGGCGTCCATCCACCCAAACCTGAACTTTGGGGATAGGAGACACAAAATGACACGTACCGTATATGTAAACGGCGAATACCTGCCCGAGACCGAAGCCAAAGTCTCGATCTTCGATCGCGGGTTCCTGATGGCGGATGGCGTCTATGAGGTCACATCGGTTCTGGGTGGCAAGCTCATCGACTTTGACGGCCATGCAATCCGCCTTGCGCGTTCGCTGAACGAGTTGGACATGAATAACCCGATTTCCAAGGAAGATCTGCTCGTGGTTCACCGCGAGTTGGTGCGTGTCAACGAGATTGACGAAGGGATGATCTATCTGCAAATCACCCGCGGCGCGCCGAGTGATCGTGATTTCGCTTTCCCTGATCCGGACACGACGCCCTGCACGATTGTACTGTTCACCCAAAACAAGCCCGGCCTCGCCAATTCGCCTGCGGCCAAAGTTGGCATGAAGGTGATTTCAATCGAAGATATTCGCTGGGGACGCCGTGATATCAAGACGGTTCAACTGCTTTATCCCTCCATGGGCAAGATGATGGCGAAAAAGGCGGGGGCGGACGACGCCTGGATGATAGAGGATGGATTTGTCACCGAGGGCACGTCCAACAACGCCTATATCGTCAAGGGCAACACTATCATAACGCGCGCGCTCTCGAACGATATTCTGCACGGGATCACGCGCGCTGCAGTGCTGCGGTTCGCGCAAGAGGCGCAGATGGATGTGGAAGAGCGCAACTTCACCATCGAAGAGGCAATGCAGGCGGATGAGGCGTTCATCACATCTGCCTCCACTTTCGTCATGCCTGTGGTTGAAATTGACGGTGCGATCCTTGGGGATGGCACGCCGGGCCGTGTTGCGCCGCGTCTTCGCGAGATTTATCTCGAGGAAAGCCTCAAGAAAGCGATCTAAGTCGCACAAACGGCCTTAAATTGGGCGAATTTTCCAACACAAAGCTCACGGTTTCCGTGAGCTTTGTCGTTTCAGTGCTCTACTTCGGTAAAGATTGCTCGTTTGCGTTAATCAAGGGCGTTCAACTGACGACCTAAATGCTCTTGAAAAATGACGTTTAACCAAGCGCCTCTGTCATTCGCCACCGCCTCTGCCGGAACTCCTTCAGGGCCATAAGTGCGTAGCGTTCTTCAATGCTGCGGGTTTTTTGCGTGGCGCTTCCCCCTTGCTAATCGCGCAAGTAATGGGCTTTGATAGCATAATTCGCTACGGCGAGCGTGTTTGAACGAGTACTGAAAAGAGGTCGGGTAATGAGAAAACTCTTAGGCGGTGTGCTTTTGGCAGCGGGTGTCGGTGGTCTTGGCTATTGGGGCGCGAAGGATCAGGCGCTGGATATCGAGAGCTCGATCGGGCTGCATGCGCAAACAGCTGTGGCGGGTGCTGTGCACGGCGTGCAGGCAAATGTGGACGGTCGCGACATTCGTGTTTCGGGGCTGGCAAATAGTGAAGCGGAGCGCGCGGCGCTGATCTCCGCGCTGAACGATGTTCAGGGACGCCGCGTGGTTATTGATGCGCTCGAGGTCTTGCCGATGGCCGATCCATTTACGATCGCCGCGACGCGTAAGAATGGGCAAACGCTTTTGCAGGGAAATGTGCCCTCCGAGGCGATGCGCGCGGCCTTGCGCGAGAGCGGCGCGAGCGGTGTAGAGGGATTGACCCTTGCTTCCGGCGCACCGGAGCGCTGGGAAGCGGCGATTGGCGGCGCGCTCGGCACGCTGACGCAAATGCAGGACGGCGCGGCCTCGCTCACGGGAACGACGATGCGTTTGACGGGTCTGGTTGACACGCCAAGCGATCGCAATGCCCTGATAACCGCGCTGACGCTGCCCGAAGGCTACACGTTGCAAGATGATATCGAGACGCGCGACGACGGCACGCCGATCGGCTTCGACGTCAGCTACGATGCGGCTTCGGGTGTGACGGT
Organism: Planktotalea arctica; assembly: GCF_002105285.1. Classification (GTDB taxonomy): domain Bacteria; phylum Pseudomonadota; class Alphaproteobacteria; order Rhodobacterales; family Rhodobacteraceae; genus Planktotalea; species Planktotalea arctica. The sequence continues at coordinate 394,821 of NZ_MUHR01000001.1, forward strand.
CGCGGGCAAGCTGCCCAAAGGTCTTGACCTTGCGCAGATCGGCGAAGCGCTTGGCGTGGACGCTGTTGCAGGTGATCCGAGCGTGGGCATCGAAGGCGATCCAGTTGCTGCGCTTGGAATTCTTAGCAAGCTAAAGGGCTGGCTGCCAGAGCTCGAAAGCGCCAAGCTGACGTTGCACTCTGGCCCGCCTGCGATCACCGGCTTTGCGGCACCAGGCGTGAATGCGGCGCTGGTGCAACAAAGCATGGCGCAGGATTTCGAAAGCGATCTGGAACTGTCCCTTGCTGGGCTGGGTACGCTGCCGCAAAGCGGGCAAGAGCGGATTAACGCGGCCACGGGTCAGGCCGAGCGGTTCGAGTTTGGTGCGTGGCTGCCCAAGATCGTCTTCACCCCGTCGCTTTCTACATGTGGGGCGCAAACTGAAAAACTTCTGGCAACTACGAAGATCAATTTCCTCAGTGGCTCTGCCGATTTGGGGCCGCGGGCTGTGCGCGCTATCAATGCGATGGCGAGCGTGCTGGGCCGCTGCGTGCGAGATGCCGGTTTGATCGCAGAACTTGGCGGACATACGGACAACACGGGTTCGGGTAATTTCGAGTTGAGCGCCGCGCGCGCGCAGGCCGTGCGCAACGCGATGATTGCGCGCGGTATCGACGGTGCTGCGCTTAGCGCGGTGGGGTATGGCGCGAGCAAACCGATTGCGGACAATGCGAGCGAAGAAGGCCGCGCAGCAAATCGTAGGACCACAGTGCGCTGGGCGCAGCAGTAACAAGTTTGAAAGGAAGACATAATGTTTCGTGAATGGGGCTTTTTGATAAGTGAAATGGTCATCCTGATCATATTGGCTACGCTTTTGGGCTTGATGGTGGGATGGTTGGTTTGGGGACGACGCAGCGAAGCGGCGGTTGACACGGGCGAAGTGGCTCGCTTGCGCCGTGATCTGGAAGCGTGCCAAGCCAAACACACAGAAAAAGACGCGCGCATTGCCGCGTTAAAGGCTGAAGCGGCGAGAGCGATCGCACCCGCAGTGGCAGAAGCATCTGTGGATGCGGCATCGATCGATTACGACGGTGACGGTGTGATCGAGGGCGCAAATGAAGGCGTAAAGCCTGAAGCCCTGACCGAAGCGCGCGGCGGGGTTGCCGATGATCTCAAGCAAATCAAAGGGATCGGACCAAAGTTGGAGAAACTGTGCAACAGCTTGGGTTTCTATCATTTTGACCAGATCGCCAATTGGACCCCTGACGAAGAGGCCTGGGTTGACGCCAACCTTGAGGGTTTCAAAGGCCGCGTCAGCCGCGATACGTGGATCGCTCAGGCAAAGGTGCTTGCAACGGGTGAGGAGACAGAATTCTCCAAACGCGTTGAGGGCGGCGACGTTTACTAAAGCTACTGGCAATACTCTCTGCGCGGCAAGCCTCGCAGAGAGCGAAACGATTAGGTCGCTTGTTTGTGGGAAACCTCGAACGCGGCTTTTTGCGCATCTGACGCATCGCTCTGAAACTGATCACGCCACTCACTAAATGGCATGCCGTAAAAGGTGCTCCGCGCGTCTTCCTTGCTCATTTCGATGTCGCGTTCGTTCGCGGCCTCCTGATACCAGCGCGACAGGCAATTGCGGCAAAAGCCCGTCAGGTTCATCATGTCGATATTCTGAACATCCGTGCGTGCGGCGAGGTGGTCGCGCAAGCGGCGAAAGGCGGCGGCTTCCAGTTCCAGTTGTGTCTGTGCGTCCATGTCGGGCTCCTGTTTAGTGTTTTTTATAGGTTGGTCTGTGCCAGCGCCTTTTCAAGCAGCGGAGCCAGGCGTTTTGCCCAGAAAAGCTGCTGCGCTTCGGTTTCAATCAGATCATTGCGCAGCTCGATCAGCACATTCAGATGCCCGCTCGCCAGTGCATGCCTGTCTACCGCGTCGCCCGGCAAATGCCCTGCGTAGGGTTCGTTGTTACCGACCGTCAAATCGCCCTCCTGCGCAAGAAGCTGCATCAGAGGCGCGGCAAGGCGGGTGTCATGGGCATATAGCACGCCAATTTCCCAAGGCCGCTTGGGGCGTCCTCTTAATTGCGGCGTGAATGAATGGATCGACAGCAGCACAGGGCGCTCATGGCGCTGCATTAACGCGCCAAGAGCGGCGTGATAGGGGTGGTAGCAAGCCTGCATGCGCCGCTCCAGATCTGCTGCATCGGCGTTGCGATTGGCGGGAATGATCGTGCCGTCATAAAGCTTCATCAACAATGTTGGATCATTCGCGCCGCGATTGGGATCGATCACAAGGCGCGAGAAGTTCGAGCAGATCACAGGGCTGTCCAGCTGCGCGCCTAAAGCCTGTGCGAGTCCGCACGCGCCGATGTCATAGGCGATGTGCCGGTTCATATCGCTGGCTGCGATGCCCAGATCGCTGCCGTTGACGAAGGCCGGCACGGTGTTGGCTGCATGATCGCAGCTTACGACCCAGCGCCCCTTGCGTTGGTCGGTGAATTCAAAGAAAGGCTGGTATGTCACGTATCTGTTTCCTAGGTTTGCCGCAGCAATAGTGCAGTTGCCGCGCAATTGGAAATGCGCAATAAGCGACCGAGCGTGTTAGCGATAACATGAGATGCTTGCCGATCCGGCTGAACCGAGACGAGGACGAATTATGAGACGCAACCGCAATGTGAAAATCGTGGCCACGCTGGGGCCAGCCTCCAGCGATTACAAAATGATCCGCGCTTTGCATGAAGCGGGGGCCGATGTGTTCCGTCTCAACATGAGCCATGGCAGCCACGAGAAAATTGGCGAGCTGCATGCGATCATTCGCAAGGTTGAGGAAGATCTCGACAGTCCAATCGGCATTCTGGCAGACCTTCAGGGACCAAAGCTGCGTGTAGGCGAATTTGCCAAAGGCTCTGAAGAGTTGATCGTGGGTGCAGATTTCCGCCTTGATCTGGACGAGGCGGAGGGCGACTCCGCGCGTGTGCGCTTGCCCCATCCTGAAATTTTCGCAGCGCTGGAGCCGGGGGCGTCCCTTCTTGTGAACGACGGTAAAATCCGCCTCAAGGTCAAAGACTGCGGCGCTGATTTCGCCAATTGCAAAGTGATCATTGGTGGTACGATTTCCAACCGCAAGGGGGTGAACGTACCTGACGTGGTTCTGCCGCTTGCGGCTTTGTCAGAAAAAGACCTTGCCGATCTGGAATTCGTTTGCGAGCTGGGCGTTGATTGGCTCGCGCTGTCCTTTGTGCAGCGTGCCAAGGACGTGTGGGATGCGCGCGATCTGATCAAGGGGCGTGCGGCGGTTTTGTCCAAGATTGAAAAACCCTCTGCCGTTGCCAGCTTTGACGAAATTCTCGATGCCTCCGATGGCATCATGGTCGCGCGCGGTGATCTGGGTGTGGAACTGCCCGTGCAAAACGTGCCGCCGATCCAGAAGCGCCTTGTGCGCAAATGCCGTGCGGCAGCAAAACCGGTGATCGTGGCGACGCAAATGCTCGAGAGCATGATCGAAAGCCCGATGCCGACGCGCGCTGAGGTTTCGGACGTGGCGACGGCGATCTATGAAGGCGCGGATGCGATCATGCTGAGTGCGGAAAGTGCGGCAGGAGACTATCCCATCGAGGCGGTGACCACGATGGACAATGTCGCGCGCGAAGTGGAAAGCGATCCGACCTACACCGAAATCATCGAAGCCTCGCGCACCGCGAGCCGCACGACCGTCGCAGACGGCATCGTCGCCGCCGCGCGTGAAATTGCGGAAACTACTGAAATCAAGGCGATTTGCTGCTTTACCCAAAGCGGTACAACGGCGCTTCTTACTGCGCGCGAACGCCCGCGTGTGCCGATCATCGCCATGACCTCGCAGCGCCGCACTGCGCGACGGCTGGCGCTGACTTGGGGCACGTACTGCGTGATGACCGGTGAATTGGAACGCTTCAAAAGCGCTGTCGTTTCAGCGGCGCGCGCGGCGCGTTCCAGCGGATTGGCCATTGAAACGGATCAGATTGTCGTTACCGCGGGGGTCCCGTTCAATATTCCGGGCACGACAAACATCCTTAGGGTTGCGCCTTGCGAGGAAAGATTGATTTACGCCTCCGATCCAGAGTAGCCTTTGCAAAAGTACACGATCAAAGGGTGCCGTTATGAGTTACGATCTGGGTTTGGTGCTTGGCATGGTGATTGCGGGATTTGCGATACCCGCAATCGTTTCGGCGTTTTCGGATAGCCGGACGCCGCGCGCAGCATCCCTGATGGTGATGATCGGCGGTGGGCTGATTGCGTGGGCGGTCATGGGCAAACCGGGTGGCTACACGCTGGATCAAATCCCCGAAGTCTTTGTCAAAGTCACACGGGATTTGATTGGCTAACTTATCTCTTGCGGAATCCGCAGGCCTGTCCTAAACGGCCCTTTCTATACGTGCGTCCGGCCGAAAGTGGCATGCCGAGTGCGCGCGTTTCTACCGACCTTAAAAAGGAGACGGAAATGCCCAAGATGAAGACGAAGTCGAGCTGCAAAAAGCGGTTCAAAACAACGGCGAGCGGCCGTGTTGTGGCGGCACAAGCCGGCAAGCAGCACGGGATGATCAAGCGCTCTAACAAATTCCTTCGCAATGCACGTGGTACGACCACACTCGCGGCTGCTGACGAGAAAATCGTCAAGTCGATGATGCCCTACGCTCGTTAAGGAGATTTGAAAGATGTCACGCGTTAAAGGTGGTACAGTAACCCACGCCCGTCACCGTAAAGTCGTCAAAGCAGCCAAAGGCTACTATGGACGCCGTAAAAATACATTCAAAGTTGCAGCACAGGCCGTTGATAAAGCGAACCAGTACGCAACGCGCGACCGCAAGAATCGTAAGCGTAGCTTCCGTGCATTGTGGATTCAGCGGATCAACGCAGCTGTGCGTAGCCATGACGAGGCTCTGACATACAGCCGCTTCATCAATGGTTTGATGCTGGCCGGTATCGAAGTGGACCGTAAGGTTCTCTCCGATCTTGCAGTCAACGAGCCAGATGCGTTCACAGCGATTGTCGAGCAAGCGAAAGCAGCATTGGCCGCTTAAGTGAGTAGCGTTTGAAATTGTAAAAGGCCTCGAGCGATTGCTCGGGGCCTTTTTCGTTGCTCGTTTAGGCCTCTAGCCTTGAAGCATGCTGGCGCAAGCCGAGGTCGCATTGCGTCCGCCAATATGATGCGGGTTTTGAATAAGCATCCACATGACCGGTTGGCCAGGCGCTTGCGTGCGGCTGTACGAGCAGCCGTTCGGTGCGGTGTACCACTGGCCGGTCTGCGTAAATACAGGGTTCGGATTATAGAGCGTGTCTTGCGCAAGGGCAGGCAGGGCGCAAGGCAAGGACAAAGTGGCAGCAACGAGGATCGTTTTCATTGTGAAGTCTCCAGCAGGGATGACCCGGCAGCGGGCCTTGCGCCTATAAGTTGCTGAAACCGGACCTGCCCTGCGGCAGGATCGTGGCAAAATTGGGCAGAAAGCCGATGATTTTATTAAAGTGTGGTCCCAGTTAGCCTGCAGCGATCCTTGCACGCAAAGGGCCAAGCGGGTAACTCGGGGCAACTGAATACGCGAGGCCGCCCATGGATGATCTAAGAGAGAAATACGTCAGCTTGATCGCTGCCGCCGCTGATGAAACCACGCTGGAAGACTTGCGCGTGCAGGCGGTTGGTAAAAAGGGAGAAATCAGCCTGCAAATGCGCTCGCTTGGCAAGATGAGCGCTGAGGAGCGTCAGCTCGCAGGTCCAAAGCTGAATGCTTTGAAGGACGAAATCAACTCGGCGCTGGCTGCGAAGAAGACCGCGCTTGGCGATGCGGCGCTTGATGAGCGTTTGCGCGGTGAATGGCTCGACGTTACTTTGCCCGCGCGTCAGCGCGCTATGGGGTCTATTCATCCGATTTCGCAGGTGACGGAGGAAGTCACTGCAATCCTTGCCGATCTTGGTTTCTCCGTTGCTGAAGGTCCGCAGATTGAAAGCGATTGGTATAACTTTGATGCGTTGAACATCCCCGGCCATCACCCCGCGCGCGCGGAAATGGACACGTTCTATACGCACCGCGCAGAGGGCGACGAACGCCCCCCGCATGTCTTGCGCACGCACACATCCCCCGTGCAAATCCGCCATATGGAAGCGCATGGCGCGCCCTGCCGCATCATTTGCCCCGGCCGCGTGTACCGCGCGGATTATGATCAGACGCACACGCCCATGTTTAACCAAGTCGAGGGCCTCGCCATCGACAAGGACATCTCCATGGCGAACTTGAAATGGACGCTGGAGGAATTCTTCACCGCCTTCTTTGGCACGAACGTCAAAACCCGTTTCCGCGCCTCGCATTTCCCGTTCACTGAACCCTCCGCCGAGGTGGATATCCAGTGCCAGTGGAAAGACGGCTCTGTGGTTGTGGGCGAGGGGGATGATTGGCTTGAAGTCCTCGGCTCTGGCATGGTGCATCCCAAGGTGCTGCAAGCGGGCGGTATTGATCCGGCTGAGTGGCAGGGTTTTGCCTTCGGCATGGGGATCGACCGCATGGCGATGCTGAAATACGGCATCCCCGATCTGCGCGCGTTCTTTGATTCTGATTTGCGTTGGCTGCGCCACTACGGGTTCGCGAGCTTGGACCAGCCGAATTTGGCGGCGGGGCTATAATGGCCATTCCCCAAGCCTTTGAGGCCTTCATCGACGAAATGCGCGACGAGGCACCTAGCCTTGAGGTCATGCAGATGTTCGGCAAGCCCTGTGCAAAGCTGGGCGGGGGCAAACCTGTGTTGTCGTTCTATCAAGACTCCATGGTGTTCAAGCTGGGCGTCACCCGCGTCCAAGAGATTTTCGCGACCCACCTTGAGGCCGTGCCGTTTGACCCATCAGGCAAAGGCAGGCCGTTCAAGGATTGGGTACAGGTGCCCGAAGGCATCGACACAGATTGGCATGCGCTCGCCCGCGAAGCGCTCGGCCTTAAGTAACAGGAAGATACGACATGAAATTCACACTATCCTGGTTGAAAAAGCACCTCGAAACAGACGCGTCCTTGGATGACATTCTCTACGCTTTGACCGATCTGGGTCTGGAAGTGGAAGAGGTGAGCAACCCTGCCGATGCGCTCAAGGCGTTCACATTGGCGAAGGTAAAGTCAGCCGAGCAGCATCCCGACGCCGATCGTTTGCGCGTGTGCCAGGTGGAGACCAACGAAGGCTTGCAACAGATCGTATGCGGTGCGCCGAACGCGCGCGAGGGGATCACGGTGGTTCTGTGCAAGCCGGGCGACTATGTGCCGGGCATTGATGTGACGCTGTCCGTGGGCAACATTCGCGGCGTTGAAAGCCACGGAATGATGGCATCCGAGCGCGAGTTGGAACTGTCTGAAGAGCATGATGGTATTATCGAGCTGCCCTCTGGCGAGGTTGGTCAGACGTTTGTTGATTGGCTGGCTCAAAATGACCCGAGCAAGGTTGATCCCGTCATCGAAATCGCGATTACGCCGAACCGCCCTGATGCGCTTGGTGTTCGCGGGATCGCGCGTGACTTGGCCGCGCGTGGGCTTGGGACGCTCAAGGCTTGCGATGTTGAACCAGTCGCGGCTAGTTTTAAGGCTGATGTTGATGTAAGCATTGACGCGGATACGCTTGATGGTTGTCCTGTGTTTTGCGGTCGTGTGATCAAAGGTGTGAAGAACGGTCCGTCCCCCGCATGGATGCAAGACGCCTTGCGCGCGATTGGGCTGCGTCCGATTAGCTTCCTTGTCGATGTGACCAACTTTTTCACATATGATCAGAACCGTCCTTTGCATGTCTTCGACATGGATAAGGTCAAAGGCAATCTGCGCGTTCACCGCGCAGCGGGCGGCGAAACCTTGGTGGCGCTGGATGACAAGGAATACACGCTGCAAGCGGGACAGATGGTCATTTCCGACGATACCGGCCCTGAAAGCATTGCGGGTGTGATGGGTGGTCTGTCCACCGGTTGCACTGACGAGACGGTGAATGTCTTCGTGGAAAGCGCTTATTGGGATCCGATCCAGATTGCCTACACGGGGCGTGCGTTGAAGATCAATTCTGATGCGCGTTATCGCTTCGAGCGCGGCGTTGATCCTGCGTTTACGCCTGTTGGTTTGGAGCATGCGGTGCGCATGATCGTGGACCACGCAGGCGGCGAGGTCTCTGAGGTGATTGTCGCTGGCGAAGTGCCTGACGTGTCGCGAAGCTATAAGCTGGACACGGATCGGGTTCAGTCTTTGGTTGGCATGGATATTCCGGCGGAGCGTCAACGCGCAATTCTGGAAACGCTCGGCTTTGTGATGGACGGCGATATGGCGCAGGTCCCTAGCTGGCGTCCTGACGTTTTGGGCGAGGCGGATCTGGTCGAGGAAGTGGCACGCATTGAATCGCTGACGGGCCTTGTGGGCAAGCCGTTGCCGCGTCTGCACGATGGCGTCACCCGTGCGATCCTGTCGCCAATGCAACTGCGCGAGCGCACAGCACGGCGCACGGCGGCGGCGCTCGGGTATAATGAATGCGTGACATATAGCTTTATTGATCAGCCCTCTGCCGCGCTCTTTGGTGGTGGCACGGACGCGACGATGCTGGCCAATCCGATCAGCAGCGAAATGAGCCATATGCGTCCCGCTTTACTACCCGGTTTGCTGCAAGCCGCTGCACGTAATCAGGCGCGGGGTTTTGCGGATCAGGCTTTGTTCGAAGTAGGCACTGCGTTTCATGGCGGCGAGCCAGGCGAGCAGCACGTTCAGGTCTCTGGTTTGATCGTCGGGCGTACGGGTCCAAAGGATGTGCACGGTGCATCGCGCGCCGTGGATGTGTTTGACGTGAAAGCGGACGCCGAAGCTATTTTGGCCGCCATTGGTGCGCCTGCAAAGGCGCAAATTCTGCGCGGCGCTGAGGAATGGTGGCATCCGGGTCGTCATGGCAAGATTTGTCTTGGCCCGAAGAAAGTCATGGGCGTTTTTGGCGAAATCCATCCCAAGGTCTTGGCCACTATGAATGTGAAAGGCCCTGCGATGGGCTTTACGATCTGGCCTGCAGAGGTGCCTTTGCCGAAGAAGCAAACATCGACGCGCGCGGCCTTGGTCTTGCGTGATCTGCAAGCAGTCGAGCGCGACTTTGCCTTTGTCGTTGATGCAGATGTTGAGGCGCTGACCTTGGTCAACGCTGCGGCTGGTGCGGATAAGGCGCTGATTGATGGTGTTCGCGTGTTTGATGAGTTCATCGGCGGCTCGCTTGGTGAGGGGAAGAAGTCCATCGCGGTGACGGTGCGTTTGCAGCCCTTGGAAGCGACGTTGAAAGAGGCGGATATCGAAGCTGTGTCTGTCAAGATCATTGAAAAAGTGTCCAAGGCCACAGGCGGTGTTCTGCGGGGGTAGCCGATTTTTCTGCGAAAAATCAGGGCCTCCGGCGGCGATACTTTTAGAAAGAGGAAAACGTTATGGTAAATGTTTACTTGTCAGGTGAAATTCACACGGATTGGCGCGAGCAGATTATTGCTGCCTGCCAAGGGCTTGATGTGTCTTTCTCTGCGCCTGTAACGGACCACGGCGCGAGCGATGATTGCGGAGTGGCGATACTTGGGGCGGAGCCGAAGAAGTTTTGGCACGACAATAAGGGCGCAAAGGTAAATGCTATCCGCACCCGCAAGGGGATTACGGATGCGGATGTTGTGGTTGTGCGTTTTGGTGAGAAATACAAACAGTGGAATGCTGCGTTTGATGCGGGCTACGCCGCAGCGCTGGGTAAATCGCTGATTATTCTGCATCAAGACGAGCATCAGCATGCGCTTAAAGAAGTGGATGCTGCGGCCCTTGCCGTGTGCAAAGAGCCGCAACAGGTTGCTGAAATCCTGCGCTATGTCATGACAGGCACGTTGCCAGCCTAATCGCGTGCGGGGGTCACGAGGCCCTTTTGCACGGCGGGGCGTTCCAAGAAACGCTCTAGATAGGCGACTGCGTTTTTGTGATCAGCCCAACCTGTGATTTCACGTGTGCCATAGAAATCGAGTGCGCGCAGCCATGGGGCGATTGCGATGTCGGCGATGGAGTACTCTCCTGCGATCCAGTCTTGGCCCTCCAACTGCTTGTCCACGACAGCCAAAAGACGTTTCGATTCATTGATGTAGCGCTCGCGGGGGCGGGGGTCTTCAATTTCGGCACCCGCGAATTTATAGAAGAAACCAAGCTGACCAAGCATCGGGCCGAGGCCGCCCATCTGGAACATGAGCCACTGGGTCACACGTGCTTTGTCGACTGCGGTGGCACCGATCAGCTTTCCCGTCTTTTCCGCAAGATAGAGCAGGATTGCTCCGCTTTCGAATAGTGCCAAAGGCGCGCCGTCGGGCCCATCGGGGTCAATGATCGCGGGAATTTTGTTGTTCGGATTGAGCGACAGAAATTCGGGACTTTTCACGTCGGTATCTGACAGGGTCACCAGATGCGGCTCGTAGGGGATGCCCATTTCTTCCAAGGCGATGGAGGCCTTCACACCGTTGGGTGTTGGAAAGGAATAGAGTTGCAAGATAGATGGCTCTTGGGCGGGCCAGCGTCTGGTGACGTGGAATTGGCTTAGATCGGTCATATGAAAGCTCCTTTACGGCTAGGGGGAACCTAAGCGTCTTTTCCCATTAAAACAGTGACAAACATGTGCGATTTCGCGATAACGCGCGTGCGCAAATGCAATATAAAAACAAGCGCGCGTAGTAGGTTTAAGGAACTTAGGGGACTAATATGATTAAGGAATTCAAAGACTTCATCGCTAAAGGCAATGTCATGGACATGGCTGTCGGCATCATCATCGGCGCAGCGTTTACTGCGATTGTTACATCGCTTGTGGGCGATTTGATCAACCCGATTATCAGCCTGTTCATGGGCGGCGTTGATTTCGCGGGGCAGTATGTCTTGCTTGGTGATGGTGAATTTGCATCCATCGGCGAAGCAGAAGAAGCAGGCGCAGCCGTGTTTGCGTTTGGTCGCTTTATCATGGCGATCATCAATTTTGTGATCATCGCGTTTGTCGTATTCATGCTGGTGAAGGCTGTGAACAAGACAAAGAAAACGGAAGAAGCAAAACCGGCGGCACCTGCAGGTCCGACGGAGATGGACGTACTGATGGAAATCCGCGACGCGCTCAAGAAGTAAGCGTTTCGATTCCAGATCAAGGAAAGGGCGGCTCTGATCCAGAGGCCGCCCTTTTTCGTGTTATTTGATCACCAATTGAGGCGAGGTCACATCGATCCCCAGCGCCTTGCCGACAGCGAAATAAGTCAACTGACCTGCATGCACGTTCAAACCTTCAAGCAGATGGGGATCATCGGCGCAGGCCTTTTTCCAGCCCTTGTTCGCAATTGCGAGCATGAAGGGCATGGTGGCATTGCCAAGCGCGATGGTTGACGTGCGCGCGACAGCGCCGGGCATGTTCGCAACGCAGTAGTGCATGATGCCGTCGACATCATAGATCGGATCTTGGTGCGTCGTGGCTTTTGATGTCTCAAAGCAGCCGCCTTGATCGATTGCGACGTCCACGATGGCAGCCCCCGGTTTCATTGTCGAGAGTTGCTCGCGGGTGATCAGCTTGGGGGCGGCTGCGCCGGGGACCAGAACCGCGCCGATGACCAAATCCGCTTGGGCCACCCAATCAGCGGTATTTCCTTTGCTTGCAAAGCTGGTGTTGAACGCGCCGCCGTAAATATCGTCAAGATAACTCATCCGCGGTAAGGAGCGGTCCAGAACCATGACCTCGGCGCCCATGCCCGCCGCCACGCGTGCGGCTTGGGTTCCGACGACGCCGCCGCCAATAACCACGACACGGGCAGGGCCAACGCCCGGAACACCGCCCAAGAGAACGCCGCGCCCGCCATTGGCTTTTTGCAAGGTCCATGCTCCGACCTGCGGTGCGAGTTTGCCAGCAACTTCTGACATAGGGGCAAGCAAGGGCAGGCCCCCATTGCGATCCGTGACCGTCTCATAGGCGATGGCAGTACAGCCGGAGGCTATCAGGTCTTCGGTCTGCGCGCGATCGGGCGCGAGGTGCAGGTAGGTAAAGAGAACTTGACCTTCGCGCAGCATCTTTCGCTCGCCTGCCTGCGGCTCTTTCACTTTGACGATCATGTCGGCTTTTTCGAAAACTTCCTGCGCGCTTGCGGCCATGACGGCACCTGCCGCGATATAGTCCTCGTCGGAGAATCCCGAACCGATGCCAGCGCCGCTTTGGATAAGGACGTCATGACCATGTGCGACGGCCTCTTGCGCAGCATTCGGCGTCATACCGACGCGAAATTCCTGTGGTTTGATCTCTGTGGGGCACCCAATTTTCATGTCGCATTTCCTCCCTTGCGATTTTAAGGCACCCTCGCAAAAGGCCTGTGCAAGTGTTGTGAAATATCGCTCGCCTTTGAGAGGGATTCTGCAATAATCTTCGAAGAAGTTATAAATTTGAGCACGAAAAGAAGCGCAATGAGCCTTGATGCAACAGATAAGCGTATTTTGACGGCCCTGCAAAAGCGTGGTCGGATGTCTAATGCGGAACTTTCGGAAAAGGCGAATCTTTCGCCCTCGGCCTGCCATCGGCGTGTGCAGCGGCTTGAGGCCGATGGCTATATTCGCGACTATGTTGCGTTGCTTGATGCACGTAAAATGGGGGTCCCAACGACTGTTTTCGTGGAAATCACTCTGCGTGCGCAGGCAGATGATGTGCTGGATGCTTTTGAAAAATCGGTCTCGCGCATACCGGATGTGCTTGAATGCCACCTGATGGCGGGTACGGCGGACTACCTGCTTAAGGTTGTGGCTGAGAACACCGAGGACTTTGCACGTATCCATCGCCAGTATCTCGCGCGGCTTCCGGGCGTGGCGCAGATGCAAAGCTCATTTGCCCTGCGCACAGTGTTCAAGACGACGGCTCTGCCGATTTCTTGAACCTTCGCCAAATTCGCGTCACTTTTCCTTGCTAGCGCTCTTTCATTGATGGATCGAAAGAAGGATGACCAAATGATCGTGCGCAATTTGAAAGATGTCGAGCAAACGCCGCACTTTGTAAATTACGGAAATGGCACCAGTCATAGGTTGCTGACCTCAGCGGATGGCATGGGATTTACGGTGTGCCACACTGTTGTGAAGGCGGGAACGGAATCGCATCTTCAATATGTAAATCATTTGGAATCTTGTTATTGCATTGCTGGCGCTGGCGAGATCGAGACAGCCGCCGGGCAAATCTATCCGATTGAAGTGGGCACATTATATGCGCTCAATGAGCACGACAGACACTACATGCGGGCGAATTCGGGCGCTGATATGGTTCTGGTCAGCGTGTTTAGTCCGGCATTTTCGGGGACGGAAATTCACAACCTTAGCAGCGAATCCGCTTCTGGATATTAGGGATTTGGTGGCTTCGATCCGGGTCTGCAACGCGGCGGAATTGACACAGGCAGCTTGCTCCGAGCTTGCACCGTCTGGCCGGGTGCCGGCAAAACGCGTTAACTAAAGATGTATTGGGCGAAAAATGGATTACACAAAATGAACCGATTTCAGAGCGCCCTCAAAGCGGCCATCCTTGGTTCAATTTTTGCGATGCCTTTGCCTTTAAGCGCGCAAGAAATCGTGCAGCTTGGCTACGGACGTTTGATAAATAACGACTTTTTGGGCGACCTAAAGGATCGCGGCCAGACTGGTTCTTATGTGTCCAGTCGAATTTTTGGTAAAGCATGGGCGGCTCGCCTTCCGGCGCACGCAGGTGAAATTCTTGAATTTCGCCTTCAGGCTGATATCAAATCTCCCGATAATCTGGTCGCGCCGGCGGTCGGTGACCGCCCCTTTGCCGGATCGGTCAGCGCAGGACTTCATACGCACTATCAGCAGGCCGGTTATGAAATTGCCATGGGCGCAGAATTGGTCGCGACAGGACCTCAAACGCGGCTCGATCAGTTGCAGACAGCATTGCATGATGGCTTGGGAGTTTCCCCACCTTCGGGTGCGACGCGTTCGGCGCAAATCGGTGACAAGATACATCCTGGTGTAATTGTTGAAATGGGCCGTCCCTTCAGGCTTGGCGCGCGCAGCCAGGTACGTCCGTTCTTCGAGGCACGCGCCGGTGTGGAAACACTGGTTCGGGCGGGAATGGACTTTGAGATTGGAAAATTAGGCGGCTCCGATGTGATGGTGCGCGATGGCATTACCGGACAGCGCTACCGGACAATCTTATTGGGGGAGGGCGGTGTGTCCTTCATTGTGGGAGCTGATACGGCGATCGTTTCGCAAAGCGCCTACCTGCCGCTCAATCGCGGGTTCGCATTGACGGATCGACGTGATCGCGCGCGCGCGGGCGTGTATTGGCAAGGAAAGAACAGTCACGGATTTTTTGGCGTGACCTATCTTGGCCGCGAATACACTACGCAGGCAAGCGAGCAAGTCGTCGGTTCAATCCGCCTCGCTCTCAAATTCTGAGGCTTTCTAGCCACAATCCCTAGGTGCACGGTTTATAAAACTTCCCAGCCTTAACTTCGTTTGTTAACCTTTTGGTAATAATAAAAGAAGAACGAGGCAGAGCTAGAGTATGAAAACGGGCTTTAAGGGCACGTTTGTCATATCTTGGTCGCAAACAAAGTTAGATGGTATGGGGGCTGTTCCACTGCAGTCTCTGGATGTGGGTACGGCATGGGCCTGGACCGGGGACGCCATTCGCGTCGACGGGCCGGCGGAATTGTTGCGATTGGATGAGGCAGACGGCGATGCGAGTATTCGCAAACGCGCAGCGAAAATGGTGCGCAAACTTGTTGGCGCAGCGTTGACGGACGTAAAGAACTTGGACGACGTCGAGGTAGATCACCCGATCCGCGACAGCAGTTTCGTGGTGACGGATGGTGCGCAAAGCTACACGATCACGGTGATCGAAGTGGCGGGCAGTAAGGCACCTTTGTTGATGTTCCTTGATGAAATGCCGCCAAAAGATATTGATCTTTGGGTTGTGCATCACACGATTGATATTCGCAGTCATGATATGGTGTCGGTGTCCTCGGGCGGCGTGATTTGTTTCACGCCTGGCACGATGATTGAAACGCCTGATGGCGCATGCGCCGTCGAGGATTTGCGTGAAGGCGATCGTTTGCAAACCCGCGATAGCGGCGCGCAGGACATCCAGTGGATAGGTGCGCGGCGCATGACGGGCGCGCGTTTGTTTGCGATGCCAGAGCTGCGGCCCATTCGTATTCGTTCGGGCGCGTTCGGGCTCGAAACGCCGGACCAGGAATTTCTGGTTTCGCCCAATCACCGGATGTTGGTGCGCGGTGCTGTGGCACGTGATTTGTTCAATACGCCAGAGGTTTTGGTTGCTGCGAAGGATTTGGTGAACGGATCGACAGTGACGCGCGATACGCAGGTGAAGGAAGTGACTTATATTCATCTGATGTTGCCGAGTCATCAGATCGTGATCGCCAATGGTGTCGAGACGGAAAGTTTTCATCCGGCTTCAACTGCGCTCTCGACGATCCCGCAAGAGGATCGCGCGCGTTTGGCGCAGGTAAATGATCGCATCGAGGCGGACCCGAATTGTTACGGTGGCTATGCGCGGCGGATTTTGTCAAAATCCGAAGCCGCGATTTTGACACACGAAGCGGCATGAATTGGCGGCATGAATTGATTGTGCGCCCCAAGGGGCGCGCAGTTTTTATTCACCCCATGGGGGTGAACGGATTGAGGCTCTGCCTCAAACTCCGAAGTTTATTTTGAAAGATGAAGGATCATTTTTGGCTAATGAGAGCGCGCAGGATTTCCTTAGCGTTGTCTGAGGCCCAATCCGCATCACCGCGCAGGCGGGCGATTTCTTGACCATCGCGATCCAGGATCACGGTAATTGGCAGGCCAAGTACACCCATGTCGCGCGCGATTTTCTGTTTGGGGTCGCGGTGCAGGGGCAGGTTGTCGACGCCGATCTCTTTGAGAAACTTTTTCATGGCGGGTGGCGCATTGCGGCCTGTGGCGATGGTGACGACTTCGAAATTGTCGCCGCCGAGTTCCGTTTGCAACTCTGACAGCATCGGCATTTCCTTGCGGCACGGGGCGCACCATGTGGCCCAGAAGTTCAAAAGTATGATTTTCCCAGTGTGATCGGCAAGCGTCCCTTCGCTTCCATCGTCCTTTATGTAGGGTTGGGTAGAAGTTGCTTTCGCGTCTGAATGGAAGTTCAGCTTGCCCATATCGCCGCTGCGCATCGCAGCAATTTCGCTCAGATCGGCAGTAGCACCGTTTGCACACATCAAAAGAGCGGTATACATCAGCGCAGCAACTAGTTTTCTCATTTTCCCTCCAAGGGTAGGCATATGACCAAATCTTCTTCGAACCAGATGTGGGGCGGCCGTTTCGCTGCCGGACCCGATGCAATCATGGAGGCAATTAACGCCTCGATCGGGTTTGACAAGCGAATGGCGCGTCAGGACATCGACGGCTCTCGCGCGCACGCAAGCATGCTCGCGGCTCAAGGTATCATTACAGATACTGATGCTGGCGTCATTCGGGAAGGGCTGCTCACGGTCTTGTCAGAAATTGAAGCAGGAACCTTTGAGTATTCCGCCGCTTTGGAAGACATTCACATGAATGTGGAAGCGCGCCTTAAGGAAATTGTAGGAGAGCCTGCGGGTCGTTTGCATACGGCACGTTCGCGCAATGATCAGGTTGCGACGGATTTCAAGCTATGGGTGCGCGATCAGTTTGATGCTGCCGAAGGTGCGATCTTGTCTTTGATTGCTGGTTTACTGGAGCAGGCAGAGGCTGGCGCGGATTGGGTGATGCCCGGATTTACCCATTTGCAGACTGCGCAGCCGGTGACTTGGGGGCATCACATGATGGCCTATGTGGAAATGCTGGGCCGCGATTTGTCGCGTGTGCGCGATGCGCGCAAGCGGATGAACGAGTGTCCGTTGGGCGCCGCTGCGCTAGCGGGCACGTCTTTTCCGATTGACCGAGATGCAACGGCGCAGGCGCTTGGGTTTGATCGCCCATCGGCCAATTCACTGGACGCGGTGAGCGATCGTGATTTTGCTTTGGAATTTTTGAGCACTGCCAGCATGTCCGCGATGCACTTGAGCCGTTTGGCAGAAGAGTTGGTAATCTGGTCCTCTGCGCAGTTTCGTTTTGTGACGCTTTCGGACCGTTTTTCCACAGGCTCGTCGATCATGCCGCAAAAGAAGAACCCCGACGCAGCGGAGTTGATCCGCGCAAAGATCGGGCGGATTTTTGGTGCGAACACCGCCTTGATGATGGTGATGAAGGGGCTGCCGCTGGCCTATTCCAAGGACATGCAGGAAGACAAAGAACAGGTCTTCGATGCCGCTGACAACTGGATGTTGGCGCTGGCGGCGATGGACGGGATGGTGCGCGATATGACGGCGAACCGTGAGAGTTTGGCGGCGGCGGCGGGGTCCGGTTTCTCGACAGCGACGGATTTGGCGGATTGGTGTGTGCGCGCGCTCAACATGCCGTTTCGCGAGGCACATCACGTGACGGGGTCCTTGGTGGCCTTGGCGGAGAAAGAGGGCTGCGATTTGCCTGATTTGTTGCTGACACAGTTGCAATCGGTCCACGGCGGGATAACTGAAGATGTCTATTCGGTTCTGACGGTCGAGGCGTCGGTGGCGTCGCGGACATCATACGGTGGCACTGCGCCAAGCCAAGTGCGTGCGCAAGTTGCGCGCTGGCGCGAGACCCTCGCATGATGCGGTTTATCTGCCTGGTGAGCACGCTGGCGTTCCTGGCGTCTTGCGGCGCGGACGGGATGCCGAGCAAGCCGGAGCCCAAGGACGAAACGGCAGCGCCTGCTGCATCATAGTTAGGATACGCGATGTCACCTTTGCGCATGATCTACCTCGCCCTCGCGATCTGGGGGACAATCCATCCAATGTATTATTTCATCCAGTGGTTTCAGGCCGAGGGCTGGGACATCATGAGAATGGTTGATGCGTGGCATGTGAATACGGCCAGCTCAGGTTTGGTCTGGGATTTGACCATCGCGGCGGTCACGCTGACCATTTGGATCATTGCGGAAGTGGCAACGCGGCACAACTGGGGCGCACTGGTCGCTATCCCAGCGACGTTTTGCATCGGGGTGAGTTGCGGTTTGCCTCTATATCTATTTCTGCGCTCTAAACCCGTCAGCTAGGCCGATTGAGCGGTATTTTGGAAACAAACTCGTAAATTTGCAGGTATTTTCCCAATTTTGGCTGCTGTTTGCCCAAGTTTGGGCGCAATTGACGCCCAAATTCCTTTGCAGCAGGCAATTAACGCAGAGGAAAACCCCATGAGCAGCATCGACGCATCCCAGATTCATTCACAAAAAGCCCTTTTGGCAGCGCCTGAAAAGGCTACGATGCCTGCCTCCAAGATGATCGTCGAGGTCGCGCGCCAGTTTGGTGTCAGCCCGATCAAGCAAATGCGCGAGATGTTCAAGCTGGATCGAAAAGCCGGAATTTCTTTTGGCGAATACTACGCCGCGCAGCACTATCGCACGGATTTGACGGCTGAGGAGAAACTGCAATTCGTTGGTGAAAAGGGCAGCTATAAGTTGAACCTGCGGCTGTCCCCTGCGAAACTTGGCGATAAGCGTTCGTTTATCCGCGACAAGGTTTTGTATACTACGATGCTGAAAGGCATGGACCTGCCGACGACACAAACGCAGGCCGTCGCGCACGGTGAACGCGGGTTTGGCGCGATCAAGACATTGCGCACGCCTGCGGATGTGGCACGTTTCCTGACATCCGAAGCGGTTTATCCGGTTTTCGCCAAGCCATTGGAGGGTTCCAAATCAGTCGGCTCCGCGCTTTTGACGGGGTTCAACGCCGAAAAGGGCCTGATCGAAATGGGCAATGGCAAGGCCTTTGATATCGACGCATTCGCGGCGGAAGTGGTCAATGATTATCCCGAAGGCTTCACGTTCCAAAGCGCCGTGCAGCAGCATAAATCGGTGAGCGCGCTTGCGGGCCAGGCTGTCGGCACCATGCGGGTTGTGACCGTGATCGAGGATAGCGTGCCACGTGTGCTTTATGCGGTATGGAAAATCCCGTCCCCCAAGGCCATGTCGGATAATTTCTGGCAGTCCGGCTCAATGCTGGGCGCGGTCGATGCGGAAAATGGCAAGGTGAGCCATGCAATTACCGGCGCAGGACTTGATCGTGAGATCATCGAGCAGCATCCGGTGTCCGGCAAGAGCTTTGCAGGGTTCCAGGTGCCCCATTGGGACAAAGTGAAAGAGGTTGCGCAGCAAGGTCATAGCCTTTTCCCTGAATTCGGTGTGTTCGGCTGGGATATTGCGATTGGCGAGGATGGTCCGGTGATTATCGAATGCAACGCCAACCCATTCCACACGCTTTATCAATTGCCTCATGATCGCGGCATCAATAATCCTGATTTCGCGCCTGTGTTCGACAAGGTCGAAGCGCGTACGCAAGCGATCTTGGAAACCCGCACGGAGCAGATGAAGAAAATCCGCAAAGACCAGCGGATTTGACAGGGGCTCTGCCCCCGTCTCAGCAAAGCTGAGCCTCCCCCGAAGTTTATCTGGAAAGATGAAGGTGTAGGGTTGGTTATAAAGATTGTGCGCGCGCAGGATTGCCCTTATCCACGCGCGCATGGATCATTTTCTTTATCGCGACGGCGCGCTTTACGCCGAGGATGTGCCGCTGAGCGAGATCGCCGCAAGCGTGGGTACGCCGTTCTATGTTTACTCTACAGCGACGCTTGAGCGGCATTTCAAGCTATTTGATGACGCGCTCGAGGGCATAGACCATCTTGTGTGCTACGCTATGAAAGCGGCCTCCAATCAGGCGATTCTCAAGACACTGGCAGCGCTTGGCGCGGGGATGGATGTTGTGTCCGGCGGCGAATACGCGCGTGCGAAAGCCGCGGGTTTGACTGGTGATCGCATCGTGTTTTCAGGCATCGGCAAGACCCGCGACGAGGTGCGCATGGCGCTAACCGGGGGCATTCGCCAATTCAATGTGGAGAGCGAACCGGAGATGCAGGTCATTTCCGAGATCGCCACAGAGCTTGGCGCGATTGCACCGATCACCATCCGCGTGAACCCAGATGTGGACGCGAAAACCCATGCCAAGATCGCAACGGGCAAGTCCGAGAACAAGTTCGGTATTCCGATCAGCCGCGCGCGCGAAGTCTATGCGCTGGCGGCGTCGCTGCCAGGGCTCAAGGTGATTGGCATAGACGTACATATCGGCAGTCAATTGACTGATCTTGCACCGTTTGAAGCTGCTTACTTGAAGGTCGCGGAACTTACCGAGCAACTTCGCGCCGACGGTCATGAGATATCGCGCCTAGACCTTGGGGGCGGCCTTGGCATTCCTTATGAGCGCTCTAACGAGGCACCGCCGCTGCCAGCCGATTACGGCGCGCTCATCAAAAAATGCGTCGGCCATCTAGGCTGCGAGATCGAGATCGAGCCAGGGCGGCTCATTTCAGGCAATGCGGGCCTGATGGTCAGCGAAGTGATCTACGTTAAATCAGGTGAGGACCGTGAATTTCTCATTATTGACGGGGCAATGAACGATTTGATCCGCCCTGCGATGTATGATGCGTATCACGATATTGTCCCTGTCATCGAACCGGCTGCGGGCACGCTGAGACAGCCCTATGATATCGTTGGTCCGGTTTGTGAAAGCGGCGATACCTTTGCCAAAGGACGTGACATGCCACCGCTGAAAGCGGGTGATCTGGTCGCCTTCCGCTCGGCCGGGGCGTATGGCGCTGTGATGTCCTCGGAGTACAACACCCGCCCTCTCATTCCTGAAGTTTTGGTGAAAGGTGATCAATTCGCTGTCATTCGGGCGCGTCCGACCTTTGACGAAATGATAAATCGAGATACCATCCCTGAATGGCTTTGACGCGCATCCCGTGCGTCTAGGCTCGGAGCATGTGATGGCGAGTGACAAACCACGGCATTCCAAGACCCTCGCGCGATTGCGCGTGCCTTTGGCGTTAACCTGGCTTGGGATAAGCGCAGAGCGTGCGGCCCGGGCGCTTTGGCCGCTTTGGAGCCTGATCATCGCGGTGCTTGGCACGCTTATGTTGGGCCTGCACGACGCCTTTGCGATCGAAGCGGTTTGGGCGCTGGCGGTGATATCCTGCAGCGCTGGCGTCTATTTCCTGCTGCGCGGATTTCAGAAATTTCGCTTGCCAAGCCGTCTTGACGCGCTTGCGCGCCTTGACGCGAGCCTGCCCGGACGGCCTATTCAAGCGCTTATGGACAGTCAGGCGATCGGTCCGCAAGACGCAGCATCGGCAGCCGTTTGGCACGCCCATCAAGAGCGCATGGCGTCGCGCGCGTCCCTTGCAAGGGCGGTCAAGCCACAGGTGCGCCTTGCCTCGGGCGATCCGTTCGCGCTGCGCTATGTGGCGGCTTTGCTGCTTGGGGTCGCTTTGCTTTTTGGCTCGCTCTGGCGCGTGGCCACAGTTACGGACATTGCTCAGGGAAATACCGGTTTGGCTGGTGGTCCTGTCTGGGAGGGCTGGGTTGAACCACCCGCATATACAGGTAAGCCGAGCCTTTACTTGAGCGATCAAGAGGGCCGTTTCGAGGTGCCCGAAGGCAGCCGGATCAGTCTACGACTTTACGGTGAAATTGGTGCGTTGACGGTGGCGGAGACACTTTCTGGCCGTGTCGAGGAGACAGGCAGCGCCGCGGATCCCGAACAGAATTTCATAGCCAGCAAAAGCGGCACGCTTGAAGTTGCAGGCCCCAATGGGCGCATATGGCAAATTGCCGTCACCCCGGACAGCGTGCCGCGCGTCGAAGTGACGGGCGCGCCGGAACGCTCAGCCGAGGGGCTGATGAGCCTGCCGTTCGAGGCGTCGGACGACTACGATGTCATCGGCGGGCGGGCACAGATCACGCTTGATCTGGCGGCGGTGACGCGCCGCTACGGGCTAAGCGTTGATCCTGAACCGCAAGACGCGATCGAGCTTGATTTGCCCCTGCCGATTTCCGGCGATCGCAGTGATTTCGCAGAAACCCTGTTCGGTGATTTCTCCCGGCATCCTTTCGCCAATCTGCCGGTTTCGCTGAGTATGACGGTGGAGGATGCCAAAGGGCAGTCCTCTGCGCCGAATATCACCCATATGATTCTGCCGGGCCGGCGCTTTTTCGACCCGCTGGCAAGCGCGCTTATCGAGCAGCGCCAATGGCTTTTGTGGTCGGTTGAAAACGGCGTGCGCACTGCGCAAATGCTGCGTGCGATATCGCATCTCCCCGACGACATCTTTCGCGAGGAAACAGTGTACTTGCGACTGCGCGTGATTCTGCGGCGGATTGAAACGCAGATCGGTTTCGGCAGTTTTTCAGGGGAAGCACGCGACGAGGCGGCAGAAGCCCTTTGGGATCTGGCGCTTTTGGTTGAGGACGGCGACGTTCAGGATGCACTCGAGCGTATGCGCCGCGCGCAGGAACGTCTCTCCGAGGCGATGAAAAACGGGGCGAGTGATGATGAAATTGCGGAATTGATGGATGAACTGCGCCGCGCCAACGAAAATTATATCCAACAACTGCAGCGCGAAACCGCGCGAAATGGCGAAAACTCCGAACGGCCACCGGGTGCGCAGGACGATGCGATGCAGATGACACAAGACGATTTGCAGGCGATGATGGACCGCATTCAAGAACTGATGGAAGAGGGGCGCATGGCCGAGGCCGAGCAGGCCCTGCAAGAGCTTCAGGAAATGATGGAAAACATGCAGATTGCCGAGGGCCAGCAGGGCCAAGGGGAGCCATCGGAAGGCCAGCAGGCGATGGAAGGCCTTGCTGATACGCTGCGCGATCAACAGGGCCTGTCCGATCAGGCGTTTCGTGATTTGCAGGAGCAATTCAACCCGAATGCTCAGACTGGCGAGAACCAAGGCAATGAGGGCCGCAATGGTGGGCAGGGCCGGGGTCAATCCCATGACAATCGCTCCGGCGAGGGCCAAGGACAGGGCGAGGGGCAATCCGAGCAGGGCCAGGAAGGCCAACAAGCAGAGAATGGTGGTGCGGGTCTCGCGCAGCGACAAGAGGATTTGCGCGCAGAGCTAGAGCGTCAGCGTGGCTCATTGCCGGGCGCAGGCAGCGAAGCGGGTGACGCCGCGCGCGATGCGCTGCGGCGGGCCGAAGAGGCGATGCGCGGAGCGGGCGATGCGTTGCGGCGCGATGATCTGGCCGAGGCGATAGATCGTCAGGCCGAGGCGATGGATGCTTTGCGCGATGGCATGCGCAACCTTGGCGAGGCTTTGGCGGAGACGGAGCAGAACCAGGGCCAGCAAGGCACGGCAGAGGGTCGCCAAGGCGGCGAGCAGCGTGATCCGCTTGGGCGTAGCCCGGGCGCGAACGGGCAGGCCGGTACGGATGAGGGCTTGTTGCAGGGCGAGGATGTTTACCGCCGTGCGCGCGAATTACTTGATGAAATTCGCAAGCGCAGCGGCGAAAACGCACGCCCCGAAGGAGAGCGTGATTACTTGCGCAGGTTGTTGGATCGCTTCTAAATCAGAGACTTAGAGGTTTTCCGAAGCCATTTGATCAAGCCAGCTAAGGCCCTTTTGCAATGATGTGCCGAGCCAGTTGCGTGCGCCTTCGACAGCCGTAGTATACTGCGCGACGGCAGGTTCGGCGGTGGGCACCATGGCGCTGATCTTCGGACCGTAGACATAGGCTGCAAGCGCGATTGCGGCCAGAAGGGTCACTGTCAAAAAGCTGCGTCGAAAGCCACGCCCTTTTCGCTCCATGCGTGGCGCGGTGCCACGCAGGTCTGCATCGGCCGCCTCGGCGGGACGGCGACGCTCGCCCGAAGAGCGTAGGGTCGAGTTGATTTCTTCAATATCGGGCAGCAGATCGCGGCGCGATCCGGCAGCAGCAGTCGCGTTAGCGACGGCGACCTGCGCCGGAACCGGCTCACCGCGCATCCGTGCCATGCGTTCACGGGCTTCGCGGGCGCGCCGAGCGCTCTCATCCTCTGCAACAGCATCAAGGCCCAGATCCGGCTGGCTTTCCAACGGCGCGCCATGTTCTGCGGCGCGCGCTGCTGCCTCGAATTCGGCCTCTTCGCGTAAAAGCTCGGAGACGTGTGGATCAAGCTCACGCTTGGCCACTTTGGGCATGGATTGAGGTTCTTCGATAGGGTCGGGCTGCTCTTCTGGCTCCTGTTCAGGGGCTTCGACACGGGGCGCGTCGGGCGGCGGCGGTGCAACAGGCTCCACACTTGGCGCATCTCCCTCGTCCGCGAGGCCGTGATCATGATCGGGATGGTCTTGAAACCATGTGTTCGAGCAGGCCGAGCACTGCACATCACGACCTTCGGTCGGGATGACCTCGGTGGGCACCTCATATTGAGCCCCGCAATTCGGGCAAATCAAACGCATATTCTCACCCTACCTTATCGGCATAGTCCCAAGGCCTGCAAAGCCCATTGTTCGCATCACCTTATGACGACATGCTGCTATGGTAAATCCCATTCGCTCGCTTGCACGTCGCAGTGATTGAATCCACCTGCGCGCTCAGGCACAACGGGGAAACGCTTGCCGAAAAGGCGGGCAACAGGAAAGGTCGCTCTGTGATCGAGTTTGAGACAGTTGCCCATAGCTATAGTGGCGGAGAGCTTTTAAGCGATGTTTCGCTGCGCCTTGCGCCCGGGTCATTTCATTTTCTGACCGGACCTTCCGGTTCTGGCAAAACCACGTTCTTAAAGCTGTGCTACGGCGCTTTGGTGCCCACATCTGGCAGCGTGCGCCTGTTTGGCGAAGATGTGCGCACGATGAACCGCGATGATATCGCGCTGGCACGTCGCCGTGTCGGGGTGGTGCATCAAGATTGCCAGTTCCTTGATCATCTGAGTTTACGCGAAAATCTGGCGTTGCCCCTGACAGTCAGCGGGCAAGAAGCGCTGGATGATGACGCCAATCTCAAGGAACTGATGGGCTGGGTGGGTCTGACTGCGCGCGCCGAGGCGATGCCGCCGGAGCTTTCTGGTGGAGAGCGACAACGCGCCGCGCTTGCCCGCGCGATCATCATGTCACCCGAAGTGATTCTTGCGGACGAGCCGACGGGCAATGTGGATTGGGAAATGTCGCAGCGCCTTTTGACGCTGCTGATCGAGCTTAACCGCATGGGCAAGACGATCATGATCGCGACGCATGATCTGGGGCTAATTCGCGCTGCAAAGAATCAGGTGCAAGCGAGAGTGTTGCGCATTTCGGGTAGGCGGCTGCAACTTGCGGGGGCGGATTTGTGAGTGCGTTTCAATCCATACTGGACTTCGCCATCGGCGATGCGCAGGCCGAACGCGCAGTGCCGCCCACGGGTTTCACGGTTCGCCTGACCGTGTTTAGCGCGGGCGCCATGGCGTTTTTAGTGGTGTTTGCACTGGCGCTGTCACTTGCCGCTGGGCGGCTTGCCGATCGTTGGAGCGACGAGTTGGCGCGCAGCGCGACTGTGCGCATTTCCGCGCCGAGCGAGCAGATGGCGGCCCAAACCGAAGCCGCATTGAATGTGCTGCGCACCACGCAGGGCGTGCAATCGGCGCGCGCACTTAACTTGCAGGAACAGCGTGACTTGCTTGCACCCTGGTTCGGGCCAGAGCTCGCGCTGGAAACGCTGCCTTTGCCGCAGATGATCGAAGTGATCGAAACCGCCCAAGGTTTTGACGGGGACGGGCTGCGCCTGCGCCTTGCAGGGGAGGTTCCAGGCGCGGTTCTTGACAATCATGCACGTTGGCGCGCACCTTTGGTCGCTGCCGCAGGCTCGCTGCGCTTGCTGGGATGGCTGTCGATCCTGTTGATCGTGCTGGCCACTGGTGCGATGATTACGCTTGCGGCCAATGCTGCGCTTGCTGCGAACGCGCAGGTGATCGCAGTGATGCGCCTTGTGGGTGCTCGCGACAGCTATATCGCGCAAGCTTTTATGCGCCGCTTTACGCTGCGCGCGCTTGGGGGAGCTGGTGTAGGCACATTGCTTGGCGCGCTGGCGCTCATGCTGCTGCCAAGCGCTTCGCAGGAGGGCGGTTTTCTGACGGGGCTCGGGTTTCAAGGGGCGCATTGGCTTCTGCTTCTGCTAATCCCTGTTCTTGCGGGCGTCGTTGCCTTTATCGCCACGCGCCTTGCGGCGCGCAACACATTGCGGAGCCTGACATGAATGAAACGAAAAATCCGGTTCAATGGCTGCGCTCGCTGCTATTTGTCGGGCAAATCTATTTCATGATGCCGATTATTGGCCT
Organism: Planktotalea arctica; assembly: GCF_002105285.1. Taxonomy (GTDB): domain Bacteria; phylum Pseudomonadota; class Alphaproteobacteria; order Rhodobacterales; family Rhodobacteraceae; genus Planktotalea; species Planktotalea arctica. The sequence goes on from NZ_MUHR01000001.1 coordinate 421,023, forward strand.
CGCTTTTGCGCCTTGGGCGTTGTTCTCCAAGCGCGGCGCGCGCGCGTGTTGCAAGAGCTATAGCCGTTGGGTGTTCTGGACGGCCCGTTGGATGGTCGGCCTTAAGGTGGAAGTGCGCGGCACTCCGCCCTCCGAGCCGGGCTTGGTTGCGGCTAAACACCAGAGCTTTCTGGACATAATGATGATTTTCACGGCAATTCCATCCGGTAAATTCATCATGAAAAAGTCAATTTTATGGACGCCCGTCGTCGGACAATATGCCAAACTGTTGAACTGTATCGCCGTAGATCGCGGCAAGCGCGGGGCAGCGATCGAAAAAATGGTGTCCGATGTTAAAGCGGGCGCGCTCGAGCCGGGTCAATTGATTATTTACAGCCAAGGTACGCGCGTCGCGCCCGGGGCGATAAAGCCATATAAGGTGGGTACGGGCGTTTTATACGAGCAGTTGGGTCAGACCTGTTTTCCGGTCGCAACCAATGTTGGGGTGTTTTGGCCACGCACAGGGATCTACCGTAAACCGGGTGTGGCCGTGGTTGAGTTTCTGGAGCCGATCGAGCCGGGATTACCACGTGATAAGTTTATGGCCCTGCTGGAAGAGCGGGTGGAAACCCGCTCCAACGCCTTGATGCGTGAAGCGGGTTTCGAGATTTAGTACACTCAACTTTTGAAAAATTGAGCTTGGATCAAGCGTGGATCGCGCCGTCGCCACAGGCGAGGGCCGCTTCGCGCACAGCTTCCGAATAGGTCGGGTGGGCGTGGCATGTCATAGCAAGGTCCTCGGCAGAGGCTCCGAATTCCATCGCAACGCAGACCTCATGGATCAAATCGCCAGCGCTTGGGCCGATGATATGCGCACCCAAAATACGGTCCGTGTCCTTGTCTGCAAGAATCTTGACGAAACCGTCAGCGGCAAAATTCGCCTTAGCGCGGCCATTACCCATAAAGGAAAACTTGCCGGCCTTGTAATTTACGCCTGCTTCTTTCAATTCCTGCTCCGTCTTACCGACATTGGCGACTTCTGGATGCGTGTAAATCACGCCCGGAATAACGCCGTAATTCACATGGCCGTGTTTACCTGCGATCTGCGCGGCAGCGGCCATGCCCTCATCCTCGGCCTTGTGCGCTAGCATTGGACCAGAGATCGCATCGCCGATGGCGTAGATGCCTTTGACGTTGGTCTGCCAGTCCGCGCCTGTCTTGATCTGGCCGCGCTCGGACATCTCGACGCCGAGCGCTTCGAGGCCAAGACCGTCGGTGTAGGGGCGGCGGCCTGTCGCTACGAGAACCGTGTCCGCGTCGATCACATGCTCGCTGTCGTCCTTGCGCAGTTTGTAGGCGACTTTCGCTTTGGTTTTGGTGGTTTCCACGCCTTGCACGGCGGCCCCCATGATGAAGTTCAAGCCTTGTTTGGAAAGTATGCGCTGGAAGGTTTTTTGCACCTCGGCGTCCATACCTGGTGTGATGGCGTCAAGAAACTCGACGACGGTCACTTCGGAGCCGAGACGGGAATAGACCGAACCAAGCTCAAGACCGATCACGCCTGCGCCAATCACAACCATTTTTTTGGGGATTTTGCCTAGTTCCAGCGCACCTGTGGAGGTGACGACAATTTTCTCATCCACCTCGATGCCGGGCAGGGAGGATGGCTCTGAGCCGGAGGCTACGATAATGTTCTTGGCTGTGTGAACCTCGTCGCCGACTTTGACTTTGCCTGCCTCGGGAATGGAACCCCAGCCTTTGAGCCAGTCGATCTTGTTTTTCTTGAACAAGAATTCGATACCCTTGGTGTTACCCTCGATCACCTCGTCCTTATAGGTGAGCATTTGGGTCCAATCGACCGAGGGACTTTTGCCCTTGAGGCCCATTTTGGCAAAGTTATGCTCTGCCTCATGGAGCTGATGCGAAGCGTGCAGCAAGGCTTTGGAGGGTATGCAGCCAACATTGAGGCACGTACCGCCGAGCGTATCGCGCCCCTCTACGCAGGCTGTTTTCAGACCCAATTGCGCGCAACGAATGGCGCAGACATAGCCGCCGGGGCCGGAACCGATGATGATGACGTCATAGTCAGACATGATGTATCCTTTTGGTGAGAACGGGGAGGGGGCGTTGCCCCCGCCTCGGCAAGCCGAGACCCCCCAGAGTTTATAGGCAAGATGAAGTCAAAAGAGGGCGGCGAGCAGCATGATAACCGTTGCAAGCAGGCCGACTAACCAGATGAGCGAACGCCAGGGCGTTAGGGCGAAAACATAAGCGGGCACGTAGAGGATGCGTGCACCAAGATAGGTGAAGGCGCAGAGCATGGTAATCGCGCTGGTTTGATCCGAGTAAGTCACGACGAGCACGGCAATAGTGAACAGGATTAACCCCTCGAAGTGGTTGTTCATCGCACGTTGCAAGCGCCCTGCGGTGCCGGTGAGCTGGATGTGCTTGTCGCGCGGGCCGGCGGCTTTGTGCATGCCAACCTGGCGGATGGAGACTGCGGAGTAAGCGAAAAATTGCAAAACTTGCAGCAAGGCTGCGAGCGTGAGAGCGGTGAGTTCGGGTGTCATGCGGGTGTATCCCTTGCTTGTGGCTTGGACCATTTGCGGATTTGTTCAGGTGTCAGGAGCGCCGCGCTTCGGGCTGTGAGCCACGCTTTGCAGCGGGTTTCTGCGGCATTGATGTCTGGTTGTGCACGCAAACGGGCCATTTCGTTTTGCACGGCACCGAGATGGCGCTGGATGGATAGATTTTGGCGCGTATTCTGGTTTGCGATCTGATGCCAGCGCGATCCGAGCATGTATTTGTCGCTGCGCGTTGCCTGGCCATCGCCGCGATCATTCTTCATCAGAAAAACATCGCGCGACGGGACAGCGTAATGGTTGACGCAGGCGGCCTGAGGCTGGATCGAGCGATCAAACGGGCGGTATTTTGAACGCTCTGGCGTGTTCAATATGGTTGCATTCAAGCCTTTGCCCTCGACGCTGCGCACTTTGGTGTTGTCCTTTTTCGGCCCGATTGGACGATGATCGCTCGCGTGCTCGAAGTCGCGAAAGCGGAACATGGATTTGAACTTGCAGCGCTCGGGTATGGGGTGCTCTTCGGCGTAGGTGAAATGTTCAAGCACTGAGCCGGGCCAATGCTTGTGTCCGCTATCGCCAAACGCCCACCAAGGCAGCGCGATCACATCACCGCCACCCGCGCGCGCAAGCAAATCACTGATGTGGCCATCGCCAAGGCCGATATTGAGAAATTCATCCGCATCGATATGAGCGATCCATTCGATGTCCGTCGGGTCCAGATGGGCGAAAGCGGCGCGCATGCCGCTGTCTTGTGGCGCTGTTTCTGGTGGCACTGTATTGCGCAGGTGATCTATGGCACCAAATTGCGCAAGCCGGTCCAAAAGCGTATCGGACCCATCGGTGCAATCGTTCGAGCAGATCACGATCCGATCAAAGCCGATCACGCGGTGATAGGCGACCCATTCAACGATAAACAGCCCCTCGTTGCGCATGCAGGCGACAAGGGCGGCGTTTGCATAGTTGCTCATGGCACGGTCCCTCCGCATTTCGGGCAAGTCAGCGTATCGCTCTTTTCGCTAGCGCGCAGAAACGCACCTGTTTTGTGTAGCTTGCGATAGGGCGCTTTGTCCGGTGCACTGTTTGGACCGACCCCGACTACCCACCTGACCTCAGAGCGGAAACCGCACTTAGGGCAGGTGAGCGTTGCGGGCTTCAGGTAGGCCATTTGCGTCGATCAGAGATCCATGAGCAGGCGGCGGGGATCTTCCAGCGCCTCTTTGACGCGCACGAGGAAGGTGACCGCGCCTTTGCCATCGACGATGCGGTGATCGTAGGACAGTGCAAGATACATCATCGGGCGGATCACGACCTGGCCGTTAATGGCCATCGGGCGGTCCTGAATTTTGTGCATGCCGAGGATGCCGGACTGCGGCGGGTTCAGGATCGGCGAGGACATGAGCGAGCCGTAGACGCCGCCGTTGGAAATGGTGAAGGTGCCACCCTGCATTTCCGCCATCGACAGCTTACCGTCGCGCGCACGCTTGCCCTTTTCGGCAATCGCCTTTTCAATATCAGAGAATGACATTGCATCCGCGTCGCGGATCACAGGCACCACAAGGCCGGAGGGCGTACCTGCGGCGATGCCCATGTGCACGAAGTTCTTGTAAACCACATCAGTGCCGTCGATTTCCGCGTTCACCTCGGGCACTTCGCGCAGGGCATGGCAGCAAGCCTTGGTGAAGAAGGACATGAACCCGAGCTTGGTGCCGTGTTTCTTCTCGAAGAGGTCTTTGTACTCTTTGCGCAGCGCCATCACCTCGGTCATGTCAACCTCGTTATAGGTGGTGAGCATCGCGGCGGTGTTCTGGCTTTCCTTCAGGCGTTTGGCGATAGTTTGGCGCAGGCGCGTCATCTTTACACGCTCCTCGCGCGAGGCATCATCTGCGCTGACGGGTGCGCGCGGCGCGGCGACAGGTGCGACGGAGGCTGCGGGGACAGACGCGAGCGCCTTGGCTACGTCTTCCTTCATGATGCGGCCATCGCGGCCCGAGCCTGTAACGGCGTCGCGGCTGATGCCGGCTTCGGCCATCGCCTTTTTGGCGGAGGGCGCATCCTCGACGTCTTTGCCGCCTGTGGATACGACAGGGGCAGCAGCGGCTGGCGCGGTACCGGCTGGTGCGCTTGCGCCGCCAATTACGGCGAGCTTGGCCGACGCATCAACGGTGGAGCCTTCAGGTGCAGTGATTTCCGACAGTACACCTGCAGCGGGCGAGGGCACTTCGACGGATACTTTGTCGGTTTCCAGCTCGCAGAGCATTTCGTCCTGAGCGACGGTGTCGCCGACCTTTTTGAACCATGTGCTGACGGTCGCTTCGGTGACGGATTCGCCGAGCGTCGGAACCATGACATTGATGCTTTTGTCGCCTGCGGGCGCGGTGGCAGGCGCAGCTTTTGCTGGCGCTCCTCCCGCGCGGGAGCCCTCAACGATGGTGGCCAAAAGCGCATCGACGCCAACCGTGTCGCCCTCGGCTGCGACGATTTCGCCCATGACGCCAGCGGCGGTCGCCGGGACCTCGACAGTGACTTTGTCGGTTTCCAACTCGCAAAGCATTTCATCGACCGCCACGGCATCGCCGGGCTTTTTGAACCATGTTGCAACGGTGGCCTCGGTGACCGATTCGCCCAATGTGGGGACGCGAATTTCAGTGCTCATGGGTTATTTCCCTTCCAGTGTCAGCGCGTCGTCGATCAGCGCCGTTTGTTGTGCTTTGTGCATGCTTGCAAGGCCCGTCGCGGGCGATGCGGATGCCGAACGGCCCGCGAAAACGGGGCGCTGATGTTTCGCGTCGATGCGGCTAAGCACCCATTCTAGGTTCGGCTCCATGAAGGTCCAGCCGCCCTGATTCTTGGGCTCTTCCTGGCACCAGACCATTTCGGCGTTTTTGAAGCGCTCCAACTCGTTCACCGCGGAATTGGCGGGGAAGGGATAGAATTGCTCGAACCGCATCAGGTAGATATCGTCGATGCCGCGCGCGTCGCGCTCTTCGAGCAGGTCGTAGTAAACCTTGCCCGAGCACATCACGACGCGTTTGATCTTGTCGTCTGCGACCAGCTTGGTGTCCGAATTGCCGTATTGGGCATCGTCCCAGAGCACGCGGTGGAAGCTGGAACCGGTGGTGAATTCTTCAGCGCGGCTGACCGCCAGCTTGTGACGCAGCAAGGATTTGGGCGTCATCAAAATGAGTGGCTTACGGAAGCTGCGGTGCAACTGGCGGCGCAGAATGTGGAAATAGTTCGCAGGAGTCGTGCAGTTTGCGACGATCCAGTTGTCTTGGCCGCACATCTGCAAGAACCGCTCGAGGCGGGCAGAAGAGTGTTCGGGGCCTTGGCCCTCGTAGCCATGAGGCAACAGAACGACGAGGCCGGACATGCGCAGCCATTTGCTTTCGCCCGAGCTTATGAACTGGTCGAACATGATCTGTGCGCCGTTGGCGAAATCGCCGAATTGTGCTTCCCAAAGGGTAAGCGCATTGGGCTCGGCCATGGAATAGCCGTACTCGAACCCAAGCACCGCATATTCCGAGAGCATCGAGTCGATGACCTCGTAGCGCGCTTGCCCTTCGCGGATGGTGTTCAGGGGATAAAAACGCTCTTCGGTGTCTTGATTGATCAAGGCGGAGTGGCGCTGCGAAAAGGTTCCGCGAGCGCTGTCCTGACCCGAGAGGCGCACGGCCATTCCCTCAGTGAGTAGCGAGCCGAAGGCGATGGCTTCGCCTGTGGCCCAATCGAAACCCGTGCCGCTGTCGAACATCTTTTTCTTTGCGTCGAGCAAACGCCCGACAGTTTTGTGAAGCGGGAAGCCTTCTGGCGCACGCGTCAGCGCTGTTCCGACATCAGCCAGCGTTTCTGGCGAAATCGATGTTTCACCGCGCTGGTAATCTTCTTTGTTGCGATCCAGATGCGACCACTTGCCGTCAAGCCAATCGGCCTTGTTCGGCTTGTAATCCTTACCCGCTTCGAACTCATCATTCAGATGCGCCTGAAACGCGGTTTTCATGTCCTCGATCTCGCCCTCGGGGATCAGACCGTCTTTGATCAAACGCTCCGTGTAGAGGCTGAGGGTGGTCTTGTGGGTCTTGATCTTCTTATACATGACCGGATTGGTGAACATGGGCTCATCGCCCTCGTTGTGACCGAAGCGGCGGTAGCAAATGATGTCGATCACCACGTCCTTGTGGAACTTCTGGCGGAATTCGGTTGCGACTTTTGCCGCGTGAACAACCGCCTCGGGATCGTCGCCGTTGACGTGGAAAATCGGGCTTTCCACGACGAGCGCATTGTCCGTTGGATAGGGCGAGGAGCGCGAGAAATGTGGCGCGGTGGTGAAACCGATCTGGTTGTTCACCACGATGTGCATGGTGCCGCCGGTCTTATGACCACGCAGGCCGGAGAGCGCGAAACACTCGGCAACGACGCCTTGACCCGCGAAGGCCGCATCGCCGTGCAGCAGGATCGGCATGACCTTTGTACGCTCTGTATCGTTAAGCTGGTCCTGTTTGGCGCGCACCTTTCCGATGACGACGGGGTTTACAGCCTCTAGGTGAGAGGGGTTGGCCGTTAGCGACAAATGCACCGAGTTGCCGTCAAATTCACGGTCGGAACTGGCACCAAGGTGATATTTCACGTCGCCAGAGCCATCCACATCTTCGGGTTTGAAGCTGCCACCCTGAAATTCGTTGAAAATGGCGCGATATGGCTTGCTCATTACGTTGGCCAGAACCGATAGACGGCCACGATGTGGCATGCCGATCACGATGTCCTGCACACCCAAAGCGCCGCCGCGTTTGATGATTTGTTCCATCGCGGGGATCAGGCTTTCGCCGCCATCAAGGCCAAAACGCTTGGTGCCCATGTACTTGACGTGGAGAAATTTTTCGAAGCCCTCGGCCTCGACCATCTTGTTCAGGATCGCCTTGCGCCCCTCGCGCGAGAACTGGATTTCCTTGCCGAGGCCCTCGATGCGCTCTTTCAGCCAACTTGCTTCTTCGGGGTCGGAAATGTGCATGTATTGCAGAGCAAACGTGCCACAATAGGTGCGCTTTACGATATCCAAAATCTGCCGCATGGAGGCGATTTGCAGGCCCAGAACATTATCGATGAAGATCGGGCGGTCCATGTCGGCGTCGGTAAAACCGTAGGACTTAGCATCAAGCTCGGGGTGGCGCGAGGCTTCGCGCATGCCGAGCGGATCGAGGTCGGCGGCGAGGTGGCCGCGGATACGGTAGGCACGGATGATCATCAGCGCACGGATGGAATCGAGCACGGCGCGTTTGATCGCCTCGTCGCTGACCTCTACACCCGCGTTTGCTGCTTTGGCTTTGATCTTATCGCCCGCCGCCTTGGTTTCCACCTGCGCAGGCCACTGGCCATCAAGCGCCGCGGTCAGATCATCATTCGGCATAGGGGGCCAATCGGCGCGCGCCCAAGAGGGGCCCGCTGCCTCGGCCTTTACATCCAGATCAGCGTCGCCAAGCTGGGAGAAGAAGTCCTGCCACGCCGCATCGACCGCGTTCGGATCATTCGCATATTGCGCATATAGCTGCTCCAGATACTCGGCGTTATGGCCTTGCATGAAGGAGGAGGCGTGGAACTGGTCGTTTGGGCTTTGCTCGGTCATTCTGCTCTCCCGAAAGGGGCTTTTTCTGAATGCAGCCCTTGGCAGGGCCAAAATGTTTAAAGGGTTTGGGCCATTAGGCCCAAACCGATGATTGTGCGGACTTTACCCGATCGCTTCGATCACGGCTTCGCCCAGCGTCGCGGGGCTATCGGCCACCACAATTCCTGCGGAGCGCATTGCTTCGATCTTGTCCTCTGCGCCGCCTTTGCCGCCAGCGACAATCGCGCCAGCGTGGCCCATGCGGCGACCGGGAGGGGCGGTGCGGCCTGCGATGAATCCGGCAGTTGGTTTCCAACGGCCTTTCTTTTTCTCATCCGCAAGGAACTGCGCGGCTTCCTCTTCGGCAGAGCCGCCGATTTCACCGATCATGATGATCGACTGCGTCTCTGGATCGGCGAGGAACAGCTCCAGCACGTCGATATGCTCGGTTCCTTTGATTGGATCGCCTCCGATGCCGACCGCAGTGGACTGGCCAAGGCCTAGGTCTGTGGTTTGCTTGACCGCTTCATAGGTCAGAGTGCCGGAGCGCGAAACGACACCACAAGAGCCGCGTTTGTGGATGTGACCGGGCATAATGCCGATCTTGCACGCATCAGGTGTGATCACGCCGGGGCAGTTGGGGCCGATCAGGCGGCTTTTGCTACCCTCAAGGGCGCGCTTGACCTTCATCATGTCGAGCACAGGAATGCCCTCGGTGATGCAGATGATCAACTCCATCTCGGCGTCGATTGCCTCAAGGATTGAATCTGCCGCAAAGGGGGGCGGGACGTAGATCACGGAGGCGTTCGCTTCGGTAACGTGGCGCGCTTCGTGCACGGAGTTGAAGACGGGCAGGTCGAGGTGCGTTGTGCCGCCTTTGCCGGGGGTCACGCCGCCGACCATTTTCGTGCCGTATGCAATCGCTTGCTCGGAGTGGAACGTGCCTTGCGAGCCGGTGAGGCCCTGGCAAATTACTTTGGTGTTTTCGTCAACGAGAACTGCCATGGTGTGTGGTCCTTCTAGTGCAATCGTATTACCGCAAGACGGCTATTTTGTTTCAATGACGGCAAGGCGATACTGCGCCCCGCGTGTTGTGCTTTGATCCCGGGAGGTGAAGATCACGCGCTTGCGCACGCCCTCTTCGACCCAGACGTTTTCTGCGCCCTCGACCAGTGACGGGCTTGCAACCTTGGCGTTCGGAAACAGCCGTGGAAAGGCATTCGCGACGCGCTGCGTTTGACCCGTGCGCGCGATTGCCATAACGGCGCAGGCACGATGATCGTTTCGCTCGCGGATCAACACCGCAGGGCGGCGATCATCCACGATATATGCCCGGTACCCGCGTGCATTGGCACGGCGGGTGGGAACATAGCTCGCATTTCTGAGCGTTGGCTCAAATGCGCTGCCCGAATTCAAAGGATGCAGGCACATCTGCTCGAAGGTCGAAACGAAGGAGGTGGGGCTGCTTTTGGGGACGACATGCGCCGGGCGTATGTTCGACAACTCAACCTTGTCAGGCGCGCTGTCAAAGCATCCCGAAAGCGAAACGGTCATGAGGACCGCTCCGGCAATTCGTGTTCCTGGCGCAGGCCGTTGTATCACCCTTTGACCGCTTTCACGATCTTCTGCGCACCATCCTTGAGGTCGTCCGCCGCAATTACGTCAACGTCGGAATTGTTGATGATCGCTTTGCCTTCTTCCACATTCGTGCCCTCTAGGCGCACAACCAGCGGAACTTTCAGGCCGACTTCCTTAACCGCAGCGACAACGCCCTCGGCGATGACATCGCAGCGCATGATTCCGCCAAAGATGTTCACGAGGATGCCTTTGACCTGTGGATCAGAGGTGATGATCTTGAACGCTTCGGTCACCTTCTCTTTGGTCGCGCCGCCGCCTACGTCGAGGAAGTTGGCAGGCTCTGCGCCGTAAAGTTTGATGATGTCCATTGTCGCCATGGCAAGGCCCGCGCCGTTGACCATGCAGCCGATTTCACCGTCCAGCGCGATGTAGTTGAGATCGTACTTGGATGCTTCAAGCTCTTTGCTGTCTTCTTCGGTCTCATCGCGTAGAGCCATGATGTCGGCGTGGCGATAAAGTGCGTTGCCGTCAAAACCGACTTTCGCGTCGAGCACTTTGAGATCGCCAGAGCCTTCTAGAACGATCAGGGGGTTGATTTCCAACTGCTCCATATCTTTTTCAACGAAGGCTTGATAGAGTTGACCCATCAACGTGACGCACTGTTTGACCTGATGGCCTTTGAGGCCGAGTTCGAATGCGATGCGACGGCCATGGAACGCCTGATAACCTGTCGCCGGATCAACGGAAAAGCTGATAATTTTCTCGGGGGTCGAGGCTGCGACCTCTTCGATGTCCATGCCACCCTCTGTGGAGCACACGAACGAGATGCGCGATGTTTGGCGATCAACGAGAAGCGCGAGGTAGAGTTCCGCCTCGATGTCCGAGCCATCTTCAATATAGATGCGGTTGACCTGCTTGCCTGCCGGACCAGTTTGATGCGTGACTAATGTACGCCCAAGCATTTTTTTGGCTTCTTCGGCGGCTTCGGTCGCAGAGAATGCAAGGCGCACGCCGCCCTTTTCGCCTGCGTCGGCTTCCTTGAAGGAGCCCTTTCCGCGTCCACCCGCGTGGATCTGTGCTTTGACAACCCAGAGGGGACCGTCCAGTTCGCCAGCGGCTGTTTTGGCGTTTTCTGCCTTCAGAACGGCGCGGCCGTCTGAAACAGGCGCGCCATAGCTTTTGAGCAGCGCTTTGGCCTGGTATTCGTGGATGTTCATTAGAAACTGTCCCGTCTTGCTTCGATTACTAGCCCCTATAGTGTGTTTATTAAGGGCAGATTAAACGATAAAGTGACGCAGGCAGGATAATTCCGACATTTGTGATCACACATTTTAATCGTGTGATCACAAATCTTTGCGACGCAAGGTCATTTCTCTTGATTCGGGCGTTACTTGAACAAAATTGCAAATAGCATCGCGTTACCGTCCGTGAGCGTTTGAGGGCTCCGCCTTTGATACAGACGATAGGATTAAAAGGGGGGGGGGCAGGGTCGTGCCAAATGCTCGCCCCGCTCTGCCGTGTGGAAGTATCGATGCACTTGGCTCGCCTGACTGTGGCAAGGGGCGTGCGGTCTGTTTGTTCGAAATAAATCAGTGCAGTAAGAAAAGGGCTGAAATAGAATATTAAGGTGCGATATATCCGAAAAAAAACGCGCAAGCGAGGTGCTTGCGCGTCTGATTTGAAGCTCACTTGAAGGAAGCGATCACGCCAGCGAGGGATCAATTTCCTTGCATGCGGAAACGAGGCCTTTGACAGCATCGACAGATTTGTCAAACATCGCTTGCTCGTCCTTGTTCATGTTGATCGCGACCACGCGCTCGACGCCGCCAGCGCCGATCACTGTAGGAACGCCGACGTAGAAACCATCAAGGCCGTAAGCGCCGTCAACATAAGCAGCACAAGGCAGGACACGCTTTTGGTCTTTGAGGAAGGCTTCTGCCATTTCGATCGCGGACGTTGCTGGTGCGTAGAAGGCGGAGCCGGTCTTTAGCAGGCCAACGATCTCTGCGCCGCCATCGCGCGTGCGCTGGATGATCGCGTCGAGCTTGTCTTGTGTAGTCCAGCCCATGTCGACCAGATCAGGCAAAGGAATGCCCGCAACTGTCGAATAGCGCTCCAGTGGAACCATCGTGTCGCCGTGACCGCCCAGAACAAAGGCCGTGACGTCGCGCATGGAGACGTTGAATTCGACCGAAAGGAAATGACGGAAGCGCGCGCTATCCAGAACACCCGCCATGCCGCAGACTTTTTCATGGGGCAGGCCGGAAAATTCGCGCAGCGCCCAAACCATCGCATCAAGCGGGTTGGTGATGCAGATCACGAACGCGTCTGGCGCGTGATCGCGGATGCCTTCACCGACGGATTTCATCACTTTGAGGTTGATGCCAAGCAGGTCATCGCGGCTCATCCCGGGCTTGCGCGGAACGCCTGCAGTCACGATGCACACGTCTGCGCCTGCGATATCCTCATAGGATTGGGTGCCGGACATGATAGCATCAAAACCCTCGGAGGGGCCGGATTCCGCGATGTCGAGGGCTTTACCCTCAGGCGTACCTTCGGAAATGTCGAAGAGGACGATATCGCCCAGTTCTTTCAGCGCTGCGAGGTGAGCAAGCGTGCCACCGATTTGTCCTGCACCAATAAGGGCGATTTTAGGTCTGGCCATGGATCTCTCTCCGGTCCGATTGAATTTGGCGCATGGCTAGTGCGCTTTGCGCGCTGGCGCAAGTGTGCTGCACTGCGGCGCAGTTGTGTGCCGTGCTGGAAATGCGCGTTCAAGCAGGCTAAAGCCGTATCAAATCAGGCAAAATAAGAGACGACGCCGTGCTTTGGGATTTTTCCTTTTTCGCCATCGCAGTGCCTGCGGTGATCTTCGCGGGCATCTCCAAGGGGGGATTTGGCTCTGGTGCGGCCTTTGCATCTGCGTCGATTCTCGCGCTTGTGATGACGCCGGGACAGGCTTTGGCTTTGATGCTGCCGCTTTTGATGTTGATCGATGTGGCGACGCTTCGCCCGTTCTGGGGTAAATGGCACTGGCCCTCTGCGCGGTTGCTAATCTTGGGAGGTATTCCGGGGGTGCTGATCGGTGCGCTGCTCTACCGCGCGGTCGATGATGATGTGATCCGTTTTCTGATTGGCGCTATGTCAGTGCTTTTCGTGCTCTGGCAGATCGTGCAGCGGCGTGGCTGGATAAGCCTGTCCACGCGCGCATTATCAGACAAAGTAGGCTTTTTCGCAGGCACCGCAGCGGGGTTCACCAGTTTCGTCAGCCATGCAGGGGGGCCGCCCTCGGCGATCTATTTGCTCTCGCTCGGGCTAAGCAAGACGCAGTATCAGGCCAACACGGTCCTTGTGTTCTGGATCGTCAACCTGCTCAAAGCGGCGGCCTACGCCTTTCTGGGTATTTTCACGCTCGATCTATTGGAACTTAATCTTGTCCTTGCCCCCTTTGCCTTGCTGGGCGCGTGGATCGGGGTGAAAGCGCATTGTATGGTGCCCGAGCGCGTGTTCTTCGCCATCACCTATGTTTTGTTGAGCGTGACGGGCACCAAATTGATTTACGACGCAGTGAGTTAGGCGTCGTTGCCTTTGGCTGGCAGCACCTCTGCCAAGGTTTCGAAATTCTGCCCGGAGGCGACGAGGCAGGTCTGCCCGTTCGCCATGGTCACCGTGATCGTCCATGTGCCCGTTTCGCCGGCGGCGAATATTTCGACCACCGAATTATTTGCACCAAGGCCGATCGACTGGCGCGCTTCGCCGTATTTTTCGGCAAGGCGTTCCACCACCACGTCGCGAGGTGCGCAGTTGCGCGCGTTTTGCGCAAAGCCCGTGGTGGCAGCAAGGGCGAGAATGCCAAATCCCATTGCACCGATCATCATCCGCTTGTTCATAGGGTCATTCCTTCACATAACAGCGCGCTCTGGCCTGTCCGGCTTTGCCGGCATCACGCGCCTTCAGGTTCCTTTGCTCGGACGGTGCTTTTCCCGATGAGCAGGCGGCCTGCCGCTCGTCCCTCCCGTGGTGTCCGATGACGCAGACCTTGCAGCGCGAGCGGTAACTATAGGGTTAACCCCGCGCGCGTTGCGCGGCGGTGAATCGGATTTTAGCGATATTTGCTGCATCGCGGCATTTTACGCTTGAACAAAATGGCAATAAATGCCCATCTGCGCGCAACTTTATTACAAGGAGACGCTCATGGACATGCGCCAACGCCCCTACCGCTCGGTTCTTTATATTCCTGGTTCCAAACCGCGTGCGCTGGACAAGGCGCGTTCCTTGCCTGTGGATGCGATCATCTTCGATCTCGAAGATGCGGTGTCGCTTGAGGAAAAAGAGACGGCGCGCGACACCTTGAAGGCGGCGCTGGCGCAGGGTGGCTATGGCGCACGTTTCAAGATCGTGCGTATCAACGGGCTCGACACGAAATGGGGCGTGGCGGACGCGCAAGCGGTCATAAAAATGGATGCGGACGCTGTTTTATTGCCCAAGGTCGCAAGCCCCGCCGATCTTGACGCATTGGCAGCGATCACTGGTGATCTACCAATTTGGGCGATGATGGAAAGCCCGCGCGGCATGCTGAACGCGGCAGACATTGCCGCGCATCCCAAACTCGCGGGCATGGTCATGGGCACCAATGATCTAGCCAAGGAATTGCAAAGCCGCTTTCGCGCAGATCGCTTGCCGATGCTGACGTCGCTGCAGCTATGCCTGCTTGCCGCCAAAGCCGAAGGGCTGATCATTGTCGATGGCGTTTACAATGCCTTCAAGGACAACGAGGGCCTGAAGTTCGAATGCGCGCAAGGCCGCGATATGGGTTTCGACGGCAAAACCCTGATCCATCCTGCGCAAATCGAGGTGGCCAATACGGCCTTCGCGCCCAGCACTGAGGAAGTCGATCTCGCCAAGCGCCAGATCGCGGCCTTCGAGGAGGCGGAAGCAGGTGGTCAGGGCGTCGCGGTCGTGGACGGGCGCATCGTTGAAAATCTTCACGTTGCCACCGCACGTGAAACTCTGGCAAAAGCGACAGCAATAGACGCCCTTGCTGCGGAGTAAACAGCCATGACCCTACTGATCGCCGGACTTATCCTTTGGACCGTCACCCATTATTTCAAGCGCCTGATGCCTGCGCAGCGTGCCGCGATGGGTGCTAAGGGGCGAGGGCCGATTGCGATTTTGATTGTGGTGAGCCTGTTGATGATGATCTTCGGTTATCGCTGGGCAGAGTTCATCAGTGTTTGGTCGCCCCCGTCCTTTTTTACCCATATCAACAACCTGCTGATGTTAATTGCGTTCTTTGTCTTTGGAATGAGCGCCACGACGGGCCGTCTACGCGGCAAAATGCGCCATCCGATGCTTTTGGCCGTTAAAATCTGGGCCGTGGCGCATTTGCTGGTAAATGGCGATCTAGCCTCAATCATCCTGTTCGGTGGCATGCTCGCTTGGGCGGTCGGTTCGGTCATTCTGATCAACCGCTCTGAAGAGTGGAACCGTCCGGCACCCGGTGACGCCAAGAAGGACAAATTGCTTGTTATTATCACGCTGGTTACTTTCACGATTACCGCGCTGATCCACTACGCTTTGGGCGTTTCGCCCTTTGGAGGATAACCCATGAGCAAGATTTACCGCTTCCTTAGCGAAGATGATACATCCGCCTTTTGCCATAAGGTGTCCGATGCCTTGGCAAAGGGTTGGGAGCTTTACGGCTCGCCCACGCAAACGTTTGATCCTGTCAAAGGGATCATGCGGTGCGGGCAATCGGTGGTGAAAGACGTGGATGCAGACTACACGCCTGATATGAAACTGGGGGCGCAGTAATGCTCAAGACCAACGCGGGCCGCTTCTTCGAGGACTACAGCATTGGCGATGTGATCCATCATGCGGTGCCGCGCACGGTATCGGGCGGTGAACGCGCGCTTTATCATGCGCTGTATCCTGCGCGCCATGCTTTGTATTCCTCGGACGAGTTTGCCCGAGCGTCTGGTCTGCCTGAATCGCCAATAGATGATCTGGCGGCGTTCCATGTGGTTTTTGGCAAATCCGTGCCTGACATATCGCTCAATGCGGTTGCGAACCTCGGCTATGGCGAAGGACGCTGGCTCAAGCCTGTCTATGCAGGGGATACGCTGCGCTCGCGCTCTGAAGTGATTGGTCTCAAGCAAAATTCCAATGGCAAGACCGGCGTGGTCTATGTGCGCACGTCAGGACTGAACCAGCGCGATGAAGTTGTGATGGAGTTCGTGCGCTGGGTCATGGTGCGCAAACGTGATGTTGATGCGCCCGCGCCCGAGACGGTTGTTCCAGAGCTAAAAAACGTGCTCGAAATTGGCGATTTGACCATTCCCGAAGGTCTGGATTTCAGCAATTACGACACCACGCAATCGGGCGAGTCGCATCGCTGGAGCGATTATGCGATTGGCGAGACGATTGATCATGTGGACGGTGTGACGATCGAAGAAGCCGAACACATGATGGCCACGCGCCTGTGGCAGAATACGGCTAAGGTCCACTTCGATGCGACCCACCGCGATGACGGGCAGCGCTTGATTTACGGCGGGCACATCATCTCGATGGCGCGTGCGCTCTCGTTCAACGGGCTTGCCAATGCGCAGATGATCGTCGGCCTCAACGGCGGCGCGCATGCCAATCCGTGCTTTAGTGGGGATACGGTGCGCGCGTGGTCCGAAGTGCTGGACAAGGCCGACACAGATGCGCCCGGCATAGGCGCGATCCGTTTGCGGCTGGTGGCCTACAAGGGCGATGCCGCCTTCGAGACCAAGGGCGAGAATGGCAAATATTTGCCGCAGGTTCTGCTCGATCTCGATTACTGGGCTTTGATGCCGAAATGATGCACGCGGCGGGAGTCGCCTTGGCACTTTTTCCTGTTCCGGCTTTCACTGAAAACAACCTATTGGCGATTTTTTATCACGAGCTTGGCCATGCAGTGATCGATCAGATGCAAGTGCCGATCTTTGGGCAGGAAGAGGATGCGGCAGATACTTTGTCGATCCTGTTGATCGACGCGCTTTATGATAACGAGAGTGCAGAGGCGATGGCCTACGACAGCGCTGCGCTGTTTTGGGCTGAATCGCAAAGCACGCCTGCCTTTTGGGACACGCATGGGCCAGACGCGCAGCGGTTTTATAAGACGGTCTGTCTGTTTTACGGTGCGAACCCCGACGCGCGCGAAGCCTTTGCGCAAGAGTTGGACCTGCCCGTCGAGCGCGCAGAGACGTGCGAGGATGAATATGCGCTGGCAGTGGATAGCTGGAACGCAGTCTTGGACGAGATGAGTGAAAATGCCGGATTTAGCGGTGCATTGATCTTGCGCGCTCAGGGCGCGATGCCGGTGATCGCGCGCGAGATCACAGCGCTCAATATCGAGTTCAAATGGCCACGCGATATTGTGGTCAAGGTGATGCCCTGCGATGAAGCCAACGCGTTTTATGATCTTGAGGCGCAAAGCATTACGATGTGCAATGAGTTGACGGGATGGCTGTCTGGCATTGCTGAAGCGGAGGGCTGGAATTAGACGTGTGATCACAAGCGTCGGCGTGCGACTCTGCGCTTGCGCGAAACGCCCTTTTGGCCTCGCCGTTGAGGGGGGCTTTATAACGAATTCCATTTTGTGATCACGCGCCGCATATGTGTGATCACATACCTTGCAAAACTTTGCCCCTTGCGCCAAAAAACCGCGCCTGTGGGAGGCCCCATCAGGTGACAGCCAAGATTTTTGCGTTAGAACAAAGCCAAGTGAACCGAAAGGAACTGCATATGGCTGATGTGAACAGGGGCAATCGCCCGCTCTCGCCGCATCTATCGATCTACCGGCCCCAACTGACCTCCATGACTTCGATCCTGACGCGCATCACCGGCAATGCCATGCTGGTCGCGGCATTGCTGATTGTGTGGTGGTTTCTGGCTGCTGCAACTTCAGAGAGCTATTTTGCTGTCGCCAACGGATTCCTAACCAGCTGGTTCGGTGATCTGATCCTGTTCCTGTCGCTTTGGGGAATGTGGTATCACACGCTTGCAGGTGTGCGTCACCTGATCTGGGACAATGCCATCGGGCTTGATCTCGATACGGCTTACAAGTTGGGCTATGCCGTCATCGGTGGCTCGGTCTTGCTGACGCTCATCACCGTCATCATCATTTAAGGGAGCGCGAAACATGGCATTTTTAACGGACCGCAAACGCGCAACCGGAATGGGCAGCGCAAAAAGTGGCACCCATCACTTCTGGTCGATGAAAGTCAGCTCGGTTGCGCTGCTGTTCCTCGTACCAGTCTTCATCTTTACGTTTGGTGGTATTCTCGGGTCTACATACGCCGAGGTCACAGAATATTTCGCGCGGCCCTTCCCCGCGATCGTGGCGGCGCTTACGCTGCTTGTAGGCTTCAAACACTTCAACGATGGCGCACAAGTGCTGATCGAGGATTACGTGCATGGCCTTATGCAGAAAGTCCTGATCATTCTTCTTACATGCCTCAGCTACGGCGCAGCGGCGGTCGGCGTTTTCGCCATCGCCAAGTTGGCCCTATAATTTTTCGGAGCGTCCCAATGGCAGCTTATGAATATGAAACCCACGACTATGATGTTGTGGTGGTTGGCGCTGGCGGCGCTGGTTTGCGTGCAACGCTCGGCATGGCTGAACAAGGCCTGCGCACAGCGTGTATCACCAAGGTTTTCCCAACCCGTTCGCACACAGTTGCGGCGCAGGGCGGCATCGCGGCGTCCCTGAGCAACATGGGCCCCGATAACTGGCAGTGGCATATGTATGACACGGTCAAAGGCTCTGACTGGCTCGGTGACACAGACGCGATGGAATATCTTGCGCGTGAAGCCCCCAAAGCGGTTTACGAGCTAGAGCATTACGGCGTGCCATTCTCGCGCACTGAAGAGGGCAAGATTTATCAACGCCCATTTGGCGGTCATACTACAGAATTTGGCGAAGGCCCCGCTGTTCAGCGCACATGCGCCGCGGCAGACCGCACGGGTCACGCGATCCTGCACACGCTTTATGGTCAGTCCCTCAAGAATAACGCGGAATTCTACATCGAATACTTCGCAATTGATTTGATCATGTCCGATGATGGCGTCTGCCAAGGCGTTGTTTGCTGGAAACTCGACGATGGCACGATGCACGTCTTTAACGCCAAGACCGTTGTTCTGGCGACAGGCGGCTACGGACGCGCCTATTTCTCGGCTACCTCTGCGCACACTTGCACAGGGGATGGCGGCGGCATGGTCGCGCGGCAAGGCCTTGCGCTTCAGGATATGGAGTTCGTGCAATTTCACCCGACTGGCATCTACGGCTCAGGCTGCCTGATTACCGAGGGCGCGCGCGGGGAGGGTGGTTATCTCACCAACTCCGAGGGCGAGCGTTTCATGGAGCGTTATGCGCCCAATTACAAAGACCTCGCGCCGCGCGACTATGTCTCGCGTTGCATGACGATGGAAATCCGCGAAGGTCGCGGTGTTGGGGCGGGGGCGGATCACATTCACCTCAACCTCTCGCACCTGCCTGCCGAAGCCTTGGCGGAACGTCTTCCGGGTATCTCGGAAAGCGCAAAAGTCTTTGCCGGGGTGAACGTCAACAAAGAGCCAATTCCGGTTCTGCCGACGGTCCACTATAATATGGGCGGTATTCCAACGAACTACTTCGGTGAAGTTCTAAACCCCACCGCGAAAGACCCGAACGCGGTTGTTCCGGGCCTTATGGCCGTCGGCGAAGCCGGCTGTGCTTCGGTTCACGGCGCGAACCGTCTTGGTTCCAACTCGCTCATCGACCTTGTGGTCTTTGGCCGCGCCGCCGCGATCCGCGCAGGCAAGATCGTTGATCCCGAGGCTGCGAATGGATCCTTGAACCAATCCTCTGTTGATGCGGCCTTTGATCGCTTCGACGGGTTGCGTTATGCGGACGGCGGCACGACCACCGCCGAATTGCGCCTTGAAATGCAGAAAACCATGCAGGCCGACGCAGCTGTGTTCCGCACCGACAAAACCCTCAAAGAGGGCGTCGAGAAAATGACGAATGTTGCGGGCAAAGTTGCTGATCTGAAAGTCACGGATCGCTCACTTGTGTGGAACTCTGATCTGATGGAAACGCTGGAGTTGACGAACTTGATGCCGAATGCTTTGGCAACAATCGTTGGCGCTGAAGCGCGCAAGGAATCCCGCGGCGCGCACGCCCATGAGGATTACGCCGCGCGCGACGATGAAAATTGGCGCGTGCACACGATCTCCCGCGTGGATGGCAACAAGGTCGCGCTGAGCCATCGCCCCGTCGTGACCGACCCGCTGACGACAGAGGCGGATGGCGGCATCAACCTCGACAAGATTGCTCCGAAAGAGCGGACATTCTAATGCGTTTGATGGCTTTGCCTTTGATCCTTGCCCTTGGGGGATGCGCTGTCGCAAGTGATACCGCAGACACAGTTGCGCGCAAAAGCGCCAAGGGCGTGGTCAATGGTGTTGTGGCGCAGCAATTCCCTGGCGTGAACGCCGCGCCGATCACCGATTGTGTGATCGACAACGCGACCCGCTTCGAGATTTTTGACATCGCCAAAGCCGGCGCGACGGGTGTAACCCAGAGCACTGTCGAGGCCGTAACGACTATTGCGCAGCGCCCTGAAACGGTAAACTGCATTTCAAAAAACGGCCTCGGCCTGTTTCTATAAAGGAGTGAGAGCATGGTACAACTGACCCTCCCCAAGAATTCGCGCATGACGACTGGCAAGACATGGCCAAAGCCGAGCGGCGCGAACAATATCCGCAAATTCCAGATTTATCGCTGGAACCCGGATGACGGGAAAAACCCGTCAATCGACACCTATTGGGTCGATATGGACAATTGTGGTCCGATGGTTTTGGACGCGCTGATCAAGATCAAGAATGAGATTGATCCGACGCTGACCTTCCGACGCTCGTGCCGTGAAGGTATTTGCGGCTCCTGTGCGATGAATATTGACGGCATCAACACGCTAGCCTGCATCTATGGCATGGACGAGGTCAAAGGCGACGTTAAGATTTATCCGCTGCCGCATATGCCCGTAATCAAAGATTTGATCCCCGACCTGACACATTTCTACGCGCAGCACGCGTCGATCATGCCGTGGCTTGAGACGAAGACGAACCGCCCTGCGAAAGAGTGGAAGCAGTCCATCGGTGATCGCAAGAAACTCGATGGTCTCTATGAGTGCGTTATGTGCGCGTGTTGTTCCACGTCCTGCCCGAGCTATTGGTGGAACGGCGATCGCTATCTTGGACCTGCAGCGCTTTTGCACGCGTATCGCTGGATTATCGATAGCCGTGATGAGGCGACAGGCGAGCGTTTGGACGAGTTGGAAGACCCCTTCAAGCTCTACCGTTGCCACACGATTATGAACTGCGCGAAAACCTGCCCCAAAGGTCTTAACCCGGCGCTGGCCATCGCAGAAATCAAGAAAATGATGGTTGAACGCACGGTTTAAGCGCGTCCGACCTTCGAGGTAAATCTAACCCCGTTGCATCTGTTGCAGCGGGGTTTCTTTTTAGGATGAATGGGAATTGTGCAAAGCGCGTTTCAAAGCGATAGTTGCGCTAACCAACAAGGATTGCCAATGACACATGCCCCGAAAGACGCCGATGCGCGTCGCGCGATTACACCTGTGATCTGCTATCCTGTTGCGGGACTGCCAATGCCTGACCTCGCGCTCTATGCGCAGGCGCGCATCAGTGCAAAGAAAATTGGCGAGGTCTTCGCACCGGCACGCGATGCCGCTTGTTTTGAGGTGCCTGCGGGGAGTTTCTTTCGAATTTCCTGCCCGGAAGGGCCGCAGGTCGGTGACCTTAACATCTGGAACAAGAACGATCTGAGCGAGCGGTTTTACTCTGGCAAAACCCGCGCCTTTCACGGAACACACCTCAGTGCGGGTGAGAGTATGTGGAGCAGTTTCCCTTCACTGCGCCCGATGGCAGTGATCACCACCGACACGCTCGAATGGTACGGCATTGATGCGTTCGGTGGCTCAGTTCATGATGTGATTGGCACGCGCTGCGACCCCTACACGGGTAATCTGCTCTCGGGCACGCAGTACCATCATTGCTGCCATTCCAACCTGACCCGCGCGCTTGCGGATCATCTCGACATTCCCCTCAGAGAAGCTGAGCCGCATGTGCACGACGTGCTGAACGTGTTTATGTGTACGGGCTTTACGCGCGACACGGGGCAGTATTTCATGAAAGCCAGCCCCGTGCGGCAAGGCGATTATCTGGAATTTTTTGCCGAAATCGACCTGCTTGGCGCGCTGAGTGCGTGCCCCGGCGGTGATTGTTCGTCCGAGCACTCCAGCGATACGGCTGAATGCCACCCGCTGCTGATCGAAGTTTTCAAACCGCAATCTGGCACTCTTGGAGCTTGGGCATCACCCAGAAAGAATGGATACGACGCAAGCCACGGCAGATAGCCCCTTGTTTCTCTGGTCCAAAAATACCTCGGGGTCTGGGGCTGGCCCCAGTCCGCCCTAACCTGAAAAAGCCGCCTCCAATGCGATTTCGACCATATCGCCAAAACTGCTTTCGCGCTCGGACGCGGGCAGGGCTTCGCCTGTTTGCAAATGGTCCGAGACAGTGAGTACCGCCAAAGCACGCGCGCCGTAGCGTGCGGCGAGTGTGTAGAGTTCCGCCGCCTCCATTTCGACGCCCAGGATACCGTGGCGGACCATTTGCTCGTTCAGATCAGGACGCTCGTCGTAGAATACGTCCGAGGAGTATATCCCGCCCACATGGGTTTTGGTGCCTTTCGCTTCGGCGGCATTAACGGCGGCGCGCAACAGGCTCCAATCGGCGCAGGGGGCAAAATTCAGCTCTTTGAAAAAACCACGCGAGGGCGAGGTCAATGTCGAGGCCGTCATCGCGACGATTACGTCGCGAATGCTCACATGGGGCTGCATGCCGCCGCAAGAGCCGATGCGGATCAAAGTCTTTGCGCCGTAATTCTTTAGCAGCTCGTTGGCGTAGATCGAAAGCGATGGCATGCCCATGCCGCTGCCTTGGATCGTGACGCGATTGCCCTTCCATGTGCCTGTATAGCCAAGCATGCCGCGCACTTCGTTCACCAGCTCTGCGTCGTCCAGAAAGGTCTCCGCTGCCCATTTCGCACGGTAGGGATCGCCGGGCATCAGAACAGTTTCAGCGATTTGCTCAGGCTTGGCACCGATGTGGATGGTCATTGTCGTATCCTTTGACTTAGCGATTGTAGCGTATGAAGGGGGTCAGTGTCGCGATGCGATCATAAAGCATACGGGCCTCTGCGTTGAAATCCTGCGTTAGCCAATAAACGCCGGGCGTGCCGTTTTGATCGCCGAAAGCATAGACATATTCTATAAGCGCCCGGCCAACCCCGGCCCCGCGCGAGCTCACGTCTGTGTAAAGATCCTGCAAGTACACCACATCTTCCAGCTTCCAATTGTGGGGATGCACGATGTAATGCACAAGACCAACCGGAACGCCGTTTTTCAGCGCAATAGCCGCATTCTGGCTGGTGTTCGCGGGGTCGATCAGACGCTCAAACGTGCCTTTATAGACATGCTCGGGTACGGAGGTTTCATAAAAATCCAGATAAGCCGTCCAAAGGCGGCGCCAATCGGATTCTTCACCGCGTGCAAGGGTGCGGATTTCTAATTCATTGCTCATAAGGCGAGACGTTAGAACTGCCGCACGATTGCGTCAATCACTCAGCGGCGACTGCGGCAGGGTCTGCGAGCGTCACGATATCTTGCATGATCGTGTTCAACTCAAAGTCCTTCGGCGTATAAACGCGCGCAACCCCCATCGCCAGTAATCGTTTGGCATCGTCATCAGGAATAATGCCGCCGACGATAACCGGCGTGTCGCCTAGACCGGCCTCGCGCATGCGGGTCATCATTTCCTCAACAAGGGGAATATGACTGCCCGAAAGGATCGAAAGACCGACCACATGCGCCTTGGTTTCCAGCGCGGAAGCGACCAGTTCCTCGGGCGTCATGCGGATGCCATCGTAGGAGATATCCATGCCGCAATCGCGCGCGCGAAAGGCGATCTGCTCGGAGCCGTTGGAGTGCCCATCAAGGCCCGGTTTTCCGACAAGGAATTTGAGACGGCGGCCTAGCTTGTCGCTGACCACATTCACCGCATCGCGGATGTCATCAAGGCCTTCGGTCTTGTTCGATACGGCGGCAGACACGCCTGTTGGTCCGCGATATTCGCCATGAACGCTGCGCATTTGTGCGGCCCATTCGCCTGTTGTGACGCCAGCCTTCGCAGCGGCAATCGACGCGGGCATGATGTTTTCACCCTTTGCAGCGGCGTCGCGCAGCGCAGTGAGGGCGGTGTTGACTGCGCTTGCATTCCGGCTGCTGCGCCACTGATCAAGGCGGCCGATTTGTTCAGCTTCTACAGCGGGGTCCACAACCATGATGCCGCCGTCAGCAGTTTGCAATGGCGAGGGTTCGCTCGTGGTGTATTTATTCACGCCGACCACAACGGTTTCATTGCGCTCGATCCGGTTCAGGCGCTCTGCGTTGCTGTCCACAAGGCGGGATTTCATGTAGTCGATCGCATCAATCGCGCCGCCCATGCTATCGAGGTTCGCCAATTCAGCGCGCGCGCCTTTCTTAAGTTCTTCCACCTTGCGATCAACGGCGGGGTTGCCATCGAAGAGGTCGTCGAATTCCAGCAGGTCGGTTTCAAACGCGAGGATTTGCTGCATGCGCATTGACCATTGCTGATCCCATGGGCGCGGCAGGCCGAGCGCTTCGTTCCATGCAGGCAATTGCACAGCCCGGGCGCGGGCGTTTTTGGACAAGGTCACGGCCAGCATTTCGATAAGTATACGGTAGACGTTATTTTCGGGCTGCTGCTCTGTTAAGCCGAGCGAGTTGACCTGCACACCATAGCGAAAACGGCGCATCTTGGGATCGCTGACGCCATAGCGCGTTTCGCAAATTTCATCCCATAGATCGACGAAGCCGCGCATTTTGCACATTTCGGTGACGAAACGGATGCCTGCGTTCACAAAGAAGGAGATACGACCGACGAGGACCGGAAAATCTTCTGCAGGGACGCGCGGGCGCAGCTCGTCCAGAACGGCGGTGGCTGTGGCAAGGGCAAAGGCAAGCTCTTGCTCTGGCGTCGCACCGGCCTCTTGCAGATGGTAGGAACATACGTTCATCGGGTTCCATTTGGGGATGTTCGTGTAGCAATATTCGGCTACGTCCGCGATCATCTTGAGGGAGGGTTTTGGCGGGCAGATATAAGTGCCGCGCGACAGGTATTCCTTGATCAAATCGTTCTGGACCGTGCCTTGCAGCTTGCTCACATCTGCGCCTTGCTCTTCGGCAGCGGCGACGTAGAGAGCCAGCAGCCAAGGGGCAGTTGCGTTGATGGTCATGGAGGTGTTCATGTCTTCTAGCGGGATATCGTCAAACAATTGCCGCATATCGCCAAGGTGGCATATAGGTACGCCGACCTTGCCAACTTCGCCGCGCGCAAGCACGTGATCGCTGTCATAGCCGGTTTGCGTGGGCAGATCGAAAGCCACTGAAAGACCTGTCTGACCCTTAGCCAGATTGCCGCGATAGAGGGCGTTGGAGGCCTTGGCCGTCGAGTGCCCTGCGTAGGTGCGAATAAGCCATGGGCGATCTTTTTTCACGGGTGCTTGTGTGTCGGGCATGGCGGACCTCTTTGAATGGTGTGCGTAATTTTATTGCGTTTGAGCATGTATATGTGGAATTTTGCGCAACTGTCAATTCGCCGCGTTGCGGCATTATCGCGAATGCGGCTGCAGCGTGGCGCGCATTTCCGTGGCGCTAGAAAAGCCGAACAGGTATTTGAGCGGCCCGAGGCGCTGGACCTTGCCTGCGACAAAGCCTTCACGCTCGTACAGCGCACGGGCGCGGGGGTTGGTGTCGATCACGTCCAGGCGTACTTCGCTGCAACCACGGGCCATGGCGTCTTGCTTGATCGCGCGCAGCAGGGCGGTTCCGACGCCCTTGCCGCGCGCTGCCTGTGTGGTGAATATCCCGTCCATAAGAAGCGAGCCGCCTTGCAGATCACGCTCTAGCAGCGAAAGCAATAGACCACGCCAAGCGGCACCGAACGTGCCGTAGATCGCGCTTAAGTCTGCGAAGCCGCCACCGATCAATGCTCCTTCGCTGGTTTTGAACCCTGCGATGCCAAGTAGCGCGCCATCGTCGTCGCGCGCACAAAGGGCAAAATCGGGGTTTGCAACGCGCGCCAGAAACGCCTTGGCCTTGCTCTCGGGGCCAAGGCCTAGTGCGAGCTTGTTGCCAAATGCCTCCCAATACAGTTCTGCGGCAAGCGTGCGTTCAGCGTTGCTAAAACCGGGGGTGATGCGAAAGTCAGTCATTTGCGCGATATCCATGCAAGAGGGTCAAGAAACTTATTTACCCGCGGGCTGCCTTGCTGCAAGGGTCAACCCATGATGCAAACCGTGGAACTGCCTATTTGGCTTTTTGTGCTGATCCTGCTTTTCGCGGTCGTTACTTTTGCGTCCCATTTTCTATTCCCCTCTGTGCGCTGGTTTTTCAGGCGGCGCATGGAGCGTGTCGTCAAGCGCGTGAACGAGCGTCTCGAGCGGCCAATCGAGCCGTTCAAATTGGCGCGGCGCTACGATATGATCCAGCGCTTGATTTATGATCCCGAGGTCAGTCAGGCGATTGCCGATCATGCCAAGCGCAATGGCGTGCCTGAAAACGTCGCCTTCGAGCAGGCCCGGCGCTATGCGCGCGAAATCGTACCCTCGTTCAGCGCAACCGCCTATTTCGGCTTTGCCATCCGTATCGCGCGCGGCCTGAGCAACGCGCTTTATCGTGTGCGCCTTGGCTATCACGATGGTGCGGGGCTTAGTGGTCTCGACAAGGATGCGACGGTGGTTTTCGTGATCAATCACCGCTCCAATATGGATTACGTGTTGGTCACTTACCTTGCTGCCGAGCGCTCCGCGCTAGCCTATGCCGTAGGCGAGTGGGCGCGGGTTTGGCCGCTCAGCCGGCTCATCAAAGCGATGGGGGCCTATTTCATTCGCCGTAAATCGCGCGGTGATCTGTATCGCCGTGTTTTGGCGCGCTACGTCCATCTTGCCACGCAAGCGGGCGTGACGCAGGCAATGTTTCCCGAGGGCGGGCTTTCGCTGGATGGTAAGCTGGCCAAGCCAAAGTTGGGTCTGCTGAAATATATCGCCGACGGATATCAGGAGGGTGGGCGCGACGTTCTCTTTGTGCCTGTGGCGCTGAATTATGACCGGGTGCTCGAGGATCGTATCTTGATGGAGGCAAACGCCTCAGGCACGCGCCGGTTTCGCGCTCGCATCAGCGTGATCGCCGGTTTTTTTATGAAGCAGATCTGGCTGCGTATGACCGGGCGGTTTCATCGCTTTGGCTATGCCGCTGTCAGCTTTGGCCGCCCCGTATCTTTGCGCGCGCACGCGGAAACGCTGGGGGTGCCCGATGCAGAGCATTTGGCGGATGAGTTGATGGAGCGCATCGCTGAGGTGGTACCTGTGGTGCCCGTGCCCTTGTTGGCGAGCGTGATGTTGGAGCAGCCTGTGGTGTTGAAATCTGAATTGGCAGTTTTGATGCAGGGATTGATCGCGCGTATGAACACGGCCTATGTTCATATGCCGCGCGATGATCTGGGCTATGCGGCTGAAATTGCTCTGAAACATCTTTGCGAACGCCGCATTTTGCGTGTTGAGGGCGACAAGGTTCTTGCCGATGAAGATCAACGTCCTGCACTTACCTATTATGCCAATTCGATCGTACACCTGATCAAGTGACGCTGCTACTGCAGCATTAATGCTGCGGTCGCTGGGTTATAAAATTACAAAAAATGACTTTCATGTGTTGCATTATTGCGCAGTGCTCTCTACTTCCTGTGTGCAAGTAACGATTCTGCGTTGCGGCAAACGGAAAATAGCAGGAGGCCAACATGGCTCTGGATACAGAAACCGGAATTGTGGCGTATGATGCGCCTGAAAAAGACCTCTACGAAATGGGTGAAATGCCGCCTTTGGGCTATGTCCCGAAGAAGATGTACGCGTGGACGATCCGCCGCGAACGTCATGGCGAACCTGATACAGCTATGCAGCAAGAAGTGGTGGATGTGCCGGTTCTGGACAGCCACGAAGTGCTGGTCCTCGTGATGGCTGCCGGCGTTAATTATAACGGTGTTTGGGCCGCTTTGGGCCAGCCGATTTCGCCCTTTGATGGTCACAAGCAGCCCTACCATATCGCAGGCTCCGATGCGTCCGGCATCGTATGGGCGGTTGGTGATAAGGTGAAGCGCTGGAAAATCGGTGATGAGGTGGTGATCCACTGCAATCAGGATGACGGCGACGACGAGCACTGCAATGGCGGCGATCCGATGTACTCCCCGTCCCAGCGGATTTGGGGTTACGAGACGCCTGATGGCTCTTTCGCGCAGTTCACCAATGTGCAGGCGCAGCAACTTATGCCGCGCCCCAAGCATCTGACGTGGGAAGAGGCGGCGTGCTATACGCTGACACTCGCCACTGCATATCGCATGCTGTTCGGCCATGAACCACATGATTTGAAGCCCGGTCAGAATGTTCTGGTCTGGGGTGCATCGGGCGGCCTTGGCTCTTATGCGATCCAGTTGATCAACACGGCCGGAGCGAATGCGATCGGTGTAATCTCGGACGAGGACAAGCGTGATTTCGTCATGGGCCTTGGTGCCAAGGGCGTGCTGAACCGCAAGGATTTCAACTGTTGGGGTCAACTCCCTACTGTGAACACGCCTGAATATGCGGAGTGGTTCAAAGAAGCGCGTAAGTTTGGCAAGGCGATCTGGGATATCACCGGCAAGGGCAACAATGTTGATATGGTCTTTGAACACCCCGGTGAAGCGACGTTCCCCGTGTCCACGTTTGTGTGTAAACAGGGCGGTATGGTCGTGATTTGCGCGGGTACCACCGGCTTCAACCTGACGTTCGACGTGCGCTATATGTGGATGCACCAAAAGCGCCTTCAGGGCAGCCATTTCGCGCATCTTGCGCAGGCGTCCGCTGCGAACAACCTGATGGTCGAACGTCGCCTCGATCCGTGCATGTCCGAAGTTTTCGAATGGGGTGATCTGCCGGCGGCGCATATGAAGATGCTGCGCAACGAGCATAAGCCGGGCAACATGTCGGTGTTAGTGCAGGCTCCGAAAACTGGCCTACGCACATTTGAGGATACTCTTTCAGCCCGTTAATATCTGACTGTTTCCGATCGCGAAACAATAGGCCTGCGAATCATGAAAGTGATCGCGGGCCTTTCATATTTTGCTGGGCTGGTTTGTGCAAAGCCAGAGGCTTGGTTGGTGGCCCCTCCCTATTTTTGGGGAGTTGTTTTTCGTGAATACCGAAAATTAACTCGCTCGTGCTATAGTTGTGTTAACCTTTCATTAACAACTGATAGCGAGAGTCTTATGAAACACACTTGGATACTCGACGTTCTTACGGATCTGAAAACTTTTGCGGCGCTCAACGATCTTCCAACTCTTGCGGCGCAATTGGACGAAACCCACCGCATTGCTGCGGCTGAGCTCGAGGACCTGACCGAAAGGCAATCTATTGGCTCAAATTGTGAACCATGCGGACGTGGACCGCAGCCTGGCCGACTTGGAACACGCTTCCGAGCTTGAAGACCTGCAGGCGGTCATCATCAAACTGCGTGATACTTACTGCATCGACCACTTGGTTTATCATTGGGTTAACAGTCAAGGGGATCAATATGGCTGCGGCACCTATGCGCCTGCCTGGGTCGACCGGTATATTGAAAAGGATTATCTTCGGATCGATCCTGTAGTTCTGGGGTGCTATCAGCGGTTTCATCCGGTGGATTGGAAGCGGCTTGATTGGTCGTCTAAAGCGGCGCGAAGTTTCAGACGCGAAGCGATCGAGTTCGGTGTTGGCAATCAGGGGTTTTCCATTCCGATCCGGGGGCCAAACGGGCAATATGCACTGTTCACGGCGTCGCATAATTGCAGTGATACGGATTGGGACGAGTTTACTAAAACCAACCGTAGGCCGCTAATATTGCTTGCTCATTTCTTTAATCAAAAAGCGCTCGAGTTTGAGCCGGACCGCCTTCCAGAAGCATCTCGTGCGCTATCGCCGCGCGAAACCGATGCGATGACATTTCTTGCCATGGGTCTGAACCGCGCACAGGCGGCTGACACGATGGCGATCTCTGAACATACGCTGCGCGTCTACATTGAATCGGCGCGCTTCAAACTGGGGGCGATCAACACGACCCATGCCGTTGCACGCGCGATGAGCCGTGGATTAATCGTTGTTTAACCATTTTGCGTGATAGCGCGCGTAGTGTTCACCAAGGTTTCATTCCCTCGCGCCACTCTTCCCCGTCATGGAAATGGGGAGTTCGAGTATGATCCGATATCTTTATGGCGACCAGTTAAGCAAAATGCCCAAGCTGGAAGAGGCGATGTTTCTTGATCGCGCCGATCAATTCAAGATGCGGCTTGGCTGGGACGTCGAAGTCGACGGCGCGGGCCGTGAGCGTGATCAATACGACGCCATGAACCCGCTCTACGTAATTTATGAAAAGCCGGATGGCACACACGGCGGCTCTATGCGGCTCTTGCCCAGCACGGGGCGCACCATGGTTAACGAACATTTTGCCGATATCCTTGGCGGCGGCGAAGTGCGCAGCCCGTTGATTTGGGAATGCACCCGTTTCTGTCTCTCGCGCGGTGCAGAGCCGCGCACCGCCGCCGCTCTGATGCTTGCCGGCGGGGAAGTGATGGAAAACTTCGGCGTTAAACATTTCGTCGGCGTCTTTGACGCGCGCATGGTGCGCATCTATCGCAGGATCGGCGCTAGCCCGGAAATCTTGGGTGCGATGGGTGCAGGTAAAGAGAAAATCAGCATCGGGCTTTGGTCCTTCAGCGAGCAAGCACGCGCGCGCGTCGGGGCCAAAGCTGGAATTTCTGCATCTTTGTCGCGCCAGTGGTTCGCACGCGCCTTCGGTGCCGGTCACCCGCCGCTGGCACAATCGGCATAAGGGCGCAAACCAGCGCTGGCACTCGCTTCGGGGCGCGGATAGTCTGCCCTTCATGAAACTCCCCGCCGTGACCCTCTCTGATGATCAAGCCGCCGCCTTTGATGCCGTGGCCCAAATGCTGCGCCATGCCGGCATTGATCTGGAGGATTCTCTGCTCATGCCGCCGCGCGGCAAAGAGCAAAGCGTCATGGCGCTGATCGGCAAGGCGGGATCGGGCAAAACACTATTGCTCGCAGAGCTTTACAAAGCGCTGGAGGGCGCAGGCGTCGATATCGTTTCCGGTGATTTCGAGAGCCGCAAGAAGAAAGACAAACGCACGCTAGCGATCCTTGCGCCGACGAACAAAGCGGCGTCAGTTCTGCGCATGCGCGGCGTACCTGCGACGACGATCCACCGCATTTTATACACGCCGGTCTATGATCCCGAGTATGAGAAAGTCGCTGAGTGGCTTGCTGGAAACGGCGAGAGGCCTGTGATTGAGGGCTTGACGGACCTCGCCCTCGATCGCGCGCTTGCCTTTTACCAAACCAACAAATCTGTCCCTGGCGCGTTGGCGACCGCGGGCCTTCGCGGCTCCGATTTCATCACAGGCTGGAAGCGGCGCGAAGACCCGCTTGATATTGGGTTTGTTGATGAATCATCCATGCTGGACGACAAGCAATTCAATGATCTCAAAGAGATTTTTCCGACGCTTGTGCTGTTTGGCGATCCAGCCCAACTTGCGCCTGTCAATCAATCCGGGACGATGGTTTTTGACGGGCTGACGGGGCCAAATAAGTTGGAACTCAGCCGCATTCACCGGCAGGATGCGGATAATCCGATCCTTGATCTCGCGCATGCGCTGGCGGATCCACAACTGCAATTTCAAGATTTCGAGTGCATGATAGAAGAGGCTGCGCGTAAAGATGAACGCGTAATTTGGGGCCAGCGGGTCGAGGCCGATTTGATGGCGCGCTCGCCGGTTCTCGTCTGGCGCAACGCAACGCGTATCCGCCTGATCAACGCGTTCCGCGCGGTCCACGGCGCGCCCGAAGATGCACTTCTCGAGGGCGAGCCGCTGATCTGTGACGGCATCGAATTGCCTTTGAAGCACCGCAAAAAGCGCCTCGATCTTGAAGCGCGTGGATTAATCAAAGGAGCGCAGGTTATCTACCTTGGACATGGCCGCAAACCGGGGTTTTCGCGCCTTCATGTCATGGGCGCAGAAGATCCGCAGGTCTCGGCCGCCTCGATTGTAAAGATTGAAAAACCGGATGAGGAAGAGCCATTCATCCCTTTCGCCGCGCGCATGGGCGCAACGTTTTTGCACGGTGCGGCGGT
The DNA here is from genome assembly GCF_002105285.1 of Planktotalea arctica. Taxonomy (GTDB): domain Bacteria; phylum Pseudomonadota; class Alphaproteobacteria; order Rhodobacterales; family Rhodobacteraceae; genus Planktotalea; species Planktotalea arctica. The sequence goes on from NZ_MUHR01000001.1 coordinate 453,140, forward strand.
CACGATCCACAAGGCGCAGGGCAGCCAGTGGGATACGGTGCAAGTGTTCTCGCCTGATTTGTTTGTTGCGGCGCGTATGGGGCGGGTCGAAGCGGGCCAACCCCTTTGGAAACGGCTCGCCTATGTCGCAATCACGCGCGCCCAAGAACGCCTGATCTGGGTGACGCGCAATCGCCTTTCGCGCCCCACGGGCGCGCTACGGGTCGATGATTTGCGCGCAGCGCCTGCTGCGACGCTAACGCTGGAGAGCGAAGAAATATGAAAAGTATTCTGATCACGGGCGCGAGTTCCGGCATCGGGCGCGCCACAGCTGAGTTGTTTCTGAGCGAGGGTTGGCGCGTCGGTCTGGTTGCGCGCCGCGCGGACATGCTCGAAGATATTGCAGCGCGCTATGACACAGCCGTTGCATGCCCCGCTGATGTGACGGACCCCGGTGCGATGAGCGCAGCGGTGCAAGGATTTGTGCAGGAGGCTGGCCGACTGGATGTTTTGTTCAACAACGCGGGCATGTTCGGCGCACAGGGCGAGATTGACGCGATCAGCTACGCGGACTGGCGCGCTGTGGTCGATGTAAATTTGAACGGTATGTTTTTGGCAGCACAGGCGTCCTATGCCCAAATGAAAGCCCAAAATCCCAAGGGTGGGCGCATTATCAACAATGGCTCCATTTCGGCGCATAGCCCGCGTGAGATGTCGGTTGGTTACACGACCACCAAACACGCGATTACGGGATTGACCAAGACGCTTTCGCTAGACGGACGGGCCCATGATATTGCCTGCGGTCAGATTGACATCGGCAATGCACGCACCGAGATGGTGCTTGATCTGGAAAAACGTCGTGCCGTTGAAGGCTTGCCCGCGTTGCCTGCGATGGATGTTGAAAATGCCGCGCGCGCTGTGCTTCATATGGCAGGTCTGCCAGCTGAAGCGAACGTGCAATTTATGACAGTGATGGCGAGCAAAATGCCCTTCATCGGGCGTGGATAATCGCTTCTAGTTTCTGCGAAGAACCGTAAAGATTGCCGACGCGCCCCAGCCTGCGATGATCGCGATGGCAAGAGAGAGCAGTCCATAGAGTAGTGGCTGTTGACGCGAGAGGGTGAACAACCACCGCTCAAGCCCGACCTTGCTCACTTCGATTTCGGTCTCGTACTCCGACACGACCTTGCCGCTACGCGTCAGGAAGATGCGTGTGCTATATACGCCTTCTGTGAGGTTTGCAGGCATTGCGATCGAGGTGCGAAACAAGGTTTCCTCGTTGAACTCGATAGTGCCTTCATGCACCTGAAACAGATCGTTTGCCTTACGAATACGAATGACCGCGTCCGTGAAACTTTGTGAATCTGCCACCTCCATCGGTGCCCCGACAGAGCGGATCGCGCGCGGAATGGAAATCTTGTAACGCAGGTCTTCCGTCGCGCTCAGGACATCGGCGAAAGGCGCGCTGGTTGCGACCGCGTAAAAGCTGGGCGCTGCGTCCACTTCGACGGCTTCTGTGTTGATCCAGATGCCATAGCGTTTTTCCTTGCGCCGCACCGTCAGTGGCTCGGACGGTCCTTGGATCGCGATGATCACTTGCAGGGGATCGCCCGTCGGAATTTCGGTTTCGCGTTTGACGGCTCCAAAGATGAAAATTTCCGAACCGTCGAAATTCGTCGTGATCGAAACTTTTGTTTGCGATAGGCCAAGCACCACCTCTTCGGCGGAGGCAGGCAGCGCAAGGGTGATCAAAAGGGCGAGGGCGCGCAGCATCTAATGGCCGCCCGATGCGCCGAGCGAATACAGCTCGGAGGGCATTAACAGCAAATCGAACGCCAGTTTGCCGCATACGGCAAGCACCATGATCGCGAGCAAAATACGCAATTGCTCCGCCTTGAGACGGGTGCCGATCCGCGTGCCGACCTGCGCACCGATCACACCACCGACAAGCAGCAGAACGGCAAGCACCATATCGACAGTGAAGTTTGTTGTTGCGTGCAAAAGCGTGGTGAAAGCGGTCACAAAGATAATCTGGAAGAGCGAGGTTCCAACGACCACTTTGGTTGGCATGCCTAGCAGATAGATCATGGCAGGAACCATTACGAAGCCGCCGCCAACACCCATAATTGCCGCCAGAATACCGACAGCGACGCCGACGATCAGGGGTGGAATGACCGAAATATAAAGACCCGATGTGCGAAAACGCATCTTGAAGGGCAGGGCGTGAATCCAGCCACGCTGCTTACGCTTTGGTGCGCCGCCGGGCTTTTTTGATTTTCGGATCGCGTTCAGGCTTTCGACGAACATCAAAGCGCCGATGATGCCAAGGAAGACGACGTAACAGAGCTTGACCAGAAGATCGACCTGCCCAAGGCTCTTGAGATAATTAAAGACTAGAACGCCTAATGCTGCTCCGACAAGTCCGCCGATTAGCAGCACCGTTCCCATCCTGAAATCGACCGATTTCCGTTTGACGTGGGCTAAAACACCCGAGAAGGACGAGGCGACAATTTGGTTCGCTTCCGTGGCAACCGCGACCGCAGGGGGGATGCCGATGAAGAATAAGAGCGGCGTCATTAAAAAGCCGCCGCCGACCCCGAACATGCCTGACAAAACACCCACAAGCCCACCCAACCCCAACAGGAGGAAGGCGTTTACCGAAACTTCGGCGATGGGAAGGTAGATTTGCATAGACACTCCTAAACCGCGACTGGTCTAGCGCGCAAGGTCTGGCACGAAATTTTGCCAAACTGGTTTGAAGCGGTGGCGCAAACTGGCTATACTCCCTGCTATCTTTCTTTCACGTAAGGCTCGCCCCCGGCGCGCGGTGGAATGGCCTTTCCAACAAATCCGGCAAGGATCACAACGGTCAGGATATAGGGCAAAGCATCCATCACTTGAACCGGCACGGTGAAGGCCCAAAGATCGATGTTCTGATAGCGCAGCGCGATGGCCTGCAAGAAGCCGAAGAGCAGGCAAGCACTAAGTGCATACCACGGACGCCACTTGGCAAAAATAAGCGCAGCAAGCGCGATAAAGCCGCGACCCGCCGTCATATCCTTGACGAAACCCGCTTGCAGGCCCGTGGCAAGATACGCGCCAGCAACGCCGCAAAGCACGCCGCAAATGGCGACAGCGGCAAAGCGCAGACCGACGACGGACACGCCGGCGGTATCGACCGCGGCAGGATTTTCGCCGACCGCGCGCAAACGCAGACCAAACCGCGTGCGATAGAGCAGCCACCAGGTTGCAGGAACAGCTGCCAAAGCGACATAGACCAGAATGGTGTGGCCTGAAATCAGTTCTGAATAGATTGGCCCAAGATAGGGGACACCGCTGAGCGCTTCTGCAAATGGCAATTCTATTGGATTGAAGCGCCCACCGCCCATAAGCGAAGGCGTGCGTCCGCCTTGGCTAAACCAGCTCTGTGCGATCAAAACGGTCATTCCCGCGGCAAGAAAATTGATGGCGACGCCGGAAATAAGCTGGTTGCCGCGAAAGGTGATCGAGGCAAGTCCGTGAATACCCGCAAGCACCAAAGATGCGGCGATACCGGCAAGCAAACCAAGCCAGACAGAGCCTGTCATCGCTGCAATGGCGGCGGAAAAGAAGGCGGCGGCCAACATCTTGCCTTCAAGGCCGATGTCGAAAATGCCCGCGCGTTCGGAAAACAGACCGGCAAGGCAGGCCAGAAGTAGCGGCGTGGCAAGGCGCATCGTACTATCGAGCACCTGGATCATCGAGAGGAAATCCATCATGCGTCTCCCTTGCGAAACATCAAGAACAGCTTTTCGAGCGGAATGCGTACCATGTTATCCAGCGCTCCGGTGAACAGGATCACGAGCGCTTGGATTACCACGATCAATTCTCTTGGGATCGAGGTCCAAAGCGCCAGTTCCGCGCCGCCTTGGTAAAGAAAGCCAAAGAGGATCGCTGCGAGGAACACGCCCAGCGGATGCGAGCGGCCCATTAGAGCGACGGCAATGCCGATGAAGCCTGCGCCCTCGGTCGAGTTCATGATCAATCGCTCGCTCTCGCCCATGACGTTGTTGATCGCCATCATGCCGGCTAGGCCACCCGAGATCAGCATTGCGATAACCGTAATTTTTACAGGGCTGATGCCTGCATATTTCGCCCCGGATTCAGAGTGCCCGAAAGCGCGGATTTCATAGCCGAGTCGTGTGCGCCAGATCAGGAAGTAGACCGCAACGCAGGCCAGCATGGCGACGAGGAGCGAGACGTTCGCAGGTGCCGCTTTAGAAAAAGCGATACCGAAGGGGGCAAGCATATCGTGCAGCGTCGGCAGATGTGTGGCCTCGGGAAACTTGGCCGTGGCCGGGTCCATCGCGCCTGCGGGGCGCATCACGTTAACCAAAAGATAGTTCAGTAAAGCCGCGGCTATGAAGTTGAACATGATCGTCGTGATCACGATGTGACTGCCGCGTTTTGCTTGCAGGTATGCTGGCAAAAACGCCCATGCGGCGCCGAATACAGCCGACGACAGCGTCGCGAAAATAAGGGCCAGCGACCAATGGGGCCAAGGCATGTAAAGGCAGATAACCGCCACGCCGAGGCCCCCGAGCATCGCCTGACCTTCGCCGCCAATATTGAACATGCGCGCATGAAAGGCGACAGAAACAGCGAGCCCTGTGAACATGAAGTTGGTCGCGTAATACAGTGTATAACCCCAGCCATATGTGCTGCCGAGCGAGCCGGAGACCATCATTTTGACGGCGGCAACAGGGTCTTCGCCAATTCCGAGGATGACCAGCGCTGACAGGATCGCCGCGAGGAGGAGCGAGATAAGCGGAACGAGGACCGCGTCGGCCCATGCTGGCATCTTTTCCATTACGCGGCTTCCTCTTCAACAACGCCGGCCATCATCAGCCCCAGCTCTTTTTCATCTGTTTTGCTAGGATCACGGACCCCCATGATCTGCCCGTCGAACATCACTGCGATACGATCCGAGAGCGCGAATATTTCATCGAGCTCGACAGAAACCAGCAGGATCGCTTTTCCCTGATCGCGCAAGGAGACGATCTGTTGGTGAATAAACTCGATCGCACCGATGTCGACACCGCGTGTGGGCTGACCGATAAGCAGCAGATCAGGATTTCGCTCGATCTCGCGCGCCAGAACAATCTTTTGCTGGTTGCCACCCGAAAAATTCTTGGCCGAAAGTTTGGGATTTGGCGGGCGCACATCGAAGCGCTCCATCTTTTCTTCGGTATCTTTGCGAATCGCTGCGTTGTTCATAAAAATACCAGATTGATAGGCGGGGTCGCGATGATAGCCAAAGGCGGTGTTTTCCCAGGCCATATAATCCATAATGAGGCCCTCGCGCTGGCGATCTTCGGGCACATGGGCAATGCCGCGCGCGCGCCGTGACTGGCCGTCGGAAAACTTGCCAGAGACATCAATGTCTTCTCCGTTGATACGGATAATTCCTGTCCCCGACGCAATGCCGCCAAGCACTTCAAGCAGTTCGGACTGCCCGTTGCCCGCAACGCCCGCGATGCCCAGAATTTCGCCCGCTTTCACCTCGAGCGAGATACCCTTGAGCCGCTCGACCCCTTTTTCATCTGTAACGCGCAGGTTTTCGACCTCGAGCACTGTTGCGCCGGGCTTGGCCGGGGTTTTATCTACTTGCAGCAAGACTTTACGCCCGACCATCAACTCCGCGAGACCCGCAGGGGAGGTCTCTGACGTTTTCACCGTAGCGGTCATTTCACCGCGTCGCATGACGCTGACCGTATCGGTCGTATCCATGATCTCACGCAGTTTGTGAGTGATCAGGATGATCGTCTTTCCCTCTTCGCGCAGGCGATTGAGAATGCGAAACAGCTGGTCTGCTTCGGCGGGGGTCAACACGCCTGTGGGTTCATCAAGGATCAGAATATCGGCTTGGCGGTAGAGCGCTTTGAGGATTTCGACACGCTGCTGGTGCCCCACGCTCAGGTTCTCGACGATGGCGTCCGGATCTACGTCCAACCCGTATTCTGCCGCAAGATCGGTCAGGGATTGACGGGCTTTGGCCAAGGACGGGCGCAACATTGGTCCGTCTTCAGCGCCAAGGATGATGTTTTCTAGTACCGAAAAATTCTCGACCAGCTTGAAATGCTGGAACACCATGCCGATGCCCGCTGCGATCGCGGCTTGGCTGTCAGGGATCTGGGTCTTTTTGCCACTGATGAAAATTTCCCCTTTGTCGGCTTTGTAGAACCCGTAGAGAATTGACATCAAAGTGGATTTTCCCGCACCATTTTCACCAATAATCCCATGGATCGTACCGGGCATGACGCGGATTGAAATATCCTTGTTCGCTTGGACCGGGCCGAAGGCTTTGGAAATACCTTTGAGTTCGATTGCTGGCTCAATGCTAGGGGCCGTCGTCATTATGCTGGTGCTCCCGTTCCGGCGAAACCGATCATGCGGGCGATTCTGTCACCGTCCATATCCGCGAAGTATTGGCCATGCTGCACCATTTCGGTGCCATCCGGCCCAGTGCCGCCAAAGGCGACAGTGACACGGTGGCAGTTTGCACTGACGCTGTCATCGACGACTTTGGCGCTCCAACCGGGGGCGTTGGCACTGAACATATTCACATACTCTGCGATCGCTGCGTGGCCGAGCAAAGGTTCGGGAGAGCGCGGATCAGCGTAGGACGCGCCGTCCGCGAAGCAGGGCTTGATCGCGCGCGCGCGCGCAGCATCGTCCGCCATGCCCCAAGCGTCGAAAAAAGTGGTTATGCTATCGCTCATGTCGTTTCTCCCGCAGAGTGCTGAAATCAAAAAGGCCGCGCCACTTTCGCTGCGCGGCCTTTTCTATTTGATCAAAACCAGCGCGTCTTAGAAGCTCAGCGCGGGGCAGCTGTCGTCGGACATGTAGTCATGGACTGTCAACGCGCCGGACGCGATATTGGCAGACGCCTCATCGACCGCCGCTTGCATGTCGGCAGATACGAGCGCTGCGTTATGCTCGTCCATCGCGTAGCCAACGCCGCCGTTGGCGATACCCATCACGTTAAAGCCGGTTTCCATGTCGACGCCGTCCGTCATCGCTTGATAAACCGCATTATCGACGCGCTTCATCATGGATGTCAGGACCTGGCCGGAGTGCAGGTAGTTTTGGTTGCTGTCCACGCCGATGGACAAAACGCCCTCGTCCGCTGCGGTTTGCAGAACGCCAACGCCCGTGCCGCCAGCGGCTGCATAGACGACGTCCGCGCCTTGGCTGATCTGTGCCTTGGTCAACTCGGAGCCTTTGACCGGGTCATTCCAGGCCGCTGGTGTCGTGCCTGTCATGTTGGCGACAACCGTTGCGTCCGCGTTCACTGCCTTGACGCCCTGGGCGTAGCCACATGCAAACTTGCGGATGAGCGGAATGTCCATGCCGCCAATGAAACCGACTGTGCCAGACTTGGATGCCATCGCGGCCATCATGCCCACAAGGTAGGAACCCTCATGCTCGTTGAATACGACAGAGCGCACGTTTGGCTGATCGACGACCATGTCGATGATCGCGAATTTCGTGTCTGGATAATCGGGTGCAACTTCGGTCAGCACGTTGCCGAAGGCAAAACCCGTCATGACGATCGGGTTTGCACCGGCTTCGGCGAAGCGGCGCAGAGCCTGCTCACGCTGGGCTTCGGACTGAAGCTCGATCTCGCGGAAGGTGCCGCCTGTTTCTTCGGCCCAGCGCGTCGCGCCAGCGAAGGCGGATTCGTTGAATGATTTGTCGAATTTGCCGCCCAAATCGAAGATCATGGCAGGCTCGGCAACCAAGGCACCGGCGCTTAGCGCAACAGCAGCCGCGCCACCGAGGAATTTTTGCATTACAGACATAAGTGTCTCCCAGTTTGTTTCGGATGATCGGTCCGTCTGGCGCTAAGACGCAGATTAAAACCGCGCGCGAGCATCCGCGCGTCCATGCGTGATTAGGGCGCAGGGACGGGGCGGGGTCAACCGATTCTTGTCAAAATACCTCTCCTGCACTTGTCGGCCTGTATTTACTTTGCGTCAGCGCTACAGTCGCGCAAGTATTTGGGATCAGAGGTCTTTTGATAGAAGAAGTGCATCTTCGCGCGTGCCATTTGCATATCTATAGTAGCCTTTGCGCTGTCCGTCCAAAATCCAACCTGCGGATGTGTAAAGCGCGATTGCAGAGGCGTTGCCCTGCGCGACTTCAAGGAATGCGCGGGTGCAGTTGAGGGCTTTGGCCTGTGCCTCGAAGGCGCTCAGAATATGCTGGCCATGGCCCTGCTTTTGGTAAACTGGATCGGTCGCGATTTGCAGCAGCTCCACCTCTTCCAGAACGGCGCGGCCGATCGCAAAGGCACGGTGCGTATGCACGTAGAGCGCGCCGGTTTGCGCCAGTTGAGAGGCAAAACTCCGGGCGTTCCAAGGGGATGCGCTTGCGCGTGCATGAAGCGCTGCGAGGTCTTCGGGCGTCATGGAACAATGAGCGGCGGCGCATCGCGGGGCGGGGCTGCATCAGCCGCCTTGATGTAGAGCGGCGCAGGGCGCGGTTGATCAACGCCAAAGCGTGCAGCTGCAATTTGGGCGATTGTGATAGCCGGGTTGAGGTCTTTGGTCTCAAAGACGAGAGGGCGGCTTAGCGTGTCAGCTTCATCGCGGGTCAGCATTTTCGCCTCTGCACCGTGCTTTTGCACATAGAATTTGCCCTGCGGAGCAGGCACGCATGGATAGCCTTGTCCGGGTGTCGTGGCTGCGATGATATCAAACCTGTTCACGCCTATCGCAGGGATACCAAGCCCCAAGGCCAAGCCGCGCGCAGCGCTGACGGAAATCCGGATGCCTGTGAAATTACCTGGCCCGATGCCTACGCCGATTGCGCTGAGACCACCCCAAGCGGTGCTTTGCTCTTGCAGTATGTCTTCGAGCAAAACCATGATCCGCTCTGCTTGACCGCGTGCCATTTCCTCGCGCCGCTCAGCGATGATGGTGCTGCCGCACAGCAAAGCGGCCGCACAATGTGCGGCCGATGTATCAAATGCCAGAACGATTGGGTCAGACTGCAACGGGGCGCACTTCGGTGACTTCGGGAATGTAGTGGCGCAGCAGGTTCTCGATACCCATCTTCAGCGTCAAAGTGGACGAAGGACAACCAGCGCATGCACCTTGCATGTGCAGGTAAACGACGCCGCGATCAAAACCGTGGAAGGTGATATCGCCGCCGTCTTGCGCAACGGCAGGACGCACACGGCTGTCGAGCAATTCTTTGATCTGCCCGACGATTTCACCATGCTCGCCCGTGTGCTCCGCATGGCCCGAATTGGGCTGGGCCGCGTCACCTGCCATGATGGGAGAGCCGGATTGGAAATGCTCCATGATCGCGCCAAGGATCGCAGGTTTGATGTGATCCCATTCGACTGCGTCATCCTTGGTCACTGTGATGAAATCCGTGCCGAAGAAGACGCCCGTGGTGCCATCGACGCCAAAAATGCGCGCGGCGAGGGGGGAAACTTCCGCGCCTACGGAATTCGGGAAATCAGCTGTGCCCATTTCAAGCACGGTCTGGCCGGGCAGGAATTTCAGGGTCGCAGGGTTTGGCGTGGATTCGGTTTGAATAAACATGATGTGTCTCTCCAGCAGGGTGAGATTGATATGTGTGGCGCGCGTCGTTTTGTCAATATTTAGAAGCATTCTAAACTAGGTGGCAAGTCGCAGCAAGTCCCAACGATTGCTGCGAATGCGCCGATGTACTGCGTTATGCCTTAAGTGATCGCCTCGAGGCGTTCTTTGGACAACTCGCCCGGAACGATGGTGATCGGAATATCAAGGCTGCCCGAACTGCGCGTGAGCTGTGTGACCAGCGGACCAGGGCCTTTCTTGTCCGAGCTGGCACCAAGAACCAGCACACCGACTTCGTCGTCATCATTGCACTGGGCAAGAATTTGCTCGACCGGATCGCCTTCGCGGATCACAAGTTCCGGGTCCACTCCTTGCTTGTCGCGCATCCATTTGGCGAATACCTCGAAATGGGCATGAATCCTCTCGCGCGCCTCTTCGCGCATGATATCGCCGACGCCGATCCAGTGGTTGAATTCATCCGGAGGAATCACAGAAAGAATTTCCACGCCGCCGCCCGTGTTCGCAGCGCGCATCGCGGCGAACCGCATCGCGTTCAGGCATTCGCGGCTATCGTCCAACACAACCAGAAATTTCCGCATATCTTCGCTCCTTGCAGGCCACTTTCGAGCATGGCGCAACGCACAGGTCGGCGCAACGGTTTTCGCGGTTTCAAAATGTGCCTGCTGCGCAGGCGCAGGTTTGTTTGATTTTGGGGCTCTGCCCCGTCGATCGAAGATCGATTCCCCGCGATATTTTTGGAAAGAGAAAGATCAAAGTGGTTGCGACGCAGCCCAATCCCAATACATCTCGCGCACGCGGCGAGTGACGGGGCCGATTTGGTATTGGCGTTCGTCAAAGGCGGTGACGGGGGTTACTTTGCTCATGTTGCCAGAAAGAAAAACTTCGTCCGCATTTTTGAAATCATCGAAACTCAGCACGGTTTCATGCACTTTTGTGCCATCCAGCGCGAGGTTGGACATGTGGCGCGCGCGGGTGATGCCCGCCAAGAACGTTCCGTTGGGGATGGGCGTGAACACCTCACCGTCCTTGACCATGAATACGTTGGCGGAGGCGGTTTCGGCGACGTTGCCCATGGCATCCGCCACCAGCGCATTGCCGAAGCCTTTGCGGCGCGCCTCGGCCAACATGCGTGCGTTGTTCGGATAGAGGCAACCGGCTTTGGCATTGACGACGTTGTCCTCCATCACGGGGCGGCGAAAGCGGGTGGTGGTCAATGTCGTCGCAGCCTCGGGAGGGGCCATCGGGATGAGCTCGAGCGAGATCGCGAAGCCTGTGGCGCCGGGGCGTGGAACGATGCCCATCTCATCGCCCTCGAGCGCCCAGTACATAGGGCGGATATAGACCGCATCGCCGGGGCCGTAGGATTTAAGACCTTCGCGCACGATATCGAGCATGTCGCTCGTGGCGACGTTGGGGGTGATCATCAGCGCTTCGGCAGAGCGGTTGACGCGGGCGAGGTGGCGCTCAAGATCAGGTGCCTTGCCGTTCACGAAACGCGCGCCGTCGAACACCGTGGTGCCGAGCCATGCGCCATGATCGGCCGCTTTCATGACGCTGATGTCCGCATCATGCCAGCGTCCTTCGAAGTAGGTTTTGATGTTCGTTCCGGTCGCCATAATCGTCCCCCCGTTGGTTCGGGGCAATCTAGGAGGCTTGGCGGTGCAGGTCTAGTTGGATCATGTGTAATGCGCCTCGTGTTTAGGACCTGTGGCTAGAACGTCAGTGCGCCGAGCAGTTGCGCTTCGTGTTTGCGCAGGCACAGGCGGGCGGTGGCATCGAAGTCGCCGCGCGCGTGCCTTGCCAGTTCGGGAAAGAGCGAGAGCACCTCGCTGCGCGCGCGCAGGTCCAATGCGTCGAGCGCGGCGTCGCCGGGGAAGAAACTTTCGCTTGGGGCGCCGTTGGCGAAAACGATCTCGTGACGCTCGAAAAGCATGTGGATATAGGTGACCGCGCCGCCATAAACACGGGTTATCCCGGGGTTCGTACACAAATGTTTGGCGCTGACCAGCACCTCGTGCTCTGCGAAGAGAATATCTGCGGAGGCGGCTTCGACCAGCATGCGATGGTTCGGGGACACAAGCAGATCGCGGGTGTTGCCGAGCCTGTCCGCTGCGATGCGCACCGGGGCGAGTTTGCCGCGTGCAAGGACGGTTTTTGCGCCGATCCAGCGCAGGGGCTGATAGCCGTTGTCGCGGGTGGCGACGCGATCGCCGACGCGAAGGGTTTCTATCGCTCTAGGGCCCTTGTCGGTCAGGATATCGGTGCCGGCGGTGAAACAGACCACCAAGCTCGAGTAGTCGATCTGGCCGCGATAATTGCCCGAGGACAAGGTGATCGAATCGCCCGGCGAAACGGGAATGTCGAAAGCGTTGTAATAGTCGCCATCTTGCCCGCCGCGCGCGGCAGGATCGGTGCCGGTATAGATGCGGATGAGGTAGGCATTGCCGGTTTCGCCCGTGGTATTGTTCGTTACCGTGTAGCGATAGACGGATTGCACCACTTGCCCCGCGCCGTAGGATCCATCGAAGGGCGTGGCCAGGGTTTGCTGGCTAAAATCGACGGTTTGGCCGCCACCCCCGCTTTCATCATCGAAAACGCCGTCATCATCGAGAACTTGCATGGTCGAGGGCGTGCCACTAGCGGTAAACGTACCTGTAGAAATAGAGCCAGATGAGCGACCAAGGTCGGTGTTCGAATAGGCCATTAAGGAATAAACAGGCATCACTTACACTCCGAAAGCGGATGCGCTGAAATATGCGCAAAGCTCTGAAAACCGAGTTAACGCTGACAGGAGTATCGTAAAAATTTGGCGCAACTTTGTCGAATTTTGCGCGAAGGCGTGACAGCTTGTGGATGATTGGTTGGCGATAGCCACCTGAGGCGCGAAAAAAAAGGGCGCACCCGAAGATACGCCCTTTGAATTTAGTGAACCCGGTGCCCGATCAGGAGCGGATCATGCCGACGATATCATAGGTTTTTTCCAGAATCGGATTGGCGATTTTACGCGCGCGCGCAGAGCCTTGCCCGAGAATGCGATCGATTTCCGCAGGATCGCCCATGAGGCGGGCCATTTCTGCGCTGATCGGCGAGAGCTTTTCGACCGCAAGATCGACGAGCATCGGCTTGAACTCGGAGAACTGCTTGCCGCCTACATCGGCCAGAACCGCATCGGCGGATTGATCGCTGAGGGCCGCGAAGATGTTCACGAGATTGCGCGCTTCTGGACGATCCTCAAGGCCTTTGGCCTCGGAGGGCAAGGCATCCGGATCCGTCTTGGCTTTGCGAATTTTCTTGGCGATCGTATCCGCGTCATCGGTCATATTAATGCGCGCGGCATCGGAGGGATCGGATTTGGACATCTTTTTGGTGCCATCGCGCAAGGACATCACACGCGTCGCTGCGCCCTCGATCACAGGTTCGGTCATTGGAAAGAAATCCACGCCAAAATCATGATTGAATTTAGCCGCGACATCGCGGGTCAGCTCTAGATGTTGCTTTTGATCTTCACCTACAGGCACGTGCGTCGAGTGGTAGATCAAGATATCAGCGGCCATGAGCGCAGGATAACCGAACAAACCAAGCGAGGCGTTTTCGGCGTTCTTGCCGGCCTTGTCCTTGAACTGGGTCATCCGCTTCATCCAGCCCATACGGGCGACGCAGCTGAAGAGCCAACCAAGCTCGGCATGGGCCGAGACCTGGGATTGATTGAACAAGATGGATTTCGCAGGATCGAGGCCAGCTGCGATGTAGCCAGCGGCCAATTCGCGCGTGTTGTGGCGCAAGTCTGCAGGGTCTTGCCAGACGGTAATGGCGTGCAGGTCGACCATGCAATAAAGCGTTTCAATGCCGCTTTCCTGCATATCGACGAAACGCTTGATCGCGCCGAGATAGTTGCCAAGGGTCAGGCCGCCCGAAGGCTGGATGCCTGAAAAGACACGGGGTGTGTGGACCACCTCTGTCATGGGAAATCTCCATCTGGATTGTTGAGTCCGGCTGATCTACCCATGGGTGTCCGTATCGTCAAGCAAAGCAGGCCAAACACAATGTCACAAGATCCAGACCGCACGCCCGAAACGATCAGCCCTGTCAATCCGTTGCCCCCTGTCGTGGTGGCGATGTTCCTGATGGTGATCGGGATCGAGGCGACAGTATCTTTGGCAGCGCGAGGGATCATCGGGGGGCCTGCGGGGATCGGATGGCGCTTGGAAGCGGTGCAGAGTTATGCATTTTCGGGGCTGATTTTCGATTGGATGTGGGACAACGGGCAATGGCCCGCAGAGCATTTGATCCGCTTCGTGAGTTATCTTTTTGTGCACACAAGTTTCACTCATGCGCTGTTCGTCTGCGTGATGCTTCTGGCGCTGGGCAAGATGGTGGGAGAGGTCTTTACGGGTCTTGCGACCCTCAGCGTTTTCGTGCTGTCCGGGGCGATCGGTGCCTTGGCCTATGCGGTGCTGCTGGATGATCAAGCCCCGTTGGTGGGGGGATTTCCAGGCGTTTACGGGCTTATCGGGGCGTTTACCTATCTATTATGGCTCAAGCTTGGGGAGCTTGGGGCGCAGCAGGTGAGGGCGTTTACGCTGATCGGATTCCTGATGGGGATACAGTTGGTGTTCGGGCTGATCTTTGGTGTGCAGAGTGATTGGGTCGCGGATGTGGTCGGGTTTGCAACAGGGTTCTGCATGTCTTTCATCGTGAGCCCCGGAGGATTTTCGCGGCTTCGGGAAAAGATGAAGCGTGACTGAAAAAAAGGGGGCCAGCCCCCGTCTGCATGTGCAGACTCCCCCGAAGTTTATTTTGGAAAATGAAGGGGTTAATGACCGCGCCGCATCGCGCCTTTGAGTTCCGAGAGGCGTATCGCTCCAGTCAGCTGTGCGAGCGCAAAATAGCTGGCCATGCCGATCGCCACCAGAATGAATAGCGCCAGATAGCGCCAGCCGTCCATCCCGAGGAAAGTAGACATGGAGGCGCTTGCGCTCCAGAGGATGCCGCCCATTGATGCGGAGGCGAGGCAAATGCGCCAGATGCGGCGGCGCAGTTGCGCGTCAAAGCGTGCGACTTCGCCCATGGGGCGCGTACCGATCGCGAGGCAGAGCACCATGATCCAGCCCGCGAGTGTCGTGGCGATGGCAGGCGCGATCCAGCCGATAAACGGCGCGAGGCCAAACGCGAGTGCTGCGTTGACGGCCATGGCGACAAGCGCGTAGCGGAAAGGGGATTTCGTGTCCTCGCGTGCGTAGAATAGTGGCTGCAGGGTCTTTTGCAGCACGAATGCAGGCAGACCTAGGCCGTAGATCGCCACGGCCACGGCGATGGCGGCGCTGTCATCGGAGGTCATCGCGCCGCGCTCGAACAAAACGGTGACCAGCGGCAGCGGGATTACCATCAGCGCGACCGAAGCGGGAATGGTGAGCGCGAGCGAAATTTCCGTAGCGCGCGAAAAGGCGGCGCGCGCGCCCCTGTCATCGCCCGATTGCAAGCGGCGCGACAGGTCTGGCAAGAGCACGATGCCAACGGCGATGCCGACCACGCCGAGCGGTAGTTGATAGAGGCGATCAGCGGCAAAGAGCCAGCCCACCGCGCGATCAAAGTAGCTGGCGACCTGCTGGCCCACGAGCAGGTTGATCTGCATGACGCCGCCCGCCATAGCGGCGGGGACGGCGATCTTTACCAGATGGCGCATGTCGGGGGTAAAGCGCGGGCGTTGAAGGCGTAGCATGATGCCTGCGCGCTTGGCAGCGATCCAGACCAGAACCAGTTGCGCGAAGCCTGCAAGCGGGATCATCCAGATCAGCGCGCGCGCCACATCGCGCCCTGTGTAGGCGGCAAAGAGGATAGCGCTAACCAAGAGGATGTTCAGCAAAACAGGTGCAGCGGCAGCGGCGGCAAAGCGGCCCGCAGCGTTGAGTACGCCAGAGGCAAGTGCGGCTAGCGAGATGAACAGGATATAGGGAAAGGCGATGCGCCCGAATTCGACTGAAAGGTCGAAGGTTTCCGTGCCTGCAAAGCCGCTCGCGAGTGCATAGATGAGCCAGGGCATTGCCACCTGCGCGGCGATAGTGAAAACGATCAGGATGCTCGCCAGCCCCGAGAACGCCTCGTTCGCGAAGGCATTGGGTTGATCATTCGCCTCCAACCGCTTGGAGAACATTGGCACGAAGGCGAGATTGAATGCCCCTTCGGCAAAGAAACGGCGAAACATGTTGGGCAGGCGAAAGGCGACCACGAAGGCTTGATAGGCCGGGCCGGTGCCAAGGTAGGACAGGATCAGCGCATCGCGCACGAAGCCGAGCACGCGGCTCAGTAAGGTCCACATTCCAACGGTGAACACGCCTGAAATCATCCGCACCGGGCTGCTCATGACAGGCGCGCGCGCTCTGCGCCCTCGCTGATCGCGTCGCGCAATTTCTTTTCAAGCGTTCGCTGTTTGGAGGCGGTGTAGAATTTCAAACCGAACATATCCTTGACGTAGAAGGTATCGACCACCTGTTCGCCATATGTGGCGATAACGGCGGAAGAAATATAGACGTTCATGCTCGCCATGCAGCGGGTCAGATCATAGAGCAGGCCGGGGCGGTCGCGCGTGTCTACTTCGATGATCGTGTAGATCTCGGAGCCTTCATTGTCGAAGGTAATATGGGTCGGTACGCGAAACGCGCGTTCGCGTTTCTTGATTTTGTCGCGGTTTTTGATCGCCTCTGTCGCGACGACTTCGCCGCTGAGGGTCTTGTCGATCATTTGCTTGAGGCGTGCGATGCGCGTGTCCTCATAGGGACTGCCTTCGCCGTCCTGAATCCAGAATGCGGCGGTGGCATAGCCGTCCTTGGAGGTGAAGGTACGGGCATCGACAACATTGGCACCGACCAGCGCCAAAGCGCCGGCAAGGCGCGAAAAGATGCCGGGATGATCGGCAAGCGCAAAGCACACGCGCGTGGCGTCACGGTCCTCGTCGGGGTGAATGTCGAAGGCGATCTTGTCGTCCTCGATGTCGCGCAGAAGATTGGCGAAAATCACATGCGCGGTGACGTGAAAGCCTTGCCAATAAGGCGGATAATGCCGCGCCGTTTCCGCCTTGAGCGCCTTCTTGCTCCAATCCGCCAGCGCCTCGCGCAGCGCGCGTTTGGCGTCCGTACCGCGCTGTTCGCGGTTGAGATCCTCAAGGCCGTTTTCCAGCGCATAACGCGTCTGGCGATAGAGCGCGCGGATCAGCACCGCTTTCCAGTTGTTCCATGTGTTCGGCCCGACGCCGCGAATATCGCAAACTGTCAGCACCGTCAGCAGATCGAGCCGCTTGACGTTCTGTACCGCTTTGGCGAAATCGCGCACCGTGCGCGGATCGGAGATATCGCGCTTTTGCGCCATGTCGGACATTAGCAAATGATAGCGCACCAGCCAGTCGACGGTCTCGGTCTCAGCCTTGCTCAGGCCAAGGCGCGGCGCGACCTTGCGCGCGATCTGCGCTCCGAGGATAGAGTGATCCTCGGGGCGTCCCTTGCCGATATCATGCAAGAGCATTGCGACGTAGAGCACCTTGCGGTTGATGTCCTTGGTCAGGATTTCCGTGGAAATCGGCAATTCGTCTTCCAATTCGCCGCGTTCGATCTGCGCGAGATTGCGGATGCACTGGATCGTATGTTCGTCCACCGTGTAGTGGTGATACATATTAAATTGCATCATCGCTACGATCGGTTCGAATTCGGGAATGAAGGCGGACAAGACCCCTAGCTCGTTCATCCGGCGCAGCGCGCGTTCGGGGTTGCCGTGCTTGAGCATCAGATCGAGGAAGATGCGGCGCGCTTCTGGATCATTGCGCATGGCATCATCAATCAGATCAAGATTGGCCTTCACCAAAAGCATCGCGTCGGGATGGATCAACATGCCTGTGCGCAGCCCTTCCTCGAACAGGCGCAGGATGTTGAGCTTGTCTTGCAGAAACACGTCCGGATCGGTGAGCGCAAGGCGCCCGTGGACCACTTGATAGCCCTGCTTCATGCGCGGGCGGCGGCGGAAGATACGTTCGAGCAGAGGTTCGCTTTTGACGTGGATTGCTTCGAGCTTGGTCAGGAATATGCGCGTCAGATCACCTACGGCGGTGGCGTGGCGAAAGAAATCCTGCATGAAGATTTCCACGGCGCGTCGTCCCCGTGCGTCGACATAGCCCATTTGCGCGGCCACTTCGACCTGTAGATCGAATGTCAGTTGCTCCATTGGGCGGCGCGCGATCAGATGCAGATGGCCGCGCACGGCCCAGAGGAAACTCTCGGCGTCCTCGAACGTGGCGAAATCCTCGTCGGTGAACACGCCTACGGTGACCAGATCGGCGACGTCCTGCACGCCGTGGACATATTTCGCAATCCAGAACAGCGATTGCAGATCGCGCAAGCCGCCCTTGCCTTCCTTGACGTTCGGCTCGACTACATAGCGTTGTCCGCCCTGCTTTTCATGGCGCAAATCGCGCTCTTCGAGCTTGGCCTCGATGAACTCGCGCGAGGATCCGGCGAACAGCTCGTCCCACAGGCGCGCTTCCAGCGCTTCGGCAAGGGGTTTGTCACCGCTTAGAAAACGGTGCTCCAGCATTGCGGTGCGAATGGTGAAGTCTTCGCCACCAAGGCGGATGCACTCGCGGATCGTGCGCGTGGCCTGTCCGACTTTCAGGCGCAGATCCCAAAGGATATAGAGCATGGATTCAATCACGCTCTCGGCCCAGGGGGTCACTTTGTAAGGCGTCAGAAACAGCAAATCAACGTCGCTTTGAGGGGCCATTTCGCCGCGTCCATAGCCGCCTACGGCGATTACTGCTATGCGTTCCTGCTCGGTTGGATTGGGCAGCGGATGCAGGATGCGGGTCGCGACCAGAAACGCGGTCTCGATCAGGCAATCCGTCAGGTAGGTATAGGAGCGCGTCATTGGCCGGGCTGCGAAAGGCGCGGCGCGCAGCGCGTCTGCAATCACGTCCATTCCCGCCTCGCGCGCCGCACCCAAATGGGTGACGACGGCTTTGCGGATCGCCATCGCGTCGCGGGTGCCTTCGATATCATGCTCAATCGCGCCAAGCACTTCGGCGCGATCAAAGATGCCTTGCGCGGGGGCGATCAGATCTTCGCGTGCAAGGAGGGATAATTGCAGCTTGGGCTCAGAAGCCTGCGCCGGAGAATTTGGATGGGGCAGGGTCAATGATTACCACCTGTTTGTCGCGCACCATTGCTACAGCGAGAGCACGTTCGTTCGTTCCGTTGGGACGCAGGCGGAATGCGCCGGAAACGCCTTGAAAACCAGCGCCCTGCGTCAAGGCTCCTGCGGTGAGTGCCTTGCTATTGCCTGCCTCCACAAGAGCGCCGATTGCCGCAATGCCGTCATAGGCCAATCCGGCCAGTTGATGCGGCGCATTGCCGTAGGCTTGGGTGTAGCGCGTCTGGAAATTCTGGATCATGGCCTGATCCGGCATCGCAAACCAGCCGTTCTGCAAGCCCGGTAGGTCGAGCGTTTGCGCTGGCACGTCCCAGCGACCAAGGCCGATGTATTGGATGTTCGCCGGGCTCACGCCTGCTTCTGGCAGCATCTGCGCGAGGATTGGCAGCGCCCCTGCGGAGTTGGAGGTCAAAACCAACGTGTCTGCGCCGGTGCTGTCCATTGCCGATTTGATCTGCGGCACGGCGGCGACGACGCCCTGCTGGCTGAACTCGAACCCGTTGACCGAGGCGACGGCAATTCCGTTTCGCGACGCGGCCTGTTGCACTGCGTTACGGCCGAACTGCCCCTCGACGTTGTTGGGATGTGCGATCAGCACTTTGGTTTTCCCCTGGCGCGCGGCAAAGCTCATCAAGCGGTTTGCCGTGTTCTCGAAGGTAGGGCCAAGCACGAAGACGTTGCCACCCGCGATGGAGGCGTTGTTTGAAAAGCTCAGGATATTCACATTCTGATTGGCCACGGCGACGCCTGCGGCGTTCGCGGCATCAGCAAAGAGCGGGCCAAGAATGATCTGCGCGCCGTCTGCAACAGCCTGTTGGGCCAGAGTCGCAGCTTGCTCGGTCGAGCCGCCCGTATCATAGACACGAAGATCGATTTTGACGTTGGTCAGGTCAGCTATTGCAAGGCGCGCTGCGTTCTCGAGTGCGGTGGCGACGCCGCCGGCACCCTCGCTGGATTTTGGAATCAGCAAAGCGACGGGAACCGGCGCCGATGTATCAATCGTTGGCCCTGCGCCGCCGCCCGCGCTCGTGCCGCCACCAACGGTGATCGGTTGACAAGCTGCCACTGCAAGCGCAGCAGAGACAAAGACGGCGCGTGTCAGCGCCTTGCGGGTCGAAGACAAAAAAGCAAACATAAAAATATATACCCCCTGATGGACGGTCGCTTTTGGCACCGCCGGTCAAGGCTTCATAATAAACGTCATGAAAGGCGGGTCCAGAGGTGAATGCAAAGACAGTGAAATTGGATGGCGGATTGTACTTTGTCGCAACGCCCATTGGCACCGCGCGCGATATTACACTGCGCGCTCTGGATATTTTTGCCTCTGCGGATGTTCTGGCGGCGGAGGACACGCGCTCGCTGCGCCGTTTGATGGATATTCACGGCATCGCACTGGGGGATCGTCCTTTGCTCTCATATCACGATCACAACGGTGCACGTGTGCGGCCCAAACTTATGCAATACTTGGCTGAGGGACGCTCGATCGCCTACGCAAGCGAGGCGGGAACGCCCCTGATCGCTGATCCTGGGTATGATCTGTCCAAAGAAGTGGCAGAACAGGGGTATCTCGTGACTTCGGCCCCCGGTCCCACGGCTGTGGCAACGGCGCTGACGCTTGCGGGGCTGCCCACGGACAAGTTTCTGTTTGCCGGATTCCTGCCCAACTCCAAAGCTGCGCGGATTTCCGCAATCGAGGCACTGCGGGACGTGCCCGCAACACTAGTTTTCTACGAATCGCCCAAGCGCATCGGCGCAATGCTGGCCGATTGCGCAGCCACTTTGGGGGATCGGCGCGCTGCGATGTGCCGTGAGTTAACTAAAAAGTTTGAAGAGATTAGGCGCGGTACTTTGAATGAGCTATGCTTGTCCGTGAAGGATGCGCCGCCGAAAGGTGAAATTGTCGTTGTGATTGATCGTGCGGGTCAATCGGTTGTTAACGTCTCTGATCTAGAAGCGGACTTGCGCGATGCACTGGGGCGTATGTCGGTGCGCGATGCCTCTGAAATGGTGGCGGGCGCGCATGGGATGGCGCGGCGCAAGGTGTATCAAATGGCCTTGGGACTGGATCGAGCGGATGAAGACGGATGAATAAATCACTCACGGGAACCATAGCCAACCTTGCAGGGCAAAGCGCCGAAATGCAGGTAGCTGCAGATTATGAGCGCCGTGGGCATCATTTGGCGGCGCGGCGCTGGCGCGGCAAAGCGGGCGAGGTTGATCTGATTTTTAATTCTGGCTCCGAGGTCGTTTTCGTCGAAGTAAAGAAAGCGCGACATTTTTCCGATGCAGCGCTGCGTATTTCATCGCGCCAGCAACAGCGCATTTGCCTTGCGGCAGAGGAATATCTGGGAACCCAGCCCAACGGGTTACTGACCCCGATGCGCGTCGACGCGGCCTTTGTGAACGGGCATGGCGAAGTGCAGGTTCTGGAAAACGCCATCGGCCATTTCTGACGCGCCAGCCATTGCGCCCGCCGCGACCCTGCGCCATGTAAGCAGGGAAATCTGGAGAAGCGCACATGAAAATCGCATTTCAAATGGACCCGATCGAACACGTTAATATCGACGCTGATAGTTCTTTTCGACTGGCGGAAGAGGCCCAAGCGCGCGGCCATTCGTTGTTTTATTACGCACCTGATATGCTGGCTTATGAAGAGGGCCGCGTCACGGCGCGCGGTCATGATTTTACGGTGCAGCGCATTCAGGGCGATCACGTCGATTTAGGGCCCGAGCGCGTGATAGATCTACGCGAAATGGATGTGGTCTGGCTGCGTCAGGACCCGCCGTTCGACATGAACTACATTACATCAACGCATATTCTGGACCGTATTCACCGCGAAACGCTGGTCGTCAACGATCCGTTTTGGGTGCGAAATTACCCTGAAAAGCTGCTGGTTCTGGATTTCCCTGATCTCACGCCGCCCACCACAATCGCGCGCGATCTCGAGACGATCAAGGCGTTCAAGGCAAAGCATCAGGACGTGATTCTGAAGCCGCTCTACGGCAATGGTGGTGCCGGAGTATTCCGCTTAGATGCGAATGATCGCAATCTGACGTCGCTGCATGAGCTTTTCACGGGATTTAGTCGCGAACCGTTGATCGTGCAAAAATTTCTGCCTGACGTGTCCAACGGCGACAAGCGGGTCATTCTTGTGGATGGCGAGCCAGTGGGTGCGATTAACCGCGTGCCCGCCAAGGGGGAAACTCGCTCGAACATGCACGTTGGCGGACGTCCGGAGAAGATTGGCCTGACCGAGCGTGATCTTGAGATCTGCGCGCGCATCGGTCCGCTTTTGCGTGAAAAAGGGCAGGTTTTCGTCGGGATTGATGTGATCGGTGACTATCTGACCGAAATAAACGTGACCTCCCCCACAGGAATTCAGGAGCTTGAGCGTTTTGACGGCGTAAACATTGCCGAAAAGATCTGGCAGGCGATCGAAGCAAAGCGCGCTTGATCAGATACCTTCAGGGCCGGACAATCTGAAACTCAGGGCTTCGGCGACATGGCTGGGCGCTATATCTTGTGCGCCCTCGAGATCGGCGACGGTGCGCGCAACGCGCAAAATGCGGTGATAGCCGCGCGCGCTTAATCCGAAGCGTTCTGCCCCATTGGTGAGCATCTTCTTGCCCTCGCTGCAGAGCATTGTGAT
Source organism: Planktotalea arctica (assembly GCF_002105285.1). GTDB lineage: Bacteria > Pseudomonadota > Alphaproteobacteria > Rhodobacterales > Rhodobacteraceae > Planktotalea > Planktotalea arctica. Next base: position 475,571 of record NZ_MUHR01000001.1, read on the forward strand.
GTCTTTCAACGCCTCCCCTTCGGCGTCCGCATTGGTGCGCATCCAGTCGTGATCTGCAAAGCGCCTGTCCTGAACCGCGCGCGCAGCGGCGACGCGCCCTGCGACGGTTTCACTGCTTTCGCCGTTGGCGGGCAGATCGAGATCGGTGAAGTGTACGGGTGGCACTTCGACCCGTAGATCGAAGCGATCCATCAAAGGCCCGGAAATGCGGCCCATGTAATCCTGGGCGCAAAGCGGCATTTTCGAACAGGCTCGCGCAGGATCAAAGGCATAGCCGCAACGGCAGGGGTTGGCGGCGGCCACCAGCATGAAGCGACAGGGATATTTCACATGGGCATTGGCGCGGGCGATCATCACTTCGCCTGTTTCGATCGGTTGGCGCAGGGTTTCCAAGACCTGTCGCGGAAATTCGGGAAACTCGTCCATGAAGAGCACACCATTATGCGCCAGCGACACTTCTCCCGGTTTGGCCGTGCGTCCGCCGCCGATGATAGCAGCCATGGAGGCGGTGTGATGGGGTTCGCGAAACGGTCGCGTTCGCGAAATGCCGCCCTCGTCCAGCAGGCCGGACAGGGAATGGATCATCGAGGTTTCTAGCGCTTCCATGGCGCTGAGGGGGGGTAGAAGGCTTGGCAGGCGCGCCGCCAGCATGGATTTACCAGAGCCGGGCGTGCCTACTAGAAGGATGTGGTGACGCCCGGCAGCGGCGATTTCCAGCGCACGTTTGGCGCGTTCCTGCCCTTTGACATCGCGGATATCCTTGTCGCTCCGGGCGCTCTGAACGGTGCCGGGTTCAGCAGGCGCAATCGCGCTTTGACCGGTGAAATGGCGCACCACATCACCAAGGGTTTTCGCGGCGATCACTTCGGCAGCGCCGACCCATGCGGCCTCCGCGCCCGAGGCGGCAGGGCACAAAAGCGAGCGATCTTCGCGCGCTGCGGCCATGGCGGCAGGCAATGCGCCGACCACGGGAACGAGGGTACCGTCCAAGGAGAGTTCGCCCAAAGAAATCGTTTGCTCGATTTCATCGGCAGGGACAATGTCGAGCGCCGCGAGCAAAGAGAGTGCGATGGGCAGATCGAAATGTGAGCCTTCCTTGGGCAAATCCGCCGGTGAGAGGTTAATCGTGATCCGCTTCGACGGCAGTGCAATGGACATGGCCGAGAGCGCGGCGCGCACGCGATCGCGCGCTTCCGACACCGCCTTGTCCGGCAGACCGACGATGGAAAACGCAGGCAATCCCGGGGTTACGGCGCATTGAACCTCGACGCTGCGCGCGCTGACGCCCTCGAAGGCAACTGTATAGGCATGCGCGACCATTGGGTTTCTCCTGTTAACCATACTGGCCTAGCGGAGAAACCCTTTAAGAAAGGTAAACGCGGATCAAACGAGTGCCATAAACGCGGGCCACGCTTCTGGATCGGCGACGGTCTTGTTACGGCAAAACGGGTTGCAGAAGCCAAAGATGCGCCCGTCCATTTGCATCACATGCGTGATTGCTTTGCCCGAATAGGGGCAGGCTTCGTTTTCTGGTGTGCCTGTCGCAATGGCTTTTGCGGCGCGCGGGGCAGGGCCGTTCCAGTCGCGGGTCGGGTAGTCCTTGCGATACCAGGGTAAATCGGGTCCATGAACCAGCCCCATTGCGCGCCAGCGGCGAAAGGCAGGATCGGTCAAATGGGCGGCAACATAGGCCGCGGCATCCTTCGCCACAGGCAATGAATACCCTGCGATGCGCGCGGCTACGGGTGCAAAAAAGGCATCGGCTGCAGAGTATTCGCCCAAAAGCCAAGGCCCGTCAGTCGTGCGCTGTGCGCGGGCATAGGCCCAAATCGTTTCCAAACGCGCTAAATCGGCACGAACTTCATCACTTGGGGCACTGTCACGATAGCACACCCGAAGGTTCATCGGGCATTCGGAGCGCAACGCGGTGAACCCCGTGGCCATCTCGGCGACCAAGGTCCGCGCAATCGCGCGCGCCCTAGGATCGGCGGCCCAGATGCCTGCCTCTGGATGACGCGTTGCCAGTTCTTCGGCGATGGCGGCGGATTCGGAAATCACCGCGCCGTCATCCGTAACCAGCGTCGGCACCGTGCGCGCTGCGCCGATATCGGCCATTTGCCGCGCGACATCGCGCTCCACAAAAGGGACCATTTTGCTTCGCGCCGATAGCCCGAAACGGTTCACGAGCAGCCAGCCACGCAGCGACCAACTCGAATAGGCGTAATCGCCGATATATAGATCATAACCCATGACACCAAACCTAGGCCGATGCCGCACTTTGGCACAAATGTTGATTTGTTCGCAGGTCTATCAAGGACGGTGATTGATCGCGCCTGGACGCCAGCGGCCTGCTTCGATGATCGCTTCGGTTACGGAGAGGTTGTCGATGCGCTGGGCAAAGGTTTGATAGCTCTCCAGCCCGCTCGCGCGTTGCAGCTGGCTGAGCACCACGCCGAAATGGCACACGACGATCAGATCGCTGGTGCAGCTTTGAAGCAACGTATCGACGGCGCCGGAAACGCGGGCGCACAGCGCATTCCAGCTTTCGCCGTTTGGCGGAGCGATATCGCCAGGTTGCTCGTAAAAAGCGCGCACATGATCTGGGGCCTCGGTGGAGACATCTTTAAAGCCGCGGTTTTCCCAATCGCCAAAATTGAATTCGCGCAAGGCCGGATTGTGGGGCAGTCGGGTGCGCGCACTCATGATTGCATTGGCGGTGTCTACGGTGCGGATAAGGTCGGAGGAAACCACGCGCGCCTGATCGGGAAGATATTTATCAAGCCTCTCAAGGGCACCTGTGTCGGAAAGGTCGGCAGGCAGGTCGGTCCAGCCGATCATGCCCTTGGCGTGGGTCGGGCCGTGGCGCACAAGGAAAAGCCGCTGCATGTCAAAGTACCCCTTTGAGGATTTGTGGCAGGCCTGCGATCACGTTGACGACCGCATTTGCCTGCGCTGCGAGACGCTGGTTCAACTCGCCCTGGGCCTGGCGAAAACGGCGCGAAAGCGGATCGGCGGGCACTATCCCAAGGCCAAGTTCGTTGGTGACTACGACCACATCAGCGCGGCAGTCTGCGATCCCCTGCAGCAAATCTGCTTCGGCTTTTTCCATGTCGCTTTCGTCCATCAGGTGGTTCATCAGCCACATCGTCGCGCAATCGAGGAGCACGCATTCATCGGCTTTTCGTGCGCTCAATACTTGCTCGGGCGCTATCGGTGCCTCGCGCGTGTCCCAACCTGCGCCGCGCATGTTCTTGTGTCGCTCGACCTTGCGCTCCATTTCGCGATCTAGCACGCGGGCGGTCGCGACGTAGACGCGGGCCTTTCCTGTGCGCACGAGCAAATTCTCTGCGTAGGCGGATTTGCCAGAGGCAGCGCCGCCGATCACCAATGTTAGGGTTCCAGACATTTTCGGCGCTCCAAGTGATCCGTTTTGCGCTGACCTGCGTAACTTTATTATAGCGCGATGAAAACCTCATGCGCTGTGGTCGATGACAAATAAAGTCGTAAGGGGAAGAACATGGCACTGGATAATGTTGGTGACGCGAAGTTCTCACGCAGGGCAATGAAGGCGGAAATGCTGGATGCGGAGACCGAATTGAAATTGGCCTATGCTTGGCGGGACGAGCGGGACGAGGCGGCGCTGCACCGCTTGATCACAGCTTACATGCGCCTTGCGATTTCCATGGCCTCCAAGTTTCGTCGCTACGGCGCGCCGATGAATGATCTTATCCAAGAGGCGGGATTGGGGTTGATGAAAGCGGCGGACAAGTTTGACCCAGACCGCGGCGTGCGTTTTTCAACCTACGCCGTGTGGTGGATCAAAGCCTCGATCCAGGATCATGTGATGCGCAACTGGTCGATGGTGCGGACTGGTTCAACATCCTCCCAAAAGTCCTTGTTTTTCAACATGCGTCGCGTGCAGGCGCGCCTTGAGCGCGAAGCAATGCAGCGTGGCGAAGAGCTTGATCGTCATCAACTGCACCAGATGATCTCGACAGAGATTGGCGTGCCGATGAACGATGTGGAAATGATGCACGGACGGTTGTCCGGGTCGGATTTTTCGCTCAATGCGACGCAATCTGTTGAGGATGAGGGGCGTGAGTGGATCGACGCACTTGAAGACGATACCGCGCAGGCCGAAGAGATCGTGGAAAATTCTCACGATACGGAGCAACTGCGCGCGTGGCTGCTTAATGCGATGAATGCGCTGAACGAGCGCGAGCGCTTTATCGTGCGTGAGCGCAAGTTGCTCGACACGCCGCGCACCTTGGAAAGCCTCGGCAACGAGCTTGGCCTGTCCAAAGAGCGGGTGCGCCAGTTAGAAGCCGCGGCGTTTCAAAAGATGCGCAAGACGCTCGAAGCGCAAAGCAGCGAGGTGCATGCGTTTCTAGCCTAGGGTGCAAGAGCTTGTGCCTTGAGCGCGCCCCGCATAGCTTGTGGTGAAACAGCTTTGGGGCGCTTTCGCATGCTACAGTCCAAACATATCCTTTTGATTATCGGCGGCGGGATCGCTGCCTACAAGTCACTCGACCTTATCCGCCGTTTGCGTGAGCGGGGGGCGTCTGTAACGCCAGTCTTGACACGTGCAGGGGGTGAATTTGTGACGCCCTTGTCTGTGTCTGCGCTGGCCGGCGCCGAAGTGCACCGCGACTTGTTCGATCTGACCAAAGAGGCGGAGATGGGGCACATTCAATTGTCGCGCTCTGCAGATTTGCTGGTGGTGGCCCCGGGCACGGCTGATTTGATGGCTAAGATGGCGCAGGGGCGGGCGGATGATCTAGCGTCAACGCTGCTTCTTGCTACAGATACTCCGATGCTCCTCGCGCCCTCGATGAACGTGCGCATGTGGGATCATCCGGCGACGCAGCGCAATGTCGCGACCTTGAAAGGGGACGGTGTTTCATTTGTCGGCCCCAATGAGGGCGACATGGCCTGCGGTGAATTCGGGCCGGGGCGCATGGCAGAGCCGATGGAAATTGTCGCAGCGATTGAGGCGGCTTTTGCGCAAGGGCCGTTGAAGGGCAAGCGTGTGCTTGTGACCTCAGGGCCAACGCATGAGCCGATTGATCCGGTGCGTTACATCGCGAACCGATCCTCTGGCGCGCAGGGTACGGCGATTGGCGCGGCTTTGGCGCGGCTCGGGGCCGAGGTTATTTTTGTGACAGGGCCTGCGGATGTTGCACCGCCAAGCGGTGTTGAGGTGGTGCAAGTGCAAAGTGCGGCTGAAATGCTGTCTGCTGTCGAGGCAGCTTTGCCCGTGGACGCAGGTGTGTTTGCAGCGGCGGTAGCGGATTGGCGGGTGGCCTCTTCGAGTGCCTCAAAAATTAAGAAAAAGGACGGCAAACTGCCGGTTCTGGAGTTTGCAGAGAACCCCGATATTTTGGCGAAGGTGAGCCAGATGGAGGTCGGTCGGCCAAAGCTGATTGTTGGATTTGCTGCAGAAACGGACGATGTGCTGGCCAATGCGGCGGCCAAGCGCAAGCGCAAGGGCTGTGATTGGATCGTGGCCAATGATGTCTCGCCCGAGACAGGGATCATGGGTGGCCCTGAGAATCATGTGGTGCTGATTACCGAGGGTGGTTCCGAGGATTGGCCGCGTATGGGTAAGGATGCGGTGGCCGAGAGGTTGGCGCTTAAAATTGCCGATGCTTTGAATGGTTGAGAGCCTTGGATTTGAGTTTATTTGGCAATGAAGTGGATGGGCTGTGCGCATAGAAGTCATTTGGGAGATCGGTGCGGATCAAAGTCTGGGACTGCCGTTTTATGCGAGCGCTGGTGCTGCTGGCGCAGATTTGCGTGCGAATTTCGCGGATCAAGGCGAGGTGGTATTGCAAGCAGGCGGGCGCGTTTTGGTGCCAACGGGTTTGAGGATTGCCATTCCAGAGGGTTTCGAGGTGCAGCTGCGTCCGCGCTCTGGTCTGGCGTTGAAGCATGGGATTACCTTGGCCAATAGTCCGGGTACAATTGACAGTGATTATCGCGGCCCGCTTGGGGTGATTGTGATGAACGCGGGGACGGGGGCGTTTGTGATTTCGCACGGTATGCGCATTGCGCAAATGGTGGTGGCCCCTGTTGTGCGGGGGCGTTTTGATCTGGTGCAAGCCTTGAGCGAGACTGCGCGCGGTGTGGGTGGTTTCGGTTCGACGGGGCGCGGCTGATGTTTTTGGTCTTAACCGTAGCAGCGGGTATTTACGCGCTGGGCGCATTGATGGGCGCACCAAAGGCGCAGCGCTGGGTGTTGATAGGCGTGTTGATCGTGGCGGTCATCGGCGTGCTGTTCGTTTTTCCCGAAGAGCACGCGCTTAGGGCGGCATTTGGCGGCACGCCTGCGCCCTATCTTTTGTTGCTCGGATTTGCGGGTTTGGTGGCCCTCTATCGGTTTGCGCTGAGTGCCTTGCGCAGTAAAGCCGTTGGTGAAGAGGCTGCGCGGGAGGTTCCGAAGACAGGCAGTTTCGGGCCAGAGGAATTAGAGCGCTATGCGCGTCACATCGTGTTGCGCGAAATCGGCGGTCCGGGTCAGAAGAAGTTGAAGAACGCCAAGGTTCTGGTGATTGGTGCGGGTGGGCTTGGCGCGCCTGCGCTTCAATATCTTGCAGCGGCGGGGGTAGGCATGATCGGGGTGATTGACGATGATGTCGTCGAGAACGCCAACTTGCAAAGGCAGGTCATCCACCGCGATCAGGACATTGGGACACCCAAAGTTTTCTCGGCGCAAAACGCGATGCTGGCGCAGAACCCCTATGTCATGGTGCGTCCTTATCATCGCCGATTGGGCGAGGATATCGCGCGTGAATTGTTCAGCGAATATGATTTGGTCCTCGACGGCACCGACAATTTCGAAACACGCTACCTTGCGAACCGCACAGCCGCCGCACTTGGCAAGCCGTTGATTTCAGGGGCGCTGAGCCAATGGGAGGGGCAGCTTAGCGTGTTCGATCCGGCCAATGGAACACCCTGTTATCAATGTATTTTCCCTGAGGCCCCCGCTGACGGGCTTGCGCCGCCTTGCTCGGAGGCGGGTGTCGTGGGGCCCCTGCCCGGTGTGATCGGCGCAATGATGGCGCAAGAGGCGATCAAGCTGATCACGGGGGCGGGCAGTGTGCTGCGCAGTGAAATGCTGATCTATGACGGGCTTTATGGTGAGACCCGAAAAATGACGCTGAAGCCACGCGAAAATTGTCCGGTCTGTGGTTAACTCTCTGCGCTCGCGCAATGTCAAAATAGATAATCTTGCGATTTCAAAACTCTGCGCCATAGTGATCGCAATCAACATAGGGAGAGACCTGATGAAATTGACAACAACCCTCGCCGCCCTTGGTTTTGCTGCGTTGGCGAGCGTCGCAACTGCGGGCGGGCACTTGCCCGACCTTGACGGGCGCGAAGTCGTCGTGGTGACGGAAAACGCCTATCCGCCGCTGCAGTTCATTGAGCCGGGCACAGGTAACGCGATTGGCTGGGAATATGACGCGGTGGCAGAGATCGCCAAACGCATCAACATCACCGTCGCTTATGAGAATATCTCGTGGGATGCGATGATCGCAGCAGTCAGCCAGGGCCAGTTCGACATGGGCATGACTGGGATTACGATCCGCGAGGACCGTAAGGAAAAGGTGGATTTTTCGGATAAATACATGACCTCTGAAATGGTCATGCTGGTGCGCGGCGACGAGGAGCGTTTTGACGATGCCAAGAGCTTTGCCGCCAATGCCGATCTGATGATGGCGGCGCAGCCCGGCACGACGCCTTTCTACGTCGGCGTTTATGACGTGCTCGATGGTGATGAAGCCAATCCGCGCATTCAACTGATGGAGACCTTTGGCGCGACGGTACAAGCCCTGCGCACGGGCGACGTCGATCTGGTGTTGACCGATGGTACGGCTGGTAACGGCTATGTCGAGGCGTCGGATGGCGGTCTCAAGATCATCGGTGAAAAGCTGGGCACGGAAGACTTCGGGTTCATCTTTCCCAAAGGTAGTGATCTGGTCGAGGCGATGAACGCGGCAATCGCGGATATGACCGCAGATGGCACGATCGAGGCGCTGAACAAAAAATGGTTCCTTGATTATAAATTGGGTGGTTGATCAACCACTTACAAAGGCGCCCTTGATCTGGGCGCCTTTTTTACGGATTGCGCGGCGCTGATGATACCCTCCCCACAACAAGACAAGGATTTCCCGTGGTGGCTGGTTGTGGCTGGCGCGATCGGGGCGTTTTTCCTCTACCGCATTGTCACGGATGATCTGCATGCACAAATCCTTGGAACGCTGAGCAAAGGGGTCAGGGTCACGATCTTCGTGACGCTGGTCGGCTTTGCCCTGGCCTCAGTGCTAGGGCTATTGCTCGCCCTCGGTGCCATGTCGAAATTTCTGGTGGTGCGGCAAATCACGCGGTTCTACGTAGAAATTGTGCGTGGCATTCCGATGATGGTTTTGCTGCTTTACGTGGCCTTCGTTCTGGCCCCTGCGCTGGTGGCTTTTCGCAATTATCTTGGGGATTTCATTGGCCTCGATGCGATCCGCATGCGTGATTTTCCGCTGCTGTGGCGGGCGATAATTGCGCTGATGATCGGCTACTCCGCCTTTATTGCAGAGGTGTTTCGCGCAGGTCTGCAAGCGGTGGATCCCGGCCAGATCGAGGCGGCCAATGCGCTGGGCCTCAGCCGCTGGCAGCGGTTTCGCCTTGTGGTGTTGCCCCAAGCAATCCGCATGATTCTGCCGCCACTGGGCAATGATTTCATCGCAATGATTAAGGATAGCTCGCTCGTGTCGGTGCTTGGCGTGCTAGATGTAACACAGCTTGGCAAAGTCACCGCTGCAGGCAATTTTCGCTATTTCGAAACCTATAATGTGGTTGCGCTGGTCTATTTGTTCATGACCATCGGTCTGTCGCTGCTGCTGCGCCGTCTTGAGGCGCATTTGCGCTCCAAGCAGGGCTAGAAACTCGCCTGCACGCAGCTTAAGTCTAGCGCAAAGGAGAGCTAAATGACCAATCCCCTGCTCCAAGACTGGACGACCCCGTTTCAAATCGCGCCTTTCGCCGAGATAGAGGACGAGCATTTCGCCCCTGCGCTTGACGCGGCACTCAGCGCGCATCTGGCCGAGATCGAGGTGATTGCATCACGCGTGGATGCGCCGACGTTCGATAATACCATCGAGGCGCTTGAGGGCGCGGGTGCGGCGCTCGACAAGGTGCTCTCTGTCTTCTTTTCGCTCGCAGGCGCGGATAGCACGCCCAAGCGTCAGGAATTGCAGCGTGATTTCTCGCCGCTGCTTTCTGCGCATAGCTCGGCGATCTACGCCAATATCGCGCTGTTCCAGCGGATCGAAACGCTCTGGGATGCGCGCGACACGCTCGATCTGAACGACGAACAGGCGCGCGTTTTGATGCTCACGCGGCGCAGCTTCATTCGTGCTGGCTCTGCTTTGACGGGGGCTGAGGCGGATGAAATGAAAGAGGTTAAATCGCGTCTCGCTGTTCTGGGAACGCAGTTCGTCCAGAACTTGCTCAAGGATGAATCCGTATGGTTCATGCCATTGTCGGACGAAGCTTTGACAGAATTGCCCGACTTCGTGCAAGACGCCGCGCGCGCCGCTGGTGAGGAAAAGAACGCAGGCGGCGCGGTGGTCACGCTCTCGCGCTCGTTGATCGTGCCGTTCTTGCAGTTCAGCCCACGGCGCGATTTGCGCGAAAAGGCTTATAATGCTTGGGCCGCGCGCGGGGCCAATGGCGGGGAAACCGACAATCGGGGGATTGCAGGCGAGACGCTGAAACTGCGCGAGACGCGCGCAAAGCTGCTCGGCTATCCCGATTTCGCCCATTACAAGCTCGAAACCGAAATGGCAGGCACGCCTGATGCGGCGCGTGATTTGCTTATGCAAGTCTGGCAACCCGCCAAGCAACACGCGCAAAAGGATGCCGCCATCTTGGAGGAAATGCTCCATGCCGATGGCATCAAGGGGCTGCTGGAGCCTTGGGATTGGCGTTATTATTCAGAGCAACGCCGCAAGGCAGAGCATGATCTGGACGAGGCAGAGTTAAAGCCGTACCTGCAACTCGACCGGATGATCGAGGCGAGCTTTTCCTGCGCCACGCGCCTGTTCGGCCTTGAATTTGCGCCGCTGGATTTACCACTTTACCATAACGATTGCCGCGCTTGGGAGGTCATGAGAGACGGTACGCATGTTGCGGTCTTCATTGGCGATTACTTTGCGCGTGGCTCCAAACGCTCTGGCGCGTGGTGCTCTGCGATGCGCGGGCAGGCGAAGAAACCCGCCAAACAAACCCCGATCGTCATAAATGTGTGCAACTTCGCCAAACCCTCCAGCGGAAAACCCGCGCTGCTCAGCTATGACGACGCACGCACGCTGTTCCACGAATTTGGGCATGCGCTGCACCAGATGCTCTCTGATGTGGACTACGAGAGCGTGTCGGGCACCTGCGTCGCGCGCGATTTCGTCGAATTGCCCAGTCAACTCTACGAGCACTGGTTAGAAGTCCCCGAGGTGCTCGCTGAATTTGCCACGCACGCACAAACGGGCGAGCCGATGCCGCAGGCGCTGCTCGACAAAGTGCTCGGTGCGGCGACCTATGATATGGGCTTTTCTACCGTTGAATACGTCGCTTCTGCGCTGGTCGATCTGGCCTTCCACGAGGGCAATGCGCCTGACGATCCGATGCAGAAACAGGCGGAAGTCCTTGCCAAAATCGGGATGCCCCGCGCCATCGGCATGCGCCACGCGACGCCGCAATTTGCGCATGTCTTCGCGGGGGACGGTTATTCCAGCGGGTACTACAGCTATATGTGGTCCGAAGTGATGGACGCGGACGCCTTCGAGGCGTTCGAGGAGGCGGGCGATCCGTTTGACAGCGCCACCGCCAAGCGCCTTGCGGATACCGTCTTAAGTTCTGGTGGCTCTAAGGATGCGACAGAGCTTTATCTGGCCTTTCGCGGACGCATGCCCGGGGTTGAGGCATTGCTCAAAGGGCGCGGCCTAGCCGCCTGACCAACGCGCGTTAACCCTAACAGCGATTAAGGTTAACGCGCCACGCTCCGCTTCATCTTGCCCTTTAAACTCAAATCCCGCAGCCTCAAAACGGCAAACGCTCCAAGGTAAATCCCTCCGCCTCAAGTAGTGCCAAAACACCCGCTTCACCAGCGAGATGTCCTGCGCCTGCTGCGATTGTGATCTGCCGGTGCCCCTCAAGCGCGTCCAAAATCACAGGTATCCACGCCACATTGCGCGCGATCAGCAGGTCTTCCTCCATTTGCGCAAACAACTCCCGCAGCCGCTCTGCCGGCTTGCTCTTAATCTGCATCACCGCATGGCGCGACATTTCCCAAGCCTGTGCATGGCTTTCATCGTAATAAGCCGCGATCACCGTTTGCATCATATCGAGGCTCTGATCCTGAGTTTCCAAGCCTAGAAGCATCACGTCGATCTGATCTTCGATTGGCTCGTCCCCGAAAAGGGTAAACAAGGTGTCATGCGGCTCGAGTCCGCGCACAGGCACACCCGCGCCGAGGGCGATATCACGAAGCCGATTGTCGAGACCCAAAGCACCATCGCCCATCAATTGCTCCGCAAGGCACGGCGGCATGCCAAGCATTACCGACAGATACCAAGGTTGGAACCGCGAAGCGATCATGGGCGGTACGCCGCGTGCTTTCATAGCGGCGGCAAGATCTTGCCAATCCGCTTCGGAAAGCAGCGCGGGCAAGGTTTGTTCTTGCAGGAACAACAGCTCTGGACGACCTACCATATCCGACTTCAGGGCTTCTTCTTCCTCTGGCCCCATTTCTAGTAACAATAGATCGGAGGCCTCGATGACGCCGCGCAACCGCTCTGTGATCGGATCAAGCCGCGCATCGTTCAGATGGATGGTTCCAATCAGGTGAATAACCTGCCCGCCGCGCACAGCGCGCCAGTGATTGCCGCTAGCATAGGGCGTCGCGGCGATCTTTGCATCGATGGCCATGCGCTCCTGTGGGTTCAATCCTGCGCGCAGGTCGGTGCCCTCGCAGCTAGCTGAAGCGGTGCTCGTCAGCGTGGCAAATGTAGCGAGAGTGATCGCCAATCTCGTGATTTTTCGCCAGATTTGCATAATGTTCCCTTCGCACTTTGTCTGCTTGCAGCTTGGCCTGAACGGGCGCGCACGAAAAGAAAAAAACTTTGAAAGAGGCCTGTTGACTCGGCTCGGTGAGCTACTTACCTAAGCTATGTTGTCACTCACTCCGTATGAGTGCTAACGCCCCACGAAAAACCTCAGGGTTTGGGGACGAAATTGTAACCATTTGAGCTTAAGGAGCTGCAAAGATGGCATTGAAACCACTTCACGATCGCGTGTTGGTTCGTCGTACAGAAGGCGAAGAGAAAACTGCTGGCGGATTGATCATTCCCGATAGCGCAAAAGAAAAGCCTGCTGAGGGCGTTATCGTCGCTTGCGGCGAAGGCGCGCGCAAGGACAGCGGCGAGCTGATCGAAATGGCAGTCAAAGACGGCGATCGTGTTCTGTTCGGCAAATGGTCCGGCACAGAAGTCACCGTCGACGGCGAAGAGCTGTTGATGATGAAAGAGAGCGACGTTCTGGGCATTCTGTCCTAAGCGCGCACGCCCTTTCATTCCTTCAAATTCAAATAAAGTGGAGCATTCATAATGGCTGCTAAAGAAGTAAAATTCGACACGGACGCACGGACAAAGATGCTGAAAGGCGTCAACATTCTTGCGGACGCTGTCAAAGTCACACTCGGCCCCAAAGGCCGTAACGTCCTTCTGGACAAGTCTTTCGGCGCGCCGCGCATCACGAAAGACGGCGTTTCTGTTGCCAAAGAGATCGAGCTTGAAGACAAGTTCGAGAACATGGGCGCACAGATGGTCAAAGAAGTCGCTTCGCGTACCAATGACGAAGCTGGCGACGGTACAACGACTGCAACAGTTCTGGCACAAGCGATCGTTCGCGAAGGCCTGAAGTCAGTAGCAGCTGGCATGAACCCGATGGACCTCAAGCGCGGTATCGACCTTGCAACAGCGAAAGTTGTTGAAGCGATCAAAGCGGCTGCACGTCCCGTCAACGATTCCGACGAAGTTGCTCAGGTTGGCACAATCTCTGCAAACGGCGAAGCGGAAATCGGTCGTCAGATCGCAGACGCGATGCAGAAAGTCGGTAACGAAGGCGTTATCACTGTTGAAGAGAACAAAGGCCTCGAGACAGAGACAGACGTTGTTGAAGGCATGCAGTTCGACCGTGGCTACCTGTCCCCTTACTTTGTCACAAATGCTGACAAAATGACGGCAGAGCTGGAAGATTGCATGATCTTGCTGCACGAGAAGAAGCTTTCTTCTTTGCAAGCAATGGTTCCACTGCTTGAGTCCGTGATCCAGTCGCAAAAGCCGCTTCTGATCATCGCAGAAGATGTCGAGGGCGAAGCCCTTGCAACGCTCGTGGTTAACAAACTGCGCGGCGGTCTGAAAATCGCAGCAGTCAAAGCACCTGGTTTCGGCGATCGCCGCAAAGCCATGTTGCAGGACATCGCGATCCTTACAGGCGGTCAGGTGATCTCCGAAGATCTCGGCATGAAGCTCGAGAACGTGACGATGGATATGCTTGGTACAGCCAAGAAGATCCAGATCACCAAAGACGAGACAACCATCGTTGACGGCGCTGGCTCTAAGGCCGAGATCGAAGCCCGCGTATCCCAGATCCGTGGCCAGATCGAAGAGACGTCTTCTGATTACGACAAAGAGAAGCTGCAAGAGCGCGTTGCGAAACTCGCAGGCGGCGTTGCGGTTATCCGCGTTGGCGGCATGTCCGAGACAGAAGTCAAAGAGCGTAAAGACCGTGTTGACGATGCACTGAACGCGACCCGCGCTGCGGTTCAAGAAGGTGTTGTCGTTGGCGGTGGTGTTGCTCTGGTTCAGGCTGGTAAGCACCTTGAGGGTCTCAAGGGCGCGAACAGCGACCAAGACGTGGGCATTTCCATCATTCGCAAAGCAATCGAAGCGCCTCTGCGCCAGATCGCCGAGAATGCTGGTGTTGACGGTGCGGTTGTTGCGGGCAAGATCCGTGAAAGCTCTGATCTCACGTTCGGCTTCAACGCGCAGACCGAAGAGTATGGCGACATGTTCAAGTTCGGCGTGATTGACCCTGCCAAAGTTGTGCGTACAGCGCTTCAGGACGCGGCATCCGTTGCATCCTTGCTGATCACAACCGAAGCCATGGTTGCCGACAAGCCTGAGAAGGGCGGCGCCGGCGGCGGCGGCATGCCTGACATGGGCGGAATGGGCGGCATGGGCGGCATGATGTAAACACCCCGGCATTTGCCGGGATGTGATCATGTATCCATTCTACCAAGACCAAGATTGGGGTCGCTATCTAGCGGCCCCTTTTTGTTTGGTGAGTTCAGGCCAACCCGCTTGCCTTGCACAGATGATCGCCGAACGGATTGTCGATCACCATCAGCCACGTGCCATCCCCTTGCTTGCGCAGCACTACGGTTGAAAATCCACTCTGCTCGATCGGATGACCATCGGGGGTCTTGCCGCTCATCTTCCAAGTCGAGGAATGCAGCGCGATATCGCCTGCTTGAATGACCTCATGATCGATTACGCTGATTTGCGGGTTGATCGCCATAAACCCTGCAAAGGCTTCGCGCAGCGCTAGTGCACCTTGGGCGAGTTGCCCGGGCTGACCGACGAGAGCGCCGTTTTCCTCGAACGTGGCGAGGATTGCGTCCATGTCACCCTTGCCGACGGCGGCGTTGTTTGCGTTGATAACCGCGTTGATTAGCTCGTTTTCCATTGTCTGACATCCTATCTGTCCGGTTTTCTGAAACCTGAATAGCGAAGGGCAGTGTCAGAAAGTGGCAGTAGTCTACTTGTGTGGAAATTTGCGAGATTCCAAAGCGCGCCAATCCTTGATCAGATCATGGCGGCGACGCGGATAGCGGGTTGGCATTTCTGTGAGTGACACCATGCGATCCGTGCGAAAATGGCGAATGCTTTCGCGCAATTCGCACCATGCGGAAATCATCCGTGCACCGTCCAGATAACTGATGAAGAACGGCCAGATGACACGTTCGGATGCTTTGCCTGCGGCATCGGTGTAGGTTACGCTAATCTTGCGTTCATGATGAATCGCGCTGCGTATCGCAGCCATGTCGATGCTTTCATGCTCGCCATGATGACCGGGGGTGACGTCCAGATATTTGGCCTCCGTGCGATCGGAAAGCTCGACGGGCATCACAGCGGTGAGGCGCGCCATAGCCTTGCGCGCCGCTTCGGCCATGGGCCTGTCCGCCTTGTCTGCCACCCAGAGCGATCCTAGGACGAGCGCATCCACCTCTTCGACGGTGAACATAATGGGTGGCAACATAAAGCCCGAATTGAGCACATAACCGACACCCGGTTCACCCTCTATATCTGCGCCTAGCGCGCGCAAAGAGGCGATATCACGGTAGAGCGTGCGAATGGAAACGCCTAGGTTTTGCGCTAAATCTGTCCCCGAAACAGGGCGGCGATGGGTGCGAAATTCGTCCATCAAACTTAAAAGGCGTTCAGCGCGCGACATGGAATCTCTTGGGTTTTGAATCTCTTGAAAGGGAAGGCGGGTTAGTGCGCCAGATAGAAGGCAATCGGGATCGGCGCAATCGCGAGGGCCATAGCAAGGGCAAAGTGATGCCATTTGAACAGCCCCGAACACCCTGCCATGAGAGCGATGCCGCCGCCGCCGCCGATCAGCGAATTGCCGGGTGTGTTGACCAGTATCAGCACGGCAAGATAGCGGTAGCGCAGCAAAAGCGGCACGAAACGGCTGGGCGCGGCTTCGAGGAGGCTGTTCAACCGTTCCTGCGGCGTCAGTTCTGCGGCGCGCTCCAGCAAGGCTTGCGTTTTCCGTAGATTGAGCCAGCCAAATCCGCGGCTTAGCAGTGTGAGCGGCACCCATTGACCGACGCTAAAGGCCAGCATCAGCGCGAAAAGCATACAAAGATAGACCAGCGGCGCGTAGGCCCCGCCAAGCAGCATGAGCATGCCAAGCCCGATCTCCGCCCCCGGTACGAACGGTAGGGCGGAGGTGAGCGCGAAGATCAGCGCGGAGGCGATGACAATCACTTGCAAGCTGGGTGCGTGGATGGTGCCAAATTCAGCGCCCGCCAGATTGCGGATTACGCTTGCGATGTAGCCGCCCCCGATCAGCAATGCGACATAGAAAGCGGTGATCAACGCGATGCGGAACGCAAAATTCCAGCGTGGTTTCGGCGCTGTGGGTGCGCTTGGATCTGGCGGGCAGTGTAGTGGCAAGCAGACCTCCAAAGCGATCCTTTGCTCAGGGGTGCGCTAGTGTGAGTAAGGAGAATATATTGCGCGAAAGGGGTGCCGCCCGCAAGCAGATACGGGTGGTATCAAAAGTTTGCGTTCGCGGTTTGGATTTTTCGACGCTGTTAACAGCGTCGAAATACATCCGCTTTAAGCTGAAAACAGGTCAAGTTGCCGCGATCAAGCAATTGCCGACTTGCTTAGTTAACGCATTGCTGTATCGCAAGGCGGAGAAATAAAAACGAGCAGGCTATGACAACCGACCCAAGAACGCAAAATTTCAATGACGCGCGCGAGTGGGTCTCTGTGTTGGCCAAGTACCGCGAACCCGATACGCTGCGCAGCAGTTTCGAGCTTGGGGTCAGTGTCATCCCTTTCATCGCGCTGTGGGCTTTTGCCTGCTGGATGGCCTCTTTCAGTTATACCGCTGCTTTTGTAATTGCTGTTCTGAACGGCGGCTTTTTGCTGCGCATGTTCTGCATTCAACATGATTGTGGCCATGGTTCGTTTTACGACAACCGCACGCTTAGTGATTGGGTTGGCCGCACCATTGGGGTGTTTACCTTGACGCCCTATGATGTGTGGCGGCGCACACATTCGATCCATCATAGCCATGCGGGTGATCTTGATCATCGTGGGATTGGTGATGTAATGACCTTGACGGTCGAAGAATACAACGCGCGTACGCCGTTTGGGCGCTTCCTGTACCGGCTTTATCGCCACCCAGCGGTGTTGTTTGGCCTTGGACCTACATATTTGTTCATCTTTCAGAACCGCCTGCCACTTGGCTTGATGAAGCAGGGAAAGAAATACTGGATTTCTGCGATGGGTACCAATTTTGCTGCCGCCGTGATCGCGATCGCGATCGTGTATTTCATCGGCTGGCAAGCGTTGGTTTTGGTCACACTACCGACGATCCTGATCGCTGCATCAATCGGTGTATGGCTGTTTTACGTGCAGCACCAGTTTGAGGACACGCACTGGAAAACCCATGAGGACTGGCAGCTTCACGAGGCGGCGCTGCACGGCAGCTCACATTATGATCTGCCCCCGGTGCTACGTTGGTTCACGGCCAATATCGGCATTCACCACGTTCATCACCTGTATAGCCGCATTCCGTTCTATCGCCTTGGCGACGTGCTGCGCGATCATGAAGAACTGGTGGAGTGCGGCCGCATGACATTGATGCAAAGCTTCAAATGCGCGCGGCTCGATCTGTGGGACGGTGAGCGAAACAAACTGGTGTCTTTCAAAGAAGCGAAAACGTAAGCCGCCCCTGCGCGCAGTCCTGGAATGTCTCTGTCGCTGCCGTGCAACTTTTTCACTGCCAAGGGGTCAGGAAACGCTCCGCGAGGCCTCGGCCAAAGTTTTGTGTCCTTGTTCCCCCAGCGCAAGGATGCGGCATGACCGCTCCAAACACCATCGCCTTTGAGCAGCTTGACGCGCGTTATCGTTGGGCGTGCGAAGCGCATGACTATGATGCGCATCCCGGTGCAAAGGCAGGCACAAAGGTGGGTGCGGTTTGACACCTTTTCCGGAACTTCTGCGCAGCTTTGGCAAGATTGGTTGCCTGTCCTTCGGCGGCCCTGCTGCGCAGATTGCGCTCATGCACAAGGAGTTGGTGGAAGAGCGTAAGTGGTTGAACGAGAAGGAATTTTTGTCAGGTCTGTCGTTCTGCATGCTGCTACCCGGACCTGAAGCGATGCAGCTTGCGACCTATTCGGGCTGGCGTCTGCGCGGCACGCTTGGCGGGTTGATCGCGGGGCTGCTGTTCGTGCTGCCCGGTGCCGCGGTAATCCTTGCGCTGGCGATGATCTACGTCAGCTACGGCGACGTGCCGCTGGTGCAAACCCTGTTCCTTGGGGTCAAGGCGGCGGTTCTGGCGATCGTGCTCGAAGCATTGATCAAAGTGGCCAGGCGTGCGTTCAATGCACCGCTGCACTGGGGCTTGGCGCTGGCAAGTTTCATCGCCATCTTCGTGTTTGCGTTGCCCTTTCCTGCGGTTATCGGCGCGGCGGCGCTGATCGGATATATCACGACGCCCAAGGCTGCCTATGTGCCGGTGCCGCGCGTTCCGATCATACAAACCCTCACGACGATCGCGATCTGGGGTGCGCTGTGGTGGGCTCCGATCCTGTTTCTTGGCTTCGTCTTTGGCCAGGATTTCTTATTTCAGCTTGCCGTGTTCTTCTCCAAACTTGCCACCGTCACTTTTGGCGGAGCCTATGCTGTGCTGGCTTTTATGGGGCAGGAGGTGGTGCAAAGCCTAGGCTGGATCAGCGCGGGCGAGATGATCGACGGCTTGGGCCTCGCGGAAACGACGCCGGGTCCGTTGATCCTCGTCACTGAATTCGTCGGCTTTCTTGCGGGCTATAACGCTGGCGGTTTTGGCCTTGGCATTTTGGCGGCGCTGGTCACGCTTTGGGTGACGTTCGTGCCTTGTTTCTTGTGGATCTTCGCGGGCGCGCCGTATCTGGAGTGGGTTTCGGCGCAGCCACGCCTGAACGGCGCGTTGTCGGCGATCACGGCGGCTGTCGTAGGTGTGATCGCCAACCTCTCGATCTGGTTCGCGCTCAATGTTATGTTCGCCAGTGTCGAGCGCGGGATGTTGGGCTGGGCACCTGACTTGGCCACGCTGGACTGGCGCGCTTTGACGTTAAGCGTGATCGCAGCCTATCTGCTGTTACGCCTGCATTTGAGGCTGCTGACGGTCTTGGGCTTCTCGGCAATTCTGGCATTGGGGCTATCGCTGATATGAAACTATTCTGGCTGATCGCTGCTGTGATGACCGCCTTTGCGTCCAACTCTATCCTTAACCGGCTCGCGCTTGCGACGGATGGCTCGGGTGCGATGGAAATAGGCGATATGGAAACGGGGCCGGCCAGCTATGCGATGATACGGCTGATCGCAGGTGCGGTGACGCTTGCGCTTCTTGTCTTGATGCGAGGCGGTGCGCGACCCAAGTTCAGCACTCATGCGCTCTGGAGCGCGGGCATGCTGCTCTTGTATGCGCTGGGTTTCTCCTATGCCTACATCACTCTGCCCACAGGCCCCGGCGCGTTGATCCTGTTTGGTGCAGTGCAGGTTATGTCCTTTGCGATCACGCTGGCGCGGGGGCACTCGATCGGCGCGCTCAGTTGGATGGGGGCTGCGCTGGCCTTTGGTGGGCTGTGCTATCTGCTCTGGCCTGATGGCGCTGACCCGATCGACAAGATCGGCGCAGGGCTGATGTTGCTCGCTGCCGTTGGCTGGACGCTTTATACGCTTGCGGGCGCGCGCGGGGGCGATCCGCTCGGGGCGACGGCACTGGCGTTTATTTTGGCTGCGCCAGTTGCGGTGATCGCCTGGATATTGCT
Source organism: Planktotalea arctica (assembly GCF_002105285.1). Classification (GTDB taxonomy): domain Bacteria; phylum Pseudomonadota; class Alphaproteobacteria; order Rhodobacterales; family Rhodobacteraceae; genus Planktotalea; species Planktotalea arctica. The sequence continues at coordinate 495,237 of NZ_MUHR01000001.1, forward strand.
GCCCGATAGTACAAGCTTGCGCGGGGCGCTGCTGGCCATACTCTCGGGGGCAGTTACGTCGGGCATGGGCTATGCGCTTTGGTATCGCGTGCTCCCGCAGATCAGCTTGCCGAGCGCAGCGGTGGCGCAATTGACTGTGCCTGTGATCGCGGCGCTTGGTGGCGCGCTTTTTCTGGGCGAGGCGCTCACGTTGCGCTTTGCCGTTGCAACCTGCGCCGTGCTCTGCGGGGTTGGCCTGACGATCTACAGCCAGAGTATGCGAAAATAGCGCGCGCGTAGATCGGCGAGCCGCCGCGCATCGCGACAAAGCCCTTTTGTCCGCAGGGTAAAGGGCTTACTTGATTCACATGATACGCTTTGCTCTTGCTTTTGCCTTGATGCCTGTCAGCGCCGCCGCCGAGTGCGCCGTGCTGCTGCACGGGCTTGCGCGCACCGAAACGTCCTTCGCGCTGATGGAAGAAGTCCTGCGCGAACGGGGTTTTGATGTGGTGCGCCCGGGCTATCCCTCGACCAAGGCGACGGTGCAGACGCTGGTCGATATCACCCTGCCCGAAGCGGTCGCGAAATGCGGCGCGCAGAAGATTCATTTTGTCACGCATTCCATGGGCGGTATTCTGCTGCGTGAATGGCTGCGTGACCATCGCCCGCCTAATCTGGGCCGTGTCGTCATGCTCGCTCCGCCCAATCAAGGTAGCCAAATCGTTGATATTTTTGGTGACTTTGATGCCTTCGGGTGGCTCAACGGCCCTGCGGGCATGCAGCTTGGCACAGGTACGGATAGTCTGCCGCGCCGTTTGCCGCCAGCGGATTACGAGCTTGGGATCATCGCAGGGGACCAATCGCTCAGTCCGTTTTTCTCTGCTTTGATCGATGGGCCGGACGATGGCAAAGTGTCGGTGGCATCGACCAAATTGCAAGGTATGAAAGCGCATATAACGCTGCCTGTGACCCATACGTTCATGATGAATAATTTTCGTGTGATCGGCGAGACGGTGTTGTTTCTGGAAAACGGTGCCTTTGATCCCGATCTGGATTGGCGCGACGTTGTCGAGACAGTGATAGACGAGTTGACAAATGACAAACAGCGCCGTTGATCTGAGTTTTGAGGGTGGCGAGGTTTTGCTCGCCGATGGCTCTCTTGGTGATCGCCTGACACTCTCGCAGGGGCGCATCAGTGATGGGGGCGGCACTGGTGCACGGCGCGTAGATGCGCGTGGTTTTCGCTTTTTGCCGGGTATCGTGGATATCCATGGGGACGGGTTCGAGCGGCATCTGGCACCGCGCCGCGGCGCGATGACCGATATGCGCGCGGGCATTGCCTCGGCGGAGGCGGATCTGGCCAGCAACGGGATTACTACCGCCGTGATGGCGCAGTTCTACAGTTGGGAGGGTGGTTTGCGTGCGCCGGAATTTGCGCGCAAATTCCTTGATGCGCTTGACGTGACGCGCGCAGATCAGCTGATCGACATGCGTGCGCAATTACGCGTGGAAACCCATATGATTGACGATTACGCTGATATGCTGGCGCTAATCGAGGCGCATGGCATCGGTTATGTGGTGCTCAACGATCACATTCCGCATAAACGTCTGGACGAGGGGCGCAAGCCTGCACGCCTGACCGGCACGGCGTTAAAAAGTGGGCGCAGCCCAGAGGCGCATCTCGCATTGATGCAGGCGCTTCATGCGCGACGCGGCGACGTGCCCTGTGCGCTTGCGGAGTTTGCGCAGCGCTTGATCGAGGCGGGTTGCCTCATCGGCAGCCACGATGATCACAGCGCCGTGCAGCGCGCGCAGTTTCGCGCAATGGGCGCACAAATTTCCGAGTTCCCGGAAACGCGAGAGGCGGCAGAGGCTGCGCGCAGCGGCGGTGGGCATATCATTCTGGGTGCGCCCAATGTGATGCGCGGGGGCAGCCACGCGGGTAATGTTTCGGCGGTGGATCTGATCCGCGAGGGGCTTTGCGATGCGCTGGCCTCTGATTATCACTACCCCGCGCTGCGCCAATCTGTCGGCAAGCTGGTGGCTGCGGGCGCATGTGATTTCCCCCGCGCCTGGGCGCTTTTATCAAGCGGCCCTGCGGCGATACTAGGCCTGCACGATCGCGGCACACTGAGCGCAGGTTTGCGCGCGGATGTGCTGGTAGAGGACTGCTCTACGGGGCGCATTGCTGCGAGTTTTGCATCGGGGCGAGTCACTTATCTTCAGGGCGCGTTCGCTGCGCGAATGCTGAACGGTTAGCGCGGCGCGGCGGCGCGGCCGAGGCGATCGTTGATCGCGGCACCAAGTCCGGTCTGCGGGATCGGGGCAACTGCGATTTGCGCACCGTCCATTGCGTCGAGCAAATGAAGATGCCCGAAAAGATTGGCCGCCGCTTCGAGCAGATCGGCGCTTTCCGAGAGGTTCAGATCACATTCCATCTGTCCAAAGCCTAGGGTCAGTTCGCCCTCGCGCCAATCCTTTGCATCAAGGCGCATGCGCGCGTTTGGCGCATAGTGCGAGGCGAGTTGACCAGGTGCTGAAATCATACTGCTTTCTGGATGAGCGAGCGCAAAGCCCAGCTGCGCTTCGATCGCTTCGCGCGGCACGCCGCCTGCACGCAAAAGCGTCGGCACCGCACCTGTCAGGCCGATGATCGTCGATTCAAGTCCGACGCCGCAGGCCCCGCCATCGAGAATTGCGTCTATTCTGCCCTCCAGCCCCGCAAGCACATGCGCCGCCGTTGTCGGGCTGATGCGGCCTGATGGATTGGCGGAGGGTGCTGCAATAGGACCGTCGAAAGCGCGCAGCAAATCCTGCGCAAGATCGCCCGCAGGCACACGTATCGCGACACTTTGCAGGCCGGCCGTGACCAAATCGCTCAGGCCCGCATCTTTGCGCAGGGGCAGGACAAGGGATAAAGGACCGGGCCAGAACGCATCAGCAAGCGCTTGCGCTGCATCGCTCCATTTCCCGAGTGCGCGCGCGCGCTGGGCATCTGCCACATGCACGATCAGAGGGTTGAAGCTGGGCCTTCCCTTGGCGGCATAAATACGCGCCACCGCGCGCCCGTCGCGGGCATCCGCGCCAAGGCCATAGACCGTTTCTGTTGGAAAAGCGATCAGCCCTTGTGCGCGCAAAATGGCAGCAGCTCGCGCAATATCGGCGTGGGATGAAGTAAGCCGTTCCGTCACGTGATGTGATCCTTTGATTGACGCTGCGTTTTCGTTGCGGGGCCTGCACCGCGATTTGTAGAGTGGCCGGAGTTTTGCGCAGGCATACTTGCCTGTGCGTTCCATGCCAAGCGCCGCGTAACAGCCGATGGCTGTGTGCGCGCCTTAAAAAAGAGAGGCACTTCTATGCCCTACCGCGCCCCGCTTGCCGATTTTCAGTTTTTATTTGATCACGTGGTCGATTTTGCGTCGATCGCAGGGCAAGACCGCTTTGCGGATGCCAGCGATGATGTGGTCACCGCGATCCTGAGCGAAGCGGCAAATCTGAGCGAAGAGGTTCTTGTACCGCTCAATCGCGTCAGTGACACGGCACCCGCGCGTTTGGAAAACGGAGTTGTGCGTACGCCTCCTGGCTTTATCGAGGGCTACCGCGCGATCGCTGATGGCGGCTGGGTTGGCATTTCCGCAGATCCGGAGCACGGCGGCATGGGTCTCCCCATGAGCATAACGACGGTTGTGAACGAAATGATGGCGGGTGCGTGCCTGTCGCTACAACTTGCACCGATGATGACACAAGGGCAGATCGAAGCGCTTGAATGTCACGGGTCTGATGCGCTCAAGGCAGTGTATTTGCCCAAGCTGATTTCGGGTGAATGGACTGGCACGATGAACCTGACAGAAGGGCATGCGGGCAGCGACGTGGGGGCATTGAGCAGCAAGGCTGTGCCAAATGATGACGGCAGTTACAGCGTGACGGGTCAGAAGATTTACATCACTTGGGGTGATCATGACGTGGCCGCGAACGTGTGCCATTTGGTGTTGGCACGTTTGCCGGGCAGCGTGGCAGGGACCAAGGGGATCAGCCTGTTCCTGGTGCCCAAGTACCTGCCCGACAGCGCTGGTAACCCCGGTGTTGCTAACACGCTCAAAGTGGTCAGTCTCGAGCATAAGCTGGGAATCCACGGCAGCCCGACAGCGGTGATGCAATACGACGGTGCGCAGGGATGGCTGGTGGGGCACGAAGGCGGCGGAATGCGCGCCATGTTCACCATGATGAACAACGCACGCCTTGGCGTCGGCGTACAAGGGGTTGGCGTGGCCGAAGCGGCTATGCAAAAAGCGCTGGAATACGCGCGCGAGCGCAAGCAAGGACGCAGCCCGATCGAGGGGGGCAGCGGCACGATTATGGATCATGCCGACGTGCGACGCATGCTGAGTGTGATGAAGGCTGATGTCTTTGCCGCGCGCGCAATCGCGCTGATGTGCGCCGCCGCGATCGATATGGAAACCGCGACGGGACAAGCGGAGTGGGCGACACGCGCCGCTGTTCTGACTCCGATTGCCAAGGTCTTTGGCACGGCCACGGGCATGCGCGTTGCAGAAATGGGCGTGCAGGTGCATGGCGGCATGGGTTTCATTGAAGAAACCGGGGCTGCGCAGTTCAGCCGCGACGTACGCATCACGGCGATCTATGAGGGTACCAATGGCATTCAGGCCATGGACCTTGTCGCACGCAAATTGATGGACGGCGGTGAGGGCGCTTTTGCGCTGCTCGACGAGATCGAGAGCTTTACCGAAAGCGCACGCGAGATTTGCCCGACGCTGGCGGAGCCGCTTTGGAACGCCACGGAAAGTCTGCGCGAGTGTACCGAGTGGATGCTGGCGCAAGAGAACTTGAATACGCGGTTCGCGGGCGCAGCACCTTTCCTGATGGCCTTCGCGCGTGTGCTTGGCGGCTTTGCCCATCTCAAGGCGGCCATGGCCGAGCAAGGTAAGGGTGCGCGCACGAAACTGGCGAAGATCTACATGACGCGGTTGTTGCCCGAGCACTTGGGCCTGTTGCTCGAGGCACAGGTTGGCGAGAGTGATCTTTATGCGCTGAGTGTTGATGAACTGGCGAGCGTGTGAAGGATTTGGGGGGCACGATCCGCTATCCTTGGGAGCAACCTCCCGAGGGGGCGGGTGCAATAGAAGTTGCGCCAGGTGTGCTTTGGATGCGCCTGCCTTTGCCGATGAAACTGGATCACGTGAACGTCTATGCGCTGGACGAGGGCGAGAGCTGGACAATTATCGACACAGGTTTCGCCAGCCGTAAATCTCGCGCGATCTGGGCGGATATTCTGGCCGGTCCTTTGGGCGGCAAACCGGTCTCACGGGTGTTGGTGACGCATCATCACCCCGATCATATCGGCCTCGCCGGCTGGTTCCAGAGCGAGCACGGCGCAGAACTTTGGACGACGCGCACAGCTTGGCTCATGGGGCGCATGTTGCAACTGGACGAGCAGGCGATGCCGACCCACGAGACGCTGGAATTCTGGCGCAGCGCGGGCATGGCGGATGATGTTCTGGCAGAGCGCGCGGCTGAGCGGCCGTTCAATTTCTCTGATGTGGTTGCGCCTTTGCCGCTGGGATACCGGCGCATCAAGCAGGGCGATACGATCCGCGCGGGCGGGCGGACCTGGGATGTGCATATGGGCAATGGCCACGCGCCCGAGCACGCAACGCTGTGGTCGCGCGATGACAATCTGGTGATCGCGGGGGATCAAATTCTGCCCTCGATCAGCTCTAACATCGGGGTCTACGCGACCGAGCCGGATGCGGATCCTGTTGGCGACTGGCTTGAGGCATGCGAGCGGTTAAACATGCTGGCGCGCGCCGATCACCTTGTTTTGGGGGGGCACAAGCTGCCGTTCACCGGCCTGCCCGCGCGCATGCGCCAGTTGATCGACAATCACCACGGCGCTTTGAAACGCCTTGAGGCGCATCTGGAAACGCCTTCAACGGCGGGTGAATGTTTCGCGCCGCTGTTCAAGCGCAAGATCGGCCCTGCGGAATACGGGCTCGCGCTGGTTGAATCTATCGCACATGTGCAGCACCTTTGGATCGAGGGCCGCGTTGCGCGTGAAAAACGCGCGGACGGGGCTTGGGTCTATCGCCGCATCGCTTAGGGGCGCGGCCTTGCAGGAGAGAGCTAAAATGGGCGATCAGATTATGACTTCGGCAGAGGCGGCGGAGGCCGACGCGCTGCCGCGGCGCTTTGAAGCGCATACCGAAGACGGCAAGTGCCGCGACGAGCGCACGGAAGGCTTGGGCAGCAAGCCGGCCAAGGCGAAAAGCCCGGCAGAATGGGCCTATGAGCGGTTGATCTTGTATATCCAGAATTTTGAGGAGCAGCTCGATAACGAACATGAGGTCGCTATGGGGTTTACCGGCGGTGACGCCGGCGTGCTCAAGATCGAGGGAATGGGGTATTTTGACCCCGATATCGTAACCTTCTACGGCTCTGATGCGGCGGCCGGTAAAACGCAGCTTGTGCAGCATGTAAGCCAGTTGAACGTCATGCTGCGCGCACTGCCCAAAGAGATCGAAACGGAAGAGCCCAATCGCATCGGTTTCAAACTTGCGCGTGATTTGACATGAATTAAGCTGGTATAGCAGGGGTGCGCGCTCAGGTCATAGGTGACAGCGCATCTGGAATCGGCTAACCAGCGCCAAGTTTAACAACGTCTCATCGAGGAGAAGATAAATGGCTGAGCATAAGCACGGTGAAATGGATACATCCGTTCAGGAAAAGACCTTCGAAGGTTTTATTAAATATACCACTTGGGGCGCAGCCGTTGCGATTGGCATTCTTTTGTTTGCAGCGCTGGTAAACGGCTAAAATTTTTGGGCGCGTGGCGGAACTTCTGCGCGCGCCTTGTTGCCGGGGGCGATCTTGATGCGCAAATTAATTCTGTGTCTGCTTTTGCCTTTGGTCCTGATGGGGTGCGGTGCGAAATCCGAATGGGCCTCTGACGAAATCGTCACGCGCATGGCGTATCGTGAACCCGGCCCTGCGACATTGACATTGGTGACGATGATCAACAATCGCTCTGGTGGCGGGGCGCATACGGCGCTGGTCATCAATGCCTCGCAACGGGTGATTTGGGATCCAGCCGGTTCGTTCGAGCATCCGCGCATTCCAGAGCGCAACGATGTGATTTATGGCGTGAATCCAGAGGTTTATAACGTCTACAAAAGTGCCCATGCGCGCGAAACGTTTCATGTGGTTCTGCAAGAAGTAGCGGTCTCACCCGAAGTCGCGGAAAAAGCCTTTGCCTTGGCGCGCCAGATGGGCCCGGTCGGACAGGCGCAATGTTCTGCATCTACGGCGAGCCTTTTGTCGCAGTTGCCGGGCTTCGAGACTATTGGCAGCCATTTTTTTCCGAAAAAGTTGATGGATGCCTTTGCGCGTTATCCCGGTGTGACGACGGATAAGCTTTTTGAAAATGATGCCGGAGATAAGGCAACAGCATTCAGCAACGCCGAAGCCTACCAGCCACAAACGTTCTGAGCGGGCGAAAACTTTTTCAAAAAGTTTTGGAAATTCCTGTGAAAGGAATTTTATTTCGGCCCTGGCGGGCCGAGAGTTTAATTGGCAAGATGAAGCTCAGAGCTTGCTTAGCAATGCAGGCGTGGGCCAGGCATCGGCAGGCATGCCCAGTTTTTGTTGAATATCCTGCACTGCAGCGCGGGTGTTTGCGCCAAGGATGCCATCCACTTTTCCCACATTATAACCAAGCGCCGCAAGTTTTCTTTGCAGGCTTTTCATTTGCCCATCGCTCAGTCCGGTGTCTGGATTGCCTGCGTTGTAGACTGCAGCCCCTTCCAGCCGGTTGGCAAAGTAGGCTGCGGTGAGCACATAGGTAAAGCTCTGGTTCCATTCGAAATAAACGCGGAAATTGGGATAGGCGATGAAGGCGGGGCCTTTGCGCCCTTGAGGTAGAATGATCGAAGCGGGCAGGCCGCCTGTAAGAGAGCCTTCACGTGCACGCACGCCCAACGATTGCCAATCCGCGCTTGTGGCAGAGTGGTTCAAGCCTGTTTTGGCCCAATCGAAATCGGAGGGGAGCGTCACCTCTTGCAGCCAAGGCTCGTCTTTGCGCCAGCCGAGGGCGTTTAGCATTTTGCCGCCCGACATCAGCGCATCAGGGGCGGAGGTTTTCAGATACACATGCCCATCGCCATCCCCGTCCACACCGTTTTCTAAGATGTCAGCGGGCAGCATTTGCACCATGCCGATTTCACCGGCCCAAGCGCCCGTTGTACGCGCAGGGTCAAAATCTCCGTGCTCGAACAATTCCAAGGCTGCGAAGATTTGTGGGCGGAACAGGTCGGGGCGGCGGCAGTCATGGGCGAGCGTGATCAACGCGTTGGCGGTGTTGAAATCACCCTGCACCGCGCCGTAATCGGTTTCGAACGCCCAAAAGGCCAGAAGGACGCCGCGCGAAATACCGTATTCCCGTTCGATTCGATCAAAGATCGCATCATAGGTTTTGGCCATGGAGCGGCCTTTGTTGATCCTGCCCTGGCTGATCAAGCGGCGTGAGAAATCGATGAAGGGCAGTTGAAACACGCCCTGCGAGCGGTCTGCCTTGAGCACGCCCGCGTCTTGGCGCGCCGAGGCGAAGAAGCGATCGACATTGGTAGGGGCATGGCCGCGCCGCACCGCTTCCTTTTTCAATTCCGAGACGAAGCTGGAAAAAGATCCGCCGCATTGTTGCGCGTATGCAGGAGCCGAAATGAGCATGGCAGCGAGCGCGAGAGCGCTGAGACGAGAGGGCATAATGGCTAAATCCTTGAGAAACATTAACCGAAGTCTAGAAACCCGAGAGTGTCAGCGCAAACACCAATGCTGCAAAAACGCCCCATGTGACCCAGAGCGCACGGACCGCGTCCTCGATCGCGCTTGCGCCGATGGATTTGCGTCCATTTACGTTGACGAATGCGAAGTCGCGCATCGCACCATCATAGCTGCGCGGACCTGACAGGGCGAGCCCGAGCGCGCGGGCCATGGCCGCTTCTGGCCAACCTGCGTTTGGGGATCGATGCTGGCGTGCTTCGCGCGCTATTTCACCAAGACGCCCAAACAGGCCGTAGGGCAGAGCAATGAGCAGCATGCTGAAGCGCGCAGGCACGAGATTGATCAGATCATCGAAACGCGCAGCCGCCCAGCCGAAATCTTGGTGGCGTGGAGTGCGATAACCGATCATGCTATCCGCAGTATTGGTGATTTTGTAGAGCAAAAGCCCTGGCAGTCCGGCGACGAGAAACCAGAGCGCAGGAGCGATGACGCCATCGGAGAAATTCTCCGCCGCACTTTCGATGGCGCTGCGCGCAATTGCAGGATCGTCCATATCGGCGGTATCGCGCCCAACAATCATTGCGACGGCGGTGCGGCCGTCACCTGTTGATTTACGCAAAGCGGCTGCGACGGCGGCGACGTGCTCTGCAAGGGATTTCTGTGCGATCAGAATAGCGGCGATTATGATTTCGACGACAGGGCCGAGCGTCGCGAGCAACAGCCCGAGCAGGATTGCGAAGAGTGCGAGTGCGGTCATGACCAACGCGCCTTTGACGCGCCTGAATTGCCCCGCGTTGAAGGTGCGATCGGCCCAGCCGATTAGCTTGCCCATAAGCACCGCAGGATGGGGCACGCGCGACCAGAGCCAGCGCGGTTCACCCATGAGGGCATCAAGCGCAAGTGCGCAGAGCAACATGCTCGCGCTGCTCATCTTTGTGCGCTAAGGGCTTTGCCGAGGCGCGCCCATTGATCCGGTGCCGGCAGGCCAAGGCGCAGCCATCGCGCCGAGTAGGGAAAGACGCGGGACCAGATATGCGCGCGCGCGAGGCGGGTTTGAAGGGCTTCTGCATCGCCCACATCGTAGAGGCGAAATAGGGGCGTTCCACCCACCAATGTGGCGCTTTGAGTGGCCATGAGCGCATCCAGGCGCGCAGCGTCGGCGCTCAGGCGCAGGCGCGTTTGCACGGCCCATGTTCGATCGCAAAGTGCGCGTGCGCCGATGCGCAGCGCCGGGCCGCTGACGGCCCAAGGGCCAGTGAAATCGCTTAGGTGCGTGATCAAGGCAGGATCGCCAATCGCAAAGCCAAGGCGCAGGCCTGCAAGGCCCCAAAACTTGCCGAAACTCTTGAGCAGGATCACGCCTTTGCGCTCGGCCAGATGGATCAGGCTGGCGTCGGGCGCGATGTCGCAAAAGCTCTCGTCGATGATGGTGAGGGGGGCAGAGGCGTCTGCGGCCCGCCAAAGCCGGCCATCGGGATTGTTGGGATGCACCAGCACCCGCGCGCTTGGCGCATGCGCGCTGATTTGCCAGCCCTGCGCGCCAAAGGCGGCGGCGTGTTCGTTATAGGTCGGCGCTGGAATATCGACGCGCGCTGAGGGCATCAGCGCGGGAATGCGCGCAATCAGGGCGGAGGCTCCGGGGGCGGGCAAAATTGCAGCGCCGCTTGGCACGTTCCAGAAGGTACGCGCAGCTGTATTCAGCCGATCGAGCGCGGCAGCATCCGGCAGGGCCGTCCAGTCCTGCGCACTGATTTCGCCGATGGGATAGGGCACGGGGTTGATGCCGGTCGATAGATCGATCCAGTCTGCGCGCGCGCCGCCGAACCGCTCTGCTGCTCCGTCAAGGCCGCCGCCGTGATCGCGGGGGGGAGAGGCGTTCATTCAGCCTCGGGCAAAGGTGGGTGGCGCGTGATGAAGTGTCCTTTGATCGTTTGCGGCCATTCGCGAAACGGAACTTGCCCGCTGCTCGATGCCGCGTGCTTTTCGGCATATTCGACAATGCCCGCCGCGGCCTCTTCGCTGGCATCAAATTTGCCGAGCGTATATGCGAGCTTGCCCGGTGCCTGAATGGCGATGTTGCAACTGTGCGAGCACCCCATCAGACAGGACACGCGGCGCGTTTTCACATCGCTGCCAGCAGCCGCGGCCTCCACGGCAAGGGCGAGCAGCTCACCATCCGTTTGCGTGTCTGTTTCAGCGTTCCAATCATCGCGCTTGCAGGTGTCGCAAACTGTAATCCATGTGGTCATCGTGGATTTGCCCCTATGCAAAATTCTTATCCACAGCGTTCAAGCGGAAAGCCGCCCGAGCTGCAAGTGTTTCTATTTAAATTTAGGACAACCCTTCACTTCGCTGTCCAAAATTAACGGTTTGTTAAGGCTTACGGGAGAAACCCGAGAGTAATCAAAAAGAATACAAGCGGTTGTCAGTCATGGAAGTACTTATCGTCGAAAGCCAGCCGGAGCTGGGCTATTTGTGGCAGGCCTGTCTGGAGCGTCAGGGCATGAAAGTCACTGTGGCTGTTGATCATGACGAAGCGCTGGAAGCGCTGCGCAAGACGCCGTTCGAAATGATTATCCTCGACTTGATACTTGCGAAGGGGCAAGCATTGGTAATTGCTGATTATGCGAGTTACCGGCGTCCCGAGGCGCGGATCATTTTCGTGACCAACACTTCGTTTTTCTCGGATGGCTCGATTTTTCAACTTAGCCCCAACGCCTGCGCCTTCGTGCAAAGTGCGACGCCGCCAGAGGATTTGGCGGCGATGGTGCAACATTATGCAAGCGCAACTTAGCTGCGCCCGTGGGGCTGTGCGAAATCAAGCTCTGGATTGGTCGGGATGATCCTATTTGGGTTAATCGTGTCGTGACTGTAGTGATAATGGCGCACGATATGGTGCATATTGACCGTCTCTTCGACGCCCGGCACTTGAAATAGATCGCGCGTATAGGCCCAGAGGTTAGGGTAATCAACGATGCGGCTGCGATTACATTTAAAGTGCAAATGATAGACCGGATCAAAGCGCACGAGCGTGGTGAACAGGCGCCAATCCGCTTCGCTCAGGCGATCGCCCATCAGGTAGCGTTTCTCGCCAAGGCGCTCTTCGAGCCAGTCGAGACTGTAGAACAAAGGTGTGATCGCGGCGTCATAGGCCGCCTGCGTGGTCGCGAAACCCGCTTTGTAGACGCCATTATTAATAGTGTCGTAGATGCGCGCGTTGACCTCCTCGATGTCTGCCCGCATTTCTTCAGGCCAGTAGTCATCGGTATTGCCCGTGATCCCCTCAAAGGCGGAATTGAACATGCGGATGATCTCGGAGGATTCGTTGGACACGATGGTTTCGCGCTGTTTGTCCCACAGGATTGGCACAGTAACGCGCCCTGAAATCAAAGGGTCCGCCTTGGTGTAGATATCGCGTGCGAAGGGCAGACCATAGAGCGTGTCGCCGCTTGCGCCATGCGCGTCCGTCTGGAAAGTCCAGCCTTGTGAGAGCATGTCTGGATGCACGGCCGAAATGGTGATGTGCTCGGTGAGGCCCTTGAGCGCGCGAAAGATCAACGTGCGATGCGCCCAGGGACAAGCATAGCTGACGTAGAGATGATAGCGCCCGGATTGTGCGGCAAAGCCGCCTGCGCCGGAGGGTCCTGCGCTGCCATCGGTAGTGATCCAGTTGCGAAACTTGGCCGTGCTGCGTTTGAACGCGCCGCCCGAAGATTTCGTATCATACCATTGGTCCTTCCAGACCCCATCGACGAGCAAACCCATTTTTAATTCCTTCAGTGTCGCGTTGCCCAAGATGTACCCCGTCGATAAGCGCACAGAAACACCGGTTTGCGCGCAGCTGCCGTGCAAACCTGCACATGTTGAGCGCAAAGCTGATCTCCGTGGGCGGACCCCTGTGTTCCCCTGCAGTTTGCACGCGGCGCCGCACATGGGCCTTCAAAGGCCGCGAATCCGTTTGAACCTAATATTGTGCGCGCCTATACGGGGGCGAACGACGCCCCTGAGGGGCCGGATCGGTGTGACGCGGCGGTTGACCCAAACAGGGGGCTTATGCGTCAGTGGTGATAGGCTTGCGCAGGCTTGCCTGCTCTCCTGTTCGGCCCGCAACTATGCCTGCCGATATGAAGGAAACCCAGCTGATGAAACTGCTTTTGATTGCCTGCCTTGCCCTGCTTTGGACAAGTGCTGCATTTGCCCATCCCGGTCATTTGATCGAGGTCGCGGGACATGGTCACTGGCTGGGCGCAGCGGCGATCGGTGCGGCGATCGCGCTGGGGGCTTGGGCGGCGCTCAAGGGGAAGAAATCGGGTTCTGACGATGCCGAGGCGGCAGAGCAGGACGACGAAGAATTGCAGGAGGCATAGAGGCGATGAGCAAAATCGGTGTAATGATTTGCGGGCATGGCTCGCGTAGCCAGTCGGCGGTGGATGAATTTTCGACATTGGCGGAAAAACTGCCGCCCTATCTGCCCGAGGGATGGGAGATGGAGTATGGCTATCTGGAGTTCGCCAATCCGGTGATCCGCGATGGTCTCGACAAGCTGCGCGATGCGGGCTGCGACAAGATTTTGGCGGTGCCGGGCATGCTCTTTGCCGCGATGCACTCCAAGAACGACATCCCGACGGTCTTGAACACCTATGCGGCCAAGCACGACATCGAGATTTCCTATGGCCGCGAGCTTGGGGTTGATCCCAAAATGGTCGCAGCGGCTGGGGGTCGTATCAAAGAGGCGGTTGAGCGCGCGAACGCGGAGCATGGCGAGGTGGCTTTGCAAGACACCTGCCTTGTAGTGATCGGGCGCGGCGCGTCTGACCCTGACGCAAACGGCAACGTCGCCAAGATCGCGCGCATGTTGCAAGAGGGCATGGGCTTTGGCTGGCTTGAAGTCGGTTACTCCGGCGTGACCTTCCCGCTGGTTGAACCCTGCCTGCAACACGCCTCCAAGCTGGGTTACAAGCGGGTCATCGTGTTCCCGTATTTCCTGTTCAGCGGCATTTTGATCGACCGTATTTACGGCTTTACCGATCAGGTCGCGGCAGAGCATCCTGAGATTGATTTCGTCAAAGCAGGTTACCTTGGCGATCACCCGCAGGTTTTGCAGACCTTCGCAGAGCGCGTTACGGAGCAAATGAGCGAAACGCCCCCGCCGAACTGCGGAATTTGCGCGTACCGCGAGCAGGTTCTCGCCTTCGACGATGGCCGCCATCACCACATCAAACCTGAAGATCGCACGCATCCTGCGTTTGGATCGGTTCCACCGCCCACCTGCGTGATGTGCAAATACCGCACGCAAGTCTTGGGCTTTGAGAGCGAAGTGGGCGCGGTCCAAGAAAGCCATCATCATCATGTGGAGGGGCAGGGTGCCTCTGCGCCCGGCTCCAACGTCGCGGACTGCACGCTTTGCGATACGTTCTGCACGGGCATGTGCCGCCTTGAGATGCAGGACAAGCACGATCACCATCACGCGCACGGCCATGATCACGAGCATGATCACCACCACCATGCAGAATACCCCCATGCGAAACACCCTCACGGCCCCGAAAGCGCACGGAAACGCTCGTGAGACCCTACGAGCGCGACCCGATGGCGATTTATGCGCAGAGCTTTGCGACCGTGCGGGCCGAGGCTAATCTGGATCGATTCGATACGGGGATGCAAAGCCTTGCGGTACGCCTGATCCATGCTTGCGGTATGGTCGAAGTGGCGGACAGGATCGCGTTTTCACAAGGGGCATATCTGGCTGGACACCGCGCCTTGCAGGCTGGCGCGCCGGTGCTCTGCGACTGTGAAATGGTCGGAGCAGGGATTATCAGGCGCTACCTGCCAAGCGAGAACGAGGTGATCGTCACGCTGAATGATCCGCGTGTGCCGGATCATGCGAAAGCGATTGGCAACACGCGCTCAGCGGCGGCAGTTGAATTGTGGGAGCCGCATCTCGAGGGCGCAGTCGTGGCCATCGGCAATGCCCCGACGGCGCTGTTTCATCTTTTGGAATTGCTCGATGCAGGCGCGCCGAAGCCTGCGGTGATCCTTGGATTCCCTGTTGGTTTTGTCGGTGCGGCGGAAAGCAAAGCGGAATTGGCGGATCGCCCGCGTGGCTGTGATTTCGTGGCGCTGCGCGGTCGGCGCGGCGGCTCGGCGATTGCTTCGGCAGCGGTGAACGCCCTGGCCGCGGGACTTCCCGAGGAGAGATGAGCGATTTTTCAAGAAAAATCGGATGCCTCCGGCGGAGATATTTAGAAAGAGAGGAAGACCATGTCTGAACCTTGGTTGCATATTGTTGGCATTGGCGAGGACGGTCTGGACGGGCTTGTCCCCGCGACACGCGGGGTTGTTGAAGCGGCGGAGGTGATCATTGGCGGTGATCGCCACCATCGTCTTAGCGAGAACGTGAGTGCAGAGCGCGTGGCATGGCCTTCGCCGTTTGATGCGTTGATTGACGTGTTGACCGGTTATCGCGGCAAGCGTGTTGTCGTGCTCGCCACGGGCGATCCTTTGTGGTTTTCCGTTGGCGCGCGGATTGGCCGTGCGATTGATGCGCGCGAAATCACCTATCATCCGCAGCTTAGCGCGTTTCAACTCGCGGCGGCGCGCATGGGCTGGTCGATGCCAGATGTGGAAACACTGACGGTGCATGGACGCCCTGTGGAGCAGATGATCGCATTCATTCAGCCCGATGTTAAGCTGTTGATCCTGACGACTGGTGCCGAGACTCCTGCGCAAATCGCGCGGTTTTTGAGCGAGCGTGGCTTTGGTCAAAGTAAAGTGAGCGTTTTGGCTGCGATGGGCGGCAAGGACGAGCAGCGTTTCGACGGGATTGCGAGCGATTGGTCACATATTGTGCCCGCGTTTAATACGATGGCGGTGGAGTGCCTTGCCGCGCCCGACGCGGCACTTTTGCCGCGCGTGCCGGGCCTTGCGGACGAGTTGTTTCAAAGCGACGGAACGATGACCAAACAGGAAGTGCGCGCGGCGACTTTAGCCAAGTTGATGCCCATGCGCGGGGCGCTCTTGTGGGATATCGGCACGGGCTGCGGGTCAGTTGCGGTGGAGTGGATGCGTGCTGCCCGTTATGCGCGCGCCATCGGGATCGAGCCGCGCGCGGATCGGCGCGCGATGGCGGCGGCGAATGCTTTGGCGCTCGGTGCGCCGAAGTTGGAACTGATCGACGGCAAGGTGCCTGAGGCCTTGAGCGGGCTTGAGGCACCGGACGCGGTGTTCATTGGCGGCGGCTTGTCCGAAGCGGTGTTCGAGGCGGCTTGGCAGGCCTTGCGTCCGCTTGGGCGATTGGTGGCGAATGCGGTCACGCTTGAAAGCGAAGCGGTGTTGTTCGCGCTGCACAAGCGCCATGGCGGCCAGCTTGTTAAGTTGCAAATCAACCGCGCGGAGCCTGTGGGCACGCTAACGGGGTGGCGTCCGCTGATGCCGGTGACGCAGTGGAGTTTGATCAAGCGATGAGCGGTAAACTTTATGGTGTCGGCCTTGGGCCGGGCGATCCTGAATTGATGACTTTGCGCGCGCATCGCCTAATCAAAGGTGCGCGTGTCGTGGCCTATCCGGCGCTTGCGGGGGCTGCGAGTTTCGCGCGTTCGATCGCGGCGGATGTGATCCCTGATGGTGCGCGCGAGATCGTTATGGACGTGCCGATGAGCGTGGAGCGCGCCCCTGCGCAAGCCGCCTATGACAAAGGCGCGGCGGAAATTGCGCTGGCGCTTGAGGCAGGGGACGATGTGATTTGCCTCTGCGAGGGCGATCCGTTTTTCTACGGCTCCTTCATGTATCTTTTCGCGCGCCTCTCGGAGCGGTTCCAAGTCGAAGTTGTGCCCGGCGTTACGTCGATCACCACCTGCGCGGCGCGCGCGGGCATGCCGCTGGCGGCGCGTAACGAGCGTTTGACGGTTCTGCCGGGGCCCTTGCCTGAGGACGAATTGCGTATGCGCATCGAGGGTGCGGAAAGCGTCGCGATTATGAAGGTAGGACGGCATTTGACCAAGATTCGCGGTGTGATTGAGGCCCTCGGCCTGACTTCGCACGCGGTCTATGTAGAGCGTGCGAGCCTGCCGGAAGAAGTGGTTCTCCCGCTTGCGAACGCGCCTGAAAAAGCCCCGTATTTTTCGATGATTTTGCTTACCAAAGGAGCCGATCCATGGCTGTGAGACCCGTAGTGATGGCGCTGTCGCGCTCTGGTGAAGCAACTGCGCACAAGGTGGCACAGGCGCTGGGCGCGCAGGTGCATGGGCGCGAGGGGCGCGTTGATGCCGCCGATGCTTTCTTTGGCAATGCGCTTGATCATGCGCGCGATTTGTTTGCTGCTGGTACGCCGCTCATCGGGGTTTGTGCGAGCGGGATTTTGATCCGCGGCGTAGCGCCACTGCTGAGCGATAAGCGCGCGGAGCCGCCTGTGATTTCCGTCAGTGATGATGGGGGCGTTGTGGTGCCGTTGCTAGGGGGGCATCGCGGTGCAAACCGTTTGGCGCATCAGATTTCCGAGGCTCTTGGGGGGGTCGCTGCAGTCACGACGGCGGGCGATGTGGCAATGGGCGTAGCGCTGGACGAGCCGCCTGCCGGTTATGCGCTTGCTAACCCTGAGGATGCCAAGGGTGCGATGGCAGCGATGCTGGGCGGCGCAGGAGTGCAGGTTCAGGGCAAGAATATTTTTGAGATTGAGAGCACGGGCAGCGGCGTTGATTTGATCGTGACGGAAGCACCAGTGGCGGGCTCAGAGGCGGCGCTGGTCTACCATCCGCAGCGTTTCGTTCTGGGCCTTGGCTGTGCGCGCAATGCGGATCCTGCAGAAATGTGGACGCAGGTTGAGGCGGTTCTGGCGGAGGCTGGCGTTGCGCAGGGGGCTGTCGCGGCAGTCGCCTCGATTGATTTGAAAGGCGATGAGCCTGCGATGATCGAAGTGGCCAAGCGCCTCGGCGTGCCTTTGCGGCTGTTCATAGCGGCTGAACTGGAGGCAGAAACAGCGCGTTTGGAAAACCCGTCCGAGGTGGTTTTTGCCGAAGTTGGCTGTCACGGGGTCAGCGAAGGCGCGGCTTTGGCGATGGTCGGCAGTGACGGGTCTTTGCGCGTGGCGAAGCGCAAAACTTTGAACGTGACAGTGGCTTTGGGCGAGGCTGTTGCGCCTTTGGTGGTGCTCAAAGGACGCGCGCGCGGAACGCTGTCGATTGTGGGCATTGGACCCGGTCAGGCGAGTTGGCGCACGCCCGAGGTCTCACGCCTAGTGGCACAGGCGGAAGAACTTGTGGGCTACGGGCTTTACATCGATTTGCTCGGACCACTAGCGATTGGCAAAGAGCGCTCTGATTTCCCGCTGGGCGGGGAAGAGGCGCGCTGCCGTTATGCGCTGGAGCAAGCGGGGCAGGGCAAGAATGTTGCGCTGGTTTGTTCGGGCGATGCGGGCATTTACGCCATGGGCGCGCTTGTGTTCGAATTGATGGATCGCGGCGCAGATGAGATGGGCGTATCGGACGCGGCCCGGCGTGTGGATGTCGTTTGTTCGCCCGGTGTGTCCGCTTTGCAAGGTGCGGCAGCGCGCGCTGGCGCGCCTTTAGGGCATGATTTCTGCGCGATTTCGCTGTCGGATTTACTGACGCCGCGCGATGATATTTTGCGCCGGTTGAAAGCAGCAGCTGAGGGTGATTTCGTGATTGCCTTCTATAATCCTGTATCCAAAACGCGTCGCACTTTGCTGGCCGAAGCGCGCGATATCCTCTTGAAACACCGCCCGAGTGATACGCCTGTGATGCTTGCGTCTTCTTTGGGGCGGCCCGAAGAGCACGTGCGCTATCGACGTTTGGATGCGCTGGAAGTGGATGAGGTGGATATGTTGACGGTTGTTCTGGTTGGCTCGTCCAACTCGAAACTGGCGCATTTGGGAACTGGCCCGCGCATGTATACCCCGCGCGGATATGCACGCAAAATTGACGGCGATTTGAGCAAGCAAGCGTCGTAACTTAAGTTTATTTAGGAAGATGAAGATATGACCGTTTACTTTATTGGCGCAGGGCCGGGCGATCCTGAATTGCTGACCTTGAAGGCGCAGCGTTTGATCGCGGCTTGCCCAGTGTGTTTGTATGCCGGGTCTTTGGTTCCTGAAGAGGTCGTCGCGGGCGCGCCCGAGGGTGCGATTGTGATGGATACGGCAGCAATGACGCTGGACGAAACTCACGGCGAGATTGTTGCCGCGCAGGGGCGCGGTGAGGATGTTGCGCGAGTGCATTCGGGCGATCCGTCATTGTATGGCGCGATTGCAGAACAAATCCGGCGACTTCGCGTGGATGGGATCGACTATCAGATCATCCCGGGCGTGCCTGCCTATGCGGCTGCCGCGGCTGCACTGGGTCAAGAATTGACTGTGCCAGAGATTGCGCAGTCAATTGTTTTGACGCGGGTTTCGATGAAAAGCACGTCGATGCCGCCGAAAGAGACTTTGGAGAATTTCGCAGCCACGGGTGCGACTTTGGCGATCCATTTGGGGGTGCGCAACCTGCGCGAAATCGTGCGTGTTTTAGGGCCACATTACGGGGAGGATTGCCCTGTGGTCGTGGCCTATCGCGTCGGTTGGCCGGATCAGATGTTCATTCGCGGCACGCTGAGCGACATTCACAAGAAGGTGCGTAAGGAAAAGATCACGCGCACGGCACTGACGCTGGTGGGGCCTGTGCTGGGCAACATTCGTGACTTCAAGGACTCGGCGCTGTATGATCCGAGCATGCCGCATGTGTTGCGCCCTGTTGAGGGCGCTGTGCTGGAAGAGCCGATTGATTAACCCGAAGGTGCTATGGCGGATCTGCTTTTACTTGTCTTGGGCGGAGCATGGGCACTTTTCTGTCTTTGGCTTTTGTTTTTGTTGGTTGTCACGGTGCCTTCGGACATGGCCAAGGAGCGTAACCGCGACCCGTTCGCTTGGGTGTTGATATCGCTTCCTGGTACGCCATTTCTGGCGATTTTTCTGCTTTGGCTGCTTGGTGACATCTCCGAGTAACCAATGCAAAGGATGCGCTACTGCAAATCCCCAAATGCCGCTTGCAAACGCTCGACTGCCTCAATGATCCGCGACCGTGGGGTCGCAAAGTTAAAACGCAGGAAGTTTTCACCGCCCTTGCCAAAGGTCGGTCCATGGTTGGCGGCGATGCGCGCATCTTGCTCGACGCGGCGCGTGAAATCTTCGCGCGACATACCAGTCCCCTCGAAGTCGACCCAAGCGAGATAGGTCGACGCCATATCCATAGATTTCAGGCCGGGAATTGCATTGACGCCCGCATCAAAAATCTTGCGATTTCCGTCAAGATATTGAACCAATTCATCGACCCAGATCGCGCCATCAGGGCTGTAGGCTGCTTCAGCCATGAACAGACCGAACGAGTTGGGGCTGAGCCCCATTGCCATCATCCTGGCACCAAAACGTGCGCGCAGATCAGGATCCGCGATGATGACATTGCCAGAATGAGACCCCGCGATATTAAAGGTTTTCGTCGTCGCGCTCATCATCACGAGGCGATCTTCGATGCCTGCGATATTGGCCATGGGGATATGATTGTGCCCGCCGAAGACCAGATCGTGATGGATTTCGTCCGAAACCAGAATAAGGTCATGGCGCTTGGCGAAGGCGGCGACGGCCTGCAATTCGCCCTTGCTCCAGACGCGCCCTGACGGGTTATGCGGGGAGCAAAAGACCAGCATCGTCTCATTGCCTGTCATCTGCGCGTCGTAAGCGTCGAAATCCAGTTCGTAACGGCCATTGGTGTTGACCATCTCGCACTCGACCACCTTGCGCTCGGCCGCCGCGATCACCTTGGCGAAGGCATGATAAACGGGGGTGAACAGCACGACACCATCCCCCGGTTGGGTGAAAGCATCGACGCACATCGAGGTACCGTTAACGAGGCCATGGGTGGTGAAAATGCTCGCGGGCTCAACGTTCCAGCCATGGCGCGTCTTCATCCACCAGCAAATCGCCTCGCGGTAGGGGGTGTCATCGCCATAATAGCCGTAAATTCCATGATCGAGCATTTTGCGCACCGCATCGGAAATGCACTGCGGCGGGCGGAAATCCATATCTGCGACCCACATCGAGATACCATCGTTTGCCGGGACGCTGTAGATGGCTTCCATCGCGTCCCATTTGACGGAATGTGTGCCGCGCCGCTCGATGATCTCGTCGAAACTCATGTGTGCTCTCCTATTTTGTTGCGCAGACGCTAACGAATTGACGCAAATCTGCAAGGCCCGTTGCAGCGCAGGCGCGTTGGCCTTAAATGCACAGGCATGAAGCGTAATATCCTGATCCACCCCGACCCGCGCCTGAAGAAACTCTGCGCTGCCGTGCCCGATATATCGGACGATTTGCGCGTGCTTGCTGCCGATATGCTCGAGACGATGTATGCTGCCCCCGGCATCGGCCTTGCCGCGCCGCAGGTGGGTGTGCTCGAGCGGATGATCGTGCTCGATTGCGTCAAAGAGGACGGCGCCAAGCCGGAGCCTTTGGTTATGGTGAACCCGCGTGTAATTGCCGCCTCCGAGGAAACGAACGTCTATGACGAGGGCTGCCTTTCGATTCCGGACCAATACGCCGAAGTCACGCGACCAGCGGATGTGCGCATCGAGTGGCTTGACCTCGATGGCACTTTGCAAGAGCGCGACATGGACGGGCTTTGGGCGACCTGCGTGCAGCATGAGATCGATCACCTTGATGGCAAGCTGTTCATCGACTACCTCAAGCCGCTAAAGCGCCAGATGATCACCCGCAAGATGCAGAAATTGAAACGCGAAATGGCGCGCGCATGAGTGTGTTGCCGATCGTGGCCTGGCCTGATCCGCGTTTGAAACGAATCTGCTCGCCGGTTGATCGGATAGACGATGCCGAGCGGCGCTTGATTAATGATATGTTCGAGACGATGTACGCCGCGCCCGGCCGTGGCCTTGCGGCGCCGCAGGTCGGCGTGATGCAGCGACTTTTCGTGATGGATGCGACGTGGAAAGAGGGCGTGAAAACGCCGCTTGCCTGCATCAATCCGAAGATCACGGTGCTGGGCGAGGCGATGAGCACAAACGAGGAGGCCTGCCTGTCGATCGTCGGGGTCGCCGGCGTTGTGACGCGGCCCGATCAGATCGAATTGAGCTACACTGATATCGAGGGCGCGCGCGGCGCGGTGGTGCTTACGGGATTTGCGGCGATCTGCGCGCAGCACGAAATGGATCACTTGGATGGGCGTGTGATCTTTGATCATCTGGACGTCGATGCGCGCGCAGCGCTGGAAGCAGAATATAGAGGCCTGGCACAATGAGCGTTCGAAAATGTATCCCATGGCCCGACAAACGCCTGCGCAGCCGCGCGGCAGACGTCAGCGAAATCACCGATGAGGTGCGCGCCGTTTGGGCCGATCTGATCGACACGATGGAAGCGATGCCGGGTGTCGGCATGGGCGCGACACAGATTGGCGTGATGCTGCGCCTTGCCGTGGTCGATGCCTCCAAGGAGCTTGGCAAGGCCATTCTTATGGCGAACCCCGAAATCCTGCATGCCTCTGTGGAACTGCGCGAGCATGACGAGGCAAGCCCGAACCTGCCGGGCGTCTCCGCGATCATCAAACGCCCTCGCGCGGTGACGGTCAAATATCTGAACGCGCAGGGCATTATTGATCGGCGCGATTTTATCGGGCTCGAGGCGACTTCGGTTCAGCACCAGATCGATCACTTGAACGGCAAGATGTATTTCGACCATCTCAGCCGCGTGAAACGCGAGATGCTGATCAAAAAGGCGGGCAAGCTATGAGAGTGATTTTCATGGGCACTCCGGATTTCTCAGTGCCTGTTCTGGAGGCTTTGGTCGCGGCGGGTCACGAGATTGCAGCTGTCTACTGCCAACCTCCGCGCCCTGCGGGGCGCGGTAAGAAAGAACGCCCCACGCCAGTTCATGCGCGCGCGTTGGAGTTGGGGTTGGATGTGCGCCATCCTGTATCTTTGAAAAGTGCTGAGCAAACGGATGCATTCGCTGCGCTGAACGCGGATGTTGCGGTCGTCGTTGCCTATGGTTTGATCTTGCCGCAGGCTATTCTGGATGCACCTGCCAAGGGCTGCCTGAACATTCACGCGTCGCTTTTGCCGCGCTGGCGCGGGGCTGCGCCGATCCACCGCGCGATTATGGCAGGGGATGCGCGGACCGGCATTTGCATCATGCAGATGGATGCGGGGCTGGATACAGGCGATGTGCTCTTGCGCGAGGGCACCCTGATAGGGGTGGAGGAGACCACAGGTGCCTTGCATGACAGGTTGAGCGCCATCGGCGCAAACCTGATTTGTGAGGCTTTGGAGCGCTTGGATCAATTGACGCCCGACGCGCAGCCGGAGGCGGGCGTGAACTATGCTGCCAAAATCGACAAGGTTGAGGCGCAAATCGACTGGAATGCGCCTGCGATAGCTGTTGATCGCCAGATCAGAGGCCTGTCGCCCTTTCCCGGCGCTTGGAGCATGCTTGAAGGCGCGCGTGTCAAACTGCTTGCGAGCCGCGCCGCAGCAGGGGATGGCCTTGCGGGGCAGGCGCTTGATGACGCGTTAACTATCGCCTGCGGCACAGGCGCGGTGCAAATCCTGCGCGCGCAGAAGGCTGGTAAAGGCGCGCAAGATGCGCAAGAGTTTCTGCGCGGCACGCCCGTGCCCAAGGGCACCCGTTTCGGGGAAGGATAACGCGATGTTTCTGGCACTTTTCGGCACGGTGGTGATCGCGGGGATGGTCGGATATATTTCCGAGCGCAGCGAATTTACCCATAACGGCTATCTGCCCTCGATCATCATCTGCGTCGGCGGTGCGTTTCTGTTCTACTTCGTCACGATCATGTTTCGCGTCGGTTTCGGCTCGCCCGGCATCGATGCGATCGTCGCGTCCATTGGCGCGCTGATCATCGTGCCGACCCATTGGCGCAAGTGATTTATCTGCGCGGCGGTGCACTTCTGTAAACCGGCAAGCGCCAGCCGAAGGCCAGCGATCCCGCGCGCAGGATCACGGTCACGACAATCGCGGCGCTTAGCACGGCAAGGCTTGGCAGCCCAAATGCGGCGGCAATCACCCCTGCGCTTGCGCCCGCAAAGGCGGCGCTGACGTATAGCTCGCCCTGTTTCAAAACCAGCGGCACCTCGTTGCAGACCACATCCCGCATCAATCCGCCCATGCAGCCTGTCACGATGCCCATCAAAACAGCGATGATCGCGGGTTGCCCGGCGGCCAAAGCGATGCCGATGCCTGCTGCAACCGCGACGCCCAAGGCCAGTGCATCCAGCCACAACAAAAGGCGATAGCGGCTTTCCACCAGATGTGCGGTGAAAAACACCAGTAAAGCTGCTGCGCTGGTGACAGCCAGATAGGCCGGTTGTTCGATCCAGAAAACCGGATTGCGATCCAGAAGAACGTCGCGCACCGTGCCGCCGCCGACGCCTGTAAGCGCCGCAAGGAAGGCAAAGCCGACCAGATCAAGCTGCGCGCGGCTTGCCGTCAGCGCGCCTGTGAGGGCGAAAATCAGAACAGCAGCAAAATCGAAAAAGCTGAGCAGGCTCATGCGCTTTTCTTGAACGGGGCCATGCCTGCGCGCGCAAGTTCGTCAGCGCGCTCGTTCTCGGGATGGCCCGCGTGGCCTTTGACCCATTCCCATATCACGCTGTGACGCGCCTGCGCCGTATCGAGGCGCTGCCAAAGCTCGACGTTTTTCACAGGCTTCTTGGCGGCCGTTTTCCAGCCATTCTTCTTCCAGCCATGAATCCAGCCCGTCACCCCATTCTTGACGTAGGTGCTATCGGTGATAATGGTCAATTCTGCCGGACGCTCAAGCGCCTCGAGCGCAGAAATCGCCGCCATAAGTTCCATCTGGTTGTTGGTGGTCAACTGCGCGCCGCCGCTAAGTTCGCGCTGCTTGACGATTGCGCCGCCCGCATCCTTGGCACGCATCAGAACGCCCCAACCACCGGGGCCGGGGTTGCCGCTACAGGCACCATCGGTATAGGCGTAAAGTCTTGGCATAATTATAGTTTCCTGCTTTGTAGAACGACCCAATCGGCGATTTCGCCGCTTAGACCGATGCCTGCGCCATGATTGCGGCGGATCACGTCCAGACCATTCATGGTGATCATTTCCTCTAACTCGGCTTCGCAGAAGTAGCTATAGCGCCGCCCGATCCCATCGCGCGATTGGCCGATACCTGTCTTCATCGCAATGTGGAAAATACCGCCCTGTTTAAGCGCCTGCGCAATCTGGGCGATGTGGCGCGGCACATCCTTGCGGGCGGCATGAAGCAGGCTGAAATTGGCGAATACGCCATCAAATCGATTGACGGCATCCAGATCATCGAAAACTTCACAGCGCGCACAAACCCCGCGATGCGCGCTGGCGAGAGCGATCATTTCCGGTGAGGCATCTGTGGCCTCGACCCTGCAGCCATGCTGCGCCATATGGGCTGCACACTGGCCCGGGCCGCAGCCAAGATCGAGCACGTGTGCGCCCTGCGGTAAGAAAGCCAAAAAGGCCGCGAGGTCCGGGCTATCGGCGTCGGTTCTCGTCAGTTTGGCATAGTCGTGGGCCTGTGCGGCGTAGATTCTCAGCGTCTCTTCATCGCTCATTACACCAGCACTCCGATGGCAAGGCAGGTCACGACAATTGCCGTCAGCAATATGCGTAGCGGCATCCACCAAGGTGGCGTCAGGCCCCATTGCGAGAACATATAATCGAGCGCCAGCAGCCCGAGGAAGCCCGCGATCAGATAAATACCCGCGCTGGTCGGTCCGCCCCCCGTCATGAAGAAGGCCCAGAGCGCGGGCAGAACCGAGAGCGCATATCCCGTCGCCGCCTGGCCGCCCTCTGCCTTGGTCGCAAAGCCCCAAAGCACGCCTGACATGAACGACAGGATGACCGCACCGTAAAAAAGTTGCACGTAGGGGCCGACAAAACGCGGCCCGATTGTTTGCGCACCCCAAAGGCCAAGATCGGGAAGCACGGTTGTGATCGCGCCCCAGACGAAAGGGATAAGGCCCGCAAGCCCGAGCATAAACGGCGCGCGCGGGATCATGTGGGCGCGCGCAACACGCGCGGAACTTTGAATTCGACGTTTTCTTTGGCGGTCTCGACGACTTCCACCGTGACATCATAGCGGGCGCGAAAGGCGTCGATGACTTCGGTGATCAGCACATCCGGCGCTGAGGCTCCGGCGGTGATGCCGATGCTTTTGATGCCCTCCAGTGCGCGCCAGTCGATATCGCGCGCGCGCTGGACCAGCTGCGCATAAGAGCAGCCTGCCTTGGCCCCGACCTCGACCAAACGGCGCGAGTTTGATGAATTGGGCGCGCCCACGACCAGCATAGCATCGGTCTTGGCGGCCATGGCTTTTACCGATTCCTGACGGTTGGTGGTGGCGTAGCAAATGTCTTCCTTGTGCGGGCCTTGGATGCTCGGGAAGCGCGCTTGCAGTGCTGCGACCACATCGGCGGTGTCGTCGACGGAGAGGGTAGTTTGGGTCACGAAGGCCAGTTTGCTCTCGTCGCGCACGCGCAGGTCTGCGACGTCGCTTGGCTCTTCGACCAACAAAACCTCGCCCTCGGGCAGCTGGCCCATGGTGCCGACGGTTTCGGGGTGGCCCTCATGGCCGATCATCACCAGTTGCAAACCGTTGGCGTGGTGGCGCTCGGCCTCGATGTGGACCTTGCTGACCAGCGGGCAGGTGGCATCCACGAAAACCATCTCGCGTTTAGCGGCGCTGGCGGGGACAGATTTGGGAACGCCGTGAGCCGAGAAGATCACAGGGCGATCACCGGGGCATTCATCAAGCTCCTCGACAAACACCGCACCTTGTTCGCGTAGCGCATCGACGACAAATTTGTTGTGCACGATTTCATGGCGCACATAGACGGGTGCGCCCCATTTTTCCAAAGCCAGTTCCACGATCTTGATCGCGCGGTCCACGCCTGCGCAAAAGCCGCGCGGTGCGGCAAGATAGAGGGTGAGGGGGGCATTGGTCATCAGCGGCTCCATCATAAAATGCACGAATAGCTTTGCGCGCTAGAGGTAGCGTGATGCGGCGCGGTGGTCCAGTGGGGGAGACATGCAAGACGTGCAATAGCCGGGGCGGTTATCCTCGCCCCGGCTATTGAGCGCGCTACTTCGCAGCGACGAAATCTTGCTCGCGCTCGGGCATCGGCTCGCGCGGCGGGCGTCCGATGACGTCCTTAAGTTCTTCAAGCTCGATGAAGTTGTCGGCCTGACGGCGCAGCTCGTCGGCAATCATTGGCGGCTGGCTTCGGATTGTGGAAACCACGGAAACGCGCACACCTTGACGCTGAAGGCTTTCCACGAGCGGGCGAAAATCGCCATCGCCTGAAAACAGCACAATGTGATCAACGCGCGGCGCAAGCTCCATGGCATCGACCGCAAGCTCGATATCCATATTACCCTTTACCTTACGGCGACCCTGACTGTCGGTATATTCTTTGGCCTGTTTGGTCACCATGGTGAAGCCATTGTAGTTCAACCAGTCCACAAGGGGGCGGATGGGGGAGTACTCGTCATTTTCCAGCAGAGCGGTGTAGTAAAACGCACGCAACATTTTGCCGCGACGCATGAATTCCGTCCGCAAAAGTTTGTAATCAATGTCGAACCCAAGCGCTTTGGCTGCGGCGTACAGGTTTGATCCATCGATGAACAGCGCGAGCCGTTCGTCTTTGTAAAACATCAAATGTCCTTTCAAATGGATGGACCGAACCGTGAGCGTGTGAGTGGTAGATTAACTGGATAAAATAAATTTGCGGCGCATCCGTGCGATACGTTATGAGAAAAGCCAATGGCGAAGCAAGGAAGTTTTACGTGAGAAATGAGGGAGTGGGGGTTAAAGCCGGTACTTTGCAAATGGTTGCGCTTGGGGCTAACCTTTCGTCATCCGGTTGTACTTTGGAGCAAGTGCTGGCGCGCGCGGTGATTGCTCTGGCCCAGCATGGGTTTGCGATTCGTGCGGTAAGCCGGTTTTTTCGCACACCTTGCTTCCCCAAAGGCGCTGGACCTGACTATATCAACGCCGCTGTGGTGCTGCGCAGTCTATGGACGCCGGTGCAGGTTTTGGAGCGGCTTCACCTGATTGAGGCGGATTTTGGACGTGAACGAGTCCAGCGTTGGGGGCAGCGCACGCTTGATCTGGATTTGATCGCCGCAGGGCAGAACGTGCTTCCGGATCGCGCCACCTATCAGCATTGGGCATCGCTGGACCCTGCATTGCAAGCGCAGGCGGCCCCCGGAGGGTTAGTTTTGCCGCATCCGCGGGTGCAGGACCGCGCTTTTGTCCTGGTCCCTTTGGCGGATGTCGCGCCCGATTGGGTGCATCCCGTCCTGCGCAAAAGCGTGCGCGAGATGTTGTCGGATCTCCCCGAAGCCGAGCGCGCTGGTGTCACCGCAATCTGATCCGGCGCGCGTCTTGAATATCTGCTTGTCAAGCATAGTTTTGAGCACTAGAAGGCAGGCTTCCACGCCCGCACTAATTGGAGGTCACCATGGCCCGCGTTACAGTAGAAGATTGCGTCGACAAAGTACCGAACCGTTTTGATCTGGTCATGCTCGCCGCTCATCGTGCTCGCGAAATTTCTGCTGGCGGAGCGATTACGGTCGATCGTGACAACGACAAGAATCCTGTCGTTTCCCTGCGCGAGATTGCGGAAGAAACCCAATTGGCCGACGATCTGCGCGAGCGCCTGATCGAGAGCAACCAGACCCAGATCGAAGTCGACGAGCCCGAAGAAGACACGATGGCGCTTTTGATGGGTGCCGAAGCGGATAAGCCGGCAGAGGACGACATGTCCGAAGAAAAGCTGCTGCGCGCATTGATGGAAGCGCAAGGTCAGGGCTAAGCCCGACCGATAGCGGCGCGATAGGCGACATATGGATGACACTGCTGATCTAATGTCCCCGAACGCGCTGCTTGCTATCGTTCAAAGCTACAATCCCAAGACCAACGAAGCGCTCATTCGGGCAGCTTTCGAGTATGGGGAACGTATGCACGAGGGGCAGTTTCGCCACTCGGGCGAGCCCTATTTCACCCACCCCATCGCTGTTGCTGGCATTTTGGCCGAGCAAAAGCTGGACGATGCAACGCTGATCACGGCGTTGTTGCATGACACCATTGAAGATACGAAATCCACCTATGGCGAAGTCGCGCGCATTTTTGGCGACGAAACGGCGGTTCTCGTGGATGGTGTCACGAAACTGACGAACCTCCAGCTTAGCTCTACCGAAACCAAACAGGCGGAAAACTTTCGCAAATTGTTCATGGCGATGGCCAAGGATTTGCGGGTGATTCTCGTTAAGCTGGCCGATCGGCTGCACAATATGCGCACGATCAAGGCGATGCGCCCGGACAAACAGGTCCAAAAGGCGCGCGAAACCATGGATATCTATGCGCCCCTCGCTGGGCGAATGGGGATGCAGTGGATGCGGGAGGAGCTTGAGGATCTTGCGTTTCGCGTTCTCAATCCCGACGGGCGTGCGTCGATCATGCGCCGTTTTATCACGCTCCAGAAAGAGACAGGAGATGTGATCCAGAAGATCACGGGTGATATGCGTGCAGAGCTGGGCGAGCACGACATCGAAGCGCAAATCATCGGGCGTGCCAAAAAACCCTATTCAATCTGGCGCAAGATGGAAGAGAAGGAGCAAGGCTTTTCGCGGCTCTCCGATATCTACGGCTTTCGCGCGATCACCACGTCGGAAGAGGATTGCTACCGCGCGCTTGGCGTGATCCATCGCCGCTGGCGCGCGGTGCCGGGGCGGTTCAAGGATTACATCAGCCAGCCTAAAAGCAACGGTTACCGCTCGATCCACACGACAGTGTCGGGGCGCGATGGCAAGAGGGTCGAAGTGCAGATCCGCACGCAGCAAATGCACGATGTCGCTGAATCCGGTGTTGCGGCGCATTGGTCATACCGCGATGGAATCCGCTCGCAAAACCCCTTTGCGGTGGATCCGGTAAAATGGGTTGCGACCCTGAACGAGCAATTCGGTGGCGAGGACGATCACGAGGATTTCCTCGAAGCGGTCAAGTTGGAGATGTACTCCGATCAGGTCTTTTGCTTCACGCCCAAAGGCGAGGTGGTCAAGCTGCCGCGCGGTGCCACACCGCTGGATTTCGCCTATGCGATTCACACACGGATCGGTGCGGGTTGCGTCGGGGCAAAGGTGGACGGGCTACGTGTGCCGCTCTGGACGCGGCTCAAGAACGGCCAGTCGGTAGAGATCGTGACGGCGGAGGGCCAACAGCCCCAAGCCACTTGGCTTGATATCGCTGCCACAGGCAAAGCCAAAAGTGCCATCCGGCGCGCGCTGCGCGAGCAGGATCGCGAAAGGTTCATCAAATTCGGGGCTGAACTGGCACGTTCCGCTTTTGAAGGTGTTGGCAAGAAAGCGACTGACAAAGCGCTGACAAGCGCGGCAAAGACCCTGAGGCTTGGCAATGCAGAAACCGTTCTTGCGCGCCTTGGCAGCAGTGAGTTGACCAGTTCCGATGTGGTCAATGCCGTCTACCCCGAGCTGGTCCAGAAGGCGGATACGAGTATCGACAGCAAGCGTGCGGTGATCGGCCTTGCCCATGGTCAGGTCCATCAGCGTGCCCTGTGCTGCCAGCCGCTTCCGGGCGAGCGTATTGTCGGAATCACCCAGCGCGGACGCGGCGTTGTGGTGCATGCGATTGATTGCCGCGCGCTCAGTCGGTTCGAGGACGAACCAAAGCGCTGGGTTGACCTACATTGGCTGTCGGGCACGCACCCGCCTATCCATACGGCGCGCCTTGACGTTACGATAGGTAACGATGCCGGTGTCCTTGGGCGGATTTGCACATTGATTGGCGAGCAAGGAGCCAATATCTCGGATCTGACGTTCATGGATCGCAAACCTGATTTTTTCAGTTTGATCCTGAGCGTGGATTTGCGGGACGCCGAGCATTTGCATTCGATCATTTCGGCACTGAACGCCGAGGACGATGTTGCAAAGGTGGCGCGCCATCAAGACCCAGCAGACGCGAACGAGCGCGTCTCCGAGATAGGAAACAAACTTGGTATTCAAGCGCCGGGATAAGCGAAGCTGGCTCAGAGTGATCTGGGAAATCATCTACCCCAAGGGTGGATGGGCGCGCGCGTTCCACTACGTCAAACATCGTGTGCGCCGGCTGCCCGATTCGCCCGAGCGCATTGCTCGTGGTATCTTTGCGGGCGTGTTTACCTCGTTCACGCCGTTTTACGGTATTCACTTTCTGATCGCGTTTTTGCTGGCGCGCATCATGAACGGCAATGTTCTGGCCTCGCTGCTAGCGACGTTCTTCGGCAATCCGCTCACCTATGTGCCCATCGCCTATGCTTCGCTCAAGACGGGCTATCTGTTGACAGGGCTGCCCAAAGACGTGGATGGTGTGCGCCACGGCTTTGGCGAAATGTTCTACGGTGCCAGCCGCGATCTCTGGGTCAATCTCAAGGCGCTCTACACGGGACAAGAGGCTGATTGGGTTGGCCTGCGCGAATTTTACGACGACGTGTTCTTTCCCTATATGATCGGTGGACTTATCCCCGGAATCGTCGCTGGCTTGGTCTGCTATTATCTTTCTGTCCCGGTAATTCGCGCCTATCAGAAACGCCGCAATAAGGGGGTGCTGAAAGCGCGCTTGCGCCGCTTGAAGGAAAAAGCGACGGAGACCGTCGAGAAAAAGGTCGAGAAGAAGGCGGAAAAGAAAGCGCTGAAAAAAGGCTAGTTGCCTCTGGCATTGCCTGCGCAGCGCTTTAGTCTTGAGCATGAAAATATATCACTGGAGCACCAATCTATGCCGCAGCAGCATCCTTTGCGCCTTGGCGTGAACATCGATCATGTCGCCACTTTGCGCAATGCGCGTGGCGGAGGTTTGCCCGATCCTGTACGCGCTGCGCTTGTGGCGCAGGAGGCGGGGGCTGACGGGATCACGGCGCATTTGCGCGAAGATCGCCGTCACATCCGCGACGCGGATGTCGACGCGCTGATGGAGGCGTTGGAAATCCCCCTTAACTTCGAGATGGCTGCGACAGATGAAATGCAAGCCATCGCGCTGCGCCATACACCTCATGCGGTCTGCCTCGTGCCTGAAAAGCGCGAAGAGCGCACAACCGAGGGCGGGCTCAACGTAGCTCAGGACGAAAACAAGATGGCGCATTTCATTGCACCCTTGCGCGGTGCGGGCTGCCGCGTGTCGATCTTCATCGCCGCAGACGAGCGCCAGATCGTTGCAGCGCATCGCATTGGCGCGGATGTAATCGAGCTTCATACAGGCGCTTACTGCGATGCGTTCGCGGTAGGTGATCTGGAAGCACGTGATCGCGAATTGGCCGCGCTGCGTGAAATGGCCGCCTTTGCCCATGATCTCGGGCTTGAGGTGCACGCGGGTCATGGCCTCACCTATGAAGATGTTACGCCCATCGCCGCTTTGCCGCAGGTGCAGGAGGTCAACATTGGCCACTTTATCATCGGCGAAGCGGTGTTTCGTGGCCTTGGCCCTGCGATTCAAAAGATGCGCGAAATCCTCGATAAGGCGCGTCCGTGACAGGCTGGAAGCTTGCCGCGCTTTTTCTTGCAGGGGCGCGCGGGCGCATGGCTGGCGCGCTGTTGGGCTTTGGCCTTCTCTTTTTTGCAGCAAGCGTAAAAATTGCAACGAAACAGGCGGTGTGAGCAATGATCCTTGGTATTGGCACCGACCTTGCGAACATCGAGCGGATCGCAGGCACGCTCGCGCGTTTCGGGGATCGCTTCAAAAACCGCGTGTTCACAGAAGTCGAGCAAGCTAAAGCAGAGCGGCGCAAGGACGTGGCCGGCACCTATGCGAAACGCTGGGCCGCCAAGGAAGCCTGCTCCAAGGCGCTGGGCACTGGCCTTGCCATGGGCATCGCGTGGAAGGATATGTCCGTCACAAATCTGCGCTCTGGACAGCCGGTCATGCACGTTTCGGGCTGGGCGGCAGAGCGCCTCGCGCAAATGACGCCCGAGGGGCATAAAGCGATCATTCACGTCACGCTGACGGACGATCATCCTTGGGCGCAAGCCTTCGTCGTGATCGAGGCACGGCCCATTGCACCCCAGCAAACCACTTGAAAACAGACACGCCGCGCGGTTGACACGCGCGGGCAGGCGGCTCATGTAGCCTGCTAACTGCGAAACGGAGAAAAGCACATGGCCGAGGCCACCAAAAAAGGCAATGCCGTCATTGAGACGATTAAAACCATCGTCTATGCGCTGCTGATTGCGGGCGTGTTTCGCACGCTGTTTTTCCAGCCGTTCTGGATCCCGTCAGGGTCGATGAAAGACACGCTTTTGATCGGGGATTTCCTGTTCGTTAACAAGATGGCCTATGGCTATTCCTACTCTTCCTGCCCATCGGTGATTATCCCGCGTTTTGGTATCAATCTGGACGCGAGCAAATTCTGCGGTTTTGCGGATGGTGACAACACGCGCCTGTTTGGCGGTGAGCCGGAGCAGGGCGATGTTGTCGTATTCCGCCACCCGGTCTCGGGCCGCGATTTCGTCAAGCGCCTGATCGGCATGCCGGGAGACAAGATCCAAGTCAAAAATGGCGTCGTCTTCTTGAACGGCGTCGCTGCCCCGCAAGAGGCGAATGGCGTGTTCGAGGAAGTAGCGGCCGCCCAAGGCCCCCATCGTTTGCGCCCGCGCTGCGCCAATGGCCCCGTGGGCGAGGGCGGTACCTGCAACAAGGAGCGTTTCACCGAAACGCTCCCCAATGGTGTTAAGCATGATGTGCTGAATATCGGCATGCAATCGTCCGACAACACCCCCGTTTATTCCGTGCCCGAAGGGCATTATTTCTTTATGGGTGACAACCGGGACAATTCCTCTGACAGCCGCGTCCCGAACGCTGCGGGCGGCGTTGGTTTCGTGCCCTACGAGAACCTGATTGGCCGCGCGGATCGCGTGATGTTCTCTTCTGCGGGTAGCTCTATGCTGTTCTTCTGGACGTGGCGCTCGGATCGCTTTTTCAAGGCTGTGAACTAGCGTCATGAAACTGTCCGCTGATCTTGTCGCGCTGCAAAATCGCATTGGCTACCGCTTTGAACAGGGCGAATTGCTGACCGAAGCTGTGACGCATTCCTCGATGTCCTCGGCTTCGCGCAGCGATAATCAGCGCCTTGAATTCCTTGGCGATCGCGTGCTCGGCCTGGTCATGGCAGAAGCGCTGCTTGGCGCGGATGTGAACGCGGCTGAGGGCCTGCTTGCGCCGCGCTATAACGCATTGGTGCGCAAGGAAACCTGCGCTGACGTTGCTCGCGAAATTGAGCTGGGCGATGTGCTGCGCCTTGGCCGCTCCGAGATGAAAAGCGGTGGACGGCGCAAGCTGGCGCTGCTGGGCGATGCGATGGAAGCACTGATTGCAGCGGTTTATGTGGATGGTGGTTTTGACGCTGCCCAAACCCTGATCCTGCGCTTGTGGGGCGGCCGCATCAACGCGGTAGAGGACGATGCGCGCGATCCCAAAACCAGCCTTCAGGAATGGGCGCAGTCACGCGGATTCACGCCCCCCGCCTACGTTGAGACGGCGCGCTCCGGGCCGGATCACGCCCCGATGTTTACGATAGAAGCCCGCCTTGATAATGGCGAGACACAGACAGCTGAGGCCGGTTCCAAGCGCCTCGCGGAACAGGCGGCGGCTAAGGCCCTGCTGGCAAGGATGACAACCCATGACTGACACGCAAACACGCGCGGGCTTTGTTGCCCTGATCGGTGAGCCGAATGCGGGCAAATCGACGCTGACCAACCGGATGGTGGGCGCGAAAGTGTCGATCGTCACCCACAAGGTGCAAACCACGCGCGCGCGCATTCGCGGCGTTGCGCTTGAGGGGGCATCGCAGCTTGTGTTCGTGGACACGCCCGGCCTTTTCAAGCCGACCCGCCGCCTTGACCGCGCCATGGTCGCGGCAGCCTGGGGCGGCGCGGCGGATGCGGATGTGGTCGTTCTGATGGTCGAGGCGAACCGCGGCGTGAGCGAGGGCGTCGAGGCGATCATGGAAGGTCTGCTAGGCTTTGAGGGCGAGCGTAAAATCGCATTGGCGATCAACAAGATCGACCGCGTTAAATCCGAAGTGCTGCTGGCGCTGTCCGAAAAACTGAATGCCGCCTATCCGTTCATGGCGACCTTCATGATCTCTGCCGAGCGCGGCCACGGCGTTGATGCGCTCAAGGAATGGCTCGCAGGCGAAGTGCCCCAGGGGCCTTGGCTCTACCCCGAAGACCAGATCGCGGACCTGCCTTTGCGGATGATCGCGGCGGAAATGACCCGCGAGAAACTGACGCTGCGCCTGCATCAGGAATTGCCCTACCAGTTGACCGTCGAGACGGAAAACTGGGAAGAGCGCAAGGATGGTTCGTGCAAGATTGACCAGCTGATTTACGTCATGCGCGACGGCCATAAAGGCATCGTGCTTGGTAATAAAGGTGAGACGATCAAAGCCGTCGGCAAAGCCTCGCGCGAGGAACTCGAGGAGTTTTTGGGCCGCAAGGTGCATCTGTTCTTGCAGGTCAAAGTACGCGCCAACTGGCTAGAGGACAGCGAGCGCTACGAGAACATGGGGCTCAATTTCAAAGACGGGAACGCATGATCCGGCTGACCTCCCGGTTTTGGGTGGACGCCTATCTTGCGCGTTTGCGCGTCTTTGATATTCCTGCATTTGTCGTGGCGCATGGTGATGATACCGCGGGCGCGGTTCTAGTGAAATCATCTACGCTGGATGGCTGGGCCAAGCTCTATCAACGCAGCTACGACCTGCTCGAGGACACGCGTCGCTGGGATGTGTTTGTTGAGGGCGCAGAGGCCGATGTGGACGCGTCCATCGCAAAGCAGCGCAAGTTCGACAGTGATGTCTGGGTGATCGAAGTTGAGGACAGGGCAGGGCGCACCTTGCTGGGCGAGCAAGGGCTGACCTAGATGGACTGGCGTGACGAGGGCATATTGCTGAACGTGCGCCGCCATGGGGAAACCAGCGCGATCATTGATGTGTTCACCGCCTTGCATGGCCGGCACGCTGGTATCGTGCGGGGCGGCGTTTCGCGCAAGATCGCACCGATCTTGCAGCCCGGTGCGCAGCTTGACGTCAGCTGGCGCGCGCGGCTTGAGGATCACCTTGGCACCTATACCGTTGAACCCCTACGCTCGCGTGCGGCAGCTGCACTGGCGGACCGTCTTTCGCTCGCGGGGCTTAATGCGGTGACGGCGCTGCTTGGATTTGCCTTGCCAGAGCGTGAAGCCAATCCACAACTTTATAAGATAAGCGAGCAATTGTTGGACCTGCTGGGTCAAAACGAGGTCTGGCCACTGGCTTACTTGCGTTTCGAGATTGCATTGCTGGAGGCGACGGGCATGGGCCTTGATCTGCGTGCCTGCGCCGTCACGGGCACCAATGAAAACCTGTGCTACATTTCCCCCCGCACGGGCTGCGCTGTGAGCGAGCAGGCGGCGGGGCCTTGGGTGAGCAAGCTGCTGCCCCTGCCGCCCATCCTGAAGGGGGAAGGGCCTGGCAGCGACGCGGAAATCGCACAGGCCTTGCAAACCACAGGCTATTTTCTGAATGAAAAGCTTGCGCCTAATATTGGAAACAGAAAATTACCCGGCGCGCGCGGGCGTTATGTGGACCTGTTCGAGCGCGGAATTATTCGGCCTTGAAGACCATCGTGCGATCAGCGTCGTTACTAAGGATCAGAGTGGTGCCAGAGACTTCGGACAGGGTCATTTCACCGAGAGCTCTAAAAAACTGGTTTTCACTATCCAAATCGGGGCAGGCCATCTTGGTCGCCATTGTTGGGCCTACCTTGAACCACGGATAGGGCGCGCTTTGTTTGACGGAGTAGCGATTGCAGGGCGCTTGGCCTGTGATCCAGCCGGCTTTGTCGAATTCCATTGTGGCGCGCAGATTAAAGGCTTGGCCGTCCACTTCGCTCAGCGTCCAGACCTGTCCTGCACCGCCATATTTTGCAACGCTCTCGTCGCCCGCGCAGGCGGCCGCCGCGAGGAGCAGCGGTAACGCGGCGAGGAAGCGTTTCATGCGAGGCTGGCGCGGATCGCGCGGATGTTCTCGCCGTAGGGCGCAGGGTTGCTGACAGAGCCGCCCTTGAACACGGCAGAGCCTGCGACAAGCACATCGGCGCCCGCGTCTACGCAGCCTTTGGCGGTATCTGGCGTTACGCCGCCATCAATCTCGATATGTACAGGGCGATCACCAATCATGGTGCGCAGCTCTGAAATTTTCGAATGCAGTGGGATGAATTTTTGGCCGCCAAACCCGGGGTTCACGGTCATCACGCAGACCAGATCGCAGATATCCAGCAGATCTTTCACCGCACTTGCGGGCGTGCCGGGGTTCAGCGCAACGCCTGCCTTTGCCCCCGCGCCGCGAATGGCCTGAAGCGTGCGGTGGATATGCGGACCTGCTTCCACATGCGCGGTGATGAAGTCTGCGCCTGCGGCAGCAAAACCATCGATGTAGGCGTCTACGGGCGAGATCATCAAATGCACGTCCATCACGGTTTTGATGTGTGGGCGAATGGCGGCGCAGGTTGTCGCGCCAAAGCTGAGATTGGGTACGAAATGCCCGTCCATCACATCGACGTGAATCCAATCTGCGCCCTGCGCTTCCACAGCGTCGATTTCAGCGCCGAAGTTGGCGAAATCAGCGGAAAGAATGGAGGGGGCAATTTTGACGGAGCGATTGAAGGACATGGCGCAACTTTCCAGTAGGTTTCCAGATTTGCCCGTCTCTTACCGTGCAGCGCGCGCTTGCGATAGGGGGTTTTCCAAACGCGCGCGCCGAGGTTACTCTCGGGGCATCCATTTTTCAAACCTACGGATTTTATTGATGCGCCTTTTCCTGCTTCTCATCACGCTTTTGCTCCCTGCCGTGGGCCTTGCCCAAACGAATGATCAACCTGCTGGCGAAATCTCGGTCGAGGACAGCGCGGTTCAGGACGCAGCCATCGCGGTGCGCATTCGCGATATCCTAGGCGAGCTTGAGGGTTATGAAGATGTGACCGTCACGGTAACCTCGGGGATCGTCACCCTGCGCGGCACCACGCTTGATAGTGAACGCATAGCGCGTCTGAACGCTTTGACAGGGCGAGTGAAAGGCGTCGTTGCGATCGAGAACGAGGTGACGGAAACCACGGATGTTGTGAAGCGCCTGAACCCCGCGGTCGAGCGGTTTCGCGCGCGTATGGGGCAGGTGATCGCGTTCATTCCTCTGGCCTCGGTCGCGCTCTTGGCGTTCATTCTGATCGTCTTGCTGGGCTTTTTCGTCGCGCGCCTGCGCCAGCCATGGAACCGGCTCGCACCGAACGCCTTCATTGCCGATATCTACCGTCAAATCCTGCGCCTTGCTTTCATGGTCGCCGGTTTGGTTGTGGCGCTCGATATTATGGGAGCGAGCGCGCTGCTGTCGACCATTCTGGGCGCGGCGGGGATCATCGGCCTTGCGATCGGTTTTGCGGTAAAGGACACTGTGGAGAATTTCATCGCGTCCATCATGCTCTCGATTCGCCAGCCGTTTCGTCCAAACGACACGATCGAGATCGGCGGTGACACGGGCAAAGTGATCCGCCTGACCAGCCGTGCCACGATTTTGTTGAGTTTTGACGGCAATCACATTCGCATTCCCAACGCGACCGTGTTCAAAAGCCGGATCGTAAATTTCAGCCGCAATGACGAGCGCCGTTTCAAGTTCTCATTGGGCCTCGCACCGGATACGGATTTTGTTGATGCGCAGCGTATCGCATTGGACAAGCTGCAAGAACTGCCTTTCGTGTTGCAAGCACCCGCACCCGCCGTCTGGATAGACGAGATCGGCGATAGTACGATTTCCATCACCTGCACGGGATGGATCGAGCAACATAAATCATCGCTCGTCGCGGCGCGCGGTGAGGCGATTCGCTTGGTCAAGCTGGCGCTGGAGCATGCTGGGGTGCAAATGCCCGAACCTACCTACCGCGTATTGTCGCCCGCGCTTGCCAAAATGGCCTCGGGCGAGGAAAACGCTGCATCGAACACGCGTGAAAATATCGCGCGCGAGGCGGATATTACCGCCGAATCCCAAGTTACAATGGACGTTCAGCCCAGCACCGACGCCGCTTTGGAGCAAATCGTCGATGCAGAACGCAAGGTGACCGAGGCCGATGATTTACTGCGTCGCGAAGCCCCCGAAGAATAAGCGGCATTTTTTGCAAATATGCCCTTGAACGCCGCGCCGCTTCTCAGTAAATAGCGCGACACTGATGGGGTGTAGCCAAGTGGTAAGGCAACGCTTTTTGGTAGCGTGTACCGTAGGTTCGAATCCTACCACCCCAGCCAGTATCTTCCTTTAAAATCCGCAGTTTCGGGCAGGCTTCAAGCGCTGATAGCCAGCGGTGTTCCCCATGGATTCACGTTGACCGGCTTGCTGTAGAGCGATTCCAAGCGATGGTCTTGGTTGCAGTGATAGCCACGGCGACGGTGCTTGGCCTGTCTATCGATTTTGATCCTGGTCACGGTGCAGCCGATGTAATGTCTTGCGAGCTGGCTTTTTTTTGCATTGAGACAAAGGCTGGGGATTTTGCTTATCTGGAATTCTTTGCGAGATTGTGTCGATAGGGGAGTGGGCGTGTCTGGTTTCCTGCCTGCAACAGCGCAGTTACTCAATCTGACAAAATCAGTCGGACTTGATGGATCATGGCGCAGGGATCGTGTAGAGGAGTTCGGGATTAGGCCTCGCAGGTAGGAAGCAGGGAAGATGACACCAAAACTCGCGCGTTTCACCATTCTTGGCACCGTGATCTTCGTCGCGGCCCTGTGCACTTTGCCCTATCTCGCGGTTCTGCTTGCAGCACTGAGCGGATCAACGGAAACGCTGGCGCACCTGATGGAAACCGTACTGTGGCGATATACTTG
Organism: Planktotalea arctica; assembly: GCF_002105285.1. Classification (GTDB taxonomy): domain Bacteria; phylum Pseudomonadota; class Alphaproteobacteria; order Rhodobacterales; family Rhodobacteraceae; genus Planktotalea; species Planktotalea arctica. The sequence continues at coordinate 534,962 of NZ_MUHR01000001.1, forward strand.
GGACACGCTCATTCTGGTGAGCTGCACCATGTTCTTCAGCGCGCTGATCGGCACTGGCGCGGCTTGGTTGGTCACGATGACCGAGTTTTTCGGGCGACGCTGGCTAGAGATTGCGCTGGCGCTGCCGCTGGCCTTTCCCGCCTATGTGCTGGCCTATGGCTACACGCATATTCTGGATCATCCGGGCATTGTGCAATCGGGTCTGCGCAGCCTGGCTGGCTGGGGCCCGCGTGACTATTGGTTCCCTGAAATCCGCTCGCTTGGCGGGGCGGCTGCGATGCTGACGCTGGTGCTTTATCCCTATGTCTATCTCTTGGCGCGTGCCGCTTTCGCCACGCAGAGCGGATCGGCATTTCTGGCTGCGCGCATGCTGGGCAAGACGCCGATGCAGGCCTATTTCTCAGTTTCGCTGCCCATGGCGCGCCCCGCGATCGCGGCGGGTGTGCTGCTGGTCGCTATGGAGACGATTGCCGATTTCGGCACGGTTGCCTATTTCGGGGTGCAGACGTTTTCCGTGGGTATCTACACCAGCTGGTTCGCCATGGCGGACCGCGCAGCCGCTGCGCAGCTTTCGCTCGGGCTGCTGGCTTTTGCGCTGCTTCTGGCCTTTCTGGAGCGGTTCAGCCGGGGCAATGCGTCCTATGTGGATAACCAGCGGCAACCGCCGATGGAGCGTATCCGCCTAGGTGGCAGCAGCGAAATACTGGTCTTCACGCTGTGTTTCATTCCGGTCCTGCTAGGTGTGATTATTCCGGTGATCACGCTGTTTACCATGGCGCTCGGCTCTGAGCAGGATCTGCTCAGCCCGCGCTACCTTGGCTTTATCCGCAATTCTGTGGTGCTTGCGAGTGTGGCTGCGGCGGTGACGGTGGGGGCGGCGATGCTGCTGGGCACGTTCAATCGGGTGCAGGGCACGCGCGGCGCGGCGCTTGCGCTTTACTTCGGGCGGATTGGCTATGCGGTGCCGGGGGGCGTGATCGCCGTCGGCCTTCTGGTGCCCTTCGCCTATTTCGACAATACGCTGGATGCCTGGATGCGCGCCACGTTTGACATATCGACAGGGCTATTGTTCACCGGCTCGATCTGGCTGTTGGTGATCGCCTATATGATCCGGTTCATGGCGGCGGCGATCGGCGCATATGAGGGGGGCATCGCCAGCGTTGGCCCCAATATTGATGCTGTCGCGCGCACGCTTGGCGCACGTTTGCCACGGCTGGTGCGCCGCGTTCACATCCCCATGCTGCGCTCGAGCCTGCTGACGGCGGGGTTGATCGTTTTCGTGGACGTGATGAAAGAACTGCCTGCGACGCTGATCATGCGTCCATTCAATTACGACACGCTGGCGGTGCAGGCCTATCGCCTTGCTTCGGACGAGCGGCTGAGCGGTGCGGCTGTGCCCAGTCTGGTGATTGCCGCAATCGGCCTTGTTCCTGTGATCCTGCTGTGCCGCCAAATGCGCCGTGGCATGGCCTGACGCAAACGGGCGCCCCTTCGTGCGAAGAGGCGCCCTTAAGATGCGATCATCTGGGGTCGTCTACTCCCAGCCGACCTGATTGAAGATTTCCTGCGCTGCCGGCACGTTCTTGGCCACTTTGCTCAGGTCCACTGCGTCGGGGCGGAACAGGCCAAGCGCGGCCACAGAGGGCGAGAGGCCAACGCCGGGAACAGCGGGATATTCGTCGTTACCTGCACTGAAATACTGCTGTGCTTGATCGGACACGAGGTATTCCATGAATTTTATCGCGTTGTCCTTGTTTGGAGCGTTCGCCGCGATGCCGCCGCCAGAGAGGTTCATATGCGCGCCTTCGGCGTTTTGCGCTGGAAAGACCCAGCCAATGTTGCTCATTGCGTCCTTGTCGAGACCGTCAACGTCGCGGCGCAGCGCGCGCGAGAAGTAGTAGGTGTTGGAAATCGAGATGTCGCATTCGCCCGATACCAAGCCACGCAGTTGGTCCGTGTCGCCGCCCTGAGGCGCGCGCGCGAAGTTGTCAACAAAGCCCTGCGCCCATGCTTTCGCTGCTTCTGCGCCATGGTTTTGGATCACGGCAGAGAGCAAGGTCTGCGAGTAAACGTTGCTGGACGAGCGGTGGCAGACCATGCCCTTATAGGCCGGATCCGCCAGCGAGACATAGTCCATCGGCGGATTGCTCACGTCGGTCTTGTCGTAGAAAATGATTCGTGCGCGCTGGCTGAAGCCAAACCACTGGTTGTCGGCGTCCTGCAAGGCTGAAGGTACGCGCGCTTCGAGCACGTCGCTGTCGATCGATTGCAACACGCCCGCGTTTTTAGCACGCTCGAGGCGAGAGGTATCAACGGTCAGCAAGATATCCGCAGGCGAATTAGCGCCCTCGGCCTGCATGCGTGCGATCAATTCGTCTGCTTTGCCTTCAATGCGGTTGATGGTAATGCCGGTCTTTTCTGTGAAATCGGAATAGAGGCGCTCATCTGTGTCATAATGGCGTGAGGAATAGAGGTTCAACTCGCCCTCGGCATAGGCGCTACCTGCGATGACAGCCGCGATCGCAGCTAGCACGAAACGGCTTTTCTTTAGTGTCGATGTCATTGTGATACCCTTTCATGAGTCTTTTACTCGGAAAAGGATATAACGATTTTTTTGCACCGGTCAACATTCCCGATAAAAATAGTCAGAAAGGAGTTTGAGGTGCACAGCTCGTTTGAAAATCTGCGGTAACCCTTGGTAGGATTTGGCCGCTGCATTGCTGAGAATGCCAAAGGTGGCATCAAAAAAACAGATGTGGAAAGCGGGCATCCAACTGCCTGTCACAATTTGACGCGGTGGCTTTACCATCCGCCTTTGCGTCATAAATCATTGTCTATAAACGAACTCTAGATGAAAGAAAGTCAGTGGACACACTCCTCCTCTCGCGCATCCAGTTTGGTGCAAACATCTCCTTTCACATTCTGTTCCCAACAATAACTATTGCGTTGGGTTGGATGCTTTTGTTTTTCAAACTCCGGTTTAGCGTAACCGGCGATCAAAAGTGGATGGACGCCTATATGTTCTGGGTGAAAGTGTTCGCGCTCTCGTTTGCGATGGGCGTTGTGTCGGGCATCACCATGTCGTTCCAATTTGGCACTAACTGGCCGGGGTTCATGGAAACTGTCGGCAATGTTGCGGGCCCCCTTCTTGCGTATGAAATTATGACTGCCTTTTTTCTAGAGGCTGTGTTTCTGGGCATTATGCTTTTTGGTGCGTCTCGGGTAAAATCATGGGTTCATACCTTGGCTACTTTCCTTGTCGCTTTTGGCACAACGATGTCGACCTTCTGGATTATCGTTCTCAACTCCTGGATGCACACGCCACAAGGCTATGAGCTGGTTGATGGCGTGGTCTTTGCAACCAACTGGTGGGAAATCGTGTTCAACCCGTCCATGCCCTACAGATTTGTGCACATGATGTTGGCATCTGGCCTGACAGTCGCCTTTTTGATCGCAGGCATATCCGCTTTGCGCATGTTGTGGGGTGATCGCGGCGAAGATGTGAAAACGGCGCTGCGCGTGGGCATCTTTGCTGGTGCAACCCTTATTCCACTACAAATTCTGGCAGGTGATTTTCACGGTCTGAACACGCTTGAATACCAGCCCGCCAAAGTTGCTGCTATGGAAGGGAATTGGGAAACAGGGCCGAATGTTCCGCTGGTTCTATTCGCCATTCCTGATGAAACAGCGCGTGAAAACCGCTTTGAGATCGCCATCCCTAACGGCGCATCTCTGATCCTGACGCACAAGGCCGATGGCATCGTACCCGGCCTGAACGATTTTGTTACCGAAGACGGAGAGATCCTGCACCCGCGCGTGGCGCCTGTGTTCTTCAGCTTTCGCATTATGGTCGGAACCGGCATGGCGATGCTGTTGTTGTCATGGGCGGGTCTCGTTCTGTTGCGCAAGTATGGTGCAGGCGGCATGCCCAAACTCCCGCTCTATGTGTTCTGCGCCATGAGCTTTAGCGGCTGGATCGCAACCCTTGCAGGCTGGTACACCACAGAAATCGGCCGCCAGCCTTGGCTTGTGCAGGGCGTTCTCACAACTAAAGACGCGGTAAGCGATGTGCCCGCAGGCATGGTTCTGGGCACCTTGATCGGCTACCTTGTGGTCTACGGAGTTCTGGTCATCGCCTACATCGGTGTGGTCACTTACCTTGCTCGCAAAGCTTCGGTAGGCGTTCACGATACCGCGCGAAGCTACCCTCGCAGCGGTGAAGCCAATGTCACCGCTCTGCACGCAGGAGAATAACCATGGAGTATTTTGGGGATCCTGCCATTTGGCTGCCTTGGACATTCGCGGCCCTCATGGGGCTGTCCATCCTGATCTACGTTGTGCTGGACGGGTTTGATCTAGGTGTCGGCTTGCTCATGCCGCTGGCTGACGATGCTCAAAAGGATCGGCTGGTCGCCTCTATAGGCCCGTTCTGGGACGCTAACGAAACTTGGCTGGTGCTTGCGGTTGGCTTGCTGCTGGTCGCTTTCCCGCCGGCACATGGCATTATCCTGACAGCGTTGTATCTGCCAGTGTTTGTTATGCTGATCGGGCTGATCTTGCGGGGTGTCTCGTTTGAAATGCGCGCCAAAGCACCGATGGCGCAAAAGCGGCTGTGGAACAACGCCTTCTTTGCTGGCTCGTTCATGGCGTCCTTTAGTCAGGGGTTTATGTTGGGCATGTATATCATGGGCCTTACATGGACGTTGCCAAATGTCGCCTTTGCCGTGCTGACCGCAATATTTCTGACCGTAGGGTATGGCTTTATCGGTGCAGCATGGTTGATCTGGAAAACCGAAGGCCAATTGCAAATCCGCGCGATAGCTTGGGCGAAAGTCGGGATTTGGGGGCTGGTCCTGGGCATCCTCGCCATTTCTATTGCAACGCCATTTGTTAGTACCCGCATTTTCGACAAATGGTTCAGTTGGCCATCCATGCTCTACCTCTCGCCCCTCCCGATCGTGTCCGTGCTTCTGGTGGCCTACCTCTGGTGGCAATTGGCGCGCCTTCACTTGATCGGAGACCGCCAGTCATGGACACCGTTCGCAGTAGCCACAGCGCTGTTCAGCTTGGCCTATGGCGGCTTGGCGTATTCCTTCTACCCCTATGTCGTGCCCGAGAAGGTCACGATTTATGAGGGGGCATCTGCGCCAGAGAGCCTGTTCATCATCTTGATCGGCACGCTGTTCGTGTTGCCTGCGATCGTGGGATACACCGCGCTCTCGTATTATATCTTTCGCGGGAAAGCGACGGCGCTTCGATATGACTAAGCGCCTGCGAACCTAGGGCAGGTTATTTCGCGATGCGTCGAGGTCAGTCGATTTAAGCGCGCATCGCGGAACACCTGCCACGATCACGTCGACGTCATCATGGGACTAAGCAGCAAACGCAGTGGGTTGGCGGGGTCGCGTAAGCCATTGGTTTATCCACCAGACCTTTGCGCAAACCGCAGCGATTCTCTGCTCTTAGCGTCCAAAACGTAGCCCCATGGTAGATGCTTGACTGCGTCTTGATCGTTAAGAGCATACCAGCGCAGTGCATCATTTGTTTCAGCTCTCGTATATTCTCATACATTTAATATCTCTTGCGATTGTTTGAGATGTCTTTGGTTAGGTTTTTGTCGGGTTGAACTACTTATTTCGCCGACGTTGCGATTTTTTCTCGAGAGGAATGCGGCCGCTACACAAGTGTTTGAGTCTCGTACATTATTGTTAATATTCCAGAAAATTTGATTTTATAGATTTGTCTTCCGGATTTGATGGTGATGTTTAGGGGGCAAATAGAGCCGGGTTTCCAAAATTTGAGTTTACGGGCGTTATATTCTACGCGGCTGGCTGAACTCTTATGTTGGGGACTTACATGCTACACCGCTACACCACTCTCGCAGCTCAAAATTGCGGCCAGTTTTTAAAATTACTCGCGCTCGTTGGACTGCTTTTTGTGGCGTTTGCCCCAACAAAAGCGCAGGCTGGTCACCTGTTTACTCAGGCGACTTCGAACACCCCAACCTGGATTCAAGCAGGGCAGGGCATCTCTATCGACCAATAGGGCAGGGCATCTCTATCGACCAATATGGTGTAGAGAGTGGTTCTACGGGGGGGACTATCTCACTCGATTTTTTGGCGCCTTCTTCCACACCGGCAGGCGCTGACACGACCAATAGTAACTGGTCTAATTGGAGCGCAGGCGACGTGCTCGAGATTAATCTCCCGCTTACCAGCGGGACCTACAATTATACGATCGCGTATGATGCAGCGCCATCTGGCGGGGTATGCGCATACGATATCTGTGGATCTACGAGCGGGAACGTGACGGCAGCAGATCTCGCCAGCTCGGTTGTGCTTCCTGCCTATTCTGGCGAGAAAACATCATACACCAGCTCGGACACCTCCTTTGCATGGTCTATTGTCGCCAAAGCTGGCGAGTTTTCGTTGGCAGGATACCGTATCTACACTAGCGCAGGCACGATCGATGGTACAGGCGCAGGGCCTTTGGACCAATCCAGCGTAGTCTCTGCTGAGCAAGCTCAGAGCGGCGGTTCAGGCCCGAGTGCCATTAGCCAAGCGGGGAGCGCTATTTCTGACCTGGCAGATGCTGGTGGCAATGGGTTATCCAGCGTTTTTGAGGGTGGTGAGCTTGTCATTGATCAAAATCTTGCCACGACTGATGTGGCGAGCTTTGCGATCAAGGCGGGATCCGGCAACGCACGTCTTAATGTTGCAAGCAGCAATTCCCAGTCTGTCGGCTCCCAGTTCACGGATGACAGTGGTTCAGCGGGTGTTCTTGAGAAAGTCGGCGCTGGCACATTGCGTTTAACCAATACGGGCAATGATTATACTGGCGGCACTGTCGTGTCCGCGGGTACGTTGGAAATTGCGTCCGATAGCGTTCTTGGCGCTGCGGGCGCGGGGCTCACGCTCGATGGCGGCACTTTGGCGACCACGGCTGACACGAGCAGTGCGCGCGCTGTCGTTTTGGGGGCCAGCAATGGTGCTGTGGATACGGCGTCAGGTACAACACTGACGCTCGCCGGCACCGTCTCTGGCACGGGCGCTCTTGCTAAAACGGGCGCTGGCGTTTTGACCGTGACGGGCACGAACACTTACACGGGCGGCACGACGGTTTCTGCGGGTACGCTGCGCGGCGCGGTGGGCGGCCTTCAGGGCGATATCGTGAACAACGCCGCTGTTGAGTTCGCTCAGGCGACGGATGCGGCTTTCGCGAACACGGTCTCTGGCACGGGCGCTTTGGCTAAAACGGGCGCTGGTGTTTTGACTGTGACGGGCACGAACACTTACACGGGCGGCACGACGGTTTCTGCGGGCTCTCTGGATCTGGATGGGTCTCTGACCTCTGATGTTGTTGTGGCATCTGCGGGCAAAATCGAGGGTGTCGGCTTTACTAGTGGAACGCTGACGGCTTCCGGTGTTGTTGCTCCGGGCAATTCACCGGGTACGCTTTCGGTTGCCGGTGATGTCACGCTCACTGCGAGCAATACCTTTATTGCCGAGTTGGACGGCTTGACCTATTCCACGTCTGGCGGCGCGGGGTCCTATGACCGCCTTGCTGTGACAGGGGCAACGGCAACCTTTGAAGCCGGGGGCACCCTATCTCCGGTGCTGCGTGGAATTTCTGCGCCTGCCAATAACACTCTGGTCCCGGTCATCGGCGATGCGTTCCGGATTGTTACGATGGCGAATGCCTCTGGCGTAAGCGGCGCGTTTGCAAGCGTAGCTGATCCGAACGCAGGCATGCCGACCAACGCCCGCTTTGATGTTTTGTATGGCGGGAACTACGTTGATCTGGTGTTGACGCCTGCTGATCTTTCAACCTTTGCAGCGGCTTACGGCATTCAAAATATGGTGAATGCGGCTGATGCGTTCGATGGTATCCGGCCCGCCCAAGGCACCAACGGTACCACAAACAAGGACAAGTTCTTTAACGGGCTGTATGGGCTTTCTGCGCCCGAGATGTCAGTGGCATTGCTGCAAGCGTCGGGCGAGATTCACGCCTTTGCTCTTTCTGATGCCCGTGAAGGCTGGAAATCAGCCTTAGGCACCGTCCGTTCATCGTCCGCAAATGCGAGCCGCAACTTCTGGTTCGATGCGTCGGGCTACGATCTTGCAGTAGACGAGGACGCTATTGGATCGGCATACGATGGCCAATCCAGAAGCCTTTGGGTTGGCGTGGACCTCGTGAAAGACCGATCCTACACCCTTGGCGTGGCCGCTGGAGCATCTTCATCAAAAGTGACGACGATGAGTTCGGGCAGCTCCGAGACAAAGACAACCTCGCTGGCTGCGTATTTGAGAGGCAAGCACGGTGCATTTGAGTATGACGGCATCTTGTCGATCAACCGCTCTGAGATCGACACGAGCCGTGCGGTCGCTCTTTCGACGGCTCGCTTTGACAACATCAGCTCTTCAAACGCTGACGGCGTCGCCCTGTCTGCGCAGATCGGGTATCGCTACGACCTCATCCCGTCCTCTGTCAGCAGTCTGCTGTGGCTCCGCGGTAACCTGGACCAGACCCGAACCAACACATTCACTGAAGACGGCAGCGCCCTCACGGCCTTGTCAATTGCCGGACAGAAAGTGAAGTCGACAGACTTTTCTCTTGGCTACACGGTGAGCGGGAATGTTACAAAAGGTGCTGTCAAAGGCCCAAGCTGGAACTTTGGGGCAGGCGTGTCAAAGCGCATGGACAGCGGCATGAAAGACATCTCTCGCATGGCGTCGCTGCACGGTGCGACCTGGGAGGTCTCGGTTCCTAAAGCTGGCGATGTTACAACGTTTGCCTTTGCCGGCCTAGATGTCCCGATGGGCGACAATGCAAGCATGTCGCTTAACCTGTCTGTTGCCGAAAGAGATGGTGCACTGTCCAAAAGCGCATCGTTTGGTTTGCTCTTTCAATGGTAGGTCTTCGCCAAACAATAACGCTGGCTGCCTTCCTAGCTGCCAGCGCCCTCCATTCGGCTGTGATTGCTCAAGAGCAGGCCAGCCCCTGGGGAACGAGCTGCATCTCGCTAGGGCGCGATACGGCCCCTCAGTGCAGTATGAATCACGCTGTCTTCATTGAGCAGACAGGGCAGGTGTTGTTTAATGTAACGGTCAGAATCCCGATTGACGCGGGGCAAGAACCTTATCTTGATATTGTTGCTCCGCTTGGCTTTTACTTGGTTGGCGGTCTGACAATGACGGTTGCAACAGCGCCCTTTGCAAAGCTTCCGATCGTGCGCTGTGATGCTAATGGATGCTATGCTGGCGTGGTGCTGAGCAAAGACCAGCTTAACCAGCTGAAGCAAGGCGAGACTTTGAGCATCATGTTTGCCCCCAAGGCGGGGCAATCAGCTCAAGTCGATGTTCCGCTTAAAGGTTTCACAACTTCATTTGATGTCATAAATCATTGAGCTGATGATCTCTGGGTGGTCTCTTCTCAGGTTACCGATAGCTGTTGTAGAATAACGAGCCCCTGTTGCATTTTGAATTCTTCTGCGACAGGGGCTGTGATCACATCTATGAACTTTCCGAGAAGTGCAGCGCAAGAACGGATAACACAAGTGGTGGTTTGTTGCCGTTGTTACGCAATAAAGTACGGTCGATTTCTTTCGTCTATTTACTCAAAATACTGGCGATGTGCAGCGTGGACATATAGTCAGGAACATCGCGCATGATTGAATGATGGCGTGTTTCGCCGGTTGGATCACAAAAAATGCGAGCAATACATCTAAAAATGAAATCTATGAGTCTTGAATCTCGGATCTGTAAGAGATTATGGAAAATATAATGGCGACAATAAAGACCGGTCTCGTCAGAAGGAATAGTGAAAAATACGGAGATTCTGAGAAGTTTAACATGTTGGAGAATACAAAAAAGATATCAATCGTACTGTTTGAAACATATACCAGACAGCACACCGCTACGATACGAAAACCCAAATTAAAATATAGTGAAATATTCATGGCCGCCAATAGCCAAAATATGACGTAAGCTCGACCATTGAATACTGCTAAAAAGCTCTCATTCAGAAGATCTTGGTTAGACACATTTAGTAGACGCTCTTTCAAAAGAATATATAGAAGTACGAATAAAATTGCGTAGATATTGAGGAAAGCCAGACTTATTTTGAACTTGATGCTTTGGGCAGTGCCGCTCGTCCTGCTTTCACGAATATCATTAAACGCTTCCAGGAGTGCGTTTACTTCTTCTTCAGTTACTTTATTTTTACTCATAATATCACCGGTTGACCGAAGGCTTCATGGTTAATTCAAAGCTCATCCAAAGAAGGGATATAATTAGTATGGGCCTTATGGCCTGAAGAAGTGCCACTATGCCTCTCTCGGGGTATTCGATTATTCTATATAGCACTAGATGGTCGTCAATATACATCGCTACTGCCCATGCAGTCACAGCGATAGCAAAATATTTACTCCAATTAAGTGACGTATAGAGTAAAATTGGATACACGATCATGCTTAATGCGATAAACAAAACACGGATTTTTGAAAGTTTGAATGCAATCATACCTTCGCTACTGTGTTCCGCATTGAATACGCCTTCGGGGACGCTGATCATTCCATATATTGCTAGAAATGAAATTGAGTAGGCCACACAGAAAGATACCCAAAAAGGGCGTGTCATTCTTGGTTTCTTCGCGTCCAAAAACATAAATATTCTTCACCAGTCTGTGGGGTGGTATGCCTGCGGCACAACGATTTTTAGTAAGATATGGCATGACTATCGGATGGCATGTTGCTTGCCCATGCTATCTTTCGGGGTATCGGATGGCGTGGCTTCATCACATTGTCAAAGACCATAATTGGCCTGTTCAAAAAATGGAGGTTCTTCACCGGATTGGTTCTTGGAGCCGCTTTTGAGCCACCGAATATATGGCCCTCAAATGGGTTGATTGTTTCAGTAACTGTCGCGTGCTGAAGCCGAAGCCAGTTTTTACGCTGGTGTGGAAAGACTGAGCATAGCCGCGTCACTCGGGCAGATCAACCTTTGGTAAACTGGGTGCAGTTCAGGTTGCTTTTCACCAAAATTCATAAGGCACCCGTCTCATGTTCTGGCGTTTTAAGTTGTGACGTGCCCAGCCAGCTAAGACCAATCATGACCGCAGCGGTGCCGAGGCACAGTGCCAGCCCACCGATCTGGTATGTGAAGCCGGACATGACTGTGCCAACCAACCGGCCCGCAGCATTTGCCATGTAATAAAAACCGACATCCATCGTGACCCGTTTTGCATCTGTAAAGCTAAGGATGAGAAACGAATGTAGGGTCGAGTTCACAGCAAAGATGCCGCCAAAGACCAAGAGGCCCAGCACAACCGCGGCGGTCATTACATTGGAGGGTTCGGGAACCAGCCAGACCAGCCATGCAAGAAGTGCAGGCACAACGACGAGCAGACCAACCCAGCGTTTTGCCAGTGCCAGAATTTCTGCATTTGTCCGCGACGCTGCCTTAAGGATACGCGGCGCTGCGCCTTGGACAATGCCATAGAGGATCGTCCAGACGGCCATGAACGTTCCGATCATGAAGAAGGCGGTGCGATTGCCCTCCGTGCTGCCGTCCGACAGCACAGCGTAGAAGTAGATCGGAATGCCGACTACGAACCAGACATCCCGCGCGCCGAACAGGAACAGCCGTGCAGCACTGAGCCAGTTGATGTTGCGGTTCTTGGAAAACACTTCCGCAAACTTTGCGTCCTTGCGCCCCACTGGCAGGCCTGATGGCATCCCAATCACGATCCCGATCAGGATGATAAACAGGACCGCCGCCATCGTCAGCACCGAAGGAACAAACCCGAAGACGGCCAGCAATACTGCTCCCAAAAGAAAGCCACCGCCTTTCACGGCATTCTTTGATCCGGTCAGAAGGGCCACCCAGCGGAACAGCCCACCGTCCGTCTTAGGCGCAAGGATTTTTACAGCACTCTTGGAGCTCATCTTTGCCAAATCCTTTGCTACGCCGGACAGTCCTTGCACCAACATCACAAACACCACAGAGGCAGTGATGCTCCACGCCGGATCAAGCTGAGTTAGCGCCAAGAGCGCTGCAACCTGCAAAGACAGACCTGCATAAAGCGTCGAAGTCAGTCCAAAGCGCGCGGCAATCCATCCCGCGGACAGGTTCGTGAGAACGCCCGCGATCTCATAGAGGACGAACAGATAAGCCAATTGCACTGGTGAAAAGCCGAGTGTGTGAAAATGCAGCAGAACAAGCATCCGCAGCGCACCATCAGTCAGCATGAACGCCCAATAGGCGGCCGTCACCGTAATGTAGGCCGTAAATCCTGCGGCCCGTTCTGGTGGCTGTGTCACAGCTTGGCTCCAACCATTAGCGCCACATCGACCAAGCGATGCGCATAGCCATATTCGTTGTCATACCACGCGTAGATTTTGAGCTGGGTGCCATTCACCACCATCGTAGAAGGTGCATCAATGATGCCGCTGCGCTGATCATTGGTGTAGTCTGAAGAAACAAGGGGCCTCGTCTCATATCCAAGGATACCTTTCAGCGGGCCCTCGGCTGCGGCTTTGAACAACCCGTTCACCTCTTCCACAGTTGTTTCACGCGCCATTTCAAACACGCAATCCGTGATCGACGCGTTCAAAAGCGGCACCCGCACGGCATGGCCGTTCAACTTACCCGTCAACTCGGGATAGATCAGCGTGATCGCCGTGGCCGAGCCCGTGGTGGTCGGGATCAGATTGGTCAGCGCAGACCGCGCACGGCGCAAATCCTTTGCAGGGCGATCCACAATCGTTTGCGTGTTGGTTACGTCGTGGATTGTCGTGATCGACCCGTGCTTGATGCCGATCCCTTCGAGCAAGACCTTCACCACAGGCGCGAGGCAGTTTGTCGTGCAGCTTGCTGCGGTTACAATCTGATGGGTGTCCGCGTTGTAGATGTCATCGTTGACGCCATAGACGATATTGGCGGTTGGCCCGTCTTTGACGGGTGCCGAGACGACAACTTTTTTGACGCCCGCCGTAAAATACGGGGCCAGCTTGGCCTCTGTCTTGAACGCGCCTGTGCAATCAATGACCACATCCACGCCGTCCAGCGGCAGGTCTTCCAGATTAACGGTGCTGGTGACAGGAATGCGCGTGCCATCAATGCTGATCGAACTCTCGTCCGCCTCAAACGCTGCAGGCCAGCGCCCATGGATCGAATCAAATTCCAACAGATGCGCGTGCATCGCAGCATCGCCAACGGCGTCGTTTATGAACGCGACCTTTGCACCGCGTTCCAAAAGTGGGCGGAGGGCGAGCTTGCCGATGCGGCCAAGGCCGTTGAGAGCGTATGTGGTCATATCCGGTTATTCCTGTTTGGTAGCTTTTTGCCGATTTCATCGACATGTTTTTGTAGCGATCCACGGTCCAAATTCCCGAACGACAGGGCGGAAAATGCCATGATCCGGTTGTGCAGCGCCCCGTAGGTCTGTTGTAACGCGAGCCGCTTTTCTGCGTCGGTTCCCTCTGCCTTCACAGGGTCCGGCATACCCCAATGACCCGATACGGGCTGACCCGGCCAAGCGGGGCATTCCTCATTGGCGGCGCGGTCACAGACGGTAAATACAAAATCCATGCGCGGAGCGTCGACACCTTGGAATTCCTCAATGTTCTTGGGCCGTAAAAGTGACACGTCATGTCCCTCTGACTTGAGCATCTCTACTGCAAGGGGGTTCAACTCTGAGCGATGTGCCGTGCCTGCCGAATAGGCGGTGAACTTGTCTCCAACCCTATCGCGCAAAATAGTCTCGGCAATAACCGAGCGGGCAGAGTTTCTAGTGCAGACAAAGAGGACGTTGAACGTCTTGTCAGTTATGGGAGAGATACTCCTGAGAAGATCAGAAAATTGTGGTGGGCAAAGATCTGCCCGCCCGCGACAACAATCGACAAACAGGCCCGCGACGACTTCACGAGCTGCATCAAGATTGATGGCATAAAGCAGACGCGTTCCGTCTCGGCGCTGCGAGATCAGACCCGCTTGGGTTAGAGCTGACAGGTAGACCGATGCTGTACTGGCCTTGAGTTGCAGTGCTTCGACAATTTCGCCAGCTGGAAGTTGATCTGGGCAGCGTCGCATGAGCAACCGGAATACGGCCATCCGCTGGGGATGGCTGAGGGTTGCAAGTCGATCAATAAGTAATGATTCCATACTTCATAAATATTGGAAATAATAAAGCGCAGTCAAGTCGATTTATGCGTTCGTAAAGATACCATCTTCATGAAAGCAGCTATTGGCATAGGTGCGGCGGATGGTCGATTTATCTAAGGTTTGTGGCTGCTGTCAGCATGTGCTGCAGCGGCGACAAATCTAACAAGAAGGAAAGTACAGGCGGCGTTCGGTGCTTTGGGCGATGTCGGTCACGCCACGGGTTGTTGGCGATATGCTCACGATCGCACTTTCGATGGTGGACACCGCGCCCTTCCACTTTCTCCGCCATCAGAATGCCGTGCCCAAGGGCACGGGTAGCACGGCACAGGTGCTGCCTTTGGCACAACGACCACCCGTAGATTTGCTCAAGTACTGAAAACAAACCATCCGCCGCGTTGGTTCACATATCGCCTATGAGAATAGAACGGCGCAGCTCAAAGGTACTGCTCAGCGGCTAAGCCGCTCCACATTTAACACCGCTAAGCGGAATTCGCTGAGGAGTTGCTTGCTCACCTTGCTGTGAGCAGAGCGCGACTAGCCCTCGCGCTCTGCCTTTTTACGAGCCAATTTGCGCTGACGGCTAATGGCTTCTTTCTTCTCGCGGGCTTTGCGTACTGAAGGCTTCTCAAAGTGTTCCTTGAGACGCATCTCACGGAAGACACCTTCACGTTGGAGTTTTTTCTTCAGCGCACGAAGCGCTTGATCGACGTTGTTGTCGCGAACACTGACTTCCATTTTGCTCTTCTATCTTGTTATGCAAATTCGGGTGCATATTGTCCGGTGACGCAGCAATATCAAGTGCAAATATGCACAATAAGCGCATGTATGTGCTTTCCTTTGCTGAGCGGGGCAAGGGTTTCGTAGGTAAAGCGCAGACTATTCCAGAGTTTTCAACAAAACATCCTCACTGGACCTGTCTTCTTTGTAGGCAGGGTGTGGTTTCTGCACGCCGCTCATAGCAACCACTGCGTTTGAGGCCTGCGCTTAAATCACAGTGTTTTGGCTGCTAACAAACGAAAAAAAACTGTGCGATGAGTGGATTATACATTTCGTAGGAATGTATGATAGGTAGGTCATTTCTTTTATTGGTAAAAATGGTGCCCAGGGGCGGAATCGAACCACCGACACGAGGATTTTAAATGGAGGCGGTGTAAATTAAATATTTATAATCAATGACTTAAATTGAAATAATTTTGGTGTGCGCAGTAGTGTGTTTTTGGTGACTTTTTCGGATAGGGCGGAATTACTGTGTTAAACACGGTAATCGCAGGCATTAAATTCTAACACACTGTTCAACACTCCAAAAGACGCAAGACTGGACACGGACTAAATGAAGTGGACGTTCACTCTAACTATTGTTTATGGTCGCTATGCGGACTTTCCGGACTTTTGCAGGCGCAGCTATTGCTCACGCAGAAAAGCCTCGCATCTGCGGCATGGCTGTTGCTGCGTTGCAGTCCATGCCACCGAAGCAGTCATCGAACCCCGCCAAGAAACACCGAATCCAATCGGCCCTTTTCGCTGTTATTAGTTCCAACAACCGGGGCGCGGACGAAGTATAGATCAGTTGCCTGTGCGCCAATGGTCGGTTTCGTTAGTACTGCTCAATTGTTCCATGCACGCAGAATACACGCCTTAGCGTCAACGGTAGATCCGCGGGTTACGGATACCCCAGTCAGAAAAGAGATCGGGGAGGATGGTTCCGAATTGGCCCTTTGCTTGTTCAGTATCGGTCCGAAATGCCGTCGCAATATCACCAATCTGGACATTGGGAATCTCAGTCACATCAGCGACGATGGAATTCATTGAAATCTTTCCTAGAACAGGAGCCAGCTTATCGCAGATCAGGACGTTACCACGACCCTTCGCAATTCGGCTGTACCCTGCGGCGTACCCGATTGAAATACATGCGAGACGGCGGTCTGAATCTAAGCGGCTATCGCGGTCATAACCCACGGTAGCCCCCTTGGGGTAAACGCCCACGTGAACCACATTTGCCTTCAACTCCATGGTCGGACGAAATCCCAATTCAGAGTTCAGAATGCCGTAAAGGATAGCGCCACATCGATACATATCCGTTTCAACCCGTTCTCCCGACAGGAGTGTGAGAGTGCTTCCTGCATGGACCAGAAGTTCTGAACGGTTCAGGTCACTGTTGTCACAGACCCACTCTACTTCCTGCTTGAACAGGTCCGAACTGTGCTTAAGGCCTGCAGGTTCATTTGTGGGGAAATGGGTAGAAATACCAACGATATTCTGGCCAATTTCATCAAGGATTTCCCGGCAGTTTTGCTGACCGACAGTCGTTGAAATATCAAGCCCGTCGCGCGACATGCCACCTGCGTTTAAGGCGAGGTGAACACCGGAACATCCGCGCCCGCTCTCAAGCAGCTTGCGTAACTGCTTTGCAGCCCAAAGCGAGCCCACCTGCTCTTCAACACGGTCGGGCAATGCGGCTTCTATTTCCTGTGGCGTAGCCGCGCGAAGGCGGATCAATGTGCCCGAGAATCCACTATCCCGTACGGAGCGCGCCTCCGCGTTAGAGGTAATGCCAACGCAGGTTACTTTTTGTTCCGAAAGCAACGGCACAATGCGACTGATGCCATGCCCATAGGCATCAGCCTTCATAACTGCGCAGAAGGCAGCGCCTTTGGGCAGAAGTCCAAGGGTCAGCTCCAGGTTCTTTGAAACGCGGTCAAGGTGGATTTCACACCATGAGCTTGGGATGGGATCTACTGACATCGTCAGGCCGACGGGCCAAGGATGTCTTCAATAATGCCCGAGAACAGATCTGTTACCAGCGGGATCAAAGCATCGGGAAAATCATAGTCGGGATTGTGCAGTTGCGGGTGGGTTTCGCCAGCACCGACATATAGCAACGTCGCTTTGGCTCCGTCGCCGCCATAGCGACCGAAATCTTCGGACCAACGCATGGGCGTCGGCATGTCGTGACGCAAATGGCCCTGACGCGCTGCCACCTGCCCTGCGATATCTGTTGCTTCGCCATCATTTGTTACCGACAGAAAGATGTCGTGCCAGAGAACCTTGATCGCAAGATCAGCAGTATGCGTCGCGACCAGCGCTTTGGCATCGGAAACCAACGCCTCCATTCTTTCGTCGGTCATGCAGCGCAAGGTCACGCGCAGCTCACCGTGTCCCGGCGCGATACCATAAGTTGGCTCACCCAGCTTGGCATGTGTCAGGGTGCTCAGCGCAAAGGTATTATCCCCGATTGTTCCAGTGCTGAGCTCTGGCAAGGCCTGCATCAACGCCGCCATTGCCGCACTTGGCGAGAGCCCATCTTCAGGCGCAGCAGCATGGGAACTTTTGCCCTCCAGCAGGATTTGCATGCCCCGCGATGCACAATTGCCCGGCCCCGGCCGCAGGCCGATCTCACCAAGCGGGCGGCCTGGTACGTTATGATAGGCAAAGGCAAAATCGGGCCGAAGCTCAGGCCAGCGACTGTCCTCAATCACTGCTCTGGCGCCTGCACCAGTTTCTTCGGCAGGCTGAAAGAGTAAGATGACCCGACCGCGTGCAGGCCGTTGAGCAAGCCCCATGGCGACACCTAACATGGACACCATATGTCCGTCATGACCACATAGATGCCCTTTACCGTCAGTCTCTGAGCGGTACGAAATATCGGAAAACTCATGGATTGGCAGACCGTCCAGCTCACACCGCAACAGAACGGTTGGGCCATCCTGCGCACCTTTGAATTCGGCGGCAACTCCATGTCCACCGAGGTCCCTCCAGATACGATCTGCTCCTAGGGCTGTCAGCTCCTTTGTCATGCGGTTTGCAGTTTCGGACTCGTCTCCCGATAGTTCCGGACGTCGGTGCAACGCTTGGCGAAGATCCACAAGCGCTGTGATTTGTTCTTGGGTCAGAACTGCCATTGAAACACCCCTTCAAAAAGTTACGAACAGTCCAGAAGCACCCTGTCGAGCCTATTGGTCTTCGGTGCCGCACCAATCAGCAATGAACAGGGCAGTCGCCTTGGTGACGCGGCGCATGCTTTCCAAATCGACCCGCTCGTTGAAGCCGTGGATCGCCTCTGCGCGCGGACCGTAAACCAGTGCGGGCGTATCCGCATAAAGGCCAAAGAAACGCGCATCGGTTGTGGCGGTGATCGCCTCATGCACAAGGTCTTCTCCGGTCGTGATCCTATGGGCCTGATCCAGCGCGTTGATGGCTGATGCGGCCTTGGCCGAGCTGTCTTGTGACAGGGCGTAACCTTCAGCGTGAAAGCCATGATAGACAATCTCGGGTAGGGAATTGCGCAAGAAATCATTGTCGCGGGCAGCATCCAGAATGACCTGTTCGATTTCAGCCTTGGCGGCGTCGATGGATTGGCCCGGAAAGATCGCCATACGCACATCGAAGACGCTCCACGCGGGCACAGAACTGGTCCAGTCTCCACCCTCGAACTTGCCCACATTAAGGTTCAGCGCGTGGTCCATGTGGGCGTAGTCGGCGGGGCGGTTTTCAGTCGCGTTCCAGCGGTGCTCCATCGCGTGCAAGGCCGAGATAAGCGGGATCGCCGCCTCGATCGCATTGGCACCCGTGCCGGCATAGGCGACGTGGGTGGGCAGGCCCTTGAGGTAAACCTGAAACCAGATCACGCCAAGCTGTGCGGTTACCAGATGTTCGGCAAAGGGTTCGGGAATGAGGGCCGCATCCGCCTTATACCCCCGCGCAAGACAGGCCAGCGCGCCATTGCCTGTGCATTCTTCCTCAACCACGGATTGATAAAACACATCCGCCGCAGGGGCGAGGCCACAGGCGGCGAGCGCATCCAGCGCAAAGAGGTTGGAGGCGAGGCCT
Source organism: Planktotalea arctica (assembly GCF_002105285.1). Classification (GTDB taxonomy): domain Bacteria; phylum Pseudomonadota; class Alphaproteobacteria; order Rhodobacterales; family Rhodobacteraceae; genus Planktotalea; species Planktotalea arctica. The sequence goes on from NZ_MUHR01000001.1 coordinate 553,951, forward strand.
GCCTTCATGTCGCCCCCGCCGCGTCCGTAGAGCCAGCCATCAGCAACGGTCGGTTCAAACGGCGGGCTGTCCCACATGTCCAACGGCCCTGCGGGCACCACATCAATGTGACCATTCAGGATCAATGACCGGCCTTGGTTGGTCTTCGAGCGATGTGTGCCGACTACATTCACTGCGTCATCATAGGTGGCAAGGACAGGGGAGAATCCGGGCAGGTGCTGAATGTCGGCCACGTCGATCTGCCAGCGATCCAGCGCGTAGCCGCGCTTTGTCAGCTCAGCCGCCATGAAGTCTTGCGCTGATTGTTCCTGACCACGGATGGAAGGGTGCGAGGTCAGCTCTAACAGGAAGGCAATCTGGGTGTCGAATGCGGCATCTACGGCGGCAGCCAAGCGGTGTTGTAGGGTATCTGACATGAAAGACCTCAAAAAATCGGGAGCTGTGTATCGGGGACGTGCAGCGGAGCGTCTGTGGCATCAATGACTTCGGCCACTGTCACGCCTTGGGCAATCTCAACGAGCGTGAAGCCATTCGGCCCTACGTCAATCACTGCCATGTCCGTGAATATCCGCACCACACAGGCCTGAGCCGTCAAGGGAAGCGTGCACTGCGCCTTGAGCTTGGAATTGCCCGCGCGATCCGTGTGTGTGGTCAGCACCGCCACGCGCCGCGCCTTTTGCGCAAGCTCGATGCCGCCGCCTACCCCAGGAGAGAACTTGCCGGGGATTTTCCAATTCGCCAAATCACCATTGGCCGCAACTTCAAACGCGCCGAGCATGGTGAGATCAAGGCGACCGGAGCGGACAAGGGCAAAGCTGGTGGCGCTGTCGAAAAAAGCCGAGCCGGGGATGGTCGAGACATAGGCACCGCCAGCGTCAATCAGATTCCGGTCTGCCTCATCCGGTGGCAGGGTTGGCCCGATTCCCGCCAAGCCGTTTTCGGTGTGCAGACAGACGGGGAAATTGGCGGGCAGATGGTTGACGACCTTGGTCGGAAGGCCAATGCCAAGGTTGACCACCATACCGGGCTGGATTTCACGGGCCGCGCGCGCGACCATCCTGTCTCTAGCGTTGGACAACGGCATATTCCTTTGACAATGCACCCAGTGCTGCGACGTGATCGACAAAGACGCCTGTGGTGTGGACATCATCGGGCGCAAGCCCGCCCAGAGGCAGCACCGCTTCGGCTTCGGCAATCACACAATCGGCGGCCATCGCCATCAACGGGTTGAAGTTCCGCGCGGTGGCAACATAGGCCAGATTGCCAAAACTGTCGGCGCGGGCGGCATGCAGCAGCGCCACATTGGCACGCAAGGCAGGCTCCACGATGTAGGTCTTGCTGCCCTGCTCGATCACCTGTTTGCCCTCGGCCAGCTCAGTCCCGATCCCGATGTCGCTGAGGAAACCGCCAAGCCCGGCACCACCTGCGCGAATGCGCTCGGCCAAAATGCCCTGCGCGTTGAACTCTACCTTGATCTGGCCGCTGTTCATCAGCTCTATTGCATGAGCATTGAGGCCCAGATGGGTGGTGATGAGACGCGACACCAGCCCGCTTTGCAGCAGATGGTCGACCCCCATGTTCGGCTCGTTGGCGTCGTTTTTTACAATCGTGAGGTTGCGCGCCCCGTGGTGCACCAATGCGTGGATGAGCGTAAAAGGCGTGCCCGGCACACCGAAGCCGCCCAGCATCACCGTATCGCCATCTTTGACATGGGCGATGGCGGCCTCAACGCTGGTTTGCTTGTCGGGAAGTTTCACACCGCATCCTCCAGAACCGGCAAACCCACTTGTTCAGCAAAAGCGTCTAGAGCGTCGCGCAGGATGGCCATCATCTCGACAATCTGGGCCTCGGTGATGATCAGCGGCGGGGCCAACAGGAAATGATCGCCTGCGGTGCCACCACGGGTGCGGCGCGAATAGATGATCAGGCCGCGGGCATAAGCGAGTTCGACCAGACGGTCATAGGCGTTCAACGTAGGCGGTAACGGCTCCATCGTCTCGCGATCAGCGACAAACTCGAAGGCGGTTAACAGCCCCTTGCCGCGCACATCTCCGATGAAGGGGTAGCGGTCCATCAGCGCTTGCAACTGGGCCATCAACACGTCGCCCATGCGGGCGGCGTTCTCGATCAGGTTCTGGTTTTCCATTTCTTCAAGAACAGCGAGCCCTGCGGCGCAGGCCATTGGGTTCCCAGCGTAGGTGAACCCATGCAGAAAACCGCCCCCGTCAAGGACCGGTTCCACCAGCCGTGCACCTGCGACGATGGCCCCCAGCGGCGCATAGCCTGCGCCGAACCCTTTGGACAGGGCAACAATATCAGGCGTGATGCCCCAGTGTTCCGCCGCGAGGAATTTTCCCGTGCGGCCCGCACCCGTCATGACCTCATCATAGATCAACAGCACGCCAAATTCGTCACATATCTCGCGGATGCGCCCATAGTAACTGTCTGGGGCCACCAAAGCGCCAGTGGATGCACCGCCGACAGGTTCCATGATAAAGGCCAGGACCGTGTCCGGACCTTCCTCGATGATCTTGTCGCGCAACAGCTCAGCATATTTCAGGCCACGTTGTTCTTCGGTCAGGTTATCGCGGTCAAGATAGGTCGCGGGGGCCGCGATCTTGGGCATGCCCTCCATCATGGGTGCAAAAGGTTCGCGCAGCGGGTCATATCCGGTCAGATCAAGCGCGCCAAACGTGCAGCCGTGATAGGAGGGAAACCGCGAGATGACTTTGTAGCGGGAGCCTTCGCCTTGGGTCAGGGCGTACTGCCGCGCCAGTTTCATCGCACTTTCCACAGCCTCGGACCCGCCGGAGACAAAAAACACACGGTCCAGCCCCTCTGGCATGAGTGACACTGTCTTTGCTGCCAGATCCTCGGAGGGATGGGTGCGGAAATGCAGACGGTAACCAAAGGTGGCTTTGTCCATCTGGGCCTTGATCTTGGCCAGAACACGCGGGTTTGAATGGCCAATGTTCGATACCATAGCCCCCGACGATCCGTCGATGTAGCGCTTTCCGCTTTCGTCGATCAGATAAATCCCCTCGCCGTAATCCAGAAAGGGGCGTGGATTGCGGGTTTGGTAGAAGAGATGGGAAGCGGTGTCGTTCATTTTGCACTTTCCAGATGCTTGCGCAGAAATTCGCGGGTTCGGGGTTGTGAGGGTGTCTTGAACAGGATTTCTGGCGGGCCTTCCTCGACCACCACACCCTGATCCATGAATAGAACGCGGTCACAGACCGAGGCGGCAAAATCCATTTCATGGGTGACGATGATCATGGTCATATGTTGCTCGGCCAGCTTGCGCATGACCTGATTGACCTCTTCGACAAGTTCGGGATCAAGCGCAGAAGTCGCCTCATCGAAAAGCATCAGCTTGGGCTGCATGGCCAATGCGCGGGCGATAGCGACACGCTGTTTTTGCCCGCCTGAAAGCTGGGAGGGATAATAGTCAATCCGCTCCAGCATTCCGACATGGTCAAGCTGGGCTTCGGCCAAGGCATTGGCCTCGTCCTTGGAGATGCCTTTGAGCATGATTGGAGCCATGCTCACGTTCTCACGCGCGGTCATATGGGGGAAAAGATTGAAGTGCTGGAACACCATGCCCACCTGCTGGCGCATCTGGTTGATGTGCTTTTCATAAGCGCGGTGCGGCAAGGTCTGGTTGACCCGCACACCATCCAGCCAGACTTCGCCGCCGGTCAGCGGATCGAGATCGTTGATGGCCCTGAGCAGGGTGGATTTACCCGATCCCGACGATCCGATGATGCCGACGATCTGGCCCCGGTCCACACTCAGGCTGATGTCCTTGAGCACCTCCAGCTTCCCGAAGGATTTCTGGGCATGCCGGATTTCAACAAAGCTTTTTCCATCTGTCATGTCTGGCTCCAATGCTCAGCGGGAAATCGAAATGCGGCGTTCAATCCTGCGCTGCACCCATTCCATCCCGAGGTTGATAACGTAGTAGAAGGCGGCGGCGAGCAAATAGAACTCGAACGGACGGTAGGTCGCGCCAATGGCCCGTTGCGCCGACAGGGTCAGCTCGCTCACCCCGATCACCGAGACCAGCGCGCTGTCTTTGAGCAGTGCGATCATGTTATTGCTGATGGGCGGGATGACGGCGCGGACGGCCTGCGGGATGACCACCTTGCGCAGGGCCTCGCTGCGGCTCAGGCCCAGCGTGCGCGCAGCTTCCATCTGGCCTTTGTCGACAGACAGGATAGCGGTTTGGATCAACTCAGAATTATAGACCGCAAAATGTAGGCCCAACCCGATGATACCCGCAACAACTGCTGGAAGGTCGATGCCGACCTGCACGAGGCCAAAATAGATCAGGAAGAGCTGTAGCAACAGGGGCGTCCCCATGAACATCCAAGCGACCATACGGAAAGGCTGGCGGATGATCCAAGGCGCATAAAGTGCGATCACGGCGAAGACGATACCGCCAAAGAAGCTCAGGATTGCGGCGGCGACTGTAATCCCGATCGTATAGGCGCAGCCCAACAGGATAATGTCGAAATATTTGGGGATCACTGTGAAATCGAGGCCCATCGGCTTATCCTTCCAACATCACGTGATCTGCACTTTGCGATCAAGCCAGGCAACGCCGCGGCCAGTCACATAGATGATGATCATGTAGAGAATACCTGCGAGCAGGAACATCTCGAACGGCTTGTAGGTGGAGCCAATGTAGCGCTGCGCGGTATAGGTCAGCTCAACCACGGAAATGGCCGCGACCAGTGCAGTAGCCTTGATCAACATGTTCAGGTTTACCCCCAACGGACGCACCATCAGGCGGGCGGCTTGGGGTAGGATTACTTTGTACATGGCCTGCCACTGACTGAGGCCCAATGTGCGGGCGGCTTCGCGTTGACCTTTGTCGATCGAGATGACCGCACCGCGGATCGTCTCGGTCATATAGGCGCCTGCGTTGATGCCAAGGCCGATCACACCAGCCTCAAAAGCGTCCAGCTGAATACCTATTTGAGGTCCGCCGAAGTATAAAATGAAAAGTTGGATCAGTGCAGGCGTCCCACGAAAGACGCTGACATATGCAGCACCAAGAAACCGCAGAACGGCAAAACGTGACAGGCGTGCAAAGGCACCAAGTGTGCCGCAGATCAATCCCAGAATTGCTGTCAGAACCGACAGCACAATCGTGATCCAAGCGGCCTCCAGAAAGAAGGGATAGACCTTGAGCATGAGTTCGAAGTCCATGGTCCCCCCTTTGGACGCTAATCATAGGCTGGCACCCGAACGGGTGCGGGCAATCGATTTTGGTAATGTAAAACGGGCCCCTGCCGCGCAAGAGGTGAGCGGCAGGGGCGCGTTGATTTAGCGGATGTCTGCGCCGATCCACTCTTTGGCAAGAGCGAGATAGGTGCCATCATCCATCATGGATTGCAGAGCGGCTTGCATCTCGGCGGCCAGCTTTGGGCTGCCTTCACGAATGGCGATGCCTGCGCCGAAAGGCTCGGTTGTCGGATCACCGAACATCTCGAATTCCTGCCCTTTGGCACCCATCGCCAGAATGGCGGCGATTGAATCGTTCACAATCGCGTCCACGCGACCATTTTCCAGCTCAAGCAGAAGCTCTGGCAGGCCCTTGTACGTATTGATGTCATACCCTTTTTCGCGGGCCCATGCTTCATGGGTCTCTCCAAGGGTCAGGCCGACCTTCTTGCCTTCCAGATCTTCGAGGCTGCCAATGCCAGAGCCCTTCTGGGTAAAGATCGCACGCTTGTCTGAATAGTAGGGGCCGACAAAATCCACAACTTCGTCGCGCTCGGCTGTGATGGTCATGGATCCGACAATGGCATCATATTTGTTAGCCAGTAGGCCGCCAATGATACCGTCCCAAGCCGTTGTCACAATCTCGGCTTCCATGCCCATACGCTTGGCAATTTCGGTGCCAATGGCTGGGTCGAAACCGACAACTTTATTTTCATCATTCACAAAGTTGAACGGAGGATAGGCACCCGACATGGCGATGCGGATCACACCTTTTTCTTTCAGCGCGTCTAGTTCTTCGGCGGCAACATTTGTGCCCAGCATCGCCAAGGTTGCGACGGCGAATGCAGATTTCAAAATAGTTCGGCGAACAGTCATTTTGGTTCTCCCTGATATGACTTAAGTCGAAGCCGGTTTCGGCTTCGCTGTGGCGGGTATTCCGCTCTCGATAAAAGCCTTGCATGTAGGACCTGTATTGCGCAAATAGATATCAGGTATCTTCAATATAGATTTGATCAATGACAGAGCCGTACAAACAGCGTTTTCCCTGGAACCTTGACTGGAACCTGTTGCGGACCTTTATGGTCGTGGTCGAGCAACAGGGCATCTCCAAGGCGGCGCATTTTCTGGGACTGAAGCAGCCCACTATTTCTGCCGCGCTTAAACGGCTTGAAGAGCATACAGGTCGGACGCTTATCATTCGGAAACCAAACGAATTTTCGCTTACCCGCTCTGGCCAGGTGCTTTACACGGAATGTGCCAAAATCTTTGGGTCGGTGTCGCAGCTTCCATCACTGCTTGATCTGGCACATGCAGAACTTCGCGGCCATGTTGCCATCGCCACAACAAGTCACGTTATCTCGGAGCACTTTGACGCGTTTCTCAACAGGTTTTCCAACCGGCATCCGCAGGTCACTTACTCCTTCACGGTCAGTGAAAGTGATGAAGTAAAGACTATTGTGTCGCAAAATCGGGCGAGTTTTGGAATTTGTCTGCTGCATGGCCCGTCCACGCCGCTAGATTCGATGATCCTGTACCGCGAATATTTCGGTTTGTTTTGCGGCAAGCGGCATCCGTTGTTCGATAAACCCGAAATTGCTCCGGAAGACCTACAGGGTGAGCCATTTGTGGCGTTCCAGACCGAGGCTGAAGGCGGGCCTTTGGAAGTCATCTCCCGCCTGCGGTCGCATCTCGGACTCGCCAATAACAGACGGGGCAGTTCGTCGAGCCTCAATGAAATCCGGCGGATGATCATGGCAAATATCGGCATAGGTGCGCTGCCGCTTCACGTCGCCCAGCAGGATGTCGGGGCGGGTCATCTGCGCCAGTTGCCACCATATGACGATCTGCCGCTGGTGAATATCTATCTCATCAGCAACCCGGCCCGCCGCCAGTCCGATGCCGAAGCCACTTTCTTGTCTGCCTGCATGGCGGAATTATCGGCAATTGATATCGTAGAACGTACCTATGCAGCCGAGGGGTAATACGGTCAGGTCAGAAGACACCAGATTGGTGGTCTAGACAGATGCCGAGGCTCTCACCAAAATGCTGGCCTATCTGGCCGAGGACATGGGCGAACGCGCAGCGTTCGCGTCAACACCAGGGGCGATCCGCGAATTTGGTTTTGGACCAAGGCCGCTCTTTTCAGTATTGATCGCTTCCGGTGCTGGCCTATGTCTGATTTTTTCCGCATTTCTCTACGACACGCGGATGCCCCGGGGTCTATGTGCAAGACCTATAGGTCGACCCATCGGCACGTAAGCAAAACCTTGATACCCGATTGCTTGCTGCCACCGCAGCGCTGGCCTCGAAAAGTTGGAACGCTCAATATATGGCTTTGACGACACATGGCCACAACGACGCAGCACGCATCTTCTACAGCCGCCTCAGGTTCATTTCCGCAGAAGATGACGTACCCATGAAGCTGAACGGCCAAGAATTCGTATTGCTTGCCCAGAATAGCGAGAGAACATCTTAACCAGTGAACAGTCCACGACTTTTGATTTTCTGCGTGATGCTTGAATGGCAGGATCTCCGCTACACAGCGGCAACAAAGTTTGCGCACCCACAGCACCTCGCGCGCTGCGAGCGCTCGCATCAAGGTTTTGTCACTTCCGGAGTGGGCTCCGCTTCGTCCCGCATTCTGAGAGTTCGCCCGCAGATCCTCGCTGCGGTCTAAAAGAATGACCACTTTTCACGCTGCGTGTCAGCACCGGAGTCTACGCTCATGCAGCATTTTCTGTGCTGCAAGCGCACGCAGCACGAAAAGTGAATTCACACATTGGGCTCGCAACTGCCGTTAGCTGCGTCCTGCATCAACGACCGCTTTGCGAAAGTCTCAGTAGTAACCTTCTAAGGCATACCTCTCAGCCTGACGGTCAATGGAGTTTCGCAGTACTTCGTTACGACGCTTTTCGCATTAAAAACGCTCAAAACACCGCGTAGCGCAGCAACCCACGCTGAACGCCACACGTGCTGCTGACAGGCGCAGGTCGGCACCAACACGACGCTTGTAGGCGCTGTGTGACGCTAGCTGTTTATGATGTTGGGATTGGCCCCTGCGCACCCTGCGGCTTGAGCCTGTCGTAGTCAGCCTGCGATGTTGCACTTGCTACAGCGGAAGGCATGCCACTCGCTGTAGAGTTCGCAGTGGTCTGTGGCTGCTGTACATTGGGCTTGGGAACGGGCGGTGGTGCTATGGCTTTACCAATACGCGACTTTGGTTTGCCCTTTGGTTTGCCCTTTGTCTTTACGTCGCCACCCTTGAGGCGCGTTTCTAACTTATTGGCCAAAAAGCTAGCGGTGTTAGAGAAAGTCTTAATGTCTTCAATGGCTTGATCAATCTGAACGCTGCTGGATGCCTTCTCAATCACATCTATCAATCGGCGGAGCTCATCACGGTCAGTCATGTGCTGCTCCTTGCTGGGGTAGTGGGGTACACAAATAACCACCTCGGAATGATAAGTACTTGGCTGCAAAAAACCGCAGCGCAGATTTTTGAGCCTGCAGAACCCATTTCAGGCAAGCGGCTCATACTGCCATCCGCTCCGGCGCACGCCACACTGCCTCTGCCTGCTTAGCTATAGCACCGTCACACAGAGTCTTCAGGTCAGACAAGCGTTTGGCCCAGATCTGATGCTCATGTTGCTCACTACCAGCGAGTCGAGCGCCATAGTACCCAAGCTTGCTTGCACAAATGCTCAGGGTTTCCACACTTGGTTCTGTGTTGTGATAACGCAGCACACGGATGTAACCCTCACTGCGTCCCAGCCAGCTGTGGCAAAACTCTGGTGTGTTCTGCACGATACCGGTTGCGATCAACTCGTCGCGCATGTGTTCCAATAGTCTTATGCTCATCCAATTCTCCAATGCGTTGTTTACATTGTATTTATCTCAACGCCGCTGAGCTGACGTATTTCTCCAGCAGGCTTCCCATCCAATCACCGCGCTGCCATTTCTGCCCCGTTTTGCGCCTTCGTTGATAAATACATGCGGAGAACCGCAATGGGATTTGAGCAGCGCAAACAGGAACGACAGGCACTTAGCGAGCACCTTCTGGCCCAAGACTGGAATGTGTTCGGCACACTCAAGTTTGTGAACGGCAGGACCATTGGCAGAGACAGTGCCAACAAACTGCTACGCAGCTATTGGAACAAGTTGGACCGCGTGATCTACGGCAAAGCTGCTGAGCGTCAGAACCTGCGGGTACCACGGTGGTGCTTTGCGCATGAAGGCGCTGACCATGAGAACTTCCACATCCACTTTGTGATGCCGAGCCCACTGCAGGACACAGAACACATGTGCTGCATACTAAACGCACTCTGGGCGCAGCATCATGCTCAAACAGCGCCTCTGGCTAAAAACTGGATCATGCCAGCACAAGACCGTGCAGCTGTGGCTGGTTACGTCACCCACGAGTATTGGCGCATAGGCAGCGACACGATTTTGGACAATCTTTGTTGGGGGGCTGAGCAGTCAAACTATGCACCGAACGACAACTACTGCCAGCAACAGGCACATCGCATTCAAAGGGCAGCCAGCCCAATCTGGCTAAGGCAAGCACAACAGGCATTGAACACACAACAGGCACGATATGAGGCAAGCGGTGATTTGCAGATGATGGAGCGTGGCTAAGCCCCTTCGCACAGCAAACACTTGAGCAGTTTGAACACGACAGATGTCAAAGACGCAGTTCTTGGCACATCCTTGTTCACGAGCAGTTGTTCAAACAAACTTCACAAAACAAAGATGATAAGACAAAGATGTTCAAACACAGAACATCAACACTAACTCAAACGAAGATGATCAAACAAAGTTGACATATACAGCAGACACAGCGTCAGCGGAGCAAACCGTTAGACGCTTTTTTTATGGGCGCAGCTTCGGTGTGTGTGCGCTGCTCTAAAGTCATTCATTACTTCGTAAGTACATATCGGGGCAACACTGCACGTACACACGCCATCACCTATAATATAACATTATTACATTAAATCAGTAACTTGACTATCTTTTCGGTAGTCCAATATCTCATTTGAACATACGCTTTAGCTGTAACCAAACAGCAAGGAGCGCTTATGACACATTTGGCAAAACTAACCTTTAAAACAGTTGATCGCAGTATGAAGCGCGATCCCATCATTGCGCGACGTGACAAACTCGTAGCAGGACTTAAAGAGCAAAAGCTGGTGCTTGCCGCTGCACTCAACAAAGAAGATCACCGCGTTGAGCGCGACAAGTGGATGAGCAATGACATGGGGGAGCGTGTACTGGTCAAAACGCACCGTCGCATTCGTCCGTGGTTCTTTGAACAAGACGGCGGCTGGTACATGCAATGCCGATATGGCGCACGTGTGATCGCCGCTGATGGCACCAACAACGCAGTCTTTGTAAAGTCATTGGATGAGGTGGCTGGTGTTCTTGATGCCTTCCTCAATGCAGCTGCGGCAGGGGAATTAGATGCGGCCATCACCCGAGTGGCAGAACGTCAACCACGTATTAAACCCGGGGCTGCTAAGGCAGCGGCCAATGGTTGAGATCACTACAAACCCTGACGCAGCTAAAATAAGGGCACTTAATGATCGAGTGCGGGTTTCACTAATTCC
>NZ_MUHR01000010.1 GCF_002105285.1 Planktotalea arctica
GACAGGTCTTACGCCTCGCTTGCTTCCGTCTCGGCATGGTCCCTCCCGGCCTTGTTCAAGACCGACAGAATGCCGTAACGGCGCAGGCAATGACCAACCGCGCACACGTCTCCCCAGAGCTGTCCGGGAATTAGTGAAATACCTGTCCGGTAATTACTGAAACGCCTGTCCGGGATTTACTGAAATCCGTGTCCGGGAATTAGTGAAACCCGCACCTACTGCTTGGCCATCAACACCAACTGTGCAGCCCTACCTGCGGCGCACTACCCTGCATCAGGTAATTTCGACGCTCGAACATCCTGCCTGATCCCCGCTCGAGGTCTTCCGATGACTGCTGTGCAAAGCATGCAGAAGGCCCGATCCAGCGCCAAGCAAACGCCCGCCAAGCCGCACGCAGGCGGCTCAGATCTAAAAGACGCTGGCAGGCAGAGCTTCCAATATGGATGACGCACTCAACAGAGCATGTCGATACAGCCTATCAAACCGAATGGCACAACCCACGCCCCGGCAAAACCGGCTCGTCGCGCTCAGGCTGTCGAACGCAATTGGGTGTTTAGAGGTCTTTTGGTTGAGCAATCAAGTTGAACACCAATCCGGCTTCCAGCATCGCGTGCCACATGAAAACAGGCCCGGAATGACCCGGGCCTGCCTTCGACGTTTTAGATCGCTTAGCCTTGCAGCAAGCTCAGCACACCTTGCTTAGACGCATTCGCCTGAGCCAGCATCGCAGTGGATGCCTGCTGCAAGATCTGCGCCTTGGACATTGCTGTTGATTCAGCAGCGAAATCTGCATCTTCAATACGGCCCCGGCTAGCCTCAATGTTAGTTGCAACGTTGGTCAGGTTGCTAACTGTGCTATCTAGACGGTTAGAAACAGAACCGAGGGTTGCACGCTGTGTGTTCAAAGTCACAAGTGCAGCGTCAAGATTCTCGATCGCTGACAAAGCCGCTTCTGCCGACATTACACTTGCCGAACCCGAGCTGTTGCTCACAGAAATTGTATTGTCATCGTTAAGCGAAGCAATGATCGAGCCACCGCTTTGTTCGGTGATGGCACTTACCAACATCTTGGCAGTATCGGACACCGAATTGCTGTAAGCTGTTACCGATATAGCCGTCGAACCCAGAGAGAAGGAGATTTCGTCACCGGCGGCAACGCCACCGTCAAGGCTCAGAATGCCATTTTCCAGCGAAACGGCGACACCATCACCGCCTACTCCAGTATTGGATACATCTGGGCCACTGGTCAACGTAATGATGGCTGTATTTGAGCCACCGTTGGCGATGCCAGTCACCGAGAAAAGACCAGCGGTTGCGACAAACGTTGCACCGGTAGCTGGATCAGTTGCGCTTGACGCCAAAGAGATTGCACCAGCGGCACCCACGCCGTTGTAATTGACGTCGATACTTGTGCCGTCATCACCCAAAGAAATCGTAAAGCCGGTGGCAGCGGCGGCTGCAGTCGCGTAGTCGGTGTCAGCCTGAAGGCCAGCTAAAACGGTAGCCATATTTTCATGTGCAGCAATAGTAGTATAGGCGAGTTCTACGTTAGCACCAGCGGCGTCAGCTATTGTAAGTGTAAATACATCACCGATGTTTGCTACCTGTCCTACATCGACGGCCACGTTGGCTTGTGCCACACGACCACTTGTCGTTGACGTTGCTGCGACGTCCACTCCGGCCAAACCAGCGTCATCCACAACAGATTTCATCTGAGCGGCAACACCTGCCATCGTATTTTCGAAACCGTCATCGCCGACAGTTATCGAAAAATTCTGCCCCTGAACATCGAAAGAAATTGTATCGCCAACTTCCATCAAATCGTCGGTACTTGTGACAGTCACAGTTGCCGACGCTACACTGCCAGCGGTTGTGGCGATTGATGTTTCTAGCGTGCCATTGTCGGATGTGATCGCCGCATTGGCGGCTGCAACCGTATTCGCAAGAGTGACAACTCCAGCAGCAGATGTAGCAGCAACCCCCGTGATCTCTGCGTCATTGATGGCTTGGGTAAACTGAGCAGCAATACCAGTTACAGAGTCATCATACCCGTCATCGGTGGATGCAGTGATGCTAATATCCGTACCGTTGATGTTTGTCGTGTATGTGGCACCATCTTCAAAGATTGCATTTGTGAAGGTATAAGTTTCATTTGCCTCACTATAGACCACCGCTGGGTCGGCGGCAGTGCCGACAGCTTTAGTGATCGTGTCGATCTTTGGATCTACGGACTGCGACAAGCTGATCGATCCGTCCCCGTTGTCTATCACAGAAACATTGCCAGTAAGACCCGCTAGGTTCTCAATCACGCTCTTTGCCTGCGCGCCAAGCCCGGCCAAGCTATCTTCAAAGCCATCTGCATCGCTCGACGTCAACGTAACGGCGACACCGTTCACGTTAAAGGACCAAACGTCCCCGTTTTCTACATCACCAGCGAAGGTAATCGTATCGCCTGAGGCGGAAATACCTTCATTGTTATTTCCCATAGTACCACTTGTTGTGGCCAAATTATCGATCAGCGGTGTCGCCGATTGTGAAAAAGACACCGATCCGTCACCATTGTCGGTTGCGGTCACGTATTGGCTCAGGGTTGCATCTGCTGCCACCACACTGGCCAATTGCGCGCTGAAGCCAGCCGCATCATCACCAAACGCATCAGCAGCAGCCAATGTGACTGTCACCGTGACGTCGTTGATATCCACAGTGAAAGAGTCGGCCGCGGTCCAGGACCCATTTAAAGAAACTGTGTTGCCGTCGATCGCCAACTGGCCAATTGTGCTGTTGCTGCCAACTGTGGCTACTTTGATGTTCGAAATTTCTGGGGCGCTGCCCTCGTCTCCGGAAAGACCAAGCGCTTGTGTTGTCATCGCGCCGATGCTCACGGTAATTGCGTTATTCGCTGCACCAGATGAACCGACTTGAAGATTGAATGACTTGGTGTCGCTTGTGCTGGTCGCAAGAGCAGCGCCACTCGTCCCGTTTAGCAGCTGCTTGCCACCCCAGGTTGTGGTGCTGGCGATTCTGTTAATTTCGGTACCAAGCTGGTCCATCTCGACTTGCAGGTTCGCGCGATCAGAATCGTTGTTCGTATCGTTCGACGCCTGAACCGCAAGTTCACGCATCCGCTGGAGAATATTCTCGACTTCGATCTGGGCACCTTCAGCAGTGTCGACGAGGCTTTGGCCATCCATCGCATTGCGGATGGCCTGATTGGTGCCGCGAATTTCAGATTCCATACGCGACGCAATCGCGACACCAGCAGCGTCATCAGATGCAGAATTGATGCGCTTGCCAGTTGCAAGGCGCTCCATCGAGGATTCCATACCTTTGCTAACGCTCGTCGCAGAAGATGCGGCCATCAATGCGGCCGTATTTGTTCCAATTGAAAGTGCCATTACACTTCTCCCTATCAAAAGTTTAGAGGCACAGGCATCCTGAAAAGCCGATCCTCAAACCGCTTGGCACTATTCTGCGCACTTCGGTTCGCTTAGAGTAACGGCCATAAACATCCGGTTTTAGCAAATTGAGTAAAAACTTTTAAAACAATTGGAATTGTTCACGCGATCATTCGGTTTTAAACTCTACCAAACGGATAATTGCTAGGAACCCAGTGATGCCCTGCGCCAACAGCTTCTTTTATGCACCGCTTCGCAAGAACACCCTGCGCGCAGCAGGTTTTTTTGCACTCATGGCGCTGCAAACGGCCAGCGCAAGCGCTGAAGACCCCTACCAAGCCGCGATGCGCGCTGTGAAGGCGAACGACTTCGCACAGGCCGTCACCCTATTCGAACCTCTTGCACAATCCGATGATCATGACGCCCAGTATAATCTGGCGATCTTGCTAAAATCGGGCAAAGGACGACCACAACACTTTACGCAAGCCCTCGAATGGGCGTGGCTCTCGCAGCTTGGCGGCGTTGAACGCGCGCAATCGCTCAGCGAAGAACTTGCAGCGCTGGTCCCTCCTGCGCAACGCGATGAATGCCTCGAAAAAATAGGGGCCCACCTCGAAGCACGCCTCGCGCGCGGCGAGTCGGGCGCTGTCATGCAATACGTGACATACAAAAGCGAAATCCTACCCAAACCGGATTTTCAATCCGCATATGTCTGGTCATTAATTGGCGCTGCGCTTGACTTGCAGGATGCCGCGCAGATGCGCGATCAATTCGCCGAAGACCTTGATCCAAAGACGATAGCAACAGCCCAGGACACCGCCCGCGCGATGTTTCAGGAACAGAATATGACCGCTCTGTTCAGATCTCAGGATGATGTGGATTCGTGACACATCATTGCAACGCGCACTTCGTCTTGGCTTAAACCATGGACGGACGCTGCTTTGGCGATGCTCATACCGGCCCCCACATCAGCCAACATCTCCGAAAGCGCTGTACTATTTTTGACAGGCTCATCTTCAAAACGCTCTTCTTCGACAGGCTCGTCTTTAACAAGCTCCGTAGGCTCGATCTGCAAATCGACCTCTGCAATAGCCTCAAAAAATTGGGCATCTGCTAGGACAGGCTCGCCGTTCGATATATAGCCCGGCTCAATGCGTGTCTTTACACTGCCGACAAGTCGAGCCGCAGCCCTGCGCTTCAACAGACCGCGCAACACAAAAAGCAGCACTATAAAAATGCTGCCGAATAACGCCATTTCTTCCAAGGCAACCGTTTCAATCATTCGCCGATCCACTCACCTACACAACACGTTAACTGCATGCGTCAATATTTTGATGCACCTGGCAATACTTTGACAGCCCCCGCAACAGGCGATCTCAATTCTGCGCTTTTGGCAGAATAAACCAACTCGTACAACAACTCACGATTCAAACCTACGAGCCTTGGATCACTTGCATCGACCACCTCGACGAGCGCGCTCAATTTCTCCAAGACCTCGCCAGCCAAAACAGCGTACTGATCCGCATTACTGCGCGCTAACCTCAACTCATCCAGTAACGCAGTGAATACCTCGATAGGTTCATCTGCGTTCGGGCTTTTCATCAGCTCAGCGATTCAAACGCAGCCGCAAGACCATCCACGATTTTCGAATAGTCCAGAGGGTAGTCATTCGTACTAATCGCCTCTTGAATGCGCGTCACCGCTTCAATGTCAATTGGAGCCGGCTCTTCCTGCATCTTTGCAAGGACTTGCGCCACTGCTGAATCAACTTGTACCGCAGGCCTATCAGCCGCGGAAACCGGGTTGACAGGTGCCGCTGCACCCAGATTAGCCGCTTGCGAACTATCCCCTGGTGACACATTTACTCTTGGCGCGGCCGACACATCTGGCATCTTAATTGATGTCATAGTCCCGGTAAGATTTTGCGTTGCATCTACCATATTAATTCTCCTATCAGAAATTGTAACGGCATACTACTCGCGACCTTTAGCAATTATTTCAACTTTCTTCTCGCCAGTAACTTTGCCTAACAAAACCTTACCACTCCGAGCGTTTTCAACGCGTATTCTATCGCCAAACTGGCCGGTTTCAAGTGCCACGCCAGTAGAGAGAATTTCGATACCCCCCCGCACGATCCGCAGAGCCAGAATGTCATCCTCCTCCACACTCCACTCTCGCGCAAGGTGACGCGGCATCAAGGCGATCTGCGGCGTCAGTGACTGATCCATCAGGCGCCCCATAACCTGATCAATGCTGGCATAAATACTCCCCGTTGACAGTGTTTCAATCGGCCGCATTTCAACGTCACCCGGCTGAATACGATCACCGCGGCGCAAAGGCCGTGTCAGAAAAACTGCGCGAAGGTCTGCAGCAACGTTGGGCACTGGATTGAATATCTGCGCGCCTTTCACCTGCGAACGCACTGCAATTTGCCACTTGGCGGGCGATGGACAAATGACATTCACACTGCGCCAACCACCAAAAGTCGGCTCAACGATCAACGGCGCGTCACACAAGTAGAACTGCTTTTGCGGCAACAGGCTAGGTGCCGCAGCTTCCCCAGCAGCGGCCAAGCGCTTGATAATAGCCTCGCGCACTTCGACACCATCGACAATACGCGGCTCAGCCGCGCAAACGCTCGCTGCAAACAACGCCATCCCGACCAGAACAGCCCAGAAAAGACGCACGACATCAGAAGAAATAGATGTCATCAATATCCTCCAGATCAATCTCGGCCAAAGGCAGTGTCAGCACAGACCCCGCCAGCAAGAAATCCACGTTTCCACGGCGAAACGCCCTTGGATTTAACCTGAGTATCTCGCTCATGAGATACGCGTGATCCTGCTCCGGCCCAAAATGGCGTTGCACGATACTATAAAGTGTCTCACCTCTGACAACTTCATGCAGTGCCCCGCCCGACCCATCATTCTGCTCCAGATCGCTGTTATACTGGAACACCACATAGGCATCCTGCGCACTCAATGGCGCGGCGAACACCCATCCAAGCACAACAATCACGCGGCCCATTTTCATGTTACGGTCGCCCCGCATTGAACCGCACACTAGCACCCAAAAGGTTCTGACCAGCCCGCGCCGTATTCATCGGCTTCACAATCGCACTGCTCTGGGCCAATTCAACAACCCGCAAGACGGACCACATCTGGCCGCGCCCTTCGACAAACGCGAGGCTTTGGCGCGTCAAGCCGTCGCGCGCGCCCAATTCTACGCGAAAGCGATCCTTTCCAGCCGCTTGCAAAGGGGCAACCAAAGGCGCGCAGGCAAACTGCTCAAGCAACGGCACCACCCCTGCCCCCATCTTTTCGGATAGCTCCGCCGCAGCGCCCTGCTGGTCTTTGCGCGACACCACATTCAACGCGCGCCAAGGCGTATCCGGCGAAATCTTCAACTTATGCGTCACACTCACCGTGCGTCCGCGCGATGGTGCCGCTGCATCAATGATCCGCGCGTCCAGCGTGACATTCACACTGCGCGCCCGCATCGACATACCGTCTGCAACCCACTTCAACTCAAGGGCACGGGTGTTTTCTGGCAGCTTTGTCGGTCCCGCCTGCGAAGCCGTAGCGCCCCCCGTCAGCAACGTTTGGTAATCGAAATTCGATTGCACTTTCACGCTTGGCTGCGCGCGCACTGCACGCATTGAAATGTCGCTCTGTGTTATCTTGATCTTCGCCGCGCCGCTTAGCACCGCCAACATCTCTTCATGTGCGAGTAGCAATGCGTCCTTCATCCAAAGCGGGGTCTTTGCGCTGGCATATACCTGCGGGCGCACCGCCGTCAGCACGACATCCGGGCGCACACTGCACCCAAGATCCGGCTGTGTACCGACATACGCCTCGATCGTCACCTCGTAGTGGCTACTCGCCTTTTGCTCGCGCAGAACTGCAAAATCCAGAATTCTGCTTGAGGGGCGCAGCAAAACTGCCTCGCCAGCCAACACACCTTGGTCAGCAAGCGAAAACCCGTCCACCTCGGCACCGCCCGCCAGCGAAGCCTGATAGAGTGCATCCTCCAAAGCACGGCGACGCACCAGCGTGTCATTGCCCGCCTCAAGAGCGGCGCGACCTGTTACGCGCACCATTTCTGCCGCTGACGTCTGCGGCACAAGCAACAGCACCGACAAGCACAGCAAAAGGCAAAACCTATGAAACCCGAGAGCGGTCAAACCTATCGCGCCGCCTTCATAATCCGCGAGATCATGTCACGGTCCAATTCCAGCACGACCTCATAAGTGTCCTTACCAACGGGATTGATACGCACCGTGCGCGCCCCGCGAATGGTTCCAGCGACCGCTGTGCGCGTCGTGTCGTTCTGCAAAACCGCATTTATCACAGTTGTCTGCGAATTGAGCTGCATACCATGCACCTGCTCGGTCAGATCACGCATCGCGTTCAACCGTGCAACGCGGATCGCCATCAGCCGCTTCTGATTGACGTTGCGCGCAGGCTGCACCGATATCGTCGCATAGCCCGTACCGATAATGCTAGGCACCGTCGCTTTGCTCACTGCAACGTCCGTGCTGTCCAATGCCGCTTCAATAGCAGCCGCATCTCGCACCGCAGGCGCCTGACTTTCGGGCAGCGCTACAAGCCCCGTCAGCATATTGCAGCCTGCCAGAAACAACAAAGATCCAAGAAGCCCCGCCACAGCAAAGCCACCAAAGTTACCGGATTTGCGCATGATGTACTCCTTAAGTCGTTTCAGCTCAAATATTGCCCGCTCCATGCACATGCCGTGCCAGCCAGCGAAAACGCAGCACACTTCGGCAAAAATTCAAAAGTGGCACGATCTTTGCCTTTTGTTTGCACAGGCCGATCACCCGCCTACGCCAATGTTTAAGGACCAAAGCAATGAGCATGTCAGAACCAATGTCGCGCGGCACGGGCATAAGCGGCGTCGTGACAGGCATGGCATTGCCATTCGGCATCCTGATGCTCGTGGCCATGATGGTCCTGCCCCTGCCGGCATTTTTACTCGATGTATTTTTCACGTTGAACATCTTGATGTCGCTTCTGGTGCTGATGGTTGCACTTCATACCTTCCGACCGCTGGATTTTTCGTCCTTTCCAAGCCTTCTGCTCGTGGCAACAATTTTGCGCCTCGCTTTAAACGTGGCTTCGACACGCATCGTGCTTAGCTCGGGCCATACAGGCACAGAAGCCGCAGGAAAGGTGATCGAAGCCTTCGGCGCCTTTGTTATCGCTGGAAATTTTGTTGTCGGAATCTTTGTCTTTATCATTCTGGTCATCATCAACCTTGTGGTTATCACCAAGGGTGCGGGCCGCGTTTCCGAAGTCTCCGCGCGCTTCACGCTCGATGCGATGCCCGGCAAACAAATGGCAATCGATTCCGATCTGAACGCCGGCGTATTAACTGCTGAAGAAGCAACGCTGCGCCGCGAGGATGTGGCGCGCGAAGCAGATTTCCACGGTGCAATGGACGGTGCGTCCAAATTCGTAAAAGGCGATGCCGTCGCCGGCATCCTGATCCTCGCAATCAACCTGATTGGTGGTCTGGCAATCGGAACGCTGCAGCACGACCTCTCTATTGGCGAAGCGGCAGAACTCTACGTCCTGCTCTCCATTGGCGACGGCCTTGTTGCGCAAATTCCATCGCTCCTGCTGTCAATCGCTACGGCGATTATCGTGACCCGTGTTTCGTCGCGGCAAGACATGGCACAGCACATAAAAGGCGAAATCAGCATGTCACGGGCTTGGTTTCCGGTGGCAGGCGTTCTGGGCCTGCTCGGTCTGGTCCCCGGAATGCCAACAGCACTTTTTGTCGGCATGGCCGCTGCCGCGGGCGGCGCAGGATACGTCTTTCGCCAAGCAGAGCTACGCGAGGAAAGCGGCATACAAAACGACGCCCCGCCAGAGGAAGAACCAAGCGATCCAGACACGCTAAAAGTAACGGACGTCGCAGACCTTTCTGCAATTACTCTGCTGCTCAGTTACCCGCTTTTGACTATGGTCGATGCCGAAGATGGCGGCCCCCTTGCAAGGCGCGTTACCTCTGTGCGCAAAGAAGTATCCCAAGCGCTTGGCTTTGTTCTGCCGGGTGTTCGCTTGCGCGACGACCTCGCTTTGCCTGCCAATGATTACCGGATCAAAATCGGCCAAACAGTCGTCGCAGAAAATAAAATCTATCCCGAACATAAACTTGCCATTCCAAGCGGTACGTCTCGCATCAAGATGGTCGGTATCGACGTCAAAGACCCGTCTTTCGGAATTGATGCAACGTGGATCACCCCCGAGCGCGAAATCGAAGCAGAGGCAAACGATTATGTGATAATCGAGCCTGAAACCGTTCTGGCAACGCACCTTAGCCAAATTCTATACAAACACGCCTCCGAATTGATCGGGCAGGATGACGTTCAGGAGTTGCTGGACAATCTCACCGGAGTGGCTCCGCAACTGGTGCAATCTGTTGTGCCCAAATTACTCCCGCTGCATAGCCTCACTGCCGTCCTGCGCACCATTCTGCGCGAACGCATTCCGATCAGCGATATGCGCCTGATCCTTGAGTTACTCTCCGAAATGGCGAGCCGGAATCTCAGCGTGGCAGAAACTGCCGAAGCCTTGCGCCCACATCTTGTTGCACTTCTGATCCAGCAAACCGCGCCCTTGAACGATGCTTTGCCGGTTGTGACGCTCGAAAGCTCTTTCGAACACCTGCTGATCAATTCAGCCAAGCAATCAGAAGGCGAGCAACTCTTGCTCGATGGCAGCCTCGCCGAACGCCTCGTGCACTCTTTGGTCAACATCAACGAGGAACAAAGCGAAGCCGGAAAGAAGCCATTTCTCGTCGTGTCACCGCAAATCCGACGCAAACTTTCGACCTTTCTGCGTCAACATGTTGCCGATTTTCCGGTGCTCTCATTCACTGAACTCCCTGACGGGCGCAAGGTCGAAGTGGTCGCCACCGTATCCGGCGAAGCCCCTATATCTGATGCTCCGTAATGCCCTCCAATTCCGACGCGCCCTTGAAGGAAAACCAGAATGATTGAACACGTCTTCAGAGCTGCAGACTCCGACAGCGCCATGGACAAAGCCA
Source organism: Planktotalea arctica (assembly GCF_002105285.1). Lineage (GTDB taxonomy): Bacteria > Pseudomonadota > Alphaproteobacteria > Rhodobacterales > Rhodobacteraceae > Planktotalea > Planktotalea arctica. The sequence goes on from NZ_MUHR01000010.1 coordinate 10,467, forward strand.
TCCGCGAATTGGGCGATGATGCAATGATCCTGTCCGTTAAACGCGTCGGTGATTTTACCGAAGTGCGCGCAATCAAGGAATCTCTGGCCTCTGTTGCAAATCGTCCAGACATTCCGTTCCCCAGAAACACCAAAGCGACGACCATCACCCTAAGCGACGCATTACGCAGCGCCAGCGCCCGTCGTGACGATCAGCCGGAGCGCCCTGAGACCGTCGCCCCAGCCAAGCAAAAACCTGCCTCGCTTAATCTTTTTCTCGACGATGACATCCCCCCCACGCGCCCTGCCCCGCATCTCGCACCAGCGGCAGCAGAACCACCCGTGCAAAACATTTTCCACGCTGAACCCGAAACCCCGGTGCAAGAATTTGTCACCGCAGAACCCGAGCCACTCGATGAAACCCTCATGTTTCGCACAGCCCTTCGATCAGAGCCGGATCAGCCAGACTCACGGCCTGCCTACGTCATCGCGCCCCCTCCCCCACCGCCTCCACCGCCAGCGATGCCAGAGACGCCGCCGGACAACCTTGAACCACGCATCGGCCTACAAGACATACTCGCCAGCGAGGAACCCCAAACCGAGCCTCGCGAAGAGACCCAAACGGGGCAACAGGCCCACATACTTAGCCTCAACGGGTTTACGTCCGATATCGTCTACGATTGCATCTCACGTCCAGAACTCTCCAGTCTGGAAGAACAGCTCGCCCATGCTTGCAAAGCATTGGCACAGCGCCTTTGTATGCCGCCAGACCTGTCGTCCCCGCTTGATAGCGAGATAGTCTTTATCTTTGGACCGGGCGGGTCGGGCAAAACCACAACTGCAGCCCAAATTGCGGTCCAGCGCAAGACACAAGCAAACACACATCCCTCGCTTTTCAGTTTGGGGCCTGAACGTTTCGTGAAAGACCAAAAACTTGATCGCTACGCCGAGCTGTTGAACGTTCCATTGCTTGAGGCTCTGGAACACGCCACAATTGATGAGCACAATCAGCTCATCATTGATTGCAACAGCTCTGATGCTTCGTTCATTTTTGACGTCATTTCCGAGCTTGAAGCCACCTACCCTGCTGCCAGAATTCTGCCTGTTCTTGCCCTACCTGCCACTTGGTCCGTGCTTGCTATTGGTCATTACTGCGCTGACTTTAAGTCGATTTCTCCGAATACAATTATCACGCACCTGCAAATCGGCGGCCTGGGCATTGCCGGCATGTCCGAGCTTGCAACGCACAATGCCACGCTTCTTGCAGCCAGCGAAAGTGAGCGGGTGTCAGACGGTATCGCGCTCATTGATGCCCCCGCGATCGAGCAATTTTTGCGTGACACATTTAGCTACACCGACGCGAAACTATATGCAGCCGTCTGATCATGCAAAGTCCGAGCTAAACCAAAGAGCAAACGCGTCGTTACACAGCATGTCACACAAAAGAAAGGCAGTTCAATGTCGATGCTCAGTCCAGCAGCAGTATACCAGCGCCAACAAAGCACCTCCAATTTTGACACAGACAATAACCACCACCTTATCAAGGTAACCCTCGAGTATCTGGCAAAAAGCCTTGCACACCTGAAAGATAAACCCGAGCGTACGTCCGAGCGCCATAGAACCCACACGACGCGCGCGCTGACGGCACTTTACATTCTACAAACCAGTCTCGATTTTGAACAAGGTGGAGATATCGCCACCAACTTGTTCAAACTCTACGAATATGCGCGTGAGCAGGTTCTTAAAGCGATGCGATCAGATGACGATGCAAACCTTGATCAGGCACATTCGGCGATAAGCGAGATTTTGGATGCCTGGCAGCAAATCAAATGACTCAGGCGCAGACCAGATAAGCGACATGCTTGCTCTTATCGAGAGCATTCAAACCACCTTTGAAGAGCTCTTACGGTCTGGGCATTTCGTCGAAGCACGCGACCAAAGCGACCAAATTATCGCTTTGGTTAAACAATTGGGGGCGGATACTCCCGCACCCAACGAGGAACACCTTCTACGCTTCCGCAGGATCTCTGATCGAGTTACGGAAGCGGTTTCAGAACTAGAACACCTAAAAGCGAAGCAACAAAAAAACAGATCCATCAGCAGGCGGGCAATTGTTGGTTATTCGAAAAAATAACCGAAGGCATTCGCCCTTCTGAGGGTGGTAAAAGTATCATTCATATCTCTTTTGAACACCATCAAGCCCAGAAGATCACTGCATCTTCCCGAGGATGCCAACTATTACCCCATTATAAGTTTGAATTCTAACGGCGTGTTCAAGGTCTCACCCTCAAAACTCTGCGCTTACTCGGAATAAACAAGATGAAATCTAGAGGAAAATAGCGATTGTCTAGCACATCATACGCCCCTGGATGGGTCCTTAACACAGTATGCAGCTCGATTGCACTTCGCTTTGTCGAGGGCAATTTACCCATAGAAGCCTTCGCAAATCGCATGTCGAAAACCTTAATAAAATCCTACAGTGATTGTGAGCCTGAAAAGCTCTACACCACGGCAGAAGCCATGCTTTTTTTTCTTGCTGAAATCGAAGACGAGGATGCTATCACATACTGCAACACCTTCATTCAAAACTCTGTAATGTTCGAAAGCTCTGGCAGGCCTCGCAAACTAAAGGGGCTTTTTTATAACCCTCTCGCCCCAGCCAAGGAAAACACCACTGGCAAAGCAGTTTTTCTGTCCTTCAAGGCGTTTGTTTTTAAACTTCGCAATGGTCAGGGTATAGCAATGCCTGAAAACTGGCACTTGTCTTCGATAGCTGAACTCAAGCCACTTTATGACGCCGTGAATGTTCAAGTTTCTTTTTCTGACGCCATTTGATCACCAACATTGACGTCGTCTTTGCAGTACTGTCGATACAGCAGGTTCAAACCAATCAGGGCAAATTCCAAAATGATCGCACTAGCGATAAGGCTGTAGATCAGCTCAGGCAAGACCTCTCGCCAGGAAAACAACACGTCCTTATGTCTTAACAGGAAAAGCCCTACATTGTGCGAATGGGCCGCGCTTAGCACTTCAGCTTCGCCGCATGCTTTGATTAGGCTGCCTGTGTCCCTGCACTGCACGTGCTTGCTGCCGTAATACAGCCATGCTGCGAGCAACATGATTGTGCCCGCCAAAAGCTGCACACTGCGCGAATAGAGCAGAAGAACAAAGACCAGAGCGCGCCCGATCCAAAGCAAAGCGTGACTAAGCCTGCATTGACGGCTGGCTGTGAGTTTGCAGACACTTGCCCCGCACGGTGTGGGTACCCACGCTGATTGTCGCATAATCCGTCTTTGTGTCTCGGGAAACCACCGGACCGCGGGCGATCTGGTATGGGCTTATTGCGACTGTGATAATTTCTTCATTGGTAACCATCTCAAAACTCCTGAAACTGCAATATGCTTGCCGACTTGAGCGCGCCCTCACCTACCGCGCTTGGCGGCGATGGGATGGTGTACAGACGGGGTCTCATGAGCGAGCTGCCGTGACATGAGAGGACGAGGTTGGGGGTGTCTAGCCCCGCCTGTATGACAACAAACTGATGGAATGCAGCAAAGATGGCCAATGCGCATTGGTGCCAATTCGGATCTCTTTCGATAAAAATCGCTACGTTATTGCACCGATATAGTGACGCAGTATATCGTTAGGTATCTGTTTTTAAACATTTTTCTGACACCATCTCAATCGATTACTATTTTCCACCAACCTTACCCGCGGATAAGGTTAGCCTAGACCATCAACCAGCGCGGAAATTGCCCGTTCAAGATTGGCGCGGTCGATCGAAGAAAAATCGCGATCAACCTGAATTTCCAAGCGGCCAACACCAGCGGTACATTTCACCTGCCCGAACGAGCTACCGATATGGAACGTTGTCTTGCTACGCGCCGCGCCTGCCAGCTTTTTCTTTGGCACCTTATCGCCCGATGCAGACGCCGGCTCGGACGGGGCCACATCCTCAACCACACTGCGCAGAACAGATAGTTCATCCTTGATGCTTCGGTTCTGCCAGCCCGCCAGCTCGGTTTGAATGCGCTTCAATGCCGCCGGCCGTTCTTTGATCGCACGCGCCACGTCCACGCCCAAAGCCCGTGGGATTTCGGCGGGGTACAAAAGCGAACCCGATAGCCGCTCAAGCAGGTAAGCGAAGGAGCGGATATAGCTGCGCTTGGAATAGGGCGCCGACTGGAACAGCGCGGCCACCGCATCCGACAATGAAGCGGCATCAGTAGCCGGATCAGCGGCATAATTCTGTGCCGCATATGCCATTTCAGCAAACGACAAATCTTTACGCACAAGGTTTTCGTCAATCATGCGGCGATACAAACCCGAGATATCAGGATCGCCCGGCATAATAAGCGCCGGGATCGCAGACCAAATCTGATCTGACGCCTCTGCAAACAACCGCTTGTAAGCGCTCCAGCGGCGGAAGCCTTGCACCAACTCATAGCCCTCCCCGTCCGCTCGGGGTAGCACACGGATCGGGTTGGACAGACCAACCTCGCGGATTGATAGAACCAGATCGTCCAGCTCCACATCCTCGCCTGGAAGGCGGTCGCGGACCAACATGAACGTGTGAATCTGCTCAAGCTGTATGCTTTGAACCACGGCTCCGGATGCGCGAAGGGCAACCAGTTCATGCGCCAAAGCGTCGTTTTCTTCGCGGATTGCTTCGGCCGCTGTTTTCCGGATTTGGAGTGCTTCGGCATTTTCAGAGATGGCGCTTGCCATAGGTCCACGCCGCGCGGTGTTTGTGATTGGCGCTGTATCTTCCGGCGCTTCGTCCGGCATGGCGATGTCGAATACCCGTCTTTTGCGCGTCATGTGTCAGCCTCCAATCCATCGACCTTATCCGCGGATAAGGTTTCTGCTGCCATATCCCGCCAATGCGGAATCATCGTTGCCTTAAACTCACCATAAGCCTGATCGAAACTTCCGCGCGCACGGCGCCAAGTTTCGCGGGTCATATCCCTATAATCCATTTCGTAAATGGAGCTTAGGAAACGTCCCGATTGCTCAACCGCTCTGGTCATTTCTACGGGGTGTTCTGCGAGCTTATCCCCAAAAACTTTACCAAAAGCTTCGAACATCGCGCGGTGCAGATCATTCCCCGGCTCGTAGCGCGTCAACAGGAAACGAACATCACGGAACACCTTGGGCAAGACGACCTTATCCGCGGATAAGGTTCCTTCAAAGCCATGCGCCAGATCACCAAGCGCTTCGCTTAGCTGGCCGATAAATGACGTTGTACTGTCGTACTCCCAATACCCCGGACCAGACGGCACATAAAGCATGTCGGCGGCGAAGACCGCATTCATCGACTGATAACCAATGGCGGGAGGGCAATCGAACAGGATCAAGTCCCACTGATCTTCAGGAAGCTGATCAAGAAAACGATTCACCGCAGCGAAGAACGACCACTCGGGATTAAGGTGACGATATTGCGCCGATGCAAACTCGACGAAGGCGGCATTGGCGCAGGACGGAATGATGTCGATTGTGGGCCAGTTCGTTGGCTGGATGAAGTCGCCGACGCGCAACTCTTGCAAGCCAAGGTCGGTGATGCTGGCCGGGATAGTACGGCGGGGCAGGGCGGCACCGCTCGCAGCGCCGCGCGGCGCATTATTTTGGGCCTCGGTCTCGCGCACCAGATCGCGCGCCATCACGCCCCAGACTGTGTGCTCCTCGCTGACATCATAAAGGCCCATCGAGTGAGACAGCGTCGCCTGCGGGTCAAAGTCAACGCAGAGCACGCGGTAGCCGTCGAGCGCTGCGGCATGCGCGAAATGCAGGGCGACCGTGGACTTGCCGGCGCCACCTTTGAAATTCGCAATCGCTGTGCGAAACGCACGGCCTTTGGGGCGCTCAGGAAGCAAAGGCTTGCCGCGCGGCTTGAGCTTGCGACGAAGAGTATTCACCTCCTCAAGTGTGAACCAACGCTGGCGACCATCCGGCTCGACCTTACCCGCGGGTAAGGTCGCATCTGCGGTCAGCTTGCCACGAAAAGTTGACTGGTTGATGCCAAGTATCAGCTCGGACACCTCCCAAGACGAGAAGCGACGTAGCCGCTTTTCATTCTGGGGCGAAAAGGTTTGCTGACGTATCCAGCCTTGCATTTTCAGAGATTTGGTCTGGAGATCTCTTAGATCAGAGTGTGTAAGCATTTTTACCTCGGACGTAGAAATTTGGCTTTTCCTGATTTACGCTGCTTTTGACAAAATTGTCGAGTATAATATTATGCAGGTTATGATGTTGTTCATCGCGCGATCGCTTTGGGAAACAAGCATATAACTTGGCAATTCGGGTACGCAGGGAATGTCTAAGTGATTCTATAGAACCTGTGCGCATCCACCAGATAATGGGGGGACACCGCAGCGCCCTTACCGTATCTTGGGGGGACAAATATGTGATTTGGGGGGACGCCCACGATGTCCCCCAATACCATTGATACCTAAAATTTTTATATATTTGAAAATTGAAAATGGCGCAGCGGCGAGAATCCTTGACACTCGGGGCGAAAAGAACGCTAATTAGAGAAAGTTTTGGAAAAGCGTCTAAACAAGCCTGATAATGGCGAGCGCTCGGCCGATCAGCAGTCAGTTTACAGGTATAGGGGCCAGCCGATGGCGTCAGAACAACAGAATTTCTCACGAGCTAAAATCGCTGGAACGCAGTCACAAGTTATCAAATATGATATTTTGACTGCTCTGCTTGTTATGGCAGCGCAAGGTTCATCGACACAGGCACGGTTATCACTAAGGTTATCGCTGGTGATCACCGCGCGCTATAACTGGCGCCTTGGTGTCTTTGCAGTTGGCCAAAAAGAACTGTCGAAGATGTGGGGTGTGACCGAGCGCACGGCAAAGCGCGAGTTGGCGCAAATGCGTAGCCTTGGATGGATAACAGTAACAATTCCGTCAGGAAGAGGGCGCGTCACCCAGCATCGGATCAATCTTGATACTATAATAGCCGCGAGCGCGCCGCTGTGGGGGGCTGTGGGGCCAGACTACGCGGCCCGTATGGTTGGTGCACCTGAGCCTGACAGCGCTGCCGCTGAGACCAATGTGATCCCACTGCACAAAGCCAACCCGACCGTAGATTTAGGCGATACAACAGGTTGGTCGCAGGTTGCTGCGCGATTACATGTCCAAGACCCATCCATCTATAACGCGTGGTTTTCGCAGCTCAGCGTGCTGGAGAGCTGCGAAGTGCAGATTACGCTGAGTGCCCCGTCGAAATTTGTTGCGCAATATGTGAGCAGTCATTTTCTGCGCCGCATACAGGCTGCTTTTGCAGCGCAGGATGGCTACTTGCGCAAAGTGACCATCACGGCGCAGGGCGCGGCTTGAATTCGGCTCTAAACGGCATTTTGGGGTCTATTCGGCTAGGGTTTCTTGCAGGGTGGCGATGCTGTTGTCCAAGGCGGACTGATCTTGCTGTTTTGCGGCTGCCTCAGCCTCGGACAGCATCTGGCTGAGTTTGATAAAACCGACAATTCCAGTTGAGCCGACTGCGTAGTGGGCCGCGTCCAAGCGTGCAGTCCAAGTGCTTGTGGGGTCAGATAGAATTTGCAGTGCGGTGCGCGCATCGGTAAGGCTTTGTAGTTTTAGCTCTTGCGCTGTTACGGGGTCCATCAGATCTGTGATGTCCTCGTGATCCGCGCTTTGGTGCGTCTTAACGTCGACGTGTTCTTTGATGGCTGCGGTGAGACGACCAGCCGTAAGAGGTTTAGCGAGCATCGCATTCATGCCGGATTCTGATTTCTGGTTGTGGTCCTGTGAAATAAGGGCTGTTACGCCGAGGATAGTCGTGTTCGCTGATCTGCCTTGGCCAGAGCGTATTTCACGCGTTGCCTCGTGCCCGTCCATACCGGGCATATTCACGTCCATCAGGATCAGAGAATAGTAGGTGTCTCGTGCGGTCGTGACGGCTTCGTGCCCGAGGGTTACGCAAACAGGGGTGTAGCCGAGGCGTGACACCATTTCGCGCAAAACGGTGCGATTGATAGGATTGTCGTCCACGATCAGCACTGATGCGGCGGCATTGTGAATAGTTGCGTCTTGGGCAATGGGGGCAGGGGGTGCCTTGGTTGTTGCGACCTCATTGGGGGCGGTGCCCGGGACCATTTCCAATTCAAGAGTAAAGCGGAAGCTGCTGCCTTTTCCAAATGTGCTTTGGAGTGCTATTTTGGAATTCATCTGGGCGAGGGAATGTTTGACAATCGACAGACCCAAACCTGTGCCCTTGGTTGAATCATCTTCGTTGAACTTGGCCTTTTCGAAGCTCTCGAAGATGCGCGCCTGATCTTTTTCTTGTATCCCGATGCCATCGTCCCTGACGATGAAATTAAGCTGGCGCGTGTTGGCAGTTTTGCCGCGCGTTGCTATCATTTCGACTTTTATGGTGCCATCTTGGGTGAATTTGATCGCATTCCCGATCAGGTTATACATCACGCGTGAAAAAGCGTCGGGCAGGGTGTGATAAGAGGCATCAACGCCGTCACCAAGAAATTCGGCCGAGAGTGTGTTGTTGTTGGCTGCAGCCAGAGGGATGAGCGCGTGCTGTATATCCTTCACAACGCGAGAGAGCGTCACGGGAAGCGGTTTTTCTTCTGTCTGGATGAGGCGTGTGTGATCGAGAATGCTGTTCACCTGTTCGAGCGCGCGATGACTGCATTCGCAAGCCGTTTTGAAAAGCTCGCGGTCTGCGTCGATCAGGTGTTTGGTGTCGATCATATCAAGCGAGGCGATGACACCGTGCAGGGGGGTCCGCATTTCGTGGCTCATTGTCGCGAGGAAGCGGCTTTTGGCTTCGGAGGCCTCTTTGGCTTCGTCGCGGGATGCTTTCAGCTTGGTTTCGGCTTCGAGGCGCTCGGAGATGTCGGTCAGGTAGATAATGTAGATATCTTCGTCTTCGGCATCTTTTTGCCAGACGCCTGACATTTCGACCGGGAAGGCTTGGTTGTCTGATCTGCGGGCCATAAGCTGAATGGTTTCTGATTTGGGGCGATCGCGGTGCAGCAGGAAGCTGGAGAGGCTGCTTTGGTCCAGCAAGGCGTGGATAAAGTCGATTTCGACAAGATCTTCCCGATCGCCGCCGAAATAGTGCGCGGCAGCCTCATTGCACTGGGTTATCCTGCCCGAGCGGTCGGTGAAGATAACTGCCGAGTTGGCGGCGTTCACAGCGTTGGTTACATTGGTTGCGACGCGCGCGACCTGAGCGCTTCGTTTTTCCAGATCCCGCCATAGCAGGAGTGCGAGAAGGCAGGAGATAAGAACAAACCCGAGAATCACAAAAGAGGTGCCATGAAAGCGCAGGAAAGCGCTGTGCTGGGCCTCGCGTGCACCTGATTGAATTTGGGACAGGCGCTGTATCCCTTTGGTCGAGAGAGAGCGTACCTGTTTGCCTAGTGCTTTTGCGAGATCGCAGAGTTCTTTGATTTGCGCGGTGGTGGCGCCGTCCATCGCGTCGATGAGATCGGCCATTTCATTGCGCGCGATCACGATCTTTTCAAAATCTTCTTGAATAACGTCTGTTACGCCGACGCGCGTGAAGGTGGCCCCCACAACTTTTACGCGGCTATAGAAAATATCAAAGCCTCTTTGTATATTTTCAAATTCTTCGGCGGTGACTTCGACCCCGGCAGGGGAGCTGGGGGTGATTGGTTCGAGCATTTCAATGGTCATGCCCCGATAATCAACGTCGAGTTGAGACAAGTTCCATCCAAGATTATCAGAAGACGCGAAAGCCAGAAGATCGATCTGGGTTTTTATCGAACGCGCGCCGACAAGCAGGATGAAAAAGGCAACAACAAGCAGCGCGAGCAACAGCATAGCTGATAACCTGCGCATCAATAATTTTCGTTGAGTACGGGGCGATGCCATAGTGTTCTAGTCCGGTGCAATATTGGAAATGGAGACGAGCTGCCAAATGCTACGCGCAAGCGTGATTTCTGTTTGGAAGGCCGGGTCGGAATCATATGGGTACACCAACCAGTAGGGGCCTTTTTCCCGACGGTTGAAGGGTTCGCCATCCATCAGGCTTGCAACGATTGGCGTTGTTTCTGTGATTTCTGCGACTGGAATCTGGATGACATAATCGTTGACGGCCGTCAGGGTGACAGTGCCCTCTGTGATGCCTGCAAGGCTGATGATTGCGTGTAGCGAGGGGCCGGAAAAGGTAATAGAGCCTTCGGTCCAGATTGTTGTCGTTGTAAATTCTTGCTGCGGGAGATTGTCGACGGCGGCTCTATCGAGAACAATACTTGCGTCATCGTTTGTAACCGTGAGGCCGTCCTTAGCATGAGCGACGACGGGCAGTGCGGCGAGTGTCAGAATAGTGATTATTTTAACGATTGTGCGCTTAAGTATCATTAGAAGCCTCTTTGACTGATGTGTATTTTCTATCGTTTATAGATATAACCAAAAGTAATAAAACCACTATCTTTCGTATAAATTCAATATCTTGCAGATTTATGTGTAGATTTGCTGCGCAAAAGGCGCTTTAGAAATCCTTGTAGCAAAAAAGTGATTTCCGGTGATTGGTTTTTGATCCAGTTACGCTTAGATCACCCAAAGTAGTTCAGATGCCACGGTGTAAGAAAGCACTGATTAAGACAAGGATATTGAAATGAATGCGATCGACGCGATAGGTACAAGCCTGTCTGAAAACCAAGCGCTACGGCTCGTTATTGCAGATGATCACAAATTACTCGCAGATGCGGTTGCGTCCACACTGAAGGGTGGGAACGCGTTTGACGTTGAGTCCTGTTACGACCTCGATTCCTTGCTCAAAACTTTAGCTCAGGAAACATTCGACGTTGTTATGTTGGATTTGCGGATGCCTGGAATGGCAGGTTTGGAGAGTGTTGGGCAGGTCGTCAAGGCTGCGCGAGACGGTTATGTCGTCTTGTTCACGGGACAGGTTGACAGGCATGTGCTGGACAAGGCGCTGCTACTCGGCGTGCGTGGTCTGATCCCCAAGACTTTGCCGCTTCGGTCTTTGGGCAGCATTATTGAATTGATTAGCTCGGGGCAAATTTTCGTGCCTGTCGGAGCGGATTTTCCGGGGTCTGGCGCTGGCGCAGAGAGCGAACACGGTTTGCATGAAAAAGAGCTGTTCGTGCTGCGGTTGGCGGCCGATGGCAAAACCAACAAAGAAATCGCCCGCGAAATGGGTTCGACCGAAGTCATTATCAAGATGCACATGCGCTCTATTTGCAAGAAACTCGGTGCACGTAACAGAGCACACGCCGCCATTATCAGCCGCGAACGTGCGCTATTGTGATTCTTTAGAGTTTTTTCAAAATTCCGCTATCTTTTGCTATCGATCAGCGTTCCACGCGTCCATAAGGGATTCCATGTATTCTCCGGTTTCTTTGAGGCTGGCAATCATCGCCTCCATTCTACCAAACTGGATATTGTAACGCTCGGTGAGCATATCCGCTTTGGCCTCGATGCTGGTTAGCTGTTCCTCGAAGCTTTCCAGATCCAAACCAAGCTCGGTTTCACGGCGCGCAAGCATTCCATTGGCGCCGATCAATAAGTCGCTGTAGCTTTCAAGCTGATCGACAAGGCTGGTACCATAGCGCACGTTTGTTGTGAGCGCGTCTTCGTTTGCCAGAGTGAATTGCATCCCATACGTGTCGGCTGCAGTCGAGCGCAACAGGATGTTTCCGTCGCTATCTGTACTAACTGACAAGTCATCGCCATCCAGCGTCGCGCTGCCTGTGTCCGGATCATAAACGAGAAGATAGGTTCCTGGCTGTGGAGGTGCGAAAGCAAGGCCGCTGACGCTAACCCCTGCGTCATCAGAACTGAATTGTGTCGAGAACAGGGCTTCGGCAATTTGTGGGTTGTCCTCCATCGCCTTTGCGAGCAGTGTTTCGTCCAAGCTCAACGACCCGTCGCGTTCGGTTTTAACGCCAAGCTCGGCGAGATAGACCGGTGTGTCACCATAGCCCAAAATGGGTTGTGTCGTTATGCTCCTGACCTTGTTTAGGATGGATTGCGCTGCGCTGTCGCCCGCCAGCGGTCCGGCAGTAGCACCATTTACGCCGCGCTGGGTTGCTGTGTTCAAGTATGATTTGAGGGCATTTACTTCGTCAATGAAGCCAGCGATCCGCTCACGCACAGAGGTGCTGCTTTCGCTGGAGTTCAGCGTGGCAGTGCCGAGGCTGTTAAGCGTGATGCGGTGGCCCGGGAACAAATCGTCTATGGTGTTCCCCGAGCGCGTTACTTCAACTCCGTCTACGCTAAAGGCAGCATCAGTAGCGGCGGAAATATCGGACGTCAGGCCTAGCGGATTTTCGGACGCATCGGTTTGTCCTTCGGTGCCATTGGATGTCAGGCCAAGGGCACCTGTGATGGCAGCGATTGAAGCGCTATCGAGCGCATTGCCCAGACCGTCTTTGCTCTTGATGATCAGAGCCATCCCATCGCCTGTGTCGATCAGTGAAGCCGAGAGCCCGTTTACATCATTGAGCGCGCTGACCAGCCCACCAAGTGTATCGTTGCTGTCATCAATTGTGATGTCTGCAGAGCTGCTCCATTCATCGGTGTCTAGTGAAAGTGTTCCTGTTGTGATAGCGGAACTGGATGTTACATCTGCGTCGAAACTATATGTTAGAATTTGTGGCGAGGCGAGTGCAGTTACTTCAATTATGGCCGAAAGGTCTGACGCAAGCGCCTCTTGGGTGACTTCGATCGAGACTGCAGCGGCGCTTGAAAAAGCGAGGCGAGATGAGGATTCTGCAGTACGTGTCATGCCGGATTTGAACTGATCAACCTGGCTGGACAGTTGCCCCATTGCGGAAATGGACGTGTTTGCATCTTCAAGGCGGCGCTCAGTCAGAACACGCTCACCGCCGGTTTCCGCTTCAACGAGGCTGGCGGCCAGGCTTTGCAATTGAAGGCCGCTGCCGTTCTGGCTCAGTGCGGAAAGGATATCGGTCTTGATTTCAACCATGATTGGCAGCTCCTTGTGTGTATAATTAAACGGCTGGAGACGGTGGTTGTTTAGAAAACATCGACGCTAGTGCGTGCTACATTCGAAAGCTTTTGGGTTCGCATTTATAGGTGCTGAGCATTCCGTTGCGTTGCAGCGCTATTTTTCCAGTAACCCTGTTCACGGAAAGTCGTGCGTCCCCCCAGCTTGCTGAAAAGTGGCTTTTGCTGATGTCGGTAATGACCGCTTTTGGCGGCGCAATAGGTCCAACAACCGTTCCTTGTCCATCCAAGTAAACATCGTTGAAAACGAGTTCCCTGAAAGGTGCGTTTGTGCCGTTACAATCATAGGATTCCTGTTCGAAGCGGGTCAGGTTACCGCAACTATAAAGGGTGCCGGCGACAAAAAGTGCGACGACAGTGAGGCCAATGAACGGATATTCCATGCGATGTCCTTTTTCTCTTGTTGTCAGGTGGTGGCTTGTTCGGGCGTTTTGCTTTCATTCGGCAGATCGGGTTCTTCTTCGGGGGAGGGGGCAGGCATATCCTGCGGCGCGCCTTCTTCTTGCGGGCCCGGTTTGGTATCTGCATTTGCGCTGGCTTGTGCGTCGGTGCTTGCGTCGTTGGTGGCGGTTTCATCGGGCTGTAAGTCGTCCGGGACAATTTCGCTGATCCCGCGAGCTGTGAGATCATTTGCGATTTGCGCGCTTGTCTCGAACAGCGTGCCTGCTTTTATGTCGAAGCCTTCGTGGCGGTAGTCTTGAAGCAGTTTCAACCGCATTAGTTTTTCCGGCTCAACCGGAACGACGGATTGTTCAACGAGTTGATCGGGCGCAGCGGGCCGCAGCATTGGGTTTTCTATCTCCTCAGGAAGCTTGCGGGACTTTTGATCGTCTATTAGTTCGCCAAGAGAAATTTTTCCGTCGACCGGCTTGCCGAGGCGGCAGGCAATCGTGCGCGCACGCAGAACCTGAATGCGCGTTGTCAGGATTGCGAGCCGTGTTGCCGGATCCGATGTGTCATGCATCATGTCAGAAAGTACCGTAGCGGCGGTTATCGCGGGGGTGTCCGAGAGAAAGTTGAGTAGGCGGGCGGCTATCGCATTGGATTGTCTTGAGAGAGTTTTGTGGCTGGGCGAGGGGCTGGTGGGTCGCACAGCGAAAGTTTTTTTCGACATTTTTGTCTCCATCAAGAGTTTGGCACTCATCTTGCAAATATCGGACCAGAAACGCAGGAACGAAGACGAAAATTATGAACGCAATCAGAGATCATATTTCCTTCCAGTCAGAAACGCTGTCATTACGCGACGCGCGTAATACGATGTTGGCCTCCAACATCGCGAATGCAGCGACGCCTGGATATAAAGCGCGCGATCTGGATTTTGATCGCCAAATGGCGGCGAAGATTGGTGACAGCCCTGTGCGCAAGGGCGATGCACGGCATGTGGATAATCTGGTTAGTGTAGGTGCTGACCGTGTTCAGTATCGCAAGCCTTTAAATCCTTCTTTGGATGGAAACACGGTCGAGATGTCAGTGGAGCAGATGGAGTTTTCCGAGAATTCTCTGCGGTACATGACGACGCTTACATTTCTGAACAATAGAATTTCCGGTCTTATGACCGCAATTAGGGGCGAGTGATGGCAGATCTGAAGAATGTCTTTGATATTGCGGGCCGCTCGATGGCGGCGCAGATGGTGCGGCTGAATACGGTCGCGTCCAATATCGCCAATGCGGAATCGCGCTCGGGTACGCCGGAGGGCGCATATCGTCCGTTGCGGCCGGTGTTTCAGACGGTTTTCGAGGACGGGATGCGCAACGCGGAACGTGCATCTGTGGAAGTGCGCGAGGTTATTTCGCTTAACCGCGATCCGCAGCGTGTGCACGAGCCGGGTCACCCTCTCGCGGATGATGAGGGTTTTGTCTACGTCGCGCCAGTCGATGTGAATGAAGAGATGGTCGATATGCTGGAAGCGAGCCGCCAGTATCAAAATAATCTGGAAGTCGTCACGACGCTGCGCACCTTGATGTTGCGAACAGCGAACATGGGCAAGTCATAGGGAGATTGAGCAGTGGATGTAGATAGCAAAAGCCTGAGTGCGCAGAACGCACTTCTTTCCAAGCTCGGGATCAGCACGAATGAAACCAAAAATGCTGAACCAAAAGAAGAGTTGGGGCAAGGGGACTTTCTCAAATTGATGACGGCTCAGTTGCAGAACCAAGATCCGTTTGCGCCCATGGACAACGGTGACTTTATTGCGCAGATGGCGCAATTTTCTTCTGTTGCCGGGATTAGCGACATGGGCAAGACTATGACGCAGATCGCAGGACAGATGGATCAGTTCCGTGTCGGATCCTCTGTCAACATGTTGGGCCATTCGGTCTTGATTCCCGGCAATACAGTGCGGGCGGATGATAATGGTGAAGTGCACGGCGTGCTCGAGTTGGAGCGCATGTCGCTTGAGACCCGTGTCGAGTTTCTGGATTCGGAGACTGGTGAAGCGCTGCACACGCTTGATCTTGGCGGGCGCGCGAGCGGGATGTCCGGTTTCGAATGGAAAGACCTGCCAGAGGCTTACCGCGATGGCACGCGCAGCATGCGTGTCGATGTGACCGTGAATTACGGGGATGGTCCCGAAGGACTGACGCCCAACGTTTTTGCAGAAGTGGTTGGCGCCACGGCAGGAATGACGGGGCAGCCGCAGCTTGAAGTTGAAGATTACGGCGATGTGAGCGCCGCAGAGGTTCTGCGGTTCCGTCTCTGACGCAGCGATTTTCACTGAAACGATATAATTAAGGAGAGAGTATATGTCCTTCTATACAGCATTGACCGGTCTTAACGGCGCACAATCAGATATCTCGACAAGCTCGAACAACATCGCCAACGTCGGTACGACAGGTTTCAAACGTTCGCGTGCGGAATTCGGCGATATTTTCGCGACCTCTCCTTTGCAGAATAGTACGTCCTCGATTGGTTCGGGTGCGATCCTGAAGGGTGTTAAGCAGCAATTTACACAGGGCAACATTGCGTCCTCATTGAACGCGCTTGATATGGCGATTTCGGGGCAGGGTTTTTTTGCGCTCAAGCCGAGCCAGACATCGACGCAGGTTGTTTACACGCGCAACGGCTCGTTCAATGTCGATAATAACCGCAACGTTGTTGATAGCTCTGGCCAGTTCCTTTTGACCTACCCCGTCAACGAGGACGGTTCTGTTACGGCGAAAGATATCGACAGTGCGGTGCCGCTGCGTTTGCCCGTCACCTCGGGTGATCCGCAAGCGACGTCGATGGTTGATCTGGCGGTAAATCTGCCTGCCAACGCCGAAGTTGTCACAGACAATGAAAAGTTTAGTGGTAACTACGTTTTTGACCCCAATGATTCAGAAAGTTTTACCAACTCGACTTCGTTCACCATCTTTGATGATCTGGGTAACCCGACGATTGCGACTGTGTATTTCATCAAGACCCAGCGCGCGACGGCGGAGGATCCGACAAACAAATTCGATACTCGCTTGGTGATCAATGACGAAGTTGTTGCGCCAGATCTGGTGCCTGCGGTCAATGATAAGGGAGTTCAGATTTACATCGATCAGTTTGGCAACCAGACCACCGAAGTGCCCGATCCGAGTTATTTCGACACGGGCCGCAGTGCACCACTTTATAAGTCGGACGAGTTGAAAACGCGGCTTGCATCGGAGCCAGCTGCGCTATCGGGCGAGGCGAGCGGGTTTGATTTTGGCGAAGAGGGCACGCGCGAGATCGAGATTGTTACAAATCCGATGCTGTTTGGTGCAACCTTTGAGGCGAACTCGAACAATCAGGGCGTATATTGGGGAAATGATTTTCTCTTGGTCAATGTAGATGATGGTACCCGTCCGGTCAGCATCGATGTTCGCGCAGGTAGCTATAATGCTGAAGAACTTGCTGCAGAAGTCGAGCGTGCGATCAATCAAGCCTATGACGACGAAAAGAAAGTCGAAATTCGCAAAGGCGCCGAAGATACAATCAATATCCAGCTTTATACATCAACGGCTGACGGCGACGTTCCGGTTGCAACCAGTGTGGAAATTGATCTTCTCGAGCCAAGTTTTGCGTCTACACAGGCAGGTATAGACGTCGCCAATCTGACGGCACCTAATTTTGACATTGATACGTTTCTTGCGCACGCGCAGGTACGGATCAATGAAACACTTAACGGAGAGTCGGCGTCTGTGCCGGGTGCTACAGATAGCCAGTTCGCCAAGATTACGACGACAAGCAAACTCACAGAGCCACCCATCAATCCACAGTCCTTTGCGTTTGAATACACCTCTCGTGATTTGGACGTGACCGGAATTTCGAACGGGTCTGATAAGTGGGACGTGGATTACGACGAGGGTTCGTTTACGGTGAGCTTACTGGACAGTGCGCTAGTAGAGAGCGGTAAGACACTAACATTCTCGGTAGATGAACGCGCAGTTATCGTCGCTATCCCGGATGCCGCTACGACTGAAGCAGAGATTTTGGCTGCAATCAAAGTAGAAGTTGACAAGCTGTTTACTGTCGTTTCTGGATCAGACGCATTGACCTTTGCTGATGGTACTTTGACAGTTCTGGATGCGTCGGCCGATGGTGCGGCCACGTTGAGCCTTGACGTCTACGGCGTTGCTTTGAGTGTTAGTGTAATCGCCGACGAAACTGACGCTAGCGTTGCCAGCAAAATTAAAGCCGAAATTGAGGCGGCTGGATTGGGGGGGGTCTCGGTTTCAGTAAACGATGCTGTTCTCAGTATTACAGGCCCGACTTTCGAGAGCGAAAGCACTGATACAGCGATTTCCTATGCTGTGAGTGAGCAGCGCTACCTTGCCTATACAAACGCGGGAAATCGCCCTGATGTCAAAGTGTACGATCGCCAGATTGCAGTGGCCGATTCCCCATCTGCTGATGCTCCCTCTATCGAATATGATGCAGAAGCAGAACGCTTAACGATCACGTTGACATCTGTCGCGGGCTTGTCTGTCGGTGACAGTATTATGTTGATGGGTGGCGACGAAAATGCCGTCGCGATTAATGCGCGTTCTTTTCGTATTTCGGCCTTGATTGAGCCGAATACGATTGAAATTGCGACTGGTGAACTGGGTCTGCCAGATGAGGACATCGACGTTAGTGTCGATTCGGATAACCCCTTTATTATTCTGTCAGAAGCATCCGAAGATGTGGAAGCGTTCTTTGAAGGTGAAGATCTGAAAATTGACGGATCTGCGGTAAGTTTTAACAACCAACGCATTGTGATGCGTGAGACGGACAGTGCGCGCCATTCTTACACTGATGTGGATGTGAATAGTTCGTCCAAGGAAATCTTCGGTACATTCACGGCACAACTGTCCAACGCTGTAAGCCCGACTGCTGCAGATTTTGGCCTTAGTAATTCCACGATCGAACTGGCATGGGTCGACGAGCGCGATCCTCCTGTGAAAATCCAGTATGACGCAGCAACACAGAGCATTGTGTTCAATGTTGATCATACAGCGATCGGACCCGGTGCAGCGATCAGCAACGTGTCAGCGGTGCAGATTTCTTCTGGCTATGCTGAAAGTGTGAACGCAATCGGGCTTGGCGGTACAAGCAACGCAAGCAAGATGACGATTACAGCCGCTACCAAAGTGCAGGGAGCGCCGTTTATTTTTGACGGTGGCGTTGTGGGTAGTGGCCCTGATCGGTTTGGCGCAAAAGTGAGATATGATCGTGATACGAGCGCGTTTACCTTCGAAAGCGGTACAACGGGTAAAGCAGTACGTGCGAACAAGGCGTTGGGGGTTGATAGCGATCAACAGGCCTCCAACATTCAAGTTGGGCGTTATGAAATTGACGCATTAACAGGTGCTGCAGTTACTGGTGATGGCACGATTGATCTTGCGTCGCGTGTTCTTACACTTGGCAACAGCCAGCTAATGGGTGTTGGCGCGGACAGCAACGTCAGTTTCACAGAAGGTACTGGCCTGAAGTCGGAGCCAGCAAAGGCAATTGGAGGACCTGCGAAAGACCCATTGAATAGCCAGCCGATTTTCCTGAACGCGGCAAATCTTGAAACGACGTTTAACGTATCTGTTAATGGCGTGAATGCGATCATTGAAATTCCAGGTGGCAACTATATCGGCACAACTTTGGCCGATCTTTTGCAGCAGCGCATCAATCAGATGCGCGATGCGGAAACGGGCCAGACGATCGGTGGCGTGACGGTGAAATATCAGCCAGATGAGAACAACTTTGTCTTTACCACCGGTACGACGGGTGACACATCGACGATCCGTGTAAAAGGGCCTGCAAAGCTGGGGCTTGATGACGTGCCTTTGGGAGTTGGCAGTGTGCCGACGATTGCGAAACTGGTGCAGGCAACCAATGAAAACGGCATTCCATTGTTCGTGAACGAGAATGGTGAGATCGTCGATTCAGAGCCGGACAATCTGGTTGAAGATTACTATCCACTGTACTTGGATGAGGGCGAATTGACCTTCGATAAAACTGGTAAACTGATCAGTCCGCAGGGTCTAACGCGCTATGAATCGCAAAGTGATACGTTCTCGATTTCGCTTGATATCGATTACAGTGCATCATCGCAGCTTGCGACGCCTTTTGCGGTGAACAATCTTGAGCAGAACGGTTTCACATCCGGTCGACTGGACGGTTTGAGCATTGATGCAACCGGCTTGCTTCGGGCGAACTACACCAATGGTCAGAACAAGCCGCTTGGTAAGATCGTACTGGCCAACTTCAACAACCAGAATGGTTTGAAGCAGGTTGGGAATGCCACGTTTGTTGAGACCGCCGCATCGGGTGAACCGCTGATTGGTGAAGCGGGAACCGAAGGGTTTGGATCTATTCAATCGGGTGCGCTTGAACGCTCGAACGTGGATATTACCGAAGAGCTGGTGAACCTGATCACGGCGCAGCGAAACTTCCAGGCGTCCTCGAAGGCGATTGAAACATCAACGCAGCTGACCCAGACAATCATCAATATCCGGACCTAAGTGAATATTTGATAAATTGGCCCGCGCTTTTGGCGTGGGCCGTTTCCTTGGAGAGGGGACACCATGGATCGTAACATCCACATTGCTTTGAACAATATGCGCAATATTAGCTCGGAATTAACGGTCAATGCGCAGAACATGGCCAATGTGAATGTGCCGGGATATCGCGCTGATCTGACCGTGACGCGGGAGGCGCAGTTCGTTGAGGCCTTTGATCAGTTCCGCTCGCGGGTCTTTAGCCAAGAAAGCGGCGAGTCGTTGTTTTCCGCGGAACAAGGCAATTTGCAAAACACTGGCGAGCCGCTTGATGCGGCTATTCGCGGCGAGGGATATTTCTTTGTCGAGCCAAGCAGTGGTGCAGGGGCGGCCTTATCGCGAAGGGGTGATTTCGGATTTGATGCCGACCGCTTCTTGATTGACGGGGCTGGGAACCGGTTGCTGGATACGACACTTTTGCCAATCCAGCTTCCTGAAGCGCGGCGCGTGGTTGTCGAAGAGACGGGTCAAATCCAGCTTGAGTTGTTTGGTGTGCCCGAAGGTACGTTTGTTGCGGGGCCAGTGATTGCGACGACGCTCGCACAAGATGCAGCACTGATCAAATCGCCCGACGGTCATATTCGACCTGCGAATGAAGCGGCGTTGCCACAACCGGATCAGCGCGCACGTATTTCGCAGGGTTTTCTGGAGAGCAGTAACGTCAATACGATTACTGCTCTGGTGAAGAACATCGAAAGTCAGCGCCAGTTCGAAATGAGCGTGAAGTTCATTTCGCTTTCTAAGGAAATTGATGAAGGCACGAGCCAAATTATGCGTCTGCCCAACGGCTAATTTTAAAGTTCTAGCGTTTTTCAAGTTTGGCACATCAGTTGCAAACTAACATTGAATGTAAAGATTTCGGAGGGGCAAATGTCGTCAAATGCTATGCACGTCGCTAAGACGGGTCTGAATGCGCAGCAAACGCGGATGCAGGTTATCGCCAACAACTTGGCCAACTTGAACACCGTTGGCTTTAAAAGCGATCGGGCAAATTTCGAGAGTTTGTTGTATCAAGTCAAGCGCGGTGGCGGTGATCAGACGTCTGAAGGAACGGCGCTTACGTCTGCTTTGGCGCTTGGTACAGGCGTTCGTGCGGTTAATACCCAGAAGTTGTATTCGCAAGGCGGGATGGTTAATACCGACAACTCGTTCGATTTGGCGATTGACGGGCAGGGGTTTTTCCAAGTGCTCATGCCTGACGCGCGCGTCGGATATACACGTAATGGATCATTTTCGCGCAGTGCCGAGGGCACGTTGACGACGGCCAGTGGTTATGTGGTTCAGCCAGAAATTCAAATTCCTGACGATGCTACTGAGGTCAATGTCTCGCAGGACGGGATAGTGTCAGCACGCAGCGCGGATCAGGATGAGCCGCAGGAAATCGGCCAGTTGACGCTTGCATCGTTTGCTAATCCGCGTGGATTGCAGCCTGTCGGTGAGAGTTTTCTGGTGCAAACGATTGCGAGCGGGGAGCCGACAGTGGCTGCGCCGCAAGCGCAGGGCATTGGTAAACTGGTTCAAGGTTCTTTGGAATCCTCGAACGTGAATGTTGTGCAGCAGCTCGTCGAGATGATTGAGACGCAGCGTGCGTATGAAGTCAGCTCCAAGGCGATCACATCGTCTGACGAGATGATGCGTTACATCTCAAACAACCTTTAGAGGGCTGCTATGACATTTCTTCAAAAGCTGGTTTTGCTGGCATCTTTGAGCGCGCTTGGCGCCTGCTCTACCTATGTCGAAGATCAAGCAAGCCGCGCCTTTCAGCCTGTTATTCCAGAGCCGAACCAGCGGACAGCGCCTGCCGATGGCAGCATTTATCACGCTGGCGCGTCTGGCTTGTTTGCGGTGGAGCAGCGTGCATCAAAGGTCGGGGATATTCTGACTGTTGCGTTGAATGAATCCTTCCAAGCGACCAAGTCGCAAAGTGCGACGTCTGGCAAAACAGAGAGTTTGTCGGCTCAGGTTCCGGGTCTGCTGGATTTGCCAGCGGCTACGCTTGGATCAGCGCAGAACTTTGAAGGTACCGGTGCCGCTGAGCAGTCCAACTCATTCACAGGTCTGGTGACGGTGAGTGTTGTGCGCGAACTGGGGAACGGCAATCTTGAGATTTTGGGGCAAAAGAAGCTGACCCTGAATAACGGTGATGAATACGTGAGGGTCAGCGGTATTGTGCGGCGGGGTGATATCAGCCCGTCCAATGTGGTGAATTCCAACAGACTGGCCAATGCCGAGATTACCTACATTGGGGCAGGGGACGTTGCTGATACTGCAAAGCGTGGCTTTCTGGCGCGCGCTTTTTCCGCTGTGAATCCGATTTAGGTTTGGCATGATGAGACTTTCTCGCCTTTTTCTTCGCGCGTTCACCATTTGGGCATTGGTGCTTTGCACCACGGCGGCGCACGCGGATCGGATCAAAGATCTGGCGAGCATGGCCGGCGTGCGCAGCAATCAACTTGTTGGATACGGCTTGGTGGTTGGCCTGTCTGGTACGGGCGACGGCGATTTGGGGATTACCCTGCAATCGTTGCAATCAATGGTGTCGAGGTTCGGCATGGTGACCGAGCAAGCGGCGCTGGATGGCACGAATGCGGCCGCGGTGATGGTGACGGCCGATTTGCCCGCGTTTGTGAAGCCGGGTCAAACCTTGGATGTGACCGTCTCTGCGCTTGGATCGGCGGAATCGTTGCGCGGTGGTACGCTTTTGATGACGCCAATGCTTGGGGTGGACGGTGAAACCTATGCGCTGGCGCAGGGCAATCTTCTGGTGGGCGGTTTCGGCGTGTCGGGTGATGATGGTTCTTCGCTTACGGTAAATGTGCCGACGGTGGGTCGCGTGCCGCAAGGTGCCAGCGTCGAGAAGATGGTGGAAAATCCGTTTATCACCAATGAATATCTTGTGCTCAATCTGCACCTCGCAGATTTTTCAACGGCGTCAAATGTTGCCGATGCAATTAATGTTGTTTTTGGCGGTGATACCGCTGTCCCGATTGATGCGTCTTCGATCAGGGTTCTGGCACCGACTGATTTGTCCCAGAAAGTTGCCTTTGCCAGTTTAATCGAGCAGGTTGAGGTCCAGCCTGCTGCGCCGCCTGCTCAAGTCATCGTGAATTCCCGCACGGGGACGGTTGTGATCGGTGGCAATGTGAATGTCACGCCTGCAGTTATTACCCACGGCAGTTTGACGGTACGCATTCGTGAGGACACGGTTCCGACACTGACCAATGAAACGATTGTCACCGATGATTTGGTGGTAACCGCGCCTGCAGAGCCGGTTGTGACGCAGAACACTGAAATCGACGTGGATGAGCCAGAAGTGCGGGCGTTCTTGTTCGATCCGGGCGTAAGTTTGAGTGACGTGGTCGATGCGATCAACGCGATCGGGGCAACTCCCTCTGATCTCGTGGCGATCCTCGAGGCGTTGAAAGTAGCAGGTGCGCTACGTGCGCAGCTTATCATTATTTAACAATTATACGGCGGATGCGAGATGACGACGATCAGTGCCACAGCGTTGAAAATGGCGGTTGCCCCGGGCGTGCGTGCCGATCCTTTGCAAAGTACAGGGCCGTCTGATCGTGACAAATTGGAAGAGGTTGCTGGACAGTTCGAAGCCTTGTTCGTGAAATCCATCTTATCGAGTGCGCGTTCTGCACAACTTGCTGATCCATTGCTAAATAGTGAGGCTACAAAGACGTTTAACTCTATGCTGGACCAAGAATATGCCACGGCCCTTTCCAAGCGAGAGACGCTTGGCATTGCAGACGCGCTCGTAGGGCAATTCCAGCACAGAGTTTCTGACGGGGACGTTTAAACATGGCGAGTTTACTGGATATCGGGCGCAGTGCTATTCTGGCGCAGCGTGAAGCGCTGAATGTCACAGGTCAGAATATTGTTAACGCCAATACCGAGGGGTATCGTCGGCGTGACGCAACTCTGACAGAAGTCTTTGGAGTTCAAAGCGAGCTGACGGCGTTGACATCGCAGGTCGGTTTAGGTGTGAAACTCGGAGAGGTTCGGCGCGCATACGATTCGTTTTTGTCTGAAAGCACACGATCGGCATCAGCGCGGTTTGAGGCCTCTGACGCGTTTGTTGGCAAGTTGGAGCAGTTAGAAAATACCATTTTGCCAAATGACGGTGATTTGGGTGTTGCACTGACTGCGTTTTTTGAAAGGCTTGGCCAGATTGCGGCCAATCCGGGCGATCTCGCGCCGCGTGCGGCTGCTATCGAGATGGGGCACACGGTAAGCAGCGCCTTCAATACGACGGCGTTGTTGCTGGGTGATTTGCAGTCGGGCACATTTTCTGAGATCGAAACGCGGCTGATGGAGGTTAATCAAAACCTCGACGCTCTCGGGGCTTTGAATGGGCAGTTGCGATCTTCAAATTTGGGGGGCACGCCGCCCAACAGTCTTTTGGATGAACGCGATCGTTTGATTGATACGATTTCCGCTAAGGTGCCGCTTGTTGTTACGATTGGCGAGCGTTTTGATGCAGAATTGCGGATGGGTGCATCAGCGGCTAGCCCCGTTATTCTGAGTGGCGAAGATGCCAAGACATTGAGCGCGACACAGACAAACGATGGCAATTTGCTGTTTCGGATCGGATCAGGGCAGATTGTGTCCCAGTTCGAATCCGGAGAGTTGCGCGGACTGGTTGACGCCTATGGAACAACGCGGCGCGCACTTGATGAGTTGGATACTCTTGCGCGCAATTTCAGTGGCGAAATGAACGAGCAGCATGCGCAGGGGATTGATCTGGAAGGGCAGCTTGGCAAAGAACTATTCGCAGTTGCGCAGTTTTCGCCGGTTGCAAGTCAAGCCAACAAGGGCAGTGCAGAGGTGAGCGTGAATCTGGTTCCAGGGCGTGCGGATCAGTTATCGCAGATGTCGATGACATTTAATGCGCAGACCGATCATTGGGTTTTGGCAGATGATACTGGCGCGACGCTGGGTACGGGGCGAAGCCGGATCGAAATCGATGGTGCAGTTATAGATGTGAGCGGAGCTGCGCAGGATCAGGACAAATTTACTCTGGTGCGCGATCCAGGAGATGCGTCGCGTCTTACGTTCCTTTTGCGCCGCTCGGAGGAGATTGCTGCTGCGTCCACTGTGGTTGTCTATCCTGATACAACCAACTTGGGCACTGCGACGCTTGTTGCAAATAGCGCGTCGCAAGAGGTGTCGGGCTTGCCGTCCTTAACGGATACGTTGGCAAACAATCTCTCTCCGGTTGCAGCACAGACGTTTTTACGTGCAGGCGTCGTGGGAAGTATTCCGAGGGGAACACAAGAAATCACTCTTGCCAGTCTAGCGACGCAGACAACTGGATCGGTCTTTGCGCAAGAAGGTGCAGACATTGCAGCGATCACATTGGTGCTGGATGGAGCGAGCCATAGTTTTGCATTGAGTCCGGAATCTGTCGGTGCACTGGCCTGGGAATCTGGAGAGGAAATTGCCCATTATTTGAATATGGGTGTTCTTCAAAGCGGAAGCGGGCAGACGCTTGCTGATCTGGGTATTAGTGTGTCCGGGTCCGGCAGTGGTTTGGCCTTTGCTTCGGATGCCTCCAGCGTCTTTAGCGGGCTGTCAGCGGTTTCTTCTTCGGGCAACTCGCTTGGCACAAACGTGTTGGCTGAGCAGGCTGCATCCGACATTCGGATTTTCACCCGGGAAGGGCGCCAGATTGCTGGAGCTCCTTTACCGGTTGATGAGGTATCGCAACTGTTGACTGTCGAAAACGGTTTCAACCCGGAAGCAGAATATCGCGCCGACTATAACACCATCACCAGCGGTACAGGGTATCGCGGAATGAGTGTTATTCAGAACCGCGCCGGTGTTGATCCGTTAAGCAGTGGTCTTAATGTAGTGTCCTCGACGTTGGTTGGTTTGCGCGGTAGCAATGATGGACTAGTGTCGGCCGATAGCAAGCTGAATTCCACGGTGGCCCAGACCCTTACGCTGGAAGTTTCGACGGGGGCGGTGCGTTCATTCTCGATTCCGCCTGCGGTTGATGCCGCCTATGTTGCGCAAAGCGCCAACGAAACGTTCGCAGCGATGGGTGTCACGGCGAATGCGATGACGGCGATGCGTTTAACCCTTGACGCCCCTCTCAGTGGCATTGCCCAGTTTGACTTGACTGGCAGCAATGGCGTGCCTTTGACGATCACTGCGCAAGTGAGCAATGGCGATCTAAGCGAGCTCGTGAATAGTGTGAATGGCAGGAGCGAGGAGACTGGTGTGCGCGCCGAACTGTCGCTTTCGACAGGATCGCTTACATTGGTGCACGACGACGGTTTCGACATTGGAATTAGCAATGTTGCTTTGCAGGATATCGGGTTCACTGTTGCGGTTTTGGATCAGGAGTTCCAGCCTTTGGCGCTTGATGGTAATGCCGTACCTGCATTCGAAACGGCTTTGAGCAGCGAGATGCGTGTCAGTGGCACTGTGCAATTTGCCAGTGGCGCACAGTTTGATATTAAGAGTGCGCAGGTTGGCAAAGAATTGAACACATTAAGCTCGGTAGCTGAGCCAATGATTGGCGGCTTGGTCACGCGTCAGTTTACAGATGGTGGCACAAGTGCAGCACTACGATTCGGGGTAGATCCGGTAATCGACGGCGCTGCTTTGAGTGTGGATGGCACACAGGTGCATGCTCCGTCGGCGCAGTTCAAGACCGAAGTAAAGCTTGCAGGTGTAGTAACCTTTAGCGCGGATGTGAGCGGTGGAGGGGTGCCTTCGGCCCAGCAGGTTGCAATCAATACTGCTGCGCAGCTTCGTTCGAGTGCGCCAATTCCGGCACTACTTGGCGCGGCGATGCAGGCGGATGATTTTCCAATAGTCGGCACGAGTGCCATCTTTATGATTGGCGGTGCGGAATATACGCTGGAGCGTGTTGATGACGGCGATCCAACGCGGCTGAGCGCGCTGGATTTCGCGATAACGGGCCCAGAGGCCGGACGCATTGTGCCAGATCTCATTGAAGAGGACGGAGACTATATGCTGTCGCTGGGTGTTGTTGGAGGCCATCTTTCTGGCTTGGGGCCTAAGGCTGTTTCCGATACGATGGCATCTGCGTTTGGTTTGGCTTCGACGCAAAGCAGCGCGTCTGTACAGGGTCGTGGGATTGATTCAGCGCTGGCGGATGGCACATATTCGATGGCTGTTTCGTTGGACGGGACGCAGTATGATGTTGATGTAACGCTTGCTGCTGGTGTCTATTCGGTTGCACTTCCTGCCGAGGCAGATGGTCTATTGCAGGCGTCTGTTGTCGCGCAAGCGAGCGGAGAAAACGCGCTTGTGTTGAGCGCTCTGAAGGCGGGGTTAGGTTCCGTTTCTATCGTGCCGAGCACCGAGGCGCAGCAGCTCGGGTTTAAAGTAGGGGCTGCCGAAATAAATGTGCAGGACGGCGTTCTGCACGCGCGCAGCACAAATGATCTAGCGATCGACATTGTTGCTGGTGGCGTGAGTGCGGCGGCCTCCTACATCCACCTCACTGATATCCCGGATGAGGAATTGATTGTCACCATCGGTGGCGAAGGTGCCAAGCGATTGGGTGCTCAATTCGAGGTGGGGCCGGTTCTGAATAACGAAAATCGCGGTCAAGAGAGTTTCCGCGTTGAAATGGTGGACGCGGCGAGCGGGCGTGTTGAGCTGTTTGATCGCGAGTCTGGTGTTTCGATTGCAACGCGCACCAGTAACGGAATTGTGCGTTTCAATGTTTCTGGGCAAGATTTGGAGTTGTCAGGTTTTGCCGAAACGGGTGACAGCTTCAATGTTGCCACTGGTCAGCGCGCGCCGGGGGATTCACGTAACATCGATGCGCTCGCAATGTTTGGACAACAGCAGACGGGGATCAAAAGTTTTCAGGACGATTTTCGTGCCATTGCAGCGGGTGTCGGTGCCAGTCTGGAAGCCGCGCGTTTGACGCATATGTCCAATGAGGCGGTGCATGAAGCTGCGGTTGCTGCCGAAAGTGAGCTGAGCGGTGTAAACATGGATGAGGAAGCTGCAAAGTTGATGTCACAACAACAAGCCTATCAAGCGGCTGCGCGTATTTTGCAAACTGCACGCGAGCTTTTTGACACGCTAATACAAATTGCTTGAGGTAATATAAATGACGGTTTCTACAAAACTTTTCGCTGATACCATGCTGAAGCGTTTCGATACGCTGAACGAAGAAATACAGCTACGTCAGACCAAGGTGTCGACGGGTAAAGAAATTACGCAAGCCTCTGAAAAACCGCTTGAGGCGGTTCAGCTTTCTGCATTGGTCGAGCACTCAACTCAAATGGAGAGTTTTCAGCGCAATGTAAAAACGGCGCAGGACCGTTTGGCACTTGGAGACACGGTGCTGCAAGAAGCTGACGCGATTTTTGTGAGATTGCGTGAACAGGCGATTGCGGCGAACAACGACACTTTTGCCGCGTCGGATCTAGAAGCAATTGGCATAGAGGTAGGACAGCTGCGTGAGGCCTTGCTTGGATTGGCTAATACGCGAAGCTCTGACGGGCAGGCGTTGTTTGGTGGATATGCCACGGATATAATACCGTATCAGCAAGGCGAAGACGGACGCGTAAAATATCTTGGCGATGGGGGCGAGCATACTCTTGCTGTGTCTGAAAGCATGCGTTTGCCGACCTCTGTGAATGGCGGTGAAGTGTTCATGCAGGTGCAAACGGAAAATGGCAGCCAGAGTATTTTCGACATCGTCGATAGTTTTGAAGCGGCGTTGCTGACGCATTCGGGCACGAAAGATATTGTCACGGCGCAAGCAGAGGGTGGGATGACGCTGCGTATAAACGGCGACCGTGTTCCGCGCGAATGGAGCTTTGATTTAAGTGGCCCTGACGGCACGACAACTATTGTTGCAAAGGGCGTTGTTGGCGGATCATCCGAGCGGGTTTTGGAAGCGATCAATGCCGCAAGCGACGTTACGGGCGTGACGGCGAGCATGGTGAACGGTCAACTTCAGTTAAACAGTGCATCAGGTGAAATCAAACTTTCCAATCTTGCGGTAGAAGGGGTGGATAGGGCAGAGCGCGAGCCAACATTCACGATGAGTGTGGGCACTGACCCCGTCGAAACATTTGCACCGAAGATTCAATCGTTGGAGGCGCAGCTTTCGAAAATTGTTGCGGGGGGCACAGATATTGCGATTTCGCGAACCACTGTAGGTGCGCGCTTGTTAAGGGCTGAAACGCAAGAAGATGTTTTGAGAACACGATCTGTGTCACTTGATATTAGGATAAATGAATTGTCGTCCGCTGATCTTGAGCAAGTGATTACAGAAATGAAGACTTTGATGTTAACGCAAAGTGCAGCACGCCAAGCCTATTCCCAGATTGGGCAGACATCTTTATTTGATTATTTGAAGTGATTTCAACCAGTCGGATCGCTTTGGCATGATACCTGCAAGTTTGTACTGAATGAGTTGAAAAGGAGTTTGCAATGTTTGGCACGATTTTATCTGGCATGTCGACGTCAATGTTCGAGATTTCTGTAGTGTCTAACAACGTGGCTAACGCAGGGACGACGGCATTTAAAAAGAGCAATGCAAGCTTTGCTGACCTGTATAGCGGTTCAACTCCTGAAACGGTCACGCGCACATCGACAGGTGTCGGCAGCATCGTCGAGCAAACACGTCAAAGCTCTAAGCAGGGCGGAATGATGGAACGGGATGGTGTTCTGAACATGGCGCTTGCGGGCAATGGGTTGTTCGTCACGACAACGCCTAATCCCGATGGTACGCCCTCGGAGGTTCTTTCGTTCACGCGCGACGGTGAGTTTATGCTTGACCAAGATGGCGTGTTGCGTTCCTCGACCAATGATATTGTGTACGGGTATGACGGTTTGGGAGGCACAGAATTGCAGGCGCTTTCTGTGCCCTACCAGGACGAGAACGGCGTCAAATTGACGGCGCTTGAAATTGCTTCGGACGGGAGGATGATGGCGACATACGGCTCTGAAGCGCCAAAGTTGATAGGGCAGTTAGCGATTGCTGTTTTTCCAAACACTACCGCGCTGCGCCAGTTGGGCATGAGCCGTTTCCAAGAAAGCCAGGAAGCGGGTAACTTGATGTTGGGTGTTGCTGGACAAGAAGGGTTCGGATCAATCTTAACTGGTACGTTGGAATCCTCGAATGTCGATCTTACATCTGAAATGACGAGTATGATCCGTGCGCAGCAGCAGTTCTCAGGATCATCACGCATATTACAGACCTACACAGACATGGTTGAAAAGCTGACGCGGTAGAGTATCGTGTCCAAAGTTAAAGATTCTAGGTCTGGTTCTGGGCAAATGACGCGCAGAGTGGCTATTTTTGGGTTGCTCGCTTCGCCTGGCCTTGTGTCGGCAGCGCCACTTTTTGATTCGAGTAGTGGTCTGGGTATGTTTTCTCCTGCTTCGCTTAATTCGCGGGGAGACGGTGGAAGACTTTTGAACTTATACAGTGACCCTGAACCTGATTTGGCACCGCAAACACGTCTAACTCAGAAGCGAGGTCCTTCTTTCAAGAACTTGCGCCCTCTGAAGATAGCATTGCAAAATGCGAATACGAACGAGACGATGCGTCTTGAGTTGTCGTCGCAATCGAAATTGAGTGATGCGCAGGTGTCTCAGCTCAATCACTTTTTGCGTGATTGGCGGCAGAATGAAATCAAGGCAATCGATGGCGCGGTTCTAGAAGATTTATTGGAGATTTGTGAAGTGTTTGCGCCGCGAGGATCGGGCGCTTTGAAGCTGCGCATCACATCTGGATACCGATCGAAAGCGACCAATGACATGCTGCGGCGGAAAAGTGCAAATGTGGCGCGCCGATCGCTGCACATGCAGGGTCGCGCGATAGACTTTTCATTTCCCGATGTTCCAATCTCGAAAACGTCGCGGACCGCGAAAAAGCTGTGTTCTGGTGGCGTGGGTACTTATCGGACGTTTTTGCATATTGATAGTGGTCCCCGTCGAAGCTGGGGGGCGTAAGTAATTTATGAAGAAAATTCGAAATTTACTGTAATATTTTCGGGTTTGGCCTGATTTGTGCAGTCATCGTGTGATCAGTCGGAGATGTCGTATGACAACAGTAATTTCTATAGCTAGCGGTAAAGGTGGTGTCGGAAAATCGTCGCTTGCTGCCAATTTTGCTATTCGATTGCAGGAAATTGCAGGGGAAACGTTGCTGGTTGATGCAGACCTGTTGATGGCGAATGCCCATATCCTTTTGGGTCATCGCCCTAAAGCGGATCTTGTGGATTACATTGAGGGTGAAAAGGCCCTCGAAGAGGTGGTGCAACCTGTGCCTGGACTCATGTCGATTCTGCCTGGGCGCTCTGGAAGTAGTGTGACGCTTGAAAAAGATGGAGACCCGCTAGAAGAATTGGTGCCGCAGATCAGAGCTATGAAAAACGGTTTTGATTACGTGGTTGTGGACGCACCTGCAGGTTCGGGGCGGGGCGTTCTGAACACGCTTTCCAATGCGGATCATGTTGTTATCGTTTTGCTGGGTCAGGCGACCAGTTTTGTTGATGCATACGCACTAATTAAAAACGCATTCGTCGAGCGGCGTATCACACAGTTCAGTGTTGTCGTGAACATGGCAATCAATAAGTCAAAAGCCCAAGCTGTGTTTGATAATTTTCAACGTACCGTTAGCGGTTTTTTGCCTGTGTCGTTGTCTTTGGTCGGTTTCGTCCTTCATCGCGAAGCAATTGCCAATTCTTCACGTGATTGTCGCCCCATTGTGCTTGCTCCCGGGGAAAAGCCCCTGATCGAGCAAATTGACGTAATTTTGTATCGGATCTTGGCGGGGGCGCGTAGCCCTGTGCCGCAGATTGAGGTTTCTACCTCTGAACGTGGTTAATTGAATGGCCGGTGTGAACCGCTACCTTTCAACGCAAAGCAATATCGAAAAGATTGTCGGTGAGAATGAAATATTGGTGCGCAAGGTGGCGTATCGTGTTCATTCGAGGGTCCGCTCGATCGTAGACTTTGACGATCTTTTGCAGATTGGTTTGGTTGGCCTGATCGAGGCGGCTCAGCGCTACACACGGCAAGAAGGGGTTTCTTTCGAAAGCTACGCTGTGGTGCGTATTCGCGGCGCGATCTATGATTTTTTGCGCAAGAATTCGACGTTGAGCCGAAAATCAATCAAGATCAATCAGGCGGTCAATGTTGCACAGGAAAAGCTGTCGCAGGAATTGGGCCGCACGCCGGAAAAGCATGAATTGGCCGAGGCAAGTGGGCTGACTCTGGAAGAGTTTTCCGTCTGGGAGCAGGCCTTGAGCAGCAGTTATCACAATGCGCTTCAGGATGAATACGACGAGCATTCGATGTGGTTTGCCAACAATGATGCGCCGATAGAGCAGGAATTGGATCGTGGCCGCCTGAAGGAGGCGTTGTTGTCGGCGCTTAAGACCTTGCCCGAGCGCGATGCATTGGTGCTTCAGCTATATTATGTCGAAGAACTGAACCTTTATGAAATTGCTGCGGTGCTGGATGTAACGGCAGGGCGCATATCGCAGATCAAATCGGAAGCTTTCAAGCGAATGCAGCCATTGCTTCAGGATTTCTTTGATGGAGAATGAGCGGCAAGATTTTGACAGTAGCAATATTGTTCAAGTGTCGGTGCAGTCCGCCGAGATCGCGATCATCGGGCATAATACCAAACCGGATCTAGTGGTGAACGGTACGCTAAAGAACCTTGCGCGGGGGAATATGAATTTGACGATCCGTGCAGGTGAACATGTTCATGTGGGCGGTATCGGCACCTTGGAGATCGAGGAGCATCGGCCCGTCATGCAGGCAAATGCTGCTGTTGCACCGCATCAGTTTGATCATTTGCTCTTGCTGTTGCGTGGGTCTTTGCCGCGTCCGGCGTCTGTGATCCTCGCCTTGCAGGAAAAGATATTGATATCGCCTGAGGGAGTCATTTTGCTGGAAGAGCGTCGAAAATTTAACATTTCCGATTTGTCCTGGAACATCCCTATTTTGTAGGAGTGCTTTTTTAAGACTTTTATTCGGCGTGCGATCGGCCAAGGCTGTATTTTTGTATTTTCGCGATCAAGGTTGTTCGTTTGAGCGAAAGCGTTTTCGCCGCTGATGCGATGTTGTTTTGCGAAAGTTCCAGAGCGGCGGATATGAACGCGCGTTCGCGTTCTTCGATGTGGTCTTTGAGCGCAAAAGTGGTGTCGGCTTTGAGGACATTGATGATTTGATCATAGCTGTCGGTTAAGCCGACAGGCTCGTGTTGTTGTTCTTTGCTATCTTGTTCATCATCTGGTTCGGACAGTGCTGCGATCGCATTCCAAAGCGTGTTTCCTTCTTCAACAGCGTCGATTTCGCCATAGAGAAGTTTACGAACCATAGCTTGGTCTATTGATTTGCCGCGCGACAGGACTGCTGCGCGTTGGCAGAAGTTTTTAAGCTCGCGCACATTGCCCGGCCAATTATAGCGCATCAGCTCTGCTTGGCCGCATGGCTCTATATAGGGGCTTGTGAGGCCGCTATTGTCGTTATCCATCTGCCTTGCAATGGTCTCAACCAGTTCGGGGATATCTTGCAAGCGTTCTGAGAGGGGTGGAACGCGGATCGCAATCACCGAAATGCGGAACATCAAATCTTCTCGAAATTTTCCACGATCAGCAAGGCTTTGCAGGTTTTGATGCGTTGCGCAGACAAGGCGGAAATCAACAGGGGTTTCTGTATTTGATCCGACGCGTGTAACGACGCGTGCTTCTATAACGCGCAGGAGCTTTGCCTGTAGATCCAGCGGCATGTCGCCGATTTCATCTAGGAATAGAGTGCCGCCCTGTGCCTGCTCGATGCGCCCGATGCGCCGCGAGGTTGCGCCGGTAAAGGCACCTTTTTCGTGACCGAAAAGTTCTGCTTCCAAAAGATCGCGCGGGATGGCGGCGCAGTTGACGGAAACAAGTGGACCTGTGCGTTCAGAGGTTGCGTGAAGTACTTGCGCGACGAGCTCTTTTCCAGCTCCGGTCGGGCCTGTTGCAATCACATTGACGTTGAATGGAGCGGCGTCGCAAATGTTTGACAGCATCGCTTTAATGACTGGAGAGGTACCAGTAATTAAGTTTTCTTTGCTGTTAGTGTCAAACCGAGTGTTCACCTGACCCTCCCTAGCCTGTCAAATATTTGCCTGTCACTTGGTAATGCCTTAGCCCATTTACACCATTGAAAACCAATACTTTTTCTTAAATCTCCTAACTCATAAGATATAATATCTATCGAAAGACTTGTAAAATATCGCATAAGGAAGTGCTAAAGATTTTTGGCTATTTTTTTATCTTCTATCTGCATTTGGCACGGTGATTGCCTTTTATACCCAGTAGGAGGCGACGCATGCAGCGAGTGGTCATAGACATGGTAGAGTTCAAAACAGCTGAGGCTGTTTTGAGTGCGCTACAAGAGCATAGGGTTGCGGTCGTAAGTGCAGCGTCGTTCCAGTCGTCGCAGCGGCGTGCAGGGTCAGATTTTTTCGTTTTGTCGCAAGCGAGGGCAAATGCGCTTGGCGGACAATCAGGAATTATTGAAGCGGCGCGCGAATGCGGTGCGCGCACAGTTCTGGTGGTTGACGAGACGGCGCAAGAGTATGCAGTCACGACCGAACTTAGTGGTAAGATCGCCCATCTTGCGCTTGGTCAATCCATGCCGCGGGACTATGCCGTTTTGTGTCTTGTGGCGCTGCTGCATGGAACGGGCCGCGCGCTTGTGCGCGACGCTGGCGTTGCCAAGCTGTTCGAGATGTCTGCGCGCGTGGCGCAAGCAGATGTGAGTGTGTTCATCAATGGCCCGACCGGAAGCGGTAAAGAGGTCATGGCAAAATATATTCATCAACGCTCGCGCAGGAGCGAGGGTGAGTTTGTCGCCATTAACTGTGCCGCGATCCCCGAGAACATGCTTGAGGCTATGTTGTTCGGTCACGAAAAGGGTGCTTTTACCGGTGCCTCCACTGCGAACGTGGGGCTTATTCGTGCAGCCGATGGCGGCACGTTGTTGCTGGACGAGATTTCAGAGATGTCGATGCCGCTTCAGGCGAAGTTGCTCCGCGCCATTCAGGAATTGGCGGTCACACCTGTCGGGAGCAACCGTCAGATTAGTGTCGATATCCGTATATTGGCCACGTCCAATCGCAATATGCAGCAAGAGTGCAGTGCGGGGCGTTTTCGCGAGGATCTTTTCTATCGTCTAAATGTTTTCCCGATCACAACGATGGCCTTGTCCGAGCGGCGTGCAGATATCTTGCCTATTGCCCTTGAGTTCCTTGTGCGGCACGCGCGCGACGTGAGCGAAATCGCCTATCTGGCACCCTGTGCGATCGAAGTGTTGGAGCAGTATGACTGGCCCGGAAATATCCGTGAGTTGGAAAATGTGATCCAGAGAGCGCTGGTTTTGAAGACGGGCGCAACGATCACCCGTGATGCGATCATGATTGACCAGTTTTCCAGCACACTATCCTTTCCCGATCCTCAAGGCATTACGCCGAACACTGCGCACAGCGTTTAATCAGGAGTGTTTTGAATGAGCAGCGTCCCTTCTGTAACGTCCGTTACATCCATCACGTCACTGTCCGCCACCGATGCGATAAATCGCGCGCGCGATATGACGCAGCGTGCAGCCGGTGTAGGCATTGAGCTCCGGCCAGGCGCGCCGAGTTTCGCTGATCGCCTCAAGGACTCGCTTGGGGCGGTTGCCGACGCACAATCAGATGCCGCGCAGCTGGTGCGTGATTTCGAGACTGGCAAGGAAACAGATCTGACCAAGGTCATGGTGAGCCAGCAGGTCTCCTCGCTTGGCTTCCAGTTGACCTTGAACGTGCGCAACAAAGCGCTGAGCGCCTACAGAGATGTCATGAACATGCCGGTTTAACGACGCTCGCCCCTCTGTTTTTTAGAAAGTAGTCATAATGAGCAATAGCTCGACGAATAGCCCTGTCATCCCTGCGCGGTCTGGTTTTACGAACCGGATGACGTTGGTTATGGATGACATGCGCGGATTCTATCGGCAACCGGCCATTCAGCGTGCTTTCCCTGTTGTGGCGGCTGTGTTGCTTTTGGTCTTGGGGCTGCTTCTTTACGTGTCGCTGCAAACACCGCAGCGCACGACGCTGTTTGCATCCTTGCCGGAGAGTGAAAAAGCGGCAATTCTGGACGCGTTGCGCAATAACGGAACCAACGTCCAAGTTGATCCCACGACAGGCGATGTGACGGTGCCTGTGGCGGATTATTACAATTCACGTATGGTGTTGGCAGCGCAGGGTTTGCCTCAGTCTATGCCGGATGGATATAGCGTACTGGCAGATATGCCGATGGGCACCTCGCGCTCGGTTGAGAGCATGCGCCTGAAGCAAAGTCAGGAAGTCGAGCTGGCCCGCTCTATCAACGAGATTGATGTGATTGCGGCGTCGCGTGTGCATCTGGCGATCCCCGAGCGTTCTGCCTTTGCGCGTAACGCGCAAAACCCGACCGCATCTGTATTTGTGCAGATCAAACCGGGACGCAGCCTGAGCCCTCAGCAAGTGATGGCGGTTGTTAATCTGGTTTCGTCGTCTGTGGCGAACCTGCCAAAGACCGGCGTTGCTGTTGTAGATCAAAACGGGCGGCTTTTGTCCGATACGGTCGATGATCCCGCGACGACGCTTGCAGATCGCCAGTTGGAGTATCAACTGCGCCTTGAGGATATTTACCGTTCGCGGATTGAGAGCCTTTTGACTCCGATTGTTGGGCCGGGAAATGTTTCGGCGCAGGTTAGTTTGGAGATTGATTTTACGCGGCGTGAAATGACCGAGGATATGGTCTTGCCGGATCAATCTGCCTTGTTGAGTGAACAAAGTGCACTGGAAGAGGAGATATCCCAGCCCAGTCGCGGCGTTCCCGGTGCCTTGTCAAATACGCCTCCGCAAACTCCAGCGCTAGAGCCGGTTGTTGATGCCGCGGACGAGGGCGCTGTTGGTGATATACCGGCGAACCCAGGCGCGGAGGGCGAGGATGCTGTTGATGAGATACCGGCGAACACTGGCGTGGAGGGTGAGGATGTTGTTGGTGATATACCCGCGACCGTAGGTGTAGGGGGGGAAGATAGTGCAATGTTACGGTCCTCGAATAATCTGCGCAACTACGAGGTCAGCCGCAAGGTTTCTTCGCAAAGCAGCCCGATGGCATTATTAAATGGTGTGCATGTTGCGGTCCTCTTGCGTGAGCTGCCACAGACTGTCGTGGCTGACGGTGAAGAGGCAGCTGATGGTGGTGCAACGCTAATTGGTCTTGATCCCGAGCGCCTGAGCGAAGTCAAAGCGCTTGTGGAGCGGGCGGTTGGGATCAACGCGGGACGCGGAGATACGCTTATTGTTTCGAGCTTGCCGTTCATTTCAGCTGAGGAGGTTATTTCCTCGATGTCTGCAGGTGTCGATTTTGTTTGGCACGAAGACCCTTGGGTGCGCGAAATGCTGCGCAACCTGTTGATGCTTGCTGTGCTTGGCATTGTAACGCTTGGCATTGTTAAGCCGCTGTTGACACAATTCCTTTCCGTGCCGGGCGAAGGATATGGCTCCAAAGTCTTGGCTGGGGAGAATGGTGAAATAATCGACATGGACACGATCGAGATGGAAGCCGGGCAATCGCTTGAGGACATTAAGGCAAAGCTCAAGCCGAAGAAGAGCACAATTTCGGCAGAGATGTTGGATACGGCAAATAGCTATGACGACAAAGTCGCTCTAATCCGGATGATTGTTGCTGATGAAGCCGGGCGTGTTTCGAATGTTTTCAAAGCAATGATGGAAGACGACATGGATCAGACGATTTGATCGCGGCGTGAGGAAGTAAGAAATATGGACGGTGTAACCCTTGAACAAATAACCGCAACGGAAATCACTGAGCGATTGAGCGGAACGCAGAAGTCAGCAATTTTGATGATGCTGCTGGGTGAAGAAGAAGCGGCAGAAATTCTTAAATTTCTTGGCCCGCGCGAGGTACAGCACCTTGGCGCTGCGATGTATTCGGTGCGCAATACTGATCAAGAGACGGTGAATGCTGTTCTAGATGAATTTCTGGCGATTATTAAAAAGCAAACAAGTCTTGGGCTTGGTGCTGGTAACTACATTCGCAACGTTCTTAACCGCGCTTTGGGTGAAGATAAGGCGCAGTCGGTATTGAGCCGGATCACACCTGCCAGCAGTGAGCGGCCCATCGAAATTTTGGACTGGATGGATGCACGCTCGATCGCTGAATTGCTTCAGGACGAGCATGGCCAGATTATCGCTTTGGTTATTTCTTACCTTGACTTCAGTCTTGCTTCGGATGTTTTGAACCTGCTTCCACATGATATTCAGCCAGAAATTATTCAAAGAATCGCAACATTAGAAACCGTTGATCCAGAGGCGCTACGCGAGCTGGAAATGGTAATGCAGATGAAGTTCAAGGCCAACACCAGCTTGCGCTCGACCAAGGTTGGCGGCGTGAAGGCGGCGGCGAAGATTATGAACTTTACCAAGGCAAATACAGAAAGACGTATCCTTGGGGCGATCAAGCGCAATGATAAGGATCTTATGCAGTTGATTCAGGACAATATGTTCACGTTTGATAATCTGGGCATGTCTGATGATAGATCGCTGCAGACATTGCTGCGTGCGGTTGAAGCCGAAGATCTGATTATGTCGCTGAAAGGCGCGGCAGAAGAGCTTCAAGACAAGCTTTTCGGGTGTATGTCAACGCGGGCTGCGGCCAATATTAAGGACGAAATGGAGGTGCTTGGGCCTGTCCGTTTGACCGAAGTCCAGACCGCGCAAAAGCGTATCATCGAAATTGCA
The DNA here is from genome assembly GCF_002105285.1 of Planktotalea arctica. Classification (GTDB taxonomy): domain Bacteria; phylum Pseudomonadota; class Alphaproteobacteria; order Rhodobacterales; family Rhodobacteraceae; genus Planktotalea; species Planktotalea arctica. The sequence goes on from NZ_MUHR01000010.1 coordinate 49,232, forward strand.
CGCAAAATGTCTGATGAAGGCACGATTGTACTAGCGGGCCGTGGCGGTGACGAGATGGTATGATGAAAGACGCGGCAGACACACCTGATATTGTTGCAAGAGTCGAATTTGAGTCTGCCAACCTTCGCGATGCGTTTGATCGTGCGGGCAGTGCGATTTTTGCGCGGGATGCAGAAGCGCCGCGAGAGCCACGCGGTGCGTTTCGTGCGTTGAGTTGGAGTGACACGGCAATCAAGGTATTGCCTGAGGAACCGGAACTTGTGCCAGAGCCGGAAATCGAGGAGACCGCGCAGGCACCAGTGCCGGAGCAAGAACTTGTAGCGGCAAAGCCCGAGCTTGAAGAGGTTGATCCAGACATTGAGGCATTGCCGGCGTTGCAAGAGGAACCGCAGCTTCTTGAGGAGCCTGCGGAGGTCATTTCCGAGGCTGATTTGCAGAAAATGCGCGACGATGCCTATGCAGAGGGTTTTTCCGCAGGCAAGGCCATGACGGAGAGTGAGCGCGAGGCGGAGTTATCGGCGCAGTTTCAATCGCTTGAAAAGTTGATTGAAGGGATGGGGCGCGATGATCTGCTGGATACTGCCGCTCTTTCACAAAACATCAACGCGTCTATTCTTGAGCTTGCCTCGGCGCGTGTCGGTTTCGCGCTTGAGGAGATGCCGGATATTTTGACGGCCCGTATCGCGCGATTGCTTGATCGGCTTGCTCATCTGACCGCCGAGCGTGTGGTGTTTCTGGCACCGGAAGACTTGGGTTTGGTGCAATCCAAGTATGACGAGCGGCAAAAGCCGCCTGCGGTGATTATGCGCAGTGACCCTGCGCTTTCGCGCGGTGATGTGCGGCTGCGCGTGGGCGGTGCCGAGATTGCAGATTTGCTGAACTTTGATGATCTTACGGCTGATCCTGCCACGCTGGAGGCGGAGGAGACGTGAATCTTGCGGATCAACTGACGCGTCCTTTGCAGGCTGCAAAAACGAAACCTGTGATGAGTGGGCGCGTGTCGCGTTATGACGGCCTCTTGCTTGAGTGTGACGGGTTTCCCGTTTCCGTCGGCTCGGTTTGTGCGGTGCAAACTACAGATGGCCGCGATGTTAAGGGTGAGGTCATCGGGTATAGCGATGGGCGAAATCAGTTGGTTCTATATGAATCGGGAGCAGCCGTGCAGGCTGGAGCGCTGGTTTCACTGCTTGACGAAGGTGTTTCAGTTGACGTCGGGGACGCATATTTGGGCCGTGTCGTTGATGCGCTTGGGCATGCGCTGGATGATATGGACGCGCCAATTGCGCAGGGCTCTGTGCCATTGAACGGTACTTTGTTGAACCCGCTTGCGCGAAAACTAATTCCTGGTGCGCTTGATGTCGGGGTACGTGCAGTCAACGGTTTGCTGACAATAGGGCAGGGCCAGCGCATTGGCATTATTGCCGGGTCCGGCGTTGGTAAATCGGTTCTTCTGGGGATGATGGCGCAATATACCTCTGCTGATGTGGTTGTGATTGGTCTGATTGGCGAACGTGCGCGCGAGGTTGGCGAAATGGTGCGCGCGATCATGAAGCCTGAAACTCGTGGCCGTATCAGCATTGTCGCGGTGCCTGCGGATCGCTCGCCTTTGCTACGTATTCGCGCCGCGCGCCGTGCGACGGCATTGGCAGAGCATTTTCGAGATCAGGGTAAAAATGTTTTGCTCATTATGGATTCGCTTACCCGTGTGGCGCACGCGCAGCGCGAGATCGGTCTGGCGCTGGGAGAGCCGCCAACGTCGAAAGGGTATCCTGCGTCTGTGGTGTCGATGATCCCGACATTGATTGAACGTGCGGGGATGGGAGTTGGCGCGCATTCGGGTTCGATCACAGGGATTTATACCGTTCTTGCGGATGGTGATGATGAAAATGATCCGGTGGTTGATACCGCACGTGCCATTCTGGATGGTCATATCGTTTTGAGCCGATCTATCGCACAGATGGGTATCTACCCTGCGATTGATATTCCCGCCTCGATCAGTCGTGTGATGGGCGATATTGTCACGCCCCAGCAAGAAGCAGCCGCGCGCAAATTCAAAAGAATGGTTTCCTTGTATAACGAAAACAAGGACTTGATGTTGATGGGTGGCTATGTGGCCGGACAGGATGCTGATCTGGACGAGGCTGTCGCACTTTGGCCCAAGCTGGTGTCCTTTATCAGTCAAAATCCCGGCCAGCGCGCAGCCCTGCCAGAGAGTGCACAAATACTTGGTGCGATTGTAGGCCGGGTATGAGCAGTTTGCGCCGTGCCAAATTGTTGAAGAATATGGCGTTGAAAGAGAAGGCGCGGATGCCTCAGTATATTCAGCGGCAATCGAAATTACGCGAGGAAATCGGGCAAATCGAAGCGCTATTGGATCGCATGGCGCAGCTCCTTCGGGATGCAGGTGATGCTGATGTTCAACAAGCCCACAGATTACAATCAAACCGTTGGTATGAATTGCGGTTGATAGAAGAGTCCCAGACACTTCGTAACAAGGCCGATTTTCTGAGTACCGAGCTTGAAAATATATCGGCCGCGCTTTCGCGAATGAGCCATAAACAGCAGCTGGTTTCGAAAAAGGCGCAAGAGTCGCTTGAGCAGGTCCATAGAGCGCGCGAGGCCCGTCTTGATGGGGCGTTTCCGCCGCATCAAAAACAACGGCGAACCTAATAATTTAGAGAGTTTGCTGCATGTTGGCACTTGGCTTGCAGTCCCAATGCAGCATCTTTTGAAGAGTGATTAAATGTCTACAACCACCGCAGTCCAGTTCGTAGGAACGCCGCAGGGAAACCCCGCGCGCGCGCAGGCTACGGCTGTCCCAACTGCTTTGGGGGGTGCAGACATTCCAGGCGTTTTGCCGTTCTCGCAGTTGTTTACAGATGGTGTAGGCGAGGGCGCGGCGCAAGGGGTTGGCGAGCAGCCAGTACGTGTTGAAGCGGCGGTGGTTGCCCCGGCTGAGCCGGTTGATGATCAGAATGCAGGCTTGGACAAAGCGCTTTCACTTGTTGCGCTTGGGCGGCCCATTGAACCTGATTTGAAAGCGCAAAGTCAATTTGATCATCCCGATGTGGAGCTGATCAGTGCTGTTGCGGTCGAGCTTGTTGCGCAAGACACTGAACTTTTGCCTGACGCTGGGTTTGTTCCTGCATGGAGCAACTTTGAAGGAGAGGTGAGGCTAGGCAGTGGGTTCGCGCCAGTGGATGAGACCGTGCTTCCTATGCCCGCCGTCCTTGACGATGTTGAGGCACAAATTGCGTTTGTTGCGGCAAACGGTGCGCAATCGTTGTTTGTTGCGGCAGAATTGCCGAGCGAGGGTGTCACGCTTCCATTGCCGCAAGCCACGACGCTGATCGTATCTATCGGTGATGTGAGTGAGGTTTTGCTGCCGCCGGCGCCGCCACCAAAAAATGCGGTGCAGATCCCACAATTTGCGTCAGCGGGTCCGGAGGCATCGGCAGATATGCCCGCGCTGTTGAGCTCTGGCGCAGAGGTGTTTGAGAGCGGCGCAGTTGATGCAGAGATGGAAAGCCCTGACATTGTGCTTGCCGCAAAACCAGAGCTTAAGCCTGCGAGTATGGACGCGCTTAGGATACCGTTTGAGGTGGATTCTGCGGATGATTTTAAGGTTGTGAAAGCTGCCACGGAGGTGAGCGGCCAGCAGGTTTCGCCCGCGCCCGTGATTGGGCCAGTTTCTGCAACGGTGATTAAGCCAGCCATTGGACCAGTTGTAGCATCTGCGAGTTTGGGTGAGGCATTCCCTGTCGCGCCTGTCGCTGTTGCTGCGGTGACTGCACGGGCTTTGGGTGGTCAGAAAACCGAGGCGCAATTTGCAAATAACGCAGATCTTCTGCTGGAACCTGAAAACGTTGTGCGGGATGTTGCCTCCAAAAATGATTTGGCTGCCAAGGGCGGGCCAGCACTGACTGAAAATGCGAAACCGGTTTCACGTTTGCTTGCTGACTTGCCCAATAGCTCTTCCAACGTCGAACTTGAAACAGATCAAACGTTATCAACGGGCAGCGTTGCGCCTGCCTCTGGCAGTGGATCTAGTGGCGGCGCTGGTGGCAATGCAGGGCAATCAGCGCCATTGCTGCCGTCCTCTGGAGCGGGCGCTGCGGCGACTTTGATAGATGTGCGGCGACAGGGGTGGACAAAAACGCTTGTTGCGCGCGCTGCGGGTATGGGGACTGGCGGCGGGACAATGACGCTGACGATTTTGCCGCAGCATTTGGGACAGATCACGCTGAAGCTGAGCGAAGGTCGCAAAGGGTTTGATCTGCGCATGACGGCCGAAGTGGCGTCGACAGCCGCAATGCTGCGCGATGTGCAGGGCCAGATCGAAAGCGCCTTTCAGCAAGCAGGCCTGTCCCTTGGTTCTTACTCGGCGCAGACGGGTGGACAGGGAGAGCAGGGCAATTCTGCGCAGGGCGAGCCGTCTGGCGAGGCCGGCATGGCGGTCGGGGATGAAGCTGTTCCTGCAAAAAACATCGCAAGTGGTGACGGATCAATCGGTGATCCGAGCCACATTAACATATTGTTACAGTAAAGCTAACCAAGGATTTCCAAATGGCTGATGAAGACGAGTCCAAGAAAAAGTCGGGCATACTCAAGATTTTGATTTTCGTGTTCGCGGGGGTTGCAGTGCTGGGTATTGGCCTTGGCGCAGGTTATCTCTTGTTTGGCGCGCAACCAAACTCGCCGGAACAGCTGGCGGCGGAACTGATTGAGCGTAACAATCCTGCACCTGCACAGGGCGAGGAGCCATCAGAGGAGGATGAGGAAAAGGCCGTGAACGAGAAAGTGTCAAAGGAGAGTACGAAGGATGGGGTTTTTCAAACCCTCTATTTGGAAATTCCAGGAACTTTGACGACAAACCTTAAGAATTCGCGCCGGTTCTTGCAGGTCGGGATTGGAATTTCGACGCAATATGATGACCAAATTCTGAAGAATGTCGAAGCGCATTTGCCAGCGGTCAAAGCTGCAATTCTGGCGACGTTGAGTGACTATGGCGAAGAAGATGTGGTGGGGCGCGAGGCGCGCAAAACCCTTGCTGATGATCTAAAGGCGGCGATCAACGAAGAAATGATGCGGCTTGAGGGCTTTGGTGGCGTCGAAGGCGTTCACTTGACCTCTTACGTGATGCAGTAGGGTTGGCGCCAAAAAATGTCGTCAAAAAAACTCACGCAAGATGAAATTGATGCGCTTATCAGCAGCATTGATAAACAAGGTAGCGCGCTGATTGGTAAAAGCGGTGTGTCCGAAAAAGACGTGAAAGATTTTTCGTTTGGCTCGGACGATCTTTCGCTTTTGGGGGACTATTATGCGCTCCGGGTTATCAATGAACGCTTTGCACGTTTTGCGCGTTCTGTATTTCAGCCAATGCTACGCGTGCAGCCGCGTATTTCGGCGCAGCTCCCATCGGTCGTGACCTTTGATGAGTATAGCGAAAATGCGCCGCCGTTTATGAGCTTGACGACGTCACGGATAGACGAGTTGCGTGGCAGCAAAATGATAGTAATACAGCCTGAGTTCATTTCTGCTTTGACCAACGCTTATTATGGAGGCGACGTGGGGTTGAAGCATTCGCCACGCAGCGAATTCACATCGACAGAATCTCGCGTCATCGAAATTATAACGGACGGTCTGAACCAGGTTTTGTTGGCGGCGTGGCAAGATCTTATGCCGCTCACATTTTCGGAAAATACGCGAGAAGAAAATCTGCAGTTTGCTTCTTTTGTTGATGGCTCAGAGACGGTGATCGTTTGCTCGTTTGATGTGCAATCACCCAAGGCTGGCGAGGCGACAATAGACATTTTATATCCACTTCAAACATTAAAGCCGATCGCGGCCCAGTTACGCTCGCGGATGCAGTCCGAAGTGATAGATGATGATCTGACATGGCGTGAACGCCTTGAGCGTGCGGTTTTGCAGATTGCGCTGCCGATGAATGCGCAGCTTTGCAAACCTAAGGTATCCTTGCGCAAATTGCTGGAAATAGAGGCGGGAGACGTCTTTCCAATCCAGATCAGAGAGGACCTTGGCGTCCTTATTCAGGGCCAAAGACTGTTTGGTGCGGATATTGGCGAAGTCGGTGGAATAAGCGCCATCACAATCAAACGCAAACTTAGCGAATTGTGAACAAACAAAATGAGAAATGATAATGTCTGATACAGAACTGGAAACTCCCAAGCGTGCGATTGACACGGACAAAATGCGCGCATTGGAAAATATCGAGGTGGAAATGTCCATCGAGGTAGGGCGCACCGAGATCACGATCGCGGATTTGTTGCGTTTGAATGAAGGCTCTGTCGTGGAGCTGGACCGGCTCGCGGGCGAACCTCTCGATATTCTGGTGAATGGCACAATGATTGCCAAAGGCGAAGTTGTGATGGTTGGTGAACGCTTTGGTATTCGCTTTTCCGACATCGTCGATCCTGAAGCCCGTGTTGACAAAATTTAACCAACCGATGCGAAAAGCTTCAAGCGCGGGGAGAGCAGCGAAATGACACCTGACTTAACAAGCGTCTGGATCGTGTTGGCGTTTCTTGGTGCGTTGATTGCCCTGCGCCAATTGGTGGTGTCGAAGGCGAGCGCGATCAAAAGCAAACTTGGCGTTGGCGATCGGAAAATTTCGTTGCTGGACACGTATAAGTTGGAGCGATCAACCAACCTTTTGTTGTTCGATATCGGTGGCAAGCACGTTGTGGTGTTACACGGCGCACGTGGGCAATCAGGCCTTTTGGAACTGTCCGATCTAACTGAGCAAGGCATCGCTGGTGTTGCGGCGGATGAGGCAAAATTGATGGTGTCGCCTGATGAATAGATCGCATTTTATTCGCATAGCAATCTTGAGTGCTGTGGTTTTGCTCCCCTCGGTCAGCTTGGCGCAAACTGCGATCGAGGGCATGCCGGCCTTGAATGTGAACACTGGTGCGAACGGTGAAACGACGTATTCGCTATCGCTCCAGATCCTTGCCTTGATGACGGTCTTGACGATTCTGCCGTCTTTTTTATTGGGTGTGACGGCGTTTACGCGCGTGATCATCGTGCTGTCAATTTTACGGCAAGCTATGGGAACCCAACAAACGCCACCCAATCAGGTGCTTATTTCGATCGCACTGTTTCTGACGTTTTATATTATGGCGCCTACGTTTGAGGAAATGTACGAACAAGCGATCTCTCCATATTTGAACGGCGAAATGTCACCCTTGGTTGCGGTGGAACTGAGCGCGTCGATATTGCGTGATTTTCTGATCCTGAACACTAGAGAGACAGAGTTGGCGATGTTTGCGGAAATGGCAGGCGATGCGCCCTATGAGCGCAATGCAGATGTGCCATATACGGTGTTGTTTCCTGCGTTCATTACTTCAGAATTGAAAACAGCGTTTCAAATCGGCTTTCTTTTATTCTTGCCGTTTTTGGTGATTGATCTGGTCATCGCCTCGATCTTGATGTCGCTTGGTATGATGATGCTTAGTCCGATGCTGGTTTCGCTTCCGTTCAAACTTCTACTGTTTGTACTTGTCGATGGTTGGGCGATGACCATCGGCTCTATTGCCTCGACCTATGTGAATTAGTGGGATGGAATTTGATTCGAACATTGAAAGCCTGCGGGGAGCTTTCTGGATGATCATTATGGCATCCGGCCCGATCCTTGGTGTTGCGCTGGCGGTGGGTTTGATCATCGGGATTTTGCAAGCGGCAACGTCGATCAACGAAATGACGATCAGCTTTGTACCTAAGCTGGTGATTGTTTTGATTGCGATGGCTGGTCTGGCTACGTTTATGATGCAGCAGATGGTCGATTACTTTGCAACGATCTTTGAACAAATCCGACTGCTGCAATGATTGCGCAGACCCCCAGTCTTGATAGCTTGTTTGGAATGGGCGGCATCGAGTTACAACAGATCTTTGATTTGGCTCTGTTGTTCTTTTTACATACGATCCGGTTGAGCGCGTTTTTCCTGTCGGCCCCGTTTTTTGGAGCGGCTGCGATAACTGTGCAGATTCGTATTATGGTTAGCGTGCTGATTTCCGCGTCATTGTTCGGCCTGATCGAAGTGCCAAATCCGCAAACGCTTCCGTTTCTCAGTCTGGTTGAAGTGATCTTTGTGGAAATGGCGATAGGTCTGTCCATGGGGCTGATCTTGAGCGTGATGTTTTCGTCCGTGGCACTTGCTGGCGAAAAGATTGCCGCCTCTGCCGGACTGGGTTTTGCGGCGCAGGTCGATCCAAACTTGGGTGGGCAAACACCCGTTGTCAGCCAGATTTTGAACTTGTTTGCGATTACCGTGTTTCTTTCGCTGGATGGGCATTTGCAGTGCATTGCTCTGATCAGGATGAGTTATGAGCTATTGCCACTTGGTCAGTTGCTTGATTTTTCGACATTCATTTCAGCAGGGTTGAACGCTGCAGGGCATATGTTTTCGCTTGCGTCGCTTTTGTCACTGCCGGTGGTTGCGATCTTGTTGCTTGCGAATGTCACGGTTGGTGTTGTGACGCGCTCTGCTCCGCAGTTGAACCTGTTTTCATTCGGCTTTCCCCTTACGATCCTGGCATGTTTTTTCGCGCTTTATTTTGTGACAACGCCGCTGGGTTACGCGATCCGGGACTTCCTGAACTTTGTTTTGCAGTTTCTTGAGGCAACGCTTTTGGAGGTTGGCTGATGGCGGAACCGGCGAGTGATGGACAGGAAAAAACCGAAGAGCCGACTCAGAAACGACTGGAGAAAGCCAAGGAGGACGGGCAGGTTGCCAGTTCCAAGGAGCTGTTTGTTTTTTCGACGCTTTTCGTTGGTTTGATCCTTTATATCGGCTTGGTCCCATTCTTGCCCAGCTTGCTGAAAGAATGGTCCATGCTGTTTTCATTTGAGGGTCAAGACGGGCTGTTTGACGAAGTCTTTGGTAAGTTGGCTGTTAGTTTCGGTTTTATGTTCTGGAAATCGGTGATTTTCGCAATTCCGATGTTGATCGTCGTTGTGCTCACTCAAATGGCGATGTCGGGGTCTATCAACTGGTCAACTAGCGCGCTGGCTTTCAAACCAAACCGGATTAACCCGCTTACTGGATTGAAGAGAATGGTGTCGATGAAGGCACTGGTGGAAATGCTCAAAGCGATTAGTAAAGTTGTGTTATTGATTGGCTCTGCGATTTTGGTGTTTGCTTCGCAAATTGACAGTCTGTTCATGTCCCAGAGCACGCATCTTGCTGGCGGGATCGCGCGTATGGGCGATGTTTTTTTACTGCTGATTATCGTGTTTTTGTTTGTGCTGGCGTTAATGTCGTTGGCGGATGTTTTGTATCAGCATTACGAGCACAACCAGCAACTGCGAATGACGCTCCAAGAAGTCCGCGACGAGAGCAAACAGACCGAAGGCTCGCCAGAAGTTAAAGCCAAGATTCGCCGCATGCAGATGACGGCTGGTTCGCGGGCACAAGCGCGTAAAGAGGCAATGGATGCTGTTCCGACAGCTACTGCGATCATCACCAATCCGACACATTTTGCTGTGGCACTTAAGTATGAAGTGGGGTCGGTGGGTGCGCCGATGATCCTTGCTATGGGGCGTGGGCATCAGGCGCAGGACATCATTGAAGTTGGCAAAGGGGCAGGGGTGACGGTGTTCCGTAATGAACTTTTGGCGCGTGCCTTGTTCTTTGCCGGCATCGTCGGGGAAGAAATTCCGGGCCCGCTGTTTCCCGCTGTCGCGGCTGTCTTGGCGTTTATCTACAGGCTTAACAAAGATGAAGACGTTGATGAACCGGATGTCGATTTGCCAGACGAAATGCAGTTTGACGAAAATGGGAGGCAAATTTGATGAAACGCACGCAGAGCGCAAAAGTTAGGAAACACCGGAGCCGAGGTGAAATGATAAGCACCTTCATCTATATTCTGGTGGGTGTGTTTTTTGCTGGAGAAACCCGTGTTCTCTTTGATGAGGGCGAGGTCGGGAGTGCAATTCTAATGGGGCTGTTTGCTTGCGCAAGTATCGCTGGTGGATTGCGGTTTCACATTCACAATCTTTGGCATCGTATAAGTGAGTTGAGGAAATGAGAGAGGCTGCAAAGGACAAGCCACGCATGATTTGCGGGGATTGCACTCATCTGGGCGTGACATACGAGCCCCGTCAACCTTGGCGCTGTGCGCGTTTTGGCTTTAAATCACGAGACTTGCCCGCGCGTGTCGTGTTGCAGGAAACTGGCATGGAATGTGCATATTACACCCCGAGTCTACGCGGCAAATCGAACGCTTGAATACGGGATTACTTAACATGGCCAAGAAGCCCCAAAAAACATTGCAAACTTTAGATTTGGATCAAAGTATCCAAATAGCATTGGATGCAGCAGATGCTTCAATGGATGTAACGGCCGAATTCGAGCGTATTTCCTCGCAGTTCGAGGGCGCATCAAACAAGGTCGAGGCGCTTGTTAAAACGGGTCGTATTGGAATTATTGCTGCTGGTTGCATCGCCTTTTTCGCGATCCTTATCATGGGTGTTATCTGGCAGCGCTCGTCTTCGGGTCTTGAGCGCCTTACGGCGACAAATTCGCAATTACTTTCGATGCTGACAGAGAATGTTGCCGGTTTTGACGAAAAGGTTGCCGAAGTGGCAACGCTGAGCGAGCAGCTTGATGTTATGCGTGCTGACACTGCAGAGCTAAGCGAAAAGATCAATGAAATCGCTGTACTTGCCGAGCAAATATCTGATCTGCGTTCAAACGTGGCGATGATGTCCGTTTCTCTTGCAGATTTTGAGACCAGCGAATTGGCTGAGCAGCGCACGGAGCAGCTAACTGGTGTGCTTGGTGATCGGATCGCGACGCTGAATGGCGAATTGGCGATGAATGTTTCGGTAACATTGCAAGAGACGATGAAGACGCAGATGGAAACCTACACGACCTTCTTTGAGAGCATTTCCGAAGCGGCAGGATCGTCTGGAAACGAGGCAAGCACCGCCGCGCTTGAAGCCCTACAGAAAAATGTGGAGGCGCAGATGAATGATCTGTCGATGCGCATTAACCAGATGAGAAAGACAACAAGGTCTAGCGCTAGTGCGAAAAGATCTGTGCCGGAACCTGACGTCATTAAATTTCCCTGATGGCTGAACTTAATGCCGAACAGGTGCCGCCAAAGAACGAGGCCGCGCCAGGGCCGTTGCGGGTGAACGGTGCTGGCCATTCCCGTCTCGTTCAGGAGTTGGCCCTGAATGCGGGTGATATCATCGTGGCTGTAAACGGAATTTTATGGTCGCGTGTGCGCTCTATGGAATACGCGATCGACACGCTTGTCGAAAAAGCCGAAAAGCCGGTTATTCTGACAATTTTGCGTGCGGGTCAGTTTTTTGACGTTATCACGGATAGTCCGGTCAAGAATCAGACCAAGGTTGTGATGCAAGAAGAGGTTGAGTCTTTGCTGTCTGGGCTGTCTATCCCGCTCGCGCCTGATTCTAAAGATGTAAGTCGCTATGCAGTGTTTACGAGCATGGATCATCAAGCCGATATCGTCGAACTTCGCCCTTCGTTTTCGGCTATGCTGTTCCCGCCTTTATGGTTGGTTTTTCGCGGTCTTTGGGCTGCTGTTGCAAGTTTTGTGTGTGTTTTGCTGACGGCTTTTGCGATAAATTGGGTGTTTGGGGTTGTGCTATACGTGGCGCTTTGTGTTTACGTTGGTCGTAAACAGGTAGCTCTTGCGCAAGTTTCGATGCAGCGCAGGGGTATGCTTAAGATTATGGTTCTCGCAGCAAGCTCGGAACTTGAAGCCCAAAATACTGCGACACGCTTTCATGAAAAGCTGGTTTTCAAGTTCTCACCGTACGGCTCTGGCTCTTCAGAAGATGCTGATATCGGTCTGATATAGGCCAGAGGCCTTAGAACCGACCTATTGCATCAAGTGCCACGCGTGCTTCATATGCTTTTGGAGCAAGACGTGCTGTGTGATATTGATCCCTTTGTGCCGCATGCCTGAGTTCCGGAAAGAGATTTAAAAGCTCGTTGCGCTGTTCTGTCTCTACTGCAGTCAGAGCGCTGGTTCCGGGGTGGAAGCTTTCTGTCCAGACATCCTCGCTCAGTATCAGTTCATGATTTTGAAACATCAGGTGGATGTAGCTGACGGACGACGGCATTGTCTGCGTGATGCCCGGGCGCCCGACAAGAAATTTTGCTGCTATCAGCACTTCAGCCTCATCAAAAAGCAAACGGTTCTGCGCGCTTAGGATAAGAAAACGATGGTTGGGGGAAACTGTGAGGTCGCGTGTTGGAAGGCCGTTTCCAAGGCTTCCCGCAGCAAGCGTAACGGGCCATAATTCACGAGCGGCGCGAAGATTGATGCAATCCAAATCCTTGCGACCTGTCCAGACGAGTTCTTGCATTCCATTGTCGCGGGTCAGTATTTTTTCACCGGGGCGTAGGTTTTCAACAGTGCACGTGCCGTTGGCGGTTGTGATCAGGCAGCCCGGGGTAAAGCAAATTACTTCTTCGTTTTTAGGATACGCAGTAGTGTCTATTATATTGCCTCTTGCATCATAAAGCTCGATAAGGCCGCTGTCTGTGCCCGTTTTGGAAGCCTTCGCATTCGGCTCTCCCAGATCGATTATGTCGTAATCTTGGCAACTATTGGTGATGTGCGTGCGAGCATTGATTACTTTTAATAGGCCAGTGTTTAGCTCGACAGGTAAAGTATTCTCATCTAGGCCTGCGTAGCGTATATCTTTGGCGATGCTGCAAGTACACAAATCACTGAAGAGGGAGCCATTGTTTTCTACAATATCATCCTTTGCAAAGCTTTGCACCGCGCCTGTATCATCGGGTCCAGTTAAAACTGCATAACAAGCTTTTGAGTATGTGCTCGCGAAATGGGCGCTTCAGGATGATTTTCTACTATTTTTACTGCTATTGCGAATTATCTAAAGGGTAACGTAGGTGTAAAAAATCTAAAATTTTCTCTATAGATAGCTATGTGCCGTGAACATAAGTAATCCGGATAGCTTACCATGGGAATTTGGGAAGAAGGGCGCAAGCTTCGCCATCTACGTGTCGTTCAGCCAATCGCAGGTTCTTGGCGCTTTCGCCGACGGGCTGGTGGTAAAGCCGCGAACGCGACAACTGCAATAGTTCGCACTGTTTACGCATGCTTAACTTATGATCCCGGCTCACCATTTTTTGCCTCGCATTCAGAGCAACTGCTGCGAGGCATCCACTGCCCGGCAGTGCATGCTAGCCTGCACGAGAGGGGGCCAAAAAATCCCGTTCCACAACAAGCTGACCGATCTTGGAGTGCAGCTTGTCGACGTCAACGGCACTTATCCCATTGGGCGCTGAACCTTTGCGCGTAAATGCCGTTGCCATATTCTATATTGCCGCCCGTTTCCCGGTGCAGATCTGAGTCGGGTGAACGCCATATTTTTTCGACAGCTCCGCCATCGACATCTCCTCGCGGATTGCTTCAAGCGCAACCTTGGCTTTGAAATCGGGCGAATGGTTCTTTCTTTTTGTCATTTTGGATCATCACTTTCTTCATGCGATCCACCTTAAATACTGGTTCGAATTTCCGCGACGACCTCTGTTTTACTCATGCGCCCACATTCCGACTTTTGAGATGTTCAGCAGCTGCACAAAAAACCTTGTCTATCCAAAAAAATCATTTTAACGCGGTGTTGTGTTTTTTATTATGCTAGCCGATAGGCAATCAGACCTATGCGTGCCGGCTTGTCCATCAGGGGAAAACGGGACGATGAAAATTGGCGATCTTTTAAAAACCAAAACGACAACATTGCGCGACGTGCTGACCAAGCCTATTGACGCCAACACCATGACCGTAACCGTTGACTCGGAAGTGATTGAGGCGGCGCGACGCATCACTGCCAATTCAATAGGTGCGCTCGCAGTGGTTGACGAGGCCGGGCTGGTGATCGGGATAATTACAGAGAAAGACATCGTGCGGGTGATCAGCCAACACGGCGGTGACGCCCTGCAAAAGCTGGTGGCCAGCGTAATGACCCCAAACCCAACCTGTGCAAAACCCGATGATTCGTCGCACACCACGCTCCTTACCATGATTCATGGCCGACATCGCCATGTGCCCGTAATAGAAGATGGCGTTCTTCTGGGTGTGGTCATGTCGCTTGACGTCGCTAAGGCACGCCTGTCGGAAACCACATCTGAAAGCATGGCGCTGATCAAGCTTGTACCCGACCTGATTGCTGATCACGGTGAATGCTACCCTGACGATGAAATTGAGGTTGTTTTCGAACGCATGAATTCACTTGGTCTAAGATGCCTTCCTGTGCGCGAAAACGAAAAAGTTATTGGCGTGGTCACTTCCAGCGATATCGCAAGAGCAAAAATCGGTGGGTAATCTCCTCATTTTTAACGGGGTTCAGCCGCAGAACTCAGGCGGCTGCTTTCCGTTTCATGGCAGGTGTAATGACAACGATACCTATGTTGAGGCGCTCGTTGTTGTAAGATGGACGATACAATGATTGGGGTGGACTTGGCAGAGGCCGTATTCTAACTGCATGGCGCATCGATAACAGGCCAAATCAAATCAAATTCCGTGTGAAGCTGGCGTGCTTTCTGTTTTGAAAGTTCATGACAGATCAGCCGCCTTAAGTTGTCTTGATGGGGGTTTGCGGCAGCGCTCATTACTGGGCGCGCAAGATGACTCAAGCTGGAGCATGAAGTAAAGCTGATTGCACCGCAATATGTGCGTCCGTTCGTAAAGTTATGCTGAAATAGGCATTACTTGACTAGGGTCCGTGGACATTCAGGGTTCCCATAGAAGATAATTTTTGATTGAAGCTTCCAAAATGGAGGTTTGAATGATCGAAGATCGGTTTGTTGTTTTCGACAGTCTGTGGGTTCGGGTCGAACCGCAGCTCCCTGGCAAGGCCAGCGATAGTGGTGTGACCGCACAGAACAACCGACTTTTTCTAGAGGCTGTATTCTGGCGCGTTCGAACGGGGTCTCCATGGCGCGACTTACCTCCTCACTTTGGGAACTGGAACAGCCAGTTCCGTCGCTTTCGCAGATGGGCCAAGTCCGGCGTTTTTGAGAGTCTCTTCAAAGCCATGAGCGGTGATCCAGGCCTCGAGTACGCCCTTATTGACGGTACAATCGTTCAGGTTCACCAAAAGGCGTCTGGCGCAAAAGGGGGGCTCAAGCTCATGCCATTGGACGTTGCCGAGGCGGGCTAACGACGAAAATCGTGGCTTTGGTTGATGCTCTGGGCAATCTCGTACGCTTCCTACTGCTCCCTGGCCAAATTCACGACATGAAGGGAGTTGCGCCTCTCATCAACGACATCTCATTTGAAGGGCTGCGTGCAGACAAAGCCTTCGACGCGGATTGGTTGCCAAAAGATATCGATGCGCGCGGGGCAACTGCTGTCATCCCGCCCAAAGCAAACCGCCCCCTATAGCGAGACTACGACGCCGAGGTCTACAAATGGCGGCACATGGTGGAAAATTACTTCGCAAAAATAAAGGAATTCAGAGGTATAGCTACGCGATACGACAAGACCGAAAGTAGCTACCGCATCATGGTACCTCGCAGCCGCACTCACCGCATCAAGATGAATGTCCAAGGACCCTAGGGGTCAGATAGCCATGATGTGGAAGAACGTGTGCGGCTTGGCTGTTGGGAGTTTCCAACAGTCTGTGTATGCGGCTTCGCCCATGCGGTTGGAATAGGTCATCTGTTGAACCATTCTGGGTATAGGATAGCGAATTGGTTTCGTGCGGCAACCCATTCTCTGACGCATCTGCCAGTCAGGCGAAAACTGGGAAGATGTTTTCCCGGCAACACAAATCATCAAGTAATTGATTCTATATTTGAGAGCTGATAAAGATTGCGTTGATCATATCAGTCACTTTTTCGATGCCGTCGTCGCTTTGCGCAGTAACGGTTTCGCCGAGCCGGTGGGAGACGAGAGACATGTTGTCATATGTATGGTTGTCGTCGATGGCGATGATAGCTTTGGGACGCGTGGTACCTTCACCGAGTATTTAGAGACGCAGCCGATGGTGCAGACGTGGGTCACCGTACACATCTGGTAGACTTTGAATGGAAAACTGATTGAAAACCTAAGACTACTTCATATCGCCTCGCAATCGCTTAAACTAAGATAATTTATAAGCGGGCGGTTACTTCGGAATCCCTGGCTGGATCAAATCGGTACAGATTGGTTGATTACGCAAGAATACGCCAT
The DNA here is from genome assembly GCF_002105285.1 of Planktotalea arctica. GTDB lineage: Bacteria > Pseudomonadota > Alphaproteobacteria > Rhodobacterales > Rhodobacteraceae > Planktotalea > Planktotalea arctica. Next base: position 65,432 of record NZ_MUHR01000010.1, read on the forward strand.
GCAATCTATTTGAAATCGATTTCGATTTCGATGCGTCTGTTCTGCTCTCGACCTGCTGCAGTGTTGTTATCGGCTATTGGTCTTGTTTCGCCGAAACTTGTCGCTGACATGGTACGCGCTGGGACTTCGTTCAGGCCCTCGATTTCCTGTACGACACTTGCAGCGCGTGCGGCGGCCAGATCCCAGTTGTCCCGATAGAGCGCGCCGAATGCGATCGGTACGTTATCTGTGTGGCCGGCTACAACGACCGAGCTGCCGGGGTCATTGGTGACTGCAGCAAGTTCGGCAACAATGCCTTGTGCTGCGCCAGTGAGTGTTGCAGAGCCGGAGGGGAAGGCTCCGCCAGCGCCCAAGCTGACAAAGACAGTGCTGTCGCGCCGCTCTACGGTGACAAGCCCTTGCTCAATGTCGTTTTCCAGATTTGCCTTCAATTCTTCCTCCGCTTCTTTTGCCTTTTCAAGAGCGTTCGCAATACGGATTTCTTCTTCTTCGTCATTCAATCCGGCGGCAGCATTTTTCTGGCTTTGTATTTCAGAAACCATACTGATCAGCTGGTTCATGTTCTGATCGAGCCCGCCAAACAGAACTTCCTGCTCGGACTTTCCTGTTGCGAGCCCGGCAATTTCCAGAGCCTGGCCGACGCGTTTGAACTTTTCGATCATTTCTTGCGGGGAGGCGTCTTTTGCGTCGAGATCAATTGCAACCTTATCGTCCACAATTTTAGCGGAAACGCCAACCCCAGCACCGATGGCGGCGATTGCTTTCGCCAGTTTTTCTGCATCCGAGAGCGTTTCGTCCTCTGCTATTTGCTGAGCATCCATGCCGCCGAGCCCCTCGTTATCAGCCTCTCCTTCAAGCATCTTGTCTTCGCCGTCCTGATCGCGATTATCTGTGGGAATTTTCAAGTCCATTTCGCGAATTTCGGTAGTGTCCTGAGTGATTTCTTCGACGACAGAAGGGGAGGGCGAGGGGCTGAATTTAACATCGAGGAGTGTTGTTCCCATGGGTTGCTCCACAACGGGAATGACGCGTTGAACACCAAAAGAATCCTTAAGGGATCCAGCGATCCGCTTGAACTTTGGTACGTTCATTTCGGCAAAAGACAAGATGAGAACGAAAAATGCCATGAGCAAGGTTGCCAGGTCGGCAAAGGTTGCCATCCACGCAGGCGCGCCGACGGGCGGACACTTGGGGCATTCTTCCTGCTCTTCTTCGATGGGTGCTTCGATGGCTTCAGGCATTGTTCAACACTCTTATGTAGGGCGGTTAAGCCGCTTCGATCTTGGCCTGAAGTTTAGGTGGCAGATTCGAAATCATCTGGTCCTGGATGTTGCGCGGGGATTCCCCTCGGGCGATATTCCGCAAGCCCAGCACGATCATCTGGCGGTAGGTTACCTCGTAATCGGTATAGCCTTCGAGCTTGGTCAGGATTGGCGCAAAAATGACGTTGGCAACGATTGCTCCATACATTGTTGTCAACAAGGCCACCGCCATCGCAGGGCCGATCGCTTTGGGGTCGTCCATGTTGCCAAGCATCAAAACCAGACCAATTAGCGTACCGATCATCCCCATTGCCGGGGCAAGATCGATCCAAGCTTTGATAACGTTCTGGTTGACCTCATGGCGTGATTTCATTGATTTTATTTCCTGGTTGAGTTGTTGGACCAGCTTTGCTTCGTCTGCCCCATCGACCAAGAGTTGCATGCCTTTTTCAAAGAACTTGTCGGGCACGTCTTGTCCTTCGAGTGCCATCATGCCGTCTTTGCGTGCAATTCCGGCAAGTTGTACCATCCGCTCAATCAATACGTTTTGTTTCTTTACGGGGGGCAAAAACGCTTTGGCCATCGCGCCAAAGCTACCAAAGAAGGTCCCAATCGGCGTGGTGTACATGGCCGCAAAAAATGTACCTCCGATCACGATAAGAACGGACGGAACATCAAAAAATGGGGCAAGGCCGCCCCCGACAATCATAGCTCCTCCAATCATTGCGAATGCTCCGATCAGTCCTAATATCGACGCAATATCCATGTCGGTCTCCTGCTTTTGCACGCTTCGGCACGGTTTATGCAAGCGTAATGCCAAACACTGAATGCTGGAGTTAGACATGCAAGTTTCTGACATAAAAATGACGAACCGGACCCAGTTCGCGCTTTTTTGCTGCTTATTGATCTGTTTGACGCTTACTGCACGTGACGCTGTGGCGGAGGGTAAAGAGCAACGCATCGCCAAAGGGCCGATCGTGATTGATGTTCTGGCTGGGCTGGAGTGGATGAGGTGCAGTATCGGGCAGGTCTGGTCTGATGGAGCCTGCGTGGGCGAGCCTCTTCGGGGTCCATATAGAATGGCGCAAGCGACGCTTGAGCGGGCAGAGGCGAGCTCTGGTCCAGGCTGGCGATTGCCAACCCGCGCCGAATTAAGAGAGCTTATTGAAATGAATGCAAAGCCGCCAATGATTGATGAGACACATTTCCCAGAGACTTATGCAGGTAGTTACTGGACGGGAGACAATAACCGTTTGTTGCGTGGAAACCATTGGGTTGTTAATTTCTATACCGGCCAAAGTTACGGGCGAGCGCTGCGCGAGCAGGTCTTTGCTGTGCGACTTGTGCGCGATCGATGAGCCAGCCCTAGCGCGGCTTGTGGCGCGCCGCCGCCAATTCAAACCCAGCTTTGATGATGGCGATGCAAGCAACAAAGCCAACAAAGAAAATCGCAAGCGAGAGCGGCTCTGCGCCTTTGAGCAGGGCGGCACTTGAGGGGCTGATGAGAGCGATCAGCGCGATGCTGGCAACCCCCATTAAGAACAGCCTTATCGTCATGCATGCCCGGCACGGTGGCACGTCCTCACTGCTTTTTTGATCATTTTTACTAAACATATCCACCTCTGTTCTTACATAATTTAGAAAGCAAACTTCATGCCCCAGAGGCAAATGCAACTTAAGAAACAGCAGGACATCATTAGATAGATAGGGTGCGGTGCGTTATGCAGCATAGTATCCGTCTAACTAATGTCAAAGGCCGTTCTAAAATGCTCATGTCGATGCAGGCGCAACTTACTCAGCGCCAATCCATGGTTTTCACGCCGCAACTACAGCAGGCGATCAAACTCCTATTGTTGAACAATTTCGAGTTGTCGAAATATGCAGAAACAGTTGCGGAGGAAAATCCGTTTCTGGAAGTAGAGCCGCCCAAGGCTATACGTAGTTTGCCGCTTACAGAAGCACGCAATTCTGATTCTTCAGAATTTGATTCGGTAGCTGCGATCGCAGATAGCTCTGGAAACACGTTTCGGGCCAGTGTTTTCAAGCAGGTCGAAGACCTGATTTTGACGCCAAAGGGGCGTGCCATTGGGTACGCGTTGGCATCGCATCTGGAAACGACTGGCCGTTTGGAAACGCCCTTGGAAGAAATAGCCGGCAACCTCCAAGTCCCACTTTTTGAGGTGGAGGAGGTTTTGCAACGGCTTCAGCAAGCAGAGCCTGCAGGCTTGTTTGCCCGCAATCTTGCTGAATGCCTTAAGCTACAACTGAGCTGCGAGGGCATTGAGCGCGCGCGGCTTTTCATTTTGATTGATAACTTGAACCTTATCCAATCAGGAAGCTTCGTAGAACTACGCAGAAAACTGCAATGCAATAAGGAGCAGCTCGCGTTGGCCTTGCGTCAGTTGCGCTGCCTTGATCCGAAGCCGGGCTTGCAGCTTAGCAATAGCGATGCGGAACCCATTCGCGAGCCTGATTTGCGCACATTCAAGAATGATGCGGGCGAATGGTGTGTTGAGCTCAACAATGCAACCTTGCCCAGTATTCGCGTAGATGAAGAGCTTGGTCGCCGTGTTCGCAAGTTAACCTCAGAGGATGCTGATAAAGAATTTGTGCGCAATGCGCTTGGGACTGCGCGCTGGCTGAGCCGGGCAATCGCGCAGCGAAACGAGACAAACATCAAGGTCGCGGCCGAGATCGTGCGCTATCAGAAATCATTCCTCGAAAATGGGATGCAGCACATGCGCCCCCTTAAGCTCAAGTTGATTGCAGATCAGGTCGGGGTGCATGAGAGCACCATCAGCCGCGTAACATCTTCAATGATGATGCAGACACCGCAAGGCTGCTTTCCCTTGAAGGTCTTTTTCAGCACGGCAATTGAAAGTGATACGTCCGAGGAGGGCGCGTCGGCGCGAATGATCCGCGAGAAAATCCGCGAAATGGTGCACGGTGAGAAGCCGCAATGTCCATTGAGCGATGATGTAATTGCCACCCATTTGCATGGGCAGGGATTGCGAATCGCACGCCGCACAGTGGCCAAATACCGGCGGCTGGATTCCATCCCGTCGTCGTCGCAGCGGCGGCGTGGCTACAAGCTCTCGGCGGCGATGTAGTATAATGCCGCCATTAACACCCTTTGAGTGATAAATTATCCAAAGATACGATTTTAGGCCCGAAGTGAGGGGGACGTTTAGCGGGGTTGGTCATAAAATTATACTATCCAGATGGGAGTTAAATATGTTTGCGTTGTTTGACGATATAGAAGTGAAATGCGGCTTTATTGGTAAGGCAGGGCGTCAACGCACAGTATTGGCTGAGATGCTTTTGGAGAACGAAATCTTGCTCGAACCGGCGATGAATTTTGATGCTCTGGATACCCTGTGCGCGCAAGGTTTCGACGCAGAATATGACTACGATTTCATGTTTATCGATATCGACAGCCTGGGTGGCATTACTGCGATCATCGATCGTTTGGCAGGCCTACGACTGAACTGCCCAAGCCTTCCGGTTATCATGATTTCTAGTGAGTTTGCGTCCGACGATTTCGACTCAACGCGTCGTGCGCTTGGAGACATATCCCTGCGCAGTCCGATCCGGTACTCCTCTTTGGAGTTGTCGCTGTTTGAAGCCATGCAGAACAATAAAGATTGGCAGAATAGTATTTCCTACTACCGTCAGGACGTGGCGGCCTAATTCATATCGTCTTGTTTTTTGTAAACAAATTTTTTAGGCAGATGTGCTTCATGCTTTTTTCTAACGTGTTTTATTCGAGGTGTGTTTTGAACACTATGCTTGAGAGAGAGCTTTATCTTGTCACGACCTGAGAGGATAATTGTATCGCAGACTGGTAGCAAACAAGCCGCCAGAAAAGACGATGTTTGGCGGCCTGGCGTTTTCATGCAAGGGAGCTCGAACCAACAGCGTATTTGGGTGCAATGTGTAAAAATTGGCGGTTTTGAACGGGAAATTATTCTAGGCAAATTTCCGCATATGTCCTTGGCTGATGCGCGAGAGGCCGCACTGGCAAATAGAGAAATGATCGCAGCGGGTGTCGATGTTCTTTCGCGCCGGCGCCGTGCGAAGCAACAGCATCTCAAAAGCCGATTGCAAGAAATGACCGAGCAAGTTGATAGCGGTACGGCTATCAGATCCTTCAACACAATCGGCTTGTTGAACCGGAACAAAGCGCAACAAAGTAGGGACCAGGCGAGCGAAGAAAAGCCTTCTGGACGCCGGCACGGGATTACGTTTCTGAAGCGCAAAATAATGGTCTGGTTCACGGGTTATGCGCAATCACCCGCATCTGATGTAGTTGGCACGACCCCTACGTTGCCAACGTCACCAATTTTTATAAATAACGATATAGACGCTGCTGGCTCAGTCGTGCCACTGCTTGAATTTAGTGCCTATAAAATACATGATACTCATTCAGCAGTTGCTTCCGGTAATCTGGGAAAGACCTTCGAAGGTCATGCACTACGTGATCCAATAATCGTGCCGGCTGCGATTAACGAGGGAACGTCAGCCAAAGTGGCGCAGCAGGCACTTGAGCGCGCAGGGCCTAATATTCAGAAATTGTTGAAGGGTTTGATCAGAAAGACTGCCAGCCTAGAGCAACGTGAAGAGTTTATTCATCATTTTTCGGAACTCTTATCGAAGTATGGTTGTGCGAATCTGGACGCGGCATGTGACGGCGCGCTTATGCTTAAGATAGTCACTCTCGAATGTGTTACTAGCATTCTGGAAAGCACTGATGCTGCGGATGAGATCGAAAGCACTCACTCACCCATAGACACAATCGCCCACGCCAATATCAGGGGCGCAGGTTACTTTAATTAAGGGAAAACCGCGATGGATCTGAACGCTGTTTATGAAAGCCTGCGTGCACTCAAACTAGACGGGATGGCCGATGTTTTTAGCGAACTGGCTGCTAAAAAGGGAGCGCGCAGCGTCGATCCGGTAGAGTGGATTGAGTTGATGGCAGAACGTGAAAGCGAAGCCCGTTCCCAGCGACGATTGGAATCGCGTCTGCGCATTGCGAAAATGCGGGATGAAGATGCCAGCATGGAAAACATTGATTTCAAAACGGTCCGTCACCTCGACCAGCTGCAATTCCAAGAGTTGGCAAAGGGCGATTGGATAGCTTCGAGCGGTTCTGTGTTGATCACTGGCCCGTGCGGCGTGGGAAAGTCATACCTTGCCTGCGTATTGGGTCATGAGGCATGCCGACAGGACAAAATGGTGCTCTACTTTCGCATTCCATTGTTGTTTGCAGAACTGGATGCGGCGCGCGAGGCGGGGAGCTTTGAACGTCTGTTCAAGAAAATTGTGCGCTCGGATGTTCTCATCCTCGATGACTGGGGTCCTGATCTAATGACGGCGAGCCAACGCCGCGATCTCATGGAGATTGTAGATGCCCGTTATGGCCGTAAGGCAACGATTGTTACCAGTCAGCTTCCGGTGGACAAATGGTATGACGTTATCGCAGATCCGACATTTGCAGATGCAATTCTTGATCGACTGGTCCATCAATCCCACCGTATTGCGCTGGATGGCCCGTCCATGCGTAAGGTCAACGGCACAGTCAGTCCGCAGAAGCCGAGCTTTTCAAGAATTCTTCAGAATCAGCGCAGTGCCGCAGGCGGCTAAAAAATGGGTCAGGATTTGACGGTGAGAGCAGCATTGCCCAACTAAAGATAGTCACTGCCAAATCTGGCGCAAATGGTCGTCGTGATCTGGCAAAATCCGTTACTGGATATCGTGTTGGTTCGCTTGGAAATATACAAAATGCAGCTGTTTTTGCCGCCTGCAAATCGCAGTGTGTCAAGTAAGACACGCTAAAACGCAGCTATCTTTTGCGACTTATTCTTCTTGAAGTGAAGCAGGTAAATTCGCCTTCAACAACAAACGCTTAGAGGTACGCAATGTCTTATCATGCAGAGAATGGTCGTGAATATGTCGGGCTACGTACTAAGTTTAGCGGCGACTTGCAGGTGGTTTACGATTCATTTTCAGGTCAGCGCATGATTTTGAACGTTAAAAACCGCTCCACAAAGCACACTTTGATCGATGCTGCGTTGCGCGAGAGTATTGCTTGTAAGAATGTTCTCGCCGGTCTGATGTCTGCGCTACATTCTCGAGCGGTAGAGGTTGAGGTTGAGGTCGCAAAATAGAACTCTTCAATTGAGTTGTTGCTTGCAGGGATATGCCCACTTAGCGGTGCTACGCATGGAGAGAGTTTAATGCAGGTGCTTGTTCATAAAGCTGAGCTGACTGATCTTGAAGTAAATCCAACGGATGTTTCTCTGCCAATCGGCGCGCATGTCTCATTAATGCAAGAGGCGCAGGATCTGGTGGGGGCGTATGTGACAATACCGTCGCGCTGGCCCTTTGGAATTGGCGGCGAAAAGCTCATTCGTCTGGGGGGGCTTGATTCAGCGATTTCCCCGTTGATCTGTTCTGTTGGCGTTGATCTGGCACAACTTAGGGTCCGCGTTGTTGAGATCGTTCCTTCGCATCTTTCAGAGAGTGGCATTGCTTCTGTTTACGTTTCAATCTGGGGTGCAGGGCAAGGTTCGCGCAAATCATCGCGATCGTACCGAATATTTTCCGACAGCCGCATCAATGAGAGCAGCACCGTTCCGGTGCGAGAGTCTCTTAAGGCACATTAAGTACCGAACGGATATTCTGAAGATCACAAGACAGCATCCGGGTTGCTGCGAAATTGCATATTCTTAATGCAGGAAAAGAGAATCGTATCATGCAGCGTAGCTTTAATGCCCTTCCCGCAAAATCTGTGGACACATCAAAGATAGTGCACCCCGAGATGTCTTTTACTTCGCGCACGTACCCTGAGCCGCATGTCGAGACGGTGATCTCTGCGCGTGCGCTTTTAATGATACTGGCTGTTGCCGGTAGCGTGCTTTGGTTTGTGGTCATCACAGCGGTCATGACGCTCTTTGCTTGAACAAGACTTTCGCGCTTTGCTAACTTTTTATTGTCGCGATAAATCTTAGGATATCCTCAAGCGTCATATCCCCTGCTGCAATCACTCCGTTCAGAGTTTAGCAGATTAAGACAGAACAACAGACTGTTTGAATGTGATTTTGGAGGATATACATGTTTTATAAAGATGAAACAATGGCCGTGCTGATCGACGGTACCAGCCTATATGCGGCTTCACGAGGCCTTGGCTTCGATATCGATTACAAGATGCTGCGTCAGGAATTCGTTCGTCGTGGAAAACTTCGCCGGATTTGTTTTTACACTACAATTTCCGAGTCGGATGAGTATTCGTCGATGCGTCCTCTGGCGGATTGGCTGAGCTACAACGGCTATCAGGTCGAATGTAAGATGGTCAAAGAATACACGGACTCGCTTGGGCATCGTAAGATCAAGCGGCAGGTTGTTGTAGACTTGGCCGTAGGTGCGATGGAACTTGCATCCAGTGTTGATCACTTGGTGATTTTCGCTGGTGACGGCGATCTTTGCCCGGCGATCAAAAGTGTCCAGCGCTCGGGTGTGCGTGTTTCTGTCGTTTCAACGATCCGAACGCAGCCCGCCATCGTATCAGATGAATTGCGCCGCCAGGCTGATAACTTCATCGATCTGGACGAGCTGAAATCCGTCATTGCGCGCCCCGCGCGTGAACCATTCGCCAATGTAATGCAAAAGACCTCGATGGAGACTGCTGAATAAGCGCAGGCATATTATATTGCCTTGTGAGCTCAGGTTGCAGGTACCCACTCCATTGTTACTGCGGTGACTTTGCCTCGATCTGGGTAACAAGGTTGGCGTCTTCGACGAAGTCATCAAGGAATGTGTGCCAGGTTTTAATGTTGATGCGAAGGGCTTGGATTATGTCTCTGGACGCTGCCCGTGCAAAGGCCAGAGGCGGCGAACTACACTACACCCCGCCGATTGGCTACCTTTGGGACCGGGGCGCCGGGATCATGTTCGATCCAGACATGCGGAATCAGGAAGTGATAGGCCCGATACTCACCCGCTGCCAGGAACTGGGCAGTGCAGGACAGGTCCTGTTGTCGATGGCGGATCAGGGCATCCATTTTTGTAAAACGCGGAGCAATACTGGGCCACAGAAGCGGCTGCATTTTGCGGTTGTAGCGGAGTAAAAGTCCGCCAGTTTTTGCTGTCAATCGCAGAGTAAAAAGGGACCATTGCGTTTGATGTTGTGTTGCGCTTTGGGGCGCGTGCTCGTCACAAAGCTGAAGCGTGCCAAAGCGCACGGTGGCCGTTAGGCCAACGTTCTTCGTAAGTATTCGGCGAAGGCCGTGGGCGCGCCGTATTGATCAGAGGCGTTTGGGTGCGGCTTTTGGTTTACGCGGCTTCGGGGCCCATTTTTTGGCAAGCCGCTCGAAGTTATCGAGGATGCGGCCGATCTCTGCCTCATCCGGGTCGAACTGTCCCCCATACCATTCCAGCATCTGGCTGTTTTCTTGGTGCTTGGGGTCGGCCATGGCTTCGAGGAAGTCAGCGTAACCGGGGAAGCCGCCCACATCTTCCGGAGGGCAAGCACCGATGGCCTTGACCAGGCGTGGATAGGCGGTGCCCGCGATGGCATCATCGATTTTCTCGATCTTGATCACGTGGCGCCAGTTGTCGCCCAAGTCATAGATGTAATGGATGGTCTTGGTTCCCACATCTTCGATCACGTCAAGGAGGCTGGTTTTGCTGGCGGGCATCGGACCATCGTAAAAACCATCTGGATCTGGCACGCCCCAGCCGCTGTCACCGGCCCTGAACTCATACAAGTGGCTGTCGGTCCATCCCATGGCGGCCTGGATCACATCATGCAGGCGGTGCAACTTGATCTTGAGGGGCACATCAAAGCGCCGAAGCACCTGAGGCTCGACATCGGACAATGTGACCTTGAGGCGTGCGACCAATGTCATGCAGCAATCCTCTTCAATTCCATGGTGGCCTTCCAATTCCAGGGTAATAGTTCTGGTAAGCGTGACACAGGCATATCGGGCAGCCGCGCCAAGACGTCTGCCATCCATGCCTGCGGGTCGATGTCGTTCATCTTTGCTGTAACGATGAGGGTATACATGAAGGCTGCCCTGTCGCCACCGCGTTCAGAGCCTGCAAAAAGCCATGACTTTCTGCCCAATGCGATCCCTCTGAGCGCCCGTTCGGCGGCATTATTCGTTAAGCAGAGGCGCCCGTCATCAAGGAATGCGGTGAAGGCTTCCCAGCGACCTGTCCCCTCGAGCATGTAGTTAATCGCCTTGGCAACAGGGTTGTGCTTTGACATCCGGACCCGCTCGGCCAGCATCCAATCATGCAGATCATTGACCATCGGCGCTACCCACTGCTGGCGGGCTTCATGACGCGCTGCATCTGACAGGCCGGTGATGTCACGCTCGGCCGCAAAGATCGCATCGATCCGCGTCACAGCGTCCAGTGCGATTGGCGAGATTTCTTGCACTACCTTTTTGCCTTTGCGGGCTATGGCCTTGATGTCGGCCAGCTCAAAGAACTTGCGTCTTGCGTGGCTCCAACACAGCGCACTACGGACCGGGCCAGGACTCCGATCTGCGAGATACAGATCATTGTAGCCGCCATACACGTCCGACTGAAGAACACCGTGCCATTCGGCCAGATGCCGTGTCGGGTGTTCTTTCCGGCGATCTGTTGAGAAGTAAAAGAGTGCGGCAGGGGGCGCACCCCCATCCCACGCTCGATCATCGCGCACATAGGTCCACACTCGCGCAGTCCTTGCACCGCCACGCGCCAGTAGGGGCACTGTGGTATCGTCCCCATGCAAACGGCCAGCATCCACCAGCACGTGGCGAGCGATCAACGCATGAATGGGGGTCAACGCCACACAGGCATGACCGATCAGATCAGCCAAGGTGGACAGGCTCAGATCAATCCCCTCCCGTGCAATGCGCTCGGATTGCCGGTTCAACGGTTGATGTTGTCCATACTTGTCGAAGGTGCGTCTTCTGATGGGCCGAATAGGGCCCGCAGAGTTGGAATATCCGGTGTGCGGTGCTGTGAGAGATCCTCTTCGAGGTGCTCGGCCAACTCGGCTTCGCATCCCCGGTCATGGGCCAGTGCCAGAAGATCGACCGTCATGCGGCACGCCATCTTCTCGCCGATGCGTTCTAGGAGCGCCGTGAACATGTCGCGGAACGCCTGGCGTGGAAAGAGTTGATCGCGGTAGACCAACCCCATCAGTGCCATGGTTTTTTTGCGTAGGGAATGGATTGCGGATTTCAGAATTAC
>NZ_MUHR01000011.1 GCF_002105285.1 Planktotalea arctica
GGAATTAGTGAAACCCGCACGGCCCAATTCCCACTGATGCCGCTATGTTAATGGAGGATCATATCAACCGATGCGGCAGCCGTTATTTCGAGACCAGGCTACATACGATAGTTGACGCGACAAAGCTGCACGACGGAGAACAACAAATCCGATCCAAGATGCCATTCCACCGAAGCCATTCGAGTAAGAAGCAGTCATCAGTGCAGAGACAGCGAAACCCCGCTTTGTCCCGCTTAGCAGACATCCATGCGCCCCGCAGCGAGCGTCCGCTTTGAGGTTTACTGCCTGCCAAAAAGGACCGTTTGTTGAATGGTATATTTTCTGGGGCAATTTCACGCATAACCGCTGATACGTCATCTCCCTCTAATTCACCAAAAAACGGGTAAGGGGTGATATGCTCGGCGCTCGAATTGGTTCATCAACCGAGTAAAAACGGCAAACCTACTTCTTGTCCCGCGCGTCTTTTTCGTCCTTGGTCAGCGTCTGACCCCAAACATTCTTGGAAATTCCAAGCTCGGGTTTCATCGGCTTGGTCTTGCCCTTTTTCACAGCGCCACCCTTATTCAGGAATTCCTGAATAAGGGCGTCTTCCGTGGTCGATTTCGGAACTTGTTTCATCGCAATCCCCTAGCTCTCTTCGGTTTCAGCGTCCTCGACATCATCGCCCTGATCCGCGATCCATGCGACTGACACGACGCTTTCGTTCTTGCCGGTATTGAACACTTTCACACCGCCAGCCGAGCGTGAGCGGAAGGAAATCCCCTCGACGGGCACGCGGATCGACTGGCCCTTGGAGGTGGCGAGCATGATCTGATCGTCCAGCTCTACAGGGAAGCTGGCCACGACGTCGCCACCGCGCATCGCCTTGTCCATCGCCGTGACGCCCATGCCGCCGCGACCGCGCAGGGGGTAGTCGTGCGAGGAGGACAGCTTGCCCGCGCCTGCGCTCGTGATGGTCAGGATCAGGTTCTCGACCGCCGACATTTCCGCATAGCGTTCTTGCGATATCTGTGTGTTGGCATCGCCTTCCTCTTCCTCGGGCAGCTCTGCATCATCGGCAAGGCCCGCCATGGCGCGGCGCATCTTGAGGTAGGCTGCGCGCTCGTCCGAGGTGGCATCGAAGTGGCGGATAACCGACATCGACACGACCTTGTCATCGCCCTGCAAACGGATGCCGCGCACACCGACAGATGCGCGCGAGTTGAAGACGCGCACGTCCGTTGCACGGAACCGGATCGCGCGGCCGGAGTTGGTCACCAGCATGACATCATCGTCATTGCTGGCGATGCGCGCGTTGATCAAGGTGGTTTCGGCGTGATCATCCTCGAATTTCATTGCGATCTTGCCGTTGCGCATGACGTTGGTGAAATCGGACAGCTTGTTGCGCCGCACCGTGCCTGCGGAGGTGGCGAAGACAACCTGTAGATCGTCCCACTCGTCCTCGTCGCGGTCCACCGGCATGATCGCTGCAATGGAAACGCCCGTTGGGATTGGCAGGATGTTGATGATCGCCTTGCCCTTGGCGGTGCGCCCGCCGAGCGGCAAGCGCCATGTCTTGAGCTTGTAGCTCATCCCGTCGGTGGTGAAGAACAAAAGCTGCGTGTGGGTGTTGGCCACGAAGAGCGTCGTGATGACGTCCTCGTCTTTGGTCTGCATGCCAGCGACACCCTTGCCGCCACGGCGCTGCGCGCGGAAATCTGCAAGGGGCGTGCGTTTGATGTAGCCGCCCGAGGTGATGGTGACGACCATGTCCTCGCGCTCGATCAGGTCCTCGTCTTCCATATCGCCGGACCAGTCGACAATTTCGGTGCGGCGCGGCACGGCGAATTTCTCGCGTACTTCTTTCAACTCGTCGCGGATAATTTCCATGATCCGTTCGCGCGATCCAAGTATTTCCAAGTATTCTCTGATCTTTGCGGCAAGTTCTTTAAGTTCATCCGTTACTTCCTTGACGCCAATTTGTGTCAGGCGTTGCAGACGCAGATCAAGAATGGCGCGCGCTTGCGTTTCGGACAGGTTATAGGTGCCATCGTCATTCATCTTGTGGGTCGGATCATCAATCAGATTGATGTATTCGGCGATCTCCATCGCGGGCCAGCGGCGTGTCATCAGCTTTTGACGCGCTTCGGCTGCGTCCGCAGAGGAGCGGATGGTGGCGACCACTTCGTCCACATTGGTAACCGCGACCGCGAGGCCACAGAGAATATGGCTGCGCTCGCGGGCTTTGCGCAGCTCGAAAGCGGTGCGGCGCGCTACAACATCCTCTCGGAAGTCTATGAAACTGCTCAAGAAACGCAAAAGCGTGAGCGTCTCGGGGCGACCACCGTTCAACGCCAGCATGTTGCAGCCAAAGTAGGTCTGCATGGGCGTGAAGCGGAACAACTGGTTCAGCACGACCTCTGCCGTGGCATCGCGTTTCAGCTCGACCACGACGCGCACGCCGTTTCGATCGCTTTCGTCCTGCACGTGGGCGACGCCTTCGATCTTTTTCTCGCGCACTTGCTCTGCGATCTTTTCGATCATCGACGCCTTGTTCACCTGATAGGGAATTTCATCGACGATGATCGCATAGCGGTCTTTGCGGATTTCCTCGACGCGGGTCTTGGCACGGATCACGACAGAACCGCGCCCCTCAAGATAGGCTTTGCGCGCACCGCTGCGGCCCAGCATGATCGCCCCTGTGGGGAAGTCGGGACCGGGTACATATTCAATCAATTCCTCACTGGTGAGGTCGGGATTGTCGATCAGTGCAAGGGTCGCCGTGACCACTTCGCCAAGGTTATGGGGCGGGATGTTTGTGGCCATGCCGACGGCAATACCGCCTGCGCCATTGACCAGCATGTTAGGATAGCGCGCCGGCAATACTGTCGGTTCGCGATCTTTTCCATCGTAATTGTCCTGAAAATCCACCGTATCCTTGTCAATATCGGACAACAGATAGGCGGCAGGCTTGTCCATGCGTACTTCGGTATAGCGCATGGCGGCTGCGTTATCACCGTCCATGGAGCCAAAGTTGCCTTGCCCGTCAAGCAGGGGCAGCGACATGGAGAAATCCTGCGCCATGCGCACCAGAGCATCATAGATAGCGCTATCGCCATGGGGGTGATATTTACCCATGACGTCGCCAACAGCGCGCGCTGATTTACGGTAGCTTTTGTCGTGGGTATTTCCGGCTTCGTGCATCGCATACATGATGCGGCGGTGGACGGGTTTCAGACCATCGCGCAGGTCGGGAATCGCACGGCTGACGATGACCGACATGGCATAATCAAGGTAAGAGGTCTTCATCTCTTGGGTGATCGAGATGGAGGGGCCCGTGTAGGCCGATACCGGAGCTTGATTTTCGTCTTCGTTTTCAGGGGTTTCTGGGGTGTCGTTCACGTGAACTATCCTGCCTTATCACCGCGCACGCACTTTGGGCGAGCCGCTATATTTTGTTAGCTCGAATGTAGCAGAAACATTATGTAGGGTGCAATGGCAAGCGCCGCTAAAAACGCGGCGCAGGGCGCGATTAGCTCTCGAACATGCGTGAATACTTGGTGCCCTCGATTGTCGCGCCAAGGCGAATGCCGGCTTGACCAAAAACGATGCCCACCACGGGCGACATCGCCGTCGCGGTATTCGTGCTAAGAGATTCGCCGTCCCCGAGGAAGGTGGCGTCCACATCTGCGCCAGCGGCCCAGCCATCGCTCTCGCGGAAATCACGCAACGAATCTTCGGTCATGAAGAACAGCACATGGGCGTATTGATTTGCGCCGATCTGAATGCCGAAATTCGCTTTTGTCGCGGTAAAGTAATCCACCGTGCTGCCGCCAATCCGAAGTGCACCGCGCCCGAAACCGCCGCCAAAACCAAACCCCGCTTCAGTAATGAGCGGCATGACCAACATGCCCGAAGAGCGGGCTGCGATTGCGCGTGTTCTAGGAAATTCGGCGTACATCTGTGCCAGCGTGGCATCGACGCGGCCTTCGATGCGATCCACGCTGGAATTGGTGCGTCGATTGTCGCAAGCGCCAAGGAAAAAGGCACCGGCCAGTCCGGAAAGCGCAAATGCGCGGCGCGAGAAATTCGTCATGGGGTTACCTGCTCATAGCCTCAACTGCCCAACTCTTATGGCTGGATGTGAACGTAGTTTATGCGAGGCGCGCATGGAAGTCATCCACGCGCGCTAGCCGCAAGCGGAGTTCAGCGCAAAATGTTACCCATTTGCCAGAATTTGTGCGACGCGCGGTGCGAAATAGCTCAATATCCCGTCGCAGCCCGCGCGTTTGAAGCACATCAGGCTTTCCATCATCACGCGCTCGCCGTCGATCCAGCCGTTCTGCGCCGCCGCCTCGATCATCGCGTATTCGCCGCTCACTTGATAGGCATAGGTGGGCACGCCGAATTCGGTTTTGACGCGCCCGCAAATATCAAGGTAGGGCATGCCGGGTTTCACCATGACCATATCCGCGCCCTCGGACAGGTCGCGCTGGATCAGGCGCATTGCTTCGTCCGAATTGGCAGGGTTCATCTGGTAGGTTTTCTTGTCGCCCTGCAAGGCACCGGACGCTCCGACCGCGTCGCGAAACGGGCCGTAATAGCTTGAGGCGTATTTAGCCGCGTAACTCAAGATCATCACGTTGTGGTGGCCCGCACTTTCCAGCGCGCCGCGCATCGCGCCAATGCGCCCGTCCATCATATCGGACGGCCCGATGATATCTGCGCCGGACTCGGCCTGCGCGAGGGTCATTTTAACCAGCGCCTCTACGGTGCGGTCATTGACGATCTCGCCATGTTCGACAAAACCGTCATGTCCGTTGCTATTATAAGGATCTAGCGCGACGTCCGTCATCACAGCAATATCGGGCACAGCGTCCTTTATCGCGCGTGTAGCGCGGTTGCTCAGGTTGTCGGGGTTCCACGCCTCAGCACAATCTTCGGTTTTGAGGCTTTCGTCGGTATAGGGAAACAGGCAAACCGCTGGAATTCCAAGGCTATGCGCCTGTTTCGCAGCCTCTACGATCTTATCGACGGAGCGGCGCATGACGCCGGGCATAGAACTCACAGGCTCTTCGACCCCTTTGCCATCGCGCACGAAAAGTGGCCAGATCAGATCGGCCGGGCTAAGCGTGTTCTCCTGCGTCAGCGCGCGCAGTGCAGGGGTGCGGCGCGCGCGGCGAAAGCGGGCAGCGGGGAAGGGGGCGACGGTTCGGGTCATGGGCGGCCTCATGGTCTATTTGTCTCGCTCCAGACCTGCCATGCACAGCGGCTCAGAACAAGGCTGGGAATTGCTACCAAGGCCAGTTATAGAACCCGCGATAACTCTAGAGCTGTAATCGTGAGCCGAGCTTGGATCTGACCGACGCCCTTTTTGAACTGATCGACATGCGCTCGTTCTCGAACCTGTGGTTCTGGATCGCGCTTGCTGTGATGTGGTCGAGCGCCTCGCACTATGTTCTCGGGGTGCCGTATGATCTTGTGCTGCGCGCGCGCCGCTCTGGCGGCGAAGCGGTGAACGACATGGAAGATCTGGTGCGCATCAACGTCAACCGGCTGCTCTATATCGGGCGCATGTCGGGTCTTTGGCTGGCGGGAATTACCTGTTTCATGCTCACAGGTCTTGGTCTGCTTGGTTTTATCTACTGGGTGGAATTTGCGCAGGCGCTATTTTTGTTGCTTGCGCCGATGACGGTTGTGGGGCTTCTCAGCCTCAATACCGCGCGGTTGATCCAGATCGAATCTGCCTCGGGGGACGCGCTGTACAAGCGTTTGTTCCGCCACAGGATCACCGTGCAACTTATTGGCATGGTGTCGATATTCGTCACGGCCATGTGGGGCATGTACACCAATCTGGCGCTTGGTCCTCTGGGCATTTGACGTATTCGCCGCAAGGACCATATGCGCGTTATGACTGACACATCCAATATCACCGTTTCCGGTGCGCCCGAGGGCTTTGATGCGCAATTGATCCTGCGCGAAGTGGAGCGCAGCGGTGCGCCCGTGCTGCATGTTGCGCGCGACGACAAACGCATGGCGGCGATGCAGGACGCTTTGCGCTTTTTCGCCCCCGATATGCCTGTCGTGGTCTTTCCGGGCTGGGATTGCCTGCCCTATGATCGGGTTTCCCCGAACGCGGATATTTCGGCGACGCGCATGGCGACGTTGGCGGCGCTTGTACACGAGATGCCGAAGCGTTTCATTTTGCTCACGACCCTTGGCGCTGCGACGCAGCGTGTGCCTGCGCGCGCGGTCCTGCGCGAGGCGGCGTTCAGCGCGAGCGTCGGCGGGCGCGTCGATGAAAAAGCGCTGCGTAACTTCCTAGTGCGCATGGGTTTTGTGCAAAGCCCCACGGTGATGGAGCCGGGTGATTACGCGGTGCGCGGCGGTATCATCGACATTTTTCCGCCGGGCGAGCAGGGACCGATCCGCCTTGATCTGTTTGGCGATGTACTGGACGGCGCGCGCCGGTTTGATCCGGCAACGCAGCGCACGACAGAAAAGCTGGATGTGATCGAACTTGCGCCAGTGTCCGAGGTCATTCTGGACGAGGCGGCGATTACGCGGTTTCGTCAGAATTACCGCATCGAATTTGGCGCGGCTGGCACGGATGATCCTTTATATGAAGCGGTGAGCGCGGGGCGCAAACACCAAGGCGTCGAGCATTGGATGCCGTTTTTTCACGAGCGGCTTGAGACCTTGTTCGACTACTTGCCAAACGCGACAATCACCTGCGACGACCAACTTACCGCCGCGCGCATAGCCCGCTGGGAAAGCGTCGCGGATCAATACGAGACGCGTAAGATTGCGATGAATGCCAAAAAGCGGATGGATTCGGTTTACAAGCCAGCTCCTGCGGGGCTGTTGTATCTGGACGAGGCGGCATGGGACAAAGCGGTTGCCGCGCATCGCGTAGTGAAATTCAGCGCGCTGGCGCAAGCGGTCGGGCTTGGCGTTACCGATGCTTCGGGACGCATCGGGCGTAATTTTGCGCCAGAGCGTCAACAGGAAAGCATCAGCCTTTTCGGTGCGTTAGCCGCGCACATCAAAGCAAAGCTCGACACTGGCCCCGTGGTTATCGCCTCCTACTCCGAGGGTGCGCGCGAGCGCCTCACGGGGCTTATCGAGGACGAAGGTTTCGCCGAGACAATCGCCGTGCGCGATGCCAAAGGCGTGGGCAAACGTGGGCTGCATCTGGCGGTTTGGGCGTTGGAGCATGGCTTTGAGACGCCCGATCTGACGGTGATTTCCGAGCAGGATGTGCTTGGAGACCGTCTGATCCGCTCCGCCAAGAAGCGCCGCAAGGCAGAGAACTTTCTGACCGAAACACAGAGCCTCAATCCCGGTGATTTGGTGGTGCATGTGGATCACGGCATCGGGCGCTATCAGGGGCTTGAGGTGATCACGGCGGCGGGCGCGGCGCATGAGTGCATTTTGCTCGACTATGCAGAAAACGCGCGGCTTTATCTGCCGGTCGAGAACATCGAACTATTGAGCAAATACGGCCATGAAGAGGGTCTTTTGGACCGTCTTGGTGGCGGCGCGTGGCAGGCGAAAAAGGCCAAGCTAAAAGAGCGTATTCGCGAGATGGCGGACAAACTGATCCGCGTCGCCGCCGAGCGCGCTTTGCGCCGTGCGCCCATAATGGAGCCGCCGCCGGGCATGTGGGACGCGTTTTCCGCGCGCTTCCCGTATCAGGAAACCGACGACCAACTTGGCGCGATTGGCGATGTTCTGGCTGATATGGGATCGGGTCAACCGATGGATCGATTGATTTGCGGCGATGTGGGGTTCGGTAAGACCGAAGTCGCCATGCGCGCCGCCTTTATCGCGGCCATGTCCGGTGTGCAGGTTGCGATCATCGCGCCCACAACCTTGCTGGCGCGTCAGCACTACAAGAGTTTCGCCGAGCGTTTTCGCGGCTTTCCTATCGAAGTGCGCCCCTTGTCGCGGTTTGTCTCAAGCAAAGACGCCGAGGCAACCCGCAAGGACATGGCCTCCGGTGCGGTGGATATTGTGGTGGGCACCCATGCGCTTCTGGCCAAAAACACCAAGTTCAACAACCTTGGTCTGCTGATCATTGATGAAGAGCAGCATTTCGGTGTCGGGCATAAAGAGCGCTTGAAGCAGATGCGCACTGATATTCATGTGCTTACGCTGACGGCGACGCCGATCCCGCGCACCTTGCAATTGTCCCTATCAGGCGTGCGTGATTTGTCGATCATCGGCACGCCCCCCGTGGATCGCCTTGCCATTCGCACTTATGTCAGTGAATTTGACGCCGTGACCCTGCGCGAGGCGCTTTTACGCGAGCATTATCGCGGGGGGCAGTCTTTCTATGTGGTGCCGCGCATTTCGGACCTGCCGGAGATCGAGGCGTTCCTGACAGAGCAATTGCCCGAGCTTACATACATGGTCGCGCATGGCCAGATGGCGGCGGGTGAGCTTGATGATCGCATGAACGCCTTTTATGATGGCAAATACGATGTGCTTTTGGCGACAACGATTGTTGAATCCGGCCTTGATATTCCCACGGCGAACACGATGGTGGTGCACCGCGCCGATATGTTCGGCCTTGCGCAGCTCTATCAAATTCGTGGACGTGTGGGGCGCTCGAAGACCCGCGCTTATGCGTATTTGACGACGAAACCGCGCGCGAAACTAACGTCGACGGCCGAGAAACGCCTGCGGGTTCTGGGGTCATTGGACACGCTGGGGGCTGGTTTCACCCTTGCCTCGCAAGACCTCGACATTCGCGGTGCGGGCAATTTGCTGGGCGAAGAGCAATCGGGACAAATGCGCGATGTGGGCTATGAACTTTATCAGTCCATGCTCGAGGACGCGATTGCCAAGATCCGCTCTGGCGAGATGGATGGCCTTTCGGTGAATGACGATCAATGGGCACCGCAGATTAATCTGGGCGTGCCTGTGCTTATTCCCGAGACCTTCGTGCCTGATCTGGATGTGCGTTTGGGGCTGTATCGACGTTTGTCATCGCTGACGACAAAAGTGGAGCTGGAGGGGTTTGCTGCCGAGCTGATCGACCGTTTCGGCAAATTGCCGAAAGAGGTGAACACGCTGATGTTGGTCGTGCGCATCAAGGCCATGTGCAAGAAGGCGGGAATTTCCAAGCTGGACGGCGGGCCAAAGGGCGTCACAGTGCAGTTTCACAACGACAAATATGCTTCGCCCGAGGGGCTTGTGTCGTTCATTCAGAGCCAGAAGGGCCAAGCAAAAGTGCGCGACAACAAGATTGTGGTGCTGCGTGACTGGGGGACGGATGTGGATAAGATCAAAGGCGCGTTTTCGATCGCGCGTGATCTGGCCGAACATGCTGGTGCGATTAAACGCAGGGCGGTATAGCAAATTCGGACCGGTTTTGTCGGACCGGCTTTGCCTGTCCGATCCGCTGGGGGAGCGCGGCTCCCCCAGACCCCCTACGAGGTATTTTCGACCGAAGAAGGGTTTAAGGCTTAGCGTCTGGCGAACCAGTCTTCGATCTTGGGTTTGAGCCAGTCCCAAAGCGTCGGCGCACCGCGCGCGATTTTGGAGCCGACGCGGGCCTCGATCGTCCCGAAGCTTACCTTGTAGTCGCTCCAAGAGCCACCGTTTGACATAAGGTTCTGATTGGGCGGTTGGAAGCGGTCGAGGGATTTGGCGAAAATGGCGTCCGGCGTTGCTGCGGCTTCAAACTCTTCCCAGAGCGCCCGCAGGTCTCGCGATTGATCTGTTGGGAGCAGACCGTAAATGCGATCTGCGGCCTTGGCTTCATCTGCTTCCATCAAGGCAATGTCGTGATCGCCAAAAATGGGCGCATCTCCTGCGTCGATTTCCACGAGATCGTGCAGCAAAAGCATTTTTATCACGCGATTGATATCAACGCCCACAGGCGCATGTTCACCCAAGATCAGCGCGTAGAGCGCGATATGCCAACTGTGCTCGCCCGAGTTTTCATGGCGCGATCCATCGCAGAGCGTAGTCGCGCGGATCACTGATTTCAGCTTGTCCGCCTCGTTCAGGAAGGCCATTTGCGCATTGAGGCGTGCGCTCATTCGGGCGACGTATCTGCGGCCGCGTCCAGACGCGCCGCAGCGCGGTCGATCCGCTCGTTGAGCATTTTGCGCCCCCGGTCGAGCGCCATGCGTACACGTGCTGCGGTCATGAAGGCTTCCTCGGCCGTGGTCGAGGAACTGGCGAGCAAGTTGCCTATATCGACCACCAGCTCTTCGTCGCCAAGCGCGTTCGCCGCTTCGATAGCGTCACGGGCCAGATCATCGGCCAGCTTGTCGATAATCGCGCTCATGGCAACGCCTCCTTTAGCGTGTCGTCTCTGTCAGGCGGCGTTTCACATAGGTCGAGACGTTGCCGATCATCGTGTCCATATGTTGCTCTTCCTTGAAGAAGTGATCGGAGCCTTCAAGTTCCTGGTGCGTGATCGTGATGCCCTTTTGCTCGTGCAATTTATTGACGAGGCCGACCGTATCCGCAGGCGGCGCAACGCGGTCCGCAGTGCCGTTGATGACGAGGCCAGACGCGGGGCAGGGCGCGAGGAAGGAGAAATCATAAAGGTTCGCGGGCGGGCTAACCGAAATGAAACCGGTGATTTCAGGGCGTCGCATCAAGAGCTGCATGCCGATCCACGCGCCAAAGGAAAAACCGGCGACCCAGCAATGTTTGGAGTTGTTGTTCATCGATTGCAAGTAGTCGAGCGCGGAGGCGGCATCGGAGAGCTCGCCAATGCCTTGATCATATTCGCCCTGGCTGCGGCCAACGCCGCGAAAGTTAAAGCGTAGAACGGTAAAGCCCATGTTATAGAACGCATAGTGCAGGTTGTAGACGACCTTGTTGTTCATCGTTCCGCCAAATTGCGGATGGGGATGCAGCACGATTGCAATCGGTGCGTCCTTTTCCTTTTGCGGATGATAGCGGCCCTCTAGGCGACCTTCGGGACCTGGGAAAATAACCTCGGGCATATGCGTAAACTCCTGCGCGAAAGCGCCGCTGCCATTCTTGACGAATTCGCTAGGGCACTTTAGAACTATTCTAAGTCGAGCGGGGCTCAACCATCGACAAGCAGATATGCGCTGCTTGCGCGAAGGTCAATCTCATCAGTGCACTAAGGTGTTTTGAATGGCTCGGGGTGCAGTGATTTAGGGGCAGGTGATGAAGTTATCGACAAAGGGGCGCTATGCGATGGTCGCGCTTACAGATATTGCGCTGCAACCGGGCGATACGCTGGTGACCTTGGGCGATATTTCCAAACGCCAGGATATATCGCTGCCCTATCTGGAGCAGTTGTTCGTGAAATTGCGCCGCGCGGAATTGGTCATGTCGGTGCGTGGCCCCGGCGGCGGCTATCGTTTGGCTAAGGCCATGTCCGATATTCGGGTACTCGACGTGCTTGCTGCGGTGGATGAAACTGTGGATGCGATGCACAAGGGAGCGGGCGCGTCGGGCGGCAGTTCTGGCAGCCGTGCGCAGTCGATGACCAACCGTTTATGGGAGGGGCTGAGCGCGAACGTCTATGTCTACTTGCACCAGACGCGGCTTTCGGACGTTGTAAACAATGCGCTTGCGCCATGTCCGGCGGTTCCGAGCCTGTTTGATATCGTGGACGAATAATGGCGCGGGTTTACTTGGATCATAACGCGACCGCGCCGCTACGGGCCGAGGCCAGGGACGCGATGATCGCGGCGATGGACGCGGTGGGCAATCCGTCTTCTGTGCATGCAGAGGGGCGCACGGCGAAGGGCGTCATGGAAAAGGCGCGTGCACAAGTGTCAGCAGCGTTTGGCGCAGAGGGGGCGGATATCGTGTTCACCTCTGGCGCGACGGAAGCGGCCGGATTGGCGTGCATGGGGCGCGATCTGGCAAGCGCGCGGGTCGAGCATGATGCAGTACTGAGTTGGACCTCGGGTGAGCTTGGGGTTGATGCGGCCGGCGTGGTTATGCTGGATGATCCGCGCAAAAGCTCGGTGCAGCTGGCCAATTCGGAAACCGGCGTTGTTCAGGTATTGCCAGATGGATTGGCCGTGTCGGATATGACGCAAGGTTTTGGCAAGCTACCCGTGGCTTTCAACTGGTCTGGCGCGGATATGGCGTTGATTTCGGCGCATAAATTGGGTGGCCCCAAGGGGATCGGTGCGCTGGTGTTGAAGCGCGGCCTTGATGTCACGGCACAGATAAAGGGCGGGGGCCAGGAAATGGGGCGCCGCTCTGGCACGGAAAACATCATCGGAATTGCAGGTTTTGGCGCAGCGGCAGCGGCAGCGCAGCGCGATCTGGAGGCGGGTGTTTGGGATAAAATCGAGAAACTTAGAAACATTCTAGAAACAGCTATTGCAGATCGCGCAAAGCACACTATTTTTGTCGGGAAAGATACGAAACGCCTGCCAAACACATCCTGCATCCTCACGCCCGGTTGGAAGGGCGAGACGCAAGTGATGCAAATGGATCTGGCGGGTTTTGCGATTTCGGCGGGCTCTGCCTGTTCAAGTGGCAAGGTCAAAGCAAGTGGAGTTTTGATGGCGATGGGGCTCAATGAGGCTGCGGCATCTAGCGCCATCCGGGTCTCTTTGGGGCCGGAGACGACTGAACAAGAGGTGTTGGCCTTCGCGGATGCGTGGCTGACAGGGCACGATAAATTTCGCGCGCGCCGCGCGCTGTAGAACACGAACTGGAGATCAACATGGTAGCACTGGACACAAGCACGGACTCTGGCGTCAAGGACGGCGTAGATCAGGAAACAGTTGATGCTGTGCGCGAGGTTGGCGGCGCTTACAAGTACGGCTGGTCTACAGATATCGAAATGGAATACGCGCCCAAGGGTCTGAACGAAGACATCGTGCGTTTGATTTCCGAAAAAAACGAAGAACCCGAGTGGATGCTGGACTGGCGCCTTGAGGCGTACCGCCGTTGGTTGACGAAGACGGAGCCGGATTGGGCTATGGTCGATTATCCCGAGATCGATTTTCAGGACCAGTATTACTATGCGCGCCCGAAAAGCATGGCGATCAAGCCCAAGTCCTTGGAAGAAGTTGATCCCAAGTTGTTGGCAACTTACGCTAAATTAGGCATTCCACTGAAAGAGCAGATGATCCTTGCGGGCGTTGAGGGCGCGGAAGAAATTGACGTGAACGCGCCGCGCAAAGTGGCTGTGGATGCGGTTTTCGATTCTGTCTCCATCGGCACGACCTTTCAGGACGAGCTGAAAAAAGCGGGGGTGATTTTCTGCTCTATCTCGGAGGCGATCAAAGATCACCCAGATCTGGTAAAGAAGTATCTCGGCACGGTGGTTCCGGTATCTGACAACTACTATGCCACGCTGAACTCGGCGGTGTTTTCTGATGGCTCTTTCGTTTACATTCCGCCGGGCGTGCGTTGCCCGATGGAGCTGTCCACGTATTTCCGCATCAACGCGGAGAATACTGGCCAGTTCGAGCGCACATTGATCATCGCCGATAAAGGCAGCTATGTCAGCTACTTGGAGGGGTGTACTGCGCCAATGCGCGACGAATCCCAGCTGCACGCGGCTGTTGTCGAGATCATCATCGAAGAGGATGCAGAGGTGAAATATTCCACTGTGCAGAACTGGTATCCTGGCGATGAGAACGGCAAGGGTGGCATCTATAACTTCGTGACCAAGCGCGCTGATTGCCGCGGCGATCGTGCCAAGGTGATGTGGACGCAGGTTGAAACCGGTTCGGCCGTGACATGGAAATACCCAAGCTGCATTCTGCGCGGGGACGACTCGCAAGGCGAGTTTTACTCTATCGCCATTGCCAACAACTATCAGCAGGCGGATACAGGCACGAAGATGATCCATCTTGGTAAGAACACCAAGAGCCGGATCGTGTCCAAAGGTATTTCTGCGGGTCACGCGCAGAACACCTATCGCGGATTGGTTTCTATGCACCCCAAGGCGAAAAATGCACGTAACTTTACCCAGTGTGACAGTCTTCTGATCGGCGATAAATGCGGTGCGCATACTGTGCCCTATATCGAAGTGAAGAATAATTCGGCGCGGGTCGAGCACGAGGCGACAACCTCCAAAGTGGACGATGAGCAGCTGTTCTATTGCCGCCAGCGGGGTATTGGCGAGGAGGATGCTGTTGCCTTGGTCGTGAACGGGTTCTGCAAGGAAGTGCTGCAAGCGCTGCCGATGGAATTCGCGATGGAAGCGCAGCAGTTGGTAGCGATCAGTTTGGAAGGGTCGGTCGGGTAAAAATCTTCTAGAAAGATTTGCCTCCTGAATTTAACCGAGTTTGCTGAATGATCCAAACCACCATCATACCACGTCCCGAGTTGACGATGCCCGACGTTGAGGCCGCGCATTTGTGCGCGGCCTACGCCGAGGCCAGCGTCATCTTGGAGTATGGTGTGGGGGGCTCTACGATCATGGCCGCTGAAATGGCGGGCAAGACGATCACTTCGATCGAGACGGATCAGCTTTGGGTGGATACGCTTAACAATTGGTTTGAACAAAACCCGTGCCCCAGCTCGCCGGATATCATCTGGGCCAATATCGGAAAAACAAAAGCATGGGGGCGCCCTGTTAATGAGGATAGCTGGAGAGAGTACGCCAAATATCCTTTGGAAATCTGGTCTCTAGAGGACATTCCTCATCCAGATGTTGTGCTGGTGGATGGCCGCTTTCGCGCAGGCTGTGTGCTTGCCACCGCCTTTCACTGCAAACGCGACACCCGCGTGCTGGTAGACGACTATAGCCGCCGATCCAGCTATCACGCGATTGAAAAAATTCTAGGTGCGCCGCGTCTGGTCGGTCGGCTCGCCGAATTCGAAATCACACCTACACCGATCCCTGCAGAGCATCTGCTGGAGATCATTTCACTCATTCAAGACCCATACTAGGTCTGAAAAAAAACACTAACGAGGATGCAAAAAATGCTGAATATCAAGAACTTGCACGTTTCTCTTGAAGAGGAGGACAAGCAGATCCTCAAAGGCGTCAATCTGACGGTCGAGGCGGGGAAAGTCCATGCGATCATGGGTCCGAACGGGTCGGGCAAATCCACGCTTTCTTACGTGCTCTCCGGCAAGGACGGCTATACTGTGACCGAGGGCAGCGCTGATCTGCTGGGTGAAGATATCCTTGATATGGACCCGGAAGAGCGCGCGGCGGTTGGCCTTTTTCTAGCGTTTCAGTACCCCGTTGAAATCCCCGGCGTGGGTAACATGACGTTCCTGCGCACTGCGGTGAACTCGCAGCGCAAAGCGCGCGGCGAAGAGGAAATGAGCTCTACCGAGTTTCTCAAAGTGATCCGCGCGCGCGCCAAGGATCTCAAGATCGACGCAGACATGCTTAAGCGTCCTGTCAATGTCGGTTTCTCCGGCGGCGAGAAAAAGCGCAATGAAATCTTGCAGATGGCCATGCTCGAGCCAAAGATGTGCATCCTTGACGAGACGGATTCCGGTCTTGATGTGGATGCAATGAAGCTGGTTGCAGATGGCGTCAATGCGCTGCGCAACGAGGGTCGCGGTTTCCTTGTGATCACGCACTACCAGCGTCTTCTGGATCACATCAAACCCGATTACGTGCACATCATGGCCGACGGGCGCATCGTGAAAACGGGCGGCCCCGAGCTGGCGCTTGAAGTCGAGCAGAACGGTTACGCTGACATTCTGGCAGAGGTGGCGTAAATGGCTTTGGCACAAATAAAAATTGATGCAACGAGCGAGCGTCTCGCTGCGCTCGAAATGCCGCAGGGGGGCTGGTCCGGGGCTGCGCGCGCCGACGCTTTGGCGCGCTTGCAAGCCATGGGCCTGCCATCGCGCCGCGATGAATACTGGAAGTACACGCGCCCTGACACGCTGGTTCAGGCAAAAGCGCCTGAGGCTGCTGTTTTGGAAACGGATGAAAAGCCCGTGTTCAGCGGTATGGATCGTCTCAAGATCGTGTTTATCGACGGTGTATTTGACGCTGCTGCCTCTGATGATTTCGCGCTCGAGGGCGTGAGCATCGAGCGTCTTGCCGACACAAGCGCTGATATCCATTGGGCGCAAGGGCTTTACGGCGTGCTGGAAACAGCGGGTCAAGATCCGGTGGAACGCGCGCTTGCCGCGCTAAACACGGCCTATGCCACCGATGGCGTTTTGATCCATGTGACGGGTAAACCAAGCAAGCCGATCAGCCTGATTTATCGTCATGTTTCAACGAGTTCCGATGCGATCTTGCACCACGTTGTAAAGGTCGATGCTGGCGCGGAAGTGACTGTATTGGAAAACGGCCCAGCCGCCGCGCGCTTTAACAAGTGCATGGAAGTCGACATCGCGGATGGCGCCAAATTCCATCATGTGCGCACGCAGGGTCGCGATCACGAGCGCCGTGCGGCAACGCATATGTTTGCCCGCCTTGGCACGGAATCGGTGTTCAAGAGCTTCACGCTCACGGCGAATGGTGTGATGACGCGCAATGAGTGCGTGATCGAGCTGACGGGTGATGACGCCCACGCAACGGTTGCCGGCGCCGCGCTTGGTGATGGAGATTTTCACCACGACGACACGATTTTCATCACCCATGATGCGGTGAACTGCGAAAGCCGTCAGGTGTTCAAGAAGGTGCTGCGCAACGGCGCGACGGGCGTGTTCCAAGGCAAAATTCTGGTCAAGCCGGGCGCACAAAAGACCGATGGCTATCAGATCAGCCAGTCGCTTTTGCTGGATGAGGACAGCCAGTTCCTTGCCAAGCCGGAGCTGGAAATCTACGCCGATGACGTGGCTTGCTCGCATGGCTCGACCTCGGGGGCGATTGATGAAGAGGCGCTGTTCTACTTGCGCTCGCGCGGGGTTCCAAAAGGGCCTGCGACGGATCTTCTGACCCTGTCCTTCCTTGCCGAAGCCGTCGAGGAGATCGAGGATGAGGCCCTGGCTGAAGAGATTACCGAGCGCTTGGCCGCATGGTTGTCGCGCCGCCGTAGCTGATGCCCGTCACCTCTGACATGATTGCCACGTACAAGGGGCCGCGCAAGGTATTTGCGCGGCTTCTTGGTATGGGACAACGCGAAGATCGCGCATTGATCCTTGTGATGTCGGCCTGCGCCGTCGCTTTTATTTCGCAATGGCCCGCATTGGCGCGCAAAGCGCATTTGACGGGGCAGGCGCTTGATAGCTTGCTGGGCGGCGCACTCATGGCGTGGCTGTTTATTGCGCCTTTGCTGCTTTATGCGCTTGCCGCATTAAGCCATATCATCGCGCTCGCGCTGCGCGGTAAGGGCGATTGGTATGGCGCGCGCCTTGCACTGTTCTGGTCCATGCTTGCGGCAAGCCCGCTGATGTTACTGCATGGCATGATCGGCGGCTTCATCGGTCCCGGTACGGGCTTGCAAGTAGTTGGCTTTTTGTGGTTTGCGATATTTATCTGGTTCTGGCTCTCTTGCCTGATCGAAGCGGAAAGGTCCGTGTGATGCTGAACGCCTTTGTTACCCTTGCGATGCGCACGTTGACGGACACGCGCGCGGTTGCGCAAGAACTGCTGGACATGCGCATTTCGCGCCCCGTTCTCTGGCTTGCGCTTGCGTTGGCGGTTGTGCTTAACGCGTTGATATATAATGTTTCTTTGGTGCTTTCGCCGCCTGCGGGGCCCTTGCCAATGCTATTCGCGTCGCCATTGATCTTTGCGATGTTGATTGGCGGCGGTTTGGTTCTAAGTATCTTTGCAACCACCTACGCCGGACGCGCGCTTGGCGGCAAGGCGACGCTTGAGGGGATCATGACTTTGCTGGTCTGGCTGCAATTTCTGCGTTTTGCAGTGCAGATCGTCAGCTTTGTTTTGATGCCGATCATGCCCGGTCTTGTCGCGGTTCTTGTGCTGTCGGCGTCGCTTTACGGTATCTGGCTTTTGTTGCAATTCGTGGATGTGGCCCATGAATTCAACAGTCTGTTCGTTGCCTTCGGCGCGCTTATGCTGTCGGGTCTGGCGATCATGATTGGTCTTGCGATCATCCTGTCCATGTTGGGCATTCAGAATATGGGACTAATACCTAATGTTTGATGTAGATGCGATCCGCGCCGATTTTCCGATCCTGTCGCGCCAGGTGAACGGCAAACCGCTGGTTTATCTGGACAGCGGCGCATCGGCGCAAAAGCCGCAGGTGGTGATCGATGCGATCAGTCGCGCTTACGCCGAGGAATATGCCAATGTGCACCGCGGTCTGCATTTTCTGAGCAACCTCGCGACGGACAAATATGAGGGCGTGCGCGGTGTGATCGCCAAGTTTCTGAACGTGGCGGACGAAGAACAGATCGTGTTCAATTCCGGCACGACCGAGGGGATCAATACCGTTGCCTATGGCTGGGCCATGCCCAATCTGAGCGAGGGAGACGAAATCATCCTATCGGTGATGGAGCATCATGCCAACATCGTGCCCTGGCATTTCCTGCGCGAGCGCATGGGTGTTGTGATCAAATGGGTCGATGTGGACGCTACTGGCGATCTTGATCCGGCAGCGGTGATTGCCGCGATGGGGCCGCGCACCAAATTGGTGGCTGTGACCCATATGTCCAACGTGCTTGGCACTGTGGTGGACGTCAAAACAATCACAGAAGCGGCCCATGCGCGCGGCATCGCGGTGTTGGTCGATGGCAGTCAGGCGGCAGTGCATATGCCGGTCAATGTCGATGATATCGGCTGCGATTTCTATGCGATCACGGGGCACAAGCTCTATGGGCCGTCAGGGTCCGGCGCGATCTTCATGAAGCGCGAACGCATGGCCGAGATGCGCCCCTTTATTGGCGGCGGTGATATGATCCGCGAAGTGACCAAGGATGCGGTCAGCTATAATGATCCGCCAATGATGTTCGAAGCGGGCACGCCCGGCATCGTGCAGATGATCGGCCTTGGCGTAGCGCTCGAGTATATGATGGGGATTGGCCTTGAGAATATCGCCGCCCATGAAAAGGATCTGCGTGATTACGCGAACGAGCGTCTAAGCGGGCTGAACTGGATCACGGTGCAGGGTAATTCGGCGACCAAAGGCGCGATTTTCTCCTTTACGATGGAGGGCGCGGCCCATGCGCATGATATCTCGACCATTCTTGATAAAAAGGGTGTGGCCGTGCGCGCTGGCCAGCACTGTGCTGGGCCTCTTATGGAATTTCTTGATGAGAGTGCGACCTGCCGTGCCTCCTTTGCAATGTATAACACGCGGGCTGATGTCGATGCGCTGATCGATGCGCTGGAGTTGGCGCATGATCTGTTCGGCTAAAAGTTTTTCAACAAGACTTTGCCGTTGCGGGGCAGGGGCGGCAAAGTTATACCGCCCCTGTAGGCACCCATAGCTCAGCTGGATAGAGCGCTGCCCTCCGAAGGCAGAGGTCGATGGTTCGAATCCATCTGGGTGCACCAAATTCTCTCCACTACGCTGCGCGAAGTTCCATATGAGGCGTGCCATTTGATGTTTTTGCCTGCGTCACCCCATCGCCGTTTAGCGTGACATTTACTTGCTTGCGAAACGCGCTAAAGCTGTCGAACTCGACCACATCCACAGCTTCGTCGAACACTACGGTCAAAGACCAATATCCGGCGCCTGCTGCGCGCACGGCTTTGAGCGTGCCGTCGAACAAATGTCCTAGATAATGACCCGAAACACGCTGGTCCACATGCCAGCCGTGCGGCGCGTTTGATTTTGCTGCCGCGCTCAAGGTGTTCCAGTCGCGATAGCCCCATTGGCGCGCAATCGTTTCCAGCGCCATGCTTTGCGTGATCGGAGTTTGGCGCTCGCTCATCGCGGCGCGCAGTCGTTTGGCCTGCGTTTTGAGCGCTTCGAGGGAGGGCAGGTTTGTGCCGTTTATAAGTTGTGTCATTGGTTCAGTCCCATTTTGATCTATGGGTCACACTCTGTCGGGGGTGTTCGCATTGCCGCCTATCTGTGACCGAAAGTCAAAAATCGGGCTGGTTCAAGTGACTGCATTTACCAAAGGGTCGCCCCCGCGAACGGCAGGAGGCAGCGCTCCCTGAGGCGCTCTTACGCTTCGCTTGATGGCTTGTCCATCCCGTCGCGTAGGGCGATGTAGGAAAACAGGGCCGAGCCGAGAGCGGGGATCGTGAAAAAGAATGTGAAGGCCATAAGGTAGATGGAGGCATGTAGCGGCGCGCTAATCGCGCTGCCGATCGACCCTTTGGCGCGCAACTGCGCA
Organism: Planktotalea arctica; assembly: GCF_002105285.1. GTDB lineage: Bacteria > Pseudomonadota > Alphaproteobacteria > Rhodobacterales > Rhodobacteraceae > Planktotalea > Planktotalea arctica. The sequence goes on from NZ_MUHR01000011.1 coordinate 20,134, forward strand.
CGCAGTTTTTGCATGGCGATTTCGTCGCTCAGCGCTGATTTGCTTGTTGAACGAGCGCGTGGTTCGGGGCTGGGCGCGCCTGCGCACACCTTATCTATCTGCCTGTGAAGATGCGCCAGCATGTGCTCTACTTCTTCATTGAAATCGTCCATGACGTCGGGGCTAAGGTCGCGTGAATCTTCATGCCATAGCACTGCAGCGGGATCATGACCTTGGTTAAACTGCGCGCTCAAAGCCTGCGCAATATGCGCACTATTGAGGAACTTGGGCAATTTTTGCCCTGGCACAGGACCAACACCAAGGCAGATGCAACCGGGGCGATCGCCGCGTTCAGGCTGCTCGTGCAGCGCGATGCGCAGGCCTGCGAAATCCAGGAATACCAAATCATCGCAATCCCAAGTCACTGATTTTGAGCTGGAATATCTGGCAATTTTACTCGAAAGCACTTTGTCTGCCAGCGCATCTATTGCCATATGTGATCCGCTCTTGAGCACGATGGCCGCTATCGTTGTTGATGATCGCATTTTATTTGCCCGCTTTGTTGTGTCCCGCTGTTGATTTAAGTTTTGGTTAATAAAGATGGCAAGAATTTGGCGCACTTGCGCTTTTGAGATGTTACTCGCTTAGGGTTGCATGTCTGTTTGTGTGAAAGCGCCAAACCTGTCGGTGCTTTGCAAACCCAGCGCTAGCCGTCGATTTGCGCCGCCATGATTGCGATGGCTTTTTGGTAAACGCCTGCGGCATTCCACTGTTTGATCGCCGCGAAATTGGGCTGGCCTTCTTGATAGCCTGCGCCCGGGCGCCAGCCCTTTTGGCGGAGGAAATTTGCTGTTGAGGCCAGTGCGTCCGCTTCGGAATAGAAATTCACCCGCCCGTCGCCATTGGCATCAATGCCATAGGTCAGCGCATTGCCCGGCAGGAATTGTGTATGCCCGAGTTCACCATGTTTCGCGCCCTTTGTGTTGCCATCAATTGCGCCCATATCAACTAGTTTCAGAGCACCGATGGCGTGAGGCACGAAAAACGCGGAGCGGCGGCAATCAAAGGCCAAAGTGGTGATCGCCGAGACGATATGGCTGTCGCCCATAAAGCGGCCAAAGCCGGTTTCCATCCCGTGAATTGCGATGATCACGCCCGCGGGCACGCCGTATTGGCGCTCTAACGCGTTGAAAAAGGTGGCGTTCTGCGCTTTGCGTTTGCGCCCTTGGGCTACGATGGTCGGCGCGCCGCGCACTTGCATGAATTTCTGCAAAGAGTATTTGAAACTTTTCTGGTTGCGATCGGCCTTGATCGTGCCACTGGCATATTGGCTGTTTGCCAAGGCCTGAAGCCCGCGTTGCCCGACACCTGCGCGCTGCGCCTCGGCGGCGAAAGCGGCTTTCCATGCGTTGAAACCTGCCGAAGTGTTACCACACGGGGCGGCATGAGCGCTGCCGGCGGCTGTGAGGGTGGCCATGAAAAAGGCTACGGCTGTGATGATGCGTTTCATTAAAATCTCCCAAACCAATCTAAAAACTGGCTTAATGATACCGCTCAGTGGTTTGGGAGCAATGTAAAAGGCGTTTCTTGGCCGGCCTAGATGTATTGCGCCGCAAGAATGCTTGCCACCATCACAACAAGGGCGAGACGGCGTAGAAGGCTGATGGAGTGATGTTTCCAGCAGAATTTGTGCTTGTGGCGCGCAGCATGTTTCATGGCAATTTTGGCAAGGCGACGAGCAAAATCCAGTTGTCCGCGCTGCCAACCCTCGAAAGAGTTTTTACGCACAGCGCCGGGAAGCGCGTTAGCCGTGCCATCAGTGATAAAACCGCCGCTTTGTTTGGCAACCAGAGCGTTAAGGACCTTTTGTACGTCCTTCTGCTCAATCCTGTAGGCGGCATTGCGGCCCGAAAGGGAGCCCATTTGAGGTGTATATGTCATAATAAATACTCGTTAAAAATTATTCGTGTGGTTAAAGTTGCATTGAATTACGTATCTTTGTTGTTTCCATAATGGAATTTGTGTGCCCAAAACCAATCGATTGTGGCAAGCTTGCCCAAATCGTTAATCATGTTCACGCGCCTGTTTGGCATAAAAAAAGGCGCCCCAAAGAGCGCCTTTTTCCTAAATATCTGCTCAAATTAGCAAGAGTAATACATGCCGTACTCAACAGGATGCGGCGTGTGCTCGTAAAGCTCGACCTCTTCCATTTTGAGCGCGATATAGCCCTCGATCTGATCTGCGGTGAACACATCGCCTGCCAGAAGGTAATCCATATCTTTCTGCAACTCGTCCAGCGCCTCGCGCAGGGAGCCACAAACAGTCGGGATGTCCGCCAGCTCTTCCGCAGGAAGGTCATAGAGGTTTTTATCCATCGCTTCGCCCGGATCGATCTTGTTCTTGATACCGTCAAGGCCAGCCATCAAAAGCGCGGCAAAGCACAGATACGGGTTGGCGGAGGGATCAGGGAAACGAGCTTCGACGCGCTTGGCTTTGGGGCTTTCCGTCCATGGAATGCGAACGCAGCCAGAGCGGTTACGCGCAGAATAGGCGCGCAGAACCGGGGCTTCGAAGCCGGGGATCAGACGCTTGTAGCTGTTCGTGGAGGGGTTGGTGAACGCATTGAGCGATTTCGCGTGCGTCAGGATACCGCCAATGAAATACAGCGCCTCTTGCGAGAGGTCCGCATATTTGTCGCCCGCAAAGAGCGGCTTGCCGTCTTTCCAGATCGACATGTTGACGTGCATACCTGTGCCGTTGTCGCCGTAGATCGGCTTGGGCATAAAGGTCGCGGATTTGCCGTAGGCGTGCGCGACATTGTGAATCACGTATTTATACTTTTGAAGCTCGTCCGCCTGTTTTGTCAGGCTATCAAAGATCAGACCGAGCTCGTGCTGGCAGGACGCTACCTCGTGGTGATGCTTGTCCACCTTCATGCCGAGACGCTTCATCGTCGAGAGCATCTCGCCGCGCAGGTCTTGCGCTTCGTCGATCGGGTTGGTTGGGAAGTAACCACCCTTTAGGCCCGGGCGGTGACCCATGTTGCCCATCTCGTACTCTGTATCCGAGTTCCAAGAAGCGTCTGTTGCATCAACTTCGAATGATACTTTGTTGATTTTATTTGAAAAACGAACATCGTCAAAGAGGAAAAACTCCGCCTCTGGGCCCATGTAAGCCACATCGCCAATTCCGGAAGACTTGAGATAGGCCTCGGCCTTTTGCGCCGTGCCGCGTGGGTCGCGCTCATAGGCTTCGCCCGTGTCCGGCTCAACGATGGAGCAATGGATGCAGAGGGTTTTTTCTGCGTAAAACGGATCAAGATACGTGGTCGACGTGTCAGGCATCAGCTTCATGTCGGAATTTTCGATGCTCTTCCAGCCCGCGATCGAGGAGCCGTCAAACATGAAGCCTTCCTCAAGAAAGTCTTCGTCAACGAGATCGCAATCGACCGTGACGTGCTGAACTTTACCGCGCGTGTCGGTGAAACGGATATCGACATAGGCGATATCTTCGTCGCGGATTTGCTTTAGAACGGCTTCAATACTCATGCCTGATGTCCTCTTGGTGTTGTTGAATTTTGGAGTGTTTTACAGCGCGTCCGAGCCGGATTCGCCGGTGCGGATACGAATGGCTTGCTCGACGGGGCTGACGAAGATCTTGCCGTCGCCGATTTTATCGGTCTTGGCTGCGTTCACGATTGCCTCGATGGCGGCGTCCACTTGATCGTCGTCAAGAACCACGTCGATTTTAACCTTGGGCAAGAAGTCCACGACATATTCCGCGCCGCGATAAAGTTCGGTATGCCCCTTTTGACGCCCGAACCCTTTGACTTCGATCACACTCAGGCCTTGAACGCCCACGTCTTGAAGTGCTTCTTTCACTTCATCGAGTTTGAACGGTTTGATGATCGCTTCGATCTTTTTCATGGCCTGATCCTTTCGGTGATCTGCTTGAGTGTGTGAGACCACTTTCCCTTGGGCGGCACAATTGGATAGGCTAACGTAGTGGTCGATTTTGGGTGCTCTGCACAGGGCAGTGAATAATATTTGGGCGATATGCGCAAAAAAGAGGCAAAAGTGAAAGACGGTGAAATTTCAGCGCTAGGATTGCTGAGTGCGGCGCAAATGTGCGCGGCCGAAGCGCGTGTGGTAAACGCCGGGATGGCCAGCGGTTTGGAGTTGATGGAGCGCGCGGGGTGCGGCGTTGTTGAGGCGATTATTGAGACATGGCCCGAAATGGGTGCGGTGCCTGCGTATGCGCTGGTTCTGTGCGGTCCGGGCAACAATGGCGGCGATGGGCTTGTCGTTGCGCGCTTGCTGAAAGAGCTAGGCTGGACGGTGGATGTGTTCTTGCTTGGTGCGCCTGAGCGATTGCCGCGCGATGCGCGCGTTAACTTTGAGCGTTGGCGATCGTTGGGAGAGGTCAAGCCGTTGAATGACGCGGCGATTGGCAGGTATTTCGAAGAAAACCCAGAGACATCTGTCGTGATAGATGCGCTGTTCGGCACCGGATTGTCGCGGCCGTTTCATCCGGTCGCAGCCCTGCAAAGCGGCATTGAAACGCGGCGGAGTGTTTCGATCGACCTGCCCAGCGGGCTGTGCGCCGATAGTGGGCGATATCTGGGATTTGAAGGTGAAAACCCAAGGGAGGGCTGCATCAGGGCGGATCTCACCGTCACGTTTCATGCGCGCAAGCTGGGGCATGTGTTGGGCGACGGGGCGATTGGTTCAGGGCATGTAGTGGTCAAGGATATCGGGCTTGCGCCACTTGCCTGCGATCCGCAAATCGCGCGGGAGGTGGTGCTGGATGCCCGCCGGCTCGAAAAGGTGCAAGGCGGGCATAAATTTTCTAGTGGCTCCGCGCTGGTGCTGAGCGGCGGCGTGGGCAAGAGCGGCGCTGCACGTTTGGCGGCGCGCGCGGCGCTGCGAATCGGGGCAGGGGTGGTGACGCTTGGCGCGCCGCACTGTGCACAGGGCGAAATCGCCGCACAGATTACAGCGCTTATGTTGATCAGGATCGAGGATGCGGCGGATTTGGAAGTTGCCTTAGACGATGCGCGCATTTGTGCGCTTTGCATTGGGCCGGGTTTGGGAATTAACCGTGCGCACGCATTGGTAAGGGCCGCACTTGGAACACGCCATGCCCCGCTTCGCGTGGTTTTGGATGCGGACGCATTGAGCGCGTTTGCAGATGAGCCGCACGCGCTTTTTGACGCGCTTGGGGAGACTTGCGTACTTACCCCTCACTTTGGTGAATTCACGCGGCTGTTTCCCGATATTGCGGCGGACTTGAACGCTCCAGCCGAGCAAGGCCCCGCCTATTCCAAGGTAGATGCAGTACGCGCAGCGGCAAAGCGCGCGGGCTGTACGATCTTGCTCAAGGGGGTGGACACGGTGATTGGCGATCAAACAGGGCGCTGCGCAGTGCATAGCGCCAGCGGCGCGCGTGCGGCGCCTTGGCTGGCAACCGCCGGATCGGGCGATGTGCTGGCGGGGATCATCACAGGGCTGTTGGCGCGCGGACTTACACCCTTTGACGCGGCCTGCACCGGCGCGCATCTACATGTGGATTGCGCGTTGGCCTTTGGCCCCGGCTTGATCGCCGAAGACCTGCCTGAGGTTTTGCCAAAGGTGCTAAAACAGCATTTGGAGGCGACTTAGTCGTTGGTCTGACATCCTATTTCCAGCCCGCCTGCGTAGATCACATGCGGCGTGTCAAAGATGAATTCGACGATGTCGAGGTCTTGGGCCGGCAAAAGGGTGACGAATTCACCGTCTTGCAAATCCTGGACCGGAACCAGTTTTTGCGCTGAGGCATAAAGCGCACGGGCGCGCCAATCGCGGATCAGAATTTGGGTACCCGCAGGCAGGATCACATCCTCTGGCGGGCGTTTATGGCCAAGCGAGCCTGCTTTGATCTGGATAGCGTCACATCGCAGGCGTTTGCGGCGCACCCCCAAGAGCACGGCCATGCCGGCATCGCGCGTAATAATGCGATCACCGGGCGCGATGTCGCGCGCGGGCAATTCTCCGTCCATGGTCATTATGATCGTATCTGCGCAAAGACCGGCTTGGCGGGATTTCCCCAGACCTTGCTTGTCCTCCGAGGCCTGCACCCCGTTCTCGCGCCGGGCCATTTTCGGCTCCATCAGCGATATCCTATGTCTGCTCTGTTGGTCATTTTCGACCTTATGGAGCAAAGCGTACCCGCAATTTGCACGCGAATCTAGTGGCTTGTGATTTTCAATGTGCATGCGGTGGTTTTGACAGCAAAGCCTTGAGATTGCGTAAAGACATGATTTTCCTCTCGCCACGGGGATAGAGCTTTGCTAAGAGGCGTTTAAGTGCGGGTGTGGCGGAACTGGTAGACGCACCAGATTTAGGTTCTGGCGCCGCGAGGCGTGGGGGTTCGAGTCCCTTCACCCGCACCAACAGCGACGTTTTCATGCGAACGTCACGGCTCTCCCGAATCCCCTTGATCCCTATAGCGCCCCCAAGTAGGAAGGCGCTGATTTTGACCGCCGCGAACGCCTTTGCGGCCCCTATGCTATGGATAAGGACGACATGCAGGTCACCGAAACACTTAATGAAGGCCTCAAGCGCGGCTATTCGATCACCATTCCAGCGGCTGAACTGGCTGCGAAAGTCGACGAAAAGCTGCTTGAAGCGCGCCCCGAAGTCGAAATGAAGGGCTTTCGTAAGGGCAAAGTCCCGATGCCATTGCTGAAAAAGCAGTTTGGCCCGCGGATTCTTGGCGAAGCAATGCAGGAAGCCGTAGACGGCGCAATGTCCGAGCATTTCGAGACCACAGGCGATCGCCCTGCGATGCAGCCCGAGGTCGTTATGGTTGACGGCGAGACCTGGAAAGAGGGCGACGATGTAAACGTCACGATGTCCTATGAAGCATTGCCCGCGATCCCAGAAGTCGATCTGAGCAAGATCGAGCTGGAGCGCCTCGTGGCAAAGGCCGATGACGCCTCTGTTGACGAAGCACTGGCAAACCTAGCCGAGACGGCACAGGACTTTAAAGACCGCAAGAAAGGCTCCAAAGCCAAGGACGGCGATCAGGTCACGATGGATTTCCTCGGCAAGGTTGACGACGTTGCATTCGACGGTGGCGCTGGCGAAGATTACCCCTTGGTTCTTGGCTCCAACTCTTTCATTCCCGGCTTTGAAGAGCAACTGGTCGGCGTGAAAGCAGACGAAGTGAAGGACGTGACTGTTACGTTCCCGGAGCCCTACCAGGCCGAGCATCTTGCCGGCAAGGAAGCCGTTTTCACCTGCACGATCAAAGCTGTTAAAGAGCCCGTCGCGGCCGAGGTCAACGACGAGTTGGCAACGAAGTTCGGTGCGGAAGATCTTAACGCTCTGAAAGAGCAGATCAAAGAGCGTCTCGAGGCCGAGTATGTCGGCGCGGCGCGCGCAGTGATGAAGCGCAGCTTGCTCGACAAGCTGGACGACGTCGTTTCCTTCGATCTGCCCCCGTCTTTGGTGACGGCAGAAGCCGATCAGATCGCACATCAGTTGTTCCATGAGGACAACAAGGATATGGATCCGAACGATCACAGCCACGACAAAATTGTTCCAACGGACGAGCACAACAAGTTGGCCGAGCGCCGTGTGCGCCTTGGTCTTCTATTGGCAGAGCTGGGTCAGAAGGCAGAGGTTCAAGTGACCGACGCAGAAATGACACAGGCAATGATGAACCAGGCGCGTCAGTACCCCGGTCAAGAGCGTGAGTTCTTTGAATTCGTTCAGCAAAACCAGCAGATGCAGCAGCAGATGCGCGCGCCTATCTTTGAAGACAAGGTCGTGGATTACATTGTCGAGCTGGCGCAGGTCACCGAGAAGGAAATCAACAAGGACGAGCTGCAAAAGGCAGTCGAGTCGCTCGAAGAAGAGTGAAGCGTTCCTTGATTTGAATTGGATAAAACCCCGCTTTTCGAAGTGGGGTTTTTTCTTTTGGGCACTTGTTTTGCAACCCTAACAGAACGCAGGCTGGCGTTGAGTGTGCGGCATTGCGCAGGCGGGAAAAATGAACGTATTTGCGCGGACCCGAGCTGTCAATTTCGGATCCGCGCGACTGACCGTGAATGTCGATAGAGGGGATCACGTGTGAGTGGTGGCATCCTCGGTCAGTTTAAGCGATGTTTCTTTCTCAAGCTCCGCAAGCATCCGCAAAGCCGAGCGTAGCTCGCGTGGGTTGTCTGCGTTTGCCAATATTTCTTGAAAATAGGTGCGAAGGGCTTCCAGTGCCTTTGGGGTTTGGGTCTGCTTGCTTTGATCACCATAGCGCGCGATGGCCTCATGCTCCTTTAGGAAGACATTGCCGCGGATGTCCGAGCGTGTGCGCAAACGTTCGGTGCGCTCGATCGAGCAATCCAGAAGTCCGGCCATAGCGGTCACCTTGCCCATAGATGTTGGCGCGCCGAGGTAGTCGTAGGGCGCATTGCCGGAACGTTTCAGCACGCGGTTCATGAGTGGGTCGATCACGGCAACCGCATCGGTCACACCCGCATCCATTGCATATTCACAGGCCGCGATCATGATCTCGGAGGTGACGTAGCTGATTGAATTCTTGGCGCGCGCACAGCCCGTGGCACTAAGGCGATCGGTATCGACGCACAGACGTGTGGCTTCCCAGATCAACGGGCTGCGCGGGGCAGGTTCGCCTTGCAAAATAGCAGAGAAGACATCCGCCAGCATATTCGGACCTGTTGTCTGTAGAATTCGCATCGAGCCTACGACTTTGCCCGAGCTATCAATGCTAACAAGTGTCGTTGGATTAAGTGTGTCGAAGACATCGGTTTCTAGGCCGTCGTTTACATCAACATCCCATCCTAGACGATCCCGAAATACCCGGGCACGCAGGGCATAGGTCTGTTCAAGCAATTGGCTGAAGTGATGAGCATTAATACCATCTATCGAAATAATCATCTGTCCGTTCCCCACTTATCAAAAATCATCCTTAACGGCTCTACGCGGTAGCGCTATTAGGGGAATCCCGTAGATACACGTAAAAGTTGAGTGGGCGCGCCGTAAAAATCCAGGGAAGTAGATATTTGAATTTCTTTTGGCAGGGGGCTGCGAAATTTTGCAGACTATAGCCGCGTCTATTTGGGGTAAATGAAGCCCATTGCTATCGCGCGGCCCACCGCTTGGGGGGTCGTGAGGGCGCAGAGCTTTGATCGCGCTGATCTAAGGTGGACTTCCACCGTGCGCGAAGAGATCGACAGGATGTCTCCGATATCGATCTGGCTTTTTCCCGCGGCCGTCCATTGCAGCACTTCGCATTCTCTTGAAGACAGATGAGGACGGCGCAGCGCATGGCCCAGAGTGTCCGATTGCATGACGGTATCATGTAGCGAAACAGCAGCGGTTTGCAGCTCACCAATCACATTCTTGCGCAGTTTGTCCCACGTCTCACGAGAGCAATCGCGGGCAACGCTGATCAATCCGACCTCACCGTAGGGGCCGTGAATCGGTATGCTAAGTCCTTGTTCCGCAATGTTGAAATCCCGAGCATGTTCAAAGACTTTCTTGAAGTCTTCATGTTCGCTCAGGCGTTGCCAATCCACGGGTGCAATCGAGCGCATTGGCAGGTGCAATGTGGGGTCCACATTTTGAAACCGTTGCGCACCGTAGTGTTCTTTCCACTCGTTAGAGTAGGTAGAAAAGCCGATGACCTGATCGGACACGGTGTTTACGGCGCAGTAAGTTGCGAAATCCAGTTCGAGCTTGTCGCATAGATCCGTCAGGAACGAGGTGAACCCCGCTTCCGATTTTTCCAATGCTCCAAGATCGACAATGTCCATGATTAGCCTTGCTCCAGCGCTCAAAAAGCGGCTGACGCATGCTCTCACGTCTTAGGCGTTAACACAATGATTGTGTCGCGCAGTTTGCGATCGGGCTTAGACGGTTACGGGTTCGGATGTTTTGGAAAGCGTGCGCAGAAACGCAAGGACAGCCATTTGCTGGTCAGTCGGAAGGGTTTCAACCAAAGCAAGAATTTCCCCAACGCGGGCATCGGTAAGGGCGTTCATCGGCGCGTTTGAACGCGGTGCCTGAGGCGTGCTGTCGTCGCCAACCGCGCGGTCAAGTCCTTGGAAGAAGTAGGAAATCGGAACACCAAGCGTTTCGGCAATCATCAAAAGACGGGACGCGCTGACGCGGTTTGCACCGGATTCATATTTCTGGACCTGTTGGAAACGCACACCGACGGCCTCGGCCAAGGTCGTTTGGGAGATTTTCAAAGCAATACGGCGCCCTTTGATGCGCGCGCCAATTAAAACATCGATATTCGTCATATGTACCACCTTGATTACTAAACCTCACGTTGTTTACCGTTGACGTGGGCTGTTATTGCGTCATTTGACCACTAATATGCAGCGGTTGCAAGCGCTCGTAATGTATACGGTTAAAGGTGTCCTAGAGTAATCGTTTGAAAGCCCTAAAAATGGCGGGAATTTGCTTGGGATTATCGCTCTGTACATAAATAAAAAAGGGCCACATATCTAAATGCGGCCCTTATTCAATTCAATTGATTACCTGTTGGCAATGAATTGGCTGTTTACGATTCGTCTGTTGCTGGCTCGGACGCGGCAGATGGCTGATCGTCGTCATCCATTGCGGCAGAACCCAGATCGTCGAAGAGTTCAGCGATTTCGAAATCAGCGGCGGCTTCTTCCTCGGCAGCGAGTTCCTGAATGGACTTGCCGGAGGCCTGAAGCTCTGCTTCTTCAACAGAACGCGCAACGTTCAATTCGATCTCTGCATCCACTTCTGGGTGCAAACGAACTGTGACCATGTGCAGGCCCAGCTCTTTGATCGGAGCTTGCAGGACGACCTGCTTGCGATCGACGGAGAAACCGTCGGCTGTTGCCGCTTCGGCTGCATCGCGTGTGGTGACGGAGCCGTAGAGATAGCCCGCGTCAGATGCTTGGCGAATCACGACAAACTGCTGGCCGTTCAAGCGGGAAGCCATATCTTCGGCTTCTTTCTTGCTTTCCAGGTTGTTTGTCTCCAGCTGCGCTTTACGCACTTCAAAGCTGGCGATATTCGCGGCAGAGGCGGTCAGGCCTTTGTTCTGCGGAAGCAGAAAGTTGCGTGCGTAGCCGGATTTTACGTCAACAACATCGCCCATCTGGCCGAGTTTCGCGACGCGCTCAAGAAGGATAACTTTCATGTCAGGTTCTCCTTATTTCACGGCGTAGGGCAGCAGGGCGAGGAAGCGGGCGCGTTTGATGGCACGGGCCAATTCACGCTGCTTTTTCGCGGATACTGCGGTGATACGGGACGGCACGATCTTGCCACGCTCAGAGATGTAGCGCTGAAGCAGTTTCGTGTCTTTATAGTCGATCTTTGGTGCATTCTCGCCTGAGAAGGGGCACACTTTGCGACGGCGGAAAAATGGTTTTGCAGCCATGGTTTAGAGTCCTTTCTTCAGGTTAAATTAGCGACGCTCACGGCGTTCGCCGCGCTCTTCGCGTTTCTGCATTTGAACGGAGGGCAATTCGGCATGCTCGTCCATTTTGATCGTCAGAACGCGCATGACATCGTCATGTAGGCGCATCAGACGCTCCATTTCGTGCACGGCGCTTGCCGGTGCATCAGAGCGCAAAAAGGCGTAGTGGCCCTTGCGGTTCTTGTTGATCTTGTAGGCCATCGTCTTGACACCCCAATACTCGCTATCCACGAGTTTGCCGCCGTTGTCGGCGAGGACGGTGCCAAAATGTTCGATAAGACCTTCGGCTTGCGTGTTGGACAAGTCCTGCCGCGCAATCATGACATGCTCATATAAAGGCATGTGTGCTCCATTCATGTATCGGCGCATTTCAAAGACCGGGCAATGCACTTTCCGCGCCCATGGTCACGAGAGACTGCGCAGTGAAAAATTCCTGCGGAAAGCTGTGCTCTGTTAGCGGCCTTAGGTGCGCTTGGCAAGGGCGCGGCGAGCGGGGCATGAAAGGGTCAAAGAGGTGCCACATTCATAGCGCAAATTCAGGTGATGATAGACTTGGTATAATGTCATTTTTGGTGAGTAAGCCCCATGTCGGAGATTTCCTCCTATACGCTGGCAACGCAATCGCGGCGCGGATCTGGTTTGCGCAACAGCGACCCGTTATTGCGCCGCTTTCTAGGGATCGTTTGCGTGCTGGTTGCCGTCGGGCTTTGGATCACACCGGGTTTGAATGCGGGTGCGGATTTGCTTTTGATCAAGACCGCGCAAACCGGATTTGTGATTTTGATCGCAATCGCGACGCTTTTGTCCAAACGCTAGGGCCTTTACCGCGCGCGCCTAGGTTCGTGAGGCGTCATGTTCATTGGCGCACACGCTATGTTGATCGGCAATGGATTGCGCCGCGCGCGTTTTACACCGCATGCTTGCTTCATATTTAATTGGAGTGAGCTAAATGAAATCTTTCCTATTCGCCGCCGCATTCGCCCTTGCAGGCACATCTGCTTTTGCAGCCCCCGAGAAATACATGCTCGACGCGAGCCACAGCCAGATCGTGTTCTCTTACGATCACATCGGCTTTTCTACGACATACGGCATGTTCTCGGGCTTTGAAGGCGAGATCATGTTCGATCAGGAAGATCCCGCTGCCTCGAGCGTCAACGTCTCTATGCCGGCAAAATCCATGATTACGGGCTGGGAACAGCGCTTGGGTCACTTTATGTCCCCCGATTTCTTCGACGCCAGCGACGAAGAGATGATTTCGTTCACGTCGACCTCCATTGAAGTCACGGGCGACGACACGGCCTTGATCACCGGTGATCTGACAATCAACGACGTGACCAAATCGGTCGTGCTTGATGCGGTTCTGAACAAAGTGGGTGAGCATCCGATGGCAGGCAAGGCATGGGCCGGCTTTGATGCGACGACATCCTTGATGCGCTCTGACTTCAACCTTGGTGCATTTGCACCGGCGGTGAGCGACGAAGTGAAAGTGATGATTTCGATTGAAGCGGCCAAAGCCGAATAATCACCCATCAGTTTTTAGAAAGAAGGCCGCCGGAGTGATCCAGCGGCCTTTTTTATGTGCGCTTGTTCAATAGGGTTATTCGCTGCGCAGAGCCGTCAGTTCGATCATGACGCGAACCTCGAAGGCGAGGGAGCTTTCGTCCGGCATATTATCCCCAATCCCGAAGTCGCGCCGGTCCAGCAACAAAAGCCCTGACATGCGCGCCGTGTTCTCTTCGATAGAGAGATCGAAGGGCATCGACACCGGCATCTCGGCACCGCGAATGCGCAGGGTGCCAGCGGCGATGTAGCCATCTGGCTCGTTGAGCAGTTCGGCGCTGAAAACGGCTGTTTCATGGTTTGCTGCGTCAAAGAAATCGGGGCCCAGCGCCTGCGCTGTGACAGAGCCGAGCGTGAGCGAGCCGATCGAGACCACTGCACGCACCGATCCGTGCGAGCCAGCGGTGTTGCGAGGGGCGTAGGTGATATCGGCGGTCCAATCCTCGAAACTGCCCGTGACCTGAGAACCGAATTGCGTGATGGAAAGCGCAAGCGTGCCGCTTTGTACCTGCCACTCGCTTTGTACCTCAGCGAGCGCAGCGCGCGCCACGCTGGCATCGTGGCTCTTGTAGAGCCCGAGTGTGGAGCCAACGGCGATGGCCGCGGCCCAAGCGATAAGCGCGGCGCCGAATGGTGCGAGTTTGTTGGCTTTATGCGGCGTGCCCGCCTCTGTGCGTCCGGGCAACATACGGCGCAGCGTGTCGTCCTTGTCTATGAAGTGATGCTTGAGCGCGCCAACGACGTGCAGCGCGATCGAAATGACCAGCACACGTTCGAACACGATATGCAGACCCGCCGTCAGACCTGCCAGCGCTTCGCTTTTGGGCACCATTGGCAGGTTTTGCCCGAAGGGCCACCAGATGGGCGCGAAGCCTGCGGTGGAGGCATGGTGAATCCAGCCGGTCAGCGGCACCAGAACGAGCGAGCCATAGAGCAGCCAGTGCACCAGTTCGGCCAGAAAGCTCTCGGCCTTACGCTCGGGATGCAAGCCTGCGGGTTTGGGTTGGCTGATCGCCCATGCGATACGGGCGAGGGCGACGAAGAAGGCGGTGACGCCGACAGTCTTGTGCATGGAAAAGAGGAAGGCTTTGAACGCCAGTGCCTCACTGGTGTCATAGGGCAGTCCATTGGCGATGATCCCGAGCGGGATGGCGGTGAGGATCAGCAAAACGGTCAGCCAATGGAAGGCCTTTGTGACGGAGCCATAGCTGCGGGGGGTATTTAAAGCGGACATAAGGACAATTCCAATGCAGGCGGTGCGATTGCTTGAACCCTAGCGGCTGGGGCCGGGCTGTGCAGCCCCTATCTTGGAACAGCGGCTGTGCAGATATGCAGAGCAAGTGGGCGGCGCGCGCGTGGGCAGGCTTGCGAGCAGAGCCGTGCGCGGCTAGAGATTTGTCCAAAGAGCAATCAGGAGATGCGATATGACCAAAGCCTTTGTTTTCCCCGGTCAAGGGGCGCAATCCATCGGTATGGGCAAAGCGCTGGCAGACGCCTATCCGGCGGCGAAAGCGGTATTCGACGAGGTGGACGAAGCGCTTGGTGAAAAGCTGAGCACGTTGATCTGGGAGGGTGCGCAGGATAATCTGACGCTGACCCGCAACGCGCAACCTGCGCTGATGGCGACCTCGCTTGCGGCGATGCGCGCGCTGGAGGCCGAAGGTTTTGCGGTGACGGACGCGGCCTATGTGGCGGGGCATTCGTTGGGGGAATATTCGGCGCTGGCCGCAGCGGGTGCGTTGAGCATTTCTGACACTGCGCGGCTGCTGCGCACGCGCGGGCAGGCCATGCAAGAGGCGGTGCCAGTGGGCGTTGGCGCGATGGCGGCTTTGCTCGGCCTTGATTTCGAGACGGCCAAAGCGGTCGCCGAAGAGGCGGCGCAGGGCGAGGTCTGCCAAGCGGCCAACGACAATGACCCCAGTCAGGTGGTGGTTTCCGGTCATTTGGGCGCGGTCGAGCGCGCGCTGGTGATCGCCAAAGAAAAAGGCGCGAAACGCGCGATGCTTTTGCCCGTTAGCGCGCCGTTCCACTGCGCCTTGATGGAGCCTGCGGCACGGGTGATGTCGGAGGCTTTGAATGCGGTTCAGATCAATGTGCCAAGCGTGCCGCTGGTGGCCAACGTACGTGCAGAGGCAGTGAGCGATCCCGCGCTGATCCGCGCGCTTTTGGTCGAGCAGGTGACAGGATCGGTGCGCTGGCGCGAGAGCGTCGGCTTCATGGGCGCGCAAGGCGTAGATGTGATCTGGGAAATCGGCGCGGGCAAGGCGCTTTCGGGCATGATCCGGCGCATCGAGCGCGAGATTACGTGTAGCGCGGTTGGCACGCCCGAGGATATCGCCAAACTGGAGCGTTAGGCGCGCCTATTCGGCTGCGATTGCAGCGGCGTGGGCGGGCCTGATCGGGCGTGCGGGGCGACCCGGTCGGCTCGTTAGAGAGGGCTTGGCCACTGGCACCTGTGGCGCTTGCGCTGCAGGTTTCAGGTAGGCGGCGATCTTGGTGCGAATGTCCTTGGACGTGTCCGCGCTTGATAGTTTGATCGTGGGCAGGCCTGCCTGACTGAGTGCGCTCAGGATCACCGCCCGCTCGATTGCCTTGTTGCCGATGGCAGGGCTTGCGGCGGTCACGTCCAGCGCGAGTATGCAACGACCGGCACGATCGAACACGCCGAAATCCACATATTTTCCAGTGATAGCGGATAGCGCATTGGCGCGCGCGGGGCCGACGGCCTCGACCCCCGGTTCGAGCAGCGCACAAAGCGCGGTACGCGCCATGATCATATAGCCTGCACCTGCCTCATTCACGACCGATTGCACCAGAACGCGCATGCGAGCTTCATCAGGGGTGAGGGCAGGGCGCGCTTTGAAACTGATGGCGGTCACGTCTTCGAGTTGCTGCGCAGGGCCGCGCACTGCGTTTTTCGCGGAAGCGAGCGGGGGTAGTTCTGGGATTATGTCGACAACCTGTGCGCGCTCAAGGGGCAGTTCGGGCGCGGCCTTGTCAAAGCTGGCAGGGGCAACTCCACCGGTGTGGGGGTGATCGGGGGCACCGACATAGGGTTGTGGTATAACCAGCGCGATGTTCTTCACGCGTGCTTTGCGCCACTTGGAAAAACGCCGCTTCGCAATGATCAGCGCCAAGATAGCGCCAAGGCCGTAAAGCAGGGTTTGAGGGTTTTGTTGCAGGAAAACCTGGTCTTTCAGCACAGGGATATGTTGAAGGATCATCGAGGGATCAGAATATTCTACGGCCATATTTTTCAAGCTGCGCGTGAATTGCGTGATTTGCTGCTCTATCATGCTGTTGCCTTGATCCTGATTGACGTTTGCGTGTGTGGAACTTTGCTGGCCATAGGGCTAGCGGTGAATTTTGCCGAAAGCGGGGCATTGGTGTGAAAACACGGCGAAGCGGGCGTCTTGCGCCCTTGCACCGCGGTGAGGGCGGCGGGTGTTTGCCGAAACAGTTTGTCTTTGTTTTGATTGTTGTGATTGTGGCACCGGGGGGCCACGCTTTGTGCGAGGCAAGCAGAAAAGGATAAGAGCAATGAAGAAGCGTGTGTTTTTGATCGGGATTGGGGCGTTCGGTTTAAGCGGCGCATTGAGTGGCTGTGCGATCCTGCGCCGCGGGCCGGAAAATGTGCCTGTGGTGCGCGAGGGCTTTGTGGTGCGCCCCGAGCCGGTGGCGCAAAACAATATGACCGCGTTTTTGCCCGAGGGCGATACGATTTATCTTTCCGGTTCGATCAACGCGGATACGGCCGCAGGCTTTGCCGCCGTGCGCGAGGCGAATCCAGATGCGCGCCGCTTGGTCCTTCTGGAGGCCGACGGCGCAGCGGGTAGCGCGGAGGCGATGGGCTTTGGGCGTGCGGTGCGCGAGGCGGGGTTTGCAACGCATTTGCGCAACGATAGCGTGATCAGCGGCGGCGCGGTGGACGCGTTTCTGGGCGGCACGCAGCGCACCATGGAGGACGGTGCAGTGATTGGCGTGGTGCGCACCAAGGACGGCGATGCGCATAAGGCTTTCGCCAGCGAAATGACTGGCGGCGACGGCTATGCGCGCTTTGCGCAAGAATTTGGCGGGCGCAGACGCCCTCGGGCGATGACAATCGCAGAAATTGGCGCTATGGGGATCGTGAGCGCCGATCTCGGCAATGTATTAGCGACGAATTAGACGCCGATCCTGCGGGGGATTGGCGCAGCAGGAAAGGTTCATAACATGTTTGATTTGACAGGAAAATGCGCACTGGTGACAGGTGCGTCCGGCGGAATTGGTGCGGATATCGCGCGCGCATTGCACAGCGCTGGCGCAAGCGTTGGATTATCCGGTACGCGGGTCGAACCATTGGAGGCTTTAGCCGCTGAGCTGGGTGAGCGCGCCTTCGTTCTGCCTTGCAACCTGTCGGACATGGAAGCGGTTGCAGAGCTGCCCAAACAGGCGATTGCTGCAATGGGATCGGTGGATATTCTGGTAAATAACGCAGGCATCACGCGCGACAATCTGTTCATGCGTATGTCGGATGATGAATGGCAATCGGTGCTGGACGTCAACCTGACGGCGACAATGAAGCTGTGCAAGGGTGTGATGCGCGGCATGATGAAAGCGCGTTGGGGGCGGATTGTGAATATCTCGTCCATCGTCGGGGCAACGGGCAATCCCGGGCAGGCAAACTATGCTGCGTCCAAAGCGGGGATGATCGCGATGGGCAAATCGCTGGCTTATGAGGTTGCCTCGCGCGGGATTACGGTAAATGCGATCGCGCCCGGATTCATCGAGACGGCAATGACTGACAAGCTGACCGAGGATCAAAAGGGCGGTATTCTGGCGCAGGTGCCAGCGGGCCGTATGGGCACGCCAAACGAGATTGCTGCGGCGGTGATCTATCTGGCGAGCGCGGAGGCCTCTTATGTCACCGGCGCGACCTTGCATGTGAACGGCGGAATGGCCATGCTTTGAGCCAAGGGAGACGGGGCGTTGATTCCGTTTGCCTTAAGCACCGCGTGTGTTATAGCGGCGCATCATTGGCCTTGGATGCGTGAATTCAGGGTGGTCTTTCGGGACTGAAAGCTGCCCTGTTAGGGTAATAACAAGTGCCCCGATGGGGACAGGCACCAACGGGCCGCTGGCCCATAAGATAAGGATTTCGAGATGAGCGACATCGCAGATCGTGTTAAAAAGATCGTTGTTGAGCACCTGGGTGTGGAAGAAGATAAAGTTGTTGAAGGTGCATCCTTCATCGACGATCTGGGCGCAGACAGCCTCGACACAGTTGAGTTGGTCATGGCGTTCGAAGAAGAGTTCGGCATCGAAATTCCCGATGACGCAGCTGAGAACATCCAGTCCTTCGGCGACGCGGTAAAGTTCATCTCCGAAGCTGCGTAAGCAGCTTTCGTTAGACTTAAAGAGCGCCCCTCGCGAGTAGATCGCGGGGGGCGTTTTTTTTTGTGTGCTCTTGGAGCGCCTCCTTCGTCCCATGCCGCTTGGACCAGTCGTGCATAGCCGTATTAACCCCAAGATTGATGACCAGTTCCATCAAATCATCGCCAACACCTACGGGCAGATCGCCCTGATTGATCGTAACATCGGGGGTATTCTCATTGCTTTGCAAGAAGCTGGGTGAGACGAGACCCCCATCGTTATCTACATCGGCGATTATGGCGACTGGCTGGGTGATCACGGGCTGATCCTGAACGGGCCGATGCACTATGAGGGTCTGTTGCGTGTCCCGGTGATCGTCAAATGTCTAGGTTTTCCGGTTAGCAAGAAAGTCGATGGGCCAGTATCAATTCTTGATCTGGGCGAAACGTTTTTGATTATGGCGGTGCGACGCCCCTTCAAACACAACATGGGGCCTTCTTGCGCCTATGGCTTTTTAGATCGGAAAACAGATGCAATCTAAGGTTGCCACCCGGCTATTCATCGCTCAGTAATCTTGTATTTGCAAAGTGGGGGCAACACCTTGAGCAAAGGGGGACTTTTCGCTGCAAGTCCTATGAACGGCTGCTTTCTATGCAAAGCGGCGAAGAAGAAACGATAGCAGTTGTGCAATTTTTCTGCCGTGTGCGCTTGCGGCACGCTGTGATCGGCATTGATGCGAAGTTTAGCGATGCAACGCAGCATGAAAACCTGTCGTTCGTCCCAACTTATGAGAAAATTTAACGGTTCGTAATCAAATCTTTGGATTTTTGGGTCTTTTCGGCGGGTATTGCTCTCGGCCAATTTGGAAATTTCTATGCACTCGTGGCATTGCACGTGGTACTGCGGACTTGCTTGAAGATGCTTGTCGGTGACCACTGGTCTGGAGCAATCGGAATTCTTAGTTGCTATCCGCAACAAGCCGCATACCAAGGTGCGCAGGCGGCGCACCGACTGCGCAGCCCCCGCGTGCAGGGTCGCGTATCAGATAGGACATGACAGCCTCATGTTCGCCGCCCAAGACAAAGGCAGGGCAACGGTCAGGATTGATAGTGTCTTTGCCATCTGCGCCAGAGTAGCAATCGCTGGTCCATTCCCAGACGTTCCCGTCAAGATCGGTGATGCCTGTTGATGTTGTGGAAAACGCACCGCTCGGGCGCAGGGCGCGGCCGGTTTGGTTCGCTTCGGTCAAATAGCTCGAGGCCCATGTTAAAGACGGGTCAGTAAATATCGGATCTGCCTTTTCAGGCATCACTTCTTTGGAAATTTCCCTCCACTCCGCAGCGGAGGGCAAACGCCACTGAAGCGCGTTTTGAGTGTTGATCCACGTCACAAATTGCATCGCATCAGGATAGCTAAGACCCGTTGCGGGGAAATCGACGTCCCTGATCTTGCGTGAAAAGTCGAGTGCGCAGTAGCCTGCATCGTAGCACGCCTGCCATTCAAGCACAGCGACTTCGTGTGTCTGGACCTTCAGTTGACGACCATCTTGCAGGGTCAGCAATTCTGCTTGCACGATGTCGCTCATGGGGGATGATAAATCAGGGCCATGCGGGATGAACGCGGCCCCGATCACGGCCGCTGCCAAACCAATCAGCACACCACGGCGACGGGACATTCGCGACGGAACTGAGTGAAATTCAACAGCGGCCATTGGTCTGATCCTTATGCTAACCTGTTATGCTTCGAATTCACGCGGAGCGACGACTTGCTCCATCAGTGCGTTGTCCCATTCACCTTCGACAACAAAGTGAGCCGTGCCGCCCAGCATCGCACCGATGATCAGGTTGTGGTTCACATAGGCGTAAACGCCCGGTTGCTCGAAGGTGTACATCGCTGCCACCGCGCTACCGCCGCGCACAAACCATGTTTCCATGCCAGTCATCGGCTGGTCGCTGAACGAAGATTCCCAGACATATTCACCGTGACCACCGATCAGGTGGGGTCTGCTGTCCACGTTGCACGAGTTGTGGATTATCAGGACAGTTTCTCCGACTTTGGCTTTCAGAGCACCCTCGCCAGTCAGGGCACCGACTGCGCCATTGAAGACCTGATGGGTCGGGGTCAAAGTGCGCATCGCATCAAGGCTATCGGTGTAGTCCTCGCCTGCTGTATCGTATTTGCGATACTCGCCGTTCTCGTCCATCGGCAGGTAGTAATCCTGCTCGCCGATATAGGCGATGCTGTCATAGATTAGTTGGTTGCCATCCTTGTCTTTGAGGCCATCGCGCGGCAGCACCATAATCGCGCCGTTCATACCGTGGCACACGTGATACGGGATCATCGCGCCGCCGGGGGCGCAGTGGTATGTAAAGCAGCCGGGCTTGGTCGCCTTCCAGCGCAGCACGCATTCCTCGCCGGGATAGACGTGGGTCAGACCACCACCGCCTAGCGCGCCTGTAGAGGCGTGAAAGTCGATATTATGCTCCATCTGGCTATCCACAGGATTGCGCAGCGTTAGCTCGACCATATCGCCTTCATGGCAGATGATCAGCGGACCGGGGACGGAACCGTTATAGGTCAGCGCCCAGATTTCAGCGCCCGTGTCTTCGTCCACAACCATCAGAACTTCGCTGGTTTCCATGGTGATTTCGATGATCTTTGGGCCGCCTGTCGCGATTTGTTCATGCTTTGGGGCAAAGGGCGGTGCGACCAATTCCTGCTTTACGCGGGTGTAGCCAGACATATCCGCAGGTTTTGCAGTGCTATCCGCTGTCTGCTCAGCCGCTGCTTTATACAGCTTGGCAGATGTTGCGTTTGCGGCGTGCAGTTTGGGGGCACGCGGAGTTGCCATTGCACCTGCACCAGTCAGCGCTGCCGCGCCAGCAAGTACAGAGCCGCGCAACACATTACGGCGGCTGGTTTGCATAAGGCCGGGGTTGAAAAATTTGGTCATGGCTTGTCTCCTTGGAGTTAGCTTTGGGTAGAATGAGTAAAAGTGTAATCAGAGCCCGCTCAGGGCTTCTTCAAACCTTTCTTTGGCTTTCTTGGGCAAACGGCCTTCAAGAAAACTGTCGGGGGCAATGGCTTCATCGCCAACAGCAACGGCCATCACCATGCCCATGGCAAAGTGCGGCTTGCATTGAACGCCGTAAAAGCCGGCCTCGGGAAAAGTCACTTCGATCTCTTCGTTGATCTTGCCTTTGAAGCTCTCTGCGCCCTCGGGCATCATGCCTTTGACGCTTTCGGCATTGTGGCCTAGGTCTGTGGCCAGAAACTTGACCGTATCACCCGCCGCAATGCGCAGCGCAGACGGTTCAAAAATCATCCGGCCATTTTCGCCTTTGTTCAGCATTTTAACTTCAAAGGTCTCGGCAACGGCTGGCCCGCCAAGGGCGATAACAATTGCTGTGGATGTCATTAGGGTGCGAAACATTTTCTTTCCTCTCGGTGTCTGCATCTGTTGGCAAAAGGTTTAATGCGAGCGTCTGGGCCGCTCTTTGTGCAAACGCAAACTTCTGACCGCTAACGGAAATAAACTTGATTGCTGGCCCTAACAGGTAAAGGCCGTTACCAATTACGCACACCTGTGGATTGGATAATCATCTTGCCAACATCAATGGACGAAAGCCTGCTTGCCCCTTTGCCGCCGTTTTCGCTTTTGAAACGTGAGCAGATCAGAGCAATTCTGGATCATGCCGTCAGCCGCAGGGCCGACGTTGGCATCACTGTGTTTAATGAAGGTGACGCGGCAGAGCGATTTTTTCTATTGCTGGACGGAACCATACGCGTCGCGAAAGTGACGCCGGATGGCGAGCAGGTGACATCGCTACACATACCCGCAGGGCAGTTGTTCGGCATCGCGCCGGCGCTTGGGCGCGATGCTTATCCGGCAAGCGCAATCTCTGCATCAGAGGTGTTGTTTTTGTCATGGCCCGTTTCGCTCTGGCACAGTTTCATTGCTGATTATCCGGGCTTTGCAACCGAAACATATAAAACAGTCGGAGAGCGCGTAGCAGAGATGAATACCCGCATCATGGAAATGTCGACGCAGCATGTTGAGCAACGCATCGCACGCGCACTTCTCAGGCTGGTGAAGCAGTCTGGCAAACGCACAGATGAGGGGATCGAAATCAGTTTTCCGATCACCCGTCAGGATGTCTCGGAAATGACGGGCACGACCTTGCACACAGTCAGTCGCCTTCTGAGTGCTTGGGAAAAAGACGGGTTGGTCAGCAGTAAACGCAAAAAGATCGTGGTTTGTGATGCACACCGCCTTGTTGTTTTGGGTGGTGCCTAGTCAGTCACCAATGGCACGGTGCAGTTCCAGACGAAACAGCGCTTCGTCCAGATCATATTCCAGACAGGCATCTATGACGGTGTGAAACGAATTCACCGTACAGCCAACGCAGAGCATTTTGTGCCGCAAGAAGACCGCGACCGTTTCGGGCCAGATCGACATTAGGGTATCCAGATCAAGATCGGGATCATCCAGGTTCGCGCGTCGCATTTTAAAGTCCTCTCATATCCTTTTTGTCTAAAGCAAAAAATCAATCCAAACGTTGTGCTAACGCAAACTTCGCTTTTTTAGCTCTTGGTAATTCTGGCTCAATAACACTTGAATGGAGGGCAGAAGGATGGCCGAAACCCTGACAAAGTCGCATGCACGCAATATTTACTACGCAGGATTTCTGCCGTCACATAAAGTTGGGCGTCAAAGCGATTTGAGTATTGGAGGCTCTGGTTCGTTTGTTTGATTATTCTGCTTGTTTTTGATGTTACAAGCGGCGTTGTCGGATGATAATCCCCCCATTTTTAATGGGGTCAGACCGCAGAATTCAGGCGGCTGTTTTCAGTTTCATGGCAGGTGTCATGCCGCCGATGCCCATGTTGGGTCGTTCGTTGTTGTAAGCCCAGCGCCATACCGTGGCCTGATCCTGTGCCTCCTTGATCGTTTCAAAGATGTATTGGCTGAGCCATTCGATAATCTGGTTCAGGCTCCGCACCACGCGTTCGGCGGGCAATGAGAAGTCGACCTTGATGCAAAGACCCTCGCGATTGAAGGTATCCAGGACGTTCAGTGTCCGGATCAATCAGCCGCCGGAGAGTTGATTTGCCATAAAATTCATCGACCACGGTAGATCCGGTACACGCGTTTATGGTTCCAGCCATAGCCCTGCACATTGCGCAGATACAGAAAGCAAAGGCCAAAGTAACCGCGTCATTGGCACCGCCTGTCTGAGCATTAGGCTTTGTTCTACGTGCGCCGCCAGTTCGAAGCCCTACGTCCCCGCCGTATCCTGCGCCCGCGCCAAATTGACGGACGTGAATCGGACCTCGATGCCATATCGCAAGCCGTGCGGAAAATCGCGCTGGCGCTTTACCCCTTCGGTGCGTGCGCGATGGCAATAAACCTCTTTTACGCCTCGCTGATCGGATCTTGGGTGGGCTTTCCAGTGATATCTAGCGGATGGCCAATCGTGCTTGGTGCAATTATTAGGGTGCCTGCAACATGAGTGTTCGCGCGCCACATACGAACCTTGATGGATGAATCTGAGCCATGAAAATCGACCTTAGCCAAAACGAACCTGTCATTGAGGCCACAGACCTTGCAAAGTACTTGGACCTCACCCCCGAAGCCGTCAAAGACTTGATGCGCGCTGGGGCAATCACAAGCCTTTTTGAAACGGGCGTTGATGAACATGCGGGCAGCCACCGCCTTACTTTCACGTACCGCACTATCAGAGTGCGGTTTACCTGCGACAGCGAGGGCAAGGTACTTAAAACAGCGCGCTTTTCCATAGGATAAAGACCATGATCACCAGCGAGAAAATGCGCCAATGGACCGGCCCTTCACTTTTTTCACACGGGTTCAGAGCGTTCTTCTTGTTCGGCGCACTTTGGGCCGCGCTGGCGATGCTGCTTTGGACTTTCATGCTTTCGGGATATCTTGACTTGCCCACACGGTTTGACCCCGTGTCATGGCATGCGCATGAGTTTCTGTTCGGATGTCTGGGGGCCATCATCGCGGGCTTCCTATTTACCGCTGTGCCAAATTAGACAGGTCGTTTGCCTGTTGTTGGCTGGTCTTTGGCGCTGCTATTGGCAGCTTGGGTGTTGGGACGCATTGCGATTGCTTTTTCCGCGCGCGACTTTGGGGCATTCCAATCAAACGCCTAAGGCAGGGACCGGCAGCGTCATCATGTTTCTATCCGTGTTGGTCTCGGTCTTGATGCGTATTTGTGCTGGCGTCTGGCCAGACGGAGCGAGCATGTTCTGAGGCAACGGTATGTTGTCTTCATTGGGATGTTCATCGTCTGCTTGATTACATTGTCTTGTGCGAATTTCAATTATCCTCAAGTCAGGATAATATCTCTCAAACATATTCTTGAGATTTTTTAGACGAACACTCATTTCGTTTCAAAGCATGACCTTGCCAGCCCCATATGCCTCCTCTTGCCCCCAAGCCCCATACATTGGTAAACCCTACAAAAGAACATAGCATTGAGAGGGCAGTTTATGCGCAGAGTCGTTGTCACAGGATTAGGTCTCGTCACGCCATTAGCGTGCGGAGTGGAAGAAACGTGGAGCGCTATTTTGGCGGGCAAGTCTGGCGCGGGTCCGATCACGCGCTTTGATGCGTCGCGCGTAAAGACCAAATATGCCTGCGAAATCCCCCTTGGTAATGGCACGGACGGCACGTTCAATGCGGACGACTGGATGCTTCCCAAGGAGCGGCGCAAGGTGGATGACTTTATCCTCTACGGGATTGCGGCGGCCGAGCAGGCGGTACGCGATGCCAATTGGATGCCCGAGGACGAGGAGGACAAGCTGCGCACGGGCGTGATGATCGGTTCTGGTATTGGCGGTCTGAACTCGATCGCAGAGACCGCGATCCTGATCCATGAGCGTGGCCCGAGCCGTGTGTCGCCGTTCTTTATTCCCGGTGCGTTGATCAATCTGATCTCTGGTCAGGTGGGTATTCGTTACGGCTTTAAAGGGCCGAACCACGCGGTCGTGACGGCTTGCTCGACCGGCGCGCATGCGATTGGCGATGCGGCGCGGTTGATTATGACGTCTGATGCGGATGTGATGATTGCGGGCGGCGCTGAAGCGTCGATTTCCGAGATTGGCATTGCAGGTTTTAATGCGTGCAAGGCGCTTAGCACCAAGCGTGAAGATGATCCGACCAAGGCGAGCCGTCCTTATGACACTGACCGCGACGGGTTTGTCATGGGCGAGGGCGCGGGCGTGGTTGTGCTGGAAGAATACGAACATGCCAAAGCGCGCGGCGCGAAGATTTACGCCGAGGTGATCGGTTATGGTCTGTCGGGCGATGCCTATCACATCACCGCGCCGAGCGAGAGCGGCGAGGGCGGCGAACGCTCCATGCGCGCGGCGCTTGGCAAGGCGGGGCTTGAGCCTAAAGATATCGATTACATCAACGCACATGGCACATCGACCATGGCGGATACCATCGAGCTGGGCGCTGTCGAGCGGATGATGGGCGAGCATGCTGGCAAAGTCACTATGTCCTCGACCAAGTCGATGACGGGTCACTTATTGGGGGCAGCGGGCGCAATCGAGGCGATTTTCTCGATCCTTGCGATCCGCGATCAGGTGGCTCCGCCGACGATTAACCTCGATAATCCAGCGGTTGAGACAGCAGTCGATCTGGCCGCGAATGGCCCTGTAAAGCGCGAAATTAACGTGGCGCTCAGCAATTCCTTCGGATTTGGCGGGACCAACGCCAGCGTGCTCTTCGGAAAGGTCGAGTAATATGTGGCGCCACATTGCCTCTAACGCGGTGACATTTTTGATCGTCGCGCTGTTCTTGCTCGGGGGGATGATCCTGTGGGGACAGGGGCAGTATCGCAATGCCGGACCACTGGATCAGGCGATTTGTCTCAAGGTTGAGCGTGGCTCCAATATGGGCACGGTCAGCCGCGATCTGGATGCAGAGGGCGCCGTGAGCAGCGCTGCGATCTTCCGGATAGGCGCTGATTACGAGGATAAGACCGGATCGTTAAAAGCGGGCAGTTTTCTGGTGCCGGAGAACGCCTCGATGGAAGAGATCGTCAGCATCATTACGCGCGGCGGCGCGAGCACATGCGGCACCGAAGTGGTGTACCGCATTGGAGTAACGCGCGCGACGGTGCAGGTACGCCAGCTTGATCCGGCAACGAACCGTTTTGTCGAAAAGGCGAGCTTTAATCCAGCGGAGGAAGAGGCTCCCGAGATTTACACGCAGCTGCGCGGCGAGAACGATACGCGCTATCGCATTGCGCTGGCCGAAGGTGTGACGAGCTGGCAGGTAATCGAGGAGTTGAAATCGGTCGATCTGCTGGAGGGCGATGTGGACGCGGTGCCGGCAGAGGGCATGCTTGCGCCCGACAGCTATGAGGTGCGCGCGGGCGATACGCGCGCGGCTTTGGTGGCGCGGATGCAGGACGCACAAGAGCGCAGGATTGCGCAGGTCTGGGCAGCGCGTCGCGATGGTTTGCCGTTGCAGAGCGCTGAAGAGATGCTGACTCTTGCCTCGATTATCGAGAAGGAAACCGGCGTTGCAGAAGAGCGCAGGCAGGTGGCCTCGGTCTTTGTGAACCGTTTGAACCAGGGGATGCGTTTGCAGACGGACCCGACGGTGATTTACGGAGTGACGCGGGGCGAGGGCGTTTTGGGGCGTGGATTGCGTCAAAGCGAGCTTCGCCGCGAGACGCCTTGGAATACCTATGTGATAAACGGGCTGCCGCCTACACCGATCGCCAACCCCGGACTTGCAAGTTTGCAAGCGGCGGTCAATCCAGACGAGACGCCGTTTATCTTTTTCGTGGCGGATGGAACCGGAGGGCATGCTTTTGCGGTGACGCTCGCGGAGCATAATGCCAATGTGGCGCGCTGGCGTTTGATCGAAGCGGAGCGCGCGAATAATTGAGTGCGATTGATTGAAGATGGGCCTATTGAAGCCAGGCGTGGGGGCGCTGCCCCCGTCCATCCAAGATGGACTCCCCCGAGGTATTTCAAGACCAGAGAAGCGAGGCACCGGTTAACGATTTGTTAGGCTGAGCGGTCGCTAGAGCGCGCGCGTGGGCGCGGTTTTGCTTGACTTAGCGAACGGACTCGCCTATAAGTTGTGACATGCTAGGAGAAATGGCAAAGCGGCACCGGATAATTCCGGGGGCCGCTTTTTTGTTTCGCTCGTGCGGAGAAAACTCGCATGAGGAGTAAAGCTGTATGACACCAACATCCCCGCGTGTGATTGCTCAGAGTTTAGATGAGCTTGAAACATCGGCCAAGGCTCAGGTCGTGAGCGCCATTGAGGCGCTTAATCGACTGATGGCCGAGGTTGATGCTGGGAAGGTCGGGCCTAAATCCGAGGTCGCCAAGGTTCTTGGAGACATTCGGGATTGGTTGAAAATCGCTCATGAGATGGAGTTGCGTCTTGAAAAATCAGACCAAGGCAGAACAGGGAGCGGGCGAGGATATGCGCTCGATCTTGAGGAGGCCCGATCTAGCATCGGGTGCAGGTTGGATCGCTTGCGAAGATCGTGCTGTTCAGGAAAAATTTCTGGATGACATGGAGGAGGGAGAGCTTTTGGCTCTCCCTTTTTTGTTCGAGTTCTGGGCGATGCCGCATCAACTGCCGCCCGAGGGCGCTTGGCGGGCCTGGGTCGTGATGGGGGGGCGCGGCGCAGGTAAAACGCGCGCGGGGGCCGAGTGGGTGCGCACGCAAGTCGAGGGTGCGGGGCCGATGGATAAGGGGCGATGTTCGCGGATTGCCTTGATTGGCGAGACGGTGGATCAGACCCGCGATGTGATGATTTTTGGCGAGAGCGGGATTTTGGCGTGCTCGCCACCCGATCGCCGGCCTGAGTGGCAGGCGACGCGTAAGCGGCTGGTTTGGCCGAACGGGGCAGTGGCGCAGGTATTTTCGGCCCATGATCCCGAAGCGCTGCGCGGGCCGCAGTTTGACGGGGCCTGGGTGGACGAGTTGGCCAAGTGGAAGCGGGCGGATGAGGCCTGGGATATGCTGCAGTTTGCGCTGCGCCTTGGCGAGCATCCGCAGGTTTGCGTGACGACCACGCCGCGCACTGTCGGGGTTTTGAAAGAATTGCTGAAAGCGCCAAGCACGGTGGTGACCCATGCGCCGACGCAGGCCAACCGCGCCAATCTGGCGAGCAGTTTTCTGAAGGAAGTCGAGCGGCGCTATGCGGGCACGCGGCTGGGACGGCAGGAATTGGAGGGGGTGTTGCTTGAGGACAGTGAGGGCGCACTGTGGGGTAGCGCGTTGTTAGAGAGTTTGAGGGTAGAGTGTATTCCAGAGGTTGATCGCATTGTTGTCGCGGTGGACCCGCCAGCAGGGAGTAAGAGCGGCGCGGACGAGTGCGGGATTGTTGTGGTGGGAGTGCAGTGCGGCGGCGCACCGAATGAATGGCGTGCGGTGGTGCTGGAGGATGCGAGCCTCCAAGGTGCATCGCCCCACGGTTGGGCAAGCGCGGCGATTGCGGCGATGGAGCGATGGAAGGCGGAGCGCTTGGTGGTCGAGGTCAATCAGGGCGGCGATATGGTGAGTGCGGTTTTGCGTCAGGTTGATCCTATGGTGGCGATCACGGCGGTGCATGCGTCGCGCGGGAAGGTGGCGCGGGCGGAGCCTGTGGCGGCGCTATACGAGCAGGGGCGTGTGTCGCATGTGCGCGGATTGGCGGAGTTGGAGGACCAGATGTGCCGGATGACGGCGCGGGGCTATGATGGCAAAGGCTCGCCCGACCGCGTCGACGCGCTGGTTTGGGCGCTGCATGAGGTGATGATTGCGCCAGCGCTTGCCTATCGCAAGCCGCAGATACGGGCGCTGTAAAATTTAGCGCATTGGAGTGGGACCGGCGCGTGCCATGGTGGGGCGCGGACAGGGAAGCTGCGCGAAAAGGAGTGAGACATGGCATTTGATTTACTGAGGCGGCGCGGCGAAGTAGCGGCGCTCGAGACCAAAGCGAGCGCGACGGGGCCAGTGATTGCGTATCATGGCGCGGGGCGCGTGGCGTGGTCGGCGCGCGATACCGTATCGCTGACGCGCACGGGGTTTGTGGGAAATCCGGTGGGGTTTCGCGCGGTCAAGCTGATTGCAGAGGCGGCGGCGGCGGTGCCTTTGGTGCTACAGGATAATGCGCAGAGGTTTGAGCACCATGAGATTTTGACGCTGCTGGCGGCACCGAATGGGGCGCAGGGGCGGGTCGAGTTTCTGGAGGCATTGTTCGGGCAGCTCTTGCTGTCAGGGGATACATATGTGGAGGCTGTTGCCGCCGAGAGTGGCGCGCCGTTCGAGTTGCATGTGCTGCGCTCGGACCGGATGCGGGTTGTTCCCGGGGGTGATGGCTGGCCAGTGGCCTATGAATATGCTGTGGGCGCGCGCAAGGCGCGGTTCGATGTGAGCGGGGCAGTATCGCCGATATGTCATGTGAAATCGTTTCATCCGCAAGATGATCATTACGGGCTCTCGCCAATGCAGGCGGCAGCGACGGCGCTGGATGTGCATAATTCTGCCTCGCGCTGGTCAAAGGCTCTGCTGGATAATGCAGCAAGGCCATCGGGGGCGATTGTCGTCAAAGGCACGGACGGCAATGGTACGCTGGGGCCGGAGCAGTTCCAGCGTTTGCAGGACGAGATGGAGGCCTATCATCAGGGCGCAAAGAATGCGGGGCGTCCTATGCTGCTTGAGGGTGGTCTTGATTGGAAGCCGATGGGGTTCTCGCCCTCTGACATGGAGTTTCAAAAGACCAAGGAGAGTGCGGCGCGCGAGATTGCCATTGCCTTCGGGGTGCCGCCGATGCTGCTCGGGATTCCCGGGGATGCGACCTATGCAAATTACCAGGAGGCAAACCGCGCGTTTTATCGACAGGTGGTTGTTCCGCTGGCGGGCAAGGTTGCGGGCAAGCTGGGCGCTTGGCTAGCGGGCTACACTGGCGAGGCGGTAGAGTTGAAGCCCGACCTTGATCAGGTAGCGGCGCTGGCGGTGGAGCGGGATGCGCAGTGGAGCCGCGTTGCGGGGGCGGATTTTCTGAGCGTTGACGAGAAACGCGCGCTGTTGGGGCTACCGCCGCTTAGCGGCGAGGTGGCTGAATGAGCGAGCGCACAGATCGCTATGGGTTTGAGGCGTTTGATTGCGCTCCTGCGCTGCGCTTGGAGGCCCATGAGCGCGTTGCAAAGCTCCAGTTTGATGGATTGGGCAAGAGGCTAGATCGGATCGAAGAGTTGATTGAGCGATTGGAGCGGCGGCTTTGGTTGATGGTGTACGGCGTTGTTGCGGTGATCTTGGCGCAGGCTGTGCAGCCGTTGCTTTTAGCTGGCTAGCGGTTTGGGGCGCTGCCCCGTCTCAGCATGCTGAGACTCCCCGCGATATTTTTGGAAAGAGGAAACGGCATGCAGAGTGATGGTGGTTTAGAGCGCAAATTTTGCCGGTTTGGCGATGCGTTGACCGTAAAGGATGGTGTGGAGATTGAGGGCTATGCGTCGTTCTTTGGCGCGGCGGATCAGGGCGGCGATGTCGTGGTTAGGGGAGCCTATGCGGGGTCTTTGCAGGCATTGGCGGTACAGGGGCGGCAGGTGAAGATGCTTTGGCAGCATGACGCGAGCGCGCTGATTGGCGTTTGGGACGAAGTGCGCGAGGACGAACGCGGACTTTATGTGAAGGGGCGGCTTTTGGAGAGCGTAGCGCGGGGGCGCGAGGCGGTTGCCCTGATCGCGGCGGGCGCGCTTGACGGGCTCTCGATTGGCTATCGCACCAAAAAGGCAGTTCGCGGCGAGAATGGCACGCGCCATTTGCAGGAATTGGAGCTTTGGGAGGTGTCGCTGGTGACCTTTCCGATGCTGCCAAGTGCGCGTGTTGGTGCAAAGGGCGATGTGCTGGCAAGCGATATGCACGGGTTTCGCGCACTTGCTGAGGTTTTGCGCGGCGTTAGCAAAGAGTTGAATTTCTAACACTTAACGAAAGGACGAAGCGATGAGCGATCCTGAGATGAATTCTCGGGCCGGGGAAGACGTGTCTCCTGCCCAGGAACTGAAATCTGCCATGGCGGATTTCGTGGCCGGCTTTCACAGCCATACGGCCAAGACCGAGCAACGATTTCAACAGCAAGAAGAGCGACTGAGCATGTATGAACGTAAATCTTTGACACGAAACGCCCGTCCAGCTTTGTCGGGGGCGGCACTGGAAACGGCCCCGCACGAGAAGGCGTTCGGCGCTTACTTGCGCAATGGCGAGGAAGATGCGCTGCGCGGCATAGAGCTTGAGGGTAAGGCGATGTCCACGGCGGTTGCTGCGGATGGCGGTTATCTGGTTGATCCGCAAACCTCCGAAGCGGTTCAATCGGTGCTGCGCGGCGCGGCGTCCTTGCGCGCTGTTGCGAGCGTGGTGAATGTGGAGGCCACGTCCTATGATGTGCTGGTGGATCATTCTGACGCCGGTGTTGGCTGGGCGAGTGAAACGGCGGCCTCTGCGGAAACGGGCACGCCGCAAGTGGATCGCATTTCCATCCAGCTTCATGAATTGAGCGCACTGCCCAAGGTCTCGCAGCGCCTTTTAGATGACAGCGCCTTTGACATTGAGGGGTGGCTTGCGAGCAAGATCGCAGACAAGTTTGCGCGCGCAGAGAGTGCCGCGTTCATTAGTGGCGATGGCAACGACAAGCCCAAGGGTGTTCTGAGCTACGCCACGGCGGCAGATGGCACAGAGGTTTGGGGCGAGATTGGTCACATCGCTACAGGTGTGGACGGTGATTTTGCAGCGCTCAATTCTGGTGATAAGATTGTCGATCTGGTCTATGCGCTGGACGCGCGTTACCGCGCCAATGGTGTGTTCGTGATGAACTCCAAGACGGCGGGCCGTGTGCGCAAGATGAAGGACGGCGATGGTCGTTTCCTATGGTCCGACGGGTTTGCCGCGGGCGAGCCATCCCTGTTGCTGGGCTACAAGGTCGTCATTTGCGAGGACATGCCGGATGTGGCGAGTGGCCAAACCGCGATTGCCTTTGGCGATTTTGGCGCGGGCTATACAATTGCCGAGCGTCCAGATTTGCGCGTGCTGCGCGATCCGTTCTCGTCCAAACCCAATGTGCTGTTCTACGCCACCAAGCGCGTTGGCGGCGACGTGACGGATTTCAAAGCCATCAAGCTGTTGAAATTCGCACTCAGCTAAAAAGCTGGGCTGCGATTTGCGAAAGGCTGGCGATCGCGTCCGCCTTTCGCCCTTTGGGCGCGTGCAGAGAGAAAACCTGTGTTGTCTAGCTGCTCCCCTCCGTCCGAGCAACGCAGCTGTGCGCGTCCACCATTGCCGCCCCCGGGGAGGCCGACGTTAGATTTGGAGATATCGATGATGTTGATCGAAGAGGCTACAGTGCCGGACGGGGCCTTGCCCCTCGCGGCCTTCAAAGCGCATTTGCGCCTCGGGACGGGGTTTGGCGAGAGCGATTTGCAAGAGCCTGTCTTGAAGAGTTTTTTGCGCGCGGCTTTGGCAGCGATCGAGGCGCGCACGGGCAAGGCGTTGATTGCGCGTGAATTTTCATGGTCGGTTACACGTTGGCGGGATCCAGCCGCAGAGGTCTTACCGCTGGCGCCTGTGCGCGCTGTTGAGGCGGTAGAGATCGTCGACGGCGATGGAGTAGCAGCGGTTCTGCCGCCCGAGCGTTATGCTTTGGAGCAGGATGGACAGCGCCCTAAATTGATTGCGCGAGGGGCCGGATTTGGCACGATTTTGTGCGGCGGCAAGGCGGTCATTCGCTTTGAGGCGGGCTTTGGCGCGGCGTGGGACGAGTTGCCGAGCGATCTGGCGCAAGCAGTGTTTTTGTTGGCTGCGCATTACTATGAGTACCGGGACGAGACGGCATTGGCGCGGGGCTGTATGCCGTTTGGTGTGCAGACCTTGATCGAGCGATATCGCCCGATGCGCCTGTTCTCGGGTGGCCGCTCATGAGCGGGCTACGTTTGAACCGGGCGCTGGTTTTGGAGCAGCGCGTCGAGGTTGCGGATGGGGCGGGCGGTTTGCTGAATTCCTGGAACACGCTTGGCACGCTTTGGGCGGATATTCGCAGCTTTTCCGGGCGCGAGAGTGGTGGGCTGGGTGTGGCGCGCTCGAAAGTGGCTTTGAAAATTACGCTGCGCGCGGCACCGCAGGGGTCAATGATGAGGCCTACGCCAGATCAGCGCTTTCGTGAGGGCGCAAGGATCTATCTGATTACGGCCGTGGCAGATGGCGAGCCGCAGGGGCGCTATCTGACCTGCTTTGCAACAGAGGAGGTGGCGGCATGAGCGTGCTTTTATCTGGGGCCTTGCAGAGCGCGCTTTATACGCGGCTATCGGACGATCCGGTTCTTGCTGGGATCGTGGGCGTGCATGTCTATGACGCGGTGCCAGCGGGGCCTTTGCCGGATTTGTATGTGCTGCTGGGCGAGGAGGCGGTCAAGGATGCGTCGGACAAGAGTGGCGCGGGTGCGGTGCATGATTTGCTGATTTCGGTGATGAGCACAGCGGATAGCTTTCTGACGCTGAAGCAGGCGGCGAGCGCGATCTGGGACGCCTTGAGTAGCACCGATCTGGCGCTGAGCGAGGGGCGCGTGGTGGGACTTTGGTTTGCGTCAAGCAATGCCAAGCGCAGCGCAGCGGGGCAGCGCAAGATTGATCTGAAATTCAGGGCGCGCGTCGAGGCGTGAGTTGAAGCGGTAATTTTCCTAACGAAATGGAGTGAGCATCATGGGTGTGCAAAATGGTAAAGATCTGCTGATCAAAGTGGATGTGAATGGCAGCAATACGTTTGAAACACTTGCGGGCCTGCGGGCGACGCGGGTGAGCTTCAACGCCGAGACGGTGGATGTGACCAACCTGAGTAGCGCAGGGGGTTGGCGCGAATTGCTCTCTGGTGCGGGGGTCAAGACGGCGGCGCTATCCGGCTCTGGTGTGTTTCGCGACGAAGCCACGGACGAGCGGGCGCGGCAGATTTTCTTTGACGGGGAAATCCCGAATTTTCAGGTGATCATTCCTGATTTTGGCACTGTGCAAGGCCCGTTCCAGATAAGCGCGATTGAATACGCAGGCTCGCATAACGGCGAGGCGACCTATGAGATGTCGA
The DNA here is from genome assembly GCF_002105285.1 of Planktotalea arctica. Classification (GTDB taxonomy): domain Bacteria; phylum Pseudomonadota; class Alphaproteobacteria; order Rhodobacterales; family Rhodobacteraceae; genus Planktotalea; species Planktotalea arctica. The sequence continues at coordinate 54,599 of NZ_MUHR01000011.1, forward strand.
TGGCCTCTGCGGGCGAGTTGACGTTCACGGCGGCGAGTTGATGGAGAACCCCTGGAGCGGCGTGGTGAGTGTGGAGGTGGACGGAGTGGCCCGGCCTATGTCGCTCACGCTGGGTTCGCTGGCGGAGCTTGAGACGGTGCTGGGCGATGACACGTTGGTAGCACTTGTCGAGCGCTTCGAGAGTGGCGGGTTTTCCAGCTGCGATGTGTTGGCGCTGATCGTTGCGGGTTTGCGCGGTGGGGGCTGGGATGTTGTTAGCGCTGATCTGCTTGCTGCCGAAATCAAAGGCGGGCCTAGGGGCGCGGCGGAGGCGGCTGCAAGGCTGCTGGCGCGCGCGTTTCTGCTGCCGGAAGAGCGGCGCGCATGAAGCGCGTAAATTGGCCGGATATGATGCGCGCGGGGTTGGTGCGGCTGCGCCTTAAGCCTGCCGAGTTCTGGGCGCTGACGCCAGCAGAGTTGTTGCTGATGCTGGGGCACGGCGGCTTTGATGCCCCGATGGGGCGCGCGCGTTTGGCTGATTTGCTGAGGGCCTATCCCGATGTGCATAGCGGCGCTGGCGTAGAGAAGGAAATGCGAGATGAGTGAATTTGAGAGTTCGAATCCTGTGGAAGTGCAGCTTGACGCGCTTGAGGACAGCTTTGCCAATGCGGCGGGGATGGCGTCGAGTTTTGATGCGGAGATGAAGCGTATTCAGGGCACGTTTGCTGAAACGGGCAAGGGGATACAGAGCCTTGATGCCTCGCTCAGCCGCTCGCTGCGCGGGGCGTTCGAGGGGGTCGTGTTCGACGGTCAAAAGCTGAGCGATGCGCTGCGCGAGGTGGGGCAATCCATGGCGAGTGCGGCGCTGAATGCGGCAATCAAGCCGGTGACTAACCATTTCTCGGGCATGATCACTGGCGGCATGGATGCGTTGTTCAAGGGGCTGATGCCCTTTGCGGATGGCGGCAGTTTTGCGCAAGGGCGCGTCACGGCCTTTGCTAATGGCGGCGTAGTGAATGGGCCGACGACCTTCCCGATGCGCGGCGGCACCGGATTGATGGGCGAGGCGGGGCCGGAGGCGATCATGCCGTTAACGCGCGGCGCGGATGGCAAACTTGGCGTTCAGGCGCAGGGCGGCGGGCGCGGAGCGTCGATTGTAGTGAATATCTCCACCCCCGATGTGGAGGGGTTCAGGCGTTCACAAAGCCAGATCGCCGCGCAGATGAGCCGTGCCTTGGGCCGCTCGCAGCGCGCGCGTTAAGCAATTTCAGTCAGGCGGAGGGACAGGCATATGCAGTTTCATGAGGTTAGGTTTCCGGCGGCCTTGAGCTTTGGCTCGATGGGCGGGCCGGAGCGGCGCACGGATATCGTCGCGCTGAGCAATGGGTATGAGGAACGCAACACACCATGGGCACATTCGCGCAGGCGTTATGATGCTGGCGTGGGCTTGCGCGCGATGGATGATGTGAGCGAGGTGCTGGATTTTTTCGAGGCGCGGCGCGGGCAGATGTATGGGTTTCGTTGGAAGGACTGGTCGGATTTTAAGTCGTGCAAGCCATCGAGCACGGTCGCGCTGGGTGATCAGACGATTGGTTACGGCGATGGAATTGCGACGGAATTTCAGCTCAGCAAGGCCTATCGTTCCGGCGATGCGAGTTATACGCGGGTGATTTCCAAGCTGGTGAGCGGTACGGTCAAAGTCGGCATTGCAGGGGATGAACAGAACGAGGGTGTGCATTTCGAGGTCGATCTGGCGCGCGGCGTGATCATTTTTGAGCGCGCGCCTGACGAGGATCGCGAGATCACGGCAGGGTTCGAGTTCGATGTGCCTGTGCGTTTTGATACGGACCGCATTCACACATCAGCGGCGAGTTTTCAGGCGGGTGAAGTGCCAAGCATTCCTGTGCTGGAGGTGCGGTTATGACTGCGTTGCCGGAGGCGTTTCAGGCGCATCTTGATAGCGGCGTCACGACGCTGTGCCGCGCGTGGAAAATCGAGCGGCGCGACGGGGTATGCTTTGGCTTTACCGATCACGATCTTGCGTTGGAATTTGACGGGTTGATCTTCAAGCCTGACACGGGATTGTCGGCGATGGCCTTGCAACAAAGCACCGGATTGTCGGTGGACAACACCGAAGCGGTTGGTGCGCTGAGTGATACAGCGATCAAGGAAGTGGACATTGATGCGGGGCGATTTGACGGCGCTGAGGTGACATCGTGGTTGGTGAACTGGACCGACACGGCGCAGCGCATTTTGCAGTTTCGCGGCAATATCGGTGAAATCCGCCGCGCAGGGGGCGCGTTTCAGGCGGAATTGCGTGGTTTGACGGATATGCTGAACCGGCCTGTGGGGCGGGTTTATCAGCGCCCGTGCGGCGCGGTTTTGGGGGACGGTGCCTGCAGCGTCGATCTGCAAAGCGCGGCATACCGCGTGCAGAGCATTGTGGCTGAAATCGAGAACGCGCGGGTGTTTCGCTTTGAGGGTCTGGGCGGTTATGCGAGCGATTGGTTCGAGCGCGGGCGTTTGGACGTCATAAGTGGAGAGGGCGTTGATCTGAGCGCGGCGATCAAGGTGGATCGCATGTTCGGGGGGCTGCGCGAGATCACGCTGTGGGAGCCAATGCGCGCGGATATCCGTGCCGGCGATCACGTGCGCCTGTTCGCGGGATGTGACAAGCGGTTCGAGACCTGCCGCGTGAAATTCTCCAACGCTGTGAACTTTCGTGGATTTCCGGACATTCCCGAAGAGGAATGGATGATGGTGCATCCGAGCAAGGCGCCCTCCAAAGACGGGGGGAGCCGCAGGTGAGCGCCGCGTTGATGCCCGCAGAACGGGTCGTGGAAATTGCGCGCACCTGGATTGGCACGCCGTATCGCCATCAAGCCTCGGTGCGGGGGGCGGGGACCGATTGCCTTGGACTGCTGCGCGGTGTTTGGCGCGCGCTTTACGGGGCAGAGCCGGAGGTAGTGCCGCCCTATTCGCAAGACTGGGCGGAGCCGCAAGGCGACGAAGTGCTGCTGCGCGCGGCTTTGCGTTATTTGCAGCCGCAAAGCCGCGCAATGGCGGCGGGCGATGTGCTGCTGTTTCGCATGCGCGACGGGGCGATCGCCAAGCACGTCGGGATTTGCAGCTGCGCGGGCAAAGCCGCGACATTCATTCACGCCTATAGCGGCCACGCGGTCACTGAAAGTCCGCTTAGCCGTCCTTGGCAGCGCCGGATCGCGGCGCGTTTTCGTTTTCCGCTAGGAGTTTAACCCATGGCTACCATCCTTCTCTCTGCTGCCGGTGCATCTTTGGGGGCCTCTGTCGGAGGCTCGGTTCTGGGGCTGTCCATGTCCGCGATCGGCCGCTTTGCAGGGGCGATGGTCGGCAATGCGATTGACCGGCGTACGGTGCGCACGGATCAGCATATTATCGGCGGTGGATCAGAGACGGTTCAGACCGGCCAGATGAACCGCTTTCGCCTGACAGGTGCGGGCGAGGGGCGGCCTATCGGCCAGATTTTCGGGCGTATGCGCGTGGCCGGGCAGGTGATCTGGTCGAGCGAATTCGAAGAGCGGATCTACACCTCTAATGCGACGCAGGTCAGCACGCAAACGCAGGGCGCGCCAAGCGGTGGCAAGGGGGCGGCGCGCGAGGTGGGCAGCACGACGATCACCAATTCAAACACAACCGTCACGCAAAGCTATGCCTATTCCATCAGTATCGCTGTGGCGCTGTGCGAGGGAGAGATCACTTCGATCGGACGGGTTTGGGCCGACGGCATCGAGGTGAGCCCGGTGGATCTGAACATGCGCGTTTATGAGGGATCAAGCGACCAATTGCCCGACCCCAAGATTGAAGCGGTCGAGGGTGCGGGGCTTGCGCCAGCCTATCGCGGCACGGCTTATGTTGTATTCGAAAACCTGCAATTGGCGAATTACGGCGATCGCGTTCCGCAGTTCACTTTTGAAGTGGTGCGCGGCGCAACGGATGAGTTGCAAGGCCAGGCTGAAGATTTGACCCAAGCGATCAAAGCGGTGGCGGTGATGCCCGGCTCTGGCGAATTTGCGCTGGCGACGACCCCCGTGCATTACGATTACGGGCTTGGCAACCGCAAGAGCGCGAACGTCAACTCGCCAAGCTATCGCAGTGACATGGCGACTTCGGTCAAAATGTTGCGCGAGGAGTTACCGGGTTGTGCGGCTGCCTCGCTTATCGTGAGTTGGTTCGGGGATGATCTGCGCTGCGGGTCTTGCGAGATCAGGCCAAAGGTCGAGCAAAAGGAGTTTGAAGGCGATCGTTTGAAGTGGGGTGTGGCGGGTCTGAACCGTGCCTCTGCGCAGATGATTGCGCAGGATAGCGGGCGGCCGGTGTATGGCGGCACGCCGTCGGATAATTCGGTGCTTGAGGCGATTGCCGAGTTGAAGCGCGCGGGGCAGGCGGTGATGTTCTATCCCTTCATTCTGATGGATCAGATTGATGGCAACGGCCTGCCTGATCCTTGGAGCGATGCGAGCAGCCAGCCGAAATTGCCATGGCGCGGGCGCATCACATGCTCGGTTGCGTCGCTGCGTGATGGATCGCCCGACGGCACGGCTGCGGCAGCAAGCGAGGTTGCCGCTTTCTTTGGTGCGGCTTCGGCCAGCGATTTCAGCGTGTCCTCTAGCAGCGTAAGTTATAACGGTCCGAATGATTGGGGCTTTCGACGTTTCATCTTACACAATGCGGCGCTTTGCGCGGCGGCCGGCGGTGTGGAGTCGTTCTGCGTCGGATCGGAGATGCGCGGACTGACGCAGATCAGAGGCGCAGCGCACAGCTTTCCTGCGGTCACGCAGTTGATTGCGCTTGCAGGCGAAGTGCGCGCGCTGCTCGGGCCGAATTGCAAGATCGGCTATGCGGCAGATTGGAGCGAGTATTTCGGCTACTCTCCGCAGGATGGCTTTGGCCATCACTACTTCCACCTTGATCCGCTTTGGGCGGACGAAAACATCGATTTTATCGGGATCGACAATTACATGCCCCTGTCCGATTGGCGCGACGGTGAGCAGCATCTGGATGCGCAGCATGGCTCGATCTATGCGCTGGAGTATCTCAAGAGCAATATCGAGGGTGGCGAGGGCTATGATTGGTACTACCACTCCGATGAGGCGCGCGCGGCGCAAATCCGCACACCGATCACAGACGGCGCGCATGGCGAACCTTGGATTTACCGTTACAAGGATTTGAAAAGCTGGTGGAGCAAGCCGCATCACAACCGCATTTCAGGCGTGCGCGATGATCAGGCGACTGCGTGGGAGCCGCAATCGAAACCGTTCTGGTTTACCGAATATGGCTGCGCAGCAATCGACAAGGGCACGAACCAGCCCAACAAATTCGTCGATCCCAAATCATCGGAATCGAGCCTGCCACAGTATTCGAACGGGCAGCGCGACGAGTTGATGCAGATGCAATATTTGCGCGCCATGACCGATTATTGGGGCGATCCTGCGCGCAACCCGGTGTCCGATTTATACGGTGCGCCGATGCTTGATATGTCGCGCGCTTTCGTCTGGGCCTGGGATGCACGGCCCTATCCTCATTTTCCGAACCGCTCTGATCTTTGGTCGGATAGCGCGAATTATTGGCGCGGGCATTGGCTTAACGGGCGCTCGACGTCACGCTCGCTTGGCTCGGTCGTGGCAGAGATTTGCCTACGGGCGGGCGAGACGCGCTTTGACGTTAGCGCGCTTTATGGCGTGGTGCGCGGCTATCAGATAGCCGATGTGCTGGAGGCGCGCAGCGCGCTGCAACCTCTGATGCTGCGCTATGGTTTCGACGCTGTCGAGCGCGATGGCGTGCTGCATTTCATTATGCGCGACGGGCAGAGCGATGTGAGCCTCTCGATGGAGGATCTGGTGCACCATGCTGATATGGAGGGGGTTTTGGAGGTCGTGCGCGGCTCTGATGCCGACCTTGCGGGGCGTTTGCGCGCGAGTTTCGTGCAGGCGGATGGCGATTTCGACGTGATCGTCGAAGAAACCGTGCTGCCGCAGGACGGATCGCACGCGGTGTCGTCCTCTGACTTGCCGCTGATGATGACGCGCGCAGAAGCGCGGCAAATGCTGGAGCGTTGGCTGAGCGAAGCGCGTTTGTCGCGCGAGGCTGTGCGCTTTGCTTTGCCGCCCTCGAAGATGGGGGTGAAGGCGGGTGATGTGGTGCGCCTGAGCGGAGCGCAAGGCGATACGCAGTTTCGCGTCGACCGCGTCGAGCAAGGAGCGAGCCAGATTTTGGAGGCGGTGCGTATCGAGCCGAACATCTACCGCCCCGCGCCCTATGGCGACGAGGCGATTTCCATGCGTCCTTTCGTACCTGCGCTGCCTGTGCTGCCCTATTTTCTGGACCTGCCTTTGATGAGCGAAAACGAGGTGCCCCATGCGCCCCATATCGCTGTGACGGCCACGCCCTGGCCTGGGGCCGTGGCGGTTTACGATGCGCCCACGGACGCGGATTACGGGTTCAATACCTATGTTCAGGGTCGCGCAACGGTTGGCGTCACTGAAACGCCGCTGTTCAAGGGGGCAGTCGGCGTGATTGATCGCGGTGCGCCGCTACGTGTGAGGCTGGCGAGCGATCAACTTGAGAGCATCGCGCGCGAGACGCTGCTTGCAGGGGGCAATCTTGCCGCGATTGGCGATGGTTCGGGGAGCAATTGGGAAGTGTTCCAGTTCCAGCGCGCGGAATTGGTTGCACCCGACACCTACGAGCTAAGCACGCGTTTGCGTGGTCAATTCGGCACCGACGGGTTGATGCCGGATGCCTGGCCGATCGGCTCCATCTTTGTGCTGTTGAACGGTGTGCCGAACCAGATTGGCTTGCGCGCGAGCGATCGCGGCGTGCAGCGCCACTACCGGATCGGCCCAGCGGCGCGCGGCTATGACGATCCATCGTACGAGATGCGCGTGGAGCAATTTGACGGCGCGGGGCTGCGGCCCTATCCGCCCGCGCACCTGCGGGCGATCGAGGACGCAACGGACGTGAAAGTGACATGGCTGCGCCGCACGCGGATCGATGGTGATGATTGGGGTTGGGGCGACGTGCCGCTTGCGGAGGAGCGCGAACAATACGTGCTGCGCGTGCTGATCGGTGGTATCGTGGTGCGCGAAGAAGTTCTGGACGCGCCTGCCTTCACCTACAGGCTTGCGGATCGCATCGCAGATGGTGCCAGTGGCATTTACGAGTTGCGCGTTGCGCAGGTTTCCGAGCGCTTTGGTCCCGGCCTGTTCGCGCGACAGATCTTGGGGCTGTGATGCGCGCGGCTTTTACTTTGGGTGATCTTGTGCTGGCTGCGCGTTACCTCATGCGTTTCGAGCGCGCGGTGCGGGCAGAAAAATGCGCTGAGCTGCTTTGTCAGCTTGAGCAAGCGCGCGATTTCGCTGCGGTGACAGGAAGGGCCCATGCGCTCTTGGGGGATGGATCGCTTGGGGCATTGGCGCTGCGCAGAGGCATCGCGCCGATGCCAGCTTCGCTGACCCCCAAGGTAATGGAAGCGCTTGAACTGGTGCTTGGGCAGCTGAAACAAGTGCAAACGCTGGATCGATCGTCTGCGAGGATGTGAAACATCACCCCTTTGCATTTGTCCTGCGCCGCATAGATGGTGTAGGGTAGATGTGCAGAAAAAAAGGATGAATTTCATGGCACAGGCCAGACAACCGCTTCACCGCATCGACCCCGTTTGGGAGCGCATTTCGCACGAAGCCCAAGAGGCGGTGCGCGCGGAGCCACTTATGGGCGGGCTTTTGCATGCCTGCATTCTGCATCATGACAATCTGGAAAAAGCGCTGTCCTATCGCTTTTCGGCCAAGCTGCATTCCAACGAGATGAGCCAGCTGATCCTGCGCGACATCGCGGATGAGGCCTTTGCCGACAAGCCCGATATCGTCGAAGCGGCGCGCGCGGATTTGATGGCGATCTATGATCGTGATCCGGCCTGCCATCGCCTTTTGCAGCCCATCGTATTCTTCAAGGGGTTTCAGGCGATGCAGGCCTACCGGATCGCCCATTGGCTTTGGGGGCAAGGGCGCGAGGACCTTTCGTATTTCGTGCAAATGCGCGTGTCGGAGATTTTCGGCGTTGATATCCACCCTGCTGCGCGCATTGGCAAAGGCATCATGATCGATCACGCACATTCCATTGTGATCGGCGAAACGGCGGTTGTGGGTGACAACGTCTCGATGCTGCATTCCGTGACGCTGGGCGGAACAGGCAAGCAAGAGGAAGAGCGTCATCCCAAGATCGGCGATGGAGTGATGATTGGCGCAGGCGCGAAAGTGCTGGGCAATATCAAGATCGGCGCATGTAGCCGCATTGCTGCAGGCTCGGTCGTTCTGGCGGAAGTGCCGCCGTGCAAGACGGTCGCGGGCGTACCTGCGAAGATCGTGGGCGAGGCGGGCTGTGATCAGCCGTCGGTTTCCATGGACCAGTTGATCAATTCTGCGCCGAAGTGATCCGAGTGGCTGCGGGCGCGGCCCGCAGACTTGTTTTAGCCTGACCCTATGGGGGTCAGGCGGTGCCTCCGGCGGGAGTTTAAGGGCAAGATGAAGATCAGGCGAGCATGGCGATGGGATTTTCCAGATTTTCTTTGATGGCGGCAAGAAGTTCTGCGCCGAGCGCGCCATCGATGACGCGGTGATCCACGCTGAGGGTGACGGACATGACCACGGCGATGCCAAGTTCGCCGCTATCTGTGACGACGGGTTTCTTCACGCCAGCGCCAACCGCGAGGATCGCGCCGTGAGGCGGATTGATCACCGCATCGAAGTTGTCGATGCCCATCATGCCAAGGTTGGAAATTGCAAAGCTGCCGCCTTGATATTCATGCGGCGCAAGTTTGCGGGTTTTGGCGCGGGCTGCGAGGTCTTTCATTTCGGCCGAGAGCGAAGAAAGTGTTTTGCTTTCTGCGTCTTGCAACACGGGGGTGAATAGCCCGCCCTCGATTGCGACGGCCACAGCTACATCCGAAGCCTGCATTTGCAGAATGCGATCACCGGCCCAGACGGCATTGGCGGCAGGGACTTGTTGCAAGGCCAATGCACAGGCTTTGATGATGAAATCATTGACCGAGAGTTTGATATCGCGGCTCGACAGTTGTTTGTTGAGCTCGCTGCGAAACTCTAGCAGCGCATCGAGGTGGATATCACGGCGAAGATAGAAATGCGGGATGGTTTGTTTCGCTTCGGTGAGGCGTGCGGCGATGATCTTGCGCATGCCGTCGAGCGCGACTTCGGTGAAGGCGCGGCCCTCGTACATGCGGGTGATCGTGTTTGGATCGGTGGGTGCAGGCACAATGGGCGTTAGTGTAGTTTTGGCCGCTTTCGGCGCAGCGCTCGTTTGCGCCGTGTCGAGGTCTGCTTTGACAATGCGGCCTTTGGGGCCAGAGCCAGCGAGCGCGCCGAGATCGATCCCCTTATCCGCAGCAATGCGGCGGGCCAAGGGAGAGGCAAAGATGCGTCTTTCGTTTGTTGGTCTGGGCTTTGTTTGTTGCACCGACTGCTCTTTCGGCTGCTGCGCTGTCATTGCCTCCGGCGCAGTTTCGCCGTCCTCCAGCAAGAGCGCGATAGGACTGTTTACTTTCACTCCAGCCGTGCCTTCGGCCACCAGCAGCTTGCCGATCACGCCGTCATCGACGGCTTCAAATTCCATCGTCGCCTTGTCGGTTTCGATTTCGGCCAAAAGATCGCCGGAGGAGACCGTGTCACCCTCCTTAACGAGCCACTTGGCCAGCGTGCCTTCTTCCATCGTGGGGGAAAGCGCGGGCATGAGGATTTCGAGTGCCATTGGTATCTTCCCTTAACGATAGGTTACTTTTTGCACCGCTTCGATCACTTCTGCAGTGGTGGTCAGCGCGAGTTTTTCAAGGTTCGCCGCGTAGGGCATCGGCACATCTTTGCCCGTGCAATTGATCACGGGGGCATCGAGATAATCAAAGGCCTCCTGCATCAAAGTCGCAGAGATGTAATTGCCGATCGCGCCGACGGGCCAGCCTTCTTCAACAGTCACGCAGCGGTTGGTTTTCTTGACGCTCTCGATTACGGTTTGCGTGTCCATGGGGCGCAAAGTGCGCAGGTCGATTACTTCGGCTTCGATCCCGTTTTCCGCCAATTTATCAGCAGCTTCCAGTGCGTAAGTCATCCCGATCCCAAAGCTGACAATGGTCACGTCCGTGCCGGAGCGCGCGATGCGGGCCTTACCGATGGGAACGGTAAAATCCTCCAAGTCAGGCACATCAAAAGAGCGCCCGTAGAGGATTTCGTTCTCAAGGAAAATCACCGGATTTGGATCGCGGATCGCAGATTTAAGCAAGCCCTTGGCGTCCGAAGCGCTGTAGGGCATGACCACCTTGAGGCCGGGAATATGCGCATACCACGCGGCGTAATCTTGCGAGTGCTGCGCACCGACGCGCGCCGCAGCGCCGTTGGGGCCGCGAAACACCATAGGGGCGCCCATTTGACCGCCCGACATATAAAGCGTCTTGGCGGCGGAATTAATAATTTGATCAATGGCTTGCATGGCGAAGTTAAACGTCATGAATTCCACGATGGGTTTGAGCCCACCAAAGGCAGCGCCAACGGCGATGCCGGTAAATCCGTGCTCGGTGATCGGCGTGTCCATCACGCGTTTATGGCCGAATTCATCTAGCATGCCTTGGGAAATCTTGTAGGCACCCTGGTATTCGCCCACTTCTTCGCCCATCAGGAAAACGTCTTCGTCGCGGCGCATTTCTTCGCTCATGGCATCGCGCAAGGCCTCGCGCACGGTTTGTTGTTTCATCGCCGTGCCCTCGGGCCAGTCGGGGGCAGGCGCGCTCCACTCGGGTGTGGCCACGGGCGCGCTCACCTGTGCAGGGGCGCTCGCGGCTGGGGTCGCAGACGTGGGCGCAGACGTGGGCGCAGCAACCGCATCAGCACTATCGCCATCCTCCAAAAGCAGGGCAATGGCGGTGTTTACAGCCACGCCAGCACTGCCCTCGGGGACCAGAATTTTACCGATGACCCCATCATCGACCGCCTCGAATTCCATCGTGGCCTTGTCGGTTTCGATTTCAGCAAGGATATCGCCAGAAGCGACTGTATCGCCTTCCTTAACAAGCCATTTGGCGAGCGTGCCTTCTTCCATCGTTGGGGACAGGGCGGGCATTAGGATTTCATTAGCCATGATTTACACCTCTACCTCTGCATAAATATCCGTCCAAAGCTCCGAGAGATCAGGCTGCGGGCTTTCCTTGGCGAATTCAGCTGAGGCGTTCACCACTTTCTTGATCTCTTTATCAATCGCTTTCAGATCGTCCTCGCTCGCGTGTTTGCCCGTCAGCAGTATTTCGCGCACTTGCTCGATCGGGTCGCGTTCGTCGCGCATTTTCTGCACTTCTTCGCGGGTGCGGTATTTTGCGGGATCGGACATGGAGTGGCCGCGATAGCGATAGGTTTTGATCTCCAGAATGTAGGGGCCCTTGCCAGAGCGGCAGTGTTTCACCGCGCGCTCGCCCGCGTCCTTGACGGCCAGTACATCCATGCCGTCCACCGCTTCGCCCGGGATGCCAAAGGCCTCACCGCGCATATAGATATCTGGCGAGGATGTGGAGCGATGTTGCGACGTTCCCATGGCGTACTGGTTGTTTTCAATGACGAAAATACATGGAAGCTCCCAAAGTGCCGCCATATTGAAGGTCTCGTAGACCTGTCCTTGGTTCGCAGCGCCATCGCCAAAGTAGGTAAAGGTGACGCGCCCGTTTTCTTTGTACTTGTCCGCAAATGCAAGGCCCGCACCGAGCGGCACCTGAGCCGCAACGATCCCGTGGCCACCATAGAAATGTTTCTCTTTGGAGAACATGTGCATGGAGCCGCCCTTGCCTTTGGAATAGCCCCCCTCGCGGCCCGTAAGCTCGGCCATGACGCCGTTCGGATCCATTCCGCAGGCCAGCATATGGCCGTGATCACGGTAGGAGGTGATGCGCTTGTCGCCTTCCTCTGCAGCGGCCTCGAGGCCCACAACGACCGCTTCCTGGCCAATATAAAGATGGCAGAAGCCGCCGATCAGGCCCATGCCATAAAGCTGGCCCGCCTTTTCCTCAAAGCGGCGGATCAGCAGCATGTCCTTGTAATAGGCAAGCAATTCGCCTGCCGAGACATTTGGTTTTGCAGATGTTTTTCGCGCGGCCATGGTCTGCGTGCCCTCCCAGAGACAGAGATAGTTTAGCGTTAAACTACATGATACCGCATTGAATGCAGGCTGACCAGAGGGGTGATTTCGAATGCAGGCCTTTTCGCGGCAAAGCCCCGTTAGCGCACGACGATTTCATCAGCCCGCAGCAGGCCCAGCACATCGCGCGCCTGTTGATCCAATAGATCGAGGTCGAGGAACGTATCGGAGAGCCGCTTTGTCAGGTTTTCCATATCGTCAACTTCGGCCTGCAACTCGGTCAATTGTGCGCTCAGCTCACGCGCAGCGACGGTGATTTCCGCGCGCCGGAACACGCCGTAATCGCCCTGAACCGCCGCAAATGTGAAATAGGTCGCAAGGCTGAAGGCCACTGCGAAATAGATCAATGCGCCCAGCGCGGGTTTTGCGGTTTTGGATGTCATACTGGCCTCGGTTGGCGAGTCTTGCGCTCGCTGTGCAAAGTATGTGCCACGAAGGTTTGACGCAGGTCAGCCCCTTTTCCCCCTAAAGCGGGAAGTGAGGCAGAGGTGTGTGATGGAAGGCACAATTCTTGGGCTTGATGCGGCTCAAACCGCCCTTAGCGATTTCAGAATATCAGCAGCCAATTGGAACGAGCGCACGCGCGCCGCGTGATCATGGATCATCCCCGTTACCATGATCTCATCAGGTTGGTATCGCGTGATAATTTCATCAAGCTGACGATACACACTGTCCGGCGCGCCGGTGGCAGAGCACGACAGCGCATGATTTACGCCCTGCATAACGGGCGCGGGCACATGTGCTTCGATGTCGTTGACGGGCAGGGGCAAGGGCCCGGGCCGCCCCGTGCGCAAACGCGCGAAGGCAAGGATTTGCGAAGAGCGCAGGAAAGCAGCTTCTTCATCGCTTGGCGCAGCGCACACGCCCGCAGCAAGCATCGCGTGGGGCTTTTCGAGTGTGCTCGATGGCTGGAACGTGCTGCGATAGATATGCAGCGCTTGCTCCAGCATGTCTGGCGCAAAATGCGAAGCGAACGCATAGGGCAGGCCGAGATAAGCCGCGAGCTGTGCACCGTACAGGCTGGAGCCAAGTATCCAGACCGGCACATTTGTACCTTGCCCGGGAATCGCGCGCACGGGCGCGGTGTCATCGCCGTCTGCAAGGTAGCCGATCAATTCCTGCACATCCGTCGGGAAACTATCCTCTGGCGCCATGTGCCGGCGCAGCGCCCGCGCGGTCGCCATGTCCGATCCGGGTGCGCGGCCAAGGCCAAGGTCGATGCGATCGGGATAAAGCGTGGCCAGCGTGCCGAACTGCTCTGCAATCACCAGCGGCGCATGGTTGGGCAACATTATGCCGCCCGCGCCAACGCGGATGGTTTTGGTGGCCGCCGCGATCTGCGCAATAACAATGGAGGTCGCAGCGCTGGCGATCCCGGGCATGTTGTGATGCTCGGCCAGCCAATAGCGTTTGTAGCCTGCCGTTTCAGCCGCTTGCGCCAAAGACACGCTATTCAGGATCGCGTCGCGCGCAGTTTGGCCCTCTGGAATGGGCGATAAATCAAGCAGCGAAAAAGCATCCATACTAGTACCCGCGCCAGATCCAGCCGCCGCCAAAGATGCGGGTGCTATCAACGTCATAGAACACGCAGGCCTGACCCGGTGACACGCCGTCTTCTGGCGTGAGCAACTCGACGCTTGCCTCCACCTCTGAAATCGGGCGAATGATCGCAGGGCGCGGCGGACGTGTCGAGCGTACGCGCACCAGCACATGCCATTCGTCCTGTGACATCAGCGGCGCATCGCCCAGCCAGTTGATCTCGCGCACGGGGATCGTTCGGGTGGACAGCAGCTCTTTCGGGCCAACGATCACATGTTTCAGGTCTACATCAAGGCGCACCACATAAAGCGGGGTTTCCAGCCCGCCAATTCCAAGGCCGCGGCGCTGACCGATCGTATAGTGAATGACGCCATTATGATGCCCGAGCACATTGCCCTCGGTATCGACGATATCCCCCGGCTCTGCCGCACCGGGGCGCAGTTTTTCAATCACGGCGGCATAATTGCCGTTGGGCACGAAACAGATATCCTGACTATCGGGCTTGTCCGCGACGCTAAGTCCGAATTTCTCGGCCAGCGCGCGGGTGTCGTCCTTGGAGGGCAGGTGGCCTAGCGGGAAGCGCAGATAATCCAGCTGCTCTTGCTTGGTGGAAAACAGGAAGTAGCTCTGATCGCGCGCCGAATCGGCGGCGGAGTGCAATTCCGCCTTGGCAGGCCCCATCATCCGCTGGATATAATGCCCCGTTGCCATGCAATCGGCGTCCAAGTCCTTGGCAGTTTCCAGCAAGTCCTTGAATTTCACCCGCTCGTTGCAGCGAATGCACGGCACAGGCGTCGCGCCCGCAAGGTAGCTGTCTGCGAACTCGTCGATCACCGCATCTTTAAATTTGTTCTCATAATCCAGGACGTAATGCGCAAAGCCCATTTCCTCGGCCACGCGGCGCGCATCATGAATATCGCGCCCTGCGCAGCACGCGCCCTTCTTAGCCAGCGCAGCACCGTGATCATAGAGCTGCAAGGTCACGCCGACCACGTCATAGCCCTCAGAGGCAAGCTGGGCTGCCACAACAGAGCTGTCCACGCCGCCCGACATCGCCACGACGACGCGTGTCTCGGATGGGGGTTTGGCAAAGCCAAGACTGTTAAGCGGTGCAGTGCGGTCCAGCGCCATCGCGGTAACTCCTTACCAAAGCCTAAGAAAATATAGGAAAATCCTACACACTCTCAAGAGGGGCATTTCACTTTGCTTTAAGAGATTGGGCGCAAAAAGGCCAGCAACAGAAAAGAGGTGAGTAGATGTATCTCAAGAAAGTCGAAGGGCCGCGTGCGGTCACACTCCCGGGTGGCCAGGTGATGAGCCGCGCCGACCTTCCAAACGCCAAAACGCGCCGCTGGGTCGCATCGCGCAAGGCCGCCGTTGTGAAAGGTGTCACATACGGGCTGATTTCTATGGACGAGGCGCTCGAACGCTACAGTCTGAGCGAGGAAGAATTCACGCAATGGGTGCATGCGGTTGCGATCCATGGCGAAGATGCGTTGAAAACGACCTGTTTGCAGCGCTATAGACAACTTTAAGGAGAATATGTTACCTCTTTTTAACTAGGTAACGTTGGGTTAACTATTTTCGCCGAACCTGTCCTTGAAGCACATGAAACGGAGTGACCACCATGCGCGTACTCTTGGTTGAGGACGATCCCACGACTTCCAAAAGCATCGAAATGATGCTGACCCATGCAAATCTTAACGTCTATTCCACCTCCTTCGGGGAAGAGGGAATCGATTTAGCAAAACTTTATGATTACGATTTGATCCTTCTGGATTTGAATTTACCGGACATGAACGGGCATGAGGTGCTGCGCCAATTGCGCCTTGCCCGCATTGAAACACCTATTCTGATCCTCTCGGGTTCGGATGATACAGAGAACAAGATCAAAGGTTTCGGGTTCGGTGCAGATGATTATCTTACCAAGCCGTTCCACCGCGATGAATTGGTTGCACGCATTCATGCGATCATCCGCCGCTCCAAGGGGCATTCGCAATCGATCATCAACACCGGCAAGATCGCTGTGAATCTTGATGCAAAAACGGTCGAGGTGGCAGGCATGACAGTGCATTTGACGGGCAAGGAATACCAGATGCTCGAGCTGCTTTCCCTACGCAAAGGCACGACGCTGACCAAGGAAATGTTTCTCAATCATCTCTATGGCGGCATGGACGAACCTGAATTGAAGATCATCGACGTGTTTATCTGCAAACTGCGTAAGAAACTTTGCGAGGCGACGGGCGAGGATAGTTATATCGAAACGGTCTGGGGGCGTGGATATGTTCTGCGCGATCCTGTCGATACCGCCCAAAGCGATGCGCCTTTAGCGGCCGTCGGCTAGCGCCCGGATAAAACTTCGCACTCCTGCCTGGCTTTGCCCCTCTTGTCGCGCCAGCGCCTCCCCCCTATCACTGGGCTGAACTTGGGGGAGCGCGCGTATGGCCGACATTACTGTAGCTGATTTGGATGAGAACAGTGCGCGCGCTGAGCTTGCCGCTCTTGCGAAAGCGCTTTTAGGCGCCAACGCCAAGTATCATGGTCGGGATGCACCAGATATCAGCGACGCCGACTATGATCGACTAAAGCTGCGCAACAGCGCGATCGAGGCTGCCTTTCCTCACTTGAAACGTGCAGATAGCCCCAGCGATCAAGTGGGGGCACCCGTCCAGGACGGTTTTGGCAAGATAACCCATGCGCAGCGAATGATGTCGCTGGGCAATGCGTTTGAAGACGAGGATGTTGCCGATTTCGTGCAAGGCATTCGCAAATATCTAGGGCTTGGCGCGGATGCACCACTAGCCTTTACCGCAGAACCGAAGATCGACGGGTTGTCTCTTTCGCTGCGCTATGAAAATGGCCGATTGGTCCAAGCTGCGACGCGCGGCGACGGTGCGGTGGGCGAGGATGTTCTGGCCAATGCGCGCACGATCGCAACTATTCCCGATGTGATCGAAGGCGCGCCTGATCTGCTCGAAGTGCGCGGTGAAGTCTACATGAGCCACGCCGATTTCGAAGCGCTGAACGCGCGTCAAACCGAGCGTGGCGGCAAGGTGTTCGCCAATCCGCGTAACGCCGCTGCCGGCTCCTTGCGTCAACTTGATGCGGAAATCACCCGCGCACGGCCTTTGAAATTCTTCGCATATGCCTGGGGGGTCGTGTCCGAACCTTTGGCAGAAACGCAAATGGGCGCAATTTTGCGGCTTAAATCGCTGGGATTTGACACAAACGCACTCACTGCGTGCTTTGAGACAAGCGCCCGTCTGATCGCGCACTACCGCAAGATCGAGCAAATGCGCGCGTCGCTTGGCTATGACATCGACGGGGTCGTCTACAAGGTGGATGATCTCGCCTATCAGGCGCGGCTCGGCTTTCGCTCCACTACGCCGCGTTGGGCGATCGCGCATAAATTCCCCGCCGAACTCGCTTGGACGCGGCTTGAAGCAATCGACATTCAGGTCGGGCGCACTGGCGCGCTCAGCCCCGTTGCGCGGCTCGCGCCGGTGACGGTTGGCGGCGTCGTCGTCTCTAACGCGACCTTGCACAACGAGGATTACATCAAAGGCCTGGATGGCAAAGGCGCGCCGATACGCGAGGGGCGTGACATCCGGATCGGTGACTGGGTGCAGGTCTTCCGCGCGGGTGATGTGATTCCCAAAATCAAAGATATTGATCTGGAAAAACGTGCAGCCGGCAGCGTTGCTTATGATTTTCCGACAATTTGCCCTGAATGCGGCAGCGCCGCGATCCGCGAGATGGGCGATGCGATCCGCCGCTGTTCGGGCGGGTTGATTTGTCCGGCGCAGGCGGTCGAAAAGCTAAAGCACTTCGTGTCGCGCGGGGCTTTCGATATCGAAGGGTTGGGGGCCAAACAGGTAGAGATGTTTTACCACGACTCCAATCTGACAATACGCGAGCCTGCTGACATTTTTACGCTCAAAGCGCGCGATGCAACTCAATTAACCAAGTTGAAAAACCGTGATGGCTGGGGCGCAAAAAGCGCGGACAAGCTGTTTGATGCGATCGACGAGCGTCGCCGCATCGGGTTCGCCCGCGTGCTTTTCGCGCTTGGCCTGCGCCATGTGGGCGAGCAAAGCGCAGCGCTGATCGCGCGCCACTACGGATCATGGGGCATTTTTCTGGCCGCCATGGACGCGAGCGCGCAGAAATCTGGCGCGGCATGGGACGAGCTCCTCTCGATCGACGGCGTGGGCGAGGTGATGGCAACATCGCTTGTCACCAGTTTCTCGCAAGCGGCGGAGCGCGCCTCGATCCTGCGCCTTGCGGATGAATTAACCATACAGGACGAAGCGCAGCCCGGCACCGACAGCCCCGTCACTGGCAAGATTGTGGTCTTTACCGGCACGCTCGAAAAAATGACCCGCGCCGAGGCCAAAGCGCGCGCAGAGGCGCTCGGGGCGAAGGTGTCAGGCTCTGTTTCGGCCAAAACCGATATTTTGATCGCAGGGCCCGGGGCCGGGTCAAAGGCAAAAAAAGCGGCTGAGTTGGGGGTGCATACCCTTGATGAAGACGGCTGGCTCGCACTGATTGCGGGCCTATGAGCACGCGGCCCGAAATATTATTCCCGCTTTTCGCGGCGCTCACGAGCCTTGATGGAATCGGTCCGAAAACTGCGCAGCACATGGCAGTCCTTGGTGTAACGAAGCCTCGTGATCTGTTGTTTTTACTCCCTTATTCCGGCATTGACCGTAGCCTGCGCGCCTCGGTTCAGGGCGCAGATTTACCTGCCACTCTAACAGTCGAAGTCGAAGTTGGTGAACATCGCCCGCCGCGAAACAAAGGCGGTGCCTACCGTATTGACGTCATCGATGCCCAGATTGCGTTTCAACTGGTCTATTTTCATGCGCGCGGCGAGTACCTTGGTAAACTTTTGCCAACGGGACAACGCCGCACGGTGTCGGGCAAAGTCGAATTTTTCGACGGCATGGCGCAAATGGTGCATCCGGATCATGTGGTGCGCGATGATGAAGCCGATCAAATCCCGCTGTTCGAACCGGTCTATCCGCTGACTTCGGGTATCACGCAAAAACCGCTAGGTAAGGCGATTGCCAGCGCGCTCTCGCGCATGCCCGAACTGGTAGAATGGATCGATCCAAACCAGAAAACGTTGAAAAACTGGCCCGATTGGCGCGCTGCTGTGCAAAGCGCCCATGCGCCCGAAACGATGGCTGATCTAAGCGCCATGGCGCCAGCGCGCGAACGCCTCGCTTATGATGAATTCATGGCGCATCAACTGACGCTCGCGCTTGCGCGGGCCAATCGGCGCCGTGCGCCCGGCATCGAGAGCCATGGAAACGGTAGGCTACGTAACAAAGTGCTCAGCGCGCTGCCCTATAAGCCCACCGGCGCGCAGCAGCGCGCGATCGAGGAAATTACCTCCGATCTGGCCCGCCCCGAGCGGATGAACCGCCTGCTTCAGGGAGATGTCGGTTCAGGCAAGACTTTGGTGGCCTTCATGGCGCTTTTGACGGTCGTGGAAGCGGGCGGGCAAGGCGTGATGATGGCGCCGACGGAAATTCTGGCGCGCCAACATCTGGAGGGCTTGCAACCTTTGGCCGAGGAAGCAGGCGTTGTGCTGGAGCTATTGACGGGCCGCGATAAAGGCCGCGAACGCGAGGCAAAGCTGGGGGCCTTGCAGGCGGGCGATATCCAGATACTGGTCGGCACCCATGCGGTGTTCCAGAAAGACGTGCATTTCGCGGACCTGCGCCTTGCGATCGTGGATGAGCAACATCGCTTTGGCGTGCGCCAGCGCCTTGAACTCGGAAAAAAGGGGCAGGGCGCAGATGTTTTGGTGATGACGGCCACCCCGATCCCGCGCTCTTTGGCATTGGCGCAATACGGCGATATGGATGTGTCGGTGCTGGATGAAAAACCTGCGGGGCGCAAGCCGATCAAGACGGCGCTGATCTCTGACGAGCGCGTAAGCGAGGTGGTCGATCATCTTCGGCGCGCGATCGCCGAGGGGCGTCAGGCCTATTGGGTCTGCCCTTTGGTCGGTGAAAGCGAAGTGTCCGATCTGATCGCAGCGGAGGAGCGGTTCAAGACCCTACGTGCGCTGCTCGGCGAGGCGGCCGTGCGGCTGGTACACGGGCAAATGCCACCCTCGGAAAAGGATGCGGCCATGGCGGATTTCACCGCCGGACGCGCGCAGGTTCTTGTCGCGACCACGGTGATCGAAGTGGGCGTCAACGTGCCGAACGCCACCATCATGGTGATCGAGCGCGCGGAAAGTTTCGGCCTTGCGCAGCTTCATCAGTTGCGCGGGCGGGTTGGGCGCGGCTCTGCGGCCTCGACCTGTTTGCTCATGTACAAAGCCCCGCTTTCAGAGAACGGGCGCAAGCGCTTGACCGTTCTGCGCGAGACCGAAGACGGCTTTGTGATTTCCGAGACCGATTTGCAAATGCGCGGAGCTGGGGATTTGATCGGCACTGCGCAATCGGGACTGCCACGGTTTCGCGTGGCGGATATGGAAAGCCAGACGGCCCTTATGGATATAGCCCAAAGCGACGCCCGCAAATTGCTGCATGATGATCCCGAACTTGTCACGCCGCGCGGTCAAGCGGCGCGTGTTCTTCTTTGGCTGATGGAGCAGGACCAAGCAATTCGTTTAATATCAGTGGGTTAGAATATTAGTTAACAAAATGTTCTCGTTTGTTCTATTTTTTTCTTTACAGATGAAGCGCTAAATGAGAACAAAGGGTCAACAAAAAGCAGATTAAGCAGGAGACACGCCATGATGGATCAAATCAAAACAGTCATTGCCCGCGCGGATCGTACCTTGGTGCAGGACGCGATCGGAGCGGTGTCCCTTATGACCATTCTCATGGTTGCCCTGCACATTCCCGGATTTGCCTGATACCTTTTTGCCTCGTGATTTCGTGCCGACCACCGCGCATCCCTGTCCCAACTAAGATGCTGAAAAATCCGTCATGTCCCAACTAACGGATTGTCCTTTCAGGGAGCTTTGCCTAGCTCCGTATCTGGTGAATATCGGGTCCCACACGAAAGCACTTACCTTGCGCCGCCATCCTTTTAAGGATGTGCGGCGTTTTTTTATGCGCCAATGATTTGCTCGATCGCTTCGCATGTTGCCTCGATCGAGAGCAAAATAGAAGCGTGACGGTTCTTGTAGGCAGAGGCGGGCAGGAAAACCTCGAAGCCGTCAAAGGGCGGATCGGGAACGATGCCGCTGCCCTTCAAGAGCGCGCGCAACTGATCACGCGCGCTTAACGCTTGCGCCTGCGTGCAGCCAATGATCGCGCCGCCTACAACGGAGGCGGCGGCCTGGCCCAAGGCGCAAGCTTTGACGTCCTGCCCGAAAGCGCTGACCTTGCCGCCCTGCATTGCGAGATCAACCGTCACAGCCGAACCGCAAAGGGGCGAGCGTTTCTTGACGCTGGCCTGCGCATTTTGCAAACGCTCCGCATGGGGAATGTCCGCCGCCAGAGCCAGAATGCGGCCAGAATAGAGTTTGATCAGGTCGGTTTCACCAGTCATAAATTTGCGTGCTTTCGCCTTGGTTGATGCTTTGGTAGTTAGGCGGCACGCCGCACTTGTCAAAGGAGTAGCATGATGGCTTTTGATCCCGCAACGCTGACATTTAACGAGGCCGGTCTCATTCCCGTGATTGCGCAGGCCGAAGGGTCTGGTGAGGTGCTGATGATGGCCTGGATGAACGCACAGGCCGTCGCGCGCACGATTGAGAGCCGCAAAGTGACTTATTGGTCGCGCTCGCGCAGCGTATTCTGGGTGAAGGGCGAAACATCGGGTCACGTTCAGGAGTTGGTTGATCTGCGCATGGATTGCGACAAGGATTGCTTGTTGGCCATCGTGCGCCAGAGCGGACCTGCCTGTCATACCAATCGACGAAGTTGTTTTTATACATCTATTTCTGAAGGTTCCGAGGTGGAATTGATGTCGCCAGAATAGGGGCGCTGCCCCCGGCTTGGCACAGCCAAGCCTCCCCCGAGGTATTTCTGGACCAGAAAAGCATAGGGTGTCAGAGCCCTATCATCTGGCGAATATCCAGCGGTGTGCGCCCCTCGATGCGGTAGGCTGCGATTGCGCGGGCATCATCGCGTTTGGCGAGGCGTTTGCCGTTTTCGTCGCGGATCAGCGGGTGGTGTCGGTACTTTGGGGTTGGATAGCCGAGCAGGCGTTGCAGCAGAATATGGATGAACGTGGCCTCACGCAAATCTTCGCCGCGGATCACATGAGTGATGCCTTGATCTGCATCATCGCACACAATCGATAGATGATACGAGGCTGCCATATCCTTGCGCGAAAGTACGACATCGCCGATTTGGGCGATCATTTCCAACGCTGTTTTTGTATAGTTTTGATTGGATTCTGAAAATGAAATATGTTTTATATCAAATAATTGAAGGGACTTTTTCATATTCAGCCTGAGTGCAGCATGTTTGGGCATCACTCCCTCGGGATCGCAGCGACAGGACCCAGGATAGATCACGCCATCCGGCCCGATCAGCGGCGCACCTTCTTGCGGGGCATTGGCGGCGGCTTTGATATCGGCGCGTGTGCAGGTGCAGGAATAGAGCAGGCCTTTTGCCCAAAGACGTTCCAAAGCAAGGATATAGTGCGCGCTGCGTGCATGTTGCGACCAGATCGGACCATCCCAAGTGACGCCAAGCCAGCGCAGGTCGTCTTGGATTTGCAAAGCCCACTCCGCGCGGGCGCGGCTTTGATCGATATCATCCATGCGCAGGTAAAACTGGCCAGCGCTCGCGCGTGCGGCGCTGTGTGCAAGCAAGGCAGAATATGCATGGCCAAGGTGCAGTGGCCCGGTAGGACTAGGCGCAAAGCGCATTTTAAATTTCACGTTTTTTCAAGCACATATACTTTGGACTTCATGTTGATACCCGGCAAATGATCACCGTAATTTTCGCTTAGCAATATCGCAGATTTACAGGAAACGCTTGCGTAAAGCCGCTGTTCGAATGCTGGGATTTTCAGCGTGCTGTCATTGAAGGATAGAACGAATTTACCACCCGTTCCAAGCGCACCGAGCAGCATATCGAAGACATCGATCGGGGCCGCGCCAGCACCGATGACGCCAATTGCGCTGATTGCGGCGTAATCACCGCGTCGCACGGGAAATGGAACATCGGGATCTGACAGACTCAGGTTGCGATAGAGTTGTTTTTCGCCCGCGCGATCAAGCATGCCTTGCGTCAGGTCGATGCCGTCGATCGTGCTAAATCCAGCCATCGACAGGGCAAGACCAGACAGGCCCGTACCGCAGCCGAAATCAAGGATTGGCGCATCAAAATCAAGCGTAACCGCTTGCAAGGCCTCGGCGCAGCGGCGCGGCGTTGCATAGCCGTTCTGGCTTACCTCGGCCTCGTAGCTCGCAGCCCAGCGGGAATAAAGATCACGCGTCGCAGCGATGCCAGCAGTGTTGTAGGCTTTGTCCAAGAATGTATCGCTCATGATCAAAAGCTAACGGCGCAGCCTACGCCTGTCTAGCTTTGCGCACCAAGCCAGTCGTCCCAAGCCGCTTTGGCGCGGTCTGTGTAGGCTTTGTAGCGATCCGTGCGACCGCGGCGACCACCCTTTAGGCCATCAACAGGGCGGAACAGGCCAAAATTGACGTTCATCGGCTGGAACGTTTTTGCATCTGCACCGCCTGTGATGTGATGCACCAGCGCGCCTGTGGCAGTATCCTGCGGCAGATCGGGCAGGATCTCACCCTTGATTTCAGCAGCGGCCAAACGACCCGCGAGCAGGCCCATGGCTGCGCTTTCTACATAGCCCTCAACACCAGTGATCTGCCCTGCAAAACGAATATGAGGGCGCGATTTTAGGCGCATTTGACCATCGAGCAAAGTAGGTGAGTTGAGAAACGTGTTGCGATGGATGCCGCCAAGACGCGCAAAACTTGCATTCTCAAGTCCGGGTATTGTTTTGAATACAGCAGCTTGTGCACCATACTTCATCTTGGTCTGAAAGCCCACGATGTTATAAAGCGTGCCCAGGGCATTGTCGCGGCGCAGTTGCACGACGGCATGGGCTTTGACGTCTGGCTGATGCGGATTGGTGAGGCCCACTGGCTTCATCGGCCCATGGCGCAGGGTTTCGCGGCCGCGTTCGGCCATAACTTCGATCGGCAGGCACGCATCGAAATATTTTGCCGTTTCACCTTCGTGGAACTCGGCCTTTTCGGCCTCGAGCAACGCATCGATGAAGGCCTCGTACTGCGCTTTATCCATGGGGCAGTTAAGGTAGGCGGTGCGTTCTTCCTCGGTTTCGCCTTTGTCGTAGCGCGACTGCATCCAGGCTTTGCTCATATCGATGCTATCGAAATAGAGGATCGGCGCGATGGCGTCGAAAAAGGCGAGCGCGTCCTGACCTGTCTCTTGCGCTATCGCTTCTCCGAGCGCGGACGAGGTCAGAGGACCGGTCGCTATGATCCAGTGGCCACTTGAAGGAAGCGCCGTAATCTCTTTATAATCAACGGTTATCAAGGGATGTGCTTTGATCTTGGTGGTAACGCCCGCGGCAAAGGCTTCGCGGTCCACAGCCAAGGCACCGCCAGCAGGAAGGCGATGCGCTTCTGCCATGTCCATGATCAAACCGCCCGCTTGACGCATTTCCCAATGGAGCAGGCCAACGGCGTTCTGCTCGGAATCGTCAGAGCGGAAGGAATTGGAGCAGACCATTTCCGCAAGGTCGCCCGACTTATGCGCGAAAGTTTCCACCTTCGGGCGCATCTCGTGAATGACGACGTTGACGCCAAGGTTTGCAGCCTGCCAGGCCGCTTCCGAACCGGCGAGCCCGCCGCCGATGATATGTAGAGTTTTATCCATGGCGCGCATGTAGGTCAGTGCGCGCCAATTAGCAAACTTTTAACTCGGATCCGATACAGGATCGAGAGGAAGATCAGAGGGAACACGATCCGGCACGCCAAGACGGCCATTGCGGCTAATCGGATCCTCAAGCGCAGAAAGGAACGCCATGAGTTGATCGATCTCAACCTCGCTGAGGTCAACAGGTTCGATTTCCGCAGCCATTGCGATGCGCAGAACTTCGGCCAGGTTTTCCATCGGCTCCCAGTCTTTGTCCTGTGCGCCAAGGTCGTGCAGCGTAGCTTGGCGGCGATCGTAATTGCCGAGACCCTCAAAGGGATCAAGGTGGTGTCGCACCATCGCTTCGAGGTCGCTATAGGCGCCATTGTGGCCGTAGGGCGCGCTTAGCGTAACATTGCGCAAAGATGGCGTGCGAAAGCGGTATTTGTCCGCGGCCAAGCCGGTGATCATACCGCGCCCGGCATCGGAATAAGCATCGTCTTTGCCGGGGCCGAATTGGGGCAGGCCAATGGCGTGAAAGCCGTGATCGGTCTGGAACTTGCCTGAATGGCAAGAGGCACAATTTGCCGGGCCGTAAAACAGCTCCATACCGGCAAGTTGATCAGGGGCAAGCGCATCGGCCTTGCCGCTTAGGAATTGATCGAACGGGCTGTCGGTGGCGCGAAATTCATAGGTGATGAACTGCGAGAGTGCATTGCCGATATCGGTGATGTGCAGGGGCGTATCCTTGCCGATGACCCAGTCGAAGGCCATGCGATATTCCTC
This sequence comes from Planktotalea arctica, assembly GCF_002105285.1. Lineage (GTDB taxonomy): Bacteria > Pseudomonadota > Alphaproteobacteria > Rhodobacterales > Rhodobacteraceae > Planktotalea > Planktotalea arctica. The sequence continues at coordinate 79,948 of NZ_MUHR01000011.1, forward strand.
GACCGCTTCGACCTTGTCGGTGATCTGCTGCCATGCGCCGTTGGGGCCGTGGATTTCTTCGGCGTCGATGGCGTCGGCAATCGGGTTTTCACCGGGATGGCCCGCCATTTCATCATGGCTTAGGATGGGCAGAATGTTCTGCGCTGCGAGGGGCGTGGCAACGGGACGTTCAAGCGTGCGTCCTTCGGGCATGGCAATACCGTACATCGCATCGCGGCTCATTTGCACGCGTCCATCATGGAACATCACGGAAAATTCGCGCGCACCAAGGTTAAAGAGTGCGGGAGCGTTGCGCGGAATGCGCGCTTTGGGCGCGTTGCCGTTCACCACTTCGCGCATGCGGCCAAGGCCAAGCCCGCCTTCACCGATGGAAAGCGACATCGCGTCGCCCGTGCCAAGAGCTGGGTGATGGCAGGTGGCGCAGGCAATATTGTCGTTGCCGGACAGAACCGGATCAAAGAACAACTGACGTCCGATGGCGACGATTTCGGCGTCCAGTGTTGGAAAATCAGATGGCAAGACTGGATTGGGCAGATCGGAAGCAGAGGCAATACCAGCGACAGAAGTGAGGAGAACGCTTTTGAGCAGATTTCGCATGGGGCACACCTTTGAGATCATAAAAATATCCCGCGCTGCAATACTCACGCGGATGTGATCAGGGTGATTGATGGGGGCTGCTGCGGCAAACCTGCTTTGGGAAACAGTGTTATACGTGAATGGAAACGCTGCACGTGAAAGCTGCGTTAACCTTAATATTTGCTAGGGTTAATCATGCTGGCAGATGTTTGGTGTTGCGTTAGTGCCGCGATCTACGCGACACAATCAAGGCGCGATTGTTTCTTTTTTTGAAACGGAGACGGTGGAATTGGTCAAACTGTTGCCGCCTAATCCTGCGTCCATTCAGGTGGACGTTTATCAAGAAAGGCGGCGATGCCTTCTTCGGTGTCGCGATAGAGCATGTTTTGCACCATGACCTCGCCGGTGAACGCGTAGGCTTCGTCAAGGGGCATATCCATCTGCTCGTAAAATGCGGATTTGCCGATTTTCACGGCCGCGCCAAGTTTGTCGGCGATGGTCTGGGCAAGGGCTCGGGTCTCGGCCTCCAGCGCATCGATGGGAACAACGCGGTTAATCAGACCGAGCGTTTCGGCGCGTTCAGCCTCGATAAAACTGCCGGTCGTGAGCATCTCGAAGGCCTGCTTGCGCGCGATATTACGGCTGAGCGCGACCATAGGCGTAGAGCAAAACAGCCCGATGTTGACGCCGTTCACGCCAAAACGGGTGCCCTGCGCGGCGACCGCTAGATCACAACTGGCGACCATCTGGCAACCTGCGGCGGTCGCGATACCATGTACCTGTGCGATCACGGGTTGGGGCAGGGCGCGGATTGTCTGCATCATGTGCGCGCAACGATCGAAGAGGTCTTTGAAATAGGCTTTGCCGCCGTCGCTCGCTTGCCGACCCGCTGTCATTTGCTTGAGATCATGCCCTGCGCAAAAAGCCTTGCCCGCACCGGAAAGAATAACTGCACGCACTTTTTCTGTCTCGCGCAGCTCGTCCAGTTGCGCTTGCAGCGCGCTAAGCATCTCATCGGAGAGCGCATTCAACCGCTCGGGGGCGTTCATATGAAGATGCGCAATCGCACCAGTGCCGCGACGTTCCAGAATTGTCATCTTGCTCTCCGTATCTGCTTGGGCAAACCCTAGAGCCAGAGTTGACGGGAGGGAAGCTATGGAACTGAAATTGGACGCAGCGGCATTGAGCGACATCATGCGCACCGAATTTTCGCAGGTGGCTGAAGATTTCGTGATCGAAGAGGTGATCCCGATGCAGGTCCGCGTGCGCCTTCCCGTAGCAGAGCGGCATTTGCGCCCCGGGGGTACAATCAGCGGTCCGGCTATGTTTACTTTGGCGGATGTATCAATTTACCTTGCTACAATGGCGATGATCGGTCCTGTGACATTGGCCGTTACCACGAATTGTAGCATTGATTTCATGCGCAAACCCGCCGCTGGCGTTGATTTGATCGCAACGGCGCGACTGTTGAAGCTGGGCAGATTGCTCGCGGTTGGCGATGTAATGATACATTCCGATGGCATGGACGCGCCTGTTGCGCGCGCCTCGTTGACCTATGCGATACCACCAAGATGAGCGCGGTTGAGGGCCAACTTTCCAGCCTTGGCCTTAAGGCAATCGGGCTGTTGATCCTCACAATCCTGTGTTTTGACGCCATGTCCATTCTGGTGCGTATTTTGTCGGCCAGCTACTCGGCGCAAGAGCTTTCAGCCTATCGCAACGTGCTTGGCATCTTTCCGTCACTGGTCTTGTTGATTTACACGGAGGAGTTGAAGTTTCGCGGTAGCAGCTTAAAGATCGAGCAATGGAAACTGGCGCTGTTTCGCGGACTTGTGGTCGCCGTCGCACAGATATTTTTCTACTCGGCGCTCGCGCAGCTTGAACTGGCCACCGTAGCGACGCTGGGGCAGACCAACGCCTTCTTCGTGGTGATCCTATCGGTGCTCTATTTGGGCGAAAAAGTAGGTGCCTGGCGCGTTGCTGCACTGGTGATCGGCTTTGCCGGAGTGGTCTGGATTTTGCGCCCGGGATCGGATGCCTTCACCCTCGCGGCCTTGCTGCCGATCGGGGCAGCGGCCTGCTATGCCTTCGCCATGGTAAGCGTTCGAAAGTTCGGCCCGCAAACCTCTAATGGTTTGCTGTATCTATATTCTTCCGCAGGATCTGCCGTCGGTGCTATTTTCCTTGCAATGTTCACAACCGAGTTTTCCCCGATCCATAGCATTGCCGATGGTGCGCTTATTTTTCTAATGAGCACAATCGGTGGCATCGGGGTTTTGTTGATGATGATCGCCTTTCGCATTGCCAGCCCATCTGTGCTGGCACCCTTCTGGTACTTCGGCATTTTGACCGCTGGACTGTTTGGCTGGTTGATCTTTGACGAAGCACCGCTGGATACGCTGTTCCCGGGCGTTTTGCTAATTGTCGGGGCAGGGGCGTTGATCATTTGGCGCGAAAAGCGGCGCACATAAAAAGCGGCGGCCCATGATAGTCATGAAGGCCGCCGAAGTAAGAGGTTCGTGAAACTTGGGAACAGTCCGAAGCGCAGTTTAGCTGCGCCAGAACCTCTTGTTCGCTTCGATATCCGCAGCATTCGGCGTCAGGCCGATATCACGCAGCAGACGGGGATCGAGGTGCTTGAGCGCGCCGCGTGTACGCGATTGACGTGCCCATTTGGAGCTTGTCACAGCAACGCTTACCGCCAGCGCCGCGAGCAGGGGCATCAGGCGTTGACGATCTGAAAAAGCAAGATCGGCTGAGATCAGAGCGTGAGTTTGTGACATGAATATTCCTAAAATTGTATTGACACAATATTGCTGACTTCCTAACCAATGGGTACAAAGTGAATCATTCCACGTCCACAGAAAGATTGTAATGAATACAATTTGGCTTCCCGAGATCGAAAGCCGTAATGGCCCCAAGTACAAAGCCCTTGCAGATGCCATTCGCGAAGCAGTGGCCAGTGGCACGCTAAAGGTTAAGCAAAAATTGCCCCCAGTGCGCGATCTTGCTTGGTCACTGAAAATCACCCCCGGAACCGTCGCGCGCGCCTACACGCTTTTAACGGACGAGGGCACGCTAGAGGCAGCCGTGGGGCGCGGCACGTTCGTGAGCGCGCCGAAACCTGCACCTGCGCACCCCGGCTTTTTTACGGATGTGATAGCCGCGCCGATCCAGACAGAAACCCACCCAGATGTCGTGCGCCTGACCTCGCCCTTGTTGCCGGACGTGGGGCAGGTGGCCCTGATCCAGAGCCTGATGGCGCAAGTTGCGGCCAGGCCGCAATCGGGCGTGATGCACTACCCCAATCGCACCACATTTCGCCCTGCGCGCGAGGCGGTGATCCACTGGCTGCGCGGCACCCCGCTCGGGGCGATTGATCAGGAAGATATCGTGCTCTCGCATGGCGGCCAGAACGGGGTGAGCCTTGCGATGCAAGCAATTCTACATGGGCCAGAGCCTGTCATACTGATCGAAGAGCTATCCTATCCGGGCTTTCGGCGCGCCGCTGCGCTGCTACGTGCCAAAGTAATTGCCATTCCGATGGACGAGCACGGAATGATGCCGCAAGCCATTGCTAATATTGCGAAAAACCACAATGTACAGGCTATCTGCACATCGCCCGAAGTGCATAATCCAAGCGGACTTTTCACTCCCGAAACCCGCCGCGAGGAAATCGTCGAAGTGGCGCGCGCGCATGACATCCAGATCATCGAGGATGATTGTTATCGCATGGGGGCCGCGCGCGCGCCGAGCTATCGCATGCTCGCCCCCGAGCGGGGATGGTATGTGTCCTCGATCTCCAAGACATTAACCCCGGCGCTGCGCATCGGCTTTGTGGTCGCGCCCAAGCCTCTGGTGCCTGCGCTGCGCCGCTCGGCAGAGCACGGTTTTTTCGGACTTGCCACGCCTTTGGCTGATCTAGCCGAACGCTTGCTAAGTGATCCGCGCGCAGAAACTTGCGCGCGCGATGTGAGCGCGGTGTTCAGCCAATATGCACAGACCTGCGTCAACCATCTTGGAGCCTATGACCTTACATGGCACGAAGATGTGCCCTTCGTCTGGTTGAAATTACCCGAGGGATGGCGTGCTTCTGCTTTTTGCCAAGCGGCCGAAGCACAAAAAGTGCAAATTCGCCCAGCCGAAGAATTTGCAGGGCGCGAGGCGCGCGCGCCGCATGCGGTACGCATCGCTCTCAACGCACAGATCGCCCATGACCACTTCGAAGCTGCGGTAATGCGATTGCGCCTGTTGCTCGACAATCCCCCCGAAAGGATCGGCGTGTGATGGGGTATTATTATACCTAATTTGCAAGCGATTGTTTTTACTATATAAATCGCAATTAACTGCGCTTGACGTGACATTCACGGCGCGTATAACCGCTTCATTCGGCGCGGGTCTCTCCGCGCCTCGTGATTCAAAAGACCTATAAGGGTATATGTCGATGAAAACCTTCTCTGCAAAGCCAGCAGACATCGAGAAAAAGTGGATCCTGATCGACGCTGAAGGCGTTGTTCTGGGCCGTCTTGCCTCGATTATTGCTATGCGCCTGCGCGGCAAGCACAAGCCGTCGTTCACCCCGCACATGGATATGGGCGACAATGTCATTATCATCAACGCTGAAAAAGTGCAGATGACCGGCAAGAAGCGCACGGACAAGCGTTATTACTGGCACACGGGCCACCCGGGCGGCATCAAGTTCCGCACTGCGGGCGAGTTGCTTGAGGGCGACTACCCCGAGCGCGTGTTGACCAAAGCGGTTCAGCGTATGCTGCCTGGCGGTCCACTTAGCCGCCAGCAAATGACCAACATGCGTGTCTACTCGGGCCCCGAGCATCAGCACGAAGCACAAAACCCTGAAGTTCTGGATGTGAAATCCATGAACTCCAAAAACACGCGGGTGTAAAAATGGCTGATCAAATCAATTCTCTCGAAGAGCTGAGCGCAGTTGCCGAAGACGTAGCTGTTGTTGTTGAAGCAGCACCTTTGCGCGAGCAGGTTCGCGACGAGCTCGGACGCTCCTATGCGACGGGCAAGCGTAAAGACGCAGTTGCTCGCGTTTGGATCAAGCCGGGTTCCGGCAAGGTCACAGTCAACGGCAAAGAGATCAACGCCTACTTTGCGCGTCCTGTTTTGCAGATGATCCTGAAGCAGCCTTTCACGGTTTCTGGCACGGAAGATCAATTCGACGTGATGGCAACAGTCAAAGGCGGCGGCCTCTCTGGTCAAGCTGGTGCGGTCAAGCATGGTATCTCCAAAGCGCTCCAGCTTTATGATCCCTCCTTGCGCGGCGCTTTGAAAGCCGCTGGCTTTATCACGCGCGACAGTCGCGTCGTCGAGCGCAAGAAGCCGGGCAAGCGTAAAGCGCGCCGTAGCTTCCAGTTCTCCAAGCGCTAAACCCGCTTCAGTATTGTTTTGCAAAGGGCTGCCATTCTGGTGGCCCTTTTCTTATTGAGCGCGCCTTAGGCGCGCACATTACAAGCATGACCTATTGGTCATGCATTTCGCCTCCGGCGGCGATACTTGAAGAAAGAGGAAGGGGACAGCCCTGCAAAAGACCATCCCCTTGGAAGCTATGCTTCCCCTTTCACGGTCATCGGCGTCGCCGCCTGTACCGCCCGTCTTTCCTCCCCGATAAATATTAAAAAAGCGTTTCCTCTTTCGATAAATATCGCCGCCGGAGGCAAACTGCGTGTCTATAGACACGCTAAACCTGCGCCGCGCTTTGCGCGGCTCTATTTGGTATCGGGATCAATCAGGCCCAGACCGCGCAGGTAAATGCCGATCGCGCTTTCCAAAAGATCTTCAGGCGGAAACGGGCTTTGGGTGCCGGGACTATTGCGCGCAAAAAGCTCAACCACACCGTGACTTAACGCCCAGATATGCGCGCTGAACATTGATGCGGGTGGGCGCTTGTCCGCTGGGATATGCTTGTTCAAATCTTCCGCGGCTTGCTCTAAAACCGCTCGCGCGCGCATAGAGACCAGGGCCAGTTCGGGCGTTCGGTTCACCGAAATACCACTTTCAAACATCGCGATATAATGGCCCGGGTATTTTCGGGCGAAGGCCAGATAGGCGCGGCCCGTTGCCTCGAATGCAGAGAGCGCGGAGGGTTGGCCTTTGTCGTAAGCGTATTGCATCAGATCGGCGAAAATCTCGTAGCCTTGGCGCGCAGCCTCTGCGATAAGATCTTCGCGACCCTCGAAATGGCGATAGACGGCTGCGGGGGTGACGCCCGCCTGTTTTGCAGCCTCCGATAAGGTGAAACCCGTCGGGCCTTTCATGCGGATCAGTTCCAGCGCGGCTTCCACCAGTGCTTGACGCAGATTACCGTGGTGATAGCCGCGTTTAGGCATCCCAAATCTCCGGCCCTGCGCAAATAGCGGGGTCAATTTGGCCCAGGGCTTTGGGGTCTTTATGGCTGTAATCGAACTGGCCTAGCACATGGCGGATCGCACTCAGGCGCGCGCGGCGCTTGTCATCCGAGCGCACCACCGTCCAGGGCGCGGCATCCGTGTGCGAACGCGCAAGCGTTTCTTGGATCGCGCCCGAGTAGGCGTCCCAGCGCTTCAGGCCCTCCACATCGATCCACGATAGTTTCCACTGTTTCAAAGGGTCACGCTCGCGCGCCATGATGCGGCGCAATTGCTCGGCGCGGCTCACGTTGAGCCAGAACTTCACCAGCGTAATGCCCTCGTTCACCAGCATGTCCTCGAATTGTGTGACCTGCGTGAAGAACGCCTCGCGCTGCGGCGGGGTGCAAAAATCGAACACTTGTTCGACCACGCCTCGATTGTACCAACTGCGATCGAAAAAAGCGATTTCGCCGCCCGCAGGCAAGTGGTCGATGTAGCGTTGGAAATACCATTGGCTCGCTTCGCGCTCGGTCGGTTTGGACAGGGCGATCACATTGGCCGAGCGCGGGTTCAGGTTCTCGCGAAAGCGTTTGATCGTGCCGCCTTTGCCGGCTGCATCGCGCCCCTCGAACACGATCGCAACGCGCGCGCCGCTCTCGCGCACCCAATGCTGAAAGCGCACCAGTTCGATTTGCAGCATCGCCATTTCTTTGTCGTAGGCTTTGCGTTTCATCCGCTCGGTATGGGGGTAGGCCGCGCTTAGGATGTCATCCTTATCGGCGCGCTCGATCGCGCGGCGGATATCGCTGGGCGCGGTGTCGTTGAAAAAGGCGCTAATGGCGCCGTCAAATGGCAGGTCCATGCTGCTCTCTCCCCAATGCGTTTGTCCCACTATGAAGGGCGCGCGCGATTATCGCAATCCGGCGCCGCGCGCTGCGCGCTCGATTGCAGCAATGACTTCAGGCTGCGAGACATGTTGCGGCATGTGGCCGACGCCTTGTAGTACGCTAAGCTGCGCATCCTGGATTTGATCGACAAGCAAGGCCGAGTGGATCGACAGGCCAACGATTGTATCGGTGTCGCCGTGCACGAGCTGGGTCGGCACAGCGATTTGGCCATAGCGCGGGATCAGTGCTTTGATATCGTCCAAAAGCCGCACGCGTTGGCGGGCGTTGGCAATCATGGTCTCGCGGCGCAGTGTGATGCCGGGGCCAAAATATTCAGCGTAGCCAGCGGGTTCGTCCTGAGGCTCGAAAATCTCTTCCAGCGCGCCGGCAACATAGGAATTTGGCACCCAAGCCGTCAATAAAGGAACAAAGAGCTTAGCCCCAAGGCGCGAGGAGGTGGCGCGGTAGAGTCGATCGACCGGAGTTGTCCAAAGGTTTGAAGGCGCAGCCAAAAGCACCAGCGCCGCTATATTTTCAGGGTGGTGCACCGCCCATGCCAGCGCAACTGCGCCGCCAAAGGATTGGCCCAGAACGATGGGATTTTTTGCCCCGAGATGTAGCGCAGCGCCCGACAAAAGCGCAGCCTGCTCCGCAAGGCTTTCGCCGCGTTCATGCAGGCGCGGTGTATAGCCAAGGCCGGGACGATCGAGCACGATCACGCGGTAATCGCTCTTGAGTTTATCCAGGAGGGAAAATGTGTAGTCGCGCGTCGAGCCGGAAGCACCGTGGATCAACACCAGATCTGGGCCGCTCCCGCGCACCACCGCATGAACGCGGTGACCGTTAACCTCGATGAACTGCCCCTCTGGTGGGTAGCCCGCCTCTGATGCGGCTTCGCGCGCGGCTGCACGCCACCATGTGAGGGCTGCGAAAACCGCCAGAAACAGCGCAGCATAGAGCGCGAATTTAAGCACCAATCTGCTCAAGATCGAAAGGCGTGCTTTGGTATATCTCGTTGATCCAATTGCCATAAAGCAAATGCGCGTGGCTGCGCCAGCGGTTCTGCGGCGGTTGGCTTGGATCATCGTTAGGGTAGTAATTCATTGGCACGTTTATGGCCGTTCCCTCGGCCACATCGCGATCATATTCCTGCTTCAACGTGCCGCTGTCATATTCAAAATGGTTAAATATATAGAGCGCGCGATGCTTTGGATCTTCCACCAAACACGGCCCAGCGGCGTCACTCGCCAGCAGCGTCACAAGCCCGTCGCCCGCATCGATCTCGCTTTGACGCATCTCGGTCCAGCGACTTACAGGGATCACGCAATCATCGGAAAACCCGCGCAAATAGGGCGAGGCATGGGCCAGATTGCGGTGGCGGAAACAGCCGAACGCTTTGGCCTCCAGCATATGTTTCTTGACGCCGTGAAAATAGTTGATCATCGCCATGCCGCCCCAGCACACGCCAAAAGTGGAATGCACGTGGCTTTGTGTCCACTCGAACACGTCGCGCAGCTCGTCCCAATAGGTGACATCGTCAAAGGGCAGATGTTCAATCGGGGCACCCGTGATGATCAGCCCGTCGAATTTTTCGCGCCGCACCTCGGAAAACGGGCGATAAAAGCTCTCCATATGTTCAGAAGAGGCATTCTTGGCCTGATGCTCGGTCATGCGGATCAGCGTCAGCTCGATCTGCAAAGGCGTCGCGCCAATAAGGCGCGCGAACTGGTTCTCGGTCTGGATCTTCTTCGGCATCAGATTGAGCAGCGCGATACGCAAGGGCCGGATGTCCTGACGCGCAGCTTGATCCTCGGAAACCACCATAACGCCCTCGCGCGAGAGCACGTCGAAGGCAGGCAGATCGGAGGGCAATTTGATGGGCATGATAGGTCTTTCATTCAGGCGAAGGTGTCAGATAGGTCTATGCAGGGCGTGCGGCAAGGGCATCGGCAATCACGTCTGTGAACGAGGCCGCATCGTGCACGCGCGCCATGTCGCCCGCCTGCACCGTGATCCCGAAATTGCGCGCCATCGCAGCGTAGCGCGGCTGGCGGTGCGCAAGCGCCTGCGCATAGGTCCACCGGATAAAATCATCCGGATTAACCTCGTCTTCTTTCATGTTGTTTTTGCTTAAATATTCATGCCAAGTTCGCAGCAAGAATTCAGGCTGGTAGGACATGGGTTTGGGCGCTTTGTCAAAGCGTGCGATCAGCTCTTCGGTATGCGCTTCGCTGCCCTCGATCCAGACCATCAAACAGTCTTGCGCAAGTGCGCTCAGCAACGGGTCATCGGGGTCTTCGGGATCAACCCATTCGCAGATCGACCCGCCAGTGTCGCATATGAAGTGATCGTAGCCATAGATCGCCTGTGCACGCTCGATAAAATGGTGCGTGTCCTGCAAGGCGGCGATTTCAGCCGAGCGAAACTGGTCCTGGCGGCGCTGATATTCGGCAAAGGGCAGGCCGCCCTTGGCGTGCTCGCCCGGTTTACCAAGATAGCTCGACACCGGCGCAAGGTTTTCGAAGCTGATGTTAGAGCCGATATAGATACTGTCGGACATCAGCAAATCGCGCAGGAACGGCACTTTCATCGCTTCGCGCTTGGCATTGTCGGTAATATGCTCGCCCATGTAGCGCGTGCCGATGCGGTAATCGACCGAGTAATGAAACCAATTGCCTGCGCCGCGCAAGATATTGGAAACATGGGTTTTCCCAAGACCGGACATGGCAAAGAAAAGCACGCGCTTTTGCGGCGCATCGCGCCAGCTTTGGGCAGTGGGGTACAGCATTCTCGGGCTCCTCGGGCAGGCGGTCTGATTGCCTTGCTACTTGCCCTGCCATTTAGCGTCAACGGCGCGCAGCGCGCGGCCATCCAGAATGATCAGGCCAAGCGCAAGTAGCGCAAAGCCGAGGTAGGCGCGCGGGTGCAGCGTTTCGCCCAAGAACAGCGTCCCAAGCAGGATCGCGATGGGCGGCACCAACAGCGTCACCAGCATCAGAGTGCCGCTGCCTGCCAGCGCCAGAATGCGGTAATAGAGCAGATAGGCCAGCGCCGTGGCGATCACCGTGTAGTATCCGATGGCAAGCCATGTAATCGGTTGCAGGTTCAGCGTGATCGGCCCTTCAATCAGCCATGCTGCGGGCAACATGATAAACGTCGATCCGGTGAGCATGCCCGTTGCCGCGACTTCGGGCTTGAGGCCCGAGAGCCGTTTGCGCGCCCAGATGCCAGCGAAAGCGTAGGATATTGTACCGCCGATCACCGCAAGCTGCGCAAGAGAGCGTGGATCAAAGGCCAGCAAATGCTCCAGCCCTATGGCTGTCGCAACGCCGAAAAAGCCAACGGTGACACCAATTACTTTACGCGCGCTCAGGCGCTCATCGGCAAAGAAAAGCGCGGCAAGCACCACACCGAAAATCGCCGTCGCCGCATTGAGGATCGAGGTTAATCCGCTCTCGATATAAAGCTGGCCCCAGGCCATCAGCGAAAAGGGAATTGCATTGTTCAAAAGCCCCATGCCGAGAAAACCGATCCAGATGCGCCGATCTGTCGGGACGGGCAGGCGTCGGATCAACACATAGCTCCACAGGATAACCATCGCCCAGCCGGTGCGATGCGCGACGGATGTCAGGAACCCCACCTCATTGAGCGCGATGCGAATGGACAAGAACGAGCCGCCCCAGATCAAACCGAGCAGCGCCAGCAGCCCCCAAGCGAGCGGCGAGATATCTTTGCTTTGCGTCATGTCTTTGGCTTGGCCGCGCAATATGCGCGCTTCAACCCGAAACCTGCGCTTTGCGCGTTTCCGACCAGATATTGTAGTAATTTCCCGCAAAAATCAGCGCCGCGCCGACGAACACCCAAGGGTCGAGCATTTCGCCAAAGACCAGCATCCCGATGACCGCGATCATCGGCAAGCGAGTGAAATCTATCGGCATCACCACGGTCGCAGGCGCAATCGACAGCGCCTTGGTCAAACAAAGATGCGCAATAAGACCCGCAAGGCCGACCATCGCCAAAAGCGGCGCGCTCTGCGCCGTCGGAAGCGCGATATCGCCGTCATACCCCGCGCAGATGATCCCGAAAACCAACTGCGTGACGGTGAGATAGGCCAGAATGCAGGTCAGGCTTTCGGTGCGCGTAAGCCGCTTGGTCAACATGCCTGTTGCTGCGAAGCAGATCGCCGAAAGCGCCGCGGCGACGATCCCGATATTCATCGGCGTTGCCCCGGGCCGTGTCACGATCAGGATGCCGATGAAACCCAAAACAGCCGCGATCACCCTTGGCCGCGTCAAACGCTCACCCAGAAAGATCGGCGACAGGATCAGCACCCAGATCGGGGATGTAAATTCCAGCGCAAAAACCTGCGCCAACGGAATCACTGTGATCGCGAAGAACCACAGGTTTTGCCCTGCAAAATGAAACAGGTTGCGCACCAGTTGCACAGGCGCGGTCGCACGGGTGATTTGCCCGAGCGTTCCAAATGCCGCGCCAAAGGCAAAAACCACGACAACCCCCATGAGCGAGCGATACAGCATGATTTCGAACGTATCATACTCCGCCGCGAGCCACCGCCCCGCAACCGCCATGAAGGAGAACGACACGATCGAGCCGATCATCCAGATCGCTGCACGTAATTCAGGGGCGAGCGGGCTCTTCATCTTGCTTTTAAACTCTTCCCGAAGGGCCGGTCAGCCATTATTCCCACTCGATCGTTCCGGGAGGTTTGGAGGTGATATCATAGGTGACACGGTTAATGCCCGGCACCTCGTTGATGATCCGCGTCGCAGTTTCACCCAGAAACTCATGGGTGAAGGGATAATAATCTGCCGTCATCCCGTCTACCGAAGTCACCGCGCGCAAAGCGCAGGCAAAATCATAAGTGCGCCCGTCGCCCATGACGCCAACCGTGCGCACAGGCAGAATGGCGACGAAGGCCTGCCATATCTCATCGTAAAGCCCATGCTTGCGGATCTGGTCGATATAGACCGCGTCCGCCTCTCGCAGAATTTCGAGCTTGGGACGGGTGATTTCGCCAGGACAGCGGATCGCAAGGCCGGGGCCGGGGAAGGGATGACGCCCGATGAAAGAGGGCGGAAGACCCAGCTCGCGGCCAAGCGCGCGCACCTCGTCCTTGAACAACTCGCGCAAAGGTTCGACCAGTTTCAGACCCATCTTTTCAGGCAAACCGCCGACATTGTGATGCGATTTGATCGTCACCGACGGACCGCCGGAAAAACTCACGCTCTCGATCACGTCCGGATAAAGCGTGCCTTGCGCCAAAAACTCCGCGCCCTCGATCTCGCTCGCATGTTTCTGGAACACATCGATGAACAAGCGGCCAATGATCTTGCGCTTGGTCTCGGGGTCGCTTTGCCCGTCAAGCTCGCCAAGGAACAATTCCTGCTCGTCCGCATGAATGAACTGCATGTTATAATTGTCGCGGAACATCGTGACGACTTCTTCCGCCTCGCCTTTGCGCAGCAGACCGTGATCAACGAAGACGCAGGTCAACTGATCGCCGATCGCTTCATGGATCAGAACCGCCGCAACAGAGCTGTCGACGCCGCCCGAAAGACCGCAAATGACTTTTTTGTCGCCCACCTGTTCGCGGATCGCCTCGATCGCTTGCTCGCGGTAGGCGTCCATCGTCCAGTCACCGCTAAAGCCTGCCAGCTTCACGAAATTTTCGTATAGTTTCGCACCGTTGGGCGTGTGATGCACTTCGGGGTGGAACTGCACCGCATAAAAATTGCGCGACGCATCGCCCGTAATCGCAAAGGGCGCGTTGGGCGAAGTGCCGTAAACCTCGAAACCGGGGGCGAGCATGCTGACGTGATCGCCGTGACTCATCCAGACCTGTTCTTTACCGTCCTTGAACCAGCCATCAAGCAAAGGCAGATCATTGGCCTGCTCGACGTAGGCGCGCCCGAATTCAGCGGTGCCGCCGCCGCCGGAAATCTTGCCGCCCAAGACCTTGCCGCCCAGCTGCTCCATCATCACTTGCTGGCCATAGCAAATGCCAAGGACAGGCACGCCATATTCGAACAATGCCTTTGGCGCGCGCGGGCTACCGGCGCGGGTGACGCTGTCAGGCCCGCCCGACAGAATCACCGCTTTTGGCGCGAACTCGGCCAGAAACGCATCCGTGACGTTTTGATAGGGGTGAATTTCGCAAAAGACATTCAACTCACGCAGGCGGCGCGCGATAAGCTGCGTTACCTGGCTGCCGAAGTCGATAATCAGAAGGCGGTCATGGGATATATCTGTCATGTTTACCCTCTATTGCGGGTCTGCGCCCTTCGCAAGAGAGGCGCGGTGCGGATGCGTCAAAAAGAGCGTTTCAAGCCTGATATGTCGGATTTGCATCTGAAAGGGCGCTAACTGCGCGCGCGGCTTTGATTTGGCGCGCTATTCGGAAGGAGAAAACGAACAGCTGGCCGCGAGGCCCATTTTCAGAGGATCACAGATTATGGCAGATGCAGCAGCAGCGCACGGTACACGGCGGGCACGTGGAGGCGGCGGCGCAGCGCGCCGGGCAGAGCGCACCAGCGTCAGCTTTGACACTGCGAAATACATCGAGCGCAACATACCGAATTTCGAAATTCTGACCGAAGAGGCGCTTCAGATCATCGAAGCCAATGCCGAGCAGATTCTTGAAGAGGTGGGCGTGAATTTCGTCAACAATCCCGCGGCGCTTGATCGTTGGCGCGAGGCGGGCGCGATGATCGAGGGCGAGCGCGTGCGCATTCCCAAAGGACTGGCGCGCCAGCTCTGCAAAACCGCGCCAAGCAGCTACACACAACACGCGCGCAACCCTGATCGCAACGTTGTCATCGGCGGCAACACTCTGGTCTGTGCGCCTGTGTACGGCCCGCCCTTCGTGCGCGACGCCGCAGGCGGGCGCCGCTACGCAACCATGGACGATTTCAACAAATTCGTGAAACTCGGGTATATGTCCAAGTGGCTTCACCATTCGGGCGGCACCGTGTGCGAGCCGACGGACGTAGCGGTGAACAAACGTCACCTTGATATGCTGCACGCGCATATGACCCTGTCGGACAAGCCGTTCATGGGGTCGGTGACAGAGCCGAGCCGCGCGCAGGACAGTGTAGAGATGTGCGAAATCCTGTTCGGCAAGGACTTCATCCAAGAGAATACGGTGATGACCTCGCTGATCAACATCAACTCGCCCATGACGTTCGACGATGTGATGATGGGCGCGATGGAAGTCTATGCGCAGAACAACCAAGCCTGCATCATTTCGCCCTTTATCGTCGGCGGCGCGATGGCGCCCGTCTCCGTTGCCGGCACGCTGACGCAGGTTCTTGCCGAAGTGCTTGCCGGCATTGCCTATAGCCAGCTCGTCAAACCCGGCGCGCCAGTGATCTTCGGCGCATTCGTGACCTCGATCGACATGAACTCGGGCGCGCCTACCTTCGGCACCCCCGAAGCGAGCCATATTCTATATGGCGCTGGCCAGCTTGCGCGCCGCCTTGGTCTGCCATTCCGTTCCGGCGGCGGGCTTTGCGGCTCTAAATTACCCGATGCGCAGGCCGCTTACGAGACGGCGCACACGCACAACGCAGCATTGCTGGGCGGTGTGAACTTCATGTTGCACTCTTGTGGCTGGCTGGAGGGGGGGCTTGTGTCCTCGTTCGAGAAATTCGTGATCGATGCGGATCAGCTTGGCATTTTGCACCACCTCGCCAAAGGCGTCGCGCATGATGAAAATGCGCAGGCCATGGATGCGATCCGCGAAGTCGGACCGGGCGGTCACTATCTTGGCTGCGCGCATACCCAGGCCAATTTCAAAGAAGCGTTCTGGCGCACCGAAGTGTTCGATTACAAACCCTACGAGACATGGCACGACGAGGGCGCGCGCGATACGCAAACCCTTGCCAGCGCGCGGGTCGAGCGGATGCTGGCGACCTACCAGCAACCCGCGCTCGACCCTGCAATTGCAGAGGCGTTGAAGGATTACATCGCGAATAAAAAAGCCTCCATGCCGGACGCTTTTGTTTAAGGCCTGAACTCTGAATTGCGCTGTGCTTCAATGATCAGCGCAACCAGCACTTCTACATGACGCGCGGCGCTGTAGGCAGCATCGCGCGTTTTGCGTAGCGCGTTCATGTGGTTTTCCAGATCGCACAATTGCACCAGAACCGCGTTTGCCTTGGGCGGGACCGGGCCACGCAGCACGCGGGGCAGGTGGATTTTGCGGCGGTAATCCTTGGCAGCGATATTGGCCGCCTTGACCAAAAGCTTGGGACGTCTGAGAGCGGCAATTTGCGAGGCAGTGTCAAGCATGTTCGATCCTTTTCAAAGATGTTGAATTGGATTTAGATTACGCAACCTTAAGATGTGTTGCGCTGGGCGTATGAACAACGCACGGCCTGTTCAGTTTTGTTTATCATTTGGAAACAATACTTAACGAAACGGAAGATTGTTAACCATTAGGTAACAATTACCGTTCAGGTTGTGGATAAACCTATGGGCAAATCTTGTATAACAGGGTCAAAACTCGTGACACATCACTCTTCGCACAGCAATATGGACAGACATTCGAACCAGCATTCGGATATGACAGCGCAGGGCAAAGCCCCGCTGCAAACAGCGTCAATCCCAGCATGGGTGCCCGAAGCGGTGCAACGCTATCTGACCCATACCGAAGAAGGGCTGACCATTCGCGAAGTGGCGCGCCGCTCTGGCGCTCACGCTTCGACTGTGTTGCGCCAGATTCGCAAAATCGAAGTGCGCCGCGACGATCCCATGGTGGATCGCGCGCTGCATGCGCTCAGCTCGCAGTTTTTCCACACCGCATCCCCTCAATGCGCCAAGGATACCTCTCACATGAAACACACGCAGCTGCCCGCCGCCGATGCCACCTACAACCCTGATATGGATCGCCAATGCGTTCGCATTCTGCGCCGCCTTTGCGAAACGGGCGCGGTGCTTGCGGTCGCTAAGGGTATGGAAACCGCTGTGGTCGTGCGCGAAACCAGCAGCGGTGCAACAAGCAAAACCGCCGCTGTTTCGGCTGAATTCGTCTCTGTTCTGGCGCTGAACGCCTGGGTAGAGTGCGCCAATCCGGGCCGCATTTCGCGCTATCGCATCACCCATGCGGGCCGGATGAAACTGGCACAGCTCTCCGAGAGCATCGCACCAAGCGAGAGCCTCGAGGCGGGCTTGGCGAGACAGGACAATACTCGCCGCCGCGTGCGCTATAACGCCGCCGAATCTCCCGTCGGTGCCTTGTCACGGCGCAAGGGCAAGGACGGCAAAGCCTTTCTAAGCGATGATCTGGTCAACGCGGCAGAGCGGCTGCGCGAGGATTTTGAACTATCGCAAATGGGGCCGCGTGTGACGCAAAACTGGGACATGTTTCTAACCGCAGGCACCAAACGTGGCAGCGAAAAGGGCGACGGCGTGATCGGCAACGGCCCTGGCGATGCCCGCGAGCGCGTGGCCAAAGCGCTGCGCTACCTCGGCCCCGGGCTTGGCGATGTGGCGCTGCGGTGTTGTTGCTATCTCGAAGGGCTGGAGAGTGCGGAAAAGCGTATGGGCTGGTCCGCGCGTTCGGGCAAGATCGTACTGCGCATCGCGCTGGGGCGCCTGCAGCAATTTTACGACACGGAACTCGGGGATGTGTTGATCGGTTGAAGACGTAGGGCATCTGCGACCCTGTGCGATCCTCCCGCGCACTCGGCCTTGATGTTTTGCCATAGGCGGCGCGCGATATGCTTGCGTGCCGCCTGTTTTATGTCACGTTTCCATGTGTAAGCACGCAGAGCGGCTATGCGCCGCGCTGACTGGCGCGCGCGCTCTTCTATGTTATAAGACAAGAAATCTTATCCCAGCGAGGGCCGAGCACATGCGCGATCTTAAAATTCCAGACCAGCGTCACCCCGAAAAGGCGCATCGCCCCGACAATGCGCAGCCCAAGAAACCCGACTGGATTCGCGTCAAGGCACCCACGGGGGCAGGGTATAAACAGACCCGCGATATCATGCGCGAGAACAAGCTGGTAACGGTGTGCGAAGAGGCCAGTTGCCCCAATGTCGGCGAGTGCTGGAATCAAGGCCATGCCACGATGATGATTATGGGCGATATTTGCACGCGCGGCTGCACATTTTGCAACATTGCGACGGGCAAGCCCGAAACGCTCGATGCGTTCGAGCCGGGGCGCGTGGCCCATGCGGTCGACACGCTTGGGCTCAAGCATGTGGTTATCACTTCGGTGGATCGCGACGATCTGGCCGACGGCGGCGCAGAACATATCGCGCAGACCATTCGCGCCGTGCGCCACCGCGCCCCCGGTACAACGATAGAAGTGCTGACACCTGATTTTCTGAAATGCCCCGATAGTGCGCTTGAGGCAGTGATCGAAGCGCGCCCGGATGTGTTCAACCACAACCTTGAAACAGTGCCCGGCCTTTATCCCACCGTGCGCCCCGGCGCGCGCTATTTCCATTCCTTGCGGCTTTTGCAGCGCGCCAAAGAGCTTGATCCGACGATTTTTACAAAATCGGGCATCATGGTCGGCCTTGGCGAGGAAAAGCAGGGCGTGGGTCAAGTGATGGACGACATGCGCGCGGCGGATGTGGATTTTCTGACCATTGGCCAGTATTTGCAGCCCACTCCCAAGCATCACCGCGTTGACCGCTTTGTCGATCCGGCCGAGTTCAAAGCCTATGAAAAAGCGGCTTGGGGCAAGGGGTTCTTGATGGTTTCGGCCACGCCACTGACGCGCTCGTCCTACCATGCGGGCGATGATTTCGCACGCCTGCGCGATGCGCGCGCGGCGAAATTGGGCTGAACCCGCGATTTTTCTAGAAAAATCACCCCGCGCGCTGCTCAAATGGCTTGCGCCTCAAACGTGGCTGTTCTATCTGCGCGCTATTAAATCCCGCAAGTGGGGATGGGCTCTTGGGGGAGAAATCCTCGCAGCAGTCCGCCGGTTGAGCAAACGCTCATACCCCCACTAAGGCGAAACCGGAAAAGGAAAACGACATGGCTCTTCCAGAGTTCACCATGCGCCAACTGCTTGAAGCAGGCGTACACTTCGGCCACCAAACGCAGCGTTGGAACCCACGTATGGGTCCGTTCATCTACGGCGCGCGTAATGGCATTCACATCATGGATCTTACACAGACCGTTCCAATGCTCGACGCAGCACTGGGCGCGATCCGTGACACAGTCGCCAAGGGCGGCCGTATCTTGTTCGTTGGGACCAAGCGCCAGGCGGCACAGCCCGTCGCGCAGGCCGCAGAGCAGTGCGCACAGTATTACATGAACCACCGTTGGCTCGGCGGCACATTGACCAACTGGAAAACAGTTTCCCAGTCGATCAATCGCCTCAAGTCCATCGACGAGAAGTTCGAGACTGGCTTTGAAGGTCTGACAAAGAAAGAGCGCCTCGGCATGGAGCGCGATCAAGGTAAACTTCAGGCGTCCCTCGGCGGCATCCGCGAAATGGGCGGCGTGCCTGACCTGATCTTCGTCATCGACGTGAAAAAAGAGGCACTGGCCATCGCAGAAGCCAACAAACTGGGTATTCCCGTTGTTGCAATCGTCGATTCAAACTGCTCGCCAGACGGCATTGACTACATCATTCCGGGCAACGACGACGCGGCGCGCGCAATCGCGCTCTACACAGACCTCGCAGCACGCGCAGCGCTGGACGGCATGTCCGCACAGCTTGGCGCAGCCGGTGTTGATCTGGGTGCGATGGAAGAAGCGCTTGTTGAAGAAGTTGTCGCAGACGCGCCAGCAGCCAGCTAAGCCACGCCTGACCTTTAAGAGCGAGGGCAGGGCACACCCGCCCTCGTTTTTCCCATTCTAGGAGATATGAAAATGGCAATCACAGCAGCCATGGTTAAAGAACTGCGCGACACATCCGGCGCAGGCATGATGGACGCCAAGAAGGCGCTTACAGAAACAGCAGGCGACATGGAGGCAGCAATCGATTGGCTGCGCACCAAGGGCCTTGCGAAAGCTGCCAAAAAATCCGGCCGTACAGCCGCAGAGGGCCTTGTTGCTGTCGCGGTGACCGGCGGCAAAGGCGTTGCGGTTGAAGTGAATTCCGAGACGGATTTCGTTGGCAAGAACGCTGAATTTCAAGAGATGGTCGGCGGAATCGCTGCGACTGCAATGGGCGTTTCCGACGTTGAAGCGCTGGCCGCTGCAGACATGGGCGGCAAATCTGTCGCTGACGTGTTGAACGCCAAGATCGCGACAATCGGCGAGAACATGTCCCTGCGCCGTATGGCCGTTGTCGAGAGCACGTCCGTCGTGTCCTACGTGCACAACGCCGTCACAGGCGGCATGGGCAAGATTGGTGTTCTGGTCGGCCTGTCCGGCGAGAACGAGGCATTCGGCAAGCAGGTTGCGATGCACATCGCCGCTGCAAACCCCGTGTCTTTGTCCGAAGCCGATCTGGACCCGGCCGTTGTCGAAAAAGAGAAGCAAGTGCAGATGGATATCGCCCGCGAGTCCGGTAAGCCCGAGCAAGTGATCGAAAAGATGATCGTCGGCCGTATGAAGAAATACATGTCCGAAGTCACGCTTTTGGGTCAGGCGTTTGTTGTGAATCCAGATCTGACCGTTGGCGAAGCGGCGAAAGAAGCGGGCGTTGAAATCACCGGCTTCCATCGCCTTGAAGTCGGCGAAGGCATCGAAAAGAAAACAGAAGATTTCGCAGCCGAGGTTGCGAAAACAATGAAGGGCTAAGGCGCTTTCATTGCTTCAGTGATTAGGCCGCTGTGTGATTTGGTTCGCGCAGCGGCCTTTTTTGTCCTTGAGGGAACGAAAGGGCCGTGGAGATATCGTGTGCGCCTCGACGGGTTACGCGAAAAGTCCAGGACTTGATATCTAATTTCTCTCCAAAGCAGTGGTTCTGACCGGTCACTGTTCCGCACGCTCTGCCGATTAAAACGAAAAAGGCGACGTACCCCGAGGGGGGAACGCCGCCAAAGAAGATCGCCAGCCCGAACATTGGGGATGAGGCAGGCTCGCGATACACACCGGTCAGGCGGTGAACTATACACCGCCCGAACCGGCACCGGATTGCTCCGGTAGAAGGATGTCATGGCCTTGAAATCACAAGGTTAACTTCCAAAGTTCCTAGGCTAAAGCCACCACTCACGGAACCCGTTTACTATGCGTCACTTTGAAGTTGAGAAAAAGTAAAGGATTCCATACCTTTCTAGTTTTCACGGTAAATTCACGCTAGCGATGATCCGCAGGATTAGCGTCAAAATCTGCAAGTTCGAACCGGCTAAAACATCAACAAATTAGCCCACTTTCGAGCGCCGGCTAAGCACAAAGGAAATTAACGCTGGCCGTCTGGCGGCAAAATCCGGCCAGTGCCAAGCAAATTTTCTGTAGATTTGTGTGAAGTGAACGCGTGCGCTGGCGCGTCATAGCCCATCGACGATAAACATCTGATTCTGGAACGAAGCCTTTAGAACTGCCTGCGCCGTCGTTTCCACGCTCAAGGCCTCGCGCGCGAGGCGCAGATGCTTTTCAACCGTCGCAGCCGTCAGCCCCATCAACAGCGCAATGTCCTGCGTGGTCTTGCCATCGCCAACCCATTCAAGCGCCTCGCGCTGGCGCTTGGTCAACGAGCGGCCTTCGGTCTGCTGGGGCAGGGTGACGATCTTCAGATGCGCCACATTGTTCATCACCACGATATCACTGCCATGCTCGGCCCAGATCGCATCGACCTCGTCCTGGCTCATACCTTTGCGCGCAGTCAGCGCAATCGCGCCTTTTGAGCGCGATGTAATCGCCTTAAAACTGATCGAATAGCCCGCCGTCACGCCGTGCATCTGATTGATCTCGATGATGTGTTTTTCGCGCTCCGTCAACGTTCCGCGCGCCATTTCGTCCCAAAGGTAACGCCAGGAACAGGCTCCAACATTATGCAGCGCCCAACGCACCATAGGCGCATCGCGATAGAGGTTGTTGCCCATGAAAAGCTGCATATAGGCGGGGTCATGATTGGTCAGCAAAACGAAGTCCGCAGGATCGCCCATGGAGGTTTCGGACATGTAATGGGAAAATCCGTAGATGATGCGGTCAAAGCCGTATTCGGCCATTTTCTCGCAGTGCAATCGCCACAGAACTTCCGCCGTTGGCGCGCCCGTCAAGGTTTCAAGAAATCTGCGCAGCTCGCTCATACAGCCGCGTGCAAATGCGCATGCAGCGCATCAAGCGCAAGCAGATAGCCCAACGCGCCAAAGCCCGCAATTTGCCCTAGCGCAACAGGCGCGATGTAGGAATGGTGGCGAAAGCTCTCGCGCGCATGGATATTGCTAAGGTGCACCTCAACGCAGGGCAGCTCGATCGAGGCAAGCGCGTCATGCAGCGCCACAGAAGTATGCGTATAAGCGCCTGCATTCAGGATGATACCGTCTTGCGCGCCCTTGGCGGCGTGGATCGCATCGATCAACGCGCCTTCATGATTTGATTGAAGGAACGCTAGCGCGCTCGAGGGCGCGTGAGCGGTACACATGATTTCGATATCTTGCAACGTCGTCGCTCCGTAAACCTCCGGCTGACGCGTGCCCAGCAGGTTGAGATTGGGACCGTTAAGGATAAGAATGCGTGCCATTGGATATGCGCCTTTGTTAGTGCTCCAACCTTGCGCATTCGCGCACAGGGTGTCCAGTAGTCAAAGCGCTTGTTCGACGCGACTTCATGAACTATTTCGCAAAGCATTGCATATCAAGGGGATCGGCTTGTTATAAAAGTTACATAATACTGATTATGCGTGCTTTTCATGCGTAAAGGTGCGCGCTACCTTGAAGTGCGACTCCTATTAGAAAACAATGAGTTATCTAATGAGGCAATATCTGCCCCAGCGCCGCACACGTTTAACAAACCACATTAACTAAGTCTCGCTAACTAATAGTAAAAAAAGAAAAATAGGCAGATCCTAAGATCTGCCCACCAAGCCCTATTAAAAGAACGCCTGCAAACCGGTCTGCGCGCGGCCAAGGATAAGCGCGTGCACATCATGCGTGCCCTCATAGGTGTTTACGGTTTCGAGGTTCATCATGTGGCGGATTACGTGGAACTCGGCAGAAATGCCGTTGCCGCCGTGCATGTCGCGCGACATGCGTGCGATATCTAGCGCCTTACCGCAATTGTTGCGCTTGACGATGGAAATCATCTCCGGCGCCGCATTTGCGCTGTCCATCAAACGGCCCACTTGCAAGCTGGCCTGTTGGCCCAGCACGATCTCCGTCTGCATATCCGCCAGCTTTTTCTGGAACAATTGTGTTTGCGCCAGCGGCTTGCCGAACTGCTTGCGATCAAGCCCGTATTGACGCGAGGCGTGCCAGCAAAATTCAGCGGCGCCCAGAACGCCCCAACTGATGCCATATCGCGCACGGTTAAGGCAGCCAAACGGCCCCTTGAGACCCTGCACATGTGGCAACAGCGCATCCTCGCCCACTTCGACGTTGTCCATCACGATTTCACCGGTGATCGAAGCGCGCAAGGACAGCTTGTTGCCAATTTTCGGCGCGGACAAGCCTTTCATGCCTTTCTCAAGCACAAAGCCACGGATTTTACCGCCATGCTCTTCGGACTTCGCCCAGATCACGAAAACATCTGCGATGGGGCTGTTGGAAATCCACATTTTCGAGCCAGTGAGCTTATAGCCCGTCGCCGTTTTTACTGCACGGGTTTTCATGCCGGCAGGGTCTGATCCGGCATCCGGCTCGGTCAGACCGAAACAGCCGATCCACTCGCCGGAAGCCAGTTTAGGCAGGTATTTCTTACGTTGCTCTTCCGATCCATAAGCATAGATCGGATACATCACCAAGGAGCTTTGCACAGACATCATCGAGCGATAGCCACTGTCCACACGCTCCACCTCGCGCGCGACAAGGCCGTAACCGACATAACCGCCGCCCAGCCCGCCGTATTCTTCGGGAATGGTCGTTCCAAGCAGGCCCATCTCGCCCATTTCGCGAAAAATCTCGACGTCTGTCTGCTCGTTCTGAAACGCCTCGAGCACCCGTGGCTGCAGCTTTTCCTGCGCATAGGCGCGCGCGCTTTCGGCGATCATACGCTCGTCTTCGCTCAGTTGATCCGCCAGGCGGAACGGATCGTCCCACTGGAATGTGCTTAGATCGGGCTGGTCTTTGGGTTTCAAGATGGGGGCAGTTTCAAACATTTTTGTCTCCCTGAGTGATGACGGTGTTGATTGCCTTGTAGACCAATGCAGCGAAGGGAGCTAACAAGATGATCACCCCAGTTGATGAGTTTTTAGAATATGCTAGCCACATCCCTGCCCCGGCGCTACCTGCCCTCGCTCGCTTCGTTGCGCGCGCTCGAAGCGCTCGATCGCCTTGGCACGGCCACTGCTGCGGCTGAAGAATTGTCGCTGACGCAAAGCGCGGTCAGTCGCCAGCTTCAGGTTCTGGAGGAACAACTCGGCACTGCGCTGATATTGCGCGTAAAGCGCCGCATGCGCATGACAGAAGCGGGCGCGCGCTATGCGGGCGAAGTACGCGCTGCGCTCGATCTGATCACGCGCGCCTCGATGCAGCTTCATGTGCAGCCCGGCGCTGGCGGACTTAGCCTTGCCATTCTGCCCAGCTTCGGAATGCGCTGGCTGGTGCCGCGCCTGGCGCAGTTCGCGGCGCTTCACCCCGATGTGACTGTGAACCTGTCAACGCGCCTCACCCCCGTGGCCTTTCAAAGCGAACCCTTCGATGCCGCCATTCAATACGGAAGCGGCCATTGGCCATCGTGTCAAAGCCTGCTTTTGCGCGAAGAAACCCTGATCCCCGTTTGCGCGCCAAGCCTTTTAGAACAAACAGACATCACGCAGCCAGCCGATCTAGCCGCCCTGCCCTTGCTGCATATCCAAACCCGTCCCGAGGCTTGGAACACTTGGCTTGCAGCTCACGGCGCGCCGCCGCCCAAAACCTCAGGCGCGCGCTTTGATCAATTCTCCACCATCACCCAAGCCGCCATTCACGGCCTTGGTGTCGCGCTTTTACCAGATTTCATCGCTGAACAAGACCTCGCCGCTGGCCGACTTGTCACAGCCTGCGGCGGCCCGACCCGCGCGCTCGGCGCATATTATCTCGTCTGGCCGGACAGCAACGCAGCCAGCCCCGCGCTGCGCCTGTTTCGCGACTGGATCGCGACCCAGTCAGAGGGCGAAGACGGCCTTCCCCGTTGATGCTTCATCTTCCTGAATAAACTTCGGGGGCACGGGGGCTGGCCCCCGCCCCTCAACTAGCTGAGCGCATAGCCCGCGCCGCGCACCGTGCGCACGGGATCGCTGCCGCCAGCGCCTGTAAGCGCCTTGCGAAGACGCCCCACATGCACGTCCACCGTGCGCGTATCCACATAGACATCGCGCCCCCAGACACGGTCCAACAGCTGATCGCGCGACCAAACCCGCCCGGGTTTTTCCATGAAGTTGCTAAGTAGGCGAAATTCGGTCGGCCCCAGTTTCACCTCCGCACCCGCGCGCGTCACCTTATGGGTTTCGCTGTCCAGCACGATATCCTCGAACATCAGCCGGGCACCGGTTGCGGCAGCGCGCGTGCGCCGGAGCTGTGCGCGCACACGCGCCATCAACTCGTTCACCGAATAGGGTTTAACCACATAATCATCCGCGCCCGTCTCAAAGCCGCGCACCCTGTCGACCTCTTCGGATCGCGCCGAAAGCATGATCACCGGAGTGGCGCGCGTTTCGAGCCGCATCTTGATCTGGCGGCATACTTCGATGCCCGACACGCCCGGCAACATCCAATCGAGCACGATCAGATCGGGCATTTCCTCGTCCAGCAACAACAGCCCTTCATCACCGCTTTGGGCCTGCACCACGCGGTAGCCCTCGGCCTCAAGATTATAGCATAGCACCTCGCGCTGCGCGGGTTCATCCTCAATCAAAAGCACGCAAGGCCGCGGCGCGCTCATCGGTTAAACCTTTGCCGCATCAGCCGTGTAGAAATCACCTTTCGGGCGGTTTTCCTCGGGCACCGATCCGGTCACCAGATAGACCACCTGCTCGGCAATATTCGTGACCAGATCACCCATGCGCTCGGTGTTCTTGGCGATGAAATGCAGGTGCATGCAGGGCGTGATATTGCGCGGATCTTCCATCATGAAGGTCAGATACTCGCGAAACAGCGCATTATACATCTGATCCACATCCGCGTCCTGCTGGATCACGTTCATCGCCAGCTCCGGATCGCGCTGCACATAGGCATCCAGCGCGTCCTTGAGCATGCTTTGCACTTGGCGCGCCATGCGGCGCAGCGCCGATTGCGAGCCTGCGACCTCCGTCATGCCAGCCAGAACCGACGTGCGCTTGGCCATGTTCTTGGCGTAATCGCCGATCCGTTCAAGCGCAGCGCTGATTTTGATGACCGACAGGATCAGACGCAGATCAATCGCCGTTGGCGCGCGCAGCGCGATCACACGCGCGGCTTGCTCGTTGATCTGCTCTTCCAGCGCATCGATCGCCTTATCTCCGGCGCGCACCTGTTCGGCCAGTTCCACGTCGCGCGTTTCCAGCGATTTAGCCGCGTCCAGAATAGCGCGCTCGACCATGCCGCCCATCTTCATGATCTGGGCTTGGATCGCCTCGAGATCACGATCGAAGGCGGATGAAATATGTTTGGGGCTCATGAGGTTATCCAATCCGTCCAGTGATATAGCTTTCCGTGCGTGGATCGCTGGGGCTCGTGAAAATCGTATCGGTGTCGCCATATTCCACGAGGCTGCCAAGGTGGAAGAAGGCGGTATTCTGCGACACACGCGCGGCCTGCTGCATCGAATGGGTCACGATCACCACTGCAAAGCTCTGACGCAGCTCGTCGATAAGTTCCTCGACCTGCGCCGTCGCAATCGGGTCAAGCGCAGAGCATGGCTCGTCCATCAGCAAAACCTCGGGCGCGGTCGCGATGGCGCGCGCGATGCAAAGTCGCTGTTGTTGGCCACCCGACAGGCCGGTGCCGGGCGCGCTAAGGCGGTCCTTTACCTCATTCCAAATCGCGGCGCGGCGCAGGGATTTTTCAACGATCTCGTCAAGCTCCGCCTTGGAGCGAGACAGCCCGTGAATACGCGGGCCGTAAGCGACATTGTCATAGATCGATTTCGGGAACGGGTTGGGTTTCTGGAACACCATCCCCACTTTGGCGCGCAGTTGCACCGGATCAACGCGGCGGTCATAAATGTCCTCGCCGTCAATCGCGATATCACCCGTGACGCGGCAAATGTCGATCGTGTCGTTCATCCGGTTCAAGCAGCGCAGAAACGTTGACTTGCCACAGCCGGAGGGGCCGATAAAGGCCGTCACCGTCTTGTCCTCGATCTGCACATCCACGTCTTTGATCGCATGGTTGTCGCCGTAATAGACCTGCACATTATTGGCAGAAATCTTGATCTTGTTCATGGTTACGTCTTTCATATCAGCGCCCTACCAGCGGCGTTCAAAACGGCGGCGCAGAAGAACCGCAATCGTATTCATCGTAACGAGGAAGGCCAGAAGAATGATAATTCCGCCCCATGCACGCTCGTAAAATGCCGGATCGGCGCGCTTGGCCCACTCATAAATTTGCGCAGGCATGGCTGAGTTGGGATCCAGCAGGCCGCTGGCCACGCTATCGGGCGCGTTGGAAGCAATGTATCCGATCATCCCGATGAGCAAAAGCGGCGCGGTTTCCCCCAGTGCCTGCGCAAGGCCAATAATCGTCCCTGTCAGAATGCCTGGCGCGGCAAGCGGGAGAACATGGTGAAACACGCTCTGCATCTTGGACGCGCCAACCCCGAGCGCGGCATCGCGGATGCTGGGCGGCACCGCTTTCAAGGACGCGCGCGTCGAGATGATAATCGTCGGCAGTGTCATCAGCGTCAGAACAAACCCACCCACCAGCGGCGCAGATTGCGGCAAGTGCATGTAATTGATAAACACTGCAAGCCCAAGGATACCAAACACGATCGAGGGGACTGCCGCCAGGTTCGAGATATTCACCTCGATGATATCGGTGATCCAGTTCTTTGGAGCGAATTCCTCAAGGTAGATCGACGCAGCCACGCCAATCGGTAATGCCAGCGCCAAAACCACCAGCATCATGAAGAAACTGCCCATCATCGCCACGCCCATGCCAGCGGCCTCGGGGCGCGCATCAGAGGCATCTGCACCAGTGATAAACGCAAGGTTAAAGCGCTTTTCAATGACGCCTGCCACCACCAGTGCATCAACCAGATCAAGCTGCTCCGCATCAATGCTCTTGTCGTCCGCAATGCTTTCCCGCGTCACGCGTTCCTTCAGATAACCATCGACGCGCGAATTGGCGAGAAAAGTGAACGCGACCGTTTTGCCGATCATGCTCGGATCATTGATAACGAAATCGCGTAAATCAGCGGCTGCACTTTTCGACAAAAGCGCCGCCTGCTTTTTGCCCTTCAACTCTGTCTCGATGCCATTTGCGGCCAGCGCATCCTCCATCGCCTGTACCATCAGGGGCGCGTACCCGAAGGTGGACACCTTCTTGATCTTCTCCAGATCGCGCTCACCGGACTTGTCCAGCTTGCCCTCCAGAAGCGGCACATTGAGCGTGATAAAGGTCTGCTGGAACGCGCCAAGACCGTTGCCAAAGATTGTCACCAGCAAAAGCACCAGCATCGCCAGCCCTGCGCCAATCGCGCTTAGCCCGTAAAAACGGAACCGCTTTTCTGCCGCGTTGCGTTTGCGCGTGCGCGCATCGACGGACAATAACGAGGATGTCACAGGATCGCTCATTCGTATTGCTCCCGATATGTGCGCACGATGTAAAGCGCGATAATGTTAAGGCCAAGGGTCAACACAAAAAGCGTGAGGCCGAGGGCAAACGCGACCAGCGTCTCGGGGCTGGCGAAATCGCCGTCTCCGGTAAGCTGGCTTACGATACGGGTGGTGATTGTGGTCATCGCCTCAAGCGGATTGGCGGAAAACTTGGCAATCGCCCCTGCCCCTAAAACTACGATCATCGTCTCGCCGATAGCGCGGCTTGCGGCCAGCAAGATCGCGCCGACAATGCCGGGCAATGCGGCGGGAATGACCACCTGTCGGATCGTCTCGGATTTCGTCGCACCCAGCCCGAGCGAGCCGTCGCGCATGCTCTGCGGCACCGCGTTGATAATATCATCAGACAGGGAGGATACGAAAGGGATCAGCATGATGCCCATCACGCGCCGTCAAAACCGCCGTCGCGCCGCTCATCCAATCGACGCCAAGATAGCCGCCGCCGCCAAACGTGCGCAAAAGCAGAGGTCCTACCGTCAGCAACGCAAACAGGCCATAGACGATGGTCGGAATACCAGCAAGAATTTCAAGCAGCGGCTTGGCCACGCCGCGCGTCTTCGGACCCGCATATTCACTGAGAAAAATCGCAGCGAACAAGCCGATGGGCACCGACACAAGCAGCGCGATGATGGAGATGTAGATTGTCCCCCAAAGTAGCGGCAGGATCGACAGATCACTGTCACCGCGAAAATTCGGAGCCCATTTCACGCCAAAAAAGAAGTCCTTCCAGCTGTGCAGCCCAAAGAAATTGCGCGTCTCGAAGATCATCGACAGAACGATGCCCAGCGTCGTCAAAATCGCCAGCGAGGCTGCGGTCATCAGCAGCGCCAGCACCACGCGCTCGACCCCATTGCGTGCACGAAACTCGGGGTCGATCTTGCTCAGCGCAAAGGCCAGACCAGCCCCCGCAAGCATCAGAACCGCCAGCATACGCCAGAAATCTGCGCGCATATCTGCCGCGCGGTAGCGTTGCGCCGCTTGCAAAACCTCTGGCACGATATCGCCGCCAAGCGCGATACCGACGTCGTTCAAAGTCTCGCGCAGCCCCGTCAGTGCCGACCCGGCCTGCGCTTCGCTGAGGCTTCCCGCGGCCACTGCAAGGCTCAATCCTTCGGACACACGGCGCACATCGCTCATCATCAGCGAGGCGTCCGCCCCCTCGCTTGCGCTGTCCACCGGAAGCATCGCAGCGACGCTGCGCTCAATCAACATGGGCTGCGCGATCAGCCATACGGCAAGGACGCCAATTGCTGGCAAAGCCGTGCTAAGCGCAGCGAAACTGCCATAATACTTCGGCAGGGAATGTAGCTTGCGCACATCCCCCCCCGCAGCGCCAAGCGCGCGGGCGCGTCCCAAGTATGCTGCGAGCGCGGCAAGGGCCAGAACGATCACAGTGAGCCAGAATGCGGGCATAAGACCTCCAGAAAAGCGAAGAGCGGCGCAGGCTGTGATAAGCCTGCGCCGCACCCCGTTAGGTGTTTACATGTTCAGATCGAGAACCGCCTCGTTCGCAATCACTTCCTGCGTCGCTGCCAGTTCAGGATCGGCCACAAGCCCGTATTCCGCCAGCGGGCCGTCCTCACCTGCGATCTCGTCCAGAACGAAGAATTCCGCAAAGTCCTTAAGGCCGGGGATTACACCGATATGCGCTTGTTTAACATAGATAAACAAAGGGCGCGACACGGGGTATTCACCGCTGGAAATGCTCTCTACGCTTGGCACCACACCGCCCATCGTCGCCACGCGCAGCTTGTCGGTGTTGTTCTCGTAAAACGCGAGGCCGAACACGCCGATACCGTCTTTGTTGCTCTGGATGCGGGCCAAAGTCTCGGTGTAATCGCCATCGATATCAACCGAAACCCCGTCGCTGCGCAGGGTGATGCAGGATTTCTCTGCCGCCTTTTTGTCACCGCCGTTGGCCGCCATGAACGCTTCGAATGCGCCAGTCTGCTCGCAGCCTGCGATCAGTACTTTGTCTTCGAAAACTTCACGCGTGCCGTGCTTTGTGCCGGGGATGAAGGCTTGCAAATTCTGCACAGGAAGTGCGGCGTTCACATCTGCCCACGTCTTGTTAGGGTTGGCGGCCAATGCGCCGTCTACCATGACCTGCTCGGCTAGCGCGCCGTACCAATCAGACGGTGTAAAGCCGAATTCATTGCCCGCCTTTTCGGAAGCGAAGACGATGCCGTCATAGCCGATACGCACTTCGATAATCTCCGTTACGCCATTGGCAACGCAAACTTCAATTTCGCTTGGCTTGATCTAGCGCGAGGCATTGGCGATGTCGATCGTGTTCTCGCCCACGCCCTCGCAGAACCGCTTGAGACCCGCAGAAGAGCCACCGGATTCAACCACAGGCGTTGGATAATCAAAGTTCTCGCCAAACGCTTCGGCCACAATGGAGGCCTAGGGCAGAACCGTAGAGGAGCCTGCGATCTGCACCTGATCGCGCGCAGAGGCGGAACTGGCTGCGGCGCTGAGCGCCAGCGCGGATACGGTTAGGGATACGCTGTTCTTGAAGAAGGACATCACTGTCTCCTGTTTGCTTTCGATGCCTATTGGCTAAGCCGTTTGAACCGAGATTTTGTGACAGGTTTGTAAAAGTTTTATGACAGATGTCTGGATCGCTATGATATTTCATCCCTCAGTCATTACTTAGCGGCAAAACAACAATAAATTCAGAGCCTTGCCCAAGCGCGCTATGCACCTCCAAACGTCCGCGATGACGGTTTAAAATGTGCTTCACGATGGCAAGGCCAAGTCCCGCACCGCCCATTTCGCGGCTTCTGTGACTGTCGATGCGATAGAATCGCTCGGTCAGGCGCGGGATATGCACCGGATCGAATCCTACGCCCGTGTCACGCACCGAAATGCGCGCGCTCTGCCTGCGCAAACGCGGCTCAAAGCGCGGGCCGTGCAGCGTCACGGCAACCTTCACCCCGGCGCCGCCATATTTTACGGCGTTCTCAATCAGATTGGTAAACACCTGCCGCAACTGGTCCGCATCCGCAGCTAGCGATAGATCCTCTGCATCCGGCAGGATCGCAAGCGTCAACGCACCCTGCGAATCTTCGGCCAGAGCGCCCAACGTATGCACCACCGAGCCAAGCAGCGCAGCAAGGTCCACTTGCTGCGTCGGGCGTTTGCGCGCGTCGCTTTCCACGCGCGAGAGCGAGAGAAGTTCATCCACCAAACGGTTCATGCGCGCCGTTTCGCGTGCCATGATCCCTAGGAAACGCGTCTGCGCCGCCGCGTCGTCCTTGGCTGGCCCTTGCAGCGTTTCGATAAAGCCGATCACGGAGGTCAAAGGTGTGCGCAGCTCATGGCTGACGTTGGCGACGAAATCACGGCGCATCTGGTTGGTCTGCTCCAGATCGGTCACATCGGTGAAAGTGACCAGCGCGCCGGTCAGGCCTTGGGCCGTGACATAGGCGCAGCGCAGCTCGAAACTGGTGTCCTTGGGCCCGTCACTGCCAAGGTAGCGTGCGCGCGTGTCCATTTCGCTTTGCATACAACGCTCGATCGCGCTCAACACGGCTGGCTGCCTTAATGCTGTGATATAATTACGCCCCGTAAGCCCCTCACCTAGAATGTTTTTTGCAGATATATTCGAGGCAATAATGTGCTCGCCTCTGTCTATAAAAAGGGCTGGCATTGGCAGCGCGCCGATCAGGGCTTCGATCTGCGCGCTGGACATTTTCCTAAGCCTTCGCTGCGGCCTGCACCGCATTTGTAAAGACAGAGTTCAAGGCCGCGCTATCCTCCAGTCCGACGGAGACGCGAAAGAACCCCTCGCTCATTCCGAGGGCTTCGCGCGCAGATGGCGTCAAAGCGCGGTGCGAAGAACTGGCGGCATGGCTCAGCGTCGTGCCCACATCGCCCAGCGTCGGCGCAAAGGCGATGCCCTCAGCGGCGCGCGCCAAGGCGTTGGCGGCGGCGCGTCCGCCCTCCACCTCGAAACTCACCATATTGCAGCCCCGACCGCCCAGCAGCGCATTCGCGCGGGCATGATCGGGATGATCGCGGCGCATCGGATAGAGCACACGTTTGACGCCGGGCAGCCCGGCCAGATGATCCGCCAGCGCGACCGCATTGGATTGCGCGCGCTCGAAGCGCAGATCGAAGGTGGCAAGGCCGCGTTCGGCCAGCCAGCAATCAAACGGGCTTGCGGTGAGGCCCGTGGTGACAGCAAAATCATAGAGCTTCTTTTGCAAAGCCGCGTCCTTGGCAGCCACATAGCCCAGCGTCACGTCCGAATGCCCCGCCAGCAGCTTGGTGACCGAATGGATCACCACATCCGCACCGTGATCGAACGGACGGTACGCGCGCGGCGTGGTGAAGGTGTTGTCGACCATCAAAAGGATACCCTTCTCGGCGCAAAGCGCGGCAATCCCCTCCATATCCGCAACCCGCAGCGTGGGGTTGGAAACTACCTCCACCAGCACTGCTTTGGTGTTCGGCTGAATCGCCTTGGCAAAGGCGCGTGCATCGGTCGGATCGGCCAGTGAGGTTTCAATCCCGAGGCGCGGCAGGTCTTCTTTCATCAAGCGCAAGGAACGGCCATAAAGCTGATCGCCGCCGATCACATGCCCCCCCGCATCGAGCAAAGCCGCCAGCGCCGCAAAGACGGCCGACATGCCCGATGAGGTCACGATGCCGCCAGAGACCCCCTCAAGCGCATCAATGCGCTGCGCCAGAACCGAGGCGTTGGGATGGCCCTCGCGCGCATAGGTGAACCCCTGCTCGCGCCCCTCGTATTGCGCATCCAGCTCGTCGGGCGTGTTTGAGGCAAAGGCAACGGCGGTGCTCAGCGGCGTTACGATGGGCGTGCTCAGGCTTTGGGGATACCCGACAGGGCGGATCAATGTGTCTTTGGCTTTCTTCATCTTAAAGTGCTTTCAAATTGTCGCGAAAATGGCGCATGTTTTCCATGTAGTGCTCTGCTGAAGCCTTGAGCGCGGCAATCCCTTGCTCATCTAGCTGACGCACAACCTTGCCTGGTGCGCCCATAACGAGAGAACCATCGGGGATCACCTTATTCTCGGTAATCAGCGCCCCCGCGCCGATAAGGCAATTCTTGCCGATCGTGGCCCCGTTCAGAACCGTTGCGCCCATACCGATCAGGGAATTCTCGCCGATTGTGCAGCCATGCAGCATGACCTTATGGCCAATCGTGCAGCCCGCACCGATGGTCAAGGGATAACCGCGATCGATGTGCATGACCGTGCTTTCCTGCACGTTGGTGCCTGCGCCGATGTGGATCACCTCGTGATCTGCACGGATGGTCGCGCCGAACCAGACAGAGGCGCCCGCCTCCATCACCACTTGGCCGATCACGTTGGCATCAGGCGCAATCCATGTGTCATCATCAACGTCGGGGCGTTTATCGCCAAGGGCATAAAGGGTCATGATATATCCTCGAATTGGCTTTGCAGGGCGCGCACATGTTCGTTCAGATCGGGCTGCTGGCTGCGGCGCAGGCGCGTGGCGGTGATAATGGTCTTTAGCTGTTCTTCCGTGCGATCCAGATCATCATTGACCAGCACGAAATCATAGCCGTCCCAATGCGAAATCTCGTCCCAGCTTTTGGACATGCGCCGCTCGATGATTTCTTCGCTGTCCTTGGCGCGGCTGACAAGGCGGCGGTGCAGCTCGGTGATCGAGGGCGGAAGCAGGAAGATCGACAGTGTATTCTGCCCCAGCGCAGAGTTGCGAATTTGTTGCGCGCCCTGCCAGTCGATATCAAAGAGCACGTCCTGCCCCGCCTCGATCGCGGCCTGTACGGGGCCTTTGGGTGAGCCGTAGAAATTACCAAAGACATGAGCGTGCTCGAGCATACCGCCGTCGGCCACAGCGTTCTTGAACTCCGGCTCGCTGATAAAATGGTAATCCTGCCCATCTACTTCGCCCTCGCGGGGCGCGCGTGTGGTGGCGGAGACGGAAAAGCGCACACTATCGTCCCAAGCGCGCAAACGCCCGGCTAGCGTGGATTTACCCGCGCCCGAGGGCGAAGAAAGAATGATCAAAAGGCCGCGTCTATCGCTCATGAGTTACTCCACATTCTGCACTTGTTCGCGCATTTGATCGATCAGCACCTTAAGCGCGAGGCCAATCTCTGTCAGCGCCGCGTTTTGCGCTTTGGAGCAGAGCGTGTTGGCCTCTCGGTTGAATTCCTGACACAGAAAATCGAACTTGCGGCCCACTGGATCGCCGCTGGCCATCAGATCGCGCGCGCCCTTTATATGGGCGTGCAGGCGGTCAATCTCTTCGGTGATGTCGGATTTGACCGCAAGCACCGCTATTTCTTGCGCGATGCGGGCCTCGTCCATATCGGCGCGCGCGCCCATGACGCGGGCGATGGCCTCTTCAAAGCTGGTGCGCATTTCATCGGCGCGCTCAGAGAGCAAGCCCTGCGCCTTGAGAGTGAGCGTTTCTATCTCGCCGAGTTGGCGGGAGAGCACCGCCTCGAGCGATGCCCCTTCCGCGTGGCGCATTGCGTTAAAGCTCTCGAGCAGCGGCGCGATATCGGCGCGCAGCGCGTTCAGCAGCTCATCGCTGGCCTCGCGGTTTTGCGGTGCATCCATGACGCCGCGAAAATTCATGACATCGCTGGCGCTTGCGGGGGTCAAGTTCACGCCCGTTGCGCCTGCGCGCTCCTCGATCTGGGCAATCGCCTCCAGCACGCGGTTCAGGGCATCGGGATTGATCTCAACCGCGTTTTCACCCGCCTCGCGCGCGATGCGCAGGTTCAGGCTGATCGAGCCGCGTGCGGCGCCTGCGCCGATCTGCTTGCGCAAATCCGCCTCCAAGGCGCCAAGCCAGTCCGGCATACGAAAGCGCAGATCAAAGCCTTTGCCATTGACCGAGCGTAGCTCCCAACTCCATGAAAACCCATCAGCGCGCCCTGTGCGCGCGGCGAACCCTGTCATGGAAGTGAGCATGTCGGTGCCTCTTTTTGATTGCTGTGCGCACCTAAGCCAAATGCGGCGACCAGTGCAAGTTTAGCCGTGCAAGTTATCCGCTGCGCACTGGCCAGCGCAGGATTAACCAATCTGGCACAATTGCCTCAATTTTTCGAGGAACTTGCGCTATTAAGGCTTCAGTAACCTTCGTTCCCATAAGTTTAATCAAATCGAGCAAGCATCTCCTCCATCGCGGCGTGTCGGTGCCAAGGCTTATCCGGTTTCAAAGTAAAGGTCGCAAGCGCATGACAACTGACACCCCCCTTCTTCCAATCCGCTCTGCGTTCAGCAATGTTATCACCCTTGGCCGCAACGAGGGCGCAGACGATGCGCCGCTCAATTTTCCCGCTTGCC
This sequence comes from Planktotalea arctica, assembly GCF_002105285.1. GTDB lineage: Bacteria > Pseudomonadota > Alphaproteobacteria > Rhodobacterales > Rhodobacteraceae > Planktotalea > Planktotalea arctica. The sequence goes on from NZ_MUHR01000011.1 coordinate 115,907, forward strand.
GTGATCTACAGGCCTATTGGGAAGCGCTGCGCGGGACCCGTCAAATGCCTGCGCGCAGCGAATTCGATCCGCGCGGGATCGAGCAGACGCTAGCCTGCACATTCGTCGCAGAAAAGGTTGCGCCCTCGGTCGCACGTATTCGCGTCGCAGGCTCGGTGATGAACGACGCGCTTGGTATGGATGTGCGCGGCATGCCGATCACTGCCTTTTTTGATCCGGCTTCGCGCGATGCGCTTGGCGAAGCGACCCGAGATCTTTTTGCCAGCCCTGCGATGGTAATTTTAGAACTTAGCGCACGGCGCAGTTTCGGGCGCAAACCGATCCGCGCGCGCCTTTTGCTGCTGCCGATGAGCGACGGCGAGGGCAACATTTCGCGCCTCGTTGGCTGCCTTGATATCGCGGGCGGCCTTGGCAAGGCACCGCGCCGTTTCGAGGTGACGTCGCTGCGCCGCTCTAAGCTAAGCGGCAACGCCCCGCAAGCGCGCCCTGCGCATAATCCCTTCACACCGCGCGAAGCCGCGCCGTCAACGCCGGGCTACGCGTTTGCCGAAGCCCCCATGACCTTTCGCTCGTCAAGGCGCGCGGATACGTCTGCACAAGAACAGCCGCAGGAAAAATCACTGATAAGCCGCGGCGGTTTGCGCCTCGTTGTGTCGAACGATTGAAGTTACAGCCATAGTCGCAGAAAAAAGCCCCACCAAAGTGGGGCGTTTTTCGTATCTAAATAGCTGCGACTGATTGCGATCAGCCCGCTTTGACAGCCACGCTTTCGCGGCGCGCAGACAGCTCTTCCGCCACCAAGAACGCAAGTTCCAGCGATTGACTGGCGTTCAGGCGCGGATCGCAGGCCGTGTGATAGCGATCCGAGAGATCCTCGTCGCTGACCGCCCGCACGCCGCCCGTACATTCGGTCACGTCTTGACCCGTCATCTCGAAATGCACGCCGCCCGGGATCGTGCCCTCTGCGCCGTGCACGCCAAAGAACTCGCGCACTTCGCGCAGTACGCTCTCGAAGGGGCGGGTTTTATAGCCCGTAGAGGATTTGATCGTATTGCCGTGCATCGGATCGCAGGTCCAAAGGACGTTTGCACCTTCCTCGTTTACCGCTTTGATCAAACGCGGCAAATGCTCGCCCACATTGCCCGCGCCGAAACGCGCGATCAGGGTCAGGCGGCCTGCCTCGTTTTCGGGATTAAGCTTGGCCATCAACACTTTGAGATCATCCGCCGTGGTCGTGGGACCACATTTCAGGCCGATGGGATTGAGAACGCCACAGGCGAATTCCACATGGGCGCCGTCAGGCTGGCGCGTGCGATCGCCGATCCAGATCATGTGACCGGAGCCCGCGAGCCATTTACCGGAGGTGCTGTCCAGACGGCACAGTGCCTCTTCATACTCAAGCAGCAGGGATTCGTGTGATGTGTAGAAATCGACGGTCTGCAAGGACGGCTCATGCTCGCTATCAAGGCCTGCGGCCTTCATGAAATCGAGCGCGTCGCTGATGCGGTTGGCAAGCTCGCGGTATTTCGCCGCCTTCTCGCCCTCGGTAAATCCGAGCGTCCAGGAATGCACTTGATGCACATCCGCATAGCCGCCCGTCGAAAAGGCGCGCAGCAGGTTCAGCGTGGCGGCGGCCTGAGTGTAGGCTTGCAGCATTTTCTTGGGATCGGGGAGTCGCGCCTCTGGGGTAAAGGCCAGCTCGTTGATGATATCACCGCGGTAGCTTGGCAGCTCCAGACCGTTGATGGTTTCGGTATTGGCCGAGCGCGGCTTGGCGAACTGGCCAGCCATACGGCCAACTTTGACCACGGGCACTTTGGCCCCGAACGTCAGCACCATCGCCATTTGCAACATCACTTTAAACGTGTCGCGAATGCCATCTGCGCTGAATTGCTCAAAGCTCTCGGCGCAGTCCCCGCCTTGAAGCAAAAACGCCTCGCCGCGCGCAGCTGCGCCCAGTTGCTTTTTCAACTTGCGTGCTTCGCCTGCAAAAACCAGCGGTGGATAAGCAGAAAGCTGCCCCTCGACTGCGGACAGTGCCGCCGCGTCGGTATACTCGGGCATTTGGACCCGTGGCTTGGTGCGCCAGTCCGATTTCTGCCAATCGCTCATCTGTTGTCTCCTGCGAAGGGTTAGCTTGGAAGCGGGTTTATATCCGTCCCTTTGCTGTATGACCAGACGCTAAAGCGCCAGCGTCTCTTGACCTTGGTGCGCCGATGCGATCAAGGTGGAGAACCTGAATAGGCGCTGAACCCCCCATTATATTTAGGCCGAAATTAAGCGCGCAGCCTGCGCATGTAAGGAATAATCGTCTATGATGCCAGATGACGTAAAGGTAGAAGTAGAGACCGAAACCGACAAACCCCGTCGTTTCGTGTTCGTGCTTTTGCATGATTTCACGCTGCTGTCCTTTTCGGCGGCGCTGGAAAGTTTGCGCATTGCGAACCGTCTTTCTGGAAAAGATCTTTATAGCTGGCGCTTGATTGGCGAGGGCGGTGTGAGCGCCGTGTGTTCCGGCGGCACGGAATTCAAGCTGGATGGCGAGTTGAGCGAGCTTACCCGCGATGACACCGTAATGCTGTGCGGCGGGATCAATATCCAATATGCCACGACCAAGAAACTGCTAAACTGGCTGCGCCGTGAAGCACGCCGCGGGCTTGTGGTCGGGGGGCTATGCACTGCCTCGTACACGCTGGCCAAGGCGGGCATGCTCGATGGCAAACGCGCAACGATCCATTGGGAAAATCAGGATAGTTTTCTGGAAGAATTCGACGAGGTCGAGTTGACGAAATCTGTCTTTGTGGTGGATGGCAATCGCTTGACCACTGCGGGCGGAACGTCTTCGATTGATCTGATGCTCAAGCTGATCGCGGATGATCATGGCGAGGACCTCGCGAATGCGGTCGCAGATCAGTTGATCTATTCCTCTATTCGCACCGATCAGGACACGCAGCGCTTGTCCGTGCCCACGCGCATCGGCGTGCGTCACCCCAAGCTGAGTGCAGTCATCCAAATGATGGAGAGCAATATCGAAGAGCCGATCAGCCCGTCGGTTCTGGCCAAGGACGTCAGCATGTCCACGCGCCAGCTCGAGCGTCTGTTCCGCCGCTACCTCAACCGCTCGCCCAAGCGCTATTATATGGAGCTACGGCTGCAAAAGGCGCGAAACCTGCTGATGCAGACGGATATGAGCGTAATCAACGTGGCGCTGGCCTGCGGCTTTGCTTCGCCCTCGCATTTCTCCAAATGCTATCGCGCGCACTATGATACCACCCCCTACCGCGAACGCGGATCACAAGCGGCTCGTTTGTCGATTTAGAGGCGAAAACTTTTACGAAAAAGTTTTGAAAATTCCTTTTGGAGAAATTTATTTCGCCTGCGGCGAGAGTTTACTTGGCAAGATGAAGCATACGCCTAATCGGGCGTTATCTTGTAAAGCGCGCCATTGCCGACGGAGAGAAACCAGATAGAGCCATCCGGCGCCTCGCGGATATCGCGGATGCGCTCTGTTTCAACGGATTTGATCTGGGCGACTTCGCTCAAGGGGCTGCCCGAGAGCCGCGCAATATAGTCGAACTTGAGGCTGCCAACAAAATGATGTCCGCGCCATTGAGGCCAGAGCTTGCCCGAATAAATCATGTAGCCCGAGGGCGCGATGGAGGGGTCCCAGTAGTGCACTGGTTGCTCCAAGCCGTCTTTTGCAGTGCCCTCTCCGATCTTGCGCCCCGAGTATTGCGTGCCGTAGGAAATCACCGGCCAGCCGTAATTCGCGCCTTTGGTGATGCGGTTCACTTCATCGCCCCCGCGCGCACCGTGCTCGTGGGCCCAGAGGCGGCCGTCCAGATCAAGCGTCATGCCTTGGGGGTTGCGATGCCCGTAGGACCAGATTTCATTGCGCGCGTTTGCCGTGTTGGTGAACGGGTTGTCAGCGGGCGCAGCGCCGTCCTTGGTGATGCGCAGAATGCTGCCGTTGTGCATGCTTAGGTTTTGGGCCGAGGCGTCATTACCGCGATCCCCGACGGAGACGAAGAGCGTGCCATCGCGCGCTTCCACGATGCGCGAGCCAAAGTGAAAGCCGCCGCTGGACCCTTTGCTGATTTCGAAAATCGTCTCGAGCGCGCTGAGGCTGGCGCTGGCAGGATCGAACACCGCGCGCATCACGGCTGTGCCTTCACCGCGTCCTTGCGGTTTGGCGTAGGTCATGAAGAGCGTCTTGCTGCGGGCAAAATCGCGCGGGATCAACAGATCGAGCAGGCCGCCCTGCCCGTTCGCCGCAATCACCGGTAGGCCCAAGACGGCGCGGCGCGCACCGCCCGAGAGGTAGATCAAACGCCCCTCGCGTTCTGTCACCAATATGCCATCCGGGGTGAAGCCCAAGGCCCAGGGTTCGTCAAAGCCGTTGGCCATCATCGTAATCTTGGAGCCAGCTTGAGCACCCGCAAGGGACGGCGCGAGCAAGGCGAGGGATGTGGCGGACAAAGTGAAGGCGCGGCGCGTGAGGGGCATTGGCGGGACTCCCGAGAGGATTTACGTCTTAACAGTTCAAATATGATCGCATTTTCATTTGTCCAGATTGCAGCCACGATAAGAAGGGCGCAACAAATCTGCACAAAATCTTCTAGCGGCTGCTGCGTCAGGGCTTTTCAAATGCGCCCCTCGCGCATAGGGTCCAGCGTTAACTTGCACCTTGAAGCAGCGCCGGCGAGCGACATGCACGAGGCTGCGGGCACAGATATGAAGCGCGCAAAGACGCTTTGGGAACGGGGGGTACGTCTTGATCAGGGTTGAAAACCTGCACAAGCACTTTGGCGGCTTTCATGCTGTCGATGGTGCATCGCTTGAGATTGCAGAGGGGTCGATCACCGGCCTTGTAGGCCCGAATGGTGCCGGAAAGACCACGCTGTTCAACGTGATCGCGGGTGTTCTGCCGCCCACATCTGGACGCGTGTTTATGGCGGGTGAAGAGATCACCGGCCTGCCGCCGCATGAGTTGTTCCACAAGGGCCTCTTGCGCACATTCCAGATCGCCCACGAGTTTTCATCGATGAGTTGCCGCGAGAACCTGATGATGGTGCCGGCTGCGCAATCGGGGGAAACGCTATGGAACACATGGTTCGGGCGCAAACGGATTGCCGAGGAAGAGCGCGCATTGGCGGCGAAAGCCGACGAAGTGCTGGAGTTTTTAACTGTTGAGCATCTCTCGGACGAGAAAGCGGGCAACCTGTCGGGCGGTCAAAAGAAGCTGCTCGAGCTGGGCCGCACCATGATGGTCGATGCGCGCATCGTGTTTCTGGACGAAGTGGGCGCGGGCGTGAACCGCACGCTGCTTAACACCATTGGCGATGCGATTTTACGGCTTAACCAAGAGCGCGGGTACACGTTTTGCATGATCGAGCATGACATGGAATTCATTGGACGGCTGTGTGATCCGGTGATCGTCATGGCCGAGGGCAAGGAATTGGCCACCGGCACGATCGAGCAGATCAAAGCCAATGAACAGGTGATCGAGGCTTATCTTGGCACGGGTCTCAAGAATAAGGAGAGCGCTTGATGTTGGCTAACGGTTTGGGGGGCTCTGCCCCCGCGCCACGGGCGCTCCCCCGAGGTATTTTGGGACCAGAGAAGGAATGGAGCCGTGGCTGAGCCGTTTCTGATTGGTGAGAACATGACCGGCGGCTACGGCAGCGGCGCGGATATTTTACATGACTGCACTTTGGCGGTCGAAAAGGGTGAGATCGCTGTGATCGTCGGACCGAACGGCGCTGGCAAATCCACGGCAATGAAGGCGGTCTTCGGCATGCTCAATCTGCGCGGGGGCGCAGTGCGTTTGAACGGTGAGGACATCACCAAGCTCACGCCGCAGGCGCGGGTTGGCAAGGGTATGGGTTTTGTGCCGCAGACCTCGAATATCTTCACATCGCTGACGGTAGAAGAGAACCTGGAGATGGGAGCCTTTATCCGGCACGATGATTTTGCGCAGACCATGGCGCAGGTCTATGAGTTATTCCCGGTCCTCAAGGAAAAGCGTTTGCAGGCCGCGGGTGAATTGTCCGGTGGGCAACGTCAGCAGGTCGCCGTAGGGCGCGCGTTGATGACCCAGCCGCAGGTCTTGATGCTTGACGAGCCGACGGCGGGTGTCTCGCCTATCGTGATGGACGAGTTGTTTGATCGCATCATCGAGGTGGCGCGCACAGGAATTTCGATCCTGATGGTCGAGCAGAACGCCCGCCAAGCCCTTGAGATTGCAGACAAGGGTTATGTTCTGGTGCAGGGTCGCAATGCGTTTACCGACACAGGCAAGGCGCTGTTGGCCAACCCCGAAGTGCGCAAGAGTTTTCTGGGGGGATGAGGATGCACGCGATGACAGCCAGTTTGGCATTTTGCACATTCGCCGATACGCTTGTGGCACAAAGCTGGGAATGCGTTATGACGTCAAAATGCCTTGACGCCGAAGCCTGCACAGAAAAGACATATAGGCTTGGGCTTGGTAAACTGGGCAATCAGTTCCTTCTCTCTGACATCGCCGGAGAGCGGCCCATGAGCGAAGTTGCCGTCTTGGATGACCCAGCGCAGATGGCGTTTGTTTCAAGCGTTCAAGACACTGTGGTCGGGCTGTTTAGCCTCTATCGGGACGGTCGCGCGCACTACACGCTTCATAGCCCAGATTTTTCAGCACGATATTCCGGCACTTGCGAGGCACATTCATGATTGATTTTCTCAACGCGGTCGTCGCGCTTTCCAATTTCGTGCTGGTCCCCGCGATCGCCTACGGCTCGCAACTGGCACTAGGAGCACTGGGTGTCACCTTGATTTACGGTATCCTGCGCTTCTCCAACTTTGCCCATGGCGACACCATGGCAGCGGGTGCTATGTTTACCATCTTCGTGACCTGGTGGATGCAGTCCATGGGCATCAGTCTTGGCCCCCTTCCTACGGCCCTGCTCGCCCTGCCCTTCGGAATCCTTGGCTGCATGGCGCTGGTGCTGTTCACCGATCGCTTCGTTTATCGCTTTTACCGCCAACAAAAGGCAAAACCCGTGATCCTCGTTATTGTCTCCATGGGCGTTATGTTCATCATGAACGGCTTGGTGCGTTTCGCGATAGGCCCGGGCGAGCAGCGTTTTGCCGATGGTGAGCGCTTTATCGTCAACGCACGCGAATTCAAGGCATGGTCCGGCCTGCGCGAAGGTTTGGCGATCAAGACATCCCAAGGCATCACCGTGATCACCGCCGTGATCGTCGTGGCGCTGCTGTTCTGGTTTCTCAATCGCACGCGCACTGGAAAATCCATGCGCGCCTATTCTGACAATGAAGATCTGGCGCTGCTGTCAGGCATCAATCCGGAGCGCGTGGTGATGTACACCTGGCTGATCGTGGCAGCGCTGGCGACGACGGCAGGCGTTCTTTATGGCCTCGACAAGAGCTTCAAGGCCTTCACTTATTTCCAACTGCTTTTGCCGATTTTCGCCTCTGCGATCGTGGGCGGCCTTGGCAGCCCCATCGGCGCGATCACCGGTGGCTTCGTCATTGCGTTTTCGGAGATCACCATCACCTATGCGTGGAAAAAAGTGCTGACCTATCTGGTGCCGGAAAACCTTGAACCGGACAGTCTCGTGCAGCTTTTGAGCACTGATTACAAATTCGCGGTCTCCTTCGTGATCTTGCTGATCGTGCTGCTGTTCAAACCAACAGGTCTGTTTGCGGGGAAAGCGGTATGACCCTACCTTTGAAAAACATCGGATTGTTCGCCGTCATGGGCCTGCTTTTGCTCTATACGGGGATGAGCGAGAGCTGGAACACGGCGCTTGGGCTGGTCAACATGTGCCTGATCTCCGCGATCATGGCGCTGGGCGTGAATTTGCAATGGGGCTTTGCGGGCCTGTTCAACGTGGGTGTCATGGGCTTCGTGGCTTTGGGCGGCCTTGCTGCGGTTCTCGTCTCGCACGCGCCTGTGGGCGAGGCTTGGCGCGCGGGTGGTTTTGGCGTGATTGTCGCGCTTTTGACGGGCGCTGCGACGATCGTGTTGGCGACGATGATCATGAAGCGCAAAGCGCATTCGCGCGCGCGCACGCTGGCGATGCTCACTGTGCTGCTTGGCGGGTTCTTGCTGTTTCGCGCGCTCTTTGATCCCTCTGTACTGGCGATTGAAAGCGTCAACCCTGCGGCCACGGGCTTTCTTGGCGGGCTTGGCCTGCCGATCATGCTGTCCTGGCCTGTGGGCGGTCTGCTTGCGGCAGGCGCGGCTTGGGTGATTGGCAAGACGGCGCTGGGACTGCGCTCGGACTATCTCGCGATCGCGACGCTGGGCATTGCAGAAATCACCATTGCGATCCTCAAGAACGAGGACTGGCTGACACGCGGGGTCAAGAATGTAGCCGGGCTTGAACGCCCCGTGCCCTATGAGGTCGATCTGCAAAACTCCCCCGCCTTTGTGGAGCGCGCATCCTGGCTTGGCATCGACGCGGTCGAAGCCTCTACGCTTTTTGTGAAGGCCAATTACTCCGTGCTCTTCGCCGCAGTGCTGGTCGTTCTGCTGGTCATGGCGCAGCTCGCGCTTAAAAGCCCTTGGGGGCGCATGCTGCGGGCGATCCGTGATAATGAAGTCGCGGCCGAAGCCATGGGCAAGGACGTCACCGCGCGCCACTTGCAGGTCTTCATCCTCGGCAGCGCCATTTGCGGCCTTGCCGGCGCTATGATGACCACCCTCGATGGCCAACTCATCCCCGGCACCTACCAACCCCTGCGCTTCACATTCCTTGTCTGGGTGATGGTGATAGTGGGCGGCTCTGGCAATAACTTTGGCGCTGTACTCGGCGGCTTCCTGATCTGGTTCCTGTGGATTCAGGTCGAACCCCTTGGCCACTGGCTCATGAGCTGGATCACCGCAGGCATGGCCGATGGCAATGCGCTCAAGGAACACCTGCTGGAAAGCGCAGCGCATATGCGCTTGCTGACCATGGGCCTCGTGCTGCTTCTGGTGCTGCGCTTCAGCCCGCGAGGCCTGATCCCGGAGAAATGACGCATCCGCTTCATCTTGCCAATTAAACTCAAATTCCAAACGCCGGCCCTATTGGACCGGCGTTTGCTATTTCTAGGCGGCAAAATTCTTGGCTAAGAATTTTTGCCCCGATTAAAGCGCGGTCCAGCCGCCATCGACGGAAATCGTCGTGCCCGTAATCTGCGCCGCGGCATCCGAGGCCAGGAACACCGCTGTACCACCCAACTGCTCCACCGTTGCGAATTCCTTGGAGGGCTGACGCTTGAGCATGACATTCTTGATCACATCCTCGCGCGACATGCCGTATTCCTTCATCGTCGCGGGAATCTGCGCTTCCACAAGCGGCGTCAAAACATAGCCCGGACAAATCGCATTGGCCGTGATTGGTTCCTCAGCGGTTTCAAGCGCGACAGATTTCGTCATGCCGACCACGCCGTGTTTTGCAGCGATATAGGCCGATTTGAACGGCGATGCTGTCAGCCCGTGCGCAGAGGCGATGTTGATCACCCGGCCCCAGCCTGCCGCGCGCATCAGTGGCAGTGCAGCAGCCGTCGTGTGAAAGGCCGAGGACATGTTGATCGCGATGATCGCATCCCATTTATCCACCGGAAACTCATCGATCGGCGCAACATATTGAATGCCAGCGTTGTTGATCAGGATATCGCAAACTCCTGCCGCCGCGATCAGCGCGCGGCATTGATCGCCCTTGGACATGTCCGACTGAATATAGCGCGCCTCGACGCCATGCTCTTTGGCGATTGCTGCGGCAATGGCGTGGTCTTCTTCGCGGTCCGTGAAGGAATTCAGCACGACATTGGCACCCGCCTTGGCCATCTCGCGTGCGATTCCCAGACCGATTCCCGAATTTGATCCTGTGATGACCGCGGTTTTTCCATTCAGTGACATAGCCCACCTCTTTCTCTTCTGGTTTCAAGACGGTATTGGCCAGTAACATAACATGCTGCGCCCGCAAAATAAGGGGCAAACGGCTGTTTCAACGCCACCTTCATATTTTGGGAACAACGCCATCGCACCTGTCGATAAGACAAAAAAAACCCCAGCACGAAGCTGGGGTTAAGTTATTGAGGCAGGTTTCATACAGGCAAGAAACCTATCGAGCAGTGAGTTAGTTATAAGCGTTAACGCGCCGTACTCCAAGGGAAAAGTTTGATAAGTGGTGAAAGCACCGTTACGGTTTTTATCCACAGGCTAGGCATTTAAGGGATTGTTTACCAAATGAGATCACTGTTTTTCGCGCGCAGATTGCGCCCCTTAGCCTTAATATTTGCGGTTTGTGTAATGCCCGTCCAGCTTGCATCACAGCCAAGCCATGGCATAGCTATGTATGGCGCGCCCGCCCTGCCACACGATTTTGTGTCCTTGCCCTACGCCAACCCCGACGCCCCCAAAGGCGGACGGATAAGTTTTGGCGAAGTGGGCAGCTTCGATTCGCTCAACCCGCACATTCGCAAAGGCTCCGTTCCCTGGCAGCTTCGCAGCCTTGCCTATGAAAGTTTAATGGGCCGATCTTACGGCGAGCCCTTCACGCTTTACGGACTTTTGGCCGAATCGGTGGAGACGGACCCGAATCGGACATGGGTCGAATTCACTCTGCGCAAGGAGGCCAGCTTTTCCGATGGCAGCCCTGTGACGGTCGAGGATGTGATCTGGTCCTATGAAACCCTCGGCACCGTCGGTCATCCGCGCTATCGTGGGCTTTGGGCAAAGATTGAAACGATAGAGGCCACAGGCCCGCGCAGCGTGCGCATCACCTTCAACGAGGCCAACCGCGAACTTGCCCTGATCGCGGGCCTGCGCCCGATCCTGAAAAAAGCGCAGTGGCAGGGCAAGGATTTTGCCAATTCCACGCTCGATGAAATCCCGATCTCCTCCTCGCCCTATGTGATCAGTGATGTGGACCCCGGCCGCTCGCTCACGCTGCGCCGCAATCCCGAGTATTGGGGCAAGAACGTGCCGTTCCGGCGCGGAACCATGAACCTCGATGAAATCCGCATGGAGTTTTATGGCGACAGCGCGGTTCTGTTCGAGGCGTTCAAAGCCGGCGAGCTGAACATGATGCGCGAAAACAATGCCGAAAAATGGGAGACCCAGTATAATTTCCCCGCCGCAGAGCGCGGCGATGTGATCAAATCAGCCATCCCGCATCAACGCCCAACGGGCATGACGGGATTCGTGATGAACACGCGGCGCGCGCCCTTTGATGACTGGCGTGTGCGCGATGCGATGATCCATGCGTTCAACTTCGAGTTTATCAATGACACGCTGACAGGCGGGCGTCAGCCGCGGATCAGCTCGTATTTCTCCAACTCCGTGCTGGGCCTGCAAGAGGGTGCGGCAACAGGCAAGGTCGCTGAACTGCTTGCGCCCTACGCACCCGATCTGCTCCCCGGCGCGATGAACGGCTATACATTACCCGTCGCCGACGGCTCGGCGCGCAATCGCAAAAACATCCGCGCGGCGATGAAGTTGCTGCAAGATGCAGGCTATAGTGTGCAGGATGGCAAGATGATCGGACCGGGCGGCAAGCAGCTTTCCTTCGAGGTGCTGCTGCGTCAGGGCAATCAGGAAAATCAGGCGATCATGGATATCTATGGCCAAGCGCTCGAACGACTTGGCATTGCCGTGCAGATTTCAGCGACCGATGACGCGCAATATACCGAGCGCACGGCAACATATGATTTCGACATGACCTATTATCGCATCGGCCTGTCGCTTAGCCCCGGCAATGAACAGATGCTTTATTGGGGCCGCGAGGGCGTAGACACGCCGGGTCGGCGCAACTGGATGGGCATGGACGTGCCTGCGGCAGAGGCGATGGTAGACGCGATCCTTGGCGCGACGTCGCAGGAGGATTTCATCGCCGCAAGCCGTGCACTGGACCGCATCCTGATTTCGGGGCGCTATTTCATACCGCTCTATCAATGGCCCTATAGCAATGTCGCACACGCCAAACAGCTGCGTTTCCCCGAGACCTTGCCGATCTACGGCGACTGGCTTGGCTTCTTGCCAGGGGTCTGGTGGTGGCAGGACAATTAAGCAGGTGCAGCGGAAAACCATGGACAAGTAACGCAATTGTAAGATTCGTCTGACAGAGTGTCACAAACGAGCACTGGCCACATTTTGAAGCTGGTGGATTTTACAAGATATCAATGGGCGATGGCAACGCATGCACTTGGAGCACCGAATGACCTGGAATGATTTGGCGAGCAACTGGAACGCGCATATGCGCGCGCTGATACAGCGGTTTCCCGATGCCGATGCAGACGCGTTGACGACGGCGAAACACGAACCCGTCGAAATGACCCGCGTGCTGGCGCGCAGTCATGATTTGACCGAACGCGAAGCGCGCGAGGAAATCGAAGACTGGATGCACGTGCAGGGACTGGCGCGAGATACAGCCGATCTTCGCGCCCATGACACGGCCTTGCTGGAGGCAGGGTAGCGCACGCACGCATTATGCGATCCGGCATGTTTGGCATGGCCGCCGCGGCGCTTTTCGATATTTTCGGGGCAATACTGTTCACGGCGCAAGCAGACGGCTAGTCCGCAAGCGATGTAACCCAAAGGATATTCGCATCCTCTTCGCTGATCGAAATCACGTTATGGCCCATGGAGGCGTCGTAATAGGCGCTATCGCCGCGGCGCATTTCGACGGGTTCGTAGAATTCGGTGATAAGGCGCACAACGCCCGTCAGCACATATAAGAATTCTTCGCCGTCATGGCGCACCCAGCCATCAAATTCCTCAAAGCTGCGCGCACGCACACGGGCACGGTAGGGCATCATCTTTTTGCGGCTAAGCGTTTCGCCGAGCAATTCATGCTCGTAAGTCACTGTCGCCTGCGCCGTGCCCTCGCCCGATTTGGTCACGGCCATACGCCCGTTGATCTGGCCTTGCTGCGGCGGCGTGAAAAGCTGCGGCACGGTGATCTGCAAGCCTTCGGCCAGCTTTTTCAACGCATCATAGGTGGGCGACATCTGACCGTTTTCGATCTTGGACAGGGTCGAGCGTGCGAGGCCCGCCTGATTTGCCGCACGCTCCAGCGTCCAGCCCTGCGCTTTGCGCAATTCACGCACGCGGCTGCCCAGATCTAGCGGTTCGGGCGCTGCATGCTCACCGCTTTCGCGCGCAATGCGGATCAGGTTCTTGGGATCATTGCTCATGCTCGCCCCTATACTGCGCGTGCGCGGAGCTTGCAATCAGGCGCAAGGCTGCGCTACCGAAGCGCTATGTCACACACTATTCAAACGCCCTGCCCCGCGCCCTTTAACCTTGCTGCCTATGTGCTGGCCGCTGGCGCGAAAACCCCCGATCATCCGGCGCTTGAAGTGCTGGGCATTGCGCCGCAAACTTGGAGCTATGCGCGCCTTATCGCGGCGGTGTGCGGCACCTCGGCAGGCCTGCAAGCGGCGGGGCTACGGGCTGGGGACACCGTGCTTTTGCGCCTTGGCAATACCGCCGATTTCCCCATCGCCTACCTTGGGGCGATTGCGGCGGGGATGATTGCCGTGCCGACCTCTGCGGCGCTTAGCGAAGCGGAGATTACCAGAATGAGCGCGAGTATCGGCGTTGATGCGGTGCTGCAAGATGCAAAAATTTCCGCGCCCGACGCACCGCAGGCCAAGCGCATCACGCTAAACGAGCTACGGGCAATGTATGATCTGCCCGCCGCGCCTTGGCACATGGGTGATCCCGAGCGCCCCGCCTATATCGTGTTCACCTCCGGCACGTCAGGCAGCGCGCGCGCCGTGCTGCATGCGCACCGCGCGATCTGGGCGCGCCGGATGATGCACAGCGATTGGTATGATTTGCGCGCAAGCGACCGCTTGCTTCATGCGGGGGCGTTCAACTGGACTTTCACGCTTGGCACAGGGCTGATGGACCCATGGACGCTTGGCGCGAGCGCGCTGATCCCGCAGGACGCAACCCCGCCAAGCGCGTTGCCGCGTTTGCTCGCGGCTCATGATGCCACACTTTTCGCCGCTGCGCCGGGGGTGTTTCGCAAGGTGTTGCAATCGGATATCCCAGCACTGCCGCAGCTGCGCCATGCGCTTAGTGCAGGTGAAAAAATGCCCGCCGCGCTCCACGAAGACTGGCACGCGGCCACGGGATTGCGCGTTTACGAGGCCTTCGGCATGTCAGAATGCTCCACCTTTATTTCCTCAAGCCCGAGTAATCCGGTCGATCCGGGCGCACTTGGCCGCCCGCAAACAGGGCGTCGCACGGCGCTGCTGGACGAACATGGCAAGAGCGCGGATTCAGGCACGATCGCCATTCACCGCTCCGATCCCGGGCTGATGCTGGGCTATTTGAACGCTCCAGATGCCACGAACGCGCGGTTTCAGGGCGATTGGTTCGTCACGGGTGATCTGGGTCGGCGCGATGCCAGCGGCGCGATCCGTTATGAAGGACGCAACGATGATATGATGAACGCAGGCGGTTTTCGCGTCTCGCCGCTGGAAGTGGAGCGCGCGTTTTCGACCCTTCAAGGTCTGGAGCAATGCGCCGCGCTGGAAATCACCCTCAAGCCCGGCGTGCAGGTCATCGCCCTGTGCTACACCGCGCGCACGCCTGTGCAACAAAGCACGTTTGACGCACTGGCTAACTCTGCCCTTGCGCGCTACAAGCAGCCACGCATTTACCACCACAGCGACACGCTTCCCACCAGCGCCAATGGCAAGCTGCTGCGCCGCGTTTTGCGTCAGCAACTGGAAGCCCAATATGGTCAAACTTGATATAATCTCCGATCCGATTTGCCCGTGGTGCTATATTGGCAAGACCTTGCTGGACCGCGCGCTTGAAGCAGAACCCGAGCACCCCTTCGAAATTGAATGGCATCCGTTTCAGTTGAACCCTGACATGCCGCTGGAGGGCATGGACCGGCGCGCCTATCTCGAGGGCAAATTCGGCGGCAAGGCACAAGCGGTCAAGGTCTACGGCCAGATTGACGAGCACGCGCGCTCTGTCGGATTGGAGCTGGATCTGGGCGCGATCCAGCGCACGCCGAATACACTCAACACCCACCGCCTCATTCATTGGGCAGGCATCGAGCAGCGTCAATCCATGGTCGTCTCCGCGCTGTTTCGCGCCTATTTCAAAGAAGGGCGCGACATTGGCGACAGCGAAGTTCTGGCCGATATCGCAGACACCTGCGGCATGGACGCCGCCCTCGTGCAGCGGCTTTTGGCGACGGACGAAGATCTGGAAGGCATCCGCGAAAAGGATGCGTCTTTTCGCAAGATGGGCGTCAATTCCGTGCCCACCTTCATTGTTGCTGGCCAGCACGCCGTTCCGGGCGCACAGCCTGTCGATGTCTGGCGCAGCATAATCACCGATATCAAAGCACAGCTGGATATCCCCGCGTGATCAAGCGTGCAGCATGCGCAGCAATCCAGCAGAAAGTAGTTCAGTGTGAGTAACGCCAGCGCCCCCTCTCGCATGGGGACCGTCGAATTCATCGCCTTTGGCGCGATGATGTTCGCCACCATTGCCTTTTCCATCGACGCCATGCTGCCCGCCTTGCCGCAGATCGCCGAAGAGCTTAGCCCGGATGCGCCCAATCGTGCGCAGCTTATCCTGACCAGCTTCGTTCTGGGCATGGGTATCGGCACGTTCATCACAGGCCCGCTTTCTGACAGCTTCGGGCGCAAATCGGTTATCACACTGGGCGCGATAATTTACTGCGTTTCGGCCTTTGTCGCCTGGCGCTCTTCCTCGCTCGAAGTGGTGCTGGCGGCGCGCGTGATGCAAGGCATCGGCGCGGCAGGGCCGCGTGTCGTCACCCTCGCAATCATTCGCGATTTGCATTCCGGGCGCGAAATGGCACGGATGATGTCCTTTGTGATGATGGTGTTCACGCTGGTGCCCGCCGTGGCACCGCTGATGGGCGCAGGGATTATCGCGCTCGCCGGCTGGCGCGGTATTTTCATCGCGTTCATGGGGTTTTCGCTATTTTCGCTGACGTGGATGCACCTGCGCCTGCCTGAAACCCTAGCGCGCGAGAACCGCCGTCCTTTCAACATTCGCGCGCTCGTGAGTGCCACCAAAGAGTTGTTCACCCATAGTAGCGTGCGCATTTCCATCGCCTGCCAAACGCTTGGCTACGGGCTTTTGTTCGGAATGATTTCCAGCGTGCAGCCGATCTATGACGTGACCTTCGCGCGCGAGGCCAGTTTTCCGTTCTGGTTCGCTATCGTGGCGCTGTTTTCCGGCAGCGCATCATTTCTGAACGCGATGCTGGTGGTGCGCTTTGGCATGCGCCTGCTGATCCTGATCAGCTTTGGTGCGCAAATCATGTTTTCCGCGCTCATGTTGCTGATCGCGTTTATCCAGCCCGCCGATGCGCTGTATTTTGCAGCCTTCGTGCTTTGGCAAACCTCGATCTTCTTTATGGCGGGCATGACGCTGGGCAATCTTAACGCTTTGGCAATGGAGCCTGTGGGACATATCGCAGGGCTGGCCGCCTCAATCATTGGCGGTGTTTCAACGGTGCTTGCCATCTTTATCGCTGCTCCTGTCGGCCTGCTGTTCGACGGAACCCCCGTGCCACTTGCAGGGGCAACGTTTATTGCTTGCATCATCGGCACCGCCCTGATGTTGAAACTTCGCCGCGACGAGGCCAAATAGCCCGTAATCCCCATTCGAAAGGCAGACCAATGAGCAAGATCAAAGTCGCAAATCCGATTGTTGAAATGGACGGCGATGAAATGACCCGCATCATATGGGATTTCATCAAGAAAAAGCTGATCGAGCCATATCTCGACATTGATCTGCTCTATTATGACCTCGGCATTGAAGAGCGTGATCGCACCAATGACCAAGTGACAATCGACGCCGCTGAAAAGACGCTCGAAGTGGGCGTCGCCGTCAAATGCGCGACCATCACGCCCGACGAGGCACGGGTCGAGGAATTCGGCCTCAAGCAGATGTGGAAATCGCCAAATGGCACGATCCGCAACATTCTTGGCGGCGTGATTTTCCGCCAGCCAATTATCTGCAAGAACGTGCCGCGCCTTGTGCCCGGATGGACCAAGCCGATTGTTGTCGGGCGTCATGCGTTCGGTGATCAATATAAAGCCACGGACATGAAGTTCCCGGGCGCTGGCACTCTGACGATGAAATTTGTCGGCGAGGACGGAACAGAGATCGAGCATGAAGTATATAAAGCCGACAGCGCGGGCGTGTTCATGTCCATGTATAACGTGGATAAATCCATCTACGATTTCGCGCGCGCATCGCTTAACTATGGTCTGAACATCGGCTGGCCCGTCTATCTGTCCACCAAAAACACCATCCTCAAGCAATATGACGGTCGCTTCCTTGAAATCTTCCAGGAGGTCTATGAGGCGGAATTCGCCGAAGCCTTCAAGGAAAAAGGCATCTGGTATGAACACCGCCTGATCGACGATATGGTTGCCTGCGCAATCAAATGGAACGGCGGCTTCGTCTGGGCGTGCAAAAACTATGACGGCGATGTGCAATCGGATGTGGTCGCGCAGGGCTTTGGCTCGCTCGGGATGATGACCTCGCAGCTGATGACCCCCGATGGCAAGATCGTCGAGGCAGAGGCGGCGCACGGCACCGTCACGCGCCACTACCGCCAGCATCAAGCCGGGGAGTCGACCTCAACCAACTCCATCGCGTCAATATATGCGTGGACAGGCGGGCTGAAGCACCGCGCGAAACTGGATGACAACGCGGCGCTGCTGAACTTCGCCGACACGCTGGAACGCGTGATCGTTGAAACGGTCGAGGCGGGTCACATGACCAAAGACCTCGCGCTGCTGGTTGGCCCCGATCAGGGCTGGCTGACCACGATAGGCTTTCTCGAGAAGATCGAAGAGAACCTGAACACGGCCTTGGCCGGCTAGACAAGACCGCATCAAGGGCGCCGCAGCTTTGCGTCGCCCTTTTGAATGCGCGTTGGCGCGTTACTGGCCGCGATTGTGCGTGCGCGCATAAAGCTTGCCAATGATCTTGCTCGCCGTCTTCTCGCAGGCGGCGGGCATGAACGCATGAATCAAGGCGGCGCCTGCGGCCAGCGTAAGGAGGCCTGCGAATTTCAACGCGAAGGCCATATGCTCGAAATAGCTCTCGTCGACGCTTTTAGGATGCTCGATAAAGATGCGGCGGAACATGGCGGGTCTCCCTTTTGATTTTGGCAAAGATGTATCAAAACCACCGCAAATATGTCCCAAAATATACCGTTGCAGCACTATTGTTTGTGACATTCTCCCATGGTACTCCGAATTTTATGGAAATAGATCAAATTGACCGCCGCATCCTGCAACACATGCAACGCGACTGTGACGTTTCGCTTGAAACCCTTGGCGAAACGGTGGGCCTGTCGCGCAACGCCTGCTGGCGGCGTATCAAACTTCTGAGTGCTGCGGGGGTGATCAAACGCAAGGTCGCGCTGCTTGACGCGGATGCGATCGGCCTGCCGCTCAGCGTATTCATTCAGGTGCGCACCGATCGCCATGATGCAGATTGGTCGCAAAAATTCGCTCGCGCCGCTAAGGCACTACCGCAAATTCAAGGGGTCTACCGCATGTCGGGCGAACTTGATTACCTTATCCGTGCTCGCGTGGCGGATATGAAAGACTACGACCGCCTCTATCAAAAACTCACCGCATCTGTTTCACTCGCGGATGTCTCGGCCAGCTTCGTGATGGAAGAGATCAAGGAAACCACGGCCCTGCCGCTGTAGAGGATCAAACAGATGCCGTCCCATTACATCATTCTGCTTATCGCTGTTGCCTGCGAAACCATCGGAACTGCGGCGCTGCAGGCCAGCAACCAGTTCACCAAATTCTGGCCCTCGGCATTGGTGGTCATCGCCTATGCCATCAGCTTTTACTTTCTCGCGCTTGCCCTGCGCACGATCCCGCTCGGCATCGCATATGCGCTCTGGTCCGGCCTTGGCATCATATTCATCACAAGTATCGGATATATGGTCTACGGGCAAAAACTCGATCTGCCCGCAATCCTCGGCCTCGGCCTGATCCTGAGCGGCATCATCGTGATCCACCTCTTCTCCAACACCGCCACCCATTAACTCCAGATTAAGGTTAACGTCCACGTCGCTTCTCGGGTCCTGAAATACCTCGGGGGAGGCCATCTTTGATGGGCGGGGGCAGCGCCCCCATCCACCCAGTCAGCCCATCGCACGCAAACGCTTGATCAGGCTCGATGTATCCCAGCGCCCACCGCCCAGTTTCTGCACGTCTTTATAGAACTGATCGACCAACGCGGTCACCGGCAGGCTCGCGCCCACCTCGTCGCCCGCATCAAGGCAAATCCCCAAATCCTTGCGCATCCAGTCCACTGCAAAACCATGCTCGAATTCATCGTCGATCATCGTCTCATAGCGGTTCGCCATCTGCCATGATCCGGCTGCGCCTTGCGAAATTACTTCAACAACCGCGCGTCCGTCCAATCCCGCCTTCTCGGCAAAATGCAGCGCCTCGGACAGGCCTTGCACCAACCCCGCAATTGCAATCTGGTTGCACATTTTGGTCATTTGCCCTGCGCCGCTCTCGCCAATGCGGCGGCACAGCTTGGCATAGGCCTGCATCACCGGCTCTGCGCGCGCAAAGGCACCGGCATCGCCGCCGCACATGATCGACAAAGCACCATTCTCTGCGCCCGCCTGCCCACCGGAAATCGGCGCATCCACAAAGCTGATTTGCGCACTATCCGCAGCCTTATAAAGCTGCGCGGTCACTTTCGCAGACACTGTCGTGTGATCGACAAAAATCGCACCCTCGCTCATGCCTGCAAACGCACCCTCTTCCCCAAGACAAACCGAGCGTAAATCGTCATCATTGCCAACGCAGGCCATCACAAAATCAGCACTCATTGAAGCCTCGCGCGGCGTGCTCGCAAAACTGCCGCCATGCTGCGCCACCCAAGCACGCGCCTTTTCGGCGCTGCGATTGTAAACCGTGACCTCATGGCCCGCGTCCCTCAAATGAGCGGCCATCGGATACCCCATGACACCGAGACCCAAGAATGCACATTTCGCCATCTGCTTTTCCCTCCGCTAGAATTGCCCTAAAGCATGTGTCGAGTCTGCGCGCCAAAGACAAGTGCTTTGGCGCGCGCCGACTCCTTGGGGAAACGAAAGGCAACTATATGATTTTGATCTTTCGCTGGGCTTTGCGCCTCGCCGGCGGTGCCGTCATCGCAGCACTTGTCGCGTCGCTTCTGGCCTATTTCCTCGCTGCGCGCTCCTTGCCCGATTATACCAAGACGCTTGAAGTTCAGGGCATTTCCGCCCCCGTGGAAATTGTACGCGACAATGCCAACGTGCCGCATATTTTTGGCGCGAGCGATGCGGATGTGTTCTTTGGCCTCGGCTATGCCCATGCGCAGGACCGCTTGTGGCAGATCACCATGCTGCGCCGCACCGCGCAGGGGCGCCTCTCCGAAGTTTTTGGCAAACGCACGCTAGGCATCGACACGCTGCTGCGCCGCCTCGATCTTTATCGTCTCGCTAGCGCCTCTGTGGACAGTCAGGACGCGCGCACCTCTGCCGCATTGCAGGCCTATGCGGCAGGCATCAACATGCGCATCGCCGAAATCAACCAAAGCGCGCTAGGGCGCGGTGCACCCGAAATGTTCCTCTTTGGTGCACCGATCTCGCCATGGCGTCCGGCCGATTCCCTCGCGGTGATCAAACTTATGGCGCTGCAACTCTCCGGTCATTTGCAGGACGAAGTGCTGCGCGCGCGCACCTCGCTCATTTTGCCTGATGCAGCGCGACTCTCGGACATTCTGCCCGATATGCCGGGCACGGGCCTTGCGGCCTTGCCTGAATTCTCCTCGCTCTTCAAAGCGCCCTTGCCGCGCTACGCTGCGGGCAGCGCACCGCGCGATCCGCTTCACCCCGTGCCCCTGCGCGGGCTTGCTGGTGCCTCGAACGCATGGGCTGCGGCCCCCTCGCGCTCAGCTGCTGGCGGCACGCTTTTAGCCAATGATCCACACCTTGGCTTCAGCGCCCCGACGATCTGGTATCTCGCGCGGCTCGAGCTGGCTTCGGGCGGCGTCATTGGCGGAACGATCCCCGGCATGCCCGTGGTTCTGGCCGGGCGCAGCTCGACCCTTGGCTGGGGCATCACATCGTCCTACCTCGATGATCAGGACCTCTATATCGAGCAACTCAACCCCGAGAACCCCGAAGAATACCGCACGCCCGAAGGGTTCAAACCGTTTCAGACGCGCAAATCGATTATCAACATCAAGGACGCCGAACCGGTCACCATTACCCTGCGCTGGAGCGACAACGGCCCCGTCATGACAGGCACAGACTTCGATCTGGCCGCGATCACGCCGCAGGGGCATGTGGCGGCGCTGGCTTGGACCGCGCTTGATCCGCGCGACACTTCGATGAGCGCGGCGATGGGCATCATGCAGGCCGCCGATGTGCAAAGCGCCCTTATCAGCGCCGAGGCCTATATCGCACCGTCGCAAAATCTCACGCTGGTGGACAAGGACAAGATCGCGTTGCAACTGATCGGTGCCATGCCGCGCCGCGACGTCGATCACCAAAGCAAAGGGCGCATGCCCAGCCCCGGCTGGATCGCCGCAAACCGCTGGCAGGGCGTTTTGCCCGCTGCAACCAACCCTGCGTTCCTTGATCCCGAGGGTGGCATTCTGGGCAATACCAACAATAAACTGGTCGAGCGTCCCTTCCCCGTGCACGTCAGCTACGAGTGGGGCGACAGCCAGCGTATCGAGCGCTGGCGCCGATTGATGCAGAATCGCCAGGTGCACACGCGCGACAGCTTTGTTGAAGCACAGCTCGATACGGTCAGCATCACCGCGCGCACGCTCTTGCCGTTGATCGGGGCCGATCTGTGGTTCACGGGCGACGCGGCGCAGGCCGGAACACCCGCGCGCAAACGCCAGATCGCGCTGGATCTGCTGGCAAATTGGAACGGCGAGATGAACGAACATCTGCCAGAGCCACTGATCTATTCCGCTTGGCTGCGCGCGTTGCAAGATCGCCTGATCCAGGACGAACTTGGCCCGCTAGCTGGCGAATTCAAACATGTAGAGCCGCTGTTCATCGAGCGCGTCTACCGCGATATCGGCGGCGCTGCGCAGTGGTGCGATATCCTGCAATCCTCGCCTGTGGAAACCTGCACCGAAATCGCGCGTCAATCGCTGGACACGGCGATCCTGTGGCTCGAGGAAAACTACAGTAGCGATCTGACCTCCCTGCGCTGGGGCGATGCGCATCAGGCCACCCATGATCACGCGGTGCTCGGCGAAGTGCCGCTGCTGCGCTATTTCGTCAACATTCGCCAATCAACATCGGGCGGTGACAACACGCTAATGCGGGGACGTACCAAAGGCGGCGGCGGCATGGACGGTTTCTTGAACGTGCACGGCGCTGGCTATCGCGGAGTTTATGACTTCACCGATCCGGACAGCTCGCTCTTCATCATCTCTACGGGGCAATCAGGACATCTGTTCTCACGCCACTACGATGATCTAGGCACGCTATGGCGGCGCGGTGAATATATTCCCATGTCGCTCGATGAAGGCCTCGCACGCGCGGCTGCCGTTGGCGTCACCACACTCGTGCCCGTGCAAAACGAGCCCTAGCATCCTCTTTCTATAAATATCGCCGCCGGAGGCCAAATTCCTTCTAAAGGAATTTCCAAATCTTTTAGTTGAAAAACTTCAACCGCTTAAAGCGCGTAAAACTGCGCACGGTGCTTGGCCTTCCAGCGTAGATCAAGCTCGAAACCCTGCTCGCCTTGGCGCTCTGCCTCGACAAGCGAGCGCTCGAACAACCAGGCGCGCTTTTTACCGTCAGAATAGGGCAGCACCAACGTCTCTTCGATGATCTCCCCCTCCAGCGCCGCCTCGACGGCAGCGATAAACTCGGGGATGCCCGCGCCCGTCACCGATGACAGCGCAAGCACATCATCATTGCGCGCCGCGCGCGCCAGAACAGCGTCCTGCGCATCCGGTTCCAGCAAATCAATCTTGTTCCAGACCTCGAGCTGCTTCGCGCCTTCCCCGACGCCAAGCGACGTCAGAATCGTGCGCACATCCGCCGCCTGCTCTTCACTGCCCTCATGCGAGATGTCGCGCACATGCACGATCAAATCTGCGGCCAGAACCTCTTCAAGCGTCGCACGAAACGAGGCGACCAGTTCGGTCGGCAAATCGGAAATGAAGCCAACCGTGTCTGACAGGATAACTTGCGGACCATCCGGTAATTCCACCGCACGCATCGTCGGATCCAGCGTGGCAAAAAGCATATCCTTGGCAAAGACATCCGCACCGGTCAGCCGGTTGAACAGCGTCGATTTGCCCGCGTTGGTGTAGCCCACCAGCGCCACGATCGGAAACGGCACCTTGGCGCGCGCATCACGGTGCAACGCGCGGGTTTTCACCACTTTGGACAGTTTGCGACGCAAACGCACCAATTGATCATCAATCGCGCGGCGATCCGATTCGATCTGCGTTTCGCCCGGTCCCCCGACAAAACCAAGGCCACCGCGCTGACGTTCCAAATGCGTCCAAGCCCGCACCAGCCGCGTGCGCTGATAACTCAGCGCCGCCATTTCAACCTGCAACACACCCTCGCTGGTGCGCGCACGATCCGAGAAAATCTCGAGGATAAGTCCCGTGCGATCAAGCAGCTTCACGCCCCAGGCTTTCTCCAGATTGCGCTGCTGCACTGGCGTCACAGGCCCATCTATCAGCACCAGATCGATCTCGTGCTGATCAAACAGATCATGCAATTCCTGAATTTTACCCTTGCCGAACAACATGCCCGAATGGGCCTTGGGCAAGCGCACAATGGTCTCACCCTTTACCTCAAGCCCCGGCAGCGCTTCGGCAAGGGCAACAGCCTCTGCCAAAGCCGGCTCGGGCAAGCGGCGATCATTGTTCGATTTGATGTCCGGATGCAAAACCCACGTGTGGGTCACCGCTGGATCATGATCCATCAATTGGCGTCTTCGCCCTCATATAGGCTGATCGGCTGGCTTGGCATGATGGTCGAAATCGCATGTTTATAGACCAGCTGCGCCTGCCCGTCGCGGCGCAAAAGCACACAGAAATTGTCGAACCAGGTGATCACACCTTGCAATTTCACACCGTTGATCAGGAATACTGTGACCGGAACTTTGGTCTTGCGAACATGGTTCAGAAACGCGTCTTGCAGGTTCTGTCTATCAGTGGCCATTGGGGCATGCCTTTATTCTTGCGTGTTATTCTTTTTGGGCGCAGCGAATGCCCTGCGATCAGGGCGGGTCGTCATCCTTAAAAGTATGTAGGCTTGCGCCCCGAGTTTCCAGCGCTTTTTTGGAATCGCTCCAAGTATCTCGGGCAGCGGGTTATTTACGCCAAAGCTCGGGCGTCAAAAGTGCGATGATCGCCAGTGTTTCAAGGCGCCCAAGGATAGTCGCGGCTGCAAAGCAAAGTTTGGCCGCCGCGCTCAAATCCGTCAGCAAGATCGGCTCGGCCCCCGCCACATCAAGCAATGGGCCGGTCGTGGACAGCGCTGCCACCGACATCACAAGGGCCTGCGAAAAGCTCGCTCCGAAACCGGTAAGCGCGAGGGTCACAAGCGCAAGCGAGAGCGCGAACAGCATGAAGAATATCCAAGCAGTATAAGCGCCCTGACGGCGCACACGGCGATTGTGCGCACCCTTGCCACTGACCGAAGAGGGATGGATCAGCTTTTGCATCTCTCGCAGTCCATTCAGATAAAGCGTGAACACGCGCAGCAATTTCACGCCCCCTGCGGTCGTCGCCACGCCGCCGCCCATCAAGGCCAGCCCCATCAGGATCATTCCCGGCGTTGCCAAGCCCGACCAGCCCTGCGCCGCCTCCCACTCGGAGCTCACAAAGCCAGTGGTGGTCAGAAACGACAGCACCGTGAACATCCCGCCCCAAAGCGCCTTGAGCGCCTGGCGCAGGTTCTCTTCCTCGTTCACCTCGAAGGATGCAAGCCAGTGACGCATGAACAACAGCATCGGCACGCCAACCACCAACATCAAACCGATGCGAAATTCCGCATCCTCATGCAGCCCGCGCGTGCGCCCTGTGATCGTGTCGGTGGAAAACGTCAGGCGCGACAGGGCAAACAGCAAAAACAGGAATACCAGAACTTCGCCGGGCACACCCACGGTACTTTCCTCGATGCCGCCAATGGCCGAAATTCCGCTGGTGGACAGGGTTGCCATCGCGTGCATCAAGCCGTTCAGCGGCGTATTGCCAGCAATAATAAGGCAGAGCCAAAGCGTCAGCGTCAGTCCCGCATAAATGGGAAAAAGGCGTTTGGTGGTGCGAATAAGGCGCTGCCCCGGCGAGGCCGCGCGCATATCGACGCGGCGCAATCCACCCTGCCCTGGCTCTGCGCTGGTGGTCACCTCGAAACCACCCAGATTGAGCGGCGCAAGAATTGCAGCAGCGGCGATCCACATCAGCAACCCCCCCGACCAGCCAACGATACCGCGCCACAAATGCAGGCTCGATGGCAGGCGCGAGGGGTTGGGAAACATCGTTGCGCCCGTTGTGGTCAGCGAAGACACCATCTCGAAATAGGCATTCACGAAACTGGTGGTGCGCAGCGCCTCATAGAAGGGCACCGCAAGCACGACGGGCAGGATCACGAATACCGCGAGCAGCGCCAGAAGATGCTCGAGCGCCGTGTTATGCGTTGCGCGCCCCGACATGGCGATGCCGATCAACGCGCATAGGATCAGCCCCAGAAGGCTCGAATAAAAGAAGCTGCGCGCCACGTGGAACTCTTCTTGGGTCAGCGCATGGATGGCGGGAATGAACATGGCGCTGCACGCAAGAATGACGAAGATCAGAAAGACCGGCAGATCGAGGATACGCGCGAGCATGCCCGCCCCCTAGAAGAAATCGATGGAGACTTGCAACAAACGCTCCACCTCGGGCACATCCGCGCTCATCGAGAAAATGGCAACCACATCGCCCTCGTCAATGCGCAGCTTGCCGCTGGGTCTGTGTAGTTTACCGTCCTTGAGCACCGCGCCCAGCAACACCCCCTCGGGGAAATCGATATCGCGGATCAATTGGCCCGAGAGCGGCGAGGTCGACAAGACCTCCGCCTCGATCATCTCCGCCTCCGCATCGCCGATGGAATAGACCGAGCGCACGCGCCCATGGCGAATATGGCGCAGGATCGAACTCACCGTGGTGGAGCGCGGGTTGATATAGGCATCAATGCCCAGCGGCCCCATAAGCGGCACCAGCGTAGGATCATTAATCAAGGCCACCGCCATCGGACAGCCCGCCGCCTTGGCGCGCACCGCTGCCAGCATGTTGGTCTTGTCGTCATCGGTCACGGCCAGCACCGCATCGGCGCGGCTGATATTGGCCTCCGCAAGCAGTGCGCCGTCAAGCCCGTCGCCATGCAACACAATCGTGCGCTCCAGTGCGTCGGCTGCGCGCTCGGCGATCGCGCGACTTTTCTCGATAATCTTGGCGCGCACCCGCGTCGTGCGCTTTTCCAGCGCCTGCGCTACCGCGAGGCCAACATTGCCGCCGCCAATCAAGACCACGCGCTCTTGCAATTTATGGGTCTTGCCAAAAATCTCCATTGTGCGGCTGACATCTTCCACGTGGCAAAACACGTAGCAGTCATCCCCGACCAAAAGCTGATCACCCGCTTCGGGCGCGAACAGCGTACCATCGCGCCGCACGCCGACGACGATCGAGCGCAACGTGGAAAACAGATCGCTTAACTGGCGCAGCGGCGTGTTGACCACCGGGCAATTTTCTTCGATCGACAGGCCCAAAAGCTGCGCCTTGCCGTTCATGAAGGTTTCCGTGTCGAACGCCGATGGTGCCGAAAGGCGCTGCAAAGCCGCGTCCGCCACTTCCTTCTCGGGGGAAATTACCACATCGATCGGCATGTGATCGCGCCGGTACAAATCAGAATAGATCGCGTCCAGATAGGATTGACTGCGCAAACGCGCAATCTTGCGCGGAATGGCGAAAACCGAATGGGCCACCTGGCACGTAACCATGTTGACCTCATCCGAATGCGTCGCCGCGATGATCATATCGGCATCGCGCGCACCCGCGCGGTCCAGAATATCGGGATAACTGGCAAAACCGGCGATGCCCTGCACGTCCAGAGAATCCGTCGCGCGCCGCACCAGTTCGGGATTGTTATCCACGACCGTAACGTCATTGCGCTCGCCTGAAAGATGTCGTGCGATCTGCCAGCCGACCTGACCCGCACCGCAAATAATGACCTTCATGTCCGGCCTCTGCTGAACTCATCCCGGCTTGAATGACAGAGCAGGCAAGCCGGGTCAATGGCACAGCACAAAGCCTTAAACCCCTTCATCTTGCCCTTTAAACTCAAACCCGCGGCCCCGCCGGGGCCGCTTGTCATGCGCGCCTTCAGGCGCACATTTTCTTCAAACCAACGAGCGCTAGCTTGCCTGCGCCGCCTCTTCCTCGACCTGCGCGATACGCGCGCCGGCTTTGTTGGTCGTCACCACGCCAAGCGATTTCAACTTGCGGTGCAAAGCCGAGCGCTCCATTCCAACGAAATTCGCCGTGCGCGAAATATTCCCGCCAAAACGGTTGATCTGCGTCAGCAGATACTCGCGCTCAAAGGCCTCTCGCGCTTCGCGCAGTGGCAGCGTCGCCAGCGAGCCAGAAAGCACAACGCGCCCCTCTTCGTCATTGCCCACAGGTTCGCTTGGCAACTCCTTCGCTTCGATCGGACCGGTGCCGTCGCCCAGGATCAACACCCGCTCGACGAGGTTCTTCAACTGCCGCACATTGCCCGGCCAGATCATCGTCTGCATCAACGCTGCCGCTTCATCGGAAAACGCGCGCAGCGCAAGCCCTTGGGATTTATTGCACTCTTCGATAAAATGCGCACCAAGAAGCGGGATATCTTCGCGGCGCTCCTCCAGAGATGGCACCGGAATCGGCACCACGTTGAGGCGATGATACAGCTCTTCGCGGAACCGGTCCGCTTCGATCTCCGCCTCCAGATCGCGGCTCGTGGACGAGATCACCCGCAAATCAACGCGCACCTTGTCCGATCCACCCACGCGCAGGAATTGTTGATCCACCAGCACGCGCAGGATCTTGCTTTGCGTACCCAGCGGCATATCGGCCACCTCGTCAAAATAGATCACACCGCCGCTCGCTTGCTCAAGCAAGCCGGGCTGCACGCCCTGCTCCTTGCCCTCGCGTCCGAACAGCATTTCTTCCATGCGATCGGGTTCGACCCCGGCGCAGTTCACTGTCACGAACGGTGCATCCGCGCGGTTCGAGTGGGCATGGATATAGCGCGCCGCCACTTCCTTGCCCGATCCAGCGGGACCACGCAGCAAAACCCGTCCGTTGGATTTCGTCACCTTGTCAAGCTGGCTGATCAACGTGCGAAAGGCTGCGCTTTCCCCGATCATTTCGGTGCTCGGCGCATCGCGCCGTTTCAGCGTCTGGTTCTCGCGGCGCAGTCTTGATGTTTCCATCGCGCGGCGCACCACAACCATGAGCTGATCAATATTAAAGGGCTTTTCGATGAAATCATACGCGCCCTGTTTGATCGCGGCGACAGCAATCTCGATGTTACCATGCCCCGAAATGATCACCACCGGCACATCAGGGTAATCTTTCTTGATCACCTTCAGAATATCGATCCCGTCCATCGAGCTGTCTTTGAGCCAGATATCAAGGATCATCAGCGCAGGCTGCTCGGCGCTGACCTCTGCCATACAGGCATCCGACGTGCCGGCCAGCCGCGTGCTGAACCCCTCATCTTCCAAAATATCCGAAATCAACTCCCGGATATCGCGTTCATCATCCACAATTAGAATGTCGCCCATCATTCTCTCCACCATTTAAGTCTTCATGTCATCAAGCTCGGCCTGCGTCGGCGACAGCAGCGGTAAACGCACCACTGCCATCGCGCCAAAGAGGCCTTGCCCGTTTTTCAGCGGCGAGTCGGTCAAGACCAACGAACCACCATGCTCTTCGATAATTTTCTTCACGATCGGCAGGCCGAGACCTGTGCCTTTTTCGCGTGTCGTTACGTAGGGTTCGAACAAACGCGCGCGATCCTCGGGCAAACCGATGCCGCTATCCGCGATCTCGATCATCGCCTTGTCGCCCTCGTAGCTCAGAGTGATCGAGACGGAACGCTGCGCGGTGTCGCTGCCGTATTTTTCAACGTAGCTTTCAATTGCCTCGCCCGCATTCTTGATCAGGTTGGTCAAAGCCTGACTTATCATCGTCTCATCCAGTTGCGCGGGGATATCCCCCTTTGGCAAGGTCACAGTGAACGCAACCTCGGGCTGGCCCGCCTCTTGCAAAAGTGCCGCATCGCGCACCAAAGTCACCAGATCACAGCTGCGCAGCTGCGGTTCGGGCATGCGCGCAAATTTGCTGAATTCATCGACAATACGGCGCAAATCCCCCGTCTGGCGGATGATCACACCAGTCATTTGCTCAAGTTTTTCCCCTTCATCCCCGACAAGAGGAAGAAATTTCCGCTGGATACGTTCAGCCGAGAGCTGGATCGGCGTCAAAGGGTTTTTGATCTCATGTGCGATGCGCCGCGCCACATCACCCCAAGCGGCCATACGCTGCGCCGTGACCAGATCGGTCACATCATCGAATGCAACGACATAGCCCTCAAGCGAGCCATCATCGCGCAGGCGCCGTGACATGCGCACCAAAAGGTTTTCAAGCTGACCGTCACGGCTCACTTTGACCTCGTTCTGCGACGTGCTCATCTTGCCCGACCGCAGCTTGTCCAGCAGCGGGCCGAACTCCGGCACCGCAAGTGCGAGGGGCACGTCCTGCTTGTCCTGATGCCAACCAAGCAAACGTTCTGCCGAGCGGTTGACGAAGGATATGCGTCCCTCCGCATCAAGCCCGACAACCCCAGATGTCACCGACGACAGGACCGAATCGAACATGCGCCGACGCCGGTCAATCTGGCGGTTGTTCTCGAGCAGCGTGTCGCGCTGCCCTTTGAGTTGACGGGTCATCTGGTTGAAATAACGCCCCAACATCGCGATTTCGTCGTCGCCCTCTTCTTCAAGGACCTGAACGTCCAGATTGCCTGCACCCACGCGCTGCGCCGCACCGGCAAGGCGACCAACAGGACGCGAGAGCCGCTCGGCAAACCAGAGGCCAAGCCAGACCGCTGCCAGAATGAGGATCAGGGCAAAGCCAATATAGACGAGGCCAAACTCGAACAGACGTCGCCCGCGTTCGCTTTCTTGTTGTTGATAAAAACGCGCGGTTTCCTGAGTTTCGTCTAGCAGTTGCAGAATCTGACCATCTACCTCGCGGCTCACATAGAGATAATGATCAAGATAACCCTTTAGGTGAACAAGCGCGCGGAACTCATTGTTTTTCCAGTCTTCTATCACGTAAATGCCATTCACTTGCGCCGCTTTGACTTCGACCGGAGCAAGTTCTTCGAAATCGAACATATACGAGCGTTCGCCGCGCACGCGGATCGCGCCTGTGCCATCAACGATAAAGGCTTCGCGCAGGCCGCGCTGAATTTGCAACTGGCCCTCGCGTAGAACCTCCCGCAGGCTCGCAGAGCGGGTAAAGCGCACTTCGCCGCGGCGCAGGTTGATATAATTGGCAAGCGCCATCGCGTCCTGCTCCAAATCGCGGCGCTGCTCATTTTCATAGGCTTCTGCGGCGGCTAAGGAGTTGCCAACAACCCGTTGAACACGCTGGGAAAACCACGCCTCAAGACCCATATTGATCGTCAAGCCAGCAAAGATTGCAACCGTAACCGTCGGGATAAGCGCCATCAGCGCAAACACTCCGGTAAGGCGCAGGTGCAGGCGCGATCCGGCCGAGCGCGCACGCCGCGCCGAAATCATTTGCGCCACGCGCTGAAGCACAAGCGCTGCGACCACAATCACATAGACGAGATCAAGCAGCAGAACAAAACGCAGCGCTGGTCCCGCCACGTTCTGATCCAGTGGTCCAAGCACAAGAAACGTTGCGAACGCCAAAAGCGGGCCAAGCAGGACCACGCCCAGCGTGAACGCGTTTTGCACACCGCGCTGGCGACGCAAATGCGACAGGCGCATCCACAAAGACATCTTGCTGCGCCGCGCCATTTTGGCGCTCGCAGGAGCTGTTTCAGGCTGGCTCACGCTCTGCCCTCGATCTTAGGAGGCATTTCTGCCTCACCGCCAAATCTGTGGCTCTCGGTTCGACAATTCGCTAGGGCGATGCCAATGGGCCACGTTTATGTTGCGCTTTTACATCAATTTGCGTCGCCGTGTCACGCGAATATCGAGGTCGGTTATCTTCTTACGCAAGGTATTGCGGTTAATACCTAATAAATCAGCACATTTAGCCTGATTTCCAGCTGTTGCTTCAAGCGATATTTCTATCAAAGGTTGCTCGAATTCGCGCAAAATGCGGGCATAAATACCAGAGGGCGGCAAAGAACCGCCGTGCAAATCGAAATACCGGCGCAAATGACGTTCGACCGAGGCCGATAGTTTTTCCGTCGTCATTTCCCCCGTCAGCACCGGTTCGAGGTCGGGTTGATTGCCCAGAACCATCTCGACTTCAGCGCGTGTGATCGCATCATTGCGCGAGGTCAGGCTCAGGCGGCGCATGGCGTTTTCAAGCTGGCGCACATTGCCCGGCCAGCGATAGTCATGGATCAGCTTGCCCGCCTCCTCCGAGAGAACGCGCTGCGACAAGCCCTCTGCTTCAGCCTTGCTCAGGAAATGGCTGGCCAGCAGCGCAATGTCTTCGACCCGCTCGCGCAGCGAAGGCACGCTCAGGCTTGCTCCGCCAAGGCGATAATAGAGATCCTGACGCAGCGCGCCGCTGTCGAGCTTGCCGGACAGATCCACCAAAGACGTCGCAAGGAAGCGCGGCACATGCTCGCCCGGCGCATCCATCATGCGAACAAGGCGCGCTTGCGCCACTAGATCAATATCTGCAATCTCTTCAATGAGTAACGTGCCACCCTTCACGCGCGCCAGAACCCGTGCAGGGCCTTCAATGTCTTGCAGATCGGCGGTGGTCATGGTCACGAAAGGCAGCGTGCGCCGGTCGGAAAAATCATGGATCGCGCGTGCAATGGCGGTCTTGCCGGTGCCGGATTCGCCAGTGATCAACACCGCGATATCCGTGTTCATCACCCGCGCCATAACCGAATACAGCGATTGCATCACAGGAGTTTGCCCGATCAGCGGCAATTCATCGTTTGTAGCACGCTCATCCGTCGCCACCGACGCCTTTGCCCCCCGAGAAGCCAGCGCGCGCGCCGTGCGTTTCATCAGATCAGGCAGATCGAAGGGCTTGGGCAGGTAATCATAGGCCTGTGCCTCATTCGCCTTGATCGCCGTCATGATCGTATTTTGCGCCGAGATGATAATCACCGGCAGGCCGGGGCGATCTTCGTGGATTTTCGGCAGCATCTCGAGCCCGTTGCCATCGGGCATCATCACATCGGAAATCACCACATCGCCGCGCCCCTCCGCCACCCAGCGCATCAGCGTCGTCAGCGAGGAGGTCGCATGAACCTTGCACCCCGCCCGCGTCAGCGCCTGCGTGAGAACCGTGCGTATCGTGCGATCGTCATCCGCGACCAGAACCGTGCCATCCATCAATCATCATCCTTTGAAACAAGTGCGCTTTGCGGCGCTACGGGCAGCGAGAGGCGGAACACCGTGCGCCCCGGAGTGGATTCCACTGCGATCCAGCCATCGTGATCCGAGATTATTTTCGACACCAGCGCGAGGCCCAGTCCGGTGCCGTTCTCGCGCCCGGACACGAATGGGTCGAACACATCATTGGCAAGGTCCGGCGGCAGGCCCGGGCCATCATCAATCACTTCGATTTGCAGCGGCAATGCGCGCCCCGCAGCCCCTGCGCGGCGCAGGCGGAACGAGTGCTCGAAGTAGGTGCGCAGCCAGATCGTACCGCCCCCGCGAGGCGCTGCTTCCGAAGCGTTCTTGAGCAGGTTGAGCACCACTTGCAGCAATTGATCACCGTCCGCATGGGCCAGCGGCAAGGAGGGATCGTAAGTCTCGTTGATCTTCATTTCAGCGCCAAAGCCCAGCAGCGCAGATCGGCGCGCACGATCGAGCACATCGTGCATATTCACCGCCCCAAGCATCGGCGGGCGCAAATTACCAAATTGCTCCACCTGTTCGAGCAGCTTCACGATGCGGCGCGATTCCTCCACGATCAGGTCGGTGAGTTCCAAATCCTGCGGCGCGAGGTTCATCGAGAGCAATTGTGCCGCGCCCGTGATGCCCGCCAGCGGGTTCTTGATCTCGTGGGCCAGCATTTCCGCCATGCCGATCGCCGATTTCGCCGCCGATTTCACCCCTTGGCTCTGGCTGATGCGCCCGGCCAACTCGCGCGGGGAGATCATCAGAACCATGACCCCAGCGTGACCGAGTAGAGGCGCAATTTGCAAATTGCAATGCACCGGAGCGCGCTCGCCCGTGCCGATATCCACATCGTTCACGAAGAGCGGCGAGGAGTTCGCGCGCGCGCGCGCCAGCGCGTCCTCGAGCGGGACATCCACGGCCAGCTTGTCCCAGATGGGCGATCCGAACAACGCCTTGGCAGAGCTGTTGAAAAACCCCTCGGCGGCGGGGTTCAAATCGGCGATCCGGTCTTCGGCATCAATCAAAAGCGTCGCCACGGGCAGCGACATCCAAATGGTCGTATCGCGGATCATGCCGCAGCCTCCTGATTGAGCAACGGGTTCAGCGCGCGGGCGAGTAGCGCAGGCACGCGGCCCGTGTCGCGCTCGGTCAGCACCGCTTTGCGCAGGGGCTTTCCAGTCTGCGCGCCGTCCATATACCAGCCCAGATGTTTGCGCGCGACGCGGCTGCCAAGTTCGATGCCATAAAAGCGCAGCATCGCCTCATAGTGGGTTTGCGCCATCTCGATCAACGCATCGCCCGTCGGGATTTGCGGCATCGGCGTGCCGAACAGTTCTGCCGAGATCTGCGCCAGCAGCCAGGGCCGCCCCTGCGCGCCGCGCCCGATCATGATGCCGTCCGCGCCGCTTTGGGCAAGCGCCGCGCGCGCGCTGGCGCCATCGACGATGTCGCCATTGGCAATCACGGGGATATTCACCGCAGTTTTCACGGACTTGATCGCGCACCAATCAGCGCGACCTTTATAGAATTGACAGCGCGTGCGCCCATGAATGGTCAGCATCTTCACGCCTGCGTTTTCAGCGCGCAGCGCAAGCTCGGGCGCATTCAAAAGCGCATCATCCCAGCCAAGGCGCGTCTTAAGCGTCACAGGCAGGTCCACCGCCGCGACCACCGCGTCAATCAGCCCGAGCGCGTGGTCGAGGTCTTTGAGCAAGGCAGAACCCGAATAGCCATTGGTGACTTTCTTGGCGGGGCAGCCCATGTTGATGTCAATGATGCGCGCGCCATTGCCCGCCGCCATGCGCGCAGCTTCGCCCATCCAGTAGGCCTCGCGGCCTGCAATTTGCACCGAGGTATGCGCCGCACCGAAGCCCAGCTCCGCGCGTTCGCGCACGCCCGGCTTGGCCTGCACCATTTCCTGAGAGGCGACCATTTCGCTTACCACCAAACCTGCGCCGAACGAGCTGACCAGATCACGAAACGGCAGGTCCGTGATGCCCGCCAAAGGCGCCAGCAGGACGGGTGGCGAGAGCGTGTGCGCGCCGATGTGGAGGGTTGAGTTCATAGGGGTTCATACAAAGCCAGAGGCGCAGGCTCAATGCGGCGCTGTGTAATTTACGTGCACTGCAGGCATTATGCCTAATTTTTAAGCATGCGCATTTGATTGCGCGCTTTGCAGAGCAGCGCTAAGCATGGGCCATGACGGTTAAA
Source organism: Planktotalea arctica (assembly GCF_002105285.1). GTDB lineage: Bacteria > Pseudomonadota > Alphaproteobacteria > Rhodobacterales > Rhodobacteraceae > Planktotalea > Planktotalea arctica. Next base: position 150,785 of record NZ_MUHR01000011.1, read on the forward strand.
GCTAACGAAATGCAAATCGGCGCAGTGATCGTCGCCGCAGGGCGCGGCATGCGCGCGGGCGGCGATGTGCCAAAGCAATGGCAGACAGTCAACGGCGCGCGGGTTGCCGCATGGAGCTGTGCGCACTTCACCTCCCGCGGTGATATTGCCGAAGTTATTCTGGTGATACACCCCGGTGACCAAGCCTTTGCCGAGGAAATCAAAGGAGTACGCATCGTTCATGGTGGAGCGAGCCGGGATATTTCCGTGCGCGCAGGGCTGGAGGCACTGAGCGGCGATCTTACCCATGTGCTTATTCACGACGTTGCGCGCTGCACGGTACCCGCACCTGTGATCACGAGAGTCATCAAAGCGCTTCGCAGCGCCGCAGGGGCCGCACCGGCCCTGCCCGTGACCGACGCACTCTGGAGTGGTCGAAACGGCAAGGTCAGCGGCGCGCAGGACCGCACCGGGCTCTACCGCGCGCAAACACCTCAAGGCTTTTCGCTGCCTGCGATCCTTGCAGCGCACCGCGCCCATACCGGCGCAGCAGCGGATGACGTGGAAGTGGCGCGCGCCGCAGGGCTTGACGTGGTGATCACGCAGGGCGATGAGGCTAATCTGAAAATCACCACTCCGGATGATTTCAAGCGCGCAGCGGCACTTTTGGAGACGCAAATGGATATTCGCCTGGGCAACGGTTTCGATGTGCACGCCTTTTGCGAGGGTGATCACGTTATTCTATGCGGCGTGCGCGTGCCGCACGAAAAAGCGCTTAAAGGGCATTCGGATGCGGATGTGGGCATGCACGCTGTCACGGACGCAATTTACGGCGCGCTCGGGGACGGCGACATCGGTCAGCACTTTCCCCCGTCCGATCCGCAATGGCGCGGCGCAGCGAGCGATATTTTTCTGCGCGACGCGCTCGATCGTGCCCGATCGCGCGGATTTTCGATTTCCAACGTCGATTGTACATTGATCTGCGAGTACCCAAAAATCGGACCACACAGCTTTGATATGAAAGCGAGAATGGCCGAATTACTGGAGCTGGACGCAGAGCGCGTTTCCGTTAAGGCGACGACAAGCGAGCGCCTTGGATTTACCGGCCGCGCCGAAGGGATCGCCGCGCTGGCCACAGCAACATTGGTGAAATCATGAACACCCTCGCCCGTCTGATCGCCACAGTTTTCTACGTGGGCCACATGAAGCCTGCGCCGGGCACATGGGGTTCGCTCATCGCGCTGCCCATTGGCTTTGCAATCTATCAGATCGGGGGTTTCTGGCTTTTCGCGCTCGCCATCCCCATCGGCTTTCTCAAAGGGTGGTGGGCAACGCAGCAGATGACCAAGGGCCGCGACAATCACGATCCATCCGAAATCGTCATCGACGAGGTGATCGGCCAATGGATCGCGCTTTTGCCGCTGTTTTACGGCGTCTGGTTGATGGATATCAGCGCGCTCGCGCTTTGGCCCGGCTGGGTTGCGGCCTTTATTCTGTTTCGTGCATTTGACATTACGAAACCCTGGCTGGTGGGCTGGGCAGACCGGCGCGACGATGCGCTCGGGGTGATGCTGGATGACGTGATCGCGGGCGTTTTCGCCGCCATTTGCGTTGTGGCATTGGCGGCGCTGTTCCATCTGGTTTTGATGTGAGCTTTGCCGCGCAAATCCTTGATGTTGCACGCAAACGCAAGATCATGATCACCTGCGCGGAAAGCTGCACGGGCGGCATGATCGCCGCTGCGCTTACCGATGTTGCTGGCAGTTCTTCGATGTTCGATCGCGGTTTCGTTACCTATACCAACGCCGCCAAGCGCGAAATGCTGGGCGTGTCGGAGGCGACGCTGGAGGCGCATGGCGCCGTCAGCGAAGCGGTGGCGCGCGAAATGGCGATCGGGGCCTTGAGCGTTTCGCAGGCGCAAATCGCCCTGTCGGTGACAGGCATCGCAGGCCCCGGCGGATCAGAGCACAAGCCAGAAGGGCGCGTTTGCTTTGGACTGGCTACGCTAGAAAAAACCCACAGCGAAACCGTCGAATTCGGAGCCTTGGGCCGCGCATCGGTGCGCGCGGCGGCGCGAGATCACGGCTTGTCGATGATCCTTAGGCATTTTTCCCAAAGCGCCTGATTTTTGCGCAAATCCGCGAATTACCTGCTTAATGGGCGGGCAGTTGTGCATTTGCACGATCCTTACGCTGCGCCGCCTCTTTTTAAGGCACTTCGCGCCCGTCACAGAGACCTCCAAGAATAATTCATCAAAAGGAGGCCCGCGATGAACGGTGCCGATACTGCCTGGATCATGATCGCAACCGCGCTGGTCCTATTCATGACGCTCCCCGGCCTTGCGCTTTTTTACGGCGGCCTCGTGCGTGCGCGCAATGTGCTGAGCGTGTTCATGCACTGCTACGCCATTGCCTGCCTGATGAGCATTTTGTGGCTCGCTTTCGGCTATTCCATCGCATTTGGCGATGCGAATCCGTTTTGGGGCGGGCTTGGAAAATCCTTCCTGAACGGTGTCACCGCCGATAGCCTGTCTGGCACTTTGCCGGAAATCCTGTTCTTCGCATTCCAGATGACCTTTGCGATCATCACCCCCGCGCTGATCGTCGGTGCATATGTAGAGCGGGTCGGTTTCGGCTTTGTCATGCTGTTTTCGGGCGCATGGATGCTGCTATGCTATGCGCCTGTGGTGCATTGGATCTGGGGCGGCGGGTTCCTGTCGGACGGCGGTATCTTCGGCGAAACGGGCGTGCGCGATTTTGCCGGCGGCATCGTGGTGCATGAGACCGCAGGCCTTGCCGCCTTGCTCATCGCTATCTTCCTTGGACCGCGCGAGAACCAGAGCACACCGCCGCACAACCCCGGTTTTGTAATGATTGGCGCAGCAATGCTCTGGGTGGGCTGGTTCGGCTTTAACGGTGGCTCGCAGCTCGCCGCCGATGGCGGCGCGGCGATGGCGATTACAGTCACGCATATTTCGGCGGCGACGGCTTCGCTGTCTTGGGCCTTGTGGGAGAAGATGAAATTCGGCAAAGCCTCCCTTGTGGGGATCGTCACCGGCACGATTGCGGGACTTGCCTCGATCACGCCCGCCTCTGGCTTCGTCGGCCCCGTTGAGGCGCTGATTATCGGCGCAGTCGCAGGCATCTTGTGTCAAGAAGCGGTGCTGCTTATTCGCAACCGCCTCAAGATCGACGACACCTTGGATGTTTTCGCCGTGCACGGCGTCGGCGGTATCTTCGGCACGATCATGATCGCGGTTTTCGGGGCGGGCACATGGGCGGCGCAACTGGGCGGTCTGTTGATCGTTGGCGTTTACACCACGATCGTCACCATCGCGTTGATCTATATCGTCAAGGCGATCACGCCGCTGCGCGTTGATCTCGAGACCGAGACCAATGGTCTTGATCTGGCGGTCCACGGCGAGCGCGCTTACGATATGTCCTCGTAAACGCTCAACATTTTGCAACCTATAGGCGGGCGCTCACACGTCCGCCTTTTTTATGCGCTAGGTTTGGTTTTCCCACTCGGCCAAGCGCGGGTCCATCACGCGCCGCCAGAGCGGCGGGATCAGCGCGATCACCGCCATCATCGGCAAGCTGTAGGGGAGCATGGGCATCTGCGCCGCAACCAGTTGTAGCGCCGGGTATGCGCGCGCGGGGTGCGTGTGATGATCCGAGTGGCGCGGCGCATTGAGCATCATCGCGCCGGAAAAGCGATGCGGCGTGTTCCAGCTATGTTGCGGACCAACCGGCTCGGGTTTGCCATTTTCCAACATTTTACGGCGCAGGCCATAGTGCTGCACATAATCGCTCAGGAAGATTTGCAACTGCGCATAAAGCCCCAGAAGCGCGATCAAAACCACGCCCACCGCGCCGCCAATGGCAAAGCCGGCAAGCAGCGTCGCGGCTGCGCCAAGGTTATAAGACAAATAAGGATGCTGCGCGCCCGGCTTCAGCCGCTTGGCTTCGGCGGCATAGCCCTTGCGATACGATCCGATCCAGGCACGTCCGAAAAAACGCCAGAACCCACGCCCTTTGGGTGCCGAAACAGGGTCCTCGGCCGTGCCCACATGCACATGATGCACCAGCGGATGCGCAGAGGCGTGATGCCCCATCAGGATCGACATATAGACCGCCCTGCCAAGGCGGCGCAGCGCGCGCTGGGGGCGGTGGATCAGCTCATGCGCGTTGGGATGGCCGATCTGGCCCACAAAGAGCGCAGTGGCAAGAAAAAGCGCGAGTTTTTGCGAGACGGGCAGCATGCTTTGGGTGAGTGCGAAAAGAACGGTTCCCAAGACGATGAAATGCGCAAATGCGAGTGTGACGTTCAAGGCGTTCGAGCTGGGAAATTCCGCCTCTGGATCGCTGTTCCCCAGCGCTTCGGGGGTGAGGCGGTCAATGCCATAGGCGAAAAGCGTAATGTAAATCAGCGCGGCCCAGACCCAAGCGCCACCAAAAAGTGCGCCCGCGAGAAGCAAAAAGACGATGCCAAAGGTGGCAGCAATGAATTTGAACATGAAACGGCCTCTATACTGTCGCGCAGCACTGCTACCTTGGCAGTTTGACCAATTCAGGGCAACTTACACACTTGGCCCATATAGCGCCTCAGCGCGGCTCTCGAAGGCGCGTACGATGCGCTGCATTGCCTCGTTGAAGACCAGACCGATCAGGCGTTGCAGAATCGCGTTCTTGAACTCGAAATCCACGAAGAACTGCACATCACAGCCGCCGCCTTGCGCATCGGCGAAAGCCCAGTTGGATTTCATGTATTTGAACGGCCCATCGAGATATTCCGTGTCGATTTTCTTATCCTGCGCGAACAAAATGACGCGGCTGCCAAAGCGTTCGCGGAACACTTTGAAACTGATCACCAAATCGGCCAACATCACCTCGCGCGCGCTATCCCCTTCGCGCGAGCGGATGCGCGCAGCTGCGCACCACGGCAAAAATTCGGGGTAGGATGCAACATCGGCAACCAGATCATACATCTGCTGCGCGCTGTAGGGCATGTGGCGGTTTTCAGAATGGGTTGGCATGGGCGGGCATTTCCCGTTATCTCGGATGCGCTGCATGTCTTACGCATGGGCGGGAAATTCAAGGGGAAGCTATGTCAGAGCGGCCATATGTCATCGATCAAATGATCTCAGCCAAGTCCATCGCGGCGCGAATCGAAGAGTTATGCACGGAAATTCACAATGAATTCGAGGGTACCGACAAGCTGGTTGTCGTCGGCCTGTTGCGCGGCTCGTTCGTGTTTATCGCAGATCTGGTGCGCGAGTTGGACCTGCCTGTGGAGGTGGACTTCCTCGAAGCCTCCTCTTACGGGGACGGTATGGAGAGTTCGCGAGAAGTTCGTATTCTCAAAGACTTGCGCGGCGCAATTGAAGCACGCGACGTGCTGGTCGTGGAAGATATCGTCGACACGGGGCACACGCTTAACCACGTCACCAATCTGTTGAAATCACGCAATCCCGCGCGGCTGAAAAGCATCGCGCTTTTGGACAAACCCTCGCGGCGCGAAGTGGATTTCAAGGCCGATTGGACAGGCTTTGAAATTCCCGATGAATTTGTCGTCGGTTACGGCATCGATTTTGCGCAGCGTAATCGCAACCTGCCCTATATCGGCACGGTCCGGTTTATCGATTAAGGTGCCTAAATACGATCGCTTTGGCGATCGGACCGGGTGGGGGCGCTGCCCCCGTCCATCATGGATGGACTCCCCCGAGGTATTTCGGGACCAGAGAAGGATAAATCCTATTGCGCAGCAGCAGCGGTTTCGCGAATCCGCTGGATCATGGCGGCAAGCCCGTTGGAGCGCTGCGCGGAGAGGTGATCGTTAAGGCCAAGGCGGCCAAGTTCACCCCTTGCGTCGATCCCATTGATTTCGCCGACGGGCATATTGTTATAAAGCATGCGCAGCACAGCAATGAGGCCGTTGACGATCATCGCATCGCTTTCGCCGTCAAAGCGGAAGACGCCGCCTTCGATTTTCGGATGCAACCAGACCTGACTGGCACAGCCATCGACTTTGGTTGCAGGCACTTTCAGCGCATTCTCGAGCGGCGGCATCGCTTTGCCCTGCTCGATCACGTGGCGATAGCGCTCTTCCCAGTCCTCGAGGAATTCGAAGTCTTCGACGATCTCTTCAAATGCGGCATTGGCCATTTGGAATACTCCTGCTTTTCGTCTCTATGAGGTAGGTGGACACACGGCAAACGTCCAGTGCGCCTTGGCGCTTTTCAACGCCGCCCGGATGGGATAAATCAAAAGCGAGCAAAGACGAGGCCCAGATATGTCACTCACACGCCCCCTTTTGATATGCAGCGCATTGGCCCTTGCAGGCTGCGGCGGCGGTTTGGCGAATTCCGTGGTCAATCCGATGAACTGGTTCGGCAATGCGCGCTCGGAAGTGATCGATCCCGAGTATGCGGGAAACGCGCTTATTCCCTCGCGCGGTCTGTCGCGGCGGCCCGCTGCAATCTATCAAGGGCAAGCAATAGACCAGATTTCCGAGCTACGACTGGAACGGCGCCCGGGCGGCGCATTGATCCATGTGATCGGAGTCGGCGATGTAATCGGTTATTATGACGCGCGCCTCGAGCCTGACAATGAAGAGGGCGCAGTGAACGGCGTGCTCGCCTATACGCTTAAAGCGGTGCGCCCGGCAACGAGTGTCGGGGTCGGCGGGAAAGCTGCGCGCGAAATCAGCGTCGCACGATTCGTCAGCGATCAGGATCTTGCAGGCGTCAAAACCGTCACCGTCAGAGGCGCACGCAACCAGCAGAGCACGCGGCGACGCTAGAGCGCGCCGCGCCTTTGCGCTTAAACCGGCACCAACATCACATCGTTGCCATTGGCCGCCAGCGCGATCTTGCCATCGCAGAGCTTGAGTGCGTCTTCGCCAAAGACTTCAAAACGCCAGCCTTGTAGCGCGCTGACATCACGCTCGCCCGCGGCGATCGCATCCAGATCAGAGGCCGGCGCGACCAGTTTGGACGCCACGCCCACAGAGGCGGTCTTGGTCTTCAGCAAAACACGCAGCAAATCAGCGAGCGCCGGATTGACCTGAAGTTTCTCGCGCGATCGATCGACGCGGGGCAGATCGCTTTCGGGGCAGTTCATACCGGTTTTGACCGCTGCGAGAATGCCCTCGGCGATATCACCGCGCCGTGCATCGCGCAAAAGCAGACGCGAGCGGCCGAGTTCCGCATGGTCCTTGGGCTTGGTCGCGGCCAATTCACCAAGGGCATCGTCTTTGTAGACGCGGCTGCGCGGCACGTCCTTGGTTTGCGCATAATTCTCGCGAAACCGCGCCAATTCACGAACGATGGCCAGAAAACGCGGGCCGGTGTTGCGCGTTTTCACCCGCATCCAGGCGTTTTCAGGACGCGTAATGTAGGTTTCGGGATCGGTGAGAATTTGCATTTCCTCATCGACCCAATGCGAGCGTCCGGCATCTTTCAGCTTTTTGGCAAGAAATTCATAGACTTGACGCAGATGCGTAACATCGGCCAACGCATATGTGGATTGCGCATCGCTCAAGGGACGGCGCGACCAATCGGTGAAGCGCGAAGATTTATCAAGCTCGTGCTTGGCGATCTTGCGCACCAGTGTCTCATAGCCCACTTGCTCGCCAAAGCCGCAGACCATGGAGGCGACTTGCGTGTCAAAGAGCGGCGCGGGAATGACGCCTGCATCCACCTGAAAAATTTCGATGTCCTGCCGTGCGGCGTGAAACACCTTGACTACGGAAGTGTCGCGAAACAGATCATAGAGCGGATCGAGCGAAATGCCCGGGGCCAACGGATCAACAAGGCAGCCGTTACTGTCGTCCTTGCCCGGCATCGCAAGCTGCACGAGGCAGAGCTTGGCGTAATAGGTGCGTTCGCGTAAAAACTCTGTATCAACAGTGACATAGGGATGTTTTCGCGCTTCGCTGCAATAGGCGGCAAGGGCGTCAGTCGTGGTGATGATTTGCATGTGCGATGGCTCTTTGGGCTGTGCTTAGAGGCGTGGGTTACGCGATTTATTCAATAAAATAAAGGCCTTCATGACAGGCTCTGACGCGAGGTTTGAAAATTTCCCGCGAAGGCGCGCAAGGCATCGGGGTAAATGCGGTGTTCCGCAGCCAACACGCGCGCGGCCAGCGATCCTGGCGTGTCGCCCTCAAGAACAGGCACGCGCGCCTGCGCGAGGATAGGGCCATCGTCGAGCTTTGCGGTCACGCCGTGCACTGTGCATCCGGCCTCAGCATCGCCTGCCTCAAGCGCGCGCGCATGGGTGTGCAGGCCTTTGTATTTGGGCAAAAGCGAGGGGTGAATATTAAGCATCCGTCCCTCGAAACGGTCGATGAAATGCGGGGTAAGCACGCGCATGAAGCCCGCAAGGCAAATGATGTCGGCCCCGGCCGTCTCCAGCTTGGTGATCAATGCCGCTTCAAACGCGACGCGATCACTGCCGTAGGGCCGGTGATCCACCACAGCCGTGGGCACGCCAAGCGCCGCAGCCTTGGCCAGTCCGCCAGCATCGGCGCGATTGGTCAGAACGAGGCACGGGCTGGCGGGATGATCCGCGTCCATGCTCTCCAGCAGCTTGAGCATATTGGAGCCGCCACCGGAAATCAGGATCGCGGCGCGCAGTGTCAAAGCAGCGCGCCCGTGTATCGCACCTCGCCTGTGTCTGTGACATGCCCAAGGCGGGCAACGGTTTCGCCCTGCCCTTCAAGCAGCGAGATCAGCGCCTCGGCGCACGCAGCATCGACGCTTAGAACCATGCCCATACCGCAGTTGAACGTCTTGAGCATTTCTGCGTCCGTAATATTGCCAGTTTCGGCCATCCACTTGAAAACAGGGGGTAAGTCCCACGCGTTCAGGTCAATTTCGATGCCGCAGCCCGCCGGCAATACCCGGGGGATATTCTCGGTGAGGCCACCGCCTGTAATATGAGCCAGCGCATGTACCCCCCCTGCCCTGATCGCCGTGAGCGCTTGCTTCACATAAAGCCGCGTTGGCGTCAGTAGGGCCGCGCCAAGACTGCCCTCGCTGAACGGGCTGGCATCGTCCCAGCCAAGGCCAGACATTTCGACCAGTTTGCGCACCAGAGAGTAGCCGTTTGAATGCACCCCGTCCGACGCGAGGCCAAGCAAAACGTCGCCGGAGCGCACATCGCTGGGGAGTTCGCTGCCACGCTCCATCGCACCGACGGAAAAGCCTGCAAGGTCGAAATCGCCCTTTGGGTACATTCCCGGCATTTCAGCCGTTTCGCCGCCGATCAGCGCGCAATTTGAACGTACGCAGCCCTCTGCAATGCCCTCGATGATGCGCGCCGCCACATCGGTATCGAGCTCGCCCGTTGCGAAATAATCAAGGAAAAACAATGGCTCCGCACCTTGGCATACCAGGTCGTTGACGCACATGGCCACCAGATCGATGCCGACGCCGTCCACAAGGCCGGTGTCGATGGCGATGCGCAGCTTGGTGCCCACGCCGTCGGTCGCGCCGACAAGGATCGGATCGCTATATCCTGCGGCTTTCAAATCAAAAAGCGCACCAAAACCGCCGAGGCCGGACATCACGCCAGAGCGGTTCGTGCGCTTGGCCGCGGGTTTGATCCGCTCGACCAACGCATTGCCCGCATCGATATCAACCCCTGCATCCGCATATGTGATGCCGCTCTTGCCGCTTTGATCGCTCATGAAAGTCTCCAGCCCTATTCGCTTTGCGCTGCGGTTACCTTATAGCGCGCATCTGTGCAATCTGCCTGCTTGACGCGGATGCGCCTTATGCTAATCAAAGGCGCAAGGTAGGGCCTGTAGCTCAATTGGTTAGAGCAGCGTGCTCATAACGCGTTGGTTGCAGGTTCAAGTCCTGCCGGGCCTACCAAACATCATTTATGATCACTTCATTACAGGATCTTAGGCGGATTTCCGACGAACCTTTCAGATTGGCTCGTCTAGTTTTGATTCGCTTTTGTGCCGCCTAGTCGTGAAAACGCTGACTAAGCTATGTCCCGTAGCCCAATCGTCTCACAGTATTTTTGAGCCATAGCCAGCGCGGCGCACACGCTGACCGCCATGATTTCATGGCATAGCCCATTGGCCTCGGAACTCCAGCCTTGTCGCCAGCGCTCCCGCCAAGGCGGGATGGATCGCAGGGCCGCTCGCACCTGTTGCGGGGAGCTTTGCCTGCCTAGAACTCCATTTGAACGCCAATTGTTGCTTTCACACTATTGTAAGACGCAAAACTGCCAACTCCGCTCGCGTAGGAAATGGAGGCATGCGCTGAAGCGCGCGCGCTCCAACGGATGGAGCCGCCGAGGCCAAGAACGACGTTTTTGTCTCCCGACTCACCGCTGAACGTAGTTCCGGCAATCGTAGTGGAGGACTTGGTATCGAACATTTGCGTCAGACCAAGCGTTCCAAAAACAGATCCGCTATATCCGGCCGTTGCAAATGTCTTTTCAAGCCGCGCCCCTACGTGCGCCCATTTGCTCTCGTTCTCATCAAAGGATATCGCATTGTTCGAGGGCCCGGTAATGCCCGGCAAGGTCAGCTTTTGATAACCGAGCTGAACGCTTGGCGTGAGGATGAAGTCTGATTGCAGCTCGAATGATCGAGCGACCTCAAGAGCGGCGGACCAAGTGTGACCAGTGATATCACCTGCCAGCTGGCCTGCGCCGCTATGGGTAATATCACTTGCAGTTTGAGTGTATTGCAGCTGCCCATCGACATATAGGCCATTGCCGGACGCAAATGTCGCCGACGCGCCGATGCCCTTAAAAGATGTGGCGATTTGATTAAGGCCGCTCGATGAGACAACCTGCGCGTCAGAATGTCCAAAAAAGGCATTTACACCGCCATAGAATGTTCCCGCCCCTGTTTGCGCTATTGCAAAGTCTCTTCCGAACGCGAGCTTTTTAGTATCAGCTTTTGTTTCCCTGATACCCGCTGCCGAATTCACACGTGAGCTTGTTGTTTGCGCTCCGGTAAAATCGAACCAGATCTCTCGTTTGTCCACGGAGTCTTCCAGCGCTGCTGTGAATGAAAAGCTATTGCGTGTTACAGCAGTTGGAGCAGAGCCAGATTGCCGCGTCGCAAGCCGTCCAAAGGCGGTATCCAGCGTTGCAAGGGACAAAAGATGTCCGCCCAACGCTTCAAATGCGGGTGCGCCTGACACCGCCATTCGGCTCACTTCGGATTGAAGGGCGAAAGCACCACCGCTTTGTTGCTTAAGCATGTAGTCATAGCCGCCAACGGTGATAACCTTCTCACCTGACGGGTTAATGGCCGTGCTATCAAGCTGGAACGTTCCGCTAACCGCGCCTGCGATTTGAACCACTTCGATACCGTCTTTGGTTTGGGCACCCGTGCCGCCAACGTTTTGGATCGCAATCATTGTTGTTCCGCTCGCATCACCCGTAACGTTGAGTGTGTCTGCCACCGATCCATCACCGCCAAGGACGGCGTCTAATGCGACAGTGCCGCCCGAGCTTTGAAGATTGCCCTCGATGACAGCTTTATCGCCAACAGCGCCGTTGCTTAAGGACAGCCTACCGGCGGTGCTCAACCCGCTTAATCGCGTTGCACCGGAGGCTAGGGTCAGCGTACCGCCCTGATTGATGATCAGATCGTTGCCCGCCGCGCCGTCATTAAACATAAGTATGTTGTTGCTTAGGGTCACATTCGATCCATCAGAGATCGTCATCCGCTCAAAATTGCGCACCAGAGCAGAGTTCAGTGTGCCGCTGCTACCTGCAAAGCTTAGCGTGTCGATAAACCCATCGCCCGCCAAAGCGTCGTCACCGCCATCAAAAAGCGTTACTCCGCTAAAATCACCCCCGGCAAAGGCAAGTGTATCGCTGCCATCGCCAAGAGAGATGGACCCGGCAACCGAAGCGCCCGTGTTGACCTGCACGCTTGCGTTGGCGTCCGTATCAACAATCGCGCTGCCTGACGTGGCCGCCACGCTGCTGCCAGCGTCCAGCGTGACCCGCACCGTTGCCCCCGCCGCGCCCTCTGTGCGGATACCCGCGCCCGTGCCGCCGCGAATTGCACCAGCGGCCGCAATAGTCGTAATTCCTGTTCCACGGTTCCTGGCAGAAATGCCATCGCTACCACCCGTGACTGCAGCGGTTGAGATCGTAAGGTTTGTACCAGCGCTGCTATTCCGGGCCCGTATACCGTCATCATCGCCAGTGACCTGCCCCGTCGTCGTGATCGAGAGTGCGCCTGTGCCGTCGTTGTCAGCTTCAATGCCGTTATCACCAGCCGCGACAGCAGCAGCTAAAATCGTCAGATCGGTGCCAGCGCTGCTGTTGTCAGCATCGATACCATCAGCACTCGCTCCGGTAACTTGACCTGTCGTCGTAATCGTGAGTGCCCCTGTGCCGCGGTTCCTTACACGAATGCCATCTGCATCACCCGTGACCGCAGCCGTTGAAATCGTCAGATCAGTACCAGCGCTGCTATTCCGGGCCCGTATACCGTCATCATCGCCAGTGACCTGCCCCGTCGTCGTGATCGAGAGTGCGCCTGTGCCGTCGTTGTCAGCTTCAATGCCATCATCAAGCCCCATGACCACAGCCGTTGAAATCGTCAAATCAGTGCCAGCGCTGCTGTTGTAGGCATAGATACCATCATCATTCGTGCCAGTAACCTGCCCTCTCGTTGTGATCGAAAGCGCGCCAGTGCCGTAATTTCTAGCTTGAATGCCATCGTCATCTCCTGTGACTGCAGCCGCTGAAATCGTCAAATCAGTGCCAGCGCTGCCGTTGTAGGCATCGATACCATATTCATCCGTACCGGTAACCTGACCTGTCGTTGTGATCGAAAGCGCGCCGGTGCCATAATTTTGTGCATGAATGCCATCATCACGCCCCGTGACTTCAGCCGCTGAAATCGTCAGAACGGTGCCGGTGCTGCTGTTGTCGGCAAAGATGCCATCTTCATACGTGCCGGTAACCTGACCTGTCGTTGTGATCGAAAGCGCGCCGCTGCCGTCATTTATAGCTTGAATGCCGTACTGATCTCCTGTGACCGCGGCCGCTGAAATCGTTAGAGCGGTGCCAGCGCTGCTGTTGTAGGCATCTATACCATCATCATTCGCGCCGGTAACCTGCCCTGTCGTTGTGACCGAAAGCGCGCCGGTGCCTAAATTTCTAGCCCTAATGCCATCGTCACCACCCGCGACCGCAGCCGCTGAAATCGTCAGATCAGTGGCAGCGCTACTGTTTTCGGCATCGATACCATCATCATTCGTGCCAGTAACCTGCCCTGTCGTTGTGATCGAAAGCGCGCCAGTGCCGTAATTTCTAGCTTGAATGCCATCGTCAGCTCCTGTGACTGCAGCCGCTGAAATCGTCAGAGCGTCGCCAGCGCTACTGTTTCCAGCATCAATACCATCATCATTCGTGCCAGTAACCTGACCTGTCGTTACGATCAAAAGCGCGCCGCTGCCAAGGCTATAAGCGAAAATGCCATCGTCACCGCCCATGACCGCAGCCGCTGAAACCGTCAGAGCGCCGCCAGCGATGCTGTTGTAGGCATCGATACCTTCATCATTCGTGCCGGTAACCTGCCCTGTCGTTGTGATCGAAAGCGCGCCGCTGCCATAGTTACTGGCGGCAATGCCAACGTCATCTCCCGTGACCGCAGCCGCTGATATCGTCAGAGCGTCGCCAGCGCTGCTGTTGTAGGCATCGATACCTTCATCATTCGTACCGGTAACCTGCCCTGTCGTTGTGATCGAAAGCGCGCCGGTGCCAAAGTTACTAGCGAAAATGCCATCTTTACCTCCCGTGACTGCAGCCGCTGAAATCGTCAAATCAGTGCCAGCGCTGCCGTTGTAGGCATCGATACCATATTCATCCGTACCGGTAACCTGACCTGTCGTTGTGATCGAAAGCGCGCCGGTGCCATAATTTTGTGCATGAATGCCATCATCACGCCCCGTGACTTCAGCCGCTGAAATCGTCAGAACGGTGCCGGTGCTGCTGTTGTCGGCAAAGATGCCATCTTCATTCGTGCCGGTAACCTGCCCTGTCGTTGTGATCGAAAGCGCGCCGGTGCCTAAATTTCTAGCGAGAATGCCGTCAACGTCACCGCTAATCGGTGATTTATAGTTATCGACAAAGCTCATGCTGGTATCGCCGGCGCTATTGTTGAGGGTAATGCCATTTCCAGTGGACGTGCTCAGCCCGAACCCGTTCTCGGTGCTGACTTGCAATGCGCCGGCCGTCGGAGCGCTAAAGAACAGCGTTACGTCAGAGCCGGAGGCAGGCCCCGAACAGCTCCATATGCCCGGGTTGATCCCCGCCGTGCAGCTGCCTGCAAAGCTGGCGCTCGCGCTGCCGTGCACCAGCAATGCGCCAAGCGCAATCGCCGAGCTGGACGCACTCAAACCAGAAAGCACCTGCCCAAGCGAAGGCGCATAGCTCGCTGCGCGGCCTGCCACTTTGGTCATGCGGCCACCACAGGCGTTCAGGCGGGTGTGAAATTCCCCGTGCACAGACCTTAGCGAAGGTAACGCACCCAAACGGCGGGGGCGTTCGTTCATTTCGATAAAGTTGGTAAAAGCCATGTGGGATCCTCCGAGAACCTGGAAAATTAGAAAGCCCATTCTTGAATTAAATTCAACTCAACCCGCACTCACTCGAGTTTTAGGGAAACGGCACAGAAGCGGCTTGGCTTGGTCCCTCACCTCTGGCGAATGCAAAGCACGCGGCGCAGGGAATGATGGAGGCAGATCCCCTAAAACAGGCTATCCTCTGACAGCCTTTGGAAATAATATTATTATTTAAAAACAGCACATTATTCCATATCTTTACTCTGAAAACTTACGCAAGAGCACCGTCAAGACATGCTTTCATGTTTTGCTGGAAATGGCAGGTTTCAGACTCAACCCGCTAACAGAAACCAATTCAAAGTTAGAAATAAATTGCCGAAAACTGCCAATTTCTTTTTGAAATAAATTCAAATTAACACTAAGGGCGCAAATATTAATTTTTTGATCAAAGGCTGAATTGCAATAGCAAATTCTCTAGCAATTTGGCAGATATAACGCCAAAGATGCGAAGCTGGGCACTGCCGCACTTGCTTTGTTCGCAAAACAACTGGCTCTTGGCACCACACATAAGACCGCCACACAAGACCGCAAGGTAAGCACAAAATGACCAAACCCGACCAAACCCAAGCCGCCTCTGCTGATACAATCGTTGTAAACCCCGCCGCTGGCAGCGCAAAAAACATCCCGCGCCCGGAGCAGACGCATTTTTCTGTTTCATCGGGTTTCGCGCAAAGGCTGGCAAAGATGCAGGCCAGCCTGAGCTTTACCTCCTATCAATCCAACCAGCTTTACTTTGTCGGACTAAAGTCTGATGGCGGCGTCAATATTCACCAAACCATGATCCGTAAACCCATGGGCCTGTCCTACGACAGAAATCAAACGCTAACACTCAGCAGCGCATATCAGATCATGCGTTTCGAAAACGTGCTAGAGCCACAAGAGCGGGTCAATCAAGTGTTTGATACCTGCTTTGTTCCCCGGTTGGTTCACGTCACCGGCAACCTCGATGCGCATGATGTCGGTGTGGAAACCCATGGCTCTGCAATCTTTGTGAACACACGGTTCAACTGCTTGGCACGCCCCTCGACGCGCCACAGTTTTGAAGAAATATGGCGGCCACATTTTATTTCAGCGCTGGTGAATGAAGATAGATGCCACCTCAACGGTTTGGCTATGGAGGATGGAGCACCGAAATATGTCACCGCCATAAGCCGCTCTGATACGATCGATGGCTGGCGTGACCGCAGAGCGGATGGCGGCGTTGTGATTGATGTTGCGCAGAACAAAGTCGTCTGCGAGGGCCTCTCTATGCCCCACTCCCCTAGGATGTATAAAGGTGACTTATGGGTGCTGAACTCGGGCACTGGTGAATTGGGCGTGGTCGCGTTCAACACGGCAGGTCAAGGCAGATTTGAACCACGTGTATTTTGCCCCGGCTTCCTGCGTGGATTGAGTTTCCACGGCAATTTGGCCATCGTTGGACTTTCCAAGCCTCGCTATCAGCGCTTTGAAGGGCTTGAGCTGGATGCAAAATTGCAAGCAACAGATAGCGAGCCATGGTGTGGTTTACAGATCATCGATCTGGACACAGGCACTTGCGTTGACTGGCTTCGCATTGATGGGGCAGTGGCAGAACTTTATGATCTTGAAGTGCTCCCAGAGAAAACCTGCCCCATGGCGATCGCACCGGAATCGCCCGAGATTATCAACCTGATCACACACGCAAAATAAAGGTGATTTACTGGCCGCAAGTTTGCCAAACATAGGGCACAAGCTCCGGCGCGCACGAGCCTCGAATTGCTCAATCGCCACTTTATGAACGGCGGATCTTACCGCTTTGACATTCGCCGCCCAAATCAATGCCAAGCCGCACTGGCCAGCACCTGCCTTGTCGGAGCCCGGTTGACTGCATGAGCAAATGCAGAAGAACACTTTGCGAAATGGCCGTTGAACCTAGAGCCCTCTCCCTCACCGGCTTTTCTTTTTGTCGCGAGACATATCTGCGAAAATAGATCATCACTTGCCAAATTATCGCAACGATTTCAAAGACCACATTTTTAGGGCACGCCTAGCCAACCTGTTGGTGTCGCTCACTTGTCTTTTGCCTGCCCAGTCGAGCAGACTAAAAAAACATCAACTAAGCCGCAATGAAACCGAACGCGGCTTAGTCTTCGTTGTCTTGCGAACGCCCCTTAAAACCGGTCGCCACAACAAATTTCTCTGAACTGTCCTGACGCGAACTTGGCGGCTTCATATGCGCGACCTTGGTAAAGTTTTGCTTCAAAACTTTCTGCAATTCGCCCTCCGCGCCGCCCGCCAAAACCTTGGCGACAAATGTTCCGCCATCTGCAAGCACGTCAAACGCGAAATACGCAGCCGCTTCGCACAGGTGCATAATACGC
This sequence comes from Planktotalea arctica, assembly GCF_002105285.1. Taxonomy (GTDB): domain Bacteria; phylum Pseudomonadota; class Alphaproteobacteria; order Rhodobacterales; family Rhodobacteraceae; genus Planktotalea; species Planktotalea arctica. Next base: position 167,726 of record NZ_MUHR01000011.1, read on the forward strand.
AAATGGTCGGTCTGCTTGTGACCCGAAGAGGACGCCGCCATGTCCGACATCACAACGTCAGCCTGACCGCCAAGCCACCCCTTGACCAGATCATCCGCACCCTCGTCCAGAAAATCGAGGACGTGGAACTCCGCGCCCGCCATGGTTTCTACTTCCTGAAGATCAATACCAAGGATGGTGCCTTGTGCTTTGCCGCGCCGATCGCCCAAAGCATTGATGCGCGGTACGGCGACCTGACACCAGCCGCCGGGGGCGCAGCCAAGGTCGACCACACGTGCGCCGGGCACCAAGAAGCGATATTTGTCATCAACTTCCATGATTTTGAACGCAGCCCGGCCGCGATAGCCTTCGGCCTTGGCGCGTTTCACATAAGGATCATTGAGCTGGCGTTGCAGCCAAAGTGTCGAAGACATGCGCCGCCCACGCGCGGATTTGACCTTTACGGTCAGATCACGCTGGCCGCGTCCTGAATTATTTTTGCCTGTTGGGGTCTTTGCCATGTCTCAATACTCTCTGGACGGTGATCCGAAGCGGGATTCGATTTTTCTAGAAAAATCGGACCCCCTTAATACACCCCATCCTCCAAAACACCATCCGCGCTCATTTGCGCATAAAGCAGCCCCTCGCGCAGCCCGCGATCCGCCACCGAAAGCCGGTCCGTCGGCCAGCACCGCAGCAGCGCTTGCAAAATCGCCGCGCCCGACATGATCAGCGCCTGTCGATCCTGCCCGATCCGCGGATCGCGTCGCCGCCCCGTTGGGCCAAGATCGAGATACATACGGATCACCTTGTCGATCTGATCAGAAGTCATACGCAGACCATCCACCTTGTTGCGGTCATAGCGCTTCAGCCCCAAATGCGAGGCCGCAACAGTCGTGACCGTGCCCGAGGTGCCGACAATCTGAAAACCCTCGCGCGCCTGCACGTCCTTATAGGGCGCAAATTCGGCGAGGTTCTCTTCGAAATACCAACTCATCAAAGCAAACCGCGCAGAATCGTCCTCGACGTCATTGAACTGATCGCGCAGCGTAGCCACGCCAAGGGGCACCGAAATCCAATCCACCACTTTGGCCGCCGCAAAGGGGCTGTCTTGGGTATGAAATCCCGCATGCAGCCGCATAATCGCCTTGGGCCGCTCGCGCTTGGGCACCGCCGTGAGATCGATCCAGACCAGCTCGGTCGAGCCGCCACCGATATCCACCACCAGCAATTGCTCGGTCTTCGTCGACACCAAAGGCGCACAGGAAATCACCGCAAGGCGCGCCTCTTCCTCGGGCTTGATAATATCAAGCGTCAGCCCCGTTTCGCGGGTGATCTGGCGCATGAACCCTGCGCCATTTTCGGCCCGTCGACAGGCTTCTGTCGCCACCAAACGCATACGCTTGACCTTGTGGCGCTTCAGTTTTTGCTGACAGATCCGCAATGCTTGAATCGTGCGCGCCATGGACGCACGAGACAGCTTGCCCGTGCTCTCCAGACCCGCCCCCAACTGGACCGATTTGGAAAAGCTATCGACCACATGAAACTGACTGCCCTTTGGCTGGGCGATCAACATACGGCAACTGTTCGTTCCCAAATCCAGCGCGGCATACAGCTCGGCTGGATCGGGCCGTTTCGGCGCGGGGCTCTCTACCGGTTTCGGGAATGCGCCCGCACCTTTGGGACGCTTGGGCGCCATAGATACGCCCTCCGATTTATCGTGTTACGCTCAGACTACGCGCCGCTGAGCGCCCTCGCAAGTCTCTTGTCATGCGCAGCGCCCTCATAATGAGCATGAAGATTTTGGGCCCGCCGCGCTGTGGCGCACCATGCAGCGCAGCAGATAGGCTAGGCACAGGTTCAAGGGTCGCTGAGGCGCGCCGTTTTGTCGAAATTAGGCCCTGCGTGCGCAGCGCTGTGCAGTAGGACCGTGACAGAGATTTGGGAGTTAGGAATCAGCCATGCCGGACGTAACAATCGTATATTGGCGCGACATCCCCGCGCAGGTGATCGTGGGCAAGGGGCGCAAAGGCTCCAAGCGTCCCCTTGAAGAACGTTTCGAGCAAGCGATCGACCGCGCTGCGATGAAGGTGAACGCCAAGGACGCCGATGCGTATCTTGCAGAGTGGCGCAAAGGCGATCCCTACCCGCTTGAAGGTGATCCGGCAGAAATCGTTGAAGCCGAGGCCCTGCGCCTTGAGCTTGAATATGACAACGAGCGCCTCAAAGCGCTGATCGCCAAGGACGGCTGGGCGTAACGCCCGGGCCGCCGCGCGCATATTATGGGATTGGGAGAGAGACTCATGGGCTTGCTGAACTTCAAGAAAAAACCCGCCTTGAGCGAGAAAACGACAAACGCCGAAGTAGAGGCCTTTCTGAAGGGCTACTCCATTGAGGTTATGCCGCGTACGGCGGAAAAAGTGGACGATTTCACCGCTTTGCTCCCCAAAGGCACGCGCGTCTACATCGCCCATATCGAGGGCACACCGATCGAGGAGATGGTCTCCACCGCCGCGCGCATCAAGCGCGAGGGCTATGATGTCATGCCACATTTCCCCGCACGCATCATCAAAGACGAGGCGATGCTTGCCGACTGGATCGCGCGCTACAGTGGCGAAGCGGACGTCAATCAGGCACTCCTGCTCGCAGGCGGCGTTGCCAAGCCTCACGGCGCTTTTGAAAGCTCCATGCAGCTGATGGAAACCGGTCTCTTCGATAAGGCAGGTTTCAAACGCCTGCACGTCGCGGGCCACCCCGAGGGCAACAAGGACATCGACCCGAGCGGTTCAGATGCCAACGTGATGGATGCCCTGCGCTGGAAGCAGTCCTTTAATGAACGCACAGACGCTGAAATGGCGCTCGCCACGCAGTTCGCCTTTGAAGCAAAGCCGATCATCGCATGGGCGGACGCCATCAAGGAGGCAGGCATCGACATCCCGATCCATATCGGCATCGCAGGCCCTGCCAAGCTGCAAACGCTCATTAAATTCGCGATCGCTTGCGGCGTTGGCCCCTCGCTCAAAGTGCTGCAAAAGCGCGCGATGGATGTGACCAAGCTGTTGCTGCCCTACGAGCCGACGGATGTTCTGGCCGAACTTGCTGCGCACAAGGCTGCAAATCCTGATTTCAACATCAGCCATGTCCACTTCTTTCCCCTTGGCGGCATCAAAACCAATGCCAACTGGGCCATTGAAAACGGCGGCACCTCTGGCCGCCCCGCAAACGCATCTTAAGGACTGACCTATGACTCGCACGATTATCGAGAGCAAAACCAAAACCGCCATTATGGGCTTCGATCAGCCCTTCTGCGTGATTGGGGAGCGGATCAATCCAACAGGGCGCAAAATCCTGAACGAAGAATTGGAGCGCGGTGATTTCAGCCGCGTAGAGGCCGATGCCATTGCGCAGGTTGCCGCCGGCGCAAACATTCTTGATATTAACTCCGGTGCGGTGTTTTCGGGCCTGATGGCCAGCGATCCACGCTATGCGGACAACAACTTTGTTGAGCCGACGCTGATGCGACAGTTGATCGAAGTTGTGCAGGCTGTCACCGATTGCCCTCTCTGCATCGACAGTTCCGTTCCCGGCGCTTTGGAAAGCGGCCTGGCCGCTGCTGAGGGTCGCCCATTGCTGAATTCTGTCACAGGCGAAGAAGAGCGGCTGGAACTGGTTCTGCCGCTTGTCAAGAAATACAACGTGCCAGTCGTGGCGATTTCCAACGACGACACGGGCATTTCCGAAGACCCCGATGTGCGTTTCGCCGTCGCCAAGAAGATCGTGGAGCGCGCCGCAGATTTCGGTATTCCCGCGCATGATATCGTGGTCGATCCGCTAGTGATGCCGATCGGCGCGATGGGCACGGCTGGTTTGCAAGTGTTCACGCTGGTGCGACGCCTTCGCGAAGAATTGGGTGTGAACACGACCTGCGGTGCGTCCAACATTTCCTTTGGCCTGCCCAACCGTCACGGCATCAACAATGCGTTCCTGCCTATGGCGATGGGCGCAGGCATGACCTCGGCGATTATGAACCCGGTTGCTTTGGCGACGGGCGTTACCAAGATTGCGGAGAAGCGCGCCGAAGTGGAAGCGGCGGGCATCGTGATCCCCGAAGGTATGGATGACGAAGCGTTCTGCCGGATGTTCGGCATCGGCTCCACCAAGCCGCGCGCGGGCAAGGAAATGGAAGCGATCCGCGCGGCCAATTTCCTGACCAACAACGATGAGGGTGGCGGCGAGTGGATCAAAGCCAACAAAGTCGCGCCGAAAGCGGGACAAGAAGGGCGCGGGCGCGCCGCTCGCACAGGCGGGCGTCGTCGCGGTTAAGTAAAAATTTACGAAAACATGTAAAACCCGTGTCCATGACACGGGTTTTTCGCATTTCCAGCCCTGCCCCTTGGCAGAATCAAATTTTCGGCACGAAGTCAGATATCGTGCGCCGCTCGATTTCCAGCGTCGAGCGTGAAATCGGACGCGAAGCCCTGGAACTGGAGGTACGCAAGCGCGGGTTTCATATGATAGAGGCCGCAGGGCAATTCATCATTATCTGCTCGCCTGATCCGCTGCGCGTGATCTGTTGAAATCCTTCTGCGAAGGATTTCAGCGTGAATTTTCTTCTTCTAAGAAAATCGAGAATTGCAAAACTCTTCGCAGAAGGGTTTTGTGTTGGGAATTCTTCGCAGAAGAATTTCTGGATCACGCATAATAAAGCGATGTCCCATCCTTGAATACTTGCACTTTGCCCGGCTGCGCCGTCAGGCGTACGGTCTTGCCGCGAATGCCCTCATGAATACCCGGCAGTTTACCGATCACCGGATCGCCCCCCGCGCGCGGCTCGAAATACAAAAGCGTCACCTCCCCGAGGGCCTCCACGAAATCTACTTTTCCTTCAAAGACATAGCTCTCGCCCGCCTCCACCAGATCCTCCGGCCGCACGCCAATATTCACCGCCGCGCCCATATCGCCCGCGACGCTTGGCGCATCGGATATCGCCATGCCGCCGCCATCCAGTGCGACTTTGGTTTGCGTGCCCACATCCACAATCTTGCCCGGCAAAAGGTTCATCGCGGGCGAGCCGATGAACTGCGCCACGAACTCATTCTCGGGGCGCTCGTAAAGCTGCAAAGGCGTGCCAACCTGTGCGATGCCTTTGTTGGCTAAAACCACAATACGGCTGGCCAGCGTCATCGCTTCGACCTGATCGTGGGTAACGTAGATCATCGTGCTTTGCGGCATCTGTTCTTTCAGGCGCGCGATCTCGATCCGCGTCGCCACGCGCAAGGCCGCATCGAGGTTTGAGAGCGGCTCGTCAAACAGATAGACCTTGGGGTCGCGCACAATAGAGCGGCCAATCGCAACGCGCTGGCGTTGCCCGCCGGACAGCGCCTTGGGCAGGCGATCCAGAAATTCCGTCAATTGCAGTTTGTCCGCAGCAGCGTTTACCGCAGCATCGATTTCCCCCGCGCTTTTCTTCGCCAGCTTCAACGCAAAGGCCATGTTGTCGCGCACGGTCATGTGTGGATAAAGCGCGTAGCTTTGGAACACCATCGCAATGCCGCGCTGGCTCGGGGGCACGTTGTTGACCACCTGCCCGTCGATTTCGAGCACCCCGCCAGTGATCTTTTCAAGGCCTGCGATCATGCGCAGCAAAGTGGATTTGCCGCAGCCCGAAGGACCAACGAAAACAATCAACTCGCCCGTCTTGATATCGAGGTCGATATCTTTGAGCACTTCGACCGCGCCGCCATATGTCTTTGCGACATCCCGTAGTTTCAGATCAGCCATATCCCGTCCCCCAATTACGCTATCGCGCGCAAGATCGCAGCGCCCCAAGGCGCCAGCAATACAGTGCCGTTTACCAGATCAGCGCCGTTAAGCACTGCGCCTGCATTCTCGAAATCACCTTCGACATCAACGCGTTGCGCCGCGTCCGAGAGGTTCACCATACAGAGCAAAGTCTCGCCCTCGAATGTGCGCTCGAAGCGAACGACGTCGCCGATTGCGCTCAGGCGGCCTTGGGCACCTTTGGCAAGGATCGGCATATCACGCCGATAGGCCAGCGCACGGCGATAAAAGTGCAGCATCGCGTCCGGATCGCTTTCCTGCTCCGCGACGGAGCGGTGTAAATGCTCGTGCACGACAGGCAACCAAGGCTTGCCCAGCGTGAAGCCGCCATAGGCATTCGAGGGTTCCCAGACCATCGGTGTGCGGCAACCGTCGCGGCCTTTGAACTCGGGCCAGAACTCGATGCCATAGGGGTCCTGCAAGTCCTCAAAGGCGACATCGGCCTCGGGCAGTCCCAGTTCTTCGCCCTGATAAAGGCAAACCGAGCCGCGCAGCAACAAGAGCAGTGTCAGATAGGCTTGTTGCGCCGCGTCGCTCAGGTTCCAGCGCGTCGTGTGGCGGATGACATCGTGATTGGAGAGCGCCCAGCAAGCCCAGCCATCGGCGGCAACGCGATCAAAACGATCGAACACCTGCGCAATACGCGGCGCAGTGAGCGGCTCTTTCTCAAGGAACTCAAAGGCATAGCACATGTGCACGCCCTGATCGCCTTTGGTATACTCCCCCAAAAGCTCCAGTCCGAACTGCGCATCGCCCACTTCGCCCACGGCCGCAACACCGGGGTATTCATCAAGCACCGCGCGGTAGCGCGCGAGGAAGCCAAGGTTCTCAGGTTGGTTCTTGGAATGCACGTGGCGCTGGTGATTATAGGGGTTCACCGACGGCGCGATGGTACTGTTGCGCTCCTCGGGCGGTAGCGCGGGATTGTCGCGCAGCTGGGCGTCGGCGTAGTAAAAGTTGATCGTATCGAGGCGGAACCCATCAACCCCGCGCTCCAGCCAGAAGCGCGTCGCATCCAGCAGCGCATCCTGAACGTCCGTGTTGTGAAAGTTCAGATCAGGCTGCGAGGTCAGAAAGTTGTGCAGGTAATATTGCTCGCGCCGTCCGTCCCATTGCCACGCAGAGCCACCAAAAATCGACAACCAGTTGTTCGGCGGCGTGCCATCGGGTTTGGGGTCGGCCCAGACGTACCAGTCGGATTTGGCATTGTCGCGCGACTGGCGGCTTTGGGAAAACCACGGGTGCTGATCGGAGGTATGCGAGAGCACCAGATCGATCATCACCTTAAGGCCCAAACCATGCGCTTTTTCGATCAGCGCATCAAAATCTCCGATCGTGCCAAACATCGGATCAACATCGCAGTAATCGCTGACATCATAGCCGAAATCCTTCATCGGCGAGCGAAAAAACGGCGAAATCCAGATCGCATCCGCGCCAAGCGAAGCGACATGATCAAGGCGTTGGGTGATGCCGGCAAGATCGCCCGTGCCATTGCCGGTACTGTCTTGAAAGCTGCGCGGGTAAATCTGGTAGATCACGGCACCGCGCCACCAATCAGTGTCTTTAGCGCGCTCGGAGATGTGTAGGGTTTGTGTCATAGCGTTCATTTATGTCAAATTGTCCTAAGAGGTTACTTTACAGAGCCGGCCAGAAGGCCGCGCACCAGATATTTTTGCATCGCGAAAAAGACCAGCAGCGGCACCGAGATCGACACGAAGGCCGAGGTGGCTAGAATTTCCCAATTACCGCCACGCGTACCTAACAGCTCGACAATCTGTTTCGTCATCACCGTGGTCTCGCCCGTCGCATCAATCAGGAATACAAGGCTGACCAGAAGGTCGTTCCAGGTCCACAGGAACTGGAAGATCGCGAAACTGGCGAGCGCGGGAAAGCTCAGCGGCAGAATGATCTTGGTGAATATCTGGAATTCCGTCGCCCCGTCCACGCGGGCATTTTCGATGATATCGCGCGGCAATCCAACCATGTAGTTCCGCAATAAATAGATCGCCAGCGGCAGGCCAAAGCCGGTATGGGCAAGCCAGACGCCAATATACCCCTTGCCGATGCCAATCCCCAAATGCAGACGCAGCAGCGGGATCAGCGCCAATTGCAAAGGCACCACCAGAAGCGCCACGACAAAGGCGATCAAAAGTGCGCGGCCCGGAAAGTCCATCCAGGCCAGCGCATAGGCGGCAAAGGCGGCGATCAGGATCGGAATTACCGTTGCGGGGATAGTGACGGTCAGCGTGTTGAAGAAGGCTTTGGACAGGTTGTCGGTCGCATCGCCCGAGATCAGAACAGTGCGATAATTGTCCAGCGTGAATTCTGGCGGCGTCGTCGCCGTCACAAAAATGCGCGCGCCGCGATTGCCCTCGAAGGGCACCGGGTTTTGCATGCGGTAGCTGCCATCGGCTTGCACCGTCACCGTGCCGCCGCGGCGCAGCTCGGCGGTATCGCCAGCGGTGAAACTGTCAATCTCGCGGCTGGAAATCCCCCAAACGCTGATCACTGCGTCTTTGCCTTCCTCGAACAGATTGCCCTCGATCACGTAAAGCCCGTCCACCTCGTTTTGGGTTTCGGGCGCGTTGGCGCGCAGGGTCAGGTTCTGCTCGGAGGGGAACATCGCCTTCCACCAACCGGAGGTGGCGATTTGATCGGATGTTCGAAATGACGACACCAAAAGCCCCACCGTCGGGAACAGCCAGAGCGCGACAAGCGCAACGACCGACAAATGCACCGCCCATGTCAGGGATGATTTCGTACCAGCAATGTTATCCATTACTTCATCTCCTTGCGGGCATTGTAGACATTCCAGATCAGGATCGGCGTCACCAGAAGCATGATCACCATGGCACTCGCAGAACCGACGCCCCAATCATTGGCGCGGAACAGCTTGTCGTACATGTAGTTGGCCAGAACCTGCGTTTCCCATTGCCCGTTGGTCATGGCGAAGACGATGTCGAAGACCTTGAGCACAACAATGGTGATGGTGGTCCAGACGACCACGATGGTGCCCATAATTTGCGGCACTTTGATCTTGAAGAATATCTGGAACGGATTGGCCCCATCCACGATCGCAGCTTCGATGGTTTCTTCTGGAATACCGCGCAGGGCGGCCGACAGGATCACCATAGCGAAACCCGTCTGGATCCAGATTAGGACCGCCATCAACATGAAGCTGTTCCAGAACGGCACGGTTAGCCATTGCTGCGGCTCGTTACCCGAAAGCGTCACGTAGATTGCGTTCATGATGCCGATCTGTTCGGTCCCGGGGGGGCGCGCGTCATAGACCAGCTTCCAGATCACCGCCGCGCCGACGAAAGAGATCGCCATGGGCATGAAAATCAACGACTTGGCAATGCTGCCCCATCTGATCCGGTCGGTCAGCTGCGCCGCCAAAAGGCCAAACGCGGTGGACAGCGCAGGCACAACGATCAGCCAGAGCATGTTGTTGCGCATCGCTTCCCAGAACTTCGGTTCGCCCATCATCTGTGCGTAATTGGCGAGGCCCACGAAATCATAGGTGGTAGAGCCATCGGGCTGTGTCACGCGCTCTGTCAATGACAGGCGGATCGTCTCAATCACCGGATAGGCAAGGTAGAGACAAAGCGCGAAAAGCGCGGGAAACAGGAATAGCCAAGGGCGCACAAGGTTCGCGCGATTGATGTTGCGCCCTGCCTTGGGCCCGCTTGGCGGATAAATGAATTTGTCCAGAACGACATTGGAGAGCCAAAAGTAACCGATACAGCCACCCACGCCCATAAAGATGGTCACAAGACCCAAAAGTGCCGGATGCAATGTCTCTCTCCCCAGAAGAAATGCGATCCGCCCGCACAAAACGGCGGGCGGATCATTGACGTCAGGTCGTTACTTCAAACCATCCCAGGACTGCTGGATCGCGCTGGCCACTTCGCCCGCATCCTTGCCACCTGCGTAATCCACCATGCCAGTCCAGAACGAACCCGCACCAACGCCGCCGGGCATCAGATCGGATGCGTCAAAGCGGAAAGTTGTCGCGCCAAGCAGGATGTCATTCATCTTTGCCGTCGGCTCGTCAGAGAACTTGGCGCGGTCCACGCCTTTGTGCGGCGTCAGGAAACCACCCAGCGCCATCCATGCTTCATGCGCTTCGGGTGTTTTGAGATATTCCACCAGCGCATGTGCGCCCGCGCTCTCATTGGTGATAGCCCAGAGCGTGCCAGCCCCCAAAACCGGCGCGCCAAGGTCTTTATCCGCATAGGCCGGGAAGTAGAAGAAGTCAGCATCAGCGCCCACTTCTGTCCCCTCGGGGAAGAACGCTGGAATGAAGCTGGCTTGACGGTGCATGTAGCACTGGGGCGGGCTTGCAAAAAGACCCTTGGGGCTATCGCGGAAATCAGTCGAGGCAACTGCGCCTGCGCCGCCGGCGACATAGTCATCGTTACGGGCAAATGCGCCGAATTCCTCGATGGCCGCAATCACCTTGGGATCGTCGAACTTCATCTCATTAGAGACCCATGCGTCATAATCTGCAGGGCTTTGCGTGCGCAGCATCATGTCCTCGACCCAGTCGGTCGCAGGCCAGCCTGTTGCGCCGCCCGATCCCAGACCGATGCACCAAGGCGTGCCGCCATCTGCGACGATCTGATCGCTAAGCGCTTTCAGCTCTTCCATCGTGGAGGGGATATCATAGCCCGCATCCTCGAAATTCTCGGGGCTGTACCAGACCAGCGATTTCACATCGACCTTGTAGAAGAAGCCATAAAGGCTGTCGCTGCCGTCCGCGCCCGCATAGGTGCCCAGATCGACCCAGGACTGGCCCGCCGCGTAATTGTCACGCACCCAGGCGTCCGTGCCGTCCTTGAGCGGCGTCAGAAAGCCGCGCGCTGCCATGTCCGACGCAAGCCCCGGCTGCGGAAAAACCGCAACATTGGGCGCTGATCCGGCTTCGGCATCGACCATGATCTGCTGCTCGAAACTGTCGGAGCCTACGTAGCGCACATCTGCGCCGGTCTTGGCCGCAAAGCCTGCCAAAACCTTTTCAACAGTTTCCTGATCCGGCCCAAGCCAAGGACCAAAGACGGTGACTTGCTCACCCGCCAAATCTTGCGCATGGCCAAGGCCTGCGGTGAGTGCGAACACGGCCGTGCCTGCGCAGAGGAATTTTTTCATGAATGTTCTCCCAAACTTTAGGCCCGCGAAACTCTGCGGGCACCTCCCGATCATCTTTCAATTTGCGCTGCGATTCCATTTCACTTGACAGATTAACCAAAGCGCTTTGATACACTGTAGCATCGACATTCGCCCCATTAAGTCAACACAGTAAATTCGTATCAAACGTAATATTTTATGCGGCAATGCAGCAATTCATGTAAAATCAACTTCCCCTTTGACGCCCTTACAGTTTCGCGGCTATCAAAGGAAAATTGAAAGCGCTTTGAACCGAAGACAGGACGCAGAAACCGTGAACCTAAAAGAACTTGCAGAGCTTTTGGGCCTGTCCCAGACCACGGTCAGCCGCGCGCTGAACGGCTATCCAGAGGTGTCCGAGGCAACGCGCACCCGTGTGCAGCGCCTTGCACAGGCGCATAATTACAGCCCGAACGCGCGCGCCAAAGGTCTGGCCACGGGGCGCGCCCATGCGATCGGCCATGTGATTCCCATTAGCGGCAGCCATGAAATGGTGAACCCGGTGTTTGGCGATTTCATCTCGGGCGTTGGCGAGGTTTACGCGCGCGAGGGCTATGATTTGATGATGTCTGTGGTGCCCAGCGACGATGAATTGCCCGCCTATCGCGACATGCTGGCACGCAGCTCTGTTGACGGGGTCGTGCTGCATGCGCCGATGATGGACGAGCCGCGCATCGCGCTCATGCGTGAGCTTGGCCTGCCCTTCATCGTGCATGGCCGCGCCTCGAACGAGGCCAAGCCCTACGCCTGGCTGGACGTGAACAACAAATCCGCCTTCCTGCGCGCCAGCGATTTCCTGCTTGATCTGGGGCATCGCCGCATCGCCCTGATCAACGGCGACGAAAGCAAGGATTTCGCCCATCGCCGCCGCGAGGGATATCTCGAAGCACTGGCAGCGCGCGGGCTTACGCCCGAGCCAGCCCTGATGCGTTCGTCTGAAATGACCGAAGTTTTCGGCTATCAATCCGCGCGCGATATGCTTGCAGGCGCAAATCCACCATCGGCGTTTCTTGCGGCCTCGATGATCACCGCCATCGGCATTCGCCGTGCGATCGAAGACGCGGGCCTGCGCATGGGCCGCGATATTTCGGTCGTCACCTTCGACGATGATCTGAGCTACCTCAAGAACGGCAGCGACGTGCCGATCTTCACCGCCTGCCGATCGTCAGTGCGCAGCGCAGGCGTGCAGCTTGCCGAAATGTTGCTACGCCAGATCGCCGATCCAAGCGCGCCGCCGGAAACACGATTACTGGAGGTGGAGCTGATCGCAGGGCGCTCTACCGGTCCTGTGAGGGTTTGACAGATGGATAAATTCAACTGGACCCGCACCGATTTCCCCGAAGGGTTTCTGTTCGGAACCGCGACCTCATCCTATCAGATCGAAGGGCACGGCTTTGGCGGCGCGGGGCGCACGCATTGGGATGACTTCGCCGCGACACCGGGCAATGTGGTGCGCGCAGAAAACGGCGCGCGCGCCTGCGATCACTACCACCTCTACGAACAGGACCTCGATCTGGTCGAGGCGGCAGGGTTTGATGCCTACCGCTTTTCCATCTCTTGGGCGCGCGTCATGCCAGAGGGGCGCGGCGCGATAAACCAAGAGGGCCTCGATTTCTACGATCGCCTGACTGATGCGATGCTCGAGCGCGGGCTGAAACCTTGTGCCACGCTCTATCACTGGGAACTGCCCTCCCCGCTCGCGGACCTTGGCGGTTGGCGCAACGGCGATATCGCACACTGGTTTGGCGATTATACCGATGTCATCATGGGCAAAATCGGCGATCGCATGCACTCGACCGCGCCCATAAATGAACCGTGGTGCGTTGGCTGGCTGTCGCACTTCCTTGGAGCGCACGCGCCGGGCCTGCGCGATATTCGCGCCACCGCGCGCGCGATGCACCATGTTCTGCTCGCCCATGGCACCGCGACCCAGCGGATGCGCGCCCTTGGCATGGGCAACCTTGGCGGCGTGTTCAATTTCGAGTTTCCCCATCCCGTCGATCAAAGCGCAAAAGCCATTGAGGCCGCCGCTCTGTATGATGAATACTATAACCAGTTCTTTCTGAGCGGAATTTTCCACGGCACATATCCCGCGCGCGTTCTGCACGCGTTCGAGCCACATCTGCCAAGTGGCTGGCAGGATGATTTCAAAGTGATCCAAAGCCCGCTCGATTGGGTCGGGCTGAACTACTACACCTGCAAACGCATTGCGCCAAATGACGGCCCTTGGCCCGGCCATCACGAAGCGGCTGGTCCTTTGCCGAAAACCCAGATGGGCTGGGAAATCTACCCCGAGGGTCTGCACCATTTCCTGATGCGCACCCAGCGGGATTATACCGGCGATCTGCCGCTGTTGGTCACAGAGAACGGCATGGCCAATGCGGATGTCATTAAGGATCAAGCGGTGCATGATCCCGAACGCATCGCATATGTCGACCTTCATCTGGACGCGATCCGGCGCGCGATCGCCGACGGCGCGCCGGTTAAGGGCTATTTCCTGTGGTCGCTCCTGGACAATTATGAATGGGCGCTGGGCTTTGAAAAACGCTTTGGCGCGGTGCATGTGGATTTCGACACGCTCATACGCAGGCCCAAATCATCGTATTTTGCCCTGCAAAGCGCCTTGCGGCGTTAGCGCAAACACCCTACGAAATGCCTATGAAACATGACGCCCCCCTGATCCTTGCCGCTGATATCGGCGGCACCAACACCCGCCTTGCGCTGCTGGACGGCACGCAGTTGCGCGCGGCAAGCGTGTCGCGCTACGCCAATGCCAAGGCCGACAATCTCGAAGAAATCCTGCGCAACTACCTTGGCGCGCAGGGCACCGCGCCCGATGCCGTCAGCCTTGCGCTTGCCGGTCCTGTGACGGGCGATCACGGACGCCTGACCAATCTGGACTGGAGCATCACCACACAAGGGGCAAGCGAGGCCACGGGCGGCGCAAAGGCGTTTTTGCTCAATGATTTGCAAGCGCAGGGACATGCGTTGCCCTATCTCGGGCAAAGCGCTCTCACGCACGTGCAGTGCGCCGCGCCCCAATGTGGTGAACCCGCCGCGAATGCACAGGCACCATGCTTGATGATCGGCCTTGGCACAGGCATGAACGTCGCCCCCGTGCACCGCTTGGGCGCGCGCACCTACGTGCCCCCCGCCGAAGCAGGCCACACCAGTTTTGCGCCTCAAGATCAGGCACTTAAGGAGTTCAACACGGCGCTCGCCGCGCGTATCGGCCATGTCGCCTCCGAGGATGTTCTCTCCGGGCGCGGGCTTGAGCATGCCTATCTGCACACTGCCGGAGCACCTTTGCCTGCGGTCGAGATCATGGCGCTTTGCGCTGCAGGCGACGCCCCTGCCCTAAGCGCCGCCGCGCTGGTGATACGCGCGCTTGGCCATTTTGCGGGCGATATGGCCCTGACCCATCTGCCGCGCGGCGGCGTCTATCTTGTCGGCGGCGTCGCGCGCGCGCTTGCGCCCTACTTCGATGATCTGGGCTTTGCCGCCAGTTTCGCCGCCAAGGGCCGTTTCAGCGATTTCATGGCACAATTTGCCGTTCATGTGGTGAAGGATGATTACGCCGCTCTCATCGGTGCCGCCTCTTATGCGCAAGAGTGTATAGGCGCGCGCGAACAGCCCTTTTGATCCGCTTAGAATCTCCCTATGCTTTGTGGCAGGCAAAGCTGGGGGCCTGAAAATGGTAGATTCGATCGATTACGGAAATCTGATGCACGATGCGATGCGCGGGCTGATCAAGACCGTGCTGCGCAACGTCAAGGCCGATGGCCTGCCCGGAGAACATCATTTCTTCATCACCTTCGACACCACCCACCCCGGCGTCGAAATTGCCGATTGGCTGCGCGAACGCTATCCATCCGAGATGACCGTCGTGGTGCAGCACTGGTTCGACAATCTCGACGTTCGCGAGGACGGGTTTTCCATCACCTTGAATTTCGGCGATGCCCCCGAGCCTTTGGTCATCCCCTTCGAAGCCCTACGCACTTTCGTTGATCCCTCCGTCGAATTCGGTCTGCGCTTCGAGAGCGGCGATGAGGACGAGGATGAACCGGCCCTGCATTCTGTCGAGGATGACATTCCGGATGCGGACACCGTCGATGTGATCCCCGAAGAGGCACCCGCAAAGCCCAAGAAAGCCGCCGAAGTCGTCTCTCTGGATGCGTTTCGCAAGTAATTTACGCCGCTTTTGTCCTATGTCGGTGTCCCCGTGCGCGTGTTAGCAGTTGATATGGATGTGCCTTCCGCCCTATACGGCATGCGATTGTATACACAGACCTGAGACACGCAGGAGACCCCCATGTCCCAAAATCAGCCCCAAACCCGCACGGAAACAGACAGCTTCGGCCCCCTTGAGGTTCCCGTCGATAAATACTGGGGCGCGCAGACACAGCGCTCGATCATGAATTTCCCGATTGGCTGGGAAAAGCAGCCCATCGCCATCGTGCGCGCGCTTGGCGTGATCAAACAGGCCTGCGCCATGGCCAACAAGGCCTCTGGCGATCTCGACCCCAAGCTGGCCGATGCGATCATCGCCGCCGCAGGCGAAGTCATCGAGGGCAAGTTCGACGACAACTTTCCGCTGGTCGTGTGGCAAACTGGCTCCGGCACGCAGAGCAACATGAATTCCAACGAGGTCATCGCCAATCGCGCGATTGAAATGCTCGGCGGCACCATCGGCTCCAAAGACCCTGTGCATCCCAATGATCACTGCAATATGGGCCAGTCATCGAATGACACCTTCCCCACGGCCATGCACATCGCAGCCGCCATGATGGTGCGCGACACGCTTTTGCCGGGCCTGCATCAACTGCTCGCAGGGCTTGAAGCAAAAACCGAAGAGTTCAAGGACATCATCAAGATCGGCCGCACCCATACGCAGGACGCAACACCGCTCACGCTTGGTCAGGAATTTTCCGGTTACGCGCATCAGATCCGCCAAGGTATCGCGCGTATCGAGCTGTGCCTGCCCGGCATCTACGAGCTCGCCCAAGGCGGCACAGCGGTCGGCACCGGTCTCAACACCAAACACGGCTGGAGCGAAACCGTCGCGGCGCATATGGCCGATATCACCGATCTGCCCTTCGTCACTGCCCCGAATAAATTCGAGGCACTGGCAGCGCATGACGCCATGGTCTTCATGTCCGGCGCTTTGGCGACCGTGGCGGGTTCTTGCTACAAGATCGCTTCCGATATGCGCCTGCTCGGCTCCGGCCCGCGCTCCGGCCTTGGCGAATTGATCCTGCCCGAGAACGAGCCAGGCAGCTCGATCATGCCCGGCAAAGTGAACCCGACGCAAGCCGAAGCACTCACGCAGGTCGCAGCGCACGTCATGGGCAACGACGCCGCAATCAAATTTGCAGGCTCGCAGGGGCATTTTGAACTCAACGTCTATAACCCGATGATGAGCTATAACCTTTTGCAATCCATGCAGCTTTTGGGCGATGCAACCGCGAGCTTTACCGAGCGGATGCTGAACGGCACCAAGGCGAACGAGCCGCGCATCGACAAACTGATGAAGGAAAGCCTGATGCTGGTAACCGCGCTTGCGCCAACCATCGGCTATGACAACGCCACGAAAGTTGCCAAAACCGCCCATAAGAACGGCACGACCCTAAAGGAAGAGGCGATCGCGCTTGGCTTTGTGGACGCGGAAACGTTCGATCGCGTTGTGCGCCCCGAAGATATGATCGGCCCCAAGTAGATGGGCAAACCGGTCAATCTCAACCGGTTTCGCAAACAAAAGGCGCGCGCCGAGAAATCCGCGCGCGCCGATCAGAACGCCGTGCTGAACGGTTTACCCAAAGCTGCGATCGCCCGAGCAAAGGCGCAAAGCGATCTGGAAGCAAAGCTGCTCGACGCTGCCAAGCGCTATGAGAACGATTCAGATTAGCATCAAATTCTCGCCGCAATTCTCTGCCAGACGTAGGGAAATCTATAGGTAAGGCAAGGACCCCAATGTCTCAGGTCGAGCAAACTCATGAAGTCCCACGCGCTCAGATGATCGCGATCCGCCGCGCGCGTCGCTACCTCAAGACCAATGCGGGCACGCTTGCGCGTGTGCTCAACGCCTATAAATCCGCTGCGCGCAACGGCACCCAGCGCGGCTATCTGGCAGAGCGATGATGCAGCGCCCCCAAAAACGCAGTCTAACCTTGAAAGGACATCGAACATCGGTGTCCCTAGAGGATGCGTTCTGGGATGCGTTTCGTGATATCGCCCGCGACAAAGGCCGTGCAATCAATGACTTGGCTGCAGAAATTGATGCACTTCGGGGTAGCGAATGTGGCCTCGCCTCCGCCATCCGCCTCTTTGTTCTGCAGCATTACCGCCAGCCCCAATAGCACGCGGTCACCCCGCTTCATCTTGCCAATAAACTCAAATCCAACGCTTGCCAAACGCGCCTAAGTCTCGCGTTTCTCCAGCCGCAGAAAAATCCCGTCCTTGGCACGCACTGTAAGATGCGCCACCGGTTCGGGCGGCGCGCGATCAGTCAAGACCACGCGATGTTTTTGCAAAATCATCGACAGAATCAGCACCCCTTCGATCATCGCAAAACCCGCCCCTGTGCACACACGGGCGCCACTTGAGAACGGCATATAGGCCTCTCGCATACATTTTTTCCCGTTTTCCGTACCCCAGCGTTTAGGGTCAAACCCGTCCGGATTATCCCAAAGCCGCTCATGGCGATGCAAATGCCAAGGGCTGAGCACGATCTGACTGCCCACCTTGATATCGCGATCGCGAAACCGCTCGGGACAGCTATTCTGGCGCACCATCATCGGCACAGGCGGATAAAGCCGCAAGGTTTCGCGAAACACATCGCGGCTGATGCGCAGTTTGGAAATCGAGGCAAAGTCATTCGACAACCCCGCCTGCGCCTCGCTCGCCACCTTTTCTTGCCACTCGGGAAAAAGCGCCATCAAGTACAGCGCCCAAGCCAGCGCCGATGCGCTGGTTTCATGCCCCGCCAAAAAGAAAATCGCGACTTGATCGACCATCTCTTCGGTGCTGAAGGTCTCGCCCGTTACTGGATCTACCGTCGTCATGATCTTTGTCGCCAGATCGTCCGGCGCATCCCCTGCCTTGATCTGCGCCATGCGCTCCGCCGTCAATTGCGTGATCAACGCTCGGATTTTCGCCGCCGATTTGCGCGTATCCGAGCGGAAGAACCGCGGCATCCAGCGCGGCAGCGGAATAAAGGCCGCGATGTTCAAAATCGGCTGGCTGCGCTGATAGGCGCGAAACTCATGAAACACTTCCGAGGCAATCTCATGCTCGATCGGGATCGAGAACAGCGTGCGAAAGATCACATCCGCCGCAGCGTGGCTGGTATGCTCCTCGATCTCGACCTCGCAGCCCACTTCCCCCGCCAGTCGCGCCACCGCCGCCTCTGACGCGGCCCAAATCGCTGGAAATATCTCGCGCAGACGCCCACCTTCAAAGGCCGGATCGATGATGCGCCGCTGCCGCTTCCAGGTCTCACCATTGGTCAGGAACACGCTCTCACCCAGTAAAGGGCGCAGCCCCTCACTGATACGCGAACTCTTGGGGAAATCATCGGGGCGCTCTTTAAGCACCGTTTTCACCAGTTCTGGCTGATTCACCAGATAAGAGCGGAAAAACGGCGTGCGAAACTCCGCCATCCAGGCGCGATAGAGCTTGGCAGGCTGCGCCGACAGAATATCGCGGCGAAACAATTTTGCGTATTGGCGCAGGCTCACCTTGTCGGCCCGCGATTTAGGCTTGGGCGGGATCATGGCGCGAGGCTCGTGAAACGGTTCACAGGAGCTTCAATACGGCTCTTTGACGGTACGCGCGTGCCATAGCGTTGCAAAAGCGTTTGAGGCCCAGCCGTGATCTGGAAATAATCATAATCCTTGGGCGCATCGAACGCGCAAAGATATTGAAAATGCAGCCGGAAAAATTTCCAACGCAGCTCGCGCCACCGCTCGGGGCTAAGGGACTGAGTAAAGGCCGCAGAGAACACCAAAGGCTGTTTCTTATCCTGCGGCGCAACCCCGCTCACGCTTACAGGATCACATAGCGCAAAGGCGCAGCCATCACCGGGCGCGGTCACATCTACCCAGAACGGGCGGTCTTGGCTCGCCATATAGGCCAGATCAGCGCGCAAACGCCACGCTTCTGGCAGGAAAGATACCATAGGCACCACTTGCCCAAGTGTGAGAAAGCTAAGCTCTGGCCCCGCCTCTTGCATCCCTTTGGCGCGCAACAAATCCGCAAGCACAGACACACCAATATGTGCGCCAGAGGAATGACCGATGACCAGCACCTCATCGGCATCCCCCTCCATCGCCTCGCCAATCCGCGTGACAAATTCGCCCATACGCACCTCAAGCTCCGCAGGGTTCGCCCCGCGCGTGCGCGCTGAATAGGCGTAGTCGTGCATCAGGTAATAGGCGAAAAACTTGTTATCCTTGCGTCGGAAAAAATCGAGAATGCCGTAGGCAAGCAACGCGCCAAGCCCCCAACCAAGCGCCGCACCAACGCCAGACGGCAAAATCGTCTGCACACCTTGCGCAATCCCATACGCCGCCAACCAAGCCAGAGACGCCTGCACTAGCAAAAATCCCACCGGATACAGCGCCGCAATCACCGGCCCCTTGCGCAGCCGCATCAGCCGCCACAAAGCGCCGGTGCTGATATAGGTCCAAGCTGTCTGCGCCATGACGCCATAAGTCGAAGCAATGCCCATATTCATGCTCACCTTGACCATATCGGCCCAATAAAGCACTTCGATTTCGCTCTCGACTTGCGCGCCATCAATCAACGCGCTCACATGCCAGCCATAAGGCCCCTTGCCCTGCTTGGGTTTAAGACCAATCTCATAGCCCGTAATCTCGGCCTGCGCCGCACTTTCCTTGCGATAAAGCTCGCGGTAGCGGCGCGGATGGAACGGATCATAGCCGGGAATGTAAAACACCCGCCGCCTGTGCACCTCTTTGCCTTGCTCACTCATCCGCCACACCCTTTTGCGCTCAACATCACGCTAGCGCGCAGATTTGGCAAGAGTGTGACGCCCTTCCCCCTTCTTCGGTCCGAAAATACCTCAGGGAGGGGTCCGGGGAGGGACAGCGTCCCTCCCCAGCCTGTCGGAGCGCTTTAGCGATCCGAAATCCTAGCCCAATGCGCCGAGGGCTGGAAATGTTTCCAAAAGCCAAAAAGCAAAGAGCGAAAACGCCCCCGTCAGCATGGCAAGCCCGACCGCAATCAGCAGCACACCTGAAATCTTCTCGATCAAACCCATATGCCGCTTGATCCGCGTCATTACGCCCATGGCACGGTCGATGAAAAACGCAGCCAGCAGAAACGGAATTCCAAGACCAAGCGCATAAACACCAAGTAGCGTGGTGCCGCGCACAACATCTGCCTCAGAGGCCGCTAGCGAGAGGATCGCACCAAGTTGCGGGCCAATGCAAGGCGTCCAGCCGAAGGCAAAGGCAAGGCCCAGAACATAGGCACCAAAGGCACTGCCACCGCGATCCCCCGCATCAAGGCGCGCCTCGCGATCAAGAAAACCGATGCGATAAACACCCAGAAAATGCAGGCCAAAAATGATGATCACAACGCCCGCAATTTGCCCGAACAGTACCTGATTTTGCAAGAAAAACGCCCCGAACACCGATGCTGTAAACCCGAGCAGCAAAAAGATCGTAGACAGACCCATCACAAAGAAGATCGCCGCGATTCCGGTTTGGCGCCGCGCCGCGCGCGTGCCTTGCATTTCCGGTACGCTGACCCCGCTCATGAAGGCCAGATAGGGCGGCACGATGGGCAAAACACAGGGGCTAAGGAACGAAACGATGCCAGCCAGCAGCGCCACGATCATGGCAGGCGCGAGGCCCGCTGATATGATATCGATTCCGAACATATACACCGTGTAACAGGGCACACAGGCCAGTGAAAAGTCACAAGGACGTGGACAGAGTGTAACATCGCACCTAAATGAGACTCATGCGATACCACCTTGATGCCATCGGGCTGCTTTGCCCCCTTCCCGTCCTCAAAGCGCGCAAGCGATTGCAGCCGCTTACCCCCGGTGACGAGCTGGAAATACGCGCGGATGATCCTGCTGCAATCGTCGATGTGCCGCATTTTTGCGCCGAAGCCGGCCACACGCTTATCGAAACGCGCGAGGAAGGCGATGTACAGATTTACGTGATCCGTAAAGCGCGCTGATTGTCCGGAGATACAGAAGTGAAACGGAAAACGCCGCGCAAACCACGCGGCGTTTTCTTTATTTTTGATCCCTAGACAGTCACTTGCCCAGCGACCACCAACCTCGGCGCTTTGGCTTGGCTGGCTCGTAGGACACCGTTTTCGGCTCACTTGCTTCCGCCGGCACTGTTTGTGTCTCAACCGCTTCTGGCGCTGCGACTTCAGGCTCGGCAATCACCAGCTCGGCAACCTCCGCTTCGGCCGCGACAAGCTCAACCGCCTCGGCCGTTTCCACCGCAGGCTCTGGCACAGGGGCAACCGCATCGGTGGCAGGCGCGTCGACAGGCGTCACCTCAGCCGCAACTGTCGCCACAGGCTCAATCACCGCCTCGGTCACAGGTGCACTCACTGGTGCTTTCTTTGCAGCCGGCTTGCGCGCACGTGGTTTCCGCTTGGGCTTTTCCGGTGCTGCCTCTGCCTCGACAGGGGCGTCCGAAGCAGCCTCTACAGGAGCATCTGAAACAGGAACATCAACGCTTGCTTCATCGGTTTTCGCCTTGGAGCGGCTACGTGATTTGTAAACACGCTTGGGCTTTTCCACTGGCGCATCTTCGCTTGCATCCGCTTGCACTTCTGCACCCTGCTCGGGCGCGGCAGCAATCACCGCAGGTTCTTCGCTCTCGCTTTCGTCAGCGTTGTCCTGAGCCGTATCAGACCCGCTCTCACCGTCGGATCCGTTGTTCTTCTTGCCACCCCGGCGCCGGCGTCTGCGACGCTTCTTTGGCTTGTCATCGCCCTCGCCGCCCTCGTGGGTGTTGGCAACGTTATTCTCTGCTGCGGCCTCGCTGGCCACCTCGTCCTCGTCGTCTTGCGCGGCGGCTTCATCCTCGTCGATCTGATCCATCAAAGACGTATCTACCGAAACCACATGGGCCGACGGCTCAGGCACGACGCGCGTCGCAGTCTTGAATTTTTCGAGCGCGAAATCAGGGCTGACCATATGGGGGTCCCCCTCGATACGCACGGACAGGCCATAGCGCAGCTCGATCTGCGCAATATGCTCGCGCTTCTGGTTCATCAGGTAATTGCAGATGCCAACCGGGCAACGCACCAGAACTTCGCGCGAGCGGCGGCGCACGCCCTCTTCCTCGATCTGGCGTAGAATATTCAGCGCCATATTGTCATCAGAGCGAATAAGACCCGTGCCATGGCACGATGGGCAAGGCGCAGTCGTCGCCTCGATCATACCGGGGCGCAGACGCTGACGCGACATTTCCATCAGGCCAAAGCCCGAAATGCGGCCCACTTGAATGCGCGCGCGGTCAGTCTTCAGCTTGTCCTTCATCATCTTCTCGACGGCCGCATTGTTCTTGCGTTCGTCCATGTCGATGAAGTCGATAACAATCAGGCCCGCGAGGTCACGCAGACGCACTTGGCGCGCCACTTCTTCGGCGGCCTCAAGGTTGGTCTTGGTCGCTGTTTGCTCGATAGAGCCTTCTTTGGTGGCGCGGCCAGAGTTGACGTCAACCGCGACAAGCGCCTCGGTCGTGTCAATCACGATATAACCACCGGAACGCAACTGCACCGTGGGGTTAAACATGCCCGCCAGATAGCTTTCCACCTGATAACGCGCAAAAAGCGGCATGCTCTCGTTATAAAGCTTAACGTTTTTCGCATGCGACGGCATGATCATTTTCATGAAGTCCTTGGCGATGCGGTAGCCGCGCTCGCCCTCTACGAAAACCTCGTCAATATCGCGGTTATACAAATCGCGGATCGAGCGTTTGATCAGATCGCCTTCCTCGTAAATCTTCGCAGGCGCGATTGATTTAAGGGTCAGTTCGCGGATTTGCTCCCACAAGCGTTGCAGATATTCATAATCGCGCTTGATCTCGGTCTTGGTGCGTTTGGCACCTGCCGTGCGCACGATCAACCCTGCGCCCTGAGGCACATCAATTTCGTTCGCGATCTCTTTGAGTTTCTTACGATCTACAACGTTGGTGATCTTGCGTGAAATGCCGCCACCGCGCGCAGTGTTTGGCATCAGAACGCAGTATCGACCGGCAAGGCTCAAGTAAGTTGTCAGCGCCGCGCCTTTATTGCCGCGCTCTTCCTTAACCACCTGCACCAGAAGGATTTGACGTACTTTTACAACTTCCTGAATCTTGTAGCGCCGTGGACGTGGCTTGCGCGCCGGGCGAATATCCTCGACGTCATCGTCATCCGCGACTGATTCAATGTTTTCGTCGCGATCGGCTGCGGATTGGCCCTTGGGCGTGTCCTCATCATCGCTCGCATGCGCTGCAACATCAATATCACTCGCGTCATCCTCATCGACTGCGCCGTCGAGCTCGGTTTCATCCGTCGAGGGCGTCTCCACCGGGGTTTCGGCGACCGTCTCCATCGGCGACGATCCCTCCTGCACCTCAGCCGCAGGGGCATCCTCACTCAGATCAATGGTTTCCATGCCGGTGATTTCAGCACTTGTGTCGCTGTCTGCGCCGTCCACGTCCTTGCTGATGACCGCATCGCCGTTTGTTGCATCCGCGGCCTTGGTCGTCGAGCGGCGGCGCGAGCGGCGCGGCTTTGGCTTGTCCTGCTCTTCGTCGCGCTGGCGCTGGCTTTCGGCATAGGCGCGCTCTTCCTCCATCAGGGCCTCACGGTCCGCGACGGGGATCTGATAGTAGTCAGGGTGAATTTCCGAAAACGCGAGAAAACCGTGACGGTTGCCGCCGTAATCCACGAACGCCGCCTGAAGCGACGGCTCTACGCGCGTTACTTTTGCGAGATAGATGTTGCCAGCAAGCTGGCGTTTGTTTTCGGACTCAAAGTCAAATTCCTCAACCTTGTTTCCGTCGACCACAACAACGCGTGTTTCTTCCGCGTGGGTGGCATCGATAAGCATTTTCTTAGGCATAATATCCGATTGCGCCAGGCATATCCTTCGCCAACCCGATCACTTGCGCGATCCGGCGGTCCGGCTGTTCGATATGCGGGGCGTCTGATTTGGGCGATATGGCGCGCACGGCGGCAGAGCCCTTGAGGGGCTCCTGCTCTGGTACTCATGTCCTGCGCGCGCTTCATCGCGATTCTTCTCCGACACGTCACAAAGTTCCCTATGCGCGTATCCGTTAATGTGCCGCTCTTCGGTTTCAAAGAAACGGCGCGTCGTTAGGTCTGATAGTCTCTTTAAAATAAGATCACTGTCAGGACCGTATCGGTCTGCCTCCAAACGCCCTTGCATCACGCAAAGTGGGCGGCAGCGAAACTCTCCCGGGACATGTTTGCCTGCGCAACCACGAACCGTCCTTCCTACATAGGGTCTAAAGGGGGCTCACCGCAATGGCTAATCGCGCGCAATTGACGACATCTTGACCCGCTGGTGGGCTTGCCGCGCAAGCTGTGCTGTCAACAGCAATCAACTCCAAACCACCAAATCGCCGCATTTTCGGCAAAGCCCTGCCCTGCCGCTGCGCCAAGGTGAACCTGCAAAACGCGCATTCAAGGGCAATCAACCCCGCCCCGTTCTTCACAGCAGCGCAACACTCATAACGCGAAAGGACAACACATGGCGTCCTCCAAACCTCCCAAACCACCCGCCAAGCCGATTTTGACCGCCCCTCAAACAAAACAGGGCGAGGCTCCGGTCAAACCCGTTATCTTCACCGATTTCGCGAGTATCTGAGCCACGAAAGCCATGCTAGCACATCGCGCATGAGCGATCCGGTCTCCTCCATACCCAATATGGGCCCTGCGAGCGATGCAAATTTCGCGCGCGCGGGCATCACCACAGCGACGCAACTGCGCGCAATCGGCGCCGATGCGGCCTACACAAGATTGATAACCTCCGGCACGCGCCCGCATTTCATCGGCTATTATGCCCTGGTGATGGGCCTTCAAGCGCGCCCCTGGAACGATTGCACCGGCACCGAAAAAGCCGCGCTTCGTCAAACCTTCGACGCGCTCAAAGCCAGCGCTGAAGGCACAAAAGAAAAGGGCCGCTCCGATCTCGAAGCAGCCCTTGATCTGATCGGCGTTAGAGAGCGCGCCATCAAACCTTAATATCTTCATCTTTCGAAATAAACTTCGGGGGTTTGGGGGCTGGCCCCCATCCCGCAGTCTAAATCAAACCTTAGCCAACCAGTTCAAGACCGGAGAAGAAAAATGCGATTTCTTCTGCCGCTGTCTCGGGCGCGTCAGAGCCGTGAACAGAGTTTTCACCAACCGATTCTGCAAATTCGGCGCGGATCGTGCCAGCGGCGGCATCGCTCGGGTTTGTTGCGCCCATGACTTCGCGATTTTTCGCGATTGCGCCTTCGCCCTCAAGAACCTGTACGACGACTGGCTCGGAGATCATGAACTCACACAGTTCGCCAAAGAACGGACGCTCGGAGTGTACACCGTAAAACGTCTGCGCTTGAGCCAGCGTCATTTGAATACGCTTTTGCGCGACGATGCGCAGGCCGGCCTCTTCGAACTTGGCATTGATCTTGCCCGTCAGGTTGCGGCGTGTTGCATCAGGTTTGATGATCGAAAATGTGCGTTCCAGAGCCATGTGAGACTTCCTTTGTAAGTTAGGCCCGCCGCCCCATGCGGCAATCACCCGTAAATTCTGCGCCGCGCTTAACATGAGGCTGACGCCATGAAAAGCCGCGAAGTCGAAGAAGCCCAAGATCACCGCTGGCGCTGGCGCAATCCCTCTGCTATCCGCGCCGCATGCTTAAAATATCAGACATCACATACTCCGTCGCGGGCCGCACCTTGGTCGAAAACGCATCTGTCACAATTCCGACCGGTCACAAGGTTGGCCTTGTGGGGCGTAACGGCTCTGGCAAGACGACGTTGTTCAAAATTATCCGCGGTGAAATGGTGCTCGACACCGGCGCTGTCAGCATGCCGCAGGGCTGGAAAATCGGCGGCGTGTCCCAAGAGGTGCCGGGCAACGAGGTCTCCTTGATCGACACGGTGCTGCGCGCCGATACAGAGCGCGAGGCGCTGCTTGCCGAGGCGGAAACCACCACTGATCCGGCCCGCATTTCCGAGGTGCAAAACCGCCTCACAGATATCGACGCATGGTCCGCCGAAGCGCGCGCCGCGACGATTTTGCGCGGCCTTGGCTTTACCCACGATGAGCAGCAACAACCCTGTTCTGCGTTCTCCGGCGGTTGGCGCATGCGCGTCGCGTTGGCGGCTGTGCTCTTCTCCGAGCCTGATCTGTTGCTGCTCGACGAGCCGACAAACTATCTTGATCTTGAGGGCGCGCTCTGGCTTGAGGCCTACCTTGTCAAATATCCGCACACTGTTCTGATCGTGTCGCACGACCGCGAACTGCTCAACCGCTCCGTTGGCGGCATTCTGCATCTCGAAGACAAAGGCCTGATCTATTACACAGGCACCTATGATATGTTCGCCAAGCAGCGCGCCCAAAAACGCGCGCTCATGGCATCGGCGGCCAAAAAACAGGACGCCAAACGCGAGCATTTGCAAGCCTTTGTGGACCGCTTCAAGGCCAAAGCCTCCAAGGCCAAGCAAGCACAATCACGTGTTAAAGCCTTGGAAAAAATGGAAACAATTCGCGCACCCGAAGATGTGGCGCGCACTGTGTTTACCTTCCCCAAGCCCGAAGAACTCTCACCGCCGATTATCGCCACGGAAAAAGCCTCTGTGGGCTACGGCGACAAAATCATTCTGCGCGATTTGAACCTGCGCATTGATCAGGACGACCGCATCGCGCTTTTGGGCCGCAACGGCGAGGGTAAATCGACCCTTTCCAAAATGCTCTCCGATCGTTTGCAAATCGCCAGCGGCTCTATGGTCACATCCAACAAGCTGCGCATCGGATTTTTTGCCCAGCACCAAGTGGAAGAACTCTACGTTGATGAATCTCCGCTAGAGCATTTGCTGCGCGAACGTCCAAGCGAGGGGCAAGCCCGCTTGCGCGCGCGCCTTGCAGGTTTCGGCCTTGGCGCGGATCAGGCGGACACGGCTGTCGGACGCCTTTCGGGCGGCCAAAAGGCGCGACTTTCGCTCCTACTCGCCACGCTCCCTGCCCCGCACCTGCTGATCCTCGACGAGCCGACAAACCACCTCGATATCGAATCGCGCGAGGCGCTGGTTGATGCGCTGACCGCCTATAGCGGCGCTGTGATCCTTGTCAGCCACGACATGCACCTCTTGTCCATGGTCGCGGATCGCTTGTGGTTGGTGAAGGACGGGCATGTGTCGGTCTATGAGGATGATTTGCAAGCCTACCGCAAAATGCTGCTGAGCCCTGACAAGCCTGCAAAGCAGGGCAAGGGCGCAAAAGCGGTGGAAAAGCCAAAGGCAAAACGCCCCTCGCAAGACCAGATGAAGGCGCTCAAAGCAGATGTTCGCAAATGCGAAGAACGCATGAAGAAAATCGACGAGATGCGCGACAAGCTGGCGAAAAAGCTCGCGGATCCCGTGCTCTACGAGGACGGGCGCAAGGGCGAACTTGAAACGTGGAACAAGAAATACGCCGAAGTCATGGAGGCGCACGGGCGCGCGGAGACCATGTGGATGGCAGCGCTTGAAAAACTGGACGCGGCCGAATCCCAATGATCGATACGGCGTTTTTCATAACGTCCTTCGTGACGCTCTTTGTCATTATCGACCCTATCGGCCTCACGCCGCTGTTCGTGGCGCTGACCCAAGGGATGACCGTAGCGCAGCGCCGCGCCATCGCCATTCGCGCGACACTTGTCTCTGCGGGCATTCTCGCGCTGTTTGCCATTTTCGGCGAGGCTTTGCTGGGCTTCATCGGTATTTCCATGGCCGCCTTCAAGATCGCAGGCGGTATCCTGCTTTTGCTCACCGCGCTCGATATGCTGTTTCAGCGCCGCGCCAAACGGCGCGAGGACACGGCCGAGGAAGACGACGATCTCGATGATCCATCGGTGTTTCCCTTGGCCATTCCCCTCATAGCCGGTCCGGGTTCGATCGCCACGGTGATCTTGCTTGCGGGCACGCACCCCGGCTTTACCGGACTTGGCCTGTCGCTTGCGGTGATGGCGCTTGTGCTGGTCGTGACCTTCATTTTCTTCGAGGCGGCAACGCCGCTGGAGCGTTTGCTGGGCAAGACAGGCATCAATGTCGTTTCGCGTCTGCTTGGCATGCTTTTGGCCGCTTTGGCGGTGCAGTTTATGCTCAATGGTCTCAAGGACTTTGGACTTCTCGGCTAAGACCCTACATAGGGTCAAAGGAGGCCCGATATGGCGCAATTTTCCGGTGATGAGTTCGGCAATCTGATTTATCTGGTGATTCTGGGCGGTGTTCTTGCCTTCTGGTTCTTCACCTCGGCACGCCGCTCGATGAATAAGATGCTGCAACAAATGGCTGCTTGGGCCTTGATTTTCATCGGCGTGATCGCCGCCTATGGAATGTGGGGCGATATTCGCCAAACCGTTTCTCCGCAGCAATCGGTGTTCGACAGCGGTGCACGCTTCGAGCTTCCGCGCGCGCGCGACGGCCATTACTACGCGACAGCAATGGTGAACGACGTGGCGATCCGTTTTGTCGTGGATACCGGCGCGACCGATGTGGTTTTGCGCAAGGCGGATGCAGAGGCGGCGGGTATTGACCTTGAAACGCTGGCATTCTTGGGCAGAGCGATGACCGCCAACGGGCCGGTGCGCATCGCCTCTGTGCGCACGCAGAGCTTCGGGTTGCCCGGCGCCGAATTGGCGCGTTTTCGCGTCGATGTGAACGAGGGGGAGATGTCGCAATCGCTCATGGGGATGAGCTATTTACAGACCTTCGAGCGGATCGAGATCTCGGGCGGCACGCTGGTTTTGACACGTTAGCGCTTTTGGCCAAGCGGCCCTTCGGGGAGAGTTTAAGGGCAAGATGAACCAGGGGGCGCGTTAACCTTAATCGCGCATTAGTCTTTCTTGGCTTTCATTTGCCAATTGCCGCTTTCCTCTGACCAGTATTGCGCCGCGCAGCCCGCATCGGTGAGGGATTTCCACTGTATGCGCGCCACTTGCACCTGTGCCTCGTCATTGCCATCAAACAGGATGCAAGTGCGTGCGTAGGCCTGCACTTGCTCGGGCGTAATCGAAGCGCCATCGATGCACATGGCGCAGGCCGCATCGTTGGCACCCGAGTGGTCCTGCGCCAGCAAGATCGGTTGATCACCGTCATGGGCGCCGCCCGCAAGGCCATGGGCGAGAAACGCCGCTTCATCGCCCTGCCAGAGCTGTCTGTCGAGCGCTTCAAGGCGCTGGGGGTCGCGGCCTACCACAAGGCAGCGCCAGCCCGCGCCAAGCGCTTTGGACAGTAGCAAAGGCAGCGTTGCCTCAAGCGGTTTGCGCGTCAGGTGGTAGAAATAAACCGCGCCCATGTCAGTGCTCGTACAGATCCTGCACAAGGCGGCTCAGCGACATCACGCCCCAGCCCGTCGCGCCGACGGGTGCCAGCGTGGTTTCGGATTTGACCGACGCGACCCCCGCGATATCGAGGTGAATCCAGGGCGTGCCATCCTTGACGAAACGTTGCAGGAATTGCGCCGCCGTGACCGATCCCGCAGCGCGCCCACCGATGTTCTTCATATCGGCGATGCGCGATTTCAAAAGATCGTCGTAGGCCTGCCCGAGCGGCATGCGCCAAGCGCCCTCGCCCTCGGCTTTGGCCGCATTCAGGAAAGCGCTACACAGCGCGTCATCGTTGGAAAAGACGCCTGCGTTTTCATGCCCAAGGCCCACCACGATGGCCCCCGTCAGGGTCGCCAGATCAATCATGCCGACAGGCGCAAAACGCTCTTGTGCGTACCACATCACATCGCATAGCACGAGCCGGCCTTCGGCGTCGGTGTTGATCACTTCGACCGTGTCACCCTTCATGGATTTTATAACATCGCCGGGGCGCGTGGCGTTGCTGGAGGGCATGTTCTCCACAAGGCCCACGAGGCCGACCACATTGGCTTTTGCTCCGCGCAGCGCCAGCGTACGCATCACGCCGCTGACAACGCCAGCGCCGCCCATATCCATGGTCATATCTTCCATGCCTGCCGCCGGTTTAAGCGAAATACCGCCTGTGTCGAACACCACGCCTTTGCCGATCAGGGCCAGCGGTTTGACGCCTTTCTCGCCACCATTCCAGTGCATCACCACCACTTTGGAGGGGCTGTCCGAGCCTTGCCCGACGCTCAGCAGCGTGCGCATGCCGAGCCTTTCAAGCTCTGCCTCCTCCAGCACTTCGACGACAAGGCCAAGGCTTTCCATCTCTTTCAGGCGGATCGCAAATTCAGTGGTGGTCAGCACGTTGGCAGGTTCATTGGTCAGATCGCGCGTCATGTGCGCGCCCTCGGCCACGGCAAGAAACGCGCGCGCCTCGGGCTCTGCCTCTTCGGGCTTGGCGCACATGACAGTGAGGCTGCGCGCCTTCACCTCTGCATCGCTCTTGTGGGGGGTAAATTCATAGGCACGCATGGCCGCACCAAGCACAATTTGTGCCGGTTTCGCGTTGCTTCCCGCGAGCAAGAGCGCTGCGCCTTTATCCAGCGCCTTGCCAAGCGCCGCACCCGCCTTGCGCGCATCGAGCGCATCGGGGCGCCGCTCGAGGCAGATGATATCCAGCGCAGTCGCCGCCATGCCCGCAGGGTAGTTCAACGTAATGATCTTGCCCGCTTTGGCATCCTCCAGCTTGCCCGCTTCGACAACCCGCGCGATCGCCCCTTTGGTCAAACGGTTGACGCGGCGCGCGCCTGCATCGAGCTTGCCATCCGCGCCGATCAGCAGCGCGACGCGCCCCTCGAAGGCGGCGATGGCATCAAGATCAACAGCAGCAAAAGTGGGGGCAATCAGGTTGGGCATCGAGACGCTATCCTTTGAATGGTTTGGCCTAGGGATAGCGAGGTTCGCAAGGCTTTGCCAGATAGCAGTTTTACCGCTGGGTCAAATAGGCTAGAACTTTGAAAAACGACAGGCAATGGGGGCAGATTTGGCAAGATTCGACAGATATGTACTGTCGCAACTGCTCGTGTTGTTCGGCTTCTTCTCGCTTGTGCTGGTGTCGGTCTACTGGATCAACCGTGCGGTGATCCTGTTTGACCGCCTCATCGCCGATGGCCAGCCTGCGTCCGTGTTCCTTGAATTCACCGCCCTTAGCCTGCCAAATGTGGTGCGCATGGTGCTGCCCATGTCGGCCTTTGCAGCGTCGGTCTATGTCACCAACCGCCTTGCGTCGGAAAGCGAGTTAGTGGTGATGCAAGCCACGGGCTATTCGCCATGGCGCCTTGCGCGGCCCGTGGTGATCTTCGGGCTGATCGTGGGCACGTTCATGATGGCGTTAACGCAGTATCTTGTGCCCTCCTCGCTCGAACAACTGCGCTTTCGCGAAAACCAGATCAGCGGCTCGCTCTCGGCGCAGCTTTTGCGCGAGGGGGAATTCATGAACCCGACCGCGGGCGTCACCTTTTATATCCGCGAAATCACGCCGGAGGGCGTGCTGAAGGATGTATTTCTAAGCGATGGCCGTAATCCGGAGCGCACCACGACCTACAGTTCGGTCGACGGATTTCTGGTAACCGAAGCAAGCGGGCCAAAACTGGCAATGATCAACGGGATTGCCCAGACCTTCCAGCATGATACCCGCACGCTGACCAAGACGAAATTCACCGATTTCGCATATGATATATCCTCGTTGATCGCTGGACCGGATTCGCTTTTCAAGCCACTGGACCAACGTCCCACAAGCGAGTTATTTCTTGCCAGCGAGCTTGTCGCCAAGGCCACAGGCAAATCCGTGGGCCGCGTGCTTGAGGAAGCGCACGGGCGCTTCAACCAGCCGATTCTGTGCCTCGTGGCGGCGTTGATCGGCTTTTCCACGCTTTTGGTGGGCGGGTTTTCGCGCTTTGGTGTGGGGCGGCAGATCATCGGTGCGATCCTCCTGTTGGTGCTGGTGAAACTGGTGGAAAGCGTTGTCACCGATCCGGTGCGCAACAATGCCCATCTGTGGCCGCTGGTCTATGCGCAAAGCGTGTTCGGGCTTGGGGCGGCAATCTTGATGTTGCAACTGGCCGCACGCCCAAGGCGGCGACGCAAGGATGCGTCCTTGAGCGAGGTCGCAGCATGATCCTGCATTATTACTTCGCGCGCCGCTTTTTTCGGGTCTTCCTGACAACGCTTCTGATTTTCTTTGCGTTCCTCACGCTCATTGATCTGGTCGAACAAATGCGCCGCTTCAACAGTGAGGCGGCCAGCTTTTACGACATCTTGATCCTAACGCTGCTGAACGCCCCTGCGGGGCTGTATCAAATCCTGCCGCTGGTGATGATACTCTCTTCGGTCTCTCTGTTCTTGACGCTGGCGCGCACCTCTGAATTGGTCGTCACGCGTGCATCGGGGCGCTCTGCCTTGATGACGCTGCTCTCGCCAATGCTGGTGGCTGCGCTGATCGGCGTTATCGCTGTGACACTCTTCAATCCTCTTGTTGCCGCGACCACCAAGCGCGTGGCCAGCCTTGAGAGTGAATATCGTGATCAAGGGCAGAGCACGCTCTCGATCGGACGCGAAGGGCTATGGCTGCGTCAGGGCGATGAAACCGGGCAAACGGTAATTCACGCGGAGCGCGCGGATGAGCGGATGACGACGCTTTATGATGTGACGTTCTGGCAATATGACACGTCCAGCCAACCCCAAGCGCGCATTTCCGCCGAAGAGGCCATGTTGACATCGCAGGGCTGGCTATTGCGCGGTGCAAAGCAATGGCCCCTTGGCACCGATGAAAACCCAGAAGCCGCATCGCAGGTCTGGGCAAGCCTGATCGTGTCCACCAGCCTGACCGAAGAGCGCATCAGGGACAGTTTTTCCGAACCCTCTGCAGTGTCGATCTGGGATATGAACAGCTATATTTCCGAGCTCGAAGAGGCCGGCTTTTCCGCGCGCCGCCATAAGGTCTGGCTCCAAATGGAACTGGCCCGTCCGCTGTTTTTGATGGCGATGATGCTGGTGGGCGCAGGCTTTACCATGCGCCACAGCCGTTTTGGCAAGACCGGGGTTGCGGTGCTTGCCGCCGTGATGCTGGGGTTCGGGCTATATTACGTGCGCAATTTCGCACAGATCCTTGGCGAAAACGGTCAATTGCCGACGATCCTCGCCGCATGGACGCCGCCCGTCGCTTCGATTATGCTTGCGCTTGGATTGTTGCTGCATATGGAGGACGGATGAAGCGATCGGTCCATATCTTGCGTCTACTGGGCGCGGCGCTTGTCCTTGCATACGCATCGGCGCTGCCCGCGCGCGCGCAGGACGTGGACGCCGCCCTGCTTGTGGCCGACAGCGTGCTGATCACGCAGGATGAGCGATTGGTGGCCAGCGGCAACGTCGAGGCCTATTATGAAGGCACACGGCTGTTTACCGACAAGATCATTTACGATCAAAAACGCGACGAGTTGATCATCGACGGCCCCGTGCGCATCGCGCAGGAAAACGGCGATGTTCTGATCGCCGACAGCGCCGATCTGGACAGTAAGCTCGAGGACGGCATCCTGCGCGGCGCACGCTATGTGCTCAATCAGGAACTACAGATATTGTCCGCCCAGACCGACCGCGTCGAGGGACGCTATACGGTGCTGCGCAAAGTCGTCGCCACCTCGTGCCAGATTTGCGGCAACGGCGTGCCGATCTGGCAAATCCGCGCAGAACGCGCGATCCATGACCGCGAGGAAAAGCAAATCTATTTCCGCCGCGCGCAGTTCCGCCTGCTCGGGGTGCCTGTGCTGTATCTGCCCACGATGCGCATTCCCGACCCTTCGCTGAAACGCGCTTCAGGCTTTCTCGTGCCGCAATTCGTTTCCGATAGTGAACTCGGGTTTGGCGCGAAAATACCATATTTCATTACCCTTGGCGATCACGCCGATCTTACGCTTACCCCGTTCATCACGCCCGTGACCAAAACGCTGGAGCTACGCTTTCGCAAGATGTTCCGCCGCGGCTATGTGGAATTCAACGGCGCGCTGTCCGAGGACACATTGGTGCCCGGCTCGATCCGCAATTATCTGACGGGCTACGGCGTGTTCGATCTGGGTAACCGCTTCGTGCTCAGCTTCGATATCGAAGCCGCATCCGACAGCGGCTACCGTTCGAACTATGGCTATTCGGGGCGGGACCGCCTTGGATCGGGCATCGCTTTAACGCGGGTGAAACGCGATGTGTTCTTTAAGGCGGAATTGCTGAATTTCGAAACCCTGCGCGACAATGAAAGCAACGACACGCAGCCAACACTGATTGGCGACGTTACCTATGAGCGGCGCTATCAACTGC
The DNA here is from genome assembly GCF_002105285.1 of Planktotalea arctica. Taxonomy (GTDB): domain Bacteria; phylum Pseudomonadota; class Alphaproteobacteria; order Rhodobacterales; family Rhodobacteraceae; genus Planktotalea; species Planktotalea arctica. Next base: position 202,189 of record NZ_MUHR01000011.1, read on the forward strand.
CGCGCATTGGCGGCGAGTTTCGCGCCAATCTTGCGCTGCACGGGCATAAACGTGTCTCTCTTGTGGACACCGTTGGGCGCGACATGGGGCGGATCAATCTTGATCTGTCATGGCGCGATGAATGGACGCTTGCGGGGGGCCTGCGCTTTGGTCTCACCACCTCGCTCGGACTTGACAGCTATGCGGTGACCCAGGACAGCACCGCGGCAGGACGCACCACACAGGCCATTCCCGTTATCGCCGCAACCCTGCGCTACCCGCTCAGCCGCAAGGGGCGCGATGGTGCCAGTCATCTGTTTGAACCCATCGCACAAATTGGCTGGGCGGGCGGATCGCCCTCGACCCTGCCCAATGACGAAAGCGTCAGTTCCGAATTTGACGAAGCCAATCTGCTCGCGCTCTCGCGCTTTCCTGCGGCGGACCGGCGCGAGACCGGAACAATCGCTGCCTTGGGTGTGAGATGGGCGCGGCTACATCCCGACAGTTGGTCCGCAGGCGTAACCTTGGGGCAGGTGTTTCGCGATACGGCCGATTGGTCCTTCTCAAGCAGTTCTGGGCTGCGCGGTTCCAACTCTGACACCTTGCTGGCGATGAATTACGCCGCCGCTTGGGGCGGGTCATTTCAGGCGCGCAGCCTTTTCGATGCGCAATTCAAACCGATCAAGGCAGAAGCGCGCATCGCCTACGGGCGCAACAAGTTTGGAATCTCTGGCACCTACATCCACCTTAAAGCCGACCCGACCGAAAACCGGGCGAGTTCTGTCGCCGAATGGTCGCTCGACGGGAGTTACCGGGTCAATCGGCACTGGACGACGAATGCAAATGTCCAATATGACTTGCTTACGGACCGTTTCGCCAGGACAGGCGCTAAAGTGGTCTACCAGAACGAGTGCATTTCTGTCGGCCTCGGGGCAACGCGCAGCTATGCAAGATCATCCACCCTGGTCCCGGCGACCACTTATGAATTGGCTGTCTCCCTCTTGGGCTTCAGCACTGGCGGCAGCGGAAAAGCGGCACGCCGCACATGCAGGAAATAGGCGATATGGGCATTAGACACATCACATTGCGACCCTTTATGCGATCCTTTGCGCGCACATGCGCAGTTGCGCTTGCGAGCGCGGCGATGCTGGGCGGTTTCACGCCGCATCAGGCACAAGCGCAAAACCAGTTCGCAACCGCCATCAAGGTCAACGACCGTTCCATCACCAATTTCGAAATTGAGGAACGCATCCGGTTTTTGCGCCTTCTTCGCGCCCCGGGCGAGCATAACTCCCTTGCCCGCGAACAACTGATCGACGATCGCCTGAAAATCGGCGCGGCAGCGGCGGTCGGGATCATGCCAAGCTCCGAAAATATTCTAGCCGGCATGGAAGAATTCGCCGCACGCGCCAATCTCACGCGTGAGGAATTCGTCAAGACCATCGAAGCAGGCGGCGTTTCCGAGCAAGCGTTTCGCGATTTCGTGACCTCCGGCATCGCATGGCGTCAGCTGATACAGGCCCGTTTCGGTGGGCGCGTCGATGTGAGCGAGGATGAAGTCGATCGCGCGCTTGCCTCTACAACCGCAACCGGCGGCGTGCGCGTGTTACTCTCGGAAATCATCATGCCTGCGCCACTCGCCGAAGCCGCCGCAGTGCAGGAGCGCGCAGAGCGCATCGCACAAATCAAGACAACAGCAGCATTCGGTTCCGAAGCACGCCGCTATTCCGCCTCGCCCTCGCGTGCACGCAGCGGGCGCCTAGATTGGCTACCGATCTCGCAACTTCCCGCACAGTTGCGCCCGATCATTCTCGGCCTCGCGCCCGGTGAAGTCAGCGCTCCGATTCCGCTACCGAACGCCATTGCACTATTCCAGCTTCGCGATATCGAAGAAACCGATGCGCCCGACCCCAAGTTTTCCGCCATCGAATATGCCGCCTATTACATCGCCGGTGGACGCACAGAGGCCGCTCTGGCCAGCGCGCGCAAGATCGAAAACTCGGTGGATCGCTGCGATGATCTTTACGGCGTCGCCAAGGGGCAAGACCCCAGCGTGCTTGATCGCGGTGCCAAGATACCAAGCGAAATCCCGGCGGATATCGCGCTTGAACTGGCCAAGCTCGATCCCGGAGAGATTTCAACGGCTTTGACACGCTCGAACGGGCAAACACTTGTTCTTTTGATGCTTTGCGGGCGCACCCCAGATCTGGAGCAAGATGTAGATCGGGCCGAACTCTCGCTTGGCCTGCGCAACCAGCGCCTTGAGTCCTACTCCAACGGCTATCTCGAACAGTTGCGCGCCGATGCGCGTATCACAGAGAAATAGGCGCACGCCATGACAGCCCCCATCGCGCTCAGCTGCGGCGAGCCTGCGGGCATTGGCCCGGAAATCGCGCTTGCCGCGTGGCAGGCTCTGCGCGATGATCTGCCGTTTTTCTGGATCGGTGATCCTGCGCATTTGCCAGGTGACGCGGTATTTCAAGAAATTGGCGCGCCCCGAGATGCGCTTGCAGTCTGCGCCTCTGCCCTGCCCGTCTTGAAGCAGACATTCGCAGCCGCGGCCATTCCCGGCAAACCGGACAGTGCCAACGCCCAAGGTGTAATCGACGCTATTGCGCGCGGGGTGGCTCTGGTCAAATCGGGCGAGGCGCGCGCGCTGTGCACTGCACCGATCCACAAACAAGCGCTTCAGGATGGTGCGAGCTTTGCCTATCCGGGCCATACCGAATTTCTAGCGGCGCTTGATGGCGTCAAAGACGTCGTCATGATGCTTGCCAGCGATCAACTGCGCGTGGTGCCTGCCACCATCCATATCCCGCTCAAGGATGTGCCGGATGCGCTGACAGCCGAGGTCTTGGAGAGCGTTCTGCGCATCACCCACCGCGCCTTGATCACACAATTTGGCGTCTCTGACCCGACAATTGCTGTTGCCGGCCTCAACCCGCACGCGGGCGAAGGCGGCAAGATGGGCCTTGAGGACGCCGCCCTTATCGCGCCTGTGCTGGACAAATTGCGCGCGGCCGGCATGTCCCTCAATGGCCCGCTCCCCGCAGATACGATGTTCCACGCCGCTGCGCGCGCGCGCTATGATGCAGCCGTGTGCATGTATCACGACCAAGCGCTGATCCCGATCAAAACGCTGGACTTCGACAAAGGCGTCAACGTCACGCTTGGTCTCAGCTTCATTCGCACATCGCCGGATCACGGCACAGCGCTCGATATCGCAGGCAAAGGCATTGCCAACCCCACCAGTCTGATCGAAGCACTGAAAATGGCCCAAAGGATGAGCGCGACATGAGCTCTATCGACACGCTCCCCCCCTTGCGCGATGTAATTGATCGCCATGATCTGCAAGCGCGCAAATCCATGGGGCAAAACTTCCTGCTCGATCTCAACCTGACCTCCAAGATCGCACGCTATGCCGGGACACTCGACACCCACGATGTGCTCGAGATCGGTCCCGGTCCCGGTGGCCTCACGCGCGGTCTTTTGGCCAATGGCGCACGCAAAGTCCTCGCCATTGAAAAAGACGCGCGCTGCCTGCCCGCGCTACAAGAAATCGCCGAGGCCTACCCGGGCCGTTTACAGCTCATAGAGGGCGACGCGCTCGATACCGACCCGCTCGCACATCTTACACCGCCCATTCGCATCGCGTCCAATCTGCCCTATAACGTCGGAACCGAACTGCTGATCCGTTGGCTAACACCGAAACAATGGCCGCCCTATTGGGACAGCCTGACGCTCATGTTCCAGCGCGAAGTGGCGCAGCGCATCACCGCCGCGCCGGGCAGCAAAGCCTATGGCCGCCTCGCCATTCTGTCGCAATGGCGCTGCGATCCGCAGATCGTGATCAACCTACCGCCCGAGGCGTTCAGCCCTCCACCAAAGGTTTCCAGCGCAGTGGTGCATTTCACCGCCCTACCAGAGCCGCGCTTTCCTGCCGATTTCAAAACGCTGGAGCGTGTGGTCGCAATGGCCTTCAACCAGCGCCGTAAGATGCTGCGCGCCTCGCTCAAAGGCGCAGCGCCCGATATCGAAGATCGCCTGATCGCCGCGGGCCTCAAGCCAACCGAGCGCGCCGAGCAAATTTCCCTTGAAGGCTTTTGCGCCCTGGCGCGCGAACTGAAGAAAACCTGAAGACTTCTCTGGTCCCGCAATACCTCGGGGAGTCTCAGCATTGCTGAGACGGGGCAGCGCCCCGCAAGCAAAAAAGCCGAGCGCTTTGCGCTCGACCTTTTAAAAACCTAAACTCAGCCGGATATTATTCAGCAGCGTCCGAGGCGGGCTCTGGAGCCTCGCTTTGCTCGCTCGCAGGTTTACGCGGCGCACGGGGTTTGCGCTGTGGGCGCGGCTTGCGTGGTTTGCTCTCGGGCGTCTCCACCAATCCGCTATCAGCCGATTCGATCACGTCGATCACATCGGGCTGCACACCGCTATCACTTTGCACTGCTGCAGGCTGCACTTGTGGCTGTGGCTGTGGCTGCTCGGCTTCGCGCGCAGCGCGCTCTGCATCGCGCTCGGCACGTTCGCGGTCGCGCTCGGCCTGACGTTCGCGGTTTTCACGCTCTTGCGCTTCGCGCCGCTCGTCGATCTCTTTTTGCGCAGCGCCTAGCATACGCAGATAGTGCTCTGCATGCTGCGAGAAATTCTCGGTCGCAACACGATCACCCGCAAGCTGCGCATCGCGCGCAAGCTGTTGGTATTTGTCGATAATCTGTTGCGGTGTCCCACGTACCTTGCCCTCGGGGCCGGAACTGTCGAACACGCGGTTGGGAACATTTCCCCCAGATTGTTGCGGGCGATTGCGGTTATTATTCTTCCGCGAACGGGGTTTTGATGATCTCATCTAGCTTCAATCCAGCATATCAATGTCACTGCGATCCATGGTCTGCGCTAACTTAAGGCGCGAAAATCAAGATCACTATTTGTGGCTTGGTGCCAAGGGGAACAGAAACGTGTCATTCACCCGTGTAGCACCTCCCATTAAGCACTTCATCACCAGTGCTGCAACCCGAATTCCCGAAAAACCGCACCCTGCGCGGGAAAAAGCGTGGTTTCATGGCTATATAACCGCTCTGCCGCCTACCCAAACCCCTGAAACGACACGGCTGCGCCCCTCGATATCACTCAAACATTGAATTTCGGTAAACCCGGCCGCGTCAAAAATGTCTTGCACGGCCGCGCCCTGATCAAAGCCGATTTCCACGATAAAGCGTCCAAGGTCCGTCAGATAACCCCCTGCCTGCGCACAGAGCAAGCGGTATACACTCAAACCATCGCCCTCATCCGTGAGCGCGATGCGCGGCTCGAAACCGCGCACATCGATCATCAACTCCTGATAATCGGCTAGCGAAATATAAGGCGGGTTGGACACGATCAGATCAAAACGCCCCTCGATCCCATCCAGCCAGTCCGAGTGCACGAAGCGCGCGCGCGCGCAAACGCCCAAAGCTTTCGCATTTTCGCGCGCCACCTCCAGAGCAGCTTGCGAGATATCAGCGCCCACACCCTGCACGCCGCCACGCTCCGCGAGCAAGCTCAACAGCACGCAGCCAGAGCCGGTGCCAAGATCAAGCACCCTTTCAAAGGGGCCGCCAAGCGCGGCCTCCACCAAAACCTCGGTATCTGCGCGCGGATCAAGCACGTCAGGCGTCACCTTGAACGTATGTTTGTAAAAATCTCGCGTGCCGCGCAGATGCGACAAGGGCGTGCCCGCCCTGCGCCGCACTATCAATGTGCCGTAGCGCGCCATCACATTGTCGGCAAAGTCCTTGTCATCAAGCCCGCTCAAGCCGGCGCGCGTCACCCCGGCCGCGATCGCCAAAAGCGCGCGCGCTTCGCCTCCCGGGTCGGGAACCTGCCCCGCCAGCGCGCCGCGCCCATAGGCCAATGCCTCGCGGGGTGCGCCAGCCTTCAAGACCCCGATCACCCGTTCATATCCGCCAGTTTGCGCGCCTGATCATCTGCCGTCAGCGCGTCGATGATCTCGTCCAGATCGCCCTCCATCACCTGATCCAGCTTATAAAGCGTCAGGTTGATGCGGTGATCACTCATGCGCCCTTGAGGGAAATTATAGGTGCGGATGCGCTCCGAACGATCGCCCGATCCAACTTGCGATTTGCGGTCCGCAGAGCGTTCATCGTCGATCCTTTGCCGCTCCGCATCATAAAGCCGTGTGCGCAAAACCTGCATCGCGATCTCGCGGTTGCGGTGCTGGGATTTCTCGGCGCTGACGACCATGATCCCCGATGGAATATGGGTGATGCGCACCGCCGAATCGGTGGTATTGACGTGCTGCCCACCCGCACCCGACGCGCGCATCGTATCAATGCGAATATCATTGGGCGCAATCACCACATCGACCTCCTGCGCTTCGGGCAGCACCGCCACCGTCGCCGCAGACGTATGAACACGTCCACCGCTTTCGGTCGTTGGCACGCGCTGCACACGGTGCACGCCACTTTCATATTTCAGGCGGGCGAAAACATTCTCGCCCTTGATATGGCCAGTGACTTCCTTGACACCGCCAAGCTCGGTCAACTGCTCCGCGATAATCTCGAACTTCCAGCCCCGCGCTTCGGCATATTTCTGATACATGCGCAGCAGGTCCGCCGCGAAAAGCGCCGCCTCGTCTCCGCCGGTGCCGGGGCGAATCTCGATCATCGCAGGGCGCGCATCGGCGGCATCCCTTGGCAGCAGCGCCAGTTGCAGATCCGCCTCTGCCTTTGGCAAAGCCTCCTTCAGGCTTGGCAGTTCTTCCTCCGCCAACTCCTTCATATCCGGATCACCTAGCATTTGCGTCGCGTCCTCGATATCCGACAGCAACTGCTTGTAGGCCGTGACCTGCTCCACCACAGGTTTCAATTCGGAATATTCGCGCGCGAGGTCCGCGATCTCGCTGCCATCCGCGCCGCCCGCCATTTTCGCTTCGAGAAACTCGAACCTCTGGGTGATCTGCATAAGGCGGTCCATGGGAACCATAGGTGTCTCTCCTGAGTGGCGCGGAACTTGGCGCAGCGCCTCGCTTATGATATACTTGTGCGTATGAGAAAAGTCCTGACCTTCCTCCTATGCGCGGCTCCGATGATTGCAGGTGCAGATGTCACAAGCCCGAGCGGGCGCACGGTGGATTGCTATTGCACCGATAAAAGCGGTGCGCGCCTCGAGCTTGGACAGATGACCTGCATCCAAGTGGATGGGCGCATGTTCATGGCCCAGTGCCAGATGAGCCTTAATTCGCCCATGTGGCGTGAAATATCCAAAGGCTGCCTGTCCTCAGAGCTGCGCGAGCCACCCCTCTACACGCCGCTTGTTGACGCCCATATCTGACTTTCCAAAACGCAAACGGCTGAAAATGCGCAAGCGTCCGTCAACCCGCTGCACCGTCACATAATCGGGAAAGCCCATGATGCGCGTGCGGCTGATATAGGTGATATGGCCCTGTGCAACGCTGCCCGCCAGCACCTTGGCCCCGCTGCCGCGGATCGCCGCATCCAGCGCCGCGAAATCAACATCGACGACGCGCACAGCGCCGCCTGCGAAATCCTTGTCCTGATCCGCCGTCACATCCTGATGCCAACGCGCGGGATCGCTCGGAGCCAATTGTACAAAGGCCACCAGCCCCGCAAGTAACACTAGAATAAACCAAAACCACATACCGTTTCCCTTCATCTTGCCCTTAAACTCATGCAACGCCTGCTCACGAGCGGTAGGCAACATTCGGCAGCACACAAAGCAATTCATAGACCAAATTCGCCGCTGTCAGCGCCGTGTTACCCGAGGTATCATAAGGCGGGCTGACCTCAACCAGATCGCAGCCGACAATGTTAAGACCGCGCAGGCCACGAATAAGCTCCATCGCTTGCATCGTGGTCAGACCGCCAATTTCAGGCGTTCCTGTACCGGGCGCATAGGCTGGATCAAGGCTGTCGATATCATAGCTGATATAGACGGGTGTATCGCCAATTTTTTCTTTTATATCAGCAGCAAGCGGCGCGAGACTCTTGTGCCAGAGATCAGGCGCGAGGTGCTGGCTAAAGCCCCATCCAGCCGCCTCGCTGAAATCGTCCGCGCCGTAGCCTGTCCCGCGAAGTCCGATTTGAAACACTTTGTCCGCCTGCAAACAGCCGTCCTCATAAGCGCGGCGAAACACAGTGCCATGGGTTTCGCGCACACCAAACATATGCTCGTTCACATCCGCATGTGCATCCACATGAACCAAAGCGACAGGGCCATGTTTCTTGGCGATGCTGCGCAGGATCGGCAGGGTCAGCGAATGATCGCCGCCAAGGGCTACAGGGATCATAGGTGACTTTAACAACGTGTCATAATATTTTGTAATGATACGCAAACTGTCACTTAGGGAGAACGTGTTGATCGGCACATCGCCAATATCACCCACGTTCAAACTATCAAACGGCGCTGCACCTGTTTGCAGATTATAGGGCCGGATCATCGCGCTTTGCTCGCGGATTTGTTTTGGACCGAAGCGCGTGCCAGAGCGCCAGCTTGTCCCGATATCCATCGGAATACCAAGCACCGCAACATCGAGCCCCTCGGGGCCATCCTGCGCAGGCAGACGCATAAACGTCTGCGGACCGGAAAATCGCGCCAGTTCATTGCCGCCAAGAGGTTGGTTCGTCATTGGCCTTTTCCCAAATGATTCCAGCCCCATAGGGACATAAGCTCAACCGCCACATGCGCGCCGGCGATCGCTGTTGCGCCGCTCGCATCGAAGGGCGGTGAAACTTCCACAATATCGCCGCCAACCATGTTGATCCCTGCCAGATCGCGCAGGATCGCCGCCGCTTGCCAGGATGCAAGGCCGCCCCAGACGGGTGTGCCTGTGCCGGGCGCAAAGGCGGGATCGAGGCAGTCGATATCGAAAGTGACATAGGTTTTGTGATCGCCCACGATCTCCTTCACGCGCGCAGCGACCGCCGCAGCGCCATGCTCATGCACCCAGCGCGCATCGAGAATATTCACCCCCATCGTATCAGGGTTATCCGTACGAATTCCGATAGATACCGAGCGCTTTGGATCTATCAGACCCAGCTTGATCGCCTTGTAGAACATCGTTCCATGGTCGATCCGCTCCATATTGTCATCCTGCCACGTATCGGTGTGCGCATCGAACTGGATCAAGCTCAGCGGCCCGTATTTTTCCGCATAGGCCTTGAGGATCGGAAAGCTGATGTAGTGATCGCCGCCAAGGCAAATGCTTGCGGCGCCCGCATCCAAAATACCCTTGATATGATTGGTTAACGCTGCGGGAAATTCGCTGACCATGGCATAATCAAACGCCAGATCACCGTAATCGACGATATTCAGCTCGGATAGCGGATCATAGCCCCAGCCATAGGGCGCGTCGGGCGCTTGCAGGCTCGATGCTTCGCGGATCGCGCGCGGTCCAAGGCGGGTGCCTGTCCGGTTGGTCACAGCCTGATCGAAGGGCACGCCTGTGATCGCCAGATCAACGCCGCTGAGGTCCTTGCTGTAACGTCGCCGCAAAAACGACGTCGCCCCGCCAAAGGTGTTTTCATTGCTCAATCCACGCGAATTTTCTCGTGTAAACGCATGATCTACTTGTGTTTTTGCATCCTCTAAGCCCATGGATTATGCCCCCGAAACCGGTTGTGAACGCTCGACCAGACGCGCGAAGAAACTCGCGCCGACCGGGGCCACAGCATCGTTGAAATTATACTCGGGGTGATGCAGCCCTGCGCTTTCTCCCTGACCTAGAAATAGATACGCGCCGGGGCGCTGTTGCAACATATAGGCAAAATCCTCTGCGCCCATTTCGCGGCCCGCATCGGCATTCACATTATCTTCACCCGATATTTCAATAGCAATTTCAGCCGCATGTGCCGCTTCCTTCGCGTGGTTTATCGTGGCCGGATAGCCGCGCTCATAGCGCAATTCGGCCGTGACCCCGTAGGAGGCTGCTTGGCCTGCCACGATCTCGCCAAGGCGGCGCTCGACCATGTCCTGCACATTCGGGTCAAACGTGCGCACGGTGCCGTTGATATATGCACTGTCGGGGATCACGTTATCGACCGTGCCCGTGTGGATTTGCGTGACCGAAACCACCAGATCATCAAGTGCATAGTGATTGCGCGACACAATCGTCTGGATCGCTTGCGCCACGCCGCAGGCCGCAATCACCGGATCGCGGGTTTCATGGGGCATCGCGCCGTGTCCACCAACGCCTTTGATATCAATATGGAACGTGTCCACCGCCGCCATGATCGCGCCGGGCGTGGTATAAAATCCGCCTTGCACAAAGCCGGGGGCGTTGTGGATGCCGTAGACGGACCCGATATGAAACCTATCCATGATTCCCTCGTTCACCATAACTTCCGCGCCGCCACCATTTTCTTCAGCGGGCTGGAAGATCAGCGCAACGCGCCCCGAAAAATTACGCGTCTCAGCCAGATAGCGCGCCGCGCCAAGCAGCATCACCGTGTGACCGTCATGGCCACATGCGTGCATTTTTCCGGCGTGGGTGGAGGCATAGTCCAGCCCCGTCGCCTCGATAATCGGAAGACCATCAAAGTCTGCGCGCAGACCAATCGTCGGCCCATCACCCTGCCCCTTGATGATCGCGACGATGCCGGTTTGCGCAATACCCTCATGAATTTCATCAACGCCCATTTCGCGCAAACGCGCCGCGATAAACGCCGCCGTTTTCGGGCAATCAAAGGACAACTCGGGGATTGTGTGCAAATGTTGCCGCCACTCTGTCATGTCGGCGGAAAACTCCGCGATGCGGTTCACTACGGGCATAGGATGGACTCCCCAAGGGCTATCGTTAGAAACGTATCTGACAGAAAAGGACGCCCCACCGCAATGCCAGATGATACCTTGATCCACGATCCCAATGGCGGCATGCCGCGCCTTTTGGCCATCATGCGCGCGCTGCGTGATCCCGATACCGGATGCCCTTGGGACATCGAGCAGGATTTCGCCTCCATCGCGCCCTACACCATCGAGGAAGCCTATGAGGTCGCCGACGCGATCGAGCGCGAGAACTGGGAGGAGCTACGCGGCGAGCTTGGCGATCTGCTGTTCCAATCGGTGTTTCATGCGCAAATGGCGAGTGAGCTTGGGTTGTTTGATTTTGACGATGTGGCCAACACAATGTCGGACAAGATGCTCGCGCGTCACCCTCATGTCTTCGGCGATCAGAGCAACGCCAAATCCGCCGAGCAGCAAACGGTTGATTGGGAAGTGATCAAAGCCGCAGAGCGTGCTGGCAAAGCGCAGGGCGGTACGCTTGACGGGGTTGCGGTTGGGCTGCCTGCGCTTTTGCGCGCCAAAAAGTTGCAAAAACGCGCGGCAAGGGTCGGGTTTGACTGGCCCTCCACAGATCAGGTTCTGGATAAGATCGTCGAGGAAGCAGGCGAGTTGGTCGAGGCGCGCAATGAGCTATCGCAAGCGGAAGTCGAGGAAGAATTCGGTGATCTGCTCTTTGTGATGGTCAATCTCGGGCGTCACCTTGGTATCGAATCCGAAACCGCGCTGCGCGCTGCGAACGCCAAGTTTACGCGCCGTTTCGAGAGCATCGAGGCCGCATTGGCCGCGCGCGGCAAAACGCCCGAGCAGTCCGATCTAGAGGAAATGGATGCGCTCTGGGATGCTGCGAAATTACAGGAAAAACAGCGCTAGGCCCCCCGAGGCCCAGAGATGCCTCACAGCATCTTTTCGCTGGGCCGCCGCAACCGCCATGGACAAGGCGGATCTGCTCCCGCATTTTGCGCTCAAAAAGGACAATGCCATGCCGCCCAGAGATATCATCATCGACACCGATCCCGGTCAGGACGACGCCGCCGCAATCCTTCTGGCGCTGGCCAGCCCCGAGGACATTAATGTGCTCGGCATCACCGCGGTCGCGGGTAATGTTCCCTTGCCTCTCACACAGAAAAATACACGTATTGTCTGCGAGTTAGCGGGCAAGGTTGATGTGCCTGTTTTTGCCGGCTGCGACGCGCCGATGGCCCGCGCGCTGGTCACCGCCGAGCATGTGCACGGCAAGACAGGCCTTGACGGTCCGACGCTGCCCGACCCCGTGATGCCCTTGCAGGATCAGCACGGCGTTGATTTCATCATCGAGACCTTGCGCACGCGCCCAAGCGGCACGGTCACGCTTTGCCCGCTTGGACCGTTAACAAATATTGCGACCGCCTTGCAGCGCGCGCCCGACGTTGCTGAGCGGGTTAAGGAAATCGTGCTCATGGGCGGTGCCTATTTCGAGGTGGGCAACATCACGCCCGCCGCCGAATTCAACATTTACGTTGATCCGGAAGCCGCTGATATTGTGTTTAAATCCGGCATAAAAATTACTGTCATGCCACTGGATGTCACCCATAAAGTCCTGGTTACACCCGCGCGCGTTCAGGCCCTGCGTGAGTGCGGCACGCCCGTTTGTGATGCCATGGCAGATATGATCGATTTCTTCGAACGCTTTGATACGGATAAATACGGCAGTGCGGGCGCGCCTTTACACGATCCTTGCGTCACCGCCTATCTGATCCGGCCCGACCTGTTTACAGGGCGCCAGATCAATGTAGAGATCGAGGTTCAGTCACATCTAACCCTCGGCATGACTGTTGCCGATTGGTGGGGCGTGACGGACCGCGCGCCCAACGCGATGTTCATGGGCGACGTGGATGCGCAGGGATTTTTCGATCTGCTCACCGAAAGGCTGGCCCGCTTATGAGCGCAGCACTGCACCTCGCCAAGCCTGATGATCTGGCGCGCCTGTTGCCGCTTGTTGCCGCATTTCACAGCGAAGTTGAGCTGCAAAGCACTGATGAGGAACGCAAAAACGCTCTGATGCCCTTACTTGAAGGATCACCGCATGGGGCAATCTATCTGATCGGTCCCTCCAAAGGTCCCATAGGTTATATCGTCGTGACCTTTGGCTGGTCGATCGAATTTGGCGGGCTCGACGGCTTCATTGATGAAATCTACATTCGTCCCGGCGTGCGCGGCCGCGGCGTTGGCGCGGAGGTGATTACATCGCTAGCGGGCATGCTGAAATCTGTCGGCATGAAAGCCCTGCATCTGGAAGTCGAGCCGGCCAATGACAGCGCCATGCGGCTCTACACGCGCTGCCATTTCAAGGCGCGCGATGGATATTTGCTCATGTCCCGTGTTCTTTGATGCCAAAGCGCTTATATGTGCGCTATGAAAACACGTATTCCTTTCGACAATAGCTTCGCCGCGCTCACGGGCGGCTTTTTCAGCCACCAAGCGCCAGAGCCTGCGCCCGCGCCCACGCTCATCGCCTATAACCTGGCACTTGGTGCCGAGCTTGGGATAGAGGCAGGCGACGATCTTGCCGAAATTTTCAGCGGCGCGTCAGTCCCGGGCGGGGCCGAGCCGCTGGCGCAGCTCTACGCAGGACATCAATTCGGCAATTACAATCCCCAGCTTGGCGACGGGCGCGCAGTCCTGCTTGGCGAAGTGATCAGCGCGCATGGTGCACGCCGCGACATCCAGCTTAAGGGATCGGGGCGTACGCCCTATTCGCGCGGCGGCGATGGCAAGGCATGGCTTGGCCCGGTGCTGCGCGAATATGTGGTGTCAGAGGCGATGCACGCCCTTGGCATCCCCACGACGCGCGCGTTGGCCGCCACTTCCACGGGTGAATCCGTTTACCGCGAGGGCGCTAAACCCGGTGCAATCGTAACGCGCGTTGCCGCCTCGCATATCCGCGTTGGCACGTTTCAGGTCTTCGCCGCGCGCGGGCAGATCGAGCAACTCCAGACCCTCGCCGAGTACACGATTGCGCGCCACTATCCCGATGCAAACGGCCCCGAGGGTCTACTGCAGGCCGCGATGGATGCGCAGGCCAGCCTCATCCCCAAATGGATGGGCGTCGGCTTTATTCACGGCGTGATGAATACCGACAATTGCCAGATCGCAGGCGAAACCATCGACTACGGGCCTTGCGCCTTTATGGATGCCTTCGCTTCGGATCGCGTGTTCAGCTCGATTGATCGAAATGGCCGCTACAGCTTTGCCAACCAGCCCGATATCGCGATCTGGAACATGGCGCAGCTTGCCACAGCGCTGCTTCCCCTGATGCCCGATCCGGACGCTGCCGTTGAGCGCTTCACCGTGATGCTGCACGCCATGAAAGACGATCTGCGCGCAGGCTGGCTTAGCACCTTTGCCGCCAAACTCGGCATCGCGGCTCCCATAGACACCGATGCCGCCTTGATCACCGATCTGCTCGCCTTGATGGAAACCGGCGGCGCTGATTTCACCAATACGTTCAACGCCCTCACGCGCGGCGATGCCAGCGATGAAATGACCGATCGCAGTGCCTACGGCACATGGCACGCGCGCTGGCAGGAACGCCTCAAGGGCGAGAGCGGTGCCCAGGCTCTCATGGCCACCTCAAACCCCGTGATCATCCCGCGCAATCACCGGATCGAGCAAATGATCGACGCCGCTGTTGCAGGCGATTTCGCGCTTTTCCAAAGGCTGGACACGGCACTGAAAACCCCCTTCACCGAGCGTGCAAACATCGCTGATCTCAAACGCCCCCCAAGCAAACAGGAAATCGTCCCTGCCACTTTCTGCGGGACGTAATCCGCTTCATCTTGCCCTTTAAACTCTCGCGCGCAGCGCGAAACACTACGCAGGAACGGGCTTGCGCCGTGAAATCAGCAAGAGCCCTATACAGACCAGAACCAGAGCTCCGATAATTTCAGGGCCAATATGCTCGCCCAGCAGCCACCAGCCCATAAACACGCTCAGCACCGGCGACAGGAACGAAAAGGCGGCAATGTCGGAGGCGGGATAAATCTTCATCATCGCGAACCAAAGCAGGAAACCGAACAGCACGGTGACGATCGACTGAAACAGTAGCCCCGCCCCATGGATCATGGAAAAGTCGCGCAATAGCGGCCCAAAGAGCGGCGCAAGCGCAAAAAAGACCACCGTCGAGATCGCCAGTTGCGCCGCCAGCTGCATCTCTGCGGGGGCGGTACTGACAGGGGTCAGGCGCACGGTCAGCGCGATCCCCGCCCAGGACAGCGCGGCGATCAAGGCCAGCACATCGCCAAGCAGGCTCGCCTGTCCAGACGAGCGATCGAGAAACGCCCAGACCACGCCGCCAATAGCAATGCCAAAACCCAAAAGGCGCACGCCCGTCAAACGCTCGCCAGGCAGCGCAAAATGCGCAATAAGGCCCAGCCAGATCGGCATGGTGTAGAAAATCACGCTCGCGCGGCTGACCGTGGTGATGTCCAGCGCAAGGAAAATGCACAGAAATTCAATCGAGAACAGCGCCCCCACCAAAGCTGCGCCCCACATCTGGCCGCGCGTCATGTGCATCGATATCCCGCGCCAGCGCATCCAGACGATGAGCGCGGCAAGACCGAGGAGCGAACGCAATCCAGCAGCGAAAATTGGCTGGATGCCCTCTATCGTGACTTTGATCACCACTTGGTTGAAGGCAAAAAGCACCGCAAACCCAAGCATCGCCGACACGCCAAACGCGTCCAATCTGTCTTTTCTGTCCATCAATACCGCAGACCTCATACGTGCGCAGAGGTCAAGTGCGAACGCCGCGAACGAACCCGCGCCCTTCATCTGCGCGCCGCGGCGGGCAACACTGTGAAAATGCGCTGGCACTGTGCTTGAGCGAGGGGGAATAGCCGCCGGCAATTCTCACCGCGAGCGATATTGTGAAAATCGCCTTGATCATCGTACAAAGCTCTATCCCGGCACGCCTTGCCAATCGCTTTGGCCGTGTGCCGGTTTTAGTATAACCTTTTATTTAGGGGCATATCGCCCCTCCCTCGCATTCAGGAGAAATAATATGAGCCTCATGGGAACGCTGGCAAAAGTCGCAATCGGATACGCAACCGCGCGCGGCGTCGAAAAAATGTCGGGCGGCGGCGGACTAAGCGCGCTCTTGGGCGGTGGCAGCGCCGCTGAGACAGGAAGCGACGCAAACCCGATGGCCGCGATGATGCAGCAGATGATGGGCGGCGGCGCTAATGAGGCCAATGCAGGCAATCCGATGGCGGATATGATGGCCAAGATGACTGGTAGTGCGGCAGGTGCCACCAACCCGATGGCTGAAATGATGGCACAATTCACTGGCGGCGGCGTGGCAACTGACAAAGGCGGGCTGTTGTCCTCTGCAGGCACAACTGGCGGCGCAGGGCTTGCGGGCCTGTTCGCAGCCATGGGCGGCGCAGCGGCGATGGGCGGCAAGGGTGTCGGCGATATGCTTGACTGTTTCGGCAAAGCGGCCCCCGGCACGCCGGAAGTGGAGCAATCCGCAGGCTTGATGCTGCGCGCTATGATCCAAGCGGCGAAATGCGACGGCGATATCGACGCGGCCGAACGTGCGAAAATCCTCGAAACCGTCGGCGATGATGCGGATGCAGAGGACATGGCCTTTATTCAGGCGCAGCTGAGCGCGCCGGTGGATGTGGAGACGCTGACGGCGGACACGCCCGACGCGCAGAAATTTCAGGTCTATGCAATGTCGATGATGTCGATCCGCGTCGATACCCCCGCAGAAAAAGCCTATATGGCCGCCCTCGCGGATGCGCTTGGCATTGACCCGCAAACGGCGCTGATGCTGAATATGCAGATGGGTGTAAACGCTTAAACCCGCGTTCGCTTCGCAAAAAATGAAAAATGCCGCAAGGGGCGACCCTTCGCGGCATTTTTTGTGGTGCAGAGTTACGTCTCAACTCTGAATAATGCGCGAATACACAGATTTTCGGCGATCCTGCAAAATTTGAAGCGCAACAATTTCAGTCCCCTTGCCGGCGTCGAAATCGATCCAATAAGGATGCACTTCCTGTGCAGAGCGCTTTGCCAGCCCACGCGCGCTGATTGGCGCGGGGCTGGGAATCACATCGGCGGCTTAAGCGGAAGGTTTTCCGCCGCCTGCCCCGCCACCGCCGCTACGGCGACGACGTCCACCGCTTGGCCCAGCAGGTTTGGCACCGCCTGCCCCTTCGGGGCGCGTGCCCCCGGGTTTACCGCGCCGTGCGCCGCCAGCAGGCTTGCCACCGCCGCCAGGGCGACCACCGCCGCCTTTGCCACGACCTCCACCACCCATGCCAGAGCGGCTTTTTGCAGAGGGGCCGTCAAAATCTACCCAAGGCGTGCCAGAGGCCACCTCGATCGAGATTTTCATCGTCTTTTCGATGTCTTTTAGTAAATCCATCTCGTCCGGTGCACAGAACGCGATCGCCGCACCATCCTTGCCCGCGCGCGCGGTCCGGCCAATGCGGTGCACATAGGCGTCCGGCACATTGGGCAATTCATAGTTATAAACGTGGCGCACATCGGGGATGTCAAGGCCGCGCGCGGCAACATCCGTCGCCACGAGGACTTTCATCTCGCCCTTTTTAAAGGCGGCGAGTGCGCGCTCGCGCTGTCCCTGACTCTTGTTGCCATGGATCGAGGTCGCAGCAAACCCGCGTGCGACCAGTTGTTTCATCAGTTTTTCGCTGCCATGTTTCGTGCGCCCGAAAACCAATGCGCGCTCGTCCTTATGGGCGCTCAGCAATTCGATCAAAAGAGATTGCTTTTCCGTCTTGGCGATAAAATGCACCACCTGCGTAACCTTGTCCGCGGCCTTGCCCGGGGGCGAAACCTGAATGCGGCGCGGGCTTTTGAGGTAGGTGTTGGCGATCTCGTTCATCAACTTTGGCATCGTCGCCGAGAACAGCATCGTTTGACGCTGCTCGGGCAATACCGCCGCGATCTGGCGCAGCGCATGGATAAAGCCCATGTCGAGCATTTGATCCGCCTCGTCGAGCACGAGGAAATGCGCCTCCTTAAGCGTGAGCGCGCGGCGATCCATCAGATCAATCAAACGGCCCGGCGTGGCGACCAGAATATCAATGCCCTTTTCAAGGCGCTTGGATTGCACGTTGATCGACTGTCCACCAACAACCAGCGCGACCTTGATCGACGTGCCAACGGTATAATCTTTCAGGTTCTCGACGATCTGCCCGGCCAACTCGCGCGTCGGCGCAAGGATCAGCGCGCGCACCGATTTGGGCGCGGGGCGACCTGGGTTTTCGCTCAGCAGCGTGATCAACGGCAGGCCGAACGCCGCCGTCTTGCCTGTGCCGGTCTGGGCAAGGCCAAGCACGTCGTGGCCGTTCAAGGCCTCGGGAATGGCGCGGGCCTGAATAGGGGTCGGTGTGGTCAGGCCCAGCTCTTTCAAACGGCTCACGAGACGTTCGGGCAGGCCCATGGTTTCAAATTCACTCAACGGATAAATGTCCTTTAGGGATTTCTGTGCGGCGTCGCCCGTGGATGGGCCCGTGTGAAGACACGTCTTGCAGCATTTGTGCCGCACATGGGCCTTCTGCGCACATGAGTCAACCTTTGCGCCCCTTTTCCCCGACGCAGCGTTGCGTTACACCCGCACTTCATGGACCTGTGGAGCCCGTTATGGCCGATAAAACCATCATAGAGCGCTGCGAGGCCAAAGGCCTACGCATGACCGGCCAACGCCGCACCATTGCCAACGTGCTGCAAGCCAGCGACGATCATCCCGATGTAGAAGAGCTTTATGCGCGCGCCTCTGCCGAGGATGCGGGCATTTCCATCGCGACGGTTTACCGCACGGTCAAGCTCTTTGACGAGGCGGGTATTCTGGACAAGCTGGAATTCGGCGACGGGCGCGCACGCTATGAGGATGCCGAGCGTGAACACCATGATCACCTTATCGATATGAATTCAGGCGAAGTGATCGAATTTGTCGATCCCGAAATAGAAGAATTGCAAGAGCGGATTGCAGCCCGCCTTGGTTACAAGCTCAAAGGTCACAAGCTGGAACTTTACGGCGTGCCCCTCAAGCCCAAGGCGCACTGACGCGTGGGAAATCCACGTGCCGCCATCTTAATGGTTCTCGCGATGGCGACCTTTGCCATGGGCGATGCTTTAGTAAAAACCTCCGCTGGCAATATGTCGATCGCACAGGTGTTGATCTTTATGGCCACGCCCGGTGTGATCCTGTTCGCGATTGTTGGTCAACGCGCGGGCCAGCCACCTATCTCCAAAGAATTTTTCGCGCGCCCCGTGATGCTGCGCAACGCAGTCGAAGGGATGACCGCGATCTGCATGGTCTCTGCGCTGGCCATGGCCCCCCTCAGCCTTGTTATCGCGATTATTCAGGCGGTGCCGCTCTTTGTCACCCTTGGCGCTGCGTTGATCCTCAAGGAAAAAGTCGGGCCGCGCCGCTGGATCGCCGTCATCGTCGGCTTTATCGGCGTCATGCTGATGCTGCGCCCCGATGCCAGCGGCATTTCGCTTGGCGCGCTTGTCGCGCTGCTTGCAGCCGTCGGTTTGTCGGCGCGTGATATCATCACCCGCGCCATGCCCATGCGGATAGGCACATTGCAAATGGCCACTTGGGGCAGCGCCGCGCTAATCCCTGCCGGGCTTTTGATGATGCCCTTTACCGGCCCGCACGCTATGCCATCGAGCACCGCATGGATCATTATCCTCTGCGCCTCCATGGCCAATGCCATCGGCTATTATTCGATCACCGCCGCGATGCGCCTTGGCGATGTATCCTACGTCACGCCGTTTCGCTACACGCGCCTCGTGTTCGCGCTGATCATCGCCGCGCTGTTCTTCCACGAGCGCCCGGACACACTAACGCTCATCGGAGCCTTCATCGTCATCGGCTCTGGCCTGTTCGTGATGTGGCGTGAAAGAAAAACTACCGTTAGCGATAACATGTAGCGCGCTAACAGGGTTTCCCCGAAGCTATGTGCAGTGTAGGAACGCGTCAAATCCAATCGACACAAGGACGCACACCTCATGAGCGCTATCATCGACATTCACGCCCGCGAAATTCTTGACAGCCGTGGCAATCCCACGGTCGAGGTCGATGTAATCCTCGAGGACGGCACAATGGGCCGCGCGGCGGTGCCCTCGGGCGCCTCCACAGGCGCGCATGAAGCCGTTGAAAAGCGCGATGGCGATGCAAGCCGCTATATGGGTAAAGGCGTTCTGGACGCGGTCGCAGCCGTCAACGGCGAGATAGCAGAAGAGCTGATCGGCATGGACGCGACCGAACAGGAAATGATCGACGCTATGATGATCGAGCTCGATGGCACGCCCAATAAGGCCCGCCTTGGTGCGAACGCGATCCTTGGTGTGTCCCTCGCCGTCGCCAAAGCCGCCGCCGATTTCTGCGCCCAGCCGCTGTTCCGCTATGTGGGCGGCACCTCTGCGCGCACGCTTCCTGTGCCGATGATGAATATCATCAATGGCGGCGAACATGCTGATAATCCTATCGATATTCAGGAATTCATGATCATGCCTGTTTCTGCGGAAAATATCCGCGAGGCGGTGCGCATGGGCTCTGAAGTGTTCCACACGCTGAAAAAAGAGCTGACCGCGGCGGGCCTGTCCACAGGTATCGGCGATGAAGGCGGCTTTGCACCCAACATCGGCTCCACCCGAGAAGCGCTTGATTTCATAATGAATTCCATCGAAAAGGCAGGCTACAAAGCAGGCGAAGATATCTATCTCGCCCTCGATTGCGCCGCGACAGAATATTATAAAGACGGCAAATACGTCTATGCGGGCGAAGGCAAATCCCTGACCTCCGCCGAGAATGCTGCCTACCTTGAGGCGCTGGTCAACGACTATCCCATCATCTCGATCGAGGATGGCATGGACGAAGATGACTGGGACGGCTGGAAGGCGCTCACCGACCTGCTCGGGGATCGTATCCAACTTGTGGGCGATGATCTTTTCGTAACCAACCCCGAGCGCCTTGCGCTGGGAATCGAGCGCGGAAGCGCCAACTCGATGTTAGTAAAAGTAAATCAAATCGGTACTTTGTCGGAAACTCTTAAAGCAGTCGATATGGCGCATCGCGCCCGTTTCACCAATGTGATGAGCCACCGCTCCGGCGAAACCGAAGATGCCACCATCGCCGATCTCGCCGTTGCAACCAATTGCGGCCAGATCAAAACCGGCTCCCTCGCGCGCTCCGACAGGCTGGCGAAATACAACCAGCTGATCCGTATCGAGGAAATGCTCGGCGAGACGGCTCGGTATGCGGGTCGCTCGATCCTAAAGTGATGAACGCCGATCAAATCATCGCTCACTTAGATCTCCAGCCGCACCCAGAGGGCGGCTGGTATCGCCAGACCCATATCGACGACGCAGCCCCGCGCGCGCATGGAACCTGCATCTATTTCCTGCTCAAAGCAGGCGAGAGCAGCCATTGGCACAAGGTCGATGCAACTGAAATCTGGCACTATTACGCGGGCGCGCCGCTAATCCTGAGCCTGTCGAGCACAGATGAGGGCCCCGCCTCAGACCATCTCCTGACACCCGATCTTGGCAAGGGCGCGCCGCAACTGATTGTGCCGATCCATCATTGGCAAAAGGCGCGCAGCACCGGGGATTACACGCTGGTGGGTTGCACAGTGTCCCCGGGATTTAGCTTTGACGGCTTCACCCTCGCCGCACCAGATTTCGAGATACCACGATGAACGATACCCCCTTCCTCACGCCCCTGAGCGCTGATCAACAACGCGCTGCCGGCTTGCCCGACGTGTGGCCGCTGGCCATGGCGGATCGGGTGCGCTTTGGTGAAATCGACATGCTGGGCCACGTGAATAACGCCGCCTACCTTGCGTGGTTCGAAAAACTGCGCACACTCTATATCCAACAGTCAGGCCTCACAAATTACGATCCGGCAACCGACGCGCGCATCGTGATCCGCTCCGGCGAAATCCACTGGGTCAAGGAAATGCTGCGCGAAGAACCCTACATCGCCACCGCGCGCGCAACCGAATACCGCAACACCAGTTTCACGATCCTTTCGGAAATCTGGTCCGGCGATCTGCGCACGCGCTTCACCTGCGTTTGCGTCACGCTAGAGCAGGACGGCAAAACCCGCCGCCCCTTGCCTGCCAAATTCACGGCGCGCATCCGCGAAATCGACGGCGCGGCCTTTGCATCCTCTTTCTAAAAATATCGCCGCCGGAGGCGCCTGCCCTCAGCCGCCGGCGCGCGTGCGGATATAATGCACCAGCCCTCGAGTCGAGCTATCCTTGCCCGCCGCGCTCTCGCGCCCCTCAACAATAGGCTGCAAGGCGGTTGCCAGTTCCTTGCCAAGTTCAACGCCCCATTGATCAAACGAATTGATCCCCAAAATCACCCCCTCCACAAACACGCGGTGCTCGTAAAGCGCGATAATCTGGCCCAAAATCTCTGGCGTCAGCTTGGGATATAGCAGCACCGTGGACGGACGGTTGCCCGCAAACACGCGGTGGCGCGCTTGTCGCTCCAACTCATCCCCCGTAAGCCCTTTCGCCGCCATCAGCGCGCGCGCCTCGGCCAACGAGCGGCCTTTCATCAGCGCCTCGGATTGCGCAAGGCAGTTCGCAGCCAGCAAATCATGTTGATGTGCCAGATCAGGTTCATGGCCGATCGCGGCCAATAAAAACTCGCACGGCACAACGCGGCTGCCTTGGTGAATTAGCTGATAAAACGCATGCTGCCCGTTCGTGCCCGGCTCGCCCCAAACCACAGGCCCCGTGTGCACAGGGCTATCGCTGCCGTCCATGCGCACGGATTTACCGTTACTTTCCATCTCAAGCTGCTGCAAATAGGCAGGCAAACGCGACAGGCGTTGATCATAGGGCAACACTGCGCGCGTGGTATGGCCGCAAATCTGGTTGTGCCAGATGCCCACCAGCGCGAGCATAACCGGCAGGTTTTCACCCAGCTCCGCCGCACAGAAATGACGATCCATCGCCTGCGCACCGCGCAGGAACGCGCGAAAGGCGGGGCCGCCAACGGCGATCATGATGCCAAGGCCAATCGGCCCCCAGAGCGAGTAACGCCCGCCCACCCAATCCTCGAAACCGAATACGCGGTTTGCGGGAATTCCCATCGCTGCGGTCTTTTCCTCGGATGTGCTAAGCGCGGCAAACTGCGCTGCTGGCTCTGTCACCGCTTCAGACATCCACGCCATTGCGGTGCGCGCATTGGTCATCGTCTCGATCGTCGTGAAGGTTTTGGAGGCAACAATTACCAGCGTCGTTGCGGGGTCAAGTCCGCGCAGCGTGTCCGCAATATGCGCGCCGTCCACGTTGGAGACATAATGTACACGCGGCCCATCGTGATAAGGCGCAAGCGCGAGGGTCGCCATAGCAGGGCCAAGATCAGAGCCGCCAATGCCGATATTCACCACATCGGTGATCTTGCCGCCCTGCCCTTGAAACGCGCCGCTGCGAAGTTCTTCGGCAAAACGCTCCATCCGATCCAGTGTCGCTAAAACCTCGGGCATCACATCGACGCCCTCGACCAGCACTGGATCACCGTCCAGATTACGCAGCGCCGTGTGCAGCACTGCGCGCCCCTCGGTTTCATTGATCACTTCGCCTGCAAACATTGCATCGCGTTTAGCCTCAACACCCGCATTTTGCGCCAGCGCGAGCAAAGCGCGCCGCGACGCGCCATCAATGCCGGTTTTCGAATAATCGAACAACATCTCCAAAGCAGTAGCGGAAAAATCTTCCGCGCGGTCTGGGTCGGCGGCGAACAAATCAACAATCTTCGCGCTCGTATCCAGCGCCTTCACATCATCCCACATCGTCATAATCCTTATGGTGCCCAGTTCCTTATGGTGCCCAGTGCACATCGGCACCGCTCAAGACCGCCCTGATCGGGGCCTCGGCCGCGCTTAAATGCTGCGCCGCCTCAAAGGCTGCACGCTTTTCCGCGCCGATGATCACAATGTGTTTGCGCAAGGCCCCGTCCAGCACACGCGCGCTCAAGGTTACACGAGGCTCAATCGCCCCCGGTGCACGCATGGGAACGAGGATCGGCGCATTGCTTGCCAATGCCTCATCGAGCCGATCCGCGCCAGGAAAGAGCGAGGCCGTGTGCATGTCCGCGCCCATGCCCAGCAGCAAAACTGCAATAGGCAGCTCCGGCGCAATCATTGCTTCCAGCTCTGGCAGCATTTCCTCGGGCGTTTCCGCCGGCGCGTAAAGCGGCAAGTGGCGCGCGGCGGCGGCGCGGTTCACCAAAAGGCGTTCGCGAATGAGTTTGGTGTTGGAGCGATCACTATCCGTCGGCACCCAGCGCTCGTCCGTGAGCATCACATCGACGCGCTCCCACGGCAAATCTGCAGCACAAAGATCATCGAACAAAGGCCCCGGCGTGGTGCCGCCCGGAACCGCAAGGCAGGCGCGGTCCTCATGGTGCAGCGCCGCGTTCAGATCGCCCGCGATCTGGTTCGCAAGGTGGATCATCATCATATCTGCATCAGGATATTCGTTGAACTTCATAGCTTTATCTCCCGCCAGACACGGCCGTCACGGGCGATCATCGCCACCGCGTCGGTCGGGCCTTCGCTGCCACTGTCATAGGGTTTCGGCACCTCGCCGCGCGCTTGCCAGCCCTCGATGATCGGATCGGTCCAGGCCCAAGCCGCCTCGACCTCGTCGCCGCGCATGAACAAAGTCTGGTTGCCGCGGATCACATCCATGATCAGCCGCTCGTAGGCGTCCGGAATATCCGCCGCCTCTGGCCCGAGCGCTTCGGCAAAGCTCATATCAAGTGGCACATCCACAAGGCGCATACCGCCCGGACCCGGCTCTTTTATGGTGACATCCAGCGTCATGCCCTCGTTGGGCTGAAGGCGAATGCGCAGCTCGTTGCGGTGGCGCCCAGCCTCTGCGCCAAAGATCGAATGGGGCGCATCCTTGAACACCACGGTAATTTCCGAGGTGCGCGCCTTGAGCCGCTTGCCCGTGCGCAGATAAAACGGCGTGCCGGCCCACCGCCAGTTGCTGATTGCCACCTTCAACGCCACGAAACTTTCGGTCTTGCTGCTCGGGTCTTCCACATGAGTGCGATAGTCCGGCTGATCCGGCCCCGCGCCATATTGGCCGCGCACGATCTGATGGGGCAGCACAGGTTCGAGCGCGCGAATGACTTTCAGCTTTTCGTCGCGCACCGCATCGGGGTCGAATTTCGCAGGCGGCTCCATCGCGATCAGGCACAAAAGCTGCATCAAATGGTTCTGCACCATATCGCGCATCGCGCCTGATTTATCGTAATAGCCGCCGCGCCCGCCAACGCCGACGGTCTCGGCCACGGTGATCTGGATATGATCGATATATTGGCTATTCCACAAAGGTTCAAAGAGCATATTGCCAAAGCGCACGGCCATCAAGTTTTGCACGGTTTCTTTGCCAAGGTAGTGATC
The DNA here is from genome assembly GCF_002105285.1 of Planktotalea arctica. Taxonomy (GTDB): domain Bacteria; phylum Pseudomonadota; class Alphaproteobacteria; order Rhodobacterales; family Rhodobacteraceae; genus Planktotalea; species Planktotalea arctica. Next base: position 227,417 of record NZ_MUHR01000011.1, read on the forward strand.
GATGCGGTAAATTTGCGTTTCGTCAAAGTGTTTCGCAAGCGAAGCATTGAGTGCCTTTGCAGTGGCAAGGTCACGGCCAAAGGGCTTTTCGACCACAATGCGGCTTTCATCATCAGCCATATCAAAGCGGTGCAAACGCTCGGCCAGATCGCCGAACAGGCCGGGGCCGACCGAGAAATAAAAGGCATTCACCAGCTCTTTGCGCACTTTACCTGCCAGCTCGCTCCAGCCGGTATCGCCGCGCGCATCAACAGTGACATAATCGATCCGCGTGAGAAACTCGTCCAGCGTGCCGTCCTCGCACGCACGCCCACCGCCAAATTCGCGCACGGCCTGTGCGACCATTTCGCGAAATTCATCCGCGCTATGTTCGCCCCGCGCGGCGCCAATGATCTGGCTTTGCGGAGGGATTTGCCCCGAGCAATAGCGGCGAAACAGACCCGGCAGGATCTTGCGGCGGGCAAGATCGCCCGTGCCGCCGAAGATGACCAGATCGAAAGGATCCACAGGAATGACGCGTGAGACCATGGGGTGCTCCAAATTCTAAAAGCGCCGTTAGCGCTAACGGACAATGCAAGCGTCGTTTAACGCGGCTTTTCTCAGATGTCTAACATTGCTTTATCACATCACAATGGTGTCAGTCTCTTTTTGAGCACTTTTCTGCTCTGCACGCACAGGTTAGAGCGGGATCAACCTATTGCGAGGACGAGCATGAAAGACCTGAGCGCAGCGGCGCAGCACCCGATCGAGAAATTTGCCGACCCCTATGTGACGGCCAAAGGCGAGACGCGCGCAAGCGTCGCGCTGAGCGATCCGCAGACGCTTTGGTTCAACACCGGCACGCTGTGCAACATTGAATGCGCCAACTGCTATATTCTCAGTTCGCCCAAGAACGACGCGCTGGTGTATATTTCCCCGGATGAAGTGCGCGATTATCTCGATCAGCTTGAGACGCGCAAATGGGGCGTGCGCGAGATCGCCTTTACCGGCGGTGAGCCGTTCATGAACCCCGAGATGATCGACATCACCCGCGCCGCGCTGGAGCGTGGATATGACGTTTTGATCCTGACCAACGCCATGCGCCCGATGATGCGCAAAAAGATGCGCGACGGGCTGTTGGAGCTGAACACCGCCTACCCCGGCAAGCTCACGCTGCGCATTTCCGTCGATCACTGGGCCAAGGACAATCATGACACGGAGCGCGGCGCAGGTACGTTTGACAAGACGATCGAGGGGATGCGTTGGCTTGCGGATAACGGCTTTGACATGGCCGTTGCGGGCCGCACGGTTTGGGGCGAGAGCGACGCGGATGCGCGTGCAGGCTACGGCGCGCTTTATGCAGAGCACGGCTTTGACATTGATGCGCAGAGCCCCGGACAGACGGTTCTCTTCCCCGAAATGGACGAAAGCGCCGATGTGCCTGAAATCACCACCGCGTGCTGGGGCATTCTGGATAAATCCCCCGATGCGATGATGTGCGCCTCCTCGCGCATGGTGGTAAAGCGCAAAGGCGCCGCAAAACCTGCCGTGCTCGCCTGCACCTTGCTGCCCTATTCCGAAGAGTTCGAATTGGGCACAAGTCTGGAGCAAGCCGAAGGCTCGGTGCAACTTAACCACCCCCACTGCGCCAAGTTCTGTGTTTTGGGCGGGGCGAGTTGTTCAGCCTGAGTTCGGATTGACAGCCCAGAGCGGGGCCAGCCCCGGACCCCGAGGTATTTCAAGACCAGAGAAGCGGGGGATTGCGCCATGAAAACCCATCTGGATGTTTTGCGCGCAATGTCGCAAGAGCGGCGCGGGGCGCTGAATATGCGCTCTAATTGGGCCGGGCTGCGTCATTTGGCACTTTATCTATCGTATTTGACTGTGACGTCACTTTGGATCGGCTTTGGCGCGCCGTTTTGGCAGGTAGCACTGCTGCCCCAAGGGCTGTTTTTGGTGTTCTTGTTCACCTTGCAACATGAATGCACCCATGAAACGCCATTCGAGGCTGTGATTTTAAGCACACTCACGGGGCATGTTTGCGCTTTGGTGCTACTTCAACCCTTCAACGCCTTTCGCTATTTTCACCTAGCCCATCATCGCTACACCAATGATCCAGAGCGCGACCCCGAATTGCTCGGCGGGGCCAAGCCAGAGACTTGGGGCGCGATGATCTGGCATGTGAGCGGGCTGCCCTATTGGTCGGCTGGAATAGGGTTAACGCTGCGAAATGCAGTCGCACCGCAGGCGGCCAGCTATTTGCCCGTGCGGGTGAAACCGCGCCTTAAGCGCGAAGCGCGATGGATGCTGGTAGGCTATTTTATGATCGCGCTCAGCCTGTTTTGGAGCAGCCTCGCGCTTTGGCTATGGATCATCCCCGCGCTGATCTCCATGCCGTTTTTGCGGCTCTACTTGTTGGCCGAGCATGGTCGCTGCCCCGCTGTGGCGAACATGCTGGAGAACACGCGCACGACCTACACAACGCGCGCAATGCGCTTTCTGGCGTGGAACATGCCCTATCATATCGAGCATCACAGCGCCCCGAACGTGCCGTTTCACAAACTGCCTGATCTGCATGTTGAAATGCAGCGCGATTTGGTGAGCGTTTCAGATGGTTATGCCACGTTTATAAGGGATTACGCGGCGAACCTCAGGCAGGATAACTGATGTTTCCGCCCCCGACAAGCGCACCAACGCCCGTCGTCGCCTTGCAACTTGTCGGCAGTCCGCGCGCGACCCGAATAGCGAGATAGGCAAAGGCCTGCGCCTCCAGCATATCGCCATCAAGGCCCACTGTTTCAACCGGCTCCACCGCGCAATCGAGTGCCTCGCGCAGCATGTGCATCATCACCGGATTATGGCGCCCGCCGCCGCACACCAGCACGCGGCTTGGCGGGATCGGACAATGCTGCATTCCTTGCATGACCGCCGCCGCGCTCATCGCCGTCATCGTGGCAGCCGCATCCGCATCCGAGAGTTCACGCACCAGATCTAGCATCACAGAGAAATCATCGCGGTCCAGCGATTTGGGCGGCATGCGCGCAAAATAGGTTTCTGCGAGGAACAACTCCAGCGCGCCGGTTTCGACGGTTCCCCGGCGGGCCAGCGCGCCGTCTTCATCATAGCTTTGGCCGCGCCGCTGCTGCATCAGATCGTTTATCGGCGCATTGGCAGGGCCCGTGTCGAAGGCGAGCAATGCGCCCTCGTCTTCGGCTTTGGCTTTCCTCGGGTCGATCCATGTGATGTTGCCCACACCGCCAAGGTTAAGGAAGGCAAGCGGCGCATGCGCCTTGATCCATTTGGCGCAGGCAAAATGAAAGAACGGCGCAAGCGGCGCGCCCTCGCCGCCCATTTGCACATCGCTAGAGCGAAAATCCCAAACCACAGGCGCGCGGGCCGCCACAGCCAACGCATCGCCGTCCCCGAGTTGATGCGTGCCGCGCCCGCGAGGTTCATGCGCGAGCGTCTGGCCATGAAAACCGATGAGTTCGGGGGTAAATCCGGTTAATGCCTCAAGATGCGCTCGCTGAACAATCTTCAGAGCCGCGTCCAAATCATCGCCTTGCCAGCAGCCCAAGGCCTCCTTCAAAACCGAGCGCTCCGCATCGGAATACGCGCGATACCCGCTCTTGCCAAAACGCTCGATCCGCTCGCCGTCACTTACGAGTTCGGCCACATCGACCCCGTCCAAAGACGTGCCTGACATCAACCCGGCCGCTTTCACCAATCCAGTTTTGAACGTCCCCGGGCCCTTCATAGGCTTTTCCTTTGCGCATCCGACCTGTAAAGCATGACCGACAGCGATACGGGAACGCAAGATATGACCTACCATCCGAAATCCGATTTCATTGCCGTGATGATGGAGCGTGGCTTTTTGGCCGATTGCACCGACTATCAAGGTCTCGACGATGCGGCCCTGAAAGGCGGCATGCCCGGCTATATCGGTTTTGATGCGACGGCGAAATCCTTGCACGTCGGCTCGCTGATCCAGATCATGATGCTGCGCTGGCTGCAAAAGACCGGCGGCAAGCCGATCACCTTGATGGGCGGCGGAACGACCAAAGTGGGCGATCCAAGTTTTCGCGCGGATGAGCGTCCGCTCCTGACGCCTGCGCAGATCGACGATAACATCGCTGGCATTAAGAAAGTGTTTAGCGCCTACCTGACCTACGGCGATGGACACACGGATGCGTTAATGATCAACAACGCTGAATGGCTCGACGGCCTCAACTACCTCGATTTCCTGCGCGACATTGGCAAGCATTTCTCGGTTAACCGGATGCTCGCCTTCGAGAGCGTGAAATCGCGGCTGGATCGCGAGCAATCCCTGAGCTTTCTCGAGTTCAACTACATGATCTTGCAGGCCTATGACTTCATGGAGCTGAACAATCGCTATGGCTGCATGTTGCAGATGGGCGGCTCGGATCAATGGGGCAACATTGTTAACGGGATCGACCTTACACGCCGCGTGATCGATCATCAGGTGTTCGGTCTGACCTCGCCTTTGCTCACCACATCTGACGGCAAAAAGATGGGTAAAAGCGCGGATGGGGCGGTTTGGCTGAACCCTGACATGCGCAGTCCTTACGAGTTCTGGCAGTTCTGGCGCAACACCACCGATGCGGATGTGGGGCGTTTCCTCAAACTTTATACCGAGATGCCCGTGGATGAATGCGCGCGTCTTGGCGCGCTGGCAGGTTCGGAAATCAACGAGGCGAAAGTGATCCTCGCCAATGAAATCACCGGCCTTTTGCACGGTGCAGAGGCGGCTCAAACGGCCGAAGCCACGTCGCGCGAAGTGTTCGAGAAGGGCGGCGTTGGCGATGATCTGCCGACGCTCGAAATCACCCGCGAGGAACTGGGAGAGGGTCTGTCCATCGTGCAAGCGATCGTGCGCGCAGGGTTGGCCAAGTCCGGCAAGGACGCGAAACGCCTGATTTCAGAGAACGGCGCGCGCATGGACGATGCACCGCTCGTTGATGCAGGCCTCATGCTCGACGCCGCCGCGCTCTCCTCGCCCATCAAACTCAGCGCAGGCAAGAAACGCCACGCGCTTATCGTGTTGAAAGGATAGACCATGCTGCGCGCCGCAACCGCCTTGCTGCTCACCGCCACGCCACTTATGGCGCAGAACGTTTACGGCAGCGCGACGCTGTCCTTCGGCCAAGGCGACACTGTTGGCGCACCTGTCGGCATTCAGGGCGCTGAGGGCACGCTGGCCAACACCCGCGCTGATCTCAGTTTCGGCCGCCTCGCTGCCAATGGCCTCTACCTGCAAGCCGATCTCGGCCTTGGTGCCAGTGACAACGCCAACTCAGCGCCTAACACCGCCAATACGTCCAATAGCCTGATCCTGCGCGCAGGCCGCGCGGCGGATCGGTTCAGCTACGGTGCGTTTCTTGGTGCGCTGCAATCGGATCACGATAATGATGCCACAGACGATGCCATGCGCGTGCTCGCGGGGATCGAAGGGTCTTGGTCCCTGAATGAGCGCTGGGATTTCAACGGCCACCTCGGCTATCTCGCCGGCGATAGCGGCTCGGACAGCGCCGCGACCGTCACGGATGGTATTTTCACAGGTGTCGGCGTCACATATGCCGCCACGAGCCGCCTCAACATCGGCACCTCCATCGGCTATCTCAACGCTAAAATGGACGCGCCGCAAAATGTCGTCGAACTCTGGACCCTAGAGCTGCGCGCCGACTACCAGATCGTGGCCGTTCCCGGCCTGTCGCTCTTCGCCGCTGCGCAATATGGCGAGAGCCACCAGAAAGAAGTGATCGGCCCCGATGACATCACCGACACCACAAGCATCATGGCCGGCATCACCTATCGTTTTGGTGCCAAACGCCCCAAGACAACAAACCTCACCTATCTTGAACCATTCCTCGCCAACACAGGCGGTATCCTGGAATAGGCTTCATCTTCCCAAATAAACTTCGGGGGAGTCTCGGCCTGCCGAGACGGGGGCTGGCCCCCCGTCCCGACTACTCCCCGAGCATCCAATCCCCCTCGGGCCAGAACGCGTGAAACGCGAAAGCGAACATCACGTCGTGCGGCAAATCATTACCAGCCTGATCGCGCACGCGCACCGTGCCCACGTCGCGCCCCTTGCCGATCTGCGGCGCATCCAGCGCAGAAGCCTGCCCTGCGGCCCAGCTTAACGTTATGCCATTTTCCGTGACCTGCTCCAATGTCGCCAAACGGGTCAAAGGCCATGCGCTCTCCCCCACGCGCACCACGCGCTCCAGCGCGGGGATGCCATGGGGCGGCATTTCGCCATTATAAAGGAAAGGCTTGGTCGAACTGTCATAACTCACATAAGGATTGCGCCCGTATCGACGTGGGAAATCAGGCTCCAGCATCACCAAACCATCGGGGTGGCGCGTGCGGTATTCGTCCCAGCTTTCCATCCATGTGGGCAGTTGCTTGAGCTGCGCACCGAGCAAATCACCTACAATCGCCTCGCCTACCGCCTGCTGCCACCAGCTTTCGGTTTCGCGGTCAAACATCACCATGTCCGAATTGCGCAGCTTGCCAGACACACCAAACGTCAACGTGCCCTGCGGGATGCGCCGATCAAAGGTGATACCGGAATTGCACAGCGGGCAGAACGTGACCGCCACGGGCACACCGCCCACCGTATCATTCGCAATCTCGTGCCACGTCAAATAGCGCACGGGATAGGCACGCACGTCGCCATTGATATCGACGGTGATCACCGGCTCGCGCCCGCCGATCCGCGTCTCCTCCGACGCTTTGCCAAAATCGGGGTTGTTCAGCGCAGGAATGCCATCCTTGGGCGGGCCACCCGACATGATCTCGATCCAGCTGCTCACTGAGGTCTGCTCGAAATTCGTCTTCGGCCATTCGAACTTCCAGAAATTCGGATCAGCCGAAGCGCTGCTCACGGCCAAACTCAGACCCAGTGTCTGAGCCAGTACCAGAAAAATACGGTTGAACATGAAAACACCCTCCAAGCGATTGCAAGGAGGGTGCTTCAAAACTGCGCACGTGCATAGCCCTGCACACGGCATTGTCAGATAGTGTCACTCGGTGACGGTGACTGTCTTCATCACGTCAGGCTGGCCGATCACTGCGCCGTTGGCGCCTTTGCCCAGCTTGATCGCATCCACCACATCCATACCGCCCGTGACGCGGCCAACGACCGTGTATTGACCGTTCAGATGGGTCGCGGGTGCAAACATGATAAAGAACTGGCTATTGGCACTGTCAGGATTGGAAGACCGCGCCATGCCAAGAACGCCGCGCTCGAAGGCTTCGTCGTTGAATTCCGCTTTAAGGTCAGGCTTGGAAGAGCCGCCCATCCCTGCGCGGCGCATATCGCCGCCCATCTTGCCAAATTCCACATCGCCCGTTTGCGCCATAAAACCGTCGATGACACGGTGGAACACCACGCCGTCATAAGCACCCATGCTTGCAAGCTCGGTGATGCGCGCAACGTGCTTGGGCGCGACGTTTTCCAGCAGATCAATCGTGATCACGCCGTTCGCGCCCTCGCCTTGCACTTCGATTTGCAACCCTGTGGCCAGCGCAGGGCTGGCCATCAAGGCAAAGATCGCTGCCAGCTTACGCATCGGCGGCGACTTTCACAGAGACCATGCGGTCAGGCGCAACCGGCGGCTCGCCGCGCGTGATACCATCGACCAGCTCCATGCCGGACGTGACGCGGCCATAGACCGTGTATTGCTTGTTCAGGAAGTGGTTGTCGGAGAAGTTGATAAAGAACTGGCTGTTCGCACTGTCGGGGTTTTGCGAGCGCGCCGCGCCGATCGTGCCGCGATCATGGGGAATACCAGAGAACTCCGCCTTGACGTCCGGCATGTCGGAGCCGCCTGTGCCCGCCGCGTGGATGTTGAAATCTTTTTCCATGTTGCCGTTGGCCACATCGCCCGTTTGCGCCATGAAACCGTCGATCACACGGTGAAAACACACGTTGTCATAGGCACCAGAGCGCACCAGCGTCTTCATGCGCTCGCAGTGCAGCGGCGCGATATCTGGCAGAAGTTCAATCGTCACTGTGCCGTCTTTCAGCTCAAGCAGGATCGTGTTTTCGAGATCTTTTGTATCGGCCATGGGGCGCTCCTTTATATTCGTTGGGGGAGTATCTAAGGTGCAAAGCCCAGATTGCCAAGGCAAGCATTGACGATAGCCCCCGCGCGCGGCAAAGACAGGCGCATCAATACGCGCACTTGAGGAGAAATATGATGACTTGGACGACACTGGATCAAATGGACCTCAAGGGCAAACGCGTGCTGACGCGCGTCGATATCAACGTGCCGATGGAAAACGGCGTGGTCACGGATGCCACGCGCATCGCGCGCATCGTGCCCACGGTGAAGGATATTCTTGCCGCTGGCGGAATGCCGATCCTGCTGGCGCATTTTGGCCGACCCAAGGGCACGCGCGTACCCGAAATGAGCCTGCAACACCTTGTTCCGGCGCTAGAAGCCGCCTTTGACTGCGACGTGATCTTCGCCGCCGATTGCATTGGCGCGGGCGCAGAAGCTGCTGTCGGCGCGCTGCAAGCAGGCCGTGTCCTGCTGCTGGAAAACACCCGTTTTCATCCGCAAGAACCTGCGAATGATTCCGCCTTTGCCGCAGCAATGGCGCGCCTTGGCGATATCTATTGCAACGATGCGTTCTCCGCCGCGCACCGCGCCCATGCGAGCACCGAAGGCCTTGCGCGCCTTCTGCCCTCTTGCGCGGGTCGCCTCATGCAGCAGGAACTCAGCGCTTTGGAAGCGGCCCTTGGAACACCAAAGCGCCCTGTCGTCGCAGTCGTGGGCGGCGCGAAAGTCTCCACCAAGCTCGAATTGCTCAGCAATCTGGTGGAAAAAGTCGATCATCTGGTGATTGGCGGCGGCATGGCCAACACCTTTCTTGCAGCGCAAGGCATCGATGTGGGCAAATCGCTAGCAGAGCATGAAATGAGCGCAACAGCGCTTGAGATCATCGCCAAGGCGAAAGCAGCGGGCTGCGAGATTGTTCTGCCCTCGGATGTGGTCGTCGCGCGTGAATTCAAAGCGGGCGCCGCAAGCGAAACCGTTGCCGCAGACGCCTGCCCTGCAGACGCGATGATCCTCGATGCGGGCCCCGATACGGTTGCGCGCATCAAAGCCATCCTCGACAGCGCGAAAACGCTGATCTGGAACGGCCCGCTTGGCGCGTTCGAAATTGAACCCTTCGACATGGCGACCAACGCCGCTGCCGCCTATGCCGCCGATTTGTCCGCCAAGGGCGCGCTGGTTTCCGTGGCTGGCGGCGGTGACACCGTTGCGGCCCTTAACCAAGCGGGCGCAGCAGAGAGGTTCACCTATATTTCCACCGCGGGCGGCGCATTCCTTGAGTGGATGGAAGGCAAGACATTGCCCGGCGTGGCGGCGCTCAGCGCTTAAGTCGGGTATCCCTGCCTTGCGCGACAAGCGAATCGCTGTACCCTGAGCGTGATTTTATCAGCCTCGGGATTTTTTCAGATGTCCGTTTTACGCAAATGCCTTCACTCTACCGCTCTTACCTGCGCCCTCGCCCTGCCGCTACATGCACAAGATACGCCAGCGCCAGAAATCCCCGTCACCCTATGGGATGCCTTTTCGGTCGAGAACTTACTGGGTATGATCGTGCAGAGTTTCATGCCCACGCTGCGCGTGCTGGCCGATGTGCGCTATGCGCAGATCGACGTGGACCCGGTGCGCAACCGCATTGCGCTGGTGGGCGTCGATATCCGCCCCTACCTGCCCTACGTTGACGGCGATGCCTGCGCGATCACTGCCGATGCCATCGTTTTGAGCGGACAGCCGATTGATCGCCAGCAAGGCTATGCGCTGGCCTTGTCCCTTGAAGGCGCAAGCGTTGATTTCGACTGCCTTCCTAATGAGGCACGCCCTGTGGTCGGTATGCTCGGCGTTGAAAACATCCGCCTTGATCGCGCAACGGTAAATGTGAACTACGATTTCGCCTCCGGCGGCGCGATGATCCATTTTGGCGCGGACCTTGATAATCTAGCCTCGCTCAGCGGCTCGGCAGATCTCGATTACATCAGTTACCGCATGGATTTCGAGACTGAAGAAGTTATGCCAGCGGCGCATGTGAACCATGTGCAACTGACGCTTGAAGATCGCGGGCTTTATGCGGCAGGCGCGCGCATGGCCCCTCCCGGTATGCTCGACCCGGCGGCACTGGAGCAGATCATCCCCGGTGCATTGCGCGATATGTTTGGCGAAATGAACGGGATTGAGGCGCGCGAGCTTAGCACAGAGCAACAGGCCTTCATCACGCAAGCCGTGCAAGTGGCGCAGGCCTTTGTGGTGAATCCTACACAAATCGTACTAGAAACCGGCGCGGCGCAAACCCCTGTCCGCCTTGGCGAGGGCGATCTGGAGGATCCCAAAGCGATGTTCTCTAAACTCGCCCCGCGCATTGGCACTACGCCAGCGGCCATCACAGCCGGTATCACCTCGACCGATCTGAAGCAGGCGATTGACGGTCTGCTGCCTACAAGCCGCAATCTTGAAGTGGGCCGCGCGCTCCTCAGCGGCATCGGCGCGCCGCGCAACACCACGCTGGGCCTGCGCCTGCTTGATCCTTTGGCAAAAGAGGGCAATCCGGTTGCCACCTCGCTCATGGCAGAGGCGATGCAAGAGATGAACCCGCCCGTCGCCTACCGCCTCGCTCTGCACGCCGCCTCCAAGGGGCAACCGCAAAGCCTGAGCCTGCTTAACGGTCTGGAGGACGGCCTCACCCTCGCGCAGATGCTTGAAGTACAAGACGATATGCTAGGCGGCGGCGGGCCTGTGGCCTCTGACTTTGCCTCCATTGGCGATATCCGGCGCGCGGCGCGCGGGCATCTTCTTGGCACCACGCGCATCCGCTCGTATCGTGCAGCCTATTACTGGGCCTCTGTCGGGGCGGCGGCGGGCGATGTCGCCTCTGCGACGATCCGCGACGAGATTGACACGATCATGCGTCTTCGCGGCGCCAGCACTGCATGGAGCGAGGTGCAGACCAGCCTCGAGAACGGCGTTTTGCGCGATTGGGTGGGGCGCGATTTGCCCGGCGCGTTGCAAGAGTAGCGCCGCGACATTAAAGCTGCCCGCCTGTTAGCGCGACCATGATTGCGCGCAGGCGGGCGCTGGCCTAAACCCTGAGCAACATGAATTCGCAGTAAAGGGTGATCCAATGACAAATCCGCAAATGGCCGACAAAATCCGTGCAGGCCAAGGCTTTATCGCAGCATTGGATCAATCGGGAGGCTCTACGCCCAAGGCGTTGAAGCTCTATGGCATCGAGCAAAGCGCCTATAGCTCTGACGCTGAAATGTTCGACATGATCCACGCCATGCGCGCGCGCATCGTCTCCTCGCCCGCCTTTACCGGCGAGCGGGTCGTCGGCGCGATCCTGTTCGAGATGACCATGGACCGCGAAATCGACGGCAAACCCTCGGCAAAGGCACTTTGGGAGGACAATGGCGTCGTGCCCTTCCTCAAGATCGACAAGGGCCTTGAGGAGATCGAGCATGGCGTGCAGCTTTTGAAGCCCATTCCCGGTCTTGAGGCCCTGCTCGCCCGCGCGGTGCAAAACGGCATCTTTGGCACCAAGGAGCGCTCGGTCGTACAGGCGGCGAATGCACGCGGTATCCGCGCGTTGGTGCAGCAGCAATTCCAGCTTGGCAATCAGGTGCTTGCGGCGGGCCTCGTGCCGATCATCGAGCCAGAGGTGACGATTTCGATCACCGACAAGGCCGAAGCAGAACAGATGCTCTTGGAAGAACTCACCGCTGCGCTCGACACAGTCCCTGCAGGCCAGCAAGTAATGCTGAAACTGACCCTGCCCGAAACTGCGAACCAGTATAAATCGCTGGTCGATGATCCGCGCGTGATGAAAGTCGTCGCGCTCTCGGGTGGTTATTCGCGCGAAGAGGCGAACGCGCGTCTGTCCAAGAACACCGGCATGATCGCCAGCTTTTCGCGCGCCTTGACCGAAGGGCTTTCGGCCCAGCAATCAGGTGCAGAGTTCGATGCCACGCTTGATGCGACCATCGCAGAAATCCACGCGGCCTCTATCGCAGGTTAATGCCTGGGATGAGCGGCGCTTAAACCGTCCAGTACCGCGCGTGCGGCGCGCAGGCCCGGCGCATCGCCACCCTGCCCAAGCCGCTGCATCGTGAGCGCCATCGCCTCTGCCTGTCCACTCGGGTTGTTGATCAAAGCCAGCAGCGCGTCCGCGATCCGGTCTGGCACGCAATCTGCGCCAATAAATTCAGGCACCGCGCGGGTTTCGGAGACAAGATTGACCAGCGTGACTGTATCCACTTTGAGCATGCGCCCGATCACCTGACGAGAGAGCCAGTTCATATCGTAGGCGATCACCATGGGCGTGCCTGCGGCAGCGAGTTCGAGCGACACGGTGCCCGACGCCGCCAGCGCCACATCCGCCGCCTTGAACGCCGCGCGTTTTTGCGCCTTATCCTCGGAGCGGATGACCAGCGGCTCTAGGGACCAACTTTTGACTGCCTCGCGCACCAAATGCTCCACGGGCGCAGCTGCGGGGATCACCACCCGTAAATCGGGGCGGGCTTGCAATGCCGGGGCCAAGGCCTCGCCAAAGACGGGTGCGAGCCGGCTGACTTCGCCGCGGCGCGATCCGGGCAGCACCAGCGCCAGTGGCGCACCGCCTATCCCGTGCTCTAAGCGAAACGCCTGCGCGTCCTTTGCGCTGGCTTGCGGGTCCGTCACGACGGGGTGGCCGACGAAATCGCAGCGCATGCCGGCGGCTTCCATATAGGGCGGCTCGAAAGGCAAAAGCGCAAGCACCTGATCGATGTGACGCGCCATTTTTACAGCGCGCCCCGACCGCCACGCCCAGACCGTCGGCGCAACATAATGCACACAGCGCACATGGCTTTGCGCCTTGACCAGCTTGGCGACGCGCAGGGAAAATTCGGGCAAATCGATGGTGATCAACACATCGGGGTTTGCGCCGATAATCGTCTCTGCGGTCTGTGATATGCGCCGTTTCAAATGGCGGTATTGCGAGAGGATTTCAGAGATGCCCATGATCGAAATCTCTTCCATAGGAAAGCGGCTTTTTAACCCTGCCTCGATCATACGCGCGCCGCCGATGCCATCAAAACGCACATCGGGCAGCAGCGTTTGCAAGCCCTCCATCAGGGCCGCGCCCAGTTTGTCGCCCGAAGGCTCGCCTGCGATAATGAAGACGCGCATCGTCTAAATCTCCTGCGCAATCAAGGTGATACCATGGGCTTCAGCGCACTTTAGCGTCTCTTCACGCTCAAGCAGGATAACACTGCGCGCGGCTAGCACGATCGCGGAGAGACCAGACAAGGCCGCCGCCTTTACCGTGCCGGGTCCGATGGTGGGCATGTCTACGCGCAGATCCTGCCCCCGTTTGGGAGCTTTTACGAAAACGCCGCCACCCTTGCGCAGATGTTTCGGGGTGTTTGCCACAAAGCCAAGCAGCGCATCCGTGCCTTGCAGCGTTTCGATGCCAAGGCAGAGGCCATTTTCCACAACCGCGCCCTGCCCCACATCGAGCGGGCCGAGGGCCGTCAGAATATCAATTGCGCGGTCTGCATCAGCGCGCGCGCGTGCATCAAGCGCATTGCCGCTCAAGCATCCTGCCGCCGCAGTAAGGCTGGGATCAATCTCATGTGCGCCGCGCACGGCGAAACCCTGTTCTTCGAAAATCGCGATCACAAGACGCAATAGTGCATCGTCCCCCTGCGACATCGCGGCCATCAGGCGCGGCGCAAGGGCTTTCATCGTGTCATCAAACGCAGCGGGGTCAAGATCGGGGCGCGACATGGCACCGGCCATCACCACCTCACTAACACCTTGGGATTTAAGCGCAGCAAACAGCGCGCCCATTTTTTCGTAGGATTGTTCCTGCGCAGATCCGCCCAGCCCGTGCGTAACGCCTTTAAAGGTGATCTGAACCGCATCGGGGCAAAGCGCGGCCAAGCGGCGCGGAAGATTGCCGCCCCCTGCCAGAATGGCCAACCGCCCCATCGCTTAACCGCCCGGCGTCAGAAAAGAACGATCACTGGAGGCGGTAACGAAATCAACGATACGGTGCACATAAGCGCTGTCCGTATCCTCGCCCATGCGCTTGACACGATCGGCAAAAGTGCCCTCGCCCTGTGCCATCATCTGAAACGCGGCGCGCAATGCCATGATATCGTTGCGCTCGACACCGCGCCGCTTGAGACCAACCAGATTAAGTCCATCAAGCTGCCCGCGCGGGGCCTGCACAAGGCCATAGGGGATCACATCGTTGGTCACCATTGTGACCGCGCCGATGATCGCGCCCTGGCCGATGCGCACGAACTGATGGATGCCGGCAAGCCCGCCGATGATCACATCGTCCTCAATGATGCAGTGCCCTGCGACCGCCGCACTGTTCACCACGATCACATTGTTGGCGATGATCACGTCATGCGCCACATGGCAGCCCGCCATCAGCAGGCAATCATTGCCGATCTTGGTCAAACCGCCGCCGCCGCCCGTGCCGGTGTTGATCGTTACATGCTCGCGGATGCGATTGCGTGCCCCAATTTCAAGGCGGGTGATTTCACCGCCGAATTTCTTGTCCTGCGGGATTTCACCCACGACGGCAAAGGAAAACACCGTGTTCTCTTCGCCCATCACGGTGCGACCCTTGACGATTGCATGGCTCATCAGAACGCAGCGCGCACCCATTTGCACCTCGCTACCCACATAGCAGAACGGGCCGATCACACAGCCCGCGCCGATCTGCGCGCCCGCTTCGATCACCGCACTGGGGTGGATATCTGCGCTGGGATGCAGGCTCATGCAGGCAGGTCCATCATCGCCGTGAACTCGGCTTCTGCCGCCATCTCGCCCTCGACCGTGGCCACGCCGCTGAATTTCCACACCTTGCCGCCCGGTTTGCCGCGCACCGTGGTCAGGTTCATCTTGAGCACATCGCCCGGCACTACCTTGCGGCGGAATTTGCATTTATCAATCGCCATGAAATAGACCTTCATCTCCTTGTCGGCCATATCAAGCGCAGTGCCGACCATAACGGCCGCCGTTTGCGCCATCGCCTCGACGATCGTCACGCCGGGCATGATTGGCAGACCGGGGAAGTGACCCTGAAAATGCGGCTCGTTCATGGTGACGTTCTTGATGCCCACGGCTGTAGCCGTGCCGTCAATCTGTTCAACCTTGTCGACCAGCAGAAACGGATAGCGATGTGGCAGGATACGTTGGATCAGCTGGATATCAGCACTCAAAAGTTCGCTCATGGGTATCCCTTTAGGCTATGACGGTCATGTTGCAATTGTCCTAGCAAGCACGCCCCAGCGGGGCAAGGGACTCTGCGCATCGACCAAGCACCGCTTATGGCTCGGACGTCGCGCCGTCCTCGTCACCTTGTTGAAGCAATTCACTAAGCGCGGTGCCATCGGCCAGTTGTTCATCGATCCGTGCAATGGCAGACGCGGTGATGTCGGAGGCATCCGCACTCAGGAAAACCGCGCGTCGATCCAAAATCACGCTGGCGCCGTTTTCCGTCATCATTCCTTCCAATATCGGGGCAATCGCCTGCAAGAAACTACGCTGTGCCTGATCCGATCGCGCCGCCAATGCGCGCGCTTTTTCGTCCTGCGCAACGCGCGCAGAGGTCACTTTTGCATCGAAATCATCAGCAAGTTTGCGAAATTCCGCAGGTTCCATAGTTTGACGCAGACCGGTGAGTTCGCTTTCTTCATCTGCCAACTCGCCTTCGATACGCCGGTTTTCCGAGACCAGTTGCAAACCGAGCACTTCGAGGTCCTTGGCCAAACGTTGCCCAAAGAGCGTTCCGGCAAAAAGCCGATCAGGCTCGATCGTCAGAACCGGAATATCGGGCAAAGTGAAACCGCCCCCCTGCCCGATGGACTGCGCAGAGATAGGCAAAGCGCTGCCAAATGCGAAAAGCAGCGCAAATGTCGCCGCGCGGCACAGGTGCCGCGCGCGCAAATTAAAACTCCGTCGAAATCGACAGGTCAAAGGTTTGCTCCTGATCGCCGGTTTCTTTGGAAAGCGCACGCGAGAAGTTAAAGCGCAGCGGCCCAACAGGGGTTTTCCAGAACAGGCTTGCCCCGATCACCTGACGGG
This sequence comes from Planktotalea arctica, assembly GCF_002105285.1. GTDB lineage: Bacteria > Pseudomonadota > Alphaproteobacteria > Rhodobacterales > Rhodobacteraceae > Planktotalea > Planktotalea arctica. Next base: position 243,556 of record NZ_MUHR01000011.1, read on the forward strand.
CTTTGAACCCTTCGTTGATCACATCGGCATTGGTCTGATCAAGCGACCAAAGCGAGCCGACATCATAGAAAAGACCACCGGAAATGCCGTATTCTTCTGGCAGGCCAAGCGGGAATTCTGCCTCGAAGCGGGCAACCACAAAGCTATTGCCGCCAAGGGAGTCGTTGGTCGCGCCATTGACTTCACGCGGACCGATGCCGCCCGGATCAAACCCGCGCATGACAGAGGACCCCATAAAGAAGCGATCCGTCGCACGGCCCGATCCGCTGATATAGTTCAGCAGTCCACCCTCAAGCGTGGCACGCAGCGTCAGTTCCTCGTTCAAGACCTTGGTCTGGGCAATCGCCTTGGCCGTCGTCTTGATATATTGATTATTGCCGGTCAGCCCGCCGAAATCCTGCCCGAACTCCAGCAAGACACCTGCATTCGGGTTCAAACCGGAACGGCGCGTGTCATAGCTATAGGTATAGCCCAATGCGCTTGACCACTCCGTGCCGCGCGCAGCTTCAGAGGTAATCAATGCACCCGCGGTTGAAGCCAGATCGGTCATTTCGGACATATCCAGCGTGTAGCGCAGCTGGACGCGGCCGTTCTCGGACACGGGAAATTCGAAGGATGGACGAAAACGCGCCAAATTCGTGTCGTAGACCGCGTTTTGATTGTCCGTCTCGATATAGGACAGATCCAGTCCGAAGCGCAGATCACGGCCAAGGAAGGCGGGCTCTGCAAAGTTCAGGGAATACTGCCGATTATCGGTGCCCGTGGTGATCGCAAGGCCAAGCTTCTGGCCGCGTCCAAGGAAATTGCTCTCATTATACTTGACCACGGCGCCGGGCCCCGTTGAAGTCGAAAAGGTTCCGCCAAAGGTCAGCGAGCCGGTGGTCGTCTCACTCACATCCACATCGACAATAACCTGATCTGGCGCAGAGCCTTCGCGCGCCTGCACGTCAGCGTCACTGAAAAAGCCAAGGAAGCGAATGCGTTCTGCGCTTTCACGGATTTCGCGTGGATTGAACGGATCACCTTCGACAATTCTGAACTGGCGGCGCACGACACGGTCCAGCGTGGTCACATTGCCCTCGATATCGATCCGCTCGACAAAGACGCGCGGCCCGCGCACCAGCACAAATTCAACATCCAGCGATAGATCACGATCATTGCGCGAAATGCGTGGCTCGACCCGAACGAAGTTAAGACCCTTCTTGATCGCGAGTCGCTCCATACGGGCGATCGAGTTTTCCACCAGAGACGGCGTATAAACGACGCCCGGACGAATTTTGAGAGAGTCCTGAAACTCGACTTCGTCGGCCTCGGGGATTTCCGAGATCGTCGTGATCTGGCCAAAGCGGAATTGCTGTCCTTCTTCGATATTGAAGGTGACAAAATACCCGTCGCGTTCCCGTGCCAGTTCTGCGTTTACGCCAGTGGTGCGAAAATCGACGTAGCCCCGGCTAAGATAAAAGTCGCGCAGCACCTGTTTGTCGAACTCGATCCGATCGGGAACAAATGTGTCCTTCTTGACGAAGGCACGCAAAAGCCCGGCCTGTTTTGTTTCAAGCACACGGCGCAGACGCGCATCGGAATAGACCTGATTTCCCACGAAGCCAACGCGCTCGATCTCGGTCACACCACCTTCGAAAATTTCGAACACCAGATCAACGCGGTTGTCCGAGCGGCGAATGATGCGCGGGTTGACCGTTGCACCGACGCGGCCCTGCACTGCGTAGCTTTCTGCGATCTGCGTGGCATCTCGTTCGGCCGTCGATGGGTTGAACACGCGGCGGGCCTGACTTTGGATGACCGCGTTCAACGCATCGTCCTTGATGCGCCTGTTGCCTTCAAAATTGATGCGATTGATCGTCGGGAATTCCGTAACTTCGATCACAAGGCGGTTGCCGCGCGGTTCGATCACGACAGTTTCGAACAATCCGCTGCCCAAAACACGCTGATAAGCATCATTTAACTGCGCAGCTGATACCGTCTCACCGCGCGCGATTCCCGCGTAGGACAAAATGGTCGAAGGTTCGATCCTCTGGTTTCCCTCGATACTCACAGAGGAAAACCGGTATTGCTGGGCTTCGGCGACGCTTGGAAGCGCAACGTAAGACACTGATAAGGCGAGAGCAAAAGACGCTGCGCCGGATTTCAAAGCACGCATATGAGCCACACGCGCCATGCGGCGTCCTGCGCCGCTCGTTTTAATATTGATCATCGCAGCAATCCAACAGACATCCCAGTTGGCATGTGACTAGCCCGATTGAGCCATGTTGTCAAAAGCCGATAGGCCGTTTCTTGCGAAACTGCGCGCTTGAAAACCCTAGTTCGTTCTACAAGATGAAGGGGTTGGCAAAGCCGACGGACGCCACATAGGCCGAAAGTGCAAGGCACAGGCCCAGCATCGCGAAGTAGACGATACGGTCCCAGTTCAGCTCGATCAAATACCCGAGGCTACGGCTGCTGGCTTGGATCAATTGCATTGTTTTGGCTCGTTTTTTCGTGCGCTTTGCACTTGGGTTTCTACTGACTGGAAAAACCATAGCAATCGAATGCGGCGAAAAATGGGCAAACGCGCGAATAACCAAGAGGTTCCGCGCGCTTGTCGCTCCTACGGGCAGAAGATATCGTTGCCAAGCGCGAACACCATAAGCGAGAGGATCATCACCAGACCGACGCTCATGAAGATACGCAGAACCTTGTCGCTGGGAGGCTTACCAACCACAGCTTCATACGCGTAAAACACCAGATGGCCACCATCCAGAATGGGGATCGGGAACAGGTTGAGCAGGCCGACCGCGGTGGACAGAACGGCGATGAACCAGATAAAGCTCATCGCGCCCTGGCTCGCCATCGCGCCGGAGGTCTGGGCAATGCCGATCGGGCCGGACAGGTTGCACGAGCTGATCGCGCCCGTGACCATGTGATACATCCCCGAGAGCGAACCCTCGATGATGCGCTTGGTCTGCGCCACGCCGTTTCCAAGGGCTGAACCGATGCTGGTGGGCTGCGTTGCAGGCTCGAAGAACAGGCCGCCCGCCACGCCGATGCGCCACTGGGTGATAAAGCTGTTGTCCGCTTGCGGCTCGTCCACGCGCTTGGGCGAAAGGGTTACTTGACGCTCCTCCCCCACATTCCACAGATCAAGCAGCAAAGGCGCGCCATTGCCGCTTTCCACCGCCACTTTCAGCTGCGCGAAGGCAAACACAGGGGCACCGTCGATCGCGGTGATCACATCGCCAACGCGCAACCCTGCGGCAAGCGCGGCAGATTGCGGCGCAACCTGCGTGATAAGCGCAGGGTATGGGTATGGGCCCATCACATCGCGCTCAAGACCGGCGCGCGCAACGGTATAAACCACATCGGCAGATTTCTCGATCTGCGCTTCGAGCGCATCGAAGCCCACCCCGTCGTCAAAGCTGGGCACAGGCACGCCGCTGATCGCCAGCAACTCATCGCCGACCTGCAATTCCTGCACCGCAGGCATCTCGCGCAGCGCGCCCACCGCCAAGGGGTCGGCCACCTCGCCGCGCGCGAAAACGACGGCAGCGAAAATGATGATCGACAGGATGAAGTTGAAAACCGGACCTGCGGCCACTGTCGCCGCGCGCGCCCAAAGCGGTGCCCCCGGCATCGTGCGGCGCTGCTCCTGAGGCGTCATTTCGCGCACCACTTCGCCATCAGGTGCGCTCGCAGCATTGGCATCGCCCAGAAACTTGACGTAGCCGCCGAAAGGCAACAACGCAAATTGCCAGACCGTGCCATGCTTATCGACGCGGCTGTAGAGGACCGGACCAAAGCCGAGCGAGAACACTTCCGCATGGATGCCCGACCAGCGCCCGACGATGTAATGACCGTATTCATGGATCGCGACAATGATCGACAGGGCCAGAACGAAAGCGAGAATCGTCCAGATGATGCTTCCAAATTGCGGCAAAAGCCCCAGAATATCCATGTCGCGGCGTCCTTTTTGTGCTCAAGTGCCGCACTTGGGCGACTTATAATTTCGCGATGATCGCATCGGCGGTGTTACGTGCCAAATGGTCTATCGCAAGCACGCTATCAAGGGTCATTTCGGCATTTGTAAGGCTGCACTTTGCAGAAAGCTGGGTCAGCGCTTCTTCCACGACCTCGGCCATTTGCATAAATCCGATGCGCCCGGCAATGAAATGATCGAGCGCACGTTCCTTGGCCGCGTTGAAAACCGCGCCCGTGTGACCGCCCTCCGCCATGACGGCGCGCGCGAGGCGCAGCGCTGGCCAGCGGGTCTCGTCGGGGTCGCGAAATGTGAGATGCGAAAGCGCGGCAAGATCAAGCCGCTCGACAGGCAGTTTTCGCCGCTCGGGCCAGTGCAGCGCAAAGCCGATGGCATGGCGCATATCGGGCGGCCCCACATGCGCCATCAGCGCACCGTCATTAAAGCCGACAAGCGCGTGGATCATTGATTGCGGATGTACGAGCACTTCGATGATTGCAGGATCAACTTCAAAAAACTCACGCGTTTCAATGACTTCAAGCGCTTTGTTGAACATCGACGCGCTGTCGATTGTGATGCGCTGTCCCATGTCCCAATTGGGATGGGTCGCCGCTTGCGCAGGTGTGGCACTGGCCAGCTTCTCCATCGGCCAGTCGCGAAATGCGCCCCCAGAAGCGGTGATGATGATCCGCTCGACAGCCTTAATATCCTCACCGATCAAGGCTTGGAAAACGGCAGAATGTTCACTGTCCACAGGCAGAATGCGCGCGCTGTGCTTTTGCGCTGTCGCTTTGACCAGAGCCCCTGCGCAGACCATGGATTCCTTGTTGGCAAGCGCGAGGGACGCGCCCTGCTCAAGCGCCTTTAGCCCGGGCGCGAGACCTGCTGCGCCGACGATGGCCGACATCACCCAATCGGTTGGCCGGCTTGCCGCATCGTCAAGTGCTTGCGCGCCTGCGCAGGCTTCGATCCCGCTGCCTGCAAGGGCCGCGCGCAAATCACCCAAACGCGTAGGATCGGCCGTGATCGCCACCTCTGCGCGCAAATCTTTTGCATCTCGGGCAAGCCGCGCGATATTTTGCGCTCCACTCAGAGCGACGACTTGATACTCATTTGGCGCGCGCTTGATCAGATCAATGGTGTTTTGGCCAATGGACCCCGTCGACCCGAAAATTGAAACCCGCCTCATCTGATGCCACTACCCGAGTGTATTGGGCGGAAAGGCGACGAAAAATTCGACGATGATCAACAGCAAAGCCGCGCCGAGCATCCCGTCGAAACGATCCAGCAAACCGCCATGGCCAGGGATCAGGTTCGAGCTGTCCTTGACGCCCACATGCCGCTTGATCGCGCTTTCCGCGATATCGCCAAGCTGCGAGGCGAGCGCAACAGCGACAGAAATAAGCACCACCATGCCCCCTCCGCCGACGGTCTGGGCAAAGATCATGCCAACGACCGCCGCACCAACCCAGCCCGCCGCCGTGCCGGACCATGTTTTCTTGGGGCTGACGCGGGGCCAGAATTTCGGGCCGCCAAGCATTTTACCCGCGAAATATCCCGCAACATCGGTGACGATCACAACCAGCAGCAGCCAAAGCATCCAGATGATGCCGAAATCATCGCGCAGCGCGATCAGGCTGAAACCGGCGATCAGGATCACGGCTGTGTAGAACATGAAAATGCGCCGTCCCGCAAAGGGGCGATTGGCCGATTTAAGCTGCGAAAACCCCACCAGAGACGGGGCAAGCAGAAGCGGCAGAATAATCGTATCAATCGGCGTGTAGCTGGCAACGAAAAGCGCCGCACCGCTCACCAGCGGCAGCCAGAGCGATTTTTGCCCGTCCGTCCCCGCAAGCATTCGCGTTAGTTCCCAAACCATCATGCCGCAGGCAGTTGACACGAGCAAATGAATCCAAAGCCCGCCCGCCCAGACCGCCGCAACACCAATCGCAAGCATGATGATCGCACTCAGGACGCGCGGACCAAGGTCACCCCATTTGGAGGCTGCTGCGCTCATGCCTTAACGGCGCCGAAGCGGCGATCGCGCGCGCCGTACTTGCGCGCCAGCCTTCCGAATTCCTCGGCGGTGAAATCAGGCCAGAGCGTGTCGATAAACTCATATTCCGCATAGGCAGATTGCCAGAGCAGAAAGTTGGATATGCGCGCTTCACCGCTGGTGCGGATAACAAGGTCCGGATCGGGTAAAACGTAAGTATCCAAGTATCTTGGCAGCGTTTCTTCATCAATGGTTTCCGGATCTAACGTTCCCAGAGCAACGTCTTGCGCCAGCCGTTTGGTGGCACGAGCAACCTCGTCCCTGCCACCGTAATTCAGGGCAATGGTCAGATGCACCAAATCGTTATGCGCCGTCAGAATTTCCAGATTGTCCATCAACTCGACCAGCTTGTCATTCAAACGAACGCGATCACCAATAAAGCGCACACGCACCCCCACGTCGGACAGCGCACGCGCCTCCTTGGTGATATAGCGCTGGAATAGTTTCATCAGGCCCGAGACTTCGACCTGCGTGCGCTTCCAGTTTTCGGTGGAAAATGCAAAAATGGTCAGGTATTTCACACCATTTTCAGGGCAAGCCTCGACGATTTCACGCACGCGGCGCGCCCCGGCGTGATGCCCGAACAAGCGCGGGCGACCACGCATCTGTGCCCAGCGGCCATTGCCGTCCATGATAATCGCAACATGCCCCGGACCAGCGGCCTGCCCGGCCTCATCCGGCTCTCGCCTGATGTGCGTGTCGATATCTGTGTCGGCGGCAAGGCTCACGTCATCACACCTGCATGATTTCTTCTTGCTTGGTTTCAAGCGCTGCATCGACGGCCTTGATCGCCTTGTCGGTCAATTCCTGCACTTCGGTTTCCCAGAATTTCTGGTCATCCTCGGAAAGACCATCGGCTTTCGCCTTTTTGATCTGATCCATCCCATCGCGGCGCAGGTTGCGCACGGAAACCCGCGCGCTTTCGGCGTATTTCGCGGCGACCTTGGTCAATTCGCGGCGACGCTCCTCGTTGAGCTCTGGAATGGGCAACATGATGATCGTGCCGTTAAGCTGCGGGTTGATCCCAAGGCCACTTTCGCGGATCGCCTTTTCGACTTTGCCGACAAGGCCCTTGTCCCAAACATTGATAGTGACCATGCGCGGTTCGGGGACGTTGACGGTGCCCACCTGATTGATCGGCGTCATGCTGCCGTAGGCATCGACCATCACAGGTTCGAGCATCGAGCCAGAGGCACGCCCCGTGCGCAAGGATGCGAATTCGGTTTTCAAATTTGTCATCGCGCCATCCATGCGGCGCTGAAGATCATCGGTATCAAGTAGGAAATCGTCTGACATGTTTGCCCTCAATTGCTCTTCGAGCGGTTTTTATATTTCTAGGCGAGACGCGCACGCTTGTATAGTCGCGGCTTAATCTTGAACGCGTGTGTAGGTGCCCTCACCCGCGAGAATGCCCTTGAAGCCACCCGGCTCATCCAGCGAAAACACGATGATCGGCAGGTTGTTGTCACGTGCAAGCGCGATGGCAGAAGCATCCATTACGCCAAGGTGTTTTTGCAACACTTCATCGAAAGTGACAGTGTCATAGCGCTTGGCATCGGGAAATTTCACCGGATCCTTGTCGTAAACGCCGTCCACTTTGGTGCCTTTAAAGATCGCTTCGCAGGCCATTTCATTGGCCCGCAGTGTCGCGGCAGTATCAGTGGTAAAATAGGGATTGCCGGTTCCGGCGGCAAAGATGCACACGCGCTTCTTTTCCAGGTGGCGCACGGCGCGGCGGCGAATGTAGGGCTCGGCCACCTCGTTCATGGTGATCGCGGAAATAACGCGCGTGTGAATGCCAAGCCCCTCCAGTGCGGATTGCATCGCAAGCGCATTCATCACCGTAGCGAGCATGCCCATGTAATCCGCCGTTGTCCGCTCCATCCCCTGCGCAGAGCCTTGCAGACCGCGAAATATATTGCCTCCGCCGATGACCATGCAGATCTCGACGCCCATCTCGTGTACCGTTTGCACTTCGCGCGCGATACGCTCGACCGTGGGCGGATGCAGGCCGAAACCCTGATCGCCCATCAACGCCTCTCCAGAAATCTTGAGCATCACGCGCTTGAACGACTGAGCGGCGGCAGGCGCAGCGGCGGGGGCATCGGTCATATTGTACTCCGAAAAAGGATATGTAGGATCGCGCGCAAAATGCCTAAACTCGGGGCATTGTTCAATCACTGATCCCCGCAAATCGCAGATAATGCGCAAGCGGGAGGAAAATTTTGGGGTAAACCTTTGGCACAGCTTGATATTTCCGGCATTGACCCGGACCTGCCCGTGCTGATTGCGGGGCCGACGGCCTCTGGCAAATCGGCGCTGGCGCTGGAAATTGCGCAAATGCAGGGCGGGGTTATCATCAACGCCGACGCCTCACAGGTGTTCGAGGGCTGGCGCATTTTGACCGCGCGCCCGAGCAATGACGAAGAAGCATGCGCACCCCACGCGCTTTATGGCCACGTGCCGTTCGAGGCGGGCTATTCCGCGGGCGCTTGGCTGCGCGATGTGACGCCCTTGGTGCAAGGCGGTGCACGCGCGATCATCGTTGGCGGTACGGGGCTATATTTCAAGGCGCTGAGCGAGGGCCTTGTCGACATCCCCCCGACCCCGCCCGAGGTGCGCGAGGCGGCGAATGCACTGCGCGAGATATCGGGTGGCACCGCGCAAATGATCGCAACCCTAGATGCTGCGACACAGGCAAAGATTGATCTGCGAAACCCCATGCGCGTGCAGCGCGCGTTCGAGGTGCAACGCGCCACAGGGCAAGGCCTGGCCGCTTGGCACGCAGCAACGCCACCGCCGCTTTTGCCGCTACAGGCCTGCACGCCCTTGGTGATAGATGCGCAAACCGACTGGCTGAACGCGCGCATCGCACGGCGCTTCGATCTGATGGTGGCGGGCGGTGCATTGGACGAGGCAGCGGCTAATCTACACCGCTTCGACCCTGATCTAGCGTCCTGCAAAGCCATTGGCGCGCCCGAATTGACCGCCTATCTGCGCGGCACATATACGCTTGAGCAAGCGAAAGAGGCCGCCAGCATCGCAACGCGCCAATTTGCCAAACGCCAACGCACATGGTTTCGTTCGCGCATGGGGGGATGGCGCAAACTATCCCTGCCCTAGGTTTGCGAAAAGCACACAATGCAGCCGAAAAATGCTTTGTAACTTTCTGAATAATTGACTTTGAGCGACATTTTGCCTTGCTGAGCTGCATGAATACACTGACGCCCCAAAGCCTAGATCAGAAAACTGTCACAACCATTGCGCAGCGCGCGGGCGGCGCACCTTGGCGCCTTGGACTTGCGCATGCGCGCCCCGAGCATACGTTGATCTGGGTCACACGCGGCGCGGCGCGCGCCGTTGTAGAGGGGCGCGGCTTTGCGATGAGCAGTCACAATGCGCTGTTTATTCCTGCGGGAACCCTGTTCTCGTTCACATGGGAAACCTCGTGCTTCGGACAAACCGTCCTCCTGGCGCCAAGGCCCGGGCTTGACTGGCCGCCCGACCCACTGTTGCTGCGCGTGCGCGAGCCCAAAGCGCAGTTGACCCTGACCCATTATGTCGAAGCGATCCAGACCGAAGCGGCAAGCGATCTACCCATGGCGGCGGTCGCCGCAAGCGCGCATGCGCAATTGATGACCGTTTGGGCGCATCGCTTTGCGGCGCCAAGCCAGAATGAAAAGATCAGCGCCGCGCGCCGCCTGATGCGGGCATTCTGCGCTTTGATCGTTCAATCCGAAAACTTTACATCATGCGGGGCGTCCATGGCGGAGTATGCCGCGAAGCTCGGGGTGACGCCGACCCATTTGACCCGCGTGAGCAGAGCCGAATGCGGCATGACCGCAGCCGATCTTTTGACCCAGCACAGCTTGCAGCGTGCTTGCCGGATGATCGAGGATGATGCGCTAAAGGCTGTTGATGTCGCGCGAAACCTTGGATTTTCAACGCCGGCCTATTTCACCCGTTTCATAAAAGCCCACACCGGTTTAACCCCGAGTCAATTGCGCAAAGCCGCCCATGCGCGCCGCAGCCCCGCACATCCTTAACGCCAAAACGCAGCCTCGACGTTTGATTGACTTTGCTTGCCGCAGGGGAAGCCGTATTTCTAGGTTGCATTCCAGCTCGATGTCGCTTTTGATCAGGAGGGATGTCGCTTTTTGCCCTCAGTTTGCCGAATGGATGAATTGACGTGCAGATTTTTCTGGTGCCGAATGCGACGACTTGGGGATCGAGGTTATCAGTGCTGCACGCAGCACTTTCATGCTCACACACCCAACAATGAAAAAATGTGTCACAGGGAGAACAAGATGACGCTCAAAACAAACAAAGGCCGTGCGATCCACTCAGCGGCGAAAATGTATGCGGAAGAATTCAAAGCGGGCCTGATGGACCGCCGCGAGTTTCTCACCCGTGCCTCTGCCTTGGGTGTCGCAACGGCGACGGCCTATACAATGGCTGGCCTCACGCAGCCCGTTCAGGCCGCAGCACACGTCAAGGCCGGTGGCACATTGCGCATCCAGCAAGAAGTACGCGCGCTGAAAGACCCACGCACATATGACTGGTCACAAATCGCAAACTTCTCGCGCGGTTGGCTCGAGTATCTGGTGCGCATCAACGCGGACGGCTCGTTCGAGGGACGCCTGCTCGAGAGCTGGTCGGCCAATGAAGATGCGACAGAGTACACATTGAACGTGCGCAAGGGCGTCAAGTGGAACAACGGCGAAGATTTCACCGCAGAGGATGTTGCGCGCAACATCATCGGTTGGTGTGACAAGGGCATGGAAGGCAATTCCATGGCTGGCCGTATGAACTCGCTGATCGATCCCGAGACGGAAATGGCGCGCGACGGCGCAGTCATGGTCGTGGATATGCACACCGTGAAGCTGACGCTGCCAGCTGCAGACATCACCATCATCCCCGGCATGGCGGATTATCCGGCGGCGATCACACATGCTTCGCATGATGCCGACAACATGGTTGGCAATGCGATCGGCACAGGCCCCTACATTCCCGAGAGCCTTGAAGTTGGCGTCAAAGGCGTGCTGGTCAAGAACATGGATCACGAGTGGTGGGGTGAAGGCGCTTATCTGGACCGGATCGAGTTCATCGATTACGGCACGGATCAATCCGCGTTCGTTGCAGCAGCCGAATCCGAAGAGATCGACATGACCTACCGGATTGACGGTGATTTTGTTGAAGTCTTCGACACGCTGGATGGCTGGATCAAATCCGAAACGCCAACGGCGAATACAATCGTTATTCGTCCCAACCAGCAGGCTGAAGTTGATGGCATGAAGCCCTATGCAGACGTGCGTGTGCGCCGTGCATTGGCGATGGCCGTGGACAACGCGGTTTGCCTCGAGCTTGGCTTTGCGGGCAACGGTACGGTTGCGGAAAACCACCATGTTTCCCCGCTGCATCCCGAGTATGCCGCGCTTCCCGCGATGAAAGTCGATGGCGCAGCAGCAAAGGCCCTGATGGATGAAGCAGGCATGGGCGATTACGAGCACGAGCTGCTTTCGATCGACGATGACTGGCGCAAGAACACCACCGATGCCGTCGCAGCCCAGCTGCGCGACGCCGGTATCAAGGTAAAGCGCACTATCCTGCCGGGCTCTACGTTCTGGAATGATTGGGCGAAGTATCCCTTCTCCTCGACAAACTGGAACCAGCGTCCGCTTGGCGTTCAGGTTCTGGCGCTTGCCTACCGTACCGGCGAAGCATGGAACGAGTCCGGCTTTGCCAACGCAGAGTTCGACGCGCTTCTTGGCGAGGCAATGTCCATCGCCGACGCTGGCAAACGCCGCGAGATCATGGCGAAGGTACAAAAGATCATGCAGGATGAAGGTGTGATCATCCAGCCTTACTGGCAGTCGCTCTATCGTCACTACCGCGAGGGCATTGTCGGAGCAGAAATGCACCCGTCCTTCGAAATCCATGTCGAAAAAATCGGTTTCGCGGCCTAAACGCGCGGGATCAAAAATCAAGCCGCCCCTTATATCGGGGGCGGCTTTTTTCGCCGTTGAGCGCAGATGAGCGCGCTCGCAACAATGACGGATCACCAATGATCCGCATAGCCTGAACGACAGGGGCACACATGGGACTGTTTATTTTGCGACGCCTTGGGGTCATGATCCTCACGGCGCTCTGCCTGACATTCGTCGTCTTCTTTTTGACGAATCTCTATCCGAACCTCGAAAAGCTGGCCAAAACCCAAGGCAACATGCGGATGACCGACGAGCAGGTCGAAAGCTGGCTGAGCAATCGCGGCTATTTGCAGCCCGTTCCGGTGAAATACGGCGAATGGTTGGGGGTTTTGCCCTCCAAGCAGATCGAGAACTCTGAAGGAGACCTGGTTGGCCGCTGTATCGATCCCGGCGTCGATCCCGCAGATGCACCGCGCTTTTGTGGCATCTTGCAGGGCGATTGGGGCTATTCCACTGTCTTCAAGGATGACGTCGCCAGCATTGTTGCCACGCGCCTCGCGTTGACGGGTAAGTTGATGTTCTGGGTGATGGTGCTCATGGTGCCATCGGCCTTGATCCTCGGGGTTCTGGCCGGAATGCGCGAAGGCTCGCGCACCGACCGCACGCTTTCCACTGTAGCAATCACCACAACGGCGACGCCTGAATATGTCTCTGGCGTGATACTGATTGCGGTCTTCGCCTCTTCCGCTGTTGGGTTAAAGTGGTTCAAAGGCACTGCGACTTCGGCGATGGACAATGCGAATTTTGAAAATTTCTTCTTGCCGGTGCTGACCATCTCCCTGTTCGGAATGGGCTATATCGCCCGCATGACCCGCGCCTCCATGGCCGAAGTCATGACGGCGCAGTATATCCGCACTGCGCGGCTGAAAGGCGTGAGCTTTCGCAATATCGTCACGAAACACGCGCTGCGCAACGCGCTGATCGCGCCCTTCACCGTCATCATGCTCCAGTTCCCATGGCTGCTTAATGGTGTGGTGATCGTCGAGACGCTGTTCAACTACAAAGGCTTCGGCTGGGTCTTGGTGCAAGCGGCAGGCAACAACGACATCGAGCTGTTGCTCGGCGTGTCGGTGGTGTCGGTCTTCGTCGTGCTGATCACCCAGCTCGTATCCGATATCGGCTACGTCTATCTCAACCCGCGCATCAGCGTTAGCTAAAGGAGGCCCCCATGGAACCGCTTACCTGGGCAGGAAGCCTGTCCTTTCTCAACATCCCGTTCATCTGGTGCGCAATCGCGCTGATCGCGGTGTTTATCCTATCCTTCGCAACCTCCGCTTTCGCGTCCGGCGATGGCTCTATGCAGATGAATGCGGATGGCACCTCCAGCGCAGCCGGAGCCGGCATTGCCGATCTGGTCAACAAGGTGCTTGTCGGTCTGCTTTTGCTTTTGGTGGTGATCGTTCTGCTTTATCTGGTACTTGGCGCCGTGATGAGCACGGGCGCCGGCATCATCGGCGGCATCTCGCGCCAGCTTTTGCCGGTATGGATCGCGCTGATCGCCTTGATGGGCACATCCTTTTATCACAAGCGCAAGCTGGGGCTTTACGGCAAGCTGTTCGATTCCACGATCGGCATGATCGGCTTTGCCTTGGTGATGTTCTGGGTCTTCGTCGGCGTTTTCGGCGCGATGGATTTGATCATCACCCATGATCCGCTTGATCAGGTTTCGGGGATGAAGAACAAAATTCCCGGCACGCCGCTGCGCGGCGCCGAGGACGGTGAATACCTGTGGTATCTGCTTGGCGGGGACAACCTTGCGCGCGATATCTTCAGCCGCGTCGTCGCCGGGTCCTGGATTGTGGTGCAAATCGCGCCGCTTGCGACGCTGTTCGCCTTCATGGTTGGCATTACGCTGGGCCTGCCTGCGGGTTACTTCGGCGGCAAGCTGGACACGTTCCTCAGCTTTCTGGCCAACCTGATCCTCGCCTTTCCGGTGATCTTGCTGTTCTATCTGCTGGTCACCCCGGAAATCGTGGCGACCGGTATCCCGACCTATATGGCGGTCGTGCTGTTCATCTTCCCGATTATCTTTATGGGGGTCTTGCTGAATTCGCGCTTCTATACGCAGCCGCATATCCGCACGCCTTTGTTGATTGTGGTCTTGGGCATCATGCTCTGGCTTTACCTTTCGCTCGTGTCCGAGCAGGGCGGCGCAGTGCCCATCCTGCCCTGGTTCCTCGATCTGTTCGATATTCCAGGCGGTATTCTGGTGGTCTTCGTGTCGGTCGTCTTCGTCAACTCGCCCACGGTATTTCGGATCGTGCGCGGCCTGACGCTGGACATCAAGACCCGCGACTACGTGGCGGCAGCGCAAACCCGTGGCGAGGGCACATGGTACATCATGCTTTGGGAAATCCTGCCCAACGCACGTGGGCCACTGATCGTCGATTTCTGCCTGCGCATCGGCTACACGACCATTCTGCTCGGCACGCTCGGCTTCTTCGGCCTTGGCCTGCCACCGGAAAGCCCGGACTGGGGCAGCACGATCAACGAGGGGCGCAAGCTCTTGTCGATCTACCTGCACCCTGCCCTGCCACCTGCCTTGTCCCTGCTCTCGCTGGTTCTCGGCTTGAACTTGCTGGCAGACGGTTTGCGTGAAGAAAGTCTGCGCGACTAAGAATGAGAGGGCGGACCGGGGGCCAGCCCCCGGACCCCCGAAGTTTATTTGGAAAGATGAAGCAGGGACAACCTGCACTTTCTCCGACAGGGAGACTACGAAATGGCGAAACTTGATTACGAAGGGCCGATCCTCGAGATCGACAAGCTCTCGATTTCCTTCTTTACGCGTTTGCGCGAAATTCCAGCGGTGATGGATTTCTCTGTGACCGTGCAGCCCGGCGAAGCGGTTGGACTGGTTGGCGAATCCGGTTGTGGCAAATCCACTGTCGCGCTTGGCGTTATGCAGGACCTTGGCAAGAACGGGCGCACAGTTGGCGGCACGATCAAGTTCAAGGGACGCGACCTTGCCGAAATGAGCGACGAAGAGCTGCGCGACATTCGCGGCAATGAAATCGCGATGATCTATCAGGAACCGATGGCCTCGCTCAACCCGGCGATGAAAATCGGCAAGCAGTTGATGGAAGTGCCGATGATCCATGAGGGCGTTAGCGAAAGCGAAGCCTATGATCGCGCGCTGCAAGTGGTTACGGACGTGAAATTGCCCGACCCCAAGCGCATTCTTGGTAGCTATCCGCATCAGCTATCGGGTGGTCAGCAACAGCGGATCGTGATCGCGATGGCGCTGATGTCCAAGCCTGCTTTGTTGATTTTGGATGAGCCAACGACCGCGCTCGATGTGACGGTTGAAGCCGCAATTGTCGAGTTGGTCCGCGATCTGGGCAAGAAATACGGCACTTCGATGCTGTTCATCTCGCACAACCTTGGCCTTGTTCTTGAGACCTGCGATCGCATCTGCGTGATGTACTCCGGCGAAGCGGTCGAGCGCGGCTCGATCGAGGATGTGTTCGACGAAATGCAGCACCCCTATACGCAGGCGCTGTTCCGCTCGATCCCGCTGCCCGGCGCGGATAAGAACTCGCGCCCCTTGGTTGCGATCCCCGGCAACTTCCCCCTGCCCCATGAGCGCCCGAGTGGCTGTAACTTTGGCCCGCGCTGCGATTATTTCGAGGCGGGGCGCTGTGATCAGGGTGATATCATGATGGAAAGCGTCGCGGGCGATGACCGCCACGCCACGCGCTGCCTGCGCTACAAGGAAATCGACTGGAACGCGCCGCTCGCTCTGGCCGATAAGAAGGAAAAGGGCGAGATCGGCAAGGTCATCCTCAAAATGCAAGACCTGCGCAAGTATTACGAGGTCTCGGCCAACGCGCTCTTTGGCGGCGCGAACAAGAAAGTCGTCAAGGCCAATGAGACCTTGACCTTTGAGGCGCGCGAGAGCGAAACGCTGGCGATTGTGGGCGAATCCGGTTGCGGCAAATCCACATTTGCCAAAGTGCTGATGGGGCTGGAGACGGCGACGGACGGGCAAATCCTGCTCGACAATCAAAGTATCGGTAACACCCCGATCGAGCAACGCGACACCAAGACCGTCGCGGATGTGCAGATGGTGTTCCAGAACCCGTTTGACACGCTGAACCCCTCGATGACGGTGGGCCGCCAAATCATCCGCGCACTGGAAATCTTCAAGATCGGCAAGAACGAGGCCGAGCGCCGCACGCGTATGCTCGAGCTGCTTGATCTGGTGAAACTGCCGCGCGAATTTGGCGATCGTATGCCGCGCCAACTTTCTGGCGGGCAAAAGCAGCGCGTCGGCATCGCCCGCGCCTTTGCTGGCGGCGCGCGCATCGTGGTGGCGGACGAACCTGTCTCGGCGCTCGATGTGTCGGTACAAGCGGCGGTGACGGACCTGTTGATGGATATCCAGCGCGAAGAGAAAACCACGCTGCTGTTCATCTCCCATGACCTCTCCATCGTGCGCTACCTCAGCGACCGCGTCATGGTGATGTACCTCGGCCATGTGGTGGAACTTGGCACCACCGATCAGGTCTTTGCGCCGCCCTACCATCCCTATACAGAGGCTCTGCTTTCGGCGGTTCCCATCGCGGATACGAGCGTTCAGAAGAAGCATATCGTGCTCGACGGCGATATCCCCTCTGCGATGAACCCGCCGCCCGGTTGTCCGTTCCAGACGCGCTGCCATTGGAAATCGCAAGTTCCCGATGGGCTGTGTGATCGTGAGGTGCCTGCGGTGCGCACACTGCCGAACGGGCATCAACTCAAGTGTCACCTCAGCGATGAAAAGCTGGCCGAAATGGAGCCTGTGATCAAGATGGCGGCGGAGTGAGCTGCCCCCCTTCTTCATCTTGCCGATAAACTCCGGGGGGTTTGGGGGGCTGGCCCCCCAGCCTATCCTTGATGCTCACGCGGTGTTTTGTCTGTTATGCGCTAAAACTCGCGGACAAAGCCGTCACGCGCCGCGGTGTGCCGGACTTGGCCTCGGCCTTGGCGTAGGGACTACTTTGCACTTTGGCGCGGAATGGATGCTCTCGACCGAAGAGCCCAAGATAGCAGAAACGCAGCTTGGGTTTACCACGATACCCTTCACAGTGGCTTACCGCGATCATGCGCTGGAACTGCGCTCAGATCAGCGGTGCCCGCCGCATCGCATATGAGCGCGATTGCCGAATGCGGCACACTAGGGCGTCTGGTGATCGAGCCAGGGGGTTTTCACGGGCGAGACGAATTTATGCGGCAAGGCGCAGCGCAGCCGCGCGATCATTCACCGCGAGGTTCTGGAGCAGGTTTTGCCGTTTCTGAGTAAAATGCCAAGAGATGCGCTAGAAGCATGACTAGCTGCCCCAGATCACCTTGACGTAGTTACGTGTCTCTTTGAACGGAGGCACGCCGCCATATTTTTCGACCGCGCCGGGGCCTGCGTTATAGGCCGCAAGCGCTAGGCGCCATGTGCCAAACTTGCGGTATTGCTCTTTGAGATAGCGCGCGCCGCCCTCGAGGTTTTGCACAGGATCGCTGGGGTCCACGCGCAAATATTCCGCAGTACCGGGCATCAATTGCGCAAGGCCCAAAGCCCCTGCATGGGAAACCGCATTGGGGTCCCAATTGCTTTCCTGCTGCACAAGGCGCAGGAATAGATCTTCAGGCACGCCGTGCTTGCGCGCCGCTTTGCGCGCCATGCTCGAATAGATGCCCTTGTAGCGACCTTTGTATTTGGGAGATGTTTTGCCGTCGCCCCATTTGGTCGGCGTGTTTACCGTTGGTGGCTGGAGGCGCACAGAGGCTTTATATTGCTCGGAGGCACGATTGTCCAAAATCTTGGTTTGTGATTTGAACAGCTTTTGCCTCGATTTGCTCGACAAACGGTCTGCTGCCACGGGCATGGCCAGCGCTATGATAAGACTTGCTGATACCGCCGTGATCAGTCGCCTTCTAAGAGCGCTCATGTACCAATGCCCCAATACCCGTTTCCAAAACCTGTTGTCGCATCCTATTCTCGGCGCAATATAGCTGGATTTTGCCACTTCGCTACCCCTTGGGGCGTTATTCCGTTTTTAACCATGATCTGGTGGTATAGGTTCGGCAAAACTTCGCTGACTGAGTCGGCGGAGTCGCTGCGACACGAACATTTTAGGGGGCAATATGGCCGGTTCAGTAAACAAAGTTATCCTCATCGGCAATTTGGGGCGCGATCCAGAAGTGCGCACATTCCAGAATGGCGGCAAAGTGTGCAACCTGCGCATTGCCACGTCTGAAACGTGGAAAGACAAGAGCTCGGGCGAGCGACGCGAGCGCACGGAATGGCATTCAGTAGCAATTTTCTCCGAGCCGCTGACGCGCATTGCAGAGCAATATCTGCGTAAAGGCTCCAAAGTCTACATCGAGGGACAGCTCGAAACGCGCAAATGGCAGGACCAATCGGGTGCTGACAAATACAGCACCGAGGTTGTCTTGCGTCCCTACACATCAACGCTGACCATGCTCGATGGGCGCGGTGATAACGCCGGAGGCGGTGGCGGCTCATATGGCGGCGGCAATCAAGGCGGCGGCTATGATAGTGGTGGTGGCCAAGGCGGCGGTTACGATGGCGGCCAAGGTGGTGGTCAGGGCGGCGGCGGATATGGTGGCGGCTCGCAAGGTGGCGGCGGCGCTCCATCGCGCGATCTGGATGATGAAATTCCGTTCTAAGAGATTGAGATATCCGGACCGGGGCGCTGCCCCGGACCCCGCGATACTTATGGAAAGAGGAAGGGCCTAACGGATTGCCAATGCGTCCGTTAGCAGCTTTAGTACTTCCTCTTGCGGCACGTCAGACGTGACGAAAGCAGCGCCGATGCCGCGCGCGAGAATAAAGCGTAACTGGCCGTCGATCACCTTTTTGTCCTGCCCCATCAAGGCAAGCAGCGCGCCTGCATCCGGCAAGTCACCCTCGATATCGGCAAGATCGACTTTCATGCCCATGGCCCGCAGGTGCGCGCGCACGCGGCTTGGCTCTTCTTGCGGGCACAGACCAAGGCGCGCAGAAAGCTCGAAAGCAAGCGCGCAGCCGATGGCAACGCCTTCGCCGTGCAGCAAACGATCAGAATACCCCGTCGCGGATTCAAGTGCGTGACAGAAGGTGTGGCCCAGATTGAGCAGCGCGCGATCGCCTTGCTCTGTCTCGTCGCGCAGAACAATGTCCGCTTTCATCTGGACCGAGCGGCGGACCGCCTCGATACGAGCGCCTTGATCCCCCGAAAGCAGATCGGGGCCGCGTGTTTCAAGCCAGTCGAAGAAGGCCGCATCGCCCAGCAGCCCGTATTTCACCACCTCGCCGTAGCCCGACAGGAAGTCGCGCGGCGGTAGCGAATTGAGCGCATCCGTATCCGCGAGCACCAGCGCAGGTTGATGGAAGGCGCCGATCAGGTTCTTGCCTTGAGGCGCGTTGATGCCGGTCTTTCCGCCCACCGAGCTATCGACCTGGGCCAAAAGCGAGGTGGGGATTTGCACGAAGCGGATCCCGCGGCGCAAAACAGCAGCGGCAAAGCCCACAAGATCGCCGATCACGCCGCCGCCTAGGGCGATGACCACATCGCGCCGCTCGATCTTTTGCTCCAGAAGCCACTCGACGCATCGCGAAAATTCGGGCCAGGCCTTTGTGCTCTCGCCCGGGGGCAATTCAAGCGCCACCATTTCGATCCCCGCCGCCGCCAATCCGGCCCGCAGCGCTTCAAGGTGCAGCGCCGCAACGCGCGTTTCTGTCACCACAGCCACGCGCGGGCGCGCTAAAAGCGGCGCAATTTCAACGCCTGCACGCGCGATCAAGCCGGGACCGATACGCACGTCGTAAGCGCGCCCTTCAAGGGGGACTGTGACCACTTCAATCATCTTATTCGCACTCCAAAACATCTGCGCGATCGCGCAGCGATGACGCCACACGTACGGCCATATCCTCGATCGATAAATCCGCGCTTGCCGAGACAGTGATATCTGCCAGAGCGTAAATATCAGCGCGCGCGGCGTAAAGGTTTCCCAGCGTTTCCAGCGGATTATCGGTTTGCAGCAAAGGGCGCGTGGCCTTTTGGCGCACGCGCGACCAGAGCAACGCCAGCGAAGCGTGCAGACAGACGGAGACGCCCTTTTGCGAGATCAACGCGCGATTACGCTCGGCCAGAAAAGCGCCCCCACCTGTAGAGAGCACACATGGCACGCCGTCGAGCAAACGGGCGATAACCTCGCTCTCGCGCGCGCGAAAAAAGGCCTCGCCGTCGCGCTCGAATATCTCGGCGATGCTCATATTGGCGGCGCTCACGATTTCTGCGTCCGAATCAAGAAACGGCACCCCGAGCTTAAGCGCAAGTGCCTTGCCCACAGCCGTCTTGCCAGCGCCCATCATGCCGACCAGAACCACCGTTTTGTGCAATTTCCAGACCATCTTCTCCAAATCCAAAGCGCTCGCGTAGGCCAATGCCCGCCATATTTTGATTTAATCCCTTCAATGGCGTGAACTTGCCAGAAAGGCCATATATAAACGTGACAAAAGACGGCAGGCAGGCAAGGATCAAACCCATGGTGCGCATCATAAAATGGTTATTCTATCTGGCGATTCTGGCAGGCCTCGCGCTTGTCGGTTACGCCTATATCGGGCCGTTTTTCGGTGCTGATTTCTCTGCACCGCTGCATGAAATTCGCGTGCCCGTGGATGTTGGCGATGGCGGGTAAATGCGCGCAGTTGGGCGGTGCCCTCCTTGTGATTGCGCTTGCGGGACCGGTGCAGGCAAGTGATCCGCTCTCGGCGATCGAATGGCTGGA
This sequence comes from Planktotalea arctica, assembly GCF_002105285.1. GTDB lineage: Bacteria > Pseudomonadota > Alphaproteobacteria > Rhodobacterales > Rhodobacteraceae > Planktotalea > Planktotalea arctica. The sequence continues at coordinate 264,335 of NZ_MUHR01000011.1, forward strand.
AAAACGCCCTAAACAGGTTGTCGTGCCGCTGGTGCAAGCCCCGCGCGTGATCGACGAACCACCTGCGGCAATCACGATAACCACGCCCGAAGTCACCGTGACGCCGCTTGGCGCGCCCGTGCGCGCGGCGGCCGGATTGCTGCCAAGCTCGGTTACGGGCCTGCCCCGCGATCTTTGGAGCGACAGCGAAGCAGGCGGGCTCGGCGCGCTGCTTGGCGCGCTCGATGTGGAGCGTTTGCCCGCCTTGCAATCCTTGCTCTACACACTGCTATTGGCCGAGGCTGATCCACCCTACGACACGCAATCTTCCGATTTTCTGCGCGCGCGGGTAAAAAAGCTGCTTGATCTTGGTGCTGTTGATCCCGCCTCTGCGCTGCTGGATCGCGCCGATCCGGCGCATTTGGACCTGTTTGATTATTACTTCGACGCTGCACTTTTGAACGGTGATGCCGAAGCTCCTTGCAAGGCGCTCAACCGCAATCCGGCTCTGAGCCGCGATCTGGCGCGCCGCATCTTTTGTGACGTGCGCTCAGAAAACTGGGACAATGCGGCGCTGGCCCTGTCGACGGCAGATGCAATTGGCGCACTAGAGCCGATGGATGTGGCCTTGCTGGAACACTTTCTTGATCCCGAACTGTTCGAGGCTTCGCCGGTCCCGCCTGCACCGGCACGTCCCAGCGTGTTGCAATTCCGTCTCTACGAAGCGATTGGCGAGGCTCTGCCAACGGCCGCATTGCCGCGCGCCTTCGCTGCCACAGATCTCGGCGGCGATGCCGGTTGGAAAGCGCAGCTTGACGCGGCAGAGCGTCTCGCCCGGATCGGCGCAATTTCAGAGAACCGCCTTTTGGGCATCTATACCAGCCGCATTCCCTCTGCCTCTGGAGGCATCTGGGATCGGGTCGACGCCGTTCAACGCCTTGAAACCACTCTTGCTTCGGGCGATCCAGCGGCCGCTTTGAAGCAAAGCGCGCAGGCATGGGACAAGATGAAAGAGGTGGGCCTCGAAGTGCCCTTCGCCACATTGTTCAGCGAAGCCTTGCTGCGGTTGCCCGCGAGCGGAGCCAATAATGATATGGTGACGCGCATTACGCTGCTCTCGCCACTTTATGAACAGGCGGCTCAGCGCGAAACCGATGATCCACTGCTAAAATTTGCGCAAGGCGTCGCCGTTGGCGCACCCGAAACGCAAAGCGAGCAGGCCCTCGCAATCGCAATTCTGCGCGCCTTTTCCGGCGAAGCGGTGCCACAGTTCCTCAGCGAAATGGCCACGCAGGGCCGACTCGGCGAAGCCATTTTACGCGCCATGTCCTTGACCGCTACAGGCGCAGCAGGTGATCCGAGCGCGGCGCAAAGCGGCCTTGCGTTTCTACGCAGCGTTGGCCTTGAAGACACCGCAAGGCGCACAGCGCTGCAGATGCTATTGCTCGACTTTGGCGATCAAAGATGAGCGCATCTGCAGATCATTTGCGCTGGATTTCCACCTTTCTGGATGCGCAGGCCGCCGAAATGGGCGCGGCGAACAACACGCAACTGGCCTATGCGCGCGATTTGAAGGATTTTGCCAGTTGGCTTTCGGGGCGCAAATGCTCGTTTCAAGCCGCCTCACGCGATGACGTAGAGGCCTATCTGATTTTTTGCGATGCGCAGGGCTTGGCGAAATCCACCCGCGCGCGCCGCCTCTCGGCAATCAAGCAGCTCTATCGCTTCGGCTTTGAAGAGGGTTGGCGCAGCGACAATCCTGCCATCCAGATCACTGGCCCGGGGCGCGACAAACGCTTGCCGAAAACACTGACGCTGGCGGAGGTCGACGGTTTGCTCGCCGCCTCCCGCGAGGTCGGGCGCTCGCCTAGTGACCGGCTGCGCAACACCTGCCTGATGGAGCTGCTTTATGCGACGGGCATGCGCGTGAGCGAATTGGTCTCGCTCCCCGTGGCCGCAGCGCGCGGCAATCCACGCATGCTGCTCATTCGCGGCAAAGGCAACAAGGAACGTATGGTGCCGCTCTCGCCCCCTGCGCGCGAAGCGGTTCAGGTCTGGATCAAGGCCTGGGAGCAGGTGCAGGATGAAGCCCGGCAGAAAGGCAAGCCTGCCACACGTTTCCTATTCCCTTCGCGCGGCAAGGAAGGGCACCTGACCCGCCACCGTTTCTATATTCTGATCAAAGAGTTAGCGGTGCATGCGGGCGTCATGCCCTCCAAGGTTACTCCGCATACGCTGCGCCATGCCTTTGCCACGCATCTGCTTGAAAACGGCGCCGATCTGCGCTCGATCCAGACACTTTTGGGCCATGCGGATGTAGCCACCACCGAGATTTACACGCATGTTCTGGAAGCGCGTTTGCAGGAATTGGTACTGACGCACCACCCTCTTGCCAAGGACGAAGACTAGCGGCGCAGTGCCGCTGGCAACGCATCCTCGGAAGGCCAGATGCCGGTTTGCAAAGCGCGCTCATAGCCCTGAGGCAAACCTGCGGCTCGCATATCAGCCTGCGCCCCTGCCACATCATAGGTTAGCCGCTCGAAACTATGGGCACCGCCTGCGTCGATGCGTAAAAACTCGGTTTGCGCGCTGCCATCATGGGGCGGCATGCCGATCACCCCTGCATTGAGCCAGGCCACGCCCGAGATATTGCGCTCGAAGGCGATGCCGCTGTGACCTGCGATCACCATGTCGATATCGCCGCACAGCATGTTCAGCGCGTCGAGTTCTTCGAGAAAAACCGCCTCCTCAGACACGCTCCAGATGAAGCGCGCCACATCGGTGATGCCGCCGTGAATGACCGCAATGCGTTTACCTTGATGCGTGAACATCAATGCGCCTGGCAGACCGCCCATCCATTTGCGCGCCTGCGCGTTCACCTGCGCGTTTGCAAAGGCATACCACGCAGCCGAGAGCAGATCGCAGGCCGTGCCCTCCTCGAAACCGCAACCGCAATCAAGCGAATTGGCCGCCAGTTGTTTTTCGCAATTTCCAGCCACCACATACAAATCGCTTGCCTGCGCGCGCGCGATCACCGCATTGGGCGCGCCGCAATAGGCCACCAGATCACCCGTACAGATCACCGTGCCGCGCGCGCTGGCCAGTGCCGCATCAAACGCTTGCGCATTCGAATACGGACCACCAAAAACCGTAATTTCGCCTGTAATTTCGCCCAAATCGTCAATGCGCATAGCCCGCTCCCTTGTAGTACCGACCGAGCGACCCCATAACACAATCACCTCATAGAAAGACAAGCCCGATGGACCCAACCACCTCCGCTTTTGACAGCGCCTTCTTTATCACTGGAGGCTCGATCCTATTGCTGCTGGTGCTATCGGGATTCTTTTCTGGCTCCGAAACGGCGCTTACGGCGGCCTCGCGCGGAAAATTGCGCAGCCAGGCGGATCGCGGATCGCGCGGGGCGCAGCGCGCGCTGGACATCACCGAAGACAACGAGCGCCTGATCGGCTCGGTCCTCTTGGGCAACAATCTGGTCAACATTCTGGCCACATCACTGGCGACGGCGCTATTCACACGCGCGTTCGGGGAAAGCGGCGTGGCGCTGGCGACATTGGTGATGACGCTCTTGGTGCTTGTTTTTGCTGAAGTTTTGCCAAAAACTTACGCCATCACGAATGCAGAGCGCGCCGCAGCGTTGGTCTCGCCAATCATTCAAGTCGTTGTACGCGTTTTCTCGCCCATCGTGAGCGCGGTGCGATTTTTTGTGCGCGGGGTGCTGCGTGTTTTCGGCATCCAAACCGATCCGGACAGTCACATCCTTGCCGTGCGCGAAGAGATCGAAGGCGCGCTGAACCTTGGCCATTCCGAGGGCATCGTAGAAAAGGAAGATCGCGACCGCATCCTCGGGGCACTCGATCTGGCAGAGCGCACGGTGGAAGAGATCATGCTACATCGCTCCGGGATCGAGATGATCGATGCCGCCTCCGATCCTGCGGACATCCTGCGACAATGTCTTGAGAGCCGACACACGCGCCTTCCGGTTTTCGACGGTGAGCCGGAAAACATCATCGGTGCGGTTCATGCCAAAGACCTGCTGCGCGCAATGCACAAGCTGATCGATCCTGCCACTGGGTCCGTCGCAGGCCTGACGAAATTCAACATTCGCGAAGTGGCGATGACACCGTATTTTGTACCAGAAACCACCACGCTTGATGATCAAATGCGCAATTTTCTGCGCCGCCGCACCCACTTTGCCTTGGTCGTGGATGAATATGGCACGCTTCAGGGATTGATCACGCTTGAGGATATTCTTGAGGAAATCGTCGGTGAAATTACCGATGAGTTCGATCTGGCAGAAGATGCCGCGCTCGTAGCGGATGAAGACGGACATTACGCCATCGACGGGTCCATGACGATCCGGGATCTGAACCGTGCGGTGGATTGGTCGCTGCCCGATGAAGAGGCGAACACCGTTGCAGGCCTTGTCATCCATGAAGCGCAGATGATCCCGACCGTCGGGCAAGTGTTCAGCTTTCACGGCTTTCGCTTTGAAGTGCTTGGGCGCAATGGGAACCGGATCACGCAGTTGAAAATCCGGCCCCTTTAGGCGTTATTCGGCAGCGAGGCGTTTCGCTGCCGTCTCAAGCATCGGCTTCAGGTAGCGGCCCGTATAACTGCGCTCTACCTCAGCAATTTGCTCTGGCGTTCCGATCGCGACGACTTCACCGCCGCCATCACCGCCCTCGGGGCCGATATCAATAACCCAATCGGCTGTTTTCACCACATCGAGGTTATGTTCGATCACGATCACTGAATTGCCCTGATCAACCAATTCATGCAGCACTTCGAGCAGCTTACGCACATCCTCGAAGTGCAGGCCCGTCGTCGGTTCATCCAGAATATAAAGCGTGCGCCCTGTCGATCGTTTACTTAGCTCTTTGGACAGCTTCACGCGCTGTGCTTCACCGCCCGAAAGCGTCGTCGCTTGCTGGCCTACCTTGATATAGCCAAGGCCGACCCGCATCAGCGCGTCCATCTTTTCGCGAATGCTAGGCACCGCTTTGAAAAACTCCTGCGCATCCTCGACGGTCATGTTCAACACGTCCGCGATGCTCTTGCCTTTAAAACGTATTTCCAGCGTTTCGCGGTTGTAACGTGCGCCCTTGCAGGTCTCGCATTCGACATAGACGTCAGGCAAGAAGTGCATTTCGATCTTGATCACACCATCGCCCTGACAGGCCTCACAGCGCCCGCCTTTGACGTTAAAGCTAAAGCGGCCCGGCTTGTAGCCGCGCGCCTTGGCTTCGGGCAGACCTGCGAACCAATCACGGATCGGCGTGAACGCCCCTGTATAGGTCGCCGGATTCGAGCGCGGTGTTCTGCCGATCGCGCGTTGATCAATGTCGATCACTTTGTCCAGATGCTCAAGGCCTTTGATAGTCTCGCAAGGCGCAGGCGTTTGGCGTGCACCGTTCAGGCGCATGGACGCCGTTTTGAACAACGTCTCGATTGTCAGCGTAGATTTGCCCCCGCCAGAGACACCCGTAACGCAGACGAATTTACCAAGAGGGAACTCGACACTCACATTTTGCAAATTATTCCCAGTGGCTTTCACCACTTTGATTTTCTTCTTATTTCCCACGCGCCGCTTTACTGGCACCTCGATTTGTCTTTTTCCGCTTAGGTACTGACCGGTTATCGAATTTGCATCCGCGATGATTTCCGCAGGCGTCCCTTTTGAAACGACCTGCCCGCCGTGCACACCTGCACCGGGACCAATATCGAAAACGTAATCTGCTTCGCGGATCGCCTCTTCGTCATGTTCAACCACGATCACCGTATTGCCCTGATCACGCAGGTTCTTTAGCGTTCCAAGCAGGCGATCGTTATCGCGCTGATGCAGACCGATGGACGGCTCATCAAGCACATAAAGCACCCCTTGCAAGCCGGATCCAATCTGGCTCGCCAATCTAATTCGCTGACTTTCTCCTCCGCTCAAAGTTCCACTGGCGCGCGATAATGTCAGGTACTCTAGGCCGACATTGTTAAGAAAACCCAAACGCTCGCGAATTTCTTTGAGGATCGCGACGGCGATCTCGTTCTTTTGAACGCTCAACGCACCCGGCACGGAAGCGCACCAATCATAGGCTTCCTTGATCGACATTTGCACCACATGCCCCACGTGGAGCCCTGCGATTTTCACCGCCAATGCCTCTTCGCGAAGGCGAAAACCACCACATGAGCCACAGGGCCTATTGTTTTGATAACGCTCGAATTCTTCTCGAATCCAGTTGCTATCCGTCTCGCGGTAACGGCGCTCCATATTCGGAATCACACCTTCAAAAACGCGCGTCACCTGATAGACGCGGCCACCCTCGTCATAACGAAACGGGATTTCCTCATCGCCGGAGCCATGCAGAAAAACCTGCTGCACAAAGGCAGGTAAATCTTTCCATTTCGTATTTGAATTAAATTCGTAGTGTTTTGCGATTGCTTCAATAGTCTGTAGGAAATACGGGCTTTTGCCCTTGCGCCAAGGCGCGAGCGCGCCGTCGGAAATCTTTAAATCGGCATCGGGCACAACAAGACGCTCATCGAAAAACAGCTCTTTACCAAGGCCGTCGCAGGTGGGGCAGGCCCCGAAAGGCGCGTTGAAAGAAAACAGGCGCGGCTCGATCTCGGGGATGGTGAAGCCACTGACAGGACAGGCAAATTTCTCGGAAAACGTGCTGCGCTCGCTCTCGCCGTCGCTTGGGGCGGTTTCAAGAATGGCGATGCCATCGGCCAGATCGAGCGCGGTGCGCAGACTGTCCGCAAGGCGTGTCTCAAGCCCCTCGCGCACAACGATTCGGTCCACAACGACATCGATATCATGACGGAACTTTTTATCGAGCGTGGGCGGCTCGTCCAATTCGTAAAATTCGCCATCAACCTTGACGCGCTGGAAACCTTGCTTGCGCAACTCCATGAATTCCTTGCGATATTCACCTTTTCGATCGCGAATGATCGGAGCCAGAAGATAGGCGCGCGTACCCTCCTCCATCGTCATGATGCGATCGACCATGTCCTGCACTTGTTGTGCTTCGATCGGCTTGCCCGTCGCTGGCGAATAAGGCGTGCCGACGCGCGCAAAAAGCAGGCGCATGTAATCGTAAATTTCGGTCACCGTACCCACGGTAGAACGCGGATTTTTCGACGTCGTCTTCTGCTCGATCGAGATCGCAGGCGACAGCCCGCTGATATGATCCACATCAGGTTTCTGCATCATATCAAGGAATTGGCGGGCGTAAGCGCTTAGGCTTTCAACATAGCGGCGCTGACCTTCGGCGTAAATCGTATCAAACGCGAGTGACGATTTTCCAGAGCCGGAGAGCCCGGTAATCACCACAAGCTGATCGCGCGGAATATCCACGTCTATATTCTTGAGATTATGCTCGCGCGCACCGCGCACTTCGATATTTTTCAGCTCAGCCATTTCGCCCCCGGGCAGCAGTCTTTAAAATAGACATAGGCAAACCAACGGATTCGACCAGTCTTTAACCATGACCTTGGTAGAACAAATCGGGAATACACGAAAGATTAATCTATTGCTGCCATCAAAGCGGCACGTCGGCGCGACAACACCGCATGAAGGAGGATACCGCCAAGGCTAAGAAGCACGACAAAAACGACAGTGCCGGCCAGATCGAAGACACTGATGATTGCGGCAAGGATGGGCGGGCCACAAGTCGTGCCCACATTGCCCATCTGCGCCAAAGCACCGGTTGCATGCGCGCGCCTCTCGTCCGTTGTGTTGAGCGCGGCGAGAGCAGCGAAACTTGCGCCCGGAACAAAGCCGCTCGCCCCCATAAGGAGAAGACATGCCAGAATAAATGCCGCATCGTTGCCATAGACAAACAAGAGCGGAAGCGCCGCAAGCGCGCTGAGCAAATAGCCGATCTGAACCGCGCGCACAGGAGTAACGTAGCGCAGCAAAACGATGCCAAGCGTCAGCGAGGTGATGATCGAGGCCAGCGGAAGGCTCGCTGAAAGGCCTGTACGGTGGCTCGCATCAACGAAGCCAGGAAGATAAGTGAGCACTGAAATATAGGTCGCGGTGTACCAGACGAAACCAAGCGCGGCAGCGCTGGTGACGGGCGAGTGGTAGATACTAAGGTGCAGGCCCAAAACACTTTTCAAGGTGAGCGGCACATCCTTCAAGGCGCTTTCGTGCGGCGCGATTGGCGCAGGCAATATACGCCAGAGCAACAAGGCCAACGCGAGCATGTACGCGCCATGCGACAGCATCAAGGACGGCAACCCCCCTGCGCGCAGAATCGGCGGCGCAAGGAGCGCAATTAACATGAAGGACAGGCCAAAAAAGCTGCTCCAGAGGGTCATTACCGCCGGACGCGCAACATCGGAGCTATGACGCGCCATGAGAATGGGGCCTGCGATGACGATTGCGAGATGGGTCGCGCCCTCTAGCACGCGAAGGGCAATCATCACGGGATACGGCGGCAAAAGCGCCTGAACAGCAGAAAGCAGCGCCGCCAGAACCAGCCCCGTGACGAAAGCGCGCCGGATCCCGACACGGGTAATCAGGATACCGCCCAGCACGCCAAGGGTCAAACCGGCAAGACCGACGCAAGAAATAAGAAAGCCCAAGGCGACTTCGCCCACGGGATAAATTTCGCGAAACGCAGCAAGGGAAATCGCGACCTTGCCAAATTGCGCAGCCGCGCCGAGGCCAGCCATCCAGACGAGGGTGACGATTGCGTAATCGGTTCGAAGCGAGGCCATTTGAGGCAATCTGGGTTCCAAGCGCTAAATCTTCTGCGCCAAGGCCCATGCGGTGATGGGGAATTCAGGATCGTTGGTAAGATCGTCGCACTCTGGGTCATGCTCCGGCGGCCACTCCGGCTCCAGATTGCGCAGCGCCGCGGCGCGATTGCCCCATTGGCCCGTTTTGATGCCAGCGTCGTCGAAACCGCACTCGAGCAACAGGTTTTTCAGGCCACGCGCAGACCAGCGTGAATTGTCCTGCGGCGCCGCGTGGAAGGGAATAAAAAACGGCGTTGCAATATAAAAATATGAGCCGCGCTTCATCATCTTGCGCACGTTTTTGGTGGCGGCATAGGGCTTGTCCAAATGTTCCCAAACCTGATCCGCTATGATCAGATCAAATTTGCGAGGACGGCCATCTTCGCCCTCGAACGGGCCATTGCAAATGTCATATTCCGGATAGCGAAACTGCTCGTAAGAGCCAAAGTTGAAATACTTGCCCCACTGGCCCGAAATTTCCGCCACAGACATGCCCTGCAAAGGCAATTCTTGAAGCCACGCACGCGAAATGCGGCGTAGCTCGATCCGGTTTAATGATGGCATATCAGCCCCTTAGAAGTGAATTGCGCGCCCGTAGGCATCCAGCACGCTTTCGTGCATCATTTCTGACAAGGTCGGATGCGGGAAAACGGTGTGTATCAAATCCTCCTCCGTCGTTTCCAACTGCCGCCCGATCACGTAACCTTGGATCAACTCGGTCACTTCCGCACCAATCATATGTGCGCCTAAAAGCTCGCCCGTTTGGGCGTCGAACACAGTTTTGACCAAACCTTCGGCCTCGCCAAGGGCAATCGCCTTGCCGTTGCCCATGAAAGGGAAACGCCCGACTTTAATATCGTTTCCTGCCTCTTTCGCCTGCACTTCAGTCATCCCCACCGAAGCGATCTGTGGATGGCAATATGTGCAACCCGCAATGGAACCCGGTTTGATCGGATGCACGGTTTTTCCTGCGATCATTTCAGCGACCATCACCGCTTCGTGGCTGGCCTTATGGGCAAGCCAGGGCGCGCCGGCAATATCGCCAATCGCGTAGATGCCCTCGACGGCTGTGCGGCAAAATTCATCGGTGACCACGTGGGTGCGATCCACTTCGATGCCTGTGCCCTCAAGGCCAAGGCCTTCAATGTTGCCAACGATTCCCACGGCGGAGATCACCGTATCAAACTCTTCCGTGTTTACCTTGCCGCCCGTTTCAATATGCGCCGTGACTACACCCTTGCCGCGATCAAGTTGCTTTACCATTGAATTTTCACGTATTTTCATGCCCTGCGCCATGAAACTTTTCCTGGCGAACGCACTGATTTCTTCGTCTTCAACAGGCAACACGCGGTCCATCACTTCGACAACCGTAGTGTCGCAGCCGAGCGTGTTGTAAAAACTGGCAAACTCGATCCCGATCGCACCCGAGCCAATGACCAGCAATTTTTTCGGCATCCGCGGCGGGGTCAAAGCGTGCTTGTAGGTCCAGACCAGATCGCCATCCGCTTCCAGCCCCGGCAGTTCGCGTGCGCGCGCGCCAGTGGCGAGAATGATGTGATCAGAACTAAGGGTTTCTTCACCTTTGTCTGTTTTAACACTCACACGGCCTGTGCCAGAAAGCCGCGCCTGCCCCATGACCACGTGGATTTTGTTCTTTTTCATTAGATGGCTGATCCCGCCGGATAGCTGCCCGGCCACTTTACGTGACCGCGCAACGACCGCATCCAGATCATAATCGACGCCAGTCGCGCTTAGACCGAACTCTTTAGCGCGGTGCATCAAATGAAACACCTCGGCCGAGCGCAGCATCGCCTTGGTCGGGATACAGCCCCAGTTAAGACAAATGCCGCCCATATGTTCACGCTCGATAATGGCGACGCTCAAGCCTAGCTGCGCACCGCGGATAGCCGCGACATAGCCCCCCGGCCCTGCTCCGATCACGATCATGTCGAACTGCGTCTGGCTCATTCTGGCCTCCGTGAATGTAACGATGCGCGCAGGCTACCCAGCGCGCGCACAAATGAAAAGAGCAGCCGCCTCGCTGCTCTGTTCAATCTGTCATCTGCACGAGGTCTGCTACGCGCTCATGCGCTGCAATTCTTTCACCGTGCTGCCATAGCCGCCGCGCGCCACGTAGTCTTGCTCTACCTTGGTAAATTTGCGCGCAAGGGCGTCGTTGCGGTAAGGGAACCGCCCGAATTTGCGGATCACTTCACGGTGGGCCTTGGCGTGAAGCAGATTGTCTTCGCCAGATTTTGGCATGCGCTCTTTCATCAGGCGGATGCAGCGTTCCTGATCGCACAGGTTTTCCGAGTGCATCAGCGGCAAATAGAAAAACTGGCGCGCAGGTTCGTCGATGCGCATATCCCATTGGCGATCAATCGCCACTTTAGCCGCCGCAAGGGCCGCCTTGTCAGAGGCAAACGCGCGGCCCGTACCGCGAAACATGTTGCGCGGAAACTGGTCCATCAACACGATATAGGCCAACGCGCCGTTGGGATAGGTCAGCCAAAGACCGAACTTGCCCTCCATCGCCGCCTGCCATGTCGCGCCAAAGCGATCACTGATTTCGCGGTCCAGACTATCCTCCGCCTTGTACCAATCGGCGGGGCTCTTTTCATCGAGCCAAAAGCCCAACACATCATCAGGTGCCGCAATCATACCAATTCTCCCAATTGCGCGTCATAGACAACTTAACCGTACAATCAGCTTAGCCGTTGAGGCCAATAACAAAATGCGTCAAATGCGACATATTCAGGGGGAATTTTCCTCAAGTTGCTCCTCGAGCTGCTCTTCAAGCGCATTTTCGATAGCAATCTCTTGCGCGACCTCGACAAAGACCGGCGAAGAGGACGGCATGATCGCCTGAAAACCCGACGTGTCCTCGACCGAGGGCGAAGATCGCTGGGTCATACGGAAAGCCGCATAAAGTCCAATCGCGCACATCAGTGCAGAGATCACACCGAAAAACGCACCTGCTCCAAATGTTGTCATCAACCAGCCGGTGAAAATCGGGCCGGAAATTGCGCCAAGCCCGTTCACAAAGATCATCCCGCCGGACGCGGCCGCCATGTCCTCATGTTCAAGAAAGTCGTTGGTGTAGGCCAGAAACAGTGAATACAGCGGATTGGACGTGCCCCCAACAAGGAAGGCCGAGGCCAGCAAAAGATTGAAATTCCCGCCCCAGAAGATCGCAACAAAGGCCGCAACACCGCCGAGGATGCCTGTAGCAAGAATCAAAACACGGCGGTCCATGCGATCGGAAAACCAGCCAATCGGGTACTGCATGACCAATGCGCCAACGTAAAAGGCCGACACAAGGATCGAGATTTGCGGAATACTGAGCCCGGCTTTACCGCCGTACACCGCCGCCATGCCGAACTGCGCAGAAAACACACCGCCAAGCAAAAACATGCCCACAACCCCCAACGGCGAAGCCGTATAAAGCGCGCGCAGCGTCATCGGCTTGGTCGTGTCAAAGGCAGGCGTAGGCGTGATCGAGAGCAGAATAGGCGCAAAGGCCACGGACACCAGAACCGAGGGCACGATAAACAAAATGTAGCCAGAGGGATCACCAAGCACCACAATGCCTTGCGCCGCAACGATGCCGATCATTTGCACGATCATATAAAGCGAGAGCGTCTGCCCACGCGTTTCATTGGTCGCGGAGTTATTCAGCCAGCTCTCTGCAGTCACGTAAACACCGGAAAAGCAAAACCCGATGATGATGCGCCCAATCATCCAGGCCTCGGCATTGGCCAGTGCCGGATAAAGGATCAGAACCGCAGAAATCAGCGAGCCAAGGGCCGCAAAAACGCGCACATGCCCAACGCGGCGGATCATTTCAGGAGCAAGCCGCGAGCCGCCAAGAAAGCCAACAAAATAGGCCGACATGACCAGCGACATCTCGAAGGTTGAAAACCCCTCGATCTCGCCTCGGATCCCCAAGAGCGTCCCTTGCAAACCATTGCCGAGCATCAGCAGCATCATGCCAAGCAAAAGAGCCCATGAATTTGAGAGAACTGAGAACATATCGGGCCTACTTTCTACAACATTCGAGAAACCAGCGTCTATGCTCCGATGCGGGCTACGTCTGGGGCATGCGCGACACCCGATGTGTCCTGCGCGCCGTTATGCGCCCGGAACAAGCAGCGAGCTATCCCCGTATGAAAAGAAACGGTAGTCATTCGCGATTGCATGGGCGTAAATTTCATCGACCCGCTCTTTACCCATTAAGGCCGAGACCAGCATCATAAGCGTGCTTTTGGGCAAATGGAAATTGGTCATCAAAGCATCTGCCACATGGAAGGTAAATCCGGGGTAAATAAAGATATCCGTCTCCCCCTCCCACGGCGCGATCTGTGCGGTTTTCGCCGCCGCGCTTTCGATCAGGCGCAGGGCCGTCGTGCCCACAGGAATCACCCGCCGCCCCTCGGCCTTGGCGCGCGCAATCTGCTTTGCGGCGGCGGCGCTTACCTGCCCCCATTCCGCGTGCATCTTGTGGGTGGTGACATCATCCACCTTCACCGGAAGAAACGTTCCCGCACCTACATGCAAAGTAACATGGGCGAACTCGACGCCGCGCGTGCGCAGCGCATCCAGCAGGTCATGATCAAAGTGCAACGACGCAGTAGGCGCTGCGACTGCGCCGGAATGCTGGGCGAAAACCGTCTGGTAATCTTCTTTGTCTTGCGCATCCGCCGCGCGCCGCGCTGCGATATAGGGCGGCAGCGGCATAGCGCCGGCCTCGGCCAATGCAGCATCGAAATCATCGCCCGTCAGGTTGAAGGCCAAAACACCCTGCCCGTCCTCTTTCGCAATCAGGGTCGCACTCAAATCAGCAGAAAACTCGACGGTTTCGCCCTCATTTATCTTGCGCAGCGGCTTGATCAGCGCACTCCAGGCGCCCTGCGGCTCTGCGCGCGGCTCTAGCAGGGTAACTTCGATTTTCGCGCTCCCCGTGCCGTCAGCGCTGCCGCGTTTGCGCAGACCGAACAGGCGTGCAGGAATAACCTTGGTGTCGTTCAATACCAGCAGATCGCCAGAGCGGAAAATCTGCGGCAGATCGCTGACATGGCGATCATGAATCGCGCCGCCCTCGGCCAGTAGCAATTTCGCCGACGAACGCGGCTTGGCCGGGCGCGTGGCGATCAAATTTTCGGGCAAATCGAAATCGAAATCAGTGAGTTTCATAGCTGTTTATTGCCCCAAATCTGGCGGTGGACGACGGAAGATTTCCCTAAACATTCCCGGCGTAAATAGCGAGAGCGGATTTACCTGAATTTGCGGTGTTGCTGCTGCCCCGGTGGCGGTGAAATTGAAGCCGACAAGCCCCTCCCCGCGCCGCGTCAGAATAGAGCCTATACCGTTGATGGCAAAGAACGGGGATACCACGCCCTGCATATCCATCGTCTTATTCGCGACGTCGTAATAGCCATCAACCGAAAGCCCGAGCGAGGGTCCGACTGCGCTGCCATCGGTGATGGTGATCACCTGAGGCGTTATGCGAAACGAGCTATTCACCTCGGAAAACATCAAGCCACGTCCGTCCATCTGTTCAAGCAGGCCGATCCCGCTTGCCGCGCTGAGCAGGGCAAGCGCAGGCGGCGCATCGCGCAGGCGCAGGTTCACGATTGCCAAAGTACCGTCATAGCTGTTCGCATCTGAACGCGGTGACAGACTTAGCGTCAGCGCGCCCTCGTTGGCGTTTTGCAGCAGACCAGCGGCGCTCATGGCGGCGCCTGCATTGCTCGCCTTGATCTGCACCGCCGTGCGCCCGCTCTTGGGAACGGTTATGCCCGTCACCAGAACCGCGCCGTTCAAGCGGCCATTAAACTCGCCGTTCAAGCCCTGATTGGATATGAACGCGCCTGTAAAACTGCGCAGCGCAATATCCTTGGTCACTTGCAAGCGATCCAGACGGACAGTCAAAGGCACGGCGCCGCCTGCCCCTGTGGCCGCGCTGTTTTGCGCAGGAATTCGGCGCAGATCCAGCATGCCGCCGCCGATCGTCACGCTCGGGGCCACGCCGCGCCCGCGCCCTGTCAGGGTGATCGGCGCATCCAGCCAATCGCCCGCCTGCACACGTTCAAAGCGCGCACTCTCCAGCGTGCCGCCAGCGGCGATGCTGATCGCGCCTTCGGCCTTGAGGCCCGGCGCATCAAAAGTCAGGCGATCGACTTTGGGCAGATCGCCGTTGGCACTCCCGAGCGCGCCGCGCACCGAAAGGGAGGCCCGTGCACCTGCGTCTTTGCTCCAGCCCAGCGGCGCGAGGCGCAAGCCCACGCCAGCCAAGTTCGAGCTTAGGGCGAAACTCGGCGCGGCGCCTGCCTTGAGATCAAGCGTGATCTCTCCCTGCCCTTTGCCCGAAACGGAGCCGGGCGGAAGGCCGATGTTGAACGTATCAACGAAGCGCTCGGATATCTCGATCTGTCCGCTCAACTGACTGCCCGCACCGGGCGTTCCCAGCGGCATCACCCATTCGCCCTGCACCGGCACCGCATCGATGCGCCCTGCGCCTGCAAGCGTGATGCGCTGCGACGTTGCGCGCAAATCAAGCTGATCAGCGGCGATGACGCGCCCCACGGCAAGGGTATCGCTGCGCACGCCCGTGATCTTGCCAGCGACGTCGAAAATGATTTCCGACATGGGAATTTTCTGCTTCAGCGGCAGCGTGACAGAGCCGGACAGCGCTGCGCGCCCGTCGGCGATGGTGACGGGCTGTCCGGCTTTGCTCAGAAACTCGAACGGTTTTTGATCCAGGATCGACAGCGCGGCCGTCACGGTGCTTTTGGTTTCAAGCGTCACCGTCGCAGGCGCGCCGCGAAGGCGCATATCGGGGATTTCGAACACCGTTCCCGCCACATCGATGCGCCCGCCTTGCGGCGCGGTGACCTGCCCCGCCTCCACCGCCGCTAGGAAACGACTGCCCTCGATGCGCGCATACCCGCGCGCGCCCGTGACGGGGGGCAGTTGCTTCATGAAGCGCATGCTCGCATTGGCATAGGCGAAATCAAGGTGCATCTCGGGGCGGCTAACCGCATCGGCGCGAAAGGCAAGGCGCACATTGCTCAGATCCCCCGCGAGAATATTCTGCGCGATCCATGCGCGGGTTTTGGGCTTTACCGTATTGGGCCAGACTTTCAGCAACTCATCTATATCGAGCCGCCGCGCGCGCGCATCCAGCGCCGCGCGCCAGCCATCCGCGCCGATATCAGCGCGCCCGCTGGCCACAAGGGTTTGCCCCGCCTGGCTCAAGACCAATTGCCCGATATCAAGGCGGAAGGGATCAAAGACGAGGCGCATGTCCAATTCAGCGCCCTCCAGCGTGATCGGTTCGGGGTAGAGATCGTCTGGATTGGCCTTGATGCTGGTCAGGCGGAACTGGCCCAGCATGGCTTCGGGCCAGCCACCGGGCGCGTTTTGCAGGCGCGCCCGCCCCTCGCCGCGCGCTTCGATCCACGCGGATTTGATCGACAACTCGCTAAAGGTCAGGATGTTCTCATCCGGCTCATAGGTGAAATAGGCCTTCGCCCCGTCAAAGGGGATCGGGCGCGCTTCATCCTCGGGCTGCACCACGCCTTGCCCGATTTGCAGCGTGGCATTCAAGGGACCAAGCGCGCCGTTTGCATCCACTTCGGTGCGCAGCGAGCCTGAAATCGGCGCGCGCAGCGCCTCCATCCATGCAAGTGCTTCGGTCTGGCTCGCAATATCATGCGCAGGTGCATCGGCCAGCGTCAGCCCGACGCGTGCGGCAGGCGAGCCGATGGCGCTGTCATAACTCATTTCCAGCGTCGTCGCATAATCCTGTCCGCCCAGCAGTGCGAAATCGGCGCCCATCGCCAATTGCCCGTCCTTGGCGCTGAGACGCATGCGCCCACCATCCACCGTCCAGGCCCGCCCCGCACGCGCGTCTTCATAAAGCACAGTCAGGCTATTGGCCTCGACCTCTTGCAAATATTGCAGTTCGGGGCGCACCAGAAGTTGATCGATCCGCTCGATCAACTCCACCAGCGACGCCGCTTGCTCGCTCGTGCGCAGCGCAGAGCCGATGGTCAGATCGAAACTGCCATCGCGCGCGCGGCGCAGCTTCATAAGCGCGCCAGAGAGCGAAATTTTCTTAGGAGAAAATTGCCCGCGCAGCGCCGCCGGAAACGACGCGCGCACGCTCAACTCGCCCAGCGAGGCGAAGGGCAATCCCGTATCATCGAGCACGGTGACATTTTCAAAGTGAACCCGCGGGCTCAGATCGGCCTCCTCGATGCGCAGTGAAATACTGCCGATACTGATATCGACCTGCGGCAGCGCGTTGGCTACGCGCTGCTCGATCTGGTTTTGCAGCCACTGCGGCGCGTGCACATCGCGCCCGATCAGCAGCACGAAACCGATCACCAGCGCCACAGCGAAACCGCCAAGCCCCGTCAGAACAGCCTGCGCCAAATGACGTTTGCGCAGACGGCGGGCGCGCATTTGCGGCCCCGAATCCGTTTGCGGCACGTTCTGTGTTGGCTCTGGCGTGTCGTTCATGGTCAGGAGATTTGCCTTTATTTCAGCGCAGCGCGCACTATTGTTTGCCCCCTTCTAATATGAAACCAACGGCTGTGAAACCAAGGGGATGCCAAATGATTGATGCCAACGACAAAGCGCCAGAGTTCACATTGCCTGCCAGCGGCGATCAAACCCTAAGCCTTGCAGAGGCGGGAAGCGCGGTTGTTTTGTTCTTTTATCCGCGCGACGACACGCCAGGCTGCACGAAAGAGGCGATCGCCTTTACCGGCATGGAAGCCCAGTTCGCCGCGCTTGGCGTCAAAATCTGGGGAATTTCCGCCGATAGCCTCGCCAGCCACGAGAAATTCGCAGCCAAGCATGGGCTGAGCATGCCTTTGCTTTGCGACGCGGATAGTGCGGTTTGCGAGGCTTACGGCGTGTGGAAGGAAAAGAACATGTATGGCAAAAAATTCTTCGGCATCGAGCGCGCAACATTTTTGATCAACGCTGATGGCACGCTGGCGCAGGTCTGGCGCAAGGTCAAAGTGCCGGGCCACGCAGAAGCGGTGCTTGAGGCCGCGAAGGCACTTCTGCCATGAAATCACTGGCACAAATGGCGCTGGACGTACTGCAAACCGCAGATGGGCGCGCGAAAACCGCGCTTTCGCATAAATATGCGGCCGAGTGGCGCGCAGCGCGGGCAAACGGCGATGCCATCGAGATCGGCAGCGCCGCGCCACCCATGCACCCTGCCCGCCCGGAGCGGCCCGAATTGCTCTCGCCGCGCGATGTGCCGCGCCGCAAACCGGGCAGCGAGCAAGGCCGCATCGCGCTCTTGCATGCGGTGGCCCATATCGAGCTGAACGCGGTTGATCTGCACTGGGATATCATCGCCCGTTTCACTCATATCCCCATGCCTATGGGCTTTTATGATGACTGGGTCAGCGCCGCGAATGACGAAAGCAAACATTTCAATCTGATGTGCGATTGCCTTGAGGAACTGGGCAGCCACTACGGCGCTTTGCCAGCCCATGCCGGCATGTGGCGCGCCGCCGAGGATACGGCGAAGGACTTCATGGGCCGCCTCGCAGTGGTGCCCATGGTGCTTGAGGCGCGCGGCCTTGATGTGACGCCGGGCATGATAAAGCTCTTTCAGAACGCCAAAGCAGATAGTGCCGTCGCCGCGCTGGAAGTGATTTATGCAGAGGAAGTTGCGCATGTCGCCTATGGTTCCAAATGGTTCAACTTCATGTGCGGGCGCGATAACCTTGATCCCAAAGAGGTCTTCCACAGCCTTGTGCGGCACTATTTCCACAGCACTCTCAAGCCGCCTTTCAATGAAGAAAAGCGCGCAGAGGCAGGAATTCCACCGGACTTTTATTGGCCGTTGACCGAAGATTTTCCCGCCGAAACCTAGCCCCCAACATTGCGGGCAAGTCTTTGAGTTCGGCGGTTTTCTGCCACAATCAAGCGTAAAACTCCCCTAAATCGAATCGCCGGGGCCAAATGACTTGCACGGCGGCAAGGGGCTGGGTATGGAAATTCCTAAGGTGCCGGGGATCGCTTTACTTATGATCCGAAATGAGCGCCATTATTGAGTTGGGACAAAAAGGGATGCTGGTTTGCGAAAGCGGCTTTCAATAAAAATCAATTCGCTCTTGGAGCGGCATTTTCCCGAACGCAGACTTTTTCTGCGCTCTGATGCGGACACGCGCTTTATTCGGCTGCGTCCTGTGACACAACTTCTTGGCTTTGCCGGCTCTGCCGCAATCGTGGCTTGGGCGATCATCGCCACCTCGATCTTGCTGATGGACAGTATCGGCTCGGGCAACTTCCGCGATCAGGCCCAGCGGGATCAGGACGCCTATGAACGTCGCCTAAACGAGCTGTCCTCGGAGCGCGATGCGCGGGCCGAAGAGGCACTTGCCGCTCAGGAACGCTTCAATGCTGCGCTTAGCCAGATATCCTTGATGCAATCCGAATTGCTCAGTTCTGAAACGGTGCGCCGTGAACTTGAGACCGGTATCGAGGTTATCCAGGGCACGCTGCGCAAAACCATGAAAGATCGTGAAAGCGCGCGTGATCAACTGGCCGACATCTCCGAGGGCGGTGAAACCGTGTCCGCAAGCAATGCGAGCGATGATGCGGCCATGGATTTCCTGACCTCAGCGCTTGAGGCCACTGCGCAAGAACGTGACCAAGTGGTTGCCGACGCACAGGATGCGCTGATCCGCGCTGATGAAATGCAGTCCGAAATCCAAATGATGGCGGACAAGAACGATCAAATCTTCCGCCAGCTCGAAGAAGCGATGACCGTTTCCGTAAAGCCGCTCGACAAGATGTTTCGCGCGGCAGGCATGAACCCTGACCGCATCCTCAACGAGGTGCGCAAGGGTTATTCCGGCCAAGGTGGTCCGCTCATGCCGCTTAGCTTTTCCACGCGCGGAGAGGCCCCATCAGCGGAAACCGAACGCGCGAACGACATCCTGAAAGACATGGATGCGCTGAACCTATACCGTATCGCCGCGCAAAAAGCGCCCTTCGCCAACCCCGTAAAAAGCGCGTTCCGCTTCACGTCTGGATTTGGTTATCGCTGGGGACGCATGCACAATGGCACCGATTTCGCCGCATCACACGGCACACCGATCTACGCGACAGCCGACGGCGTCGTCACCCACGCGGGCTGGCAATCAGGCTACGGCAAGCTCGTAAAAATCCAGCACCAGTTCGGGATTGAAACGCGCTATGCGCATCAGTCCAAGATTCGCGTCAAGGTTGGACAAAGGGTCTCGCGCGGTCAACGCATCGGTGATATGGGTAACACTGGACGTTCCACCGGCACCCATCTACATTACGAAGTTCGTGTCGGCGGGAAAGCCGTCAATCCGATGATCTATATCAAGGCTGCAAACGATGTTTTCTAAAAGCAAAATCAACGATCCCGGCTCCAAAGCAGACGGCACATCTTCAAACGCTCCCGAAGCGACAGGCGCACTTGCGACCCCGCCCCGTGCTAGCGAATTCAAGGCCTCCGCCCCCAAGGCGAAGCCACCTGCGTCAATCCTGTCTGCTGATCTTCATGTCACGGGTAACATGAAGACGACGGGCGATATTCAGGTCGAAGGCACAGTCGAGGGCGATATTCGCGCACATCTGCTGACGATCGGCGAAACTGCCACGATCAAGGGCGAAGTGATTGCCGATGACGTTGTCGTCAATGGCCGCATCGTGGGCCGCGTGCGTGGTCTCAAGGTGCGTTTGACGTCTACGGCGCGCGTCGAGGGTGACATCATCCACAAGACAATCGCGATTGAAAGCGGTGCGCATTTCGAGGGCTCTGTGCAGCGTCAGGACGATCCGCTGAACACCAAAGGGAGTGGCAAAGTGCCCACCGGTGCACCTGCTCCAAAATCCGAGTGAGTTTTTACCTCCGAGATATAGATCAAGGGTCGCGCTTTGCGGCCCTTTTTCATGCGCATCCACTGTTTGAAGATCAATCCGGATGAGCCCTCCAAATGATGCGGATATGTCTGAACTCCCTCTCGGCTCGGGCGCAATGGACCCGCTAGAGCGTCTCGGCTGGACCACGTATTTCTCAGAGCAAACCGATGCAGATACACTGGCGGCGACGCTGCCCGTGCGCATTACTTCGGTACATCGCAGCGGCCTGCAAGCTCTTGGCGCCACCACTCAAGTAAAACTGCCTCCACGCAAGGACGTTACTGTCGGTGATTGGCTGCTCTATGATGCGTTGCACCCTCAAAACAGCACCTTGTTAGAGCGCACGAGCCTGATCAAACGCCGCTCACCCGGCAAGGACCGCTATGAACAATTGATCGCGGCGAACATTGATACCGCCTTCATCGTGACCTCCTGCAACGCCGATTTTAACATTGCGCGTCTCGAGCGCTATGTCGCACTGGCCTTTGACGCCAATGTGACGCCCGTAATTCTATTGACCAAGCCAGATCTATGCGCAGACACGGCGCCTTTCGTGACCGAAGCCCTCAGCATTTCAGAGTTGGTCGAGGTTGCTGCCGTCAATGCGAAATCAGATACCGCTGCGGCGCTTCTAGCCACATGGTGCAGACCGGGCAAAACCGTTGCTTTCCTTGGCTCATCCGGCGTTGGCAAGTCGACACTGACAAATGCCCTGATTGGATCAGCCCAAATCGAGACACAAGACATTCGTGAAGTGGATGCAAGGGGGCGTCACACGACGACGCGGCGCGAATTGCACTTTGTCCCGAATGGCTGTTCGGTGCTCGACACGCCGGGCATGCGCGAGTTGCAACTGACCGATGCCGCGGCAGGCCTTGACGATCTATTTGCCGATCTTCGAGCCCTCGCGCAGACTTGCAAGTTTCGCGATTGCGCACATGCAAGTGAGCCCGGCTGCGCCATCAACGCCGCGATCAAACGCGGCGACATCGAGCGTGCGCGCTTTGAACGTTGGCAAAAGCTGGTGACCGAGGATACGTTCAACACGGCGTCCCTGAGTGACTTGAAGCGTCGAGAAAAATCGCTGCACAAGACCATCAAAGCGGTTCAGAAACGCAATCATAAGTAGCCAGACCCAAGGCTCTTTTGAATATTGGTTCCCGAGACGGGTTCACTAATCTTCCAAATCCGCGCCCCAGTACAGAAAATCAAGCCATGTCTGGTGCAGTTCCTTTTGAACGCGCGCGAGTTTACGGCCAATCTTGTCAAGCTCGTGTGGACTGGGTGCACGCGGTTTGCGCAACAGTTTCATACCAGCCTCGCGCGGTGTTTTATTGGCTTTGCGCAGATTGCACGCCTGGCAGGCCGCAACGATGTTCTCGAAACTTGCAGGCCCTTTGCGCGAACGCGGCAGGACATGATCAAAGGTCAAATCCTTGGCCGGTTTCTTTGCCGCGCAATACTGACAACAAAACCCGTCACGCAGGAAAAGGTTGTAGCGCGTAAAGGCCGCGCTTTTGCGTTTATGATATTGACGCAAACAGACGACGGCAGGCACCTGAAAGGCCTGCGTGGCGGAATGCACGGCGACATCATCGTAGGTTTTTAGCTGGATCACGCGGTCTTGCAATACCGCGGTCATTGCTTCCTGCCACGACCAAGTGGAGAGCGGCATCCAGCTCAATGGCTGCATATCCGCGTTGAGCACGAGCGTGCGATGGTTGCTCAGATGGCTCAGATTTGACTGTGTGTCATGCGTGTTCATGCTCTGCCCACCTCAATGATGCACTGAGCAAAACTGCAAGAACGCTCCTGTCTCGCTGGTTTTTTGAAGCCGGTTACTCCCCGTAAATCGCAGATACAGGGCAGGACTAGTTCCACCCCCTCTGCGTGCCACTATATCTGGGGAATGGCAACTGGCAAGCCCTTTGAAACGCAGCCCGCTAGACGTTGGGTTTCAAGAGGCCGCAGGGGGCTGTAGGGGGCGCTGCCCCCGTCTGCCAAGGCAGACTCCCCCGAAGTTTATCTAGAAAGATGAAGCAGTTATAGATTCAGCTTATCGCGCATGAAGGCCAGCGCAACCGAAAGGCCGTCTGGCGCGATGCCATGGGCTGTCCCCTTCATGATATGGGCAAAGACTTCCTCAAACCCTGCCTTTTGCAGCGCATCTGCAGCTTCGGGCAAGGATTGCACAGGCACCACATCGTCCGCATCGCCGTGCACCAGCAAGATCGGAGGGCGCACCACCACATCATCGGCAAGGTCCTCGGGCGCGAGCAGGCGGCCCGAAAAGCCGACGACGCCCGCGAGCGCGTCGTCGCGGCGCGGCGCGGCGTGCAGGGCCATCATCGTGCCTTGGGAGAAGCCAAAGAGCACAACCTGCTCGGGCAGCACATCTTCGTCCACCATCAGTGCATCGAGGAAGGCATTGAGATCGGCAAGCGCCGCAGTCATACCGCGCTCCGCCTCTTCCTCGGAAGAGCCGTCAATCCACGGGATCGGGAACCACTGAAAGCCCATGGGCGCGCCTGCGCAATCCTCTGGCGCATCAGGCGCGACGAAGAGCGTATCGGGCAAATGCTCAGAGAGCGGATCGGCAAGGCCCAAAAGATCCGCGCCATTGGCACCGTAGCCGTGCAAGAAGACTACAACAGAGCGGGTCTCGCCCGAAAGCGGCGCTTTGCTCGTTGAATTGAGAACGCGTGTCATCGTATTCCTTCCCGTGATTTTACAACGCGGTAGTAGGCCCAAAGTGTACGCGCTGCAACCGAACGCCAGGGCGACCATTGCTCTGCTATCACGCGCATCTCCTTTTCCTTGGGGCGCTCGGGCAGATCGAGCAGAACCTTCGCCGCCTCTTGCAGCGCCAGATCGCCATGGGCGAAGACATCCGCGCGCCCGAGACTGAACATCGCGTAGATTTCAGCGCTCCATTGGCCGATGCCCGTCACCTGCGTGAGCTGTTTTATCACCTGATCCAAGGGCAGCGCGCGCAAGGCGTTGTAGTCGATACGCGCCTCGGACAGCGCGCGCGCATAGCGCATCTTTTGCATGCTGAGCCCTGCCGCGCGCAGATCATCGTCACTGGCCATGGCGATCGTGTTCTCAGAGGTCAGATCAAGCCGCTCCATGCGCGCCCAGATCGCGTTGGCGGAGGCCACGGAGACTTGCTGGCCGATGATCGCATTGAGCAATTGCGCGAAGCCCTCTGGTTTCAGGCGCAAAGGCAAGGGGCCGGTCTGTTGCAATGCTGCCTTGAAACGCGGACAAGAAGCGGCGAGCCATTGTGACCCCTCGATCACGCATAAATCGCCCGTGATGATCCGCTCATCCATGGGCGAGGCCCCATGTGATCGCTTGCTTGAGCATTGAAACGCAGAGCCCATCAGGCGGCGCAGGGCGCGCTATCATTCCAACATTCAAGCCAAGGGTGCGCGCGGCATCGAGCTTGGAAAAGCTCGCGCTGCCGCCCGCGTTCTTGACGATGAGCCAGTCGATTTCCAAGGATTTGAACAGCGCGATTTCATCCTCGATGCTAAAGGGCGGGCGCCCGACAAGAAATTCGCCATTGGCAAAGGGAAACGCTCCTTCGGGGGGATCAATCTGGCGGCAAATCACCCGGCAATTCGGGAGATTGTCGAACTGCTCCAACGTCTTGCGCCCCGTGGCGAGAAAAACGCGCGCGCCATCGGGAATGTAATTGGCCGCGTCACGCTCGCTTTTAAGCATGGTCCAATTGTCGCTTGCGCGCGGCGTCCATGCGGGGCGCAGGTAGTGGCAATAGGGGATTTGGAGGCGGGTGCAGATCGCAGCGGAGCGCGCGGAAATATGATGTGCAAAGGGGTGCGTTGCATCCAGAACCGCCATGATCGCATGGCCTTTGAGGAAGGTTTCAAAGCCCTCGTCTCCGCCAAATCCACCGATGCGCGTCGGCACATCTTGCGCGCGCGGGCTGCGCGTCGCGCCTGCAAGCGAGGCAATCACTTTGATGCCCCGGGCGTGCAGCGTGGCGGCAATCTCGCGCCCCTCGGAGGTGCCGGACAGAACCAGAAGTGTCATGCGCGCGCCAAAACCTCGCCTTTGCGATCAATCACTACCACGTCTGCGATAACGCTTTCGGGGATCATGCCCCGGATGGTGCCAAGCGCGTTCAATGCCACCCAGTCTGCCATGGATTTTCCAATGGTTTCATAGGCTTGCAGGGCGGTATTCATGTCCTCGATTTCGGAACGTCCAAGCGCTTGCCCGAGCGCCGCCAAATCCACTTGCGAGCGCCCCGAGTGCAAATCGCGCGCGCCCTGCGCAAGTTTGGTCATTTTGCCAATACCCCCGCCGATGGTGATGCGCGGCACGGGATGACGCGCCACATATTTCAGCAATCCACCCGCAAAATCCCCCATATCGAGCATCGCGTGATCGGGCAGATCAAACAGGCCCTGCACCACCCGCTCGCTCGTTGCGCCGGTGCAGCCCGCTACATGGGCCAGCCCCTCGGCGCGCGCCACATCCACGCCGCGATGGATCGACGCGATCCAAGCGGCGCAACTGAACGGTCGCACGATGCCGGTAGTGCCAAGGATCGACAGACCGCCCAAAATGCCAAGACGGGGGTTCCATGTTTTCAGCGCCAGTTCAGCGCCGTTCGGCACGCTGAGCGTGATGGTCACATCAGCCCGCTCGCCAAGGCGCGCCGCAGTATCCGTCACGACGGCTTGCATCATTTCACGCGGCACGGGGTTGATTGCAGGCTCGCCCACCGCGATGGGCAGGCCGGGGCGGGTGACTTGGCCGATGCCTGTACCGCCCTTGAACACCACACCGCCTTGTGAGACCTCCACTCGCGCCTCGATCAGCGCTTGGTGCGTGACGTCAGGATCATCGCCCGCGTCCTTGATGATCGCCGCACAGGCCCAACCCTCGCCAATCTCGCTACGCTCGATCGCAAACACGGGCGTCTCGCCGCGCGGCAAGGTAATCTGCACCGAAGCTGGCACGCGCCCCTCCCACAGCCCGCCAAGCGCGGCTTGCACGGCCGCGGTAGCGCAGGCACCTGTGGTCCATCCACGGCGCAATTCTATATCGGGTTTTCTACTCATCACCCCCGACTATAGGCGTGCGCAGCGATGCCGCCAATTCCTCATTGCATGTCGCTTGGCCACTTTCTTTAAAAATCCGCAGAGGCCATAAGGGGGCATGAACGACTCGCATAGCACCTTCCCTGCCCTGCCCGGCAACGACTGGCCCGTATTCCAACTCGGTTGGGTCTGGCTCGCGGGCGCGGGTCCCGGCGATCCCGGCCTGTTAACCTTGCATGCACTGAATGCGCTGCGCCAAGCAGACGTGATCGTCTATGATGCACTGGTGCAAAGCGCGATCCTGGATTGGGCGCCGCAAGCCGAGCAGATCTATGCCGGCAAACGGGGCGGTAAACCAAGCGCGAAACAGCGCGATATTTCCCTGCATCTGGTTGAGCTCGCACGCGCAGGCAAACGGGTTTTGCGCCTCAAGGGCGGCGATCCTTTCGTGTTCGGGCGCGGCGGCGAAGAGGGGCAGACCCTTGTGCAGCACGGTGTTCCCATCCGCATCATTCCCGGGATCAGTGCCGGTATCGGCGGGCTGGCCTACGCAGGCATCCCCGTAACGCACCGCGATGTGAACCAATCCGTGACTTTTGTAACTGGCCACGATCAGACGGGCGATACGCCGTCATCCCTGAACTGGAAGGCCATTGCAGACGGCGCCCAGGTCCTCGTGATCTACATGGGCATGAAACATGTGGACCGTATCGCGCGCGCGCTTTTAGAGGCGGGCCGCGATCCATCCGAGCCTGCGGCCGTCGTCACCTCTGCAACAACGCCGGATCAACATGTGCTGGAAACCACCCTAGGCACCATGGCCGCAGATATCGCCGAGGCGAACCTGCAACCGCCCTCGATCCTGTGCATTGGTCGCTCTGTTCTGATGCGCCAAGCGCTCGATTGGCAGTCCATGGCGCAAGGGTTCGAGCCGCGCAACGATGATCCCTTGGGCAGAGGGCGACCCGCAGAAGCGTCATGAAGTGCGGCACTGGCTTTATTATTGCGGCACCCTCGTCCGGCTCTGGCAAGACCACGATCACTTTGGGACTTTTGCGCGCGTTCAACCGCAAAGGCATCCCTGTGCGTGGCGCTAAATCCGGCCCTGACTACATTGACCCACGCTTTCACGAGGCCGCGTCTGGCGCGCCTTGCTTCAACCTTGATGCCTGGGCCATGTCCCCTGAACGGATCACATCGCTTGCCGCTGGTGACATTCCGCTAATCGTTGAAGGGGCTATGGGGCTGTTTGATGGCGCACCGCCTGATGGGCGAGGGTCAGTTGCCGATCTTGCGCGGCAACTGAAGCTACCTGTTGTTCTGGTTGTTGATGCCTCTCGGATTGCGCAATCTATCGCACCTTTGGTTCTCGGCTTTGCGCAATACGATCCAAAAGTGATGGTCGCGGGTGTGATCCTGAACAAAGTCGGAAGCGCGCGTCATGAAACCATTTTACGACGCGCCCTTTTGCCAAGTGGCCTACCTGTTCTAGGTGTTATCCCACGTCGCAGTGGCATCGAACAACCCTCGCGACACCTTGGATTGATCCAAGCACAAGAGCACGACGACTTGGACGCATTTATCGAAGGCGCTGCTGATCTGATTGTAACGCATGTCGATCTCGACCTGATTTCAGAATTGACCCGATCGCTTCCCGATCGTGATTTTTCAAGAAAAATCGCCCCCCCCGCGCAACGCATAGCAATCGCACAAGACCGTGCATTCGCCTTTGCCTACCCGCATCTGTTGCAAGACTGGCACGAACAAGGTGCGCAGATTGAAATCTTCTCTCCACTTAACAACGACCCAATACCAGCCAGCGATTTCATCTACCTTCCGGGTGGCTATCCAGAATTATATGCAGCTAAACTCGCCTCTTCGTCCTGCTTCATGACCTCACTCAGAGCTGCCGCAAAGACGACGCAAATCTACGGCGAATGCGGCGGCTACATGGTGTTGGGCGATGGTCTAATCGACGCGCAAGGAACACATCATGAAATGGCAGGTTTACTGCGGCTCGAAACCTCGTTTCAGCAACGCAAGCTCCACCTCGGATACCGCCACTTGAACGCAGCCCAAGGCCCCTTCAAGGGTCAATGGAACGCTCATGAATTCCACTATGCAAGTACACTAAGCGCACAGGGCGAGCCGCTTTTCGCCGCAAAAGACGCCGAAGGATTGGACCTGCCCGCCATGGGTTTGACGTTAGGTAACGTGTCTGGTTCCTTCGCGCATATCATTGATGCTGCATGAGCATGCTTGCTTGGCGCGCGCCGCAGGTTTAAGGCAGAATTTATGACCCAAGCCGTTTCCTCCCCCCGCCGCACCGTTTTCATCCTGATCCTGGCGCAGGCCATTCTTGGTTCGCAAATGCCGATGCTCTTCACGATCGCGGGTCTTGCGGGGCAATCCATGGCCTCGAATATCTGTTTCGCAACCATGCCGATTTCGATGATCATCATCGGCTCCATGTGCGCGGCCACGCCGATTTCGGCGGTGATGCAGCGCTACGGGCGGCGCGCGGGCTTCTGGATCGGCACGGCAGGCGGTGCGCTTGGCGGGTTAATCGGCGCTATCGCACTTTATTACTCGAACTTCCCCCTGTTCCTGTTCGGCAGCTTTTTCACTGGCCTTTACATGAGCGCGCAGGGCTTTTACCGCTTTGCCGCCGCGGACACGGCAGATGAATCCTTCCGCCCCAAGGCGATTTCCTACGTTATGGCAGGGGGCCTCGCGGCGGCGATCATTGGCCCACAAATGGTCAAAGCGACCAATGGCATGGTAGATTCGCCCGATGCGACTGTTTCCGCCTTTATGGGTGCCTATATCTTCGTGTTTTTGCTCAACGTCGTTGGCTCGCTCATTTTCCTGTTCATCAACATCCCTGCCCCTGCGGCCCCTGCCGAGGATGCGCCCGCTGCGCGCACACGTCTTGAGTTGCTGAAAACCCCGCGCATCGCGGTGGCGATGATCTGCGGTATGGTCTCCTATGCGCTGATGAACCTCGTGATGACATCGACGCCGCTTGCTGTTGTCGGCTGCGGATACAGCACGAACAACGCGGCCGACATCGTATCGGGCCACGTCCTTGCGATGTTCATTCCATCCTTCTTCACTGGCCATCTGATTGCCCGTTTCGGCGTGGAAAAGATTGTTGGCGCCGGCCTTGTGCTCCTTGCGGCGGCGGGCGTGGTCGCTTTGAACGGCGTGGAGCTCGAGAATTTCTTTGTCGCCCTCATCCTGCTCGGAATTGGCTGGAACTTCGGCTTTATCGGCGCGACTGCCATGCTGACCTCGGCCCATGGCCCCCGCGATCGGGGCCGCGTACAGGGGATGAATGATTTGTTTGTGTTCGGCGGCGTGACCGTCGCCTCGCTCGCCTCTGGCGGCTTGATGAACTGCTCAGGCGGTGATCCGGTGCAAGGTTGGAACGCGGTGAACCTCGCAATGATCCCGTTCCTTGCGCTTGCCGGGTCGGCGCTTATCTGGCTGATGATGCGGCCTAAAAGTTTCGAACCGGCCTAGGCGGGCGCTACCAGCGGCCCAGCAGTGCCGCTTTGCTCAAGCCAAGCGATGATTTTAGCGCGCCCACGTCGAGGCGACCCTGTGCAACCGCCCCGGGATCGCGCGCGGCTTGTGCCAAAATAGGCTGCGTTTGCCAGAGCGCAATGCAGCCGGACTTGTGCAGGTTCAAACGCCCTGCGCTCGCACGTTTCAGCCGCGCCAAACCGGTCTTTGCCAGATCGGCAATTGCGCTCGCGCGCCCATCAAGCAGCGGTACGCGCTTGGCCTCCTCCAGCGCCGGAATCGCTTGGAAGAACGCAGCCAAGCCAGCGGCGTAGCCCGCGTCTTTGGCGACGTTCGCATCGGCCTTGCCAAGCGCGTCGCAGACCGCAAAAAGCAGCCCGCCTGACGTGTCCTCCAGATAGGCGGTAAAGGCGGCGGCGTCCTCGAACGGATCTTTGTAGATGTCCCAGCGGCGCGCGGCAATAAGGCGATCCATCGCCTCTGCCCCCGCGTGGCTCAACACACCAGCGAGCGGCGTTGCAACTTCGTGCCGGCGCACCTCGTCCCCCTCGATGATCTGCTCCATCACATCGCGCCACCACTGCAGGCGCATCTCGGCAATCATCGGTTCTTGCGTCACCCATGGTGCACGCGAAATTTCGATGTTGGCGGCGTAGATCGGGAACAGGATCGCGCGCGCCTCCACTGGAGCGGCCATCGCCGCGCGAAAGCGCACTGGGTCGCCGCGCTCGACAATTGCGGCGCACGCATGCCAATCGCTCATCGCAGGTGCGCCCGGATCGCAGACAGGGTTTCATCTGCATCGATGATGCCCAAGTGATCCACGCCCTCCACGACTACATATCTACCTTTGTCCGTCACAGCACGCATCACTCCCTCGAATTTGTCCGCATAGAACGCTTCGTCCTCGCTGCCAACCACAAGGGTGAAGTTGGGCAGCGCGGCGATGTCGCTTAGATAATCTTCGCGCGGTGCAAAACCAGTGTTGAGCCGGAAGGAATAGGCGGTTGTTGCCAAGTGACCATAGCGTCCTTGAGTGATTTCTGCGGGCATATTGAACTGAATAGCCGTCAAATGATTAAGCCCAGTAAACCCGAAACCGTTAAGGATACTCAGGCCGATCACACGGCGCAGTAATAAATGCGCCCAACCACCTGAATCGGCCCGCGTCGAGGGCGCATCATGCTTGAGGAAGGGCGCAAACAAAATTGCGTCGTCGATCAGCGCGCCGTTTGCCCCGCCTGCAAAGCGCACCACAAGTCCGCCGCCAGAGGAATGCCCGAGCATGACAACTTGCTGGTCCTTCGCTGCTTCTGCTTTGATCAGATCGGCCAAATCATCCTCCATCTGGCCAATGTAATCCACATCGCCGCGACGCTCTGGCGTGGCACCATGACCGCGTAAATCAACGGCAAGAACATGCGCATCATTGGCGAGGTTTTGCGCAATTGCATTATATTGCAATCCATTCCAACCAGAACCGTGCACGAGGATCAGCAAGGGTTTTTCCGCGTCCGGCAGTCCGTATTTGCGCACCGGCATCGACCAGCCATCGCGCATTTGGATTTGCTCTGGCTCGGCCGCAGTTTCCAAATCTCCTGCCAGAGCCGCCTCAAAATTCAGGGTCTCGCCGGTTTGGATCGTTTCAAGTTTCATCGGCCATTGCGATGCAATAAGCCCGAGCGGAACCAACGCGGTAATCACAAGGCTTACCGCGATAAATTTAATGATTTTCATAAGCATGTCAGTCGTCTTTCACGTAAAAAATATCATGAACAGAACACTCCAGCGCACGCGCGATTTGCAAGGCAAGCAGCGTTGACGGAGTGAAAACACGGTTTTCAATCGTGTTTATGGATTTGCGCGAGACGCCAACGGCCTCTGCCAGCGAGGCTTGGGTAAAGCCCTTGTCGGTGCGGTGCGCTTTAAGGGTGTTGTGCAGCTCGGCCATGGCTCAGGACCGCAGGTTGATGAAGCAAAACACCAGCATCGGCGCCGCGCCTGCCGCCGTGCCCATCGCAGCAATGGACGTGCTTGGCGCGATCCAGTCAAGCCCCATAAGGATACCGAAGATCGGATAGAGCGAGATCGAGAACCAATAGGAGAACCTAATCGCCTGCCCCCATTCGGCCCAGAACAATTCATCATGGGCCATGCCCGCCGCACGCGGCCCTGCCTTGATCGCAGAAAGCCACATCACCAGACCAGCGGCAAAGCCGGATGCACCGGGCAGCCAAGGCGAAAACGGGCGCGGCGTGTTACCCGCCAGCGCCATCGCGCTGTAGGACAGGCAAACTAGCCCAGCGAAACCGAAGACCGCAATGCGAATGCGCGAGAGTGTGTCAGCGTTCATGGCTTATCCCTCTGCCAGTTTGAGGCCGGCAATGCCGATCACGATGAGGGCGGCACTGGCAAGGCGCATAGGGCTGGCCGCTTCGCCAAAGGCGTAAATACCCACGATAAAGGAACCAACAGCACCAATGCCGACCCAGACAGGATAGGCCGTGCCGAGGGGCAGCGACTTCATCGCATAGGCGAGCAGCCAGAAACTGACGAAGGCCGCAACCGCAACGATGACGCTATAGAGTGGTTTGCTAAACCCGTCAGACGCTTTGAGAGCAGTGGCCCAAACGACTTCAAGGCAGCCAGAAATTGCGAGAATGATCCAAGGCATATCAGATACTCCATGCAACCTGTGAGTTACATGAGTAGCTAAGGTGACATGTAACGTCAAGGTTACTTGTGCGCTTTTTCCGATGTATCGCGAATGAGCTTCCATTGGATTGCATCCAGCAGCGCCTCAAAACTCGCGTCCACAATGTTGGGCGAAGCCCCTACAGTACTCCAGCGATTGCCCTTGGAATCGGCACTATCAATGATGACGCGCGTGACCGCTTCTGTGCCGCCTTGGGTGATGCGCACCTTGAAATCAACAAGGCGCATATCATCGATCATCTCTTGATATTGACCCAAATCCTTGGCCAGAGCCTTGGACAATGCGTTCACAGGACCGCGGTCCGATCCGGTGTCATCCATGCTTTCGCTGACGGAGAGCTTCTTTTCCCCGTCGATCTTAACCACGACGACCGCCTCGGAGAGCGAGATCATTTTGTCGTATTTGTTCTTGCGCCGCTCCACCGTGACCTTGTAGCGCTTCACCTCGAAAAAATCGGGCATCTGGCCGAGCGCACGGCGCGCGAGCAGCTCGAAACTGGCCTGCGCGGTATCATAGGAATAGCCCTGCGATTCGCGCTCCTTGATCTCATCCAGCAGAAACCCGAGCGCCGGATCGCCCTTTGCCACGCTCAACCCCGCGTCCGAGAGGCGTTTGCGCAGGTTGGATTGCCCAGCCTGATTGGACATTGGGATCACGCGCGCGTTGCCGACCACTTCGGGCGCGATATGCTCGTAGGTACTGGGGTCTTTCAGGATCGCGCTGGCATGCAAACCCGCCTTATGGGCAAAGGCCGAAGAGCCGACAAAAGGCGCTTGGCGCAGAGGCACGCGGTTCAGGATATCATCGAGCCTGTAGGACATATGCTTGAGCGATTTCAGCGCCTCCAGCGTGACGCCTGTTTCAAACTTGCTGGCATAGGGTTCTTTGAGCAGCAAGATCGGGATGAGTGTCGTCAGGTTGGCATTGCCACAGCGCTCGCCCAGACCATTGAGCGTGCCTTGAACCTGCCGCGCGCCTGCGTCGATCGCTGCGAGCGAACAGGCGACCGCATTGGCCGTATCGTCATGGGTGTGAATGCCAAGATGATCGCCCTTGATACCAGAGGCGATGACAGCTTTGGTGATTTCGCTAACCTCGAGCGGCAGCGTGCCGCCATTGGTGTCGCACAGAACAACCCAGCGCGCGCCAGCCTCGATCGCCGCGTGCAGGGTTTCAAGCGCGTAAGTAGGATCGGCTTTGTAACCGTCGAAAAAGTGCTCCGCATCAAACAAGGCCTCGCGTCCCTCGCCCACGATATGCGAGATGGAGGCGGCGATATTGGCCGTGTTTTCCGCCTTGGTGATGCCGAGCGCGTCAGAGACGTGGAACGCGCTAGATTTCCCCACAAGGCAGACGGCGGCGGTTTGGGCCTGCATGACCTGCGCGAGAACGTCGTCGTTCTCAGCGGACCTTCCGGTCCTTTTCGTCATCCCGAAAGCGGTCATTTTCGCACGGGTTTTGGGCGCTTCATCGAAAAATGCTGAATCGGTGGGGTTCGCACCGGGCCAGCCGCCTTCGATATAATCAAGGCCAAGCTGGTCAAGCATTTGTGCGATCTGGATCTTCTCGGCAGTAGAGAATTGCACGCCTTGAGTTTGCTGCCCGTCGCGCAGGGTGGTGTCGTAGAGATAGAGTTTTTCTTTGCTCATGACGCGCACCGTCTCTTTTTCCTAAGTCCTTGCCCTTTGCACGGACAGCCCCCGACCGCCCCCATCAAACCAAAGGTTTGTCTCCGAAAAAACGGCGTGGGCTTCACCCCCACATTGGGTCGGGGGCTGTCCTGTGTGTGGAAGCGGGTCATAGAAGGCCCTCTAGTTTGGAGGGGTCAAAGTCAGCCGTGGGGACAAGCTCAACACCCTCTTTAGACATACGCACTTCGACGCCTGCCTCAGTTAACGCTGTCTTCAAATCATCGACGGCAGAGAAATTCTTAGTTTGCATCGCCTGCTCGCGCGCGCGGCTCAGCGCATTGCTATAGAGCGACAGATCGACAGCCTCGCCCCCCATCCAATCGCCCAGATCATCACCAAGCAAACCGATAAGAGCGCCCGCAGCCTTCAGCCCGCCTGCATCCCCTGTATTTGCCATCCTGTGCATTTCGGCAATGAGACCAGCCGTGTTCAAGTCATCCGACAAAAGCGCTAGAACGGAAGCAGAGACCTCGCTTGCTTCAACACCGTCCACCAAAGCGCGCCACTTTCTAAGCGTCGCCTCCGCCTCTTTCCACTTCCTCTCAGTCCAATCCATCGGCTTGCGGTAATGCGTGCTCAGCATCACAAACCGGATCACTTCCCCCGGCACACCTTTATCCAGCAAATCGCGCACCGTAAAAAAATTGCCCAAGGACTTGGACATCTTCTTGCCCTCGACCTGCAACATCTCGTTGTGCATCCAGATATTCGCGAAATCATGGCCGGCGCATTTGCTTTGCGCGATCTCGTTCTCGTGGTGAGGGAACATCAGATCATTGCCGCCGCCGTGAATGTCAAAACTCTCGCCAAGCAGCTCATGCGCCATAGCAGAGCATTCGATATGCCAGCCCGGACGTCCTTTACCCCAAGGCGAGGCCCAACCAGGCGTGTCCGCATCGGAGGGCTTCCACAAAACGAAATCCATCGGATTACGCTTGTAGGGCGCAACTTCCACGCGCGACCCTGCGATCATGTCATCAAGGCTGCGACCAGAAAATTTGCCGTAGTCCGCATAACTCTCAACGGCAAACAACACATGGCCTTCCGCCTCGTAGGCGTGACCCTTTTCGATTAGATCGGCGGTCATATCCACCATCGGCTGGATATATTCGGTCGCGCGCGGCATGTGGGTTGGGTGCAGTGCGCCGACCGCATCCATATCCTCAAGATAGAGCGCGATTGTTCCGTCCGTGATTTCGCGAATGGACTGGCCCGTTTCAGCGGCACGCGCGTTGATCTTGTCGTCCACATCGGTGAAATTGCGCACGTAGCTCACACGGTCCGCGCCGTAGACATGGCGCAAAAGGCGAAACAAAGTGTCGAACACGATAACGGGGCGCGCATTGCCGATATGGGCTCGGTCATAAACCGTGGGCCCGCAGACATACATGGACACTTCGCCCGGTTTGATCGGCACGAGCGCCTCTTTCTTGCGGGTCTTGGTGTTGTGCAATGTGATCGATGTCATGTCACAGGTCCTTGTAGCGCGCGCGAATGGTGCGGCGGACTTAGCAACTCAGATCAAAAGAGGAAATGTGAAACCGGCCCGCACAGTGAAGTTAGCGGAGGATACAGCAGATAATTGCAATGCTTTTTGTATGGCTCATAGCGCTTGAATAGCGGCGCGCTTTGCCTGTGTCCAGCGTGTTGACGAATCCGTGCGCAGGCGTCCAAGTATCGGGCAATCTAGTCAGGAGTTCGCCATGCCCGCTTTATCCCCCAGTTTGACCGATATCACCGGCGGCGGCTCTGACGGGTGGGAAGTGTTCATGCGCGCGCGAAAGATGATCGCGGATGGCACGCCCGTGACCGAGTTGACGATTGGCGAACATGACATCCGCACAGACCCCAGCATATTGGCGGCGATGGACGCGGCGGCGCGCGGCGGGCACACGGGCTATGCGATGGTGCCCGGCATCACAGCCCTGCGCGCAGAAGTGGCGCGCCGCGTTCAGGAACGCACGGGCACGCCGACCAGCATCGAGAATGTGATGATCACGCCGGGCGGTCAATCGGCGCTTTTCGCAGCCCATCTCGCCGCCTGTCCGAAGGGCGCAAAAGCGTTGTTCATTGATCCCTATTACGCCACCTACCCCGGGACGCTACGCGCAATTGGCGCGATTGCCACGCCGATCAAGACCCAAGCAGAGGACGGGTTTCAACCGCGCGCCGCCGATATTGACGCCGCCGCGCATGGCGCAGCAAGCCTGCTCATCAACTCGCCCAACAACCCCACAGGCGTGGTTTACACGCGCGCAGCGCTTGAAGGGATCGCCGAGGTTTGCAAACGGCACGATCTTTGGCTGATCTCTGACGAGGTTTATGACACGCAAATATGGCAAGGTGCGCATATCTCCCCGCGCACGCTGGACGGGATGGCAGAGCGCACGCTGGTCATCGGCTCCATGTCGAAAAGCCATGCAATGACCGGCAGCCGCGTGGGCTGGATCGTCGGGCCGCGCGAGGCGATTGCGCATCTCACCAACCTCGCAACGCACACGACCTACGGCGTTGCGGGCTTTGTGCAGGACGCCGCCCTCTTTGCGCTAAAGCAAGGCCGCAGCTTCGAGCAAAAGATCGGCGCGCCGTTTAAGCGCCGCCGCGCGTTGAGCGTTGATATTCTGGCCGAGCAGAACGTGGTGAAAATGATCCCTGCGGATGGTGCGATGTATGTGATGCTCGACATTCGCGCAACGGGCTTGAGCGGGGACGCGTTTGCCAACCGCCTACTGGACGCGCGCCATATTGCGGTGATGCCCGGCGAGAGCTTTGGCCGCGCTGCCGCTGGGCACATCCGCGTGGCCATGACGATTGACGACGCCGCCTACGCAAAGGCCCTGCGCGCGTTATGCGCCTTTGCCGCGACGCTTTGTGAATAGGAAAATTCGGGCTAGGATTCGTTTATTGAAGTGAACAAGAGATTTAGCATGATACATATTTTGAAGATCCTTGCGCTGGTTTTCAGCGCAAACGCCGCGATTGCGCAGTCCTATCCGGAGTATAGCTCAACCACCGTTAACGATTTTGCAGGTTTGCTGGATGAAGGGGCCGAAGCGCGCCTGTCCAAACAACTGAGCGATTTGCGCAAAACGACCGGCGTGGAAATGACAATTCTGACGCTTTCGCGTCAAGACATGTTTGCGCCCGATCAGACGCTGGAAAAATTCGCGACGGGCCTGTTCAATGAATGGGGCGTTGGCGACAAAAGCCGAAACGATGGCGTGTTGATCATGGTTTTGCGCACGGACCGCGCCATGCGGATCGAACTAGGATCAGCATATGGCAGCGAGTGGAACAGATATGCGGCCACGGTGATCAACCGCTCGTTCCTGCCCGCCTTCAAGGAAGATCGTTATCAGGACGGGATCGAAGCGGGGGTGGGCGACACGATTGACAGTATCGTGACGCCATATCTGGCGGGCACAAACGCCCCGAACGGACAAAACGATACTTGGGTTTGGGCCGCCGTTTTGGCAGTTTTTGGCACAATTGGCGCGCTGGTGTTCAAAGACAGGTTCGTGAAACTGAAGAAATGCCCCCAGTGCGGAACGCGCCATTTGGAGCGCACCCGCCACGTCAAGAGCATGGCCAGCAAGACCAGCACAGGCAGCGGCGACAGGATCACCACTTGCTCCAATTGCAATTACCGCGAAGTGGTGCCCTACACGATCAGCCGCAAATCTTCTTCGCGCTCGTCAAGTTTCGGCGGTGGATCGTCCAGCGGCGGCGGGGCGAGCGGGCGCTGGTAGGGTCTGAAAACGACGTTTGGTCGTTTTCAGCTTAGAAACACCGCTAAATACGTTCTCCACTCGGATCAAGAGCTTCGGAGGAACGCTTTTGAACGACATCGGATGGAAGCTCACGCTGACCCGCGTGACGATTGGAGCAAGGCGCGGCCGCGCGGCAAGGGGGAGACCCTGAGCGGGCTTTACACCCCTCTCTCCCCTCCTTTTGAAAGCGATATCCCATGAACGATCAATCCCCTGTCCGCCGCGCCGGAGGCCGCTCTGCCCGCCGCGAGGCCCGCTCTGCCAAACTTGCCGATCATCTGCGCCCGATCAAACCCGGCATGCAGGGTGGGCAGTACAAACCGCTTAGCGATATCGATGTGCAGAAGATCCACCAAGCGGCGCTAACCGCGCTGGAGACCATCGGCCTCAATGATGCGCCGCCCTCTGGTGTTCAAATCCTGACAGATGCGGGCGCAATTTTGGGCGATGACGGGCGTATCCGTTTTCCGCGCGCTTTGGTCGAGGATGCGCTGACCAAGGCCAATCGCGAGGTGGTTCTGCATAGCCGCGACGGGAACAACGATCTCGATCTTTCGGGCCAGCGGGTGCATTACGGCACGGCGGGCGCGGCGGTCCATCTTGTGGATGTGGCGGGCAATGAATACCGCGAATCCACAGTGCAGGACCTGCATGATGCGGCGCGGATTTGTGACGTGCTCGACAATATCAGCTTTGTGCAGCGCCCCATGGTATGCCGCGATATTCCGGACAATCTGGAGATGGACCTGAACACGATTTATGCCTGCACCAGCGGCACGACAAAGCACGTCGGCACGTCCTTTACCGAACCCGGATATGTGAAACATGCGCTGGAAATGCTTCACCAGATCGCAGGCGGCGAAGATAAATGGCGCGAGAGACCTTTCGTGTCCAACTCCAACTGCTTTGTGGTGCCGCCGATGAAATTCGCCACGGAGGCCTGCGAAGTCATGGAAGCCTGCATCGCGGGCGGCATGCCTGTGCTTTTGCTCTCTGCGGGCATGGCGGGCGCGACGGCGCCCTCGACCATTGCGGGCGCAATCACGCAAGCGACGGCGGAATGCCTTGCTGGATTGGTCTATGTGAACGCCATTGCGCCCGGCCATCCTGCGATCTTCGGCACATGGCCTTTCGGCCTTGATCTGCGCACGGGCGCGATGACGGTTGGCTCTGGCGAGCAAGCCCTTTTGAGCGCGGGCTGCGCGCAGATGCACGCGTTTTACGGCCTGCCCGGCGGCGCAGCGGGTGGTGCATCGGATTCCAAAATGCCGGATATGCAGGCGGGATGGGAGCAAATGTGCTCTAACGTAATGGCGGGGCTGTCTGGCCTTAACATGGTTTATGAAGCAGCGGGCATGCACGCGTCCCTGCTTGGATTTTGCCATGAGAGCCTGATCCTCGGCAATGATCTGATTGGCCAGGCCATGCGCTGCGTACGGGGGATTGAGGTGAACGACGACACCCTTGCACTCGATCAAATGGCGCAGGTCTGTATGGGCGGGCCCGGTCACTACCTTGGTACGGAGCAAACGCTGGGCCGTATGGAGACCGATCACGTATACCCCAAGCTCGGAGACCGCACATCGCCAAAGGAGTGGGTAGAGATCGGCAAGCCCGTGCTGGCCGAGAAAGCCACAGCGCGCAAAGAGGAAATATTGGCGACGCGATCCGCGGCCAGATTCGATGCGGCGCTCGATAGTGCAATTCGCAAGCGTTTCAACATCCATCTGCCCGCGTAAAGTGAGTTTAAAGGCAAGATGAAGCCATGGACTGCGCGGCGCATTGGCGCGCAGTGCTATTTTGCTGGCCTTTTCAGAGCAGCCCCTATAACGGAGGCCCAACTCAGTTAAAGGCAGTACACTAATGGACCTTCGCAATATTGCGATTATCGCACACGTTGACCACGGCAAAACGACGCTCGTGGACGAACTTCTCAAGCAATCCGGCGCTTTTCGTGAAAACCAGGCCGTCGCAGAACGCGCCATGGACAACAACGATATCGAGCGCGAGCGTGGAATCACCATTTTTGCCAAGCCGACTTCTGTCGAGTGGAAAGGCACACGCATCAATATCGTGGACACGCCAGGTCACGCAGACTTTGGCGGCGAAGTAGAGCGTATCCTGTCGATGGTAGACGGCGTTGTTTTGTTGGTTGACGCGGCCGAAGGCCCGATGCCCCAGACCAAATTCGTGACCTCCAAGGCGCTTGCGCTGGGTCTGCGTCCGATTGTTGTGCTGAATAAAGTCGACAAGGGCGATGCGGAGCCGGACCGCGCACTCGATGAGTGTTTTGATCTTTTCGCCTCGCTAGATGCGAACGATGATCAACTTGATTTCCCCCATATGTATGCATCTGGCCGCAACGGCTGGGCCGATAACGAGCTTGATGGGCCGCGCAAGGACCTGTCTGCCCTGTTCGATCTGATCGTGAACCATGTGCCGCGCCCTGCGGTCATCGAGCGTCAGAATGAAGATTTCCGCATGCTGGCAACCACGCTTGGCGCCGACGCCTTTGTTGGTCGTTTGCTGACGGGCCGCGTTGAAAGCGGTAAACTCAAGGTCGGTGCAACGGTTCAGGCCCTTAGCCGCATTGGCCAAAAGATCGAGCAATTCCGCGTCACACGTATCCAGGCCTTCCGCGGCCTTGCCCAGCAAGACGTTGACGAAGCGATTGCGGGCGATATCGTCTCTATCGCGGGCATGTCCAAAGCGACCGTTGCCGACACGATCTGCGCGCTCGCGGTCGATACCGCCCTGCCCGCGCAGCCGATTGATCCGCCCACCATTACAGTGACCTTTGGCATCAACGACAGCCCGCTGGCGGGCCGCGATGGCAAGAAAGTACAGTCGCGCGTCATTCGTGACCGTCTGCACAAAGAGGCCGAAAGCAACGTCGCGATCAAGATCGCCGACACGCCCGGCGGCGAAGCCTTCGAGGTCAGCGGACGCGGCGAATTGCAGATGGGTGTTCTGATTGAAAACATGCGCCGCGAAGGGTTCGAGCTTTCGATCTCGCGCCCGCAGGTGATCATGAAGGAAGGCCCGAACGGCGAACGCCTTGAGCCAGTCGAAGAAGCGACGATTGACGTGGATGACGAATATTCCGGCGTGGTGATCGAAAAATTGACAGGCACGCGCAAAGGCGAACTGGTCGAAATGCGCCCTGCTGGCGCCGGAAAAACACGTATTATCCTGAACGTTCCCTCGCGTGGCCTGATCGGCTATCACGGTGAATTTCTGACCGACACGCGCGGTACTGGCGTTCTCAACCGTGTTTTCCATGGCTGGACAGAGCATAAAGGCTCGATTCCGGGACGGCGCGCGGGCGTGCTGATTTCCATGGAGAACGGTCAATCGGTTTCCTATGCGCTCTGGAACCTGGAAAGCCGCGGCAAGATGTTCATTGGTGCTCAGGTCGATCTTTATACGGGCATGATCATTGGCGAGCACAGCCGCGAGAACGATCTCGAGGTGAACCCGCTGAAGGGCAAAAAGCTCACCAATGTTCGTGCTTCGGGCACGGATGAAGCGGTGCGCCTGACGACGCCAGTCACCCTTAGCCTCGAAGAGGCGATCGCCTATATCAATGATGATGAACTGGTCGAAGTGACGCCCAATGCGATCCGCCTGCGCAAGCGCTACCTTGATCCGCACGAGCGCAAGCGCCACTCGCGCAGTGCATGATAAGAAACTGTTCTAAAACGTAAAAACGAGAAAAGCGCGACGGATCAAACCGTCGCGCTTTTCTTTTAGGCAGAACTGCGCAGCGCCAAAGCGATCTGCGCAGTCACGACCCATTAGTGCTTGCAGGAAACCTCACGCATGACGTAGTGCGCGCCGGATTTCAGCGTCGCAACCTGGCGGTATACAGGTGGGTAGGACACCAGCTCGATGCGGCCATTGCGGTGTTCGTATTGCTTTTTGCCACCCTTCACGAGGTGCTTTGTGTAGGTGTAGCTTGCAGGTACGAGATGCTTGTCAAAGCACGCGACTGTGCTGCCTTCCCACGCCATTGCGGGTGCTGCGAAACCGATTGCTGCGACAACAGCGGAAATAAGTGTCTTCTTCATGTATACTCTCCAAATAGATACTAATGTTTTGCTTAACTTAGGCACGACCCATTCATCAATTCATCAGGGCGAGAATTTGGATAGTTCGTGTTTTAATTGTGTTTTGGGATAATTGTTCCAAAATGGGAAATTTGTTTCCAATTGCTTCGAAAATAGAAAAAGGCGCGAGACTAAAATCTCACGCCTTTAAGGGGTCGATGCGCAGCGCGGCAGCGCAACTGCGCGCCTGAACCAATTAGTGGCCGCAGGACACTTCGCGCATTACGTAATGAGCGCCGGACACCAATGTCTTGTGCTGTACGTAAACGGGCGGGTAAGAAACCAGCTCGATGCGGTGGTTGCGGTGCTCGTACTGCTTTTTGCCCGCTTTCACGAGAGACTTGGAATAGTCGTACTTTGCAGGAACCAGCACTTTATCATAGCAAGCAACAGTTTTGCCTTCCCAAGCCATTGCGGGTGCTGCAAATGCGACAGCTGCGACGACTGCGGAAATAAGGGTCTTTTTCATGAAATATCCTCCAGGTTAACCTTCACGTGATTAAAAACTACCGCATGTCGCTTGATACCAGCCATAGGAAAAACGGTGTTAGCGCCGAGTGCGTTAACCAAAACCCCTTGTTTTGCTTGATAATTCGCAAAATCGTGTTCTTTACGCACCAGTTTTATACACAAGCAGATTGCCCAATGAAGGCACACTGATGCGCTAAGAGAAACAGTCACCCTAGGCGATTGCGATTGTTTACTTTTCTTACGGAAGATGTGGAATCACTTTGCCGAATCGTCAGTGGTTCTTGGCTGTTATCCACAGGTTCTTTCTAATGGAACGCCCTAGAACGCATAGGAAAGAATCAAAACACCGCGCCGCTGAGCAAAGATTTGCCAGCGGCGCGAGATATGCAGGCAGGAATTTGCCTAGCTTTCGGCTTCTTCGACGATCACCAGATCGCGCTCCGATGCGCCGCGCGCAAAATCGAGAGCAGCTTGATAAGCGTCCGAGTGGTAGCAGTCATGGGCGGCCTGCAAGGATGGGAAGCGCGCCACAACGTTGCGGGCGCGGTCACGCCCTTCAAGCTGCTCGTGCTTGCCCGCACGTGCGAGGAAAACGCCGCCATGATCGGCGATCGCCCCCGTCGCGCGGATGGCATATTCCTTATAAGCGGTCTCGTCCGTGACGTGAACATTGGCGATCCAAAGTGCTGTCGGCATGATTTATCCTTCCAAGATTTGTTTCGCAGCAGCAATCGCACCCTGCGCATTGGTGACATCCTTGCCCCCGCCTTGCGCCATGTCAGCGCGGCCGCCGCCACCTTTGCCGCCCAGCTCGGCCACCGCCGCCTTCACCAGATCGACAGCAGAGACTTTGCCCGTGCTGTCCTCGGTCACACCCGCGGCGACGGCTGCTTTTCCGCCTGCATCGGCAATCAGCAGAACCGCGCCAGACCCGATGCGCGCCTTATGCTCGTCGATGAGCGCGGGCAGATCCTTGCCAGACACACCGCTCAAGACCTGCGCGACAAACTTGATCCCGTTCACCACTTCGCCTGCAGCCTCGCCGCCCTGCCCCGCGCCGCCCGCCATCGCCAGCTCACGGCGTAGCTGCGCCACCTCATTGCTGAGCGCCTTTCGCTCATCAAGCAGTGCTTTGACGCGCGCAGGCACATCTGCCGCTTGCGCCTTAAGATCGCTAGCGACCTCAGCCAAGCGCTGATCCTGCGTGCGCAGGTATTCCATCGCCGCCTGCCCCGTTAGAGCTTCGATCCGGCGCACACCGGCGCTGGAAGCGCTATCGCCAAGCAGCACGAAAGCACCGATGTCACCGGTCCGGCGCACATGAGTGCCACCGCAAAGTTCGAGCGAATATGTCGAGCCCGCGCTGCCCCTGCCAGAGCCAGCCTGCATACCCATGGACACTACGCGTACTTCATCCCCGTATTTTTCACCAAACAAAGCCTGCGCACCGATTGCGCGCGCATCATCCGGCGTCATAATGCGTGTTTCGACCACAGCATTCTGGCGGATATAGGCATTCACCTCCGTCTCGACACGGCCAATTTCGTCCAGCGTCAGCGCCTTGCCATGCGAGAAATCAAAGCGCAGTCGATCTTGAGCGTTGAGCGAGCCACGCTGCGCCACCCGATCACCAAGCGCAGCGCGCAAGGCTTCGTGTAGCAAATGCGTCGCGGAGTGATTGGCGCGAATGGCTGTGCGGCGCGCGTGATCCACCTCCAGAACCGCTGCTGCGCCTTTGGAAATTTCACCACTCTCGACGATCGCAA
This sequence comes from Planktotalea arctica, assembly GCF_002105285.1. Taxonomy (GTDB): domain Bacteria; phylum Pseudomonadota; class Alphaproteobacteria; order Rhodobacterales; family Rhodobacteraceae; genus Planktotalea; species Planktotalea arctica. The sequence continues at coordinate 308,131 of NZ_MUHR01000011.1, forward strand.
TATGTATAAAGACACCTTGGGACTTTTTCGTATCACTGATGCGGGCCAAACCAGTTTCGGTTTTGATCACACCTTTATCGCCAACCTGACCGCCACTTTCTGCATAGAATGGCGTTTGATTCAGGATGATCTGAACCTCCTGACCTTGCTTTGCGCTTTGCGCTTCTGCACCGTCCATCACCAGCGCGGCGATCTGCCCTTCGGCGGTTTCTGTGTCATAGCCAAGAAAATCCGTTGCGCCGTGCGCGTCCAGAATGTCGAACCAGATCGCGCTGTCGGCCGCTTCGCCCGTCCCGCTCCAAGCTGCGCGCGCCTTTGCCTTTTGCTCGGCCATCGCCGTATCGAAACCGTCCGTATCCACTTCTCGACCCTTCTCGCGAAGCGCATCCTGAGTCAGATCAAGTGGGAATCCGAAAGTGTCATAGAGCTTGAACGCCGTCGCGCCCGGAAGCGTGCTGCCCTCGGGCAGAGCCAGCAGTTCATCATCAAGCAGCTTCAAGCCGCGATCCAAGGTCTGGCGAAAGCGCGTTTCCTCAAGATGCAATGTCTCTTCGATCAGGGATTGCGCCTGCCCGAGTTCCGGAAAAGCCGCACCCATCTGGCGCACCAGTGCGGGAACCAGCCGGTGCATCAGCGGATCTTTCGCTCCGAGCAAATGCGCATGACGCATCGCGCGGCGCATGATCCGGCGCAAAACATATCCGCGCCCGTCATTGGCCGGCATCACACCGTCGGCGATCAGAAACGAGGTCGAGCGCAAATGATCTGCGATCACGCGGTGATGCGTTTTGCCGGTTCCATCAGGATCAACGCCCGTTGCATGCGCGCTCGCTTCAATCAGATTGCGCATCAGATCGGTGTCGTAATTGTCGTGCTTGCCTTGCAAAAGCGCGCCGACACGCTCGAGCCCCATACCCGTGTCGATGCTTTGCATCTTCAGAGGTTTCATGCTGCCATCTTCGAATTGTTCGTTCTGCATGAACACGACGTTCCAGATTTCGATGAAACGATCGCCATCCTCGTCAGCGCTGCCGGGAGGGCCACCCCAAATATCTTCGCCATGATCATAGAAAATCTCGGTGCACGGCCCACACGGTCCCGTCGGACCCATGCGCCAGAAATTGTCATCCGTCGGGATTCGAATGATCTTGTCATCACTCAGACCCGCAACCTTTTTCCAAATTTGCGCGGCCTCGTCATCCGTGTGGTACACCGTGACCAGTAATTTATCCTTGGGGATGCCAAATTCCTGCGTCAGCAGTTCCCAGGCGAATGTAATGGCCTCTTCCTTGAAATAATCGCCAAAGCTGAAATTGCCGAGCATTTCGAAAAATGTGTGATGGCGCGCGGTATAACCGACATTGTCCAGATCATTATGTTTGCCGCCTGCCCGCACGCATTTCTGCGAAGTCGTGGCGCGTGCATAATCGCGTGTTTCCAGACCGGTAAACAGATTCTTGAATTGCACCATGCCCGAGTTTGCAAACAGCAAAGTCGGATCGTTTCGCGGCACCAGCGGGCTTGACGCGACTACCGCGTGCCCCTGCTTTTCGAAGTAGTTCAGAAATGTGGATCGAATATCGTTAAGACTTGCCATGGAACATGCGCCTTTTGGGCCGGAATTGCGTTAGGGGTGAAATACCCCTCCGCTGGGCTGCTGTCCACAGGCTGATCTGGTGCAAATGACGCTTGCGCTTGAACTAAAAACGGAGCCCTGCTGTTCAGCAGCGCTCCGCTTGGGAAATTCTGCATATCACTCACGCAATATGTGGGAGTTTGAGCAGCCCCCTCTGCAAGACTTACGCCTCTAGAATGTCGTCATCCGGCTTCTTTTCGATCTTTGGCATATCGAACTCAAGCCCATGCGCCGCACGAATCTTGTCTTCAATATCGTAGGCGATATGATCATTTTCCTTCAGGAAGTTTTTCGCATTTTCCCGCCCCTGCCCGATCCGCTCGTCGCCGTAACTAAACCACGAACCCGATTTATCCACCACGCCCGCTTTGACCCCGAGGTCAAGCAATTCGCCCATCTTGGAAATACCCTCGCCATACATGATGTCGAATTCCACCTGTTTGAACGGCGGTGCCACCTTGTTCTTGACCACTTTGACGCGCGTAGCGTTGCCAACCACCTCATCACGGTCCTTGATCGCACCGATACGGCGAATATCGAGGCGCACGGAGGAATAAAACTTAAGCGCGTTGCCGCCCGTCGTCGTTTCGGGCGAGCCAAACATGACGCCAATCTTCATCCTGATCTGGTTAATGAAGATCACCATACAATTCGAGCGACTGATCGAGCTGGTCAGCTTGCGCATCGCCTGGCTCATCAGACGCGCATGCACGCCGACGCTACTATCGCCCATGTCGCCTTCGAGCTCGGACTTGGGTGTCAAAGCGGCGACAGAATCGACGACGACCATGCTCACTGCACCCGAACGCACCAAAGTATCAACGATTTCAAGAGCTTGCTCACCGGTGTCGGGCTGCGAGATCAAAAGTTCGTCGATATTAACGCCCAGCTTTTTGGCATATTGTGGATCAAGCGCATGCTCCGCGTCGACAAAGGCGCAAACGCCACCCTTTTTCTGCTCTTCCGCGATGGTGTGCAGCGTAAGGGTTGTCTTGCCCGAGCTTTCGGGGCCGTAGATCTCGACGACGCGCCCTTTGGGAAGCCCACCAATGCCAAGCGCGATGTCCAAACCGAGCGACCCTGTCGAGGTCGCTTCGATCTTTTGGACGGCATTCTCGTCGCCCAATTTCATGATCGAACCTTTGCCAAACTGGCGTTCGATCTGCGCCAGCGCGCTGTCGAGCGCCTTTTGCTTGTCTGCTGATGCTTTGCTGCTCATGGTCAATAAATCTGCCGTTGCCATTTCTTTGGGTCCTTATTCCACATGCCGCGCGGTGCAGCAATGACTCCCTGTGTTCTTTATTCGTTCCATAATGGGACCAAAGAGAGAACAAATCAACCTTAATCTTCACACTGACACAGTGCGCTGGATCGGTTAAGAATGGGTTTACAGTAATGAAAACGATGAGTGATTTTGACTATGCTGGTGTTTTGGAAGGAAAAATTAGTTCTGCTTTCGGTACCAAAAACCGGAACGACCGCGATTGAGGCGGCTCTGAAGAGCAAAGCCTCGATGATAATTTCCGATCCTCCCGAATTGAAGCACGCACCTGTTTATCGCTATAATCGTTTTTTTCGGCCCATGTTCGAAAAAGCCTGCAAAGCAGAAATGGAAACCTTTGCCATGATGCGCGAGCCGATCAGCTGGCTTGGTAGCTGGTTCAAATACCGCCAGCGACCGTTTCTGGATGGCCAACCGAAATCCACTGCGGGCATGAGTTTCGATGACTTCGTGCTGGCGTACATGAAGGGCGACAAACCACCCTTTGCCAATGTCGGCTCGCAAGTGCGCTTTCTCGAACCACGTCCGAACGGCACAAAGGTTGATCATTTGTTTCGCTACGAAGATAATGCAGGCTGGAGCCGTTTTTTGAAACAGCGCCTGGATACAGACGTCGAGTTTGATCGATTGAATGTTTCCAGCACAGAAAAGCTGATTCTTTCGCCCAATGTCGAAGACCGCTTTCGACGAAAAATGTCCGACGAGTTTGATCTATGGAACAATATCCCTATCCGTGCGCAGTAGCCGCTTTTGCACCCGCAGGCCGGTCTTGCGCCGCGTTGAATATCTTAGCTCGAGGTCTCTATCGCAACTGATTTTGCACAGTTGACGTGAGTTCCGTCAGTGAAAATGGTTTGGGCAGAAAGACCGAATTTTCCAACTCTGGCTTGCCTCCCTGAAAGGCCCCTTCTGCGTAGCCGGATACGAAAACCACGCTGACAGAGGGGCGATCTTGCAAGGCTTTTGCAACCCATGTCGGCCCGTCCATTCCCGGCATGACAACATCCGTGACAAACACATCGACGTGTAGCGCTGTGTCCTTCAGTAGCTCAAGTGCAGCTTCTGCGCAGTCCGCTTCAATAACGTCAAAGCCTCTCATGCTTAGCGCTCTGGACGCAAACGCCCGCACTGGCGCTTCATCTTCGACCAACAGAACCACGCCGCTGCACTGCTCCAAAATCCTGCGCGGCCGGTCTTCGGCAGGTCTTGCAGGTTTGTCCTCGCTCTGCTCGCTTGCGGGAAACAAAAGAGAAAAACACGTGCCCTGGCCTTTTTCACTATCTGCAAAAATATATCCCCCAGTCTGCTTTACGATCCCGTATGCAGTTGAAAGTCCGAGTCCAGTACCCTCGCCCGTGCGCTTCGTCGTATAGAAAGGCTCAAAGATTTTCTGGAGCCCTTCCGCATCAATGCCTATCCCCACGTCGCGCACGCGCACGACAACATAGTCGCCGACCGGAACCACAACGCGCTCGCGGCTCATTGGCGCGCTCAACGTCAGGCTTTCGGTTTCAATCGTGATTTCTCCGCCTTCAGGCATAGCGTCACGCGCGTTCACCACCAGGTTCATAAGCACCTGTTCCAATTGGCGCTTGTCCGCGCGCACCGGCTTGAGAACAGGATCGTGAGAGAGCGTCAGAGTGACCGTCTCACCCACCAACCTGTTCAGCAGATGGGTAAGATCGGACAGCGTGTTGCGAAGATCCAGTTGCTCGGGTTGAAGCGTTTGCTTGCGTGAAAATGCAAGCAATTGCCCGACAAGACCGGCAGCGCGATTTGCGTTCTGATGGATTTGCATCAAATCGGCATAATCTTGATCGCCAGGATCATGACGCAATAACATAAGATCACAGTGCCCGGATATCGCGGTTAACAGGTTGTTGAAATCATGTGCCACGCCCCCTGCAAGCTGGCCAATTGCCTGCATTTTCTGGCTTTGGACGAACTGGGCTTCAAGAGACTTCAACTTGGTCGCATCGTTCAGAACCGCAACAATCTTGGAGCTATCCGCGTCGTCGATACGTTGGAGCGATACCTGCACGAAGGTTTCCTTATCAGCCCCCTTTACGCGCAAAAATTCTGCATCCACAGCGCGTGTCGCGCCTCTGGTCTTGGACATCCAATCATCTACCGCAAGGCCGGGCCCCTCGAACACATCGCGCATCGAAAGGCCATTCAGTTTGGAATAGCCCAAAAGCGCCAAACATGCTTCATTGGCCTGCTCGATCTCGCCGCTCAAACCAAGTCGCAAAAGCGGCACAGGAAGATCGGACAAGGCAAATTCACTGCTGGGCACCTTTTGCGCAATCGGCTCGATAAATACATGAACGCGGCCTTCTTGCAGCGTTTCCTCGCGCGTATGAACCTTGATTCGCCCGCTTTTCGTGATCAGTTCCCGAACACCACCCTGCGCGTTTGACTGCGCTTGAAACAGCCTCGCCGTTGAGGTCACCCTTGCACCGATCAGCGCCCGAGCGCGCGGATTCATGTGAAGGATCGTCCCCTTTCGACCGACGGTGATCATCGCTGTTTCGGCCGTTTCAGGTTGCATGATCTGACTTTTGCGCGAAATGCGCCAAATCAGACTGTCCCCAAATTTCACGACATTAAGATCAACGCGATCCGTGGCGCCGATCAATTGCTCACGACTGCTGCCATCACGCATCGCTTGGCTCATTGATCGCCGCACAACCGATGCGGCATTAGGAACCAAATTTTCGAGGAAAACAGCAACGGTTTGCTCGTTTTCGCGCGCAGCAAGCACACTGGCGCAAAGGTTTCGCCAGACCACCGAGCCTGAGGCATCACTTATCAACACCGCACGTGCATCATCCTGGCTCACCAATTGCACCGCTCGCAACTGATCGCTTAACCGGGTATTTTCACGCGCCTTACTTGCGAAACGCACGAGCCAAACGGCGAGGGTCGTACAAAGTGCCGAAAACAGCGCCAGTGTGACAACCCTTTGGTCCCCCCAAAAAAGCAAACAGGCCATAGCAAGCAACGCCATCACGGCGAACCGCTGCAACGCCGTCATTTCGCCCAGAAATGACCGCGTTCGGGACTTCACGGAATGTGACAACGCGGCCTCCAAGATAACAACATCTCACGCTTCGTACTGCGCGAGTGTTAATGTTAGCTTAAATTGCCAATAAATCTACCTAGAGCTGCACCTCTCAACCTGCACGATGCAAAATGGAGAGATGAAAGCCATCACATCCATCCAAAGGCGACCAGGAAAGCTGACGAATTTTCTCATACTCAGGGGCCGATTTTAGAAACCGAGTAACCTGATCTTCATTTTCTTCTGAAAATAAAGAGCAGGTTGCATAAGCTAGGATACCGCCAGGGCGCACAAGCGCGCTCGCCTCAGATAAGATATTTGATTGTAATTCAATAAGTTGACTAAATTGCGCTTCGCTCAAACGCCACTTGGCATCGGGACTGCGCCGCCACGCGCCCGAACCTGAACAGGGCACATCACATAAGGTAAGATCGAAAGGAGCCTTTTTTGCCAAATCATTTCGCGCCAAGCGCTCGATCACCACTCCTGCGCGGCGGGCGCGCTCGGGGATATCTTTCATCCGCGCAGCATTTGCATCATGCGCAAATAGCGTCGTCCCGGAATGCGCGGCCAAGGCCAAGGATTTACCTCCGCCGCCTGCGCAAAAATCCAAGATTCGCATCGAACCTTGCACTTGAACCTGCCCAATCAACGCCTCAATCAGCGCCTGGCTTCCCGCGTCTTGCAATTCGACGAAACCGTCAAGATAGGCCTTGGTATTCTTCACTTTGCGGGCACCATCGACAATGCGAAGCGCCGTGTTCGAAACATCGCATTCTTGCGCACTTACGCCGTCGTCAGCCAGCATCGCAATCGCAGCGGCAACTGAAGCCTTGCGCAAGTTCGCACGCAGATCCACCGGCGCACGTGATGTCAGCGCCTTGGCGATTGCAACGGCCGTTTCGGGGTGAGCCGATTGCAACTTGTCAAAACACCATGCCTGCATGTCCGGACATTGCCTGGCTAGGCTTTCCGACGTCGAAGTACCCCCTGCATCGAGCCAAACCTGCTCTTCGTCAGTGAGCGGCTGCGGGGCATGACCCTCGCCAGAGAATAATAATGCCATCGGCAAATTTTGATCGCGGCATAGGCCAAGCATGACAGAGCGCGCCGACAAAGTGCTATCGTCGCCAGCAATGGCGGCATAGCTGTCCCTGCACCGCAGCGCATCGAACACATGATCGCGCACTGCGGCGCGATCTTTGGAACCGGCAAAGCGCGAACGGCGCGCCCATCCCGTCAGCGTTTTTTCCGCCGGAGCGCCATCAAAGATCACGTCCAAACAGTCAATCGCGGCCTGAATGCGCGCTCCGGGTGTCATAGCGCGCTATCCAATCCGGTAATTGGGCGACTCGCGGGTGATCTGCACATCGTGCACATGGCTTTCTTTGAGGCCCGCGCCAGTGATCTTTACAAAGCTGCAATTGCTGCGCATTTCAGCGACCGTAGCGCAGCCTGTATAGCCCATGGCCGCGCGCAATCCGCCGACCAATTGATGCACCACCGCGCTCGCCGAGCCTTTATAGGGCACCTGACCCTCGATGCCTTCGGGCACCAGTTTGTCGCTGGCCGCGTCTTTTTGAAAATAGCGGTCCGCGGATCCACGCGCCATCGCCCCAAGACTTCCCATACCGCGATAGCTTTTGTAGCTACGCCCTTGATATAGAATAATTTCCCCCGGGCTTTCATCCGTTCCCGCAATCATCGAGCCGACCATAGCGCAGGACGCGCCAGCCGCGATCGCCTTGGCGAAATCGCCCGAAAATTTGATGCCGCCGTCGGCGATCACAGGCACGTCGCCCGCCGCCGCCGCGCAATCCATAATAGCCGTCAATTGCGGAACGCCAACGCCCGCCACCATGCGGGTCGTGCAAATGGAGCCGGGGCCGATGCCCACTTTCACGGCGTCCGCGCCCGCGTCGATCAACGCGCGTGTCGCCTCGCCGGTGGCGACATTGCCCGCCACGATCTGCACGCTGCTGGACAGCTCGCGCGCACGGCGCACAGCAATTGCAACGCCCTCGGAATGGCCGTGCGCAGTGTCGATCACGATCATATCGACGCCCGCCTCGACCAGAGCGGCAGAGCGTTCAAAACCGGCATCGCCCACTGTCGTTGCCGCGGCAACGCGCAAACGGCCCAGATCGTCCTTGCATGCAGTCGGATTCAACACCGCTTGCTCCGTGTCTTTCAACGTCAGAAGGCCCGTCAACTTGCCTGCGCCGTCCGTCACCAGCAGCTTTTCGATGCGGCGCGCTTTCATCAGGCTTTTCGCCTCTTCAAGCTCTGCAGGTTCGTTCAGTATCGCAAGGTTTTCAGAGGTCATCATGTATTTCACCGGCGTTGTATCGTCCGACGCGAAGCGCATATCGCGGTTCGTCACGATCCCCAACACACGCCCCTTTTCATCCACCACGGGAAAACCCGTGACGCGGTAACGCTCTTGCAGCGCCTTGGCATCTGCAAGGGTCTGATCGGGGGTCAGCGTGATCGGATTGAACACAATTCCGCTCTCGAAGCGTTTGACGCGGCGCACTTCGCGCGCCTGCTCTTCGACATTCAGGTTGCGGTGAATAACCCCCATGCCGCCCGCTTGCGCCATGGAAATCGCCATGCGACTTTCAGTGACCGTATCCATCGCAGAGCTTAAAAGCGGGATATTCAGAGCGATTGATTGGGTGACGAACGTGCGCGTATCTGCCGTGCTTGGCAGCACGCTCGAGGCCGCAGGGACCAGTAGCACATCATCAAAGGTAAGAGCCTCGCGAATCTCCATCAGAGTTCTCCTTGGGAGGGACGTTTGGCAGTTTCCTATTTCACGGCTTCGCAGAAATGAAAAGGGGCGCGCGCAGCTTTACGCGATCGCAGCGCCAGTTTTTGCCGCCAATACGCCGCTTGACCACATGCGCAGCACGCGCAGCACGATCACGGGCGTGATCACCGTCGCAAGCGCAAGCGGCAAAAGCGCGAACCATCCCAGCAGCGGAACCTGGCCGCTCAGCGAGAAAAGCGCAGTGCTCAATGCCGCGATCGGAAAAGTGAATGCGCCCCAGAGCGGTGAAAATCCGGCCTTGATCAAATACCCAACGCGGCTGATCAGCACCCCCGCAAGCCCCATGGCCAGCGTCGCGAATACTAAAGCAAGCAGGCCGCGCCCCGACAAGCTTGCCACAGTTGCAAAAAGGCTTAACGGCGAAAGATGGATCGCAAGCATCGGACGCAGCGGCGGCGGTGTTTCGGTCTGGCTCAACTGGAACAAGCTGATACCGTAAACCAATGCAGAGCTAAGCACAGTTGCGACAAGTATCACTTGGCCAAGCACGGCAAACCCCAAAGGCACGGCCGAAAGAGCGGCGACGATGAAGCCGACAAAGCTCAGATGCCAGGCCGGCGACACCACAAGCCCTTGCGGAGTGCGCACCATCACGGCCAATGCCAAAACCGCAATCAACACATGGCCCAACAGGCCGACAACCAATGCCGCAGTTGCAACCAAAGGCGACAAAGGCACCATCGCCGCCGCGAAAAGCAAAATGCTAAGCGTGAGGGCAGACACCCCTGCACGCCCCGGGATGCTTGCCATATCTTCCAGAATCACGCGCGGGCGCAGGCTCACCTTGGAGAGGTAACATGCCAAAACGAAAAAAAGCATCACTGATGCCAACACCAAAATCGCGTAACTCGCCACCGGACTCGCTCCGAGCGGCGCAAACTGCGAAGCCGCGCGCCATGCCAAGCCGAGCCCCATGAAGCCCATGAGCGATGGAAACAAGGCAGGCGGTGTGCGCCGCCAAAACTCGCTCGAAGTGCGCGCGGCGGGATCCGGGTCTGAAATGGTCATTGGCTGCGTTCCCTGAGTGGCACCCGGCGTAATTTTCCGGCTAATAAGCAAATTTTGTCAGTCCACCTAGTAAGGCGGCGTGCCTCGCGAATGTCAAACTGCAACATGCGTGAAAATGACACGCCGATGACGCCCGCGGCCATGTTTATGACGCTAGCACACTTTCCCTTTGCCGCGCGCGACTTAAGATGCGTAACAACTCAGGTCTCAATCCACAGGTGAGAATTTATGTCCGGCGATCCTCTTGTAGTCTTCACGCCATCCGGCAAACGCGGCCATTTTCCCGCAGGCACGCCGGTTTTGACCGCTGCGCGCCAGCTTGGCGTCGATCTGGACAGCGTCTGCGGCGGGCGCGGGATATGCTCGAAATGCCAGATTACTCCGTCATATGGTGAATTTTCCAAACATGGCGTCACCGCCGTTGACGGTGCTTTATCCGAATGGAATTCTGTCGAGCAGCGCTACGACGACAAACGCGGCCTCAAAAAGGGTCGCCGCCTTGGCTGCCAAGCCAAGATCGAGGGCGATATCGTCATCGACGTGCCCGAGGAAAGCCAAGTCCACAAACAGGTGATCCGCAAGGCGGCCTCCAGCCGAGTGATCACTATGGACCCCGCCACAAAGCTATATTTCATTGAGGTGGACGAGCCTGACATGCACACGCCCACGGGCGATCTGGAGCGTGTCGCGCGCGCGCTGCAAGAGCAGTGGGAGATCGAACACGTGCGCGCCGCCCTGCCCGTTCTGACCAAGCTGCAACCTGCATTGCGCAAAGGCAAATGGCAGATCACCGTCGCCCTGAACAAGGGGCATGACGAGCAACACGCGCGCATTCTGGACGTTTGGCCCGGGCTTTACGAGGGCGGCCTATACGGCCTTGCCATCGATCTGGGATCAACCACCATCGCCGCGCATCTATGCGACTTGGTCACGGGTGAAGTGATGGCCTCTTCCGGCCTGATGAACCCGCAAATCCGCTTTGGCGAAGACCTGATGAGCCGGGTGTCTTACGTAATGATGAACCCGGGCGGCGACGTGGAAATGACCACAGCCGTGCGCACCGCAATCAACGGTTTGACCGAAGCGATCGCCACCGAAGCCGAGATTGACCCCAATGCGATTTTCGAAACGGTGTTTGTGTGTAATCCGGTGATGCACCACCTGCTGCTCGGCATTGATCCGGTCGAGCTTGGGCAGGCACCTTTTGCGCTCGCGACCTCCGCCTCAATGAGTTTGGACGCGCGCGAAATGGACCTGCATGCGATGAACGACAACGCACGCGTTTACATCCTGCCCTGCATCGCGGGCCATGTGGGCGCGGATGCGGCGGCGGTTGCGCTTTCGGAAGAGCCGGGCAAATCAGAGGACTTGGTTCTGATTGTCGATGTCGGCACCAACGCTGAAATTCTGCTAGGCGACAAAAGCCGCGTGCTCGCCTGCTCCTCCCCCACCGGCCCGGCCTTTGAGGGCGCACAGATCAGTTCCGGCCAGCGCGCTGCACCCGGCGCGATCGAGCGGCTTGAGATTGATCCAGTGACGAAAGAGCCGCGTTTCCGCGTGATCGGCTCTGATATCTGGTCAGACGAGGAAGGCTTTGACATTGCCACCGCCACCACAGGCATCACCGGCATTTGCGGCTCGGGCATCATCGAAGCGGTTGCCGAAATGCGCATGGCAGGTCTGCTTGATGGCAGCGGCCTCATTGGCTCAGCGGCGCAAACCGGCACCAACCGCTCGATCCCCGAGGGGCGCACACATTCCTATCTGATCCACGATGCCAGCACTGCGGGCGGGCCGCGCATTACCGTAACCCAAGGCGATATTCGCGCGATTCAGCTTGCGAAATCAGCGCTTTATGCGGGCGCACGCCTGCTCATGGACGAGCGCGGCGTCGATACCGTGGACCGCGTCGTGCTTGCGGGTGCGTTTGGTGCGCATATCTCGCCAAAACACGCGATGGTGCTTGGGATGATCCCGGATGCGCCGCTCGACAAGGTTACCAGCGCGGGCAACGCCGCCGGTACGGGCGCGCGCATCGCGCTATGCAACGTAAGCTCACGCGCGCAGATCGAAAAGACAGTGGGCGAAATCACCAAAGTCGAAACCGCGATCGAGCCGAAGTTCCAGGAACACTTCGTCAACGCCAGCGCAATCCCGCACAAGACCGACCCATTCCCAGAGCTTGCCAAGATCACAACCTTGCCTAACGTCAGCTTCAATACAGGCGGCGGAGACGGCGATGGCGGCGCGCGCCGCCGCAAACGGCGCGCCTAATCGCACTTGACCCCTCCTGCCCGCACGCTTATCCCAGACAGCGTGCGGGTATGGTGAAAAGGTATCACGGCAGCTTCCCAAGCTTTAGTTACGGGTTCAATTCCCGTTACCCGCTCCAATACATCTAAGCGCTTGCGACTGCAGCGCATTCCCTTCAAAATCACCCCGTTAATTAGTTTCCAACATGGGGTTGCCTAGTGTCAAACGAACGCGCACGCTTGCTTAAAATCCTGAACGCGTTGCAAGGCGGCGCGATTGCGCTAAGCGCCTCTGAAGGTTTTGCGATGACTGGTGCGCAGCTTGCCGCGCAGATCGAGGGATTATGGACCGCGCTGAAGGTCGCGCCGCGCGGCGCACGCATTGCAACGTTGCTGCCCGATGCACCAATGACCGCCGTTTCCCTGCTTGCGATGGTGCATCATGTGCAGGTCATGCCGATCAATCCCGCATTAAGCGATGTGGAAATCAGCGCCATTCTAAGCGATGGCAAAGCCCAGATGCTGCTTGGTGCGCAGGGCGACCCGCGCGCGGCCAAGCTGGCGGGCGCATTGCCCCTCGCTACGCTCGATCGCGGCGGCGCGCTTGCATTGCCGCGCCTTGACGGGCGCGAGGGCGAACCGGGTCTGATCCTGCTCACCTCCGGCTCAACAGGTACGCCCAAGCGCGTGCCACTCACCCCTGCTCAACTGCATCTCAGCGCCGGGCGCATTGCGCGCGCACTCAAGCTGGGCGCGGATGATCGTGCGGTTCATGCTTTGCCGATGTTTCATATCGGGGCGATCGTTGATCTGTTGCTCGCGCCGCTTTGCGCGCACGGCTCAGTGCACTTCGCGGGCGGTATGGGCGCCGATCCATTGCGCCGCGCGGTGCTTGATCATGGCGGCACATGGCTGCAACTGGTCCCGACCATGCTGGCGCGTTTGCAGGCCGATCTAAGCGCCGATCAGGCCGCTAAAATGGGCGCGCGCCTGCGCTTCATCCGCTCCGTTTCTTCCGATCTCGCCCCCCATGCGCAGACGCAAGCCGAAGCGTTTTTCGCCGATACCCCCCTGATCCAGATGTATGGCATGACTGAAACCGCAGGGCAGATCACCACCACCCCCTGCCTCCGGAACGGCGCAAGCCCGGCTCTGTCGGGCGCGCCTTCGAAGTGGATTTGCGCATCAAGGACGGAGAGGTACAAGTGCGCGGCGCAAACGTCACTGCAGGCTATGAGGGCAACGTGACAAGCGATCATATCACACCAGATGGCTGGCTGCGCACGGGTGATTTAGGGCGTATCGATGCCGAGGGTTTTTTGTTTCTCACGGGGCGCGCCAAAGAGATCATCAATCGCGGCGGCGAGAAAATCTCCCCCCATGAGATCGAGCACGCCGCGCTCAGCTGCGAGGGCGTGATCGAAGCGGCCGCCTTCGCGCGTCCGCACGCCAGCCTTGGCGAAGAGGTCGGCCTTGCCGTGACCTTCGATGCGGCGGGCAATCTAGAGGCGCTGCGCAAAGTGCTTGATGCGGCCCTCGCGCCGTTCAAACAGCCCCGCAAAATTCTGATGCTTGACCCTTTGCCGCGCCTTGGGTCCGGTAAAATAGATCGCCGTGCCTTGGCAGCGCTAGAGCCTGAAAACGTTGAGCAAGTTTATGAAAATGTTGAGGACAACGTAGTCACGAAGCACGTCGTCGCCGCCTGGCGGGCGGTTCTTCCAGACACCGAAGGGCAGCCCCTAACCAGCGACCTTGATTTCTTCGATGCAGGCGGCGATAGCCTTGCGGCGGCGCAGTTTCTTTTTGAGGTAGAGCGCCTGACAGGGCGTGCGCTGCCGGTGAACCTACTCTATGAAGCGCCCGAATTTGGCCGTTTCGTACAAGCCGTGCAAGACGCACCGCTGCGCGCTTTTGCTGATGCAAGCGATCCAAAACATGCCTTTTTGCAGAGCCGCTTGGCCACGTGGAAAGCGCCTGAAGTGGCGGGCGTACCTTTCATGCGCGCGCTGCACGTGGACACCCCGGGCAACCCGCTGTTCTGGTGCGCACAGGAAGAGAATGAATATCAACAGCTTAGCTTCGCATTTGAGGGCAAACGCCCACTCTACCTGATGCGCTCGCTCTTTCTTATGCTCGGCAAGAACGACGAGATGAGCAATGCGCTCGCAGCCGATTATGCGACTGCAATCGCAGTGCTTCAGCCCAGTGGCGCGATCCGCTTGGGCGGGTTTTGCGAAGGCGCAAAAATCATGCGGTTTGCGGCTCGGCATCTTATCGAAATGGGCCGCGAGGTTCAGATTATTATCGCATGGGATCAATGGTTTGATGTGCCTTTGGCAGCGCCAACACTGCATCTTTGGAGCGACGAGCGTTACACCCTCTACCAACGCAAAACCCCCTTTCCCGAACGCGCAATCGCGCCCGCGCATCCCACAGGCTATGAGGTGCTCCGCGTCGGTGGCGCGCACACGCAGGTGCTCACACATGGGCCGCTCGACGCGATTATACCGAAAATAGAAATGGCATTGGACGCTGGTATTTGCGCAGAACCGCACGTGTTTCCTGCGATTTTTGATCGACCGGTTTCCGGCAAAATCAAGACATCTACATCTCTATTTTTCAAACGTGGGCAACAGGTTATGGCACGTGTTTTACTTACCAATACCGGAGCAGAGGCATGGCAGGCCACGCAAGCCGCACCGCTCTTCGTCACTGCGCAAGTTAGAAATCTCGACGGTCATATCGCCAATCCGCTTGCGGGCTTCGCTGAAATCACCGCGCCCGTTGCCCCCGGTGAAACCCGCGCAATCAAGATGCAAATCGACGCGCCAAGCGCATTTCAACCCATCAAGCTCTACATCGATTTGGTCGATAACGCGTCAAATTCTTCTTCATCCAATGGATTAAGTTCACGCGGTAAGTTTTTGTTTCCTATTTTATTTTAACAATCATCTCATCCGGCCAACGATGCCCGATACGCGACTGATAGGTCATAGCCTTCGCCGCCGGTCTGATCCCTAGCTCAACGATCGCTCGCATCATTGCCGTCAACTGCGCGATGCCCAAAGTTTCGCCAATACAGCGATGACGTCCTTGCCCGAAGGTCATCACATCGGACATATTGCGCGCGGCGTCGTAACCGCTCCATTGGCACCGCCTGCCTAAGATTGAGGCTTTGATTTAAGACACGTGTTTAATGACGTCATTAGCGACGTCTCTTATGCGGGGTGTGCGATGCGTGGCGAAATTCTTGGAGCTGAGCGGCGGCGTTTCTGGCATGACGATGACAAGCTTGAGATTGTCATGTCGGTGGGGGTTGGTGGTGCGAGCGTGACGCAGGTGGCGCAGCGTCATGAAATCAGGCGACAACAAATTTACGCGTGGCGTCATGACCTGAAGAAGAAAGGCCTTTGGTCGCCTGATGCTGGTGCTCTCTTTTATCCGGTGGACGTTCCAGCCACGGCCGCAGTTCCGGCAGCGCAATTGCCTGTCCCTGAAGCCCTTGTATCAACTGCAGTTGAAGTGCGTCTGCGGGGTGGCCAGTCTTTGCACTTTAACAGCACGATGGACCCGGTCACATTGACGGCGCTGATCCGCGCGGTTGAAATCGCATGATCGGTCCTGGCACTGGTGTTCGCGTGTATCTAGCCTGCGGTGTGACGGATATGCGCAAAGGGATAGCTGGACTGGCGGCGCTTACCCAGGATGTGTTGCGCCAAAAACCGACCAGTGGCGCGGTGTTTGCCTTCCGGGGGCGACGCGGGGATCGGGTCAAGTTGCTGTATTGGGATGGGCAAGGTTTTTGTCTCTATTACAAGGTGCTTGAGCGTGGCCGTTTCCCTTGGCCAAACGCTGATGATGGGGTGGTGCGGATGACGTCTGCGCAGCTTGCTATGCTCTGGGAAGGGATCGACTGGCGACGTCCGGATTGGGGTGCTCCGCCTGCGCGTGTGGGGTGAATTTTGATCTTTATGTGCGTTATTCATATGGTGATTTGGTCTGATTTTTGGTAATCAGGCGCATGTCGAAACCTGCTGAGAACCTACCAGACGACCCTGCTGTTTTGAAGGCTATGATTGCCGCTTTGCAGGCAGAAAACGCCAAGATCACGGCGACGCTGCGTGTCCATGATCAATTGGTTCAGGCGCTTCGCTTGCGGATCGCCAAGTTGCAGAAACTGGCTTTCGGCAAATCCTCTGAAAAGATCGAACGCGAGATCGAACAGCTGGAACTGGCGCTCGAAGATCTACTGGTTGCTGTGGCAGAAGACGATGACGCGCCCGTCGACGATGGGCAGAATGAACCGTCGCCAGAGGAGTCCGCTGCGCCCGCTTTGCGCCGCCGCCCGCGTGTGTCTGATGCAACCCTGCGCGAGCGTCGCGAACTTGATCCTGGCACCTGCTGCCCCGACTGTGGCGGCGATCTGCGTGTGGTTGGCGATGACGTCAGCGAATTGCTCGATATGATCGCGGCGCAGATGAAAGTCGTCCAGATAGCCCGCATCAAGAAATCCTGCCGTCGCTGCGAAAAGATGGTGCAAGAGCCCGCACCGAGCCGCCCGATCTCAGGCAGCATGGCGGGACCAAACCTGCTGGCCCACATTTTGGTCTCCAAATTTGATGATCACCTTCCCCTTTATCGCCAGCACGAGATCTTTGCCCGCATGGGCGCGGACATCCCTGAAAGCACACTTGTCGGTTGGTGCGGCCGCGCCATGAAGACCCTCCTGCCTCTGATCGAGAGGATCGAGGCCGACATCATGGGCAGCGATCTGCTGCATGCAGATGACACGCCGATCCGGGTTCTGGATCGCTCCCTACGCGATAAGGGCCTTGGCAAAGGGGTCAGAAAAGGCCGGATCTGGGTCTATGTGCGCGACCAACGGCCATGGGTGTGAGCGATACCACCCGGGGCCGTCTATCGGTTCGCACCTAACTGGAAGGAAGAGCATGTCCTGAGCCACCTGGCCAATACCCGCGGTATTTTGCAAGCGGACGGCTACAAAGGCTATGCCAAGCTTTACGTGCCTGAACCGGGTGGCATGCCGCGTTTGCGCGAAGCCGCCTGTTGGGCACACCTGCGGCGCGACTTCCATGACTTTTGGACCTCGACCAAGTCCGAGATCGCCCGCGAGGCACTCGACCGGATCGGCAAGTTCTATGACATCGAGCGCGACATAAACGGCCAGCCTGCGGATGCACGCCATGCCGCGCGTCAAAAGCTGAGCCAGCCAAAGGTTATGGCCTTCTTTGCTTGGTCAGAACAACAACTCCTGCGCATTCCGGGCAAGAGCGATCTGGCCAAAGCCTTCCGTTATGGGCTGAGCCGCAAAGATGCCTTCAACTTGTTCCTGACTGACGGGCGTGTCGCGATCGACAACAACCCAGCCGAGCGCGCCCTGCGCCCGATTGGAATTGGACGGAAAAATTGGCTCTTCGCGGGGGCTGATACCGGCGCGGAAACTCTCGCCCGCGCCATGACCGTCATCGAAACCGCCAAGCTGAACGGCCTCGATCCGCAGGCTTACCTCGCGGACATCCTCGACCGTATCCATGATCACAAGATCAACCGGCTCGATGAATTGCTCCCGTGGAATTGGAAACCGATGGCAGCCGTCACCGGCAGTCAAGCCGCATAACCTGCGGTATCAAAGAAGCGGTTACGCGGCGTCGAAGGTATCTGGCGCATCAAAAACCGCACCATCGCGATTGCCCGAGGCCAGCGCAAGAAACACTGGCATGTCCTTTTTTATCTGAACGCCCCCGAGTTCAATACCTTCGCGCGCCACGCGCGGCACCAGTTGCGCGGGCGTTTGCAAACGCAGTCCCTCACGCACCGCAAGCTCCATCGACAACGTACCGCTTTGCAAATCATCCCAAATGCCCGCCTGCTCGAAAACCAACATCAAGCTCGCGACGCCAGCTTCGATGTTTTCCACACCGTCCGCGAACACCAATAGGCAATTATCCACGATTTGTGCGTCGGTAATCCCCTCGCTTTGGGCTTGAAATGCGCGCATTTGCGCGAGCAAACTGCCCTCGGGCGGCCCCGCCTCCAATGCCTCTGCCAGCACCGCGCGAAACGCCGCCAGCGCAGCATTAACCTGTGCAAAGACCTCAGGATCGCGCAGCGGCGCGAACAGATGAAAGAAGGCCTGCGTAAAATCTTTCATCTGCTCTGGCGCGCTTGCAACGCCGCAAAAGCGGCACATGGCGATCACGGAAAACGGCTGCGAAGCGGCACTGATCAAATCGTCGCCCGCGTTCAATTGCGCAATCTGCGCGCGTGCCAGAACATCAAGAGAATCTTGCATTTCTTTGAAAGCATTGAAAAAAGAGCGCGACACCATCTGGCGCATCGGCTTGTGTTCCGGCGCATCCAGAAACGGCGGGATATGCGAGGCAAGATCGGCCGCAACATATTTCTGCGTATTGCGCGGAGCCAATGTGGAAAAGCGCGAGGGCGCATTGCCAAGCGCAGAATTGGTCAACGCCGCGCGAATGTCCGCATGGCGCGTCAACAGATACCCGCCCCCCTGCAACTCAGCGACAGGGGCGTTTTCACGCAGCCACGCATAGCTTGGATAGGGGTCGGCGATGAAGGCGGGCGCGCTTAGATCAAACGGCAGATCGACGCTAAATTCCGCCGCCTCGCGCCGCGCCTTTAACCATCCCAGCATCTGATCGTCCCCTCTATTTCACATGTTACCGCACACTTGCACCGCCATTCTAGCAGCCCTAGTCTCCGCGCAAAGAGGAAAGACCAAGTGCACGCCAAGACCTTGCTTAAAACCGCCATGTTTCTGATCTTGGGAAGCCTTGGTGGCTGGATCATGTCTCATTTTCCGCTTCCCTTGCCTTATATGCTCGGTGCAATGGCCACTAGCGCGCTCGCCGTCGCCTTCCTGCCGCGCAGTTTCATGGCGGGTTACGCTGTGCCGGAATATGTGCGCATGCCCTTCATCGCCTGCATCGGTTTGCTGATCGGGGCGCAGGTGCATCTGGAGCTGCTCACCGATTGGCGCCCCATCGCGGCGCTATTGTGCGTGGTCACGGTTTTTGCACCGCTCGCGCATTTCATCAACTACCGGATGATGCGCCGCTACGGCGGTTACGATGTGCCGACCGCCTTCTTTTCCGCCGCGCCGGGCGGTTTGATCGAAGCGATGTCGCTGGGCGAGCGCGCGGGCGCACAGATCGGCTTGCTCACGGTGCAGCAATTCCTGCGCATCATTCTTGTGGTCACGCTGATCCCTTTCGCGATATCGCTTTGGGTCGGGCATCCCGTGGGCAGCGCGGCAGGCATGGCGAGCCTGTCACAAGGCGAAATCAGCCCGCTGTGGAAAATTATCGCGATCGGGGTGCTCGGCTACGCGCTTGGCCGGGCCTTGCGCATTCCGGCAGGTCAAATGACAGGGCCTTTGATCCTCGCAGGGTTGTTGACAGCGACGGGTTGGGCAGAGCTGACCTTGCCCGCCTGGCTGGTCATCCTTGCGCAAATTGTGATCGGCGCGACGCTGGGCTTGCGGTTCAACGGGCTGAGCGCGGCGGTGCTACGGCGCGGCGTCACGCTTGCCATCGTGTCCTCGATCATCATGCTCGCACTTGGCGCGGCGCTTGCGCTGCTGATCATCAGCCTTGCGGATGTTTCGGGAAGCGCAGCCTGGCTCAGCCTCGCCCCTGGGGGCGTCACCGAAATGGCCCTCGTTGCGCTCAGCCTTGCCGCCGATCCGGCGCTAGTGACGATCGCCCA
Source organism: Planktotalea arctica (assembly GCF_002105285.1). Taxonomy (GTDB): domain Bacteria; phylum Pseudomonadota; class Alphaproteobacteria; order Rhodobacterales; family Rhodobacteraceae; genus Planktotalea; species Planktotalea arctica. The sequence goes on from NZ_MUHR01000011.1 coordinate 327,958, forward strand.
TGTTTACCGCATCGCGCTGACGGTCTTCATCATGAGCGCAGGTTACGCGCGCATCACCCGCCCGCCTTCTCCTCAAGCATGATCCATTCTTCTTCGGCATCGCTCAGCGCGGTGTGACGTTCCACAAGCGCGTCGCTGGCCTTGGCGAATTTCACTGGCTCATCGGTGAACAGGTTGGGATCACTCATAAATTCTTCGAGCTTGGCAATTTCCGCTCCGAGGCGTTCGATCACGGCCGGCAATTCCTCAAGGCGATGTTTCTCGCTGAAAGTAAGCTTGCCAGAAGTGTCACTCGTAGACTTTGCAAAGCCGCCTTTGGCAGATTTTCCCGCGCCTTTTTCCGAAGGCGCTACTGCAATTTCAGCGCGCTGCGCTTGGTAATCGCTCCAGCCGCCCGCATAGACCACCGCTTGCCCGTTGCCCTCCATCGCCACAGTCGTGCTCGCTACGCGATCGAGAAAATCACGGTCGTGGCTCACCAGCAGCACAGTGCCAGGGTATTCGCCCAGCAGGTCTTGCAGCAGATCAAGCGTTTCCACGTCAAGATCATTCGTCGGCTCATCCAGCACCAAAAGATTGCTCTCGCGTGCCATGATCTTAGCCAGCAACAATCGCGCCTTTTCCCCACCCGAGAGCGAACGCACAGGCGCGCGGGCCTGCGCATCATCAAAGAGGAACTCTTTGAGATAGCCGACAACATGCTTCGGCATACCACGCACCATGATCTGGTCCGCCTTGCCCGACACACGCATTTCGGGATCGCCCGTAAGGCTGTCCCAAAGGCTCATATCCGGATCAAGCCGAGAGCGCGCCTGATCAAAGATCGCGGCCTCCAGCTTGCTACCCAATTTTACTGTGCCGCTATCCACAGGTTCCTCACCCATGAGCATCTTGATCAATGTCGTCTTGCCCACGCCGTTCGGCCCAACAAACGCGATGCGGTCCCCGCGCTGCACAGTTAGCGTGAAATTCTGAACAATTGCTTTACCGTCAAACTCTTTATTCAGATTGACCGCCTCGATCACCTTCTTACCCGAGGTCTGCCCGCCATCAAGAGCCATAGCCGCCGTGCCCTGGCGGCGAATTTGCGAAGCGCGCTCAGCGCGCAAGTCCTGCAGCGCGCGTACACGGCCCTGATTGCGCGTGCGGCGTGCGGAAATACCCTCGACCGCCCAACGCGCCTCGGACTTGATTTTGCGATCAAGTTTATGGCGCTGCATGTCCTCTTCTTCCCAAATCGTATCGCGCCAGACTTCGAAATGTTCAAAGCCTCTTTCCTGACGGCGCACCTTGCCGCGATCAATCCACAGGGTTGCACGGGTCAAAGCGTTCAAAAACGCGCGGTCGTGCGAAATCAGAACAAACGCCGTGCGTGTGCTCTTGAGCTCGTTCTCGAGCCAGCCAATCGCTTCAATATCAAGGTGGTTCGTCGGCTCGTCGAGCAGCATCAAACCCGGCGCTTCGGCCATCAGCTTAGCAAGCGCCGCGCGGCGACGTTCCCCGCCAGAAGCAGTCGCAACAGGGCGCGCCGGATCAAACTTGAGACCCGCGCCCGCGCGCTCGACCTTATAGGCCTCGGAGGGATCAAGCGCGCTCAAGGCAAAATCGCCAAGCGTCGCAAAACCCTTCATCTCCGGCTCCTGCTCCATATAGCCAACGTTTATACCCGGGCCTGCGACAACCGTTCCGGTGTCGGCCTCGACCAGTCCCGCCATGACCTTCATCAAGGTGGATTTGCCCGACCCGTTACGCCCCACCAGAGCGACGCGATCCCCGGGCTGAACAACCAGATCAAGGCTGTTGAATACGGGATCTCCCCCAAAAGTGAGGGAAATGTCGGAGAGCTGGAGTATCGGTGCGCGTGCCATATCTGCCAGCTACGCAAGGCCCGAGCAAAGGTCAACGCCCCTCTTCATCTTCCTAAGAAAACTTCCCGCGGAGCGTCCCGAATTAACCGGCAAGCGCACGCAATAGCCGTTTACGCGCAGCAGGGATCGCGCGAATTTCCACGCCTGTAAACACATGCAGCGTGTTCATCTTTTCATCCACCACTGCATGATCGCTGACCCAGCCGCCCATCATCAAATACGTCCGCAAAAGCGGCGGCATGGCGCGCATCGCACGTTTGATATCGGGTGTTTGGCGCAGTTTTGCAGCGTAGCGAAACACATTGGGTGCCTTGACGCGCACGCACCAGCGCGATGGCGCAAGGTGACGCTCTTTGAGCATGGCGAAACTGTCAAGATAAGACGCAGTGTCCGTGCCTGCGAAGGAAGAGCAGCCAAACAAGAGCTCGACGCCATGCGCATCCACATAGGCCGTCATCGCGCCCCAGGCCATGCGCAGCACATCCGCGTCACCTGCAAAATCACGGTGCGTGCAAAAACGGCCCATTTCCACCATCGGCCCGTCGAAGGCTTCAAGCGCCGAAAGCTCGTAGAACTGCGCCGAATAGCTTTGCGCCAGATCACTTCCTATCAGGCAGAGCATGCGAAAACAGCACAATACGCGCCCCGTCTTTACCTCTTCTACCAGAATATGCGTACAAATCGCATCCAGTGCATCGCCGTCATCGCAGCCGAACGCGCGCGCGCGCAGTGCAAGTGCCGCGGCGATATCAGCCGGCGCGCAGCTTTGGCGCGCGCGGTAGCGCCCCTTTTGCAAAAGTGTGCTCACGGACGCTCGCGGCTGCGCCAACCACCGCGCCGGCGCGGACGCTCACCGACAACAAGGCCCTCGCGCAGAACCTGCGACATCGGGTGGTCCGCAGGGCTGTGACGCTCCAGCAGAACCGTGATCGCCGCCGCGGTGTCACCCTGCACGTTCAGCGCCCAATCCAGAAAGATCGAACGGCATTCGGCAGGGGTGATACCCTCGATTTTATAAGCCTCCGCCACCAGTCCTTTGGGGTCAAGTGCATCGCCTTTGGGTGAGCGCATTACGCTTCCTTCTCGTTATGTGGCAGCGCCAAATTCAGCGCTTGAGCGGCATCGGCGGCAATCTGCGCAGCTCCCGCGCGCAAGTCTGCGAGCGAACTAAAACCGGTTTCACGCAGCAAGAAGGCCAGCCCGCCCTGCCCCAGCACCCCGGGCATTTGCGCATCCTCTATCACAGTCTCGCTCAGCAGTTTGGTCGCCAGTTGCATATGCCAGAAAAGCCTGTGCGCGCGCAAAAGCGCTGCGCTGCCAGCGGCGTCCATCCAGCCCAAAGCGACGCAAGCGGCCAATCCCGCCTCGATCTCGCGCGCTGCGCTACCAGAGCCGAGCAAGCCCGCCTGTCCAAGCAGCTCGATATCCTGCAAACGCCCCGCGCCGAGTTTTCCGTCCCAGAACTTAGCCTGTTTCGCCGCAGATATGCGTGCGCGCATCTTGGCGACTTCGTCCAGCACCATCGCAGGATTGCGCCTGCGCTGCACCACGGACAGGCGCAGCGCCTCCACATCCGCGCCAAGCGCTTTGCTGCCCGCAACCACCCGCGCGCGGGTCAGCGCCAGATGTTCCCACAGCCAGGCCTGATTTTCCTGATAGTCCTGAAAGCTCTGCAAGGAGGTCGCCACGGGGCCTTGCGTGCCCGACGGTCGCAGGCGCATGTCCACCTCATAGAGGCGGCCCTCGGCCATGGGCGCGGTCATCGCCGTCACCATAGCTTGCGTGAGGCGCGCATAATATTGGCGCACAGGCAAAGGACGTTTGCCGTCCGACATCTCGGCCCCGTCTGCATCGTAGATCATGATCAGATCAAGGTCCGAGGTCGCATTAAGCCGTCCCGCCCCAAGCGAGCCCATGCCAACAATCACCGCACCGCGCCCCGGCATCTCGCCGTGTTTGGCTGCAAATTGCGCGGCCACATGCGGCCAGAGCGCACGCAGGCACGCCTCGGCGAGTTCCGCATAGCGCGCCGCGATCTGCGCCCCATCGGCCAAACCGCGCAAATGATGCACGCCAACGCCAAAGTGCCACTCCTTCGCCCAGCGGCGCGTCGCATCCAGCTTGCGCTCATAATCGCTCTCGGCCGCAAGGATCGCGCGCAGGTCCGCGCTCAACTTGTCAGTGCCGGGCCAATCATCAAAGAAACGTCCCGCGATCACCGCATCGAAAACGCCCGCATTGCGCGACAAATGACGCGCCAGTGCAGGCGCCGTGCCAACGATATCGATCAGCAAATCAATCAGTTGCGGATTGGCCTCGAAGAGCGAAAACAATTGCACGCCCGCAGGCAACCCCGCCAGAAAACCATCGAAGGCCAGCAACGCCTCGCCGGGTTTGGCCGTAGCGGACAAGCGCGTCAGCACATCGGGTTTCAGGCGGTTGAAAATTTCCACTGCCCGCTCGGAGCGCAGGGCAGGATAGGTTTGCCAACGCGTCAGCACGCGTTCGTCAAAGCTATGCTCGGCCGGGCGCGGCGCAGCTTCGGGCGCAAAGAAGCCCTCGGTCAATTCATGCACCGCTTCGAGGCGCGCCATCACATCGGCGCGCATTTCAGCTTCTTCGCGGCCCATGAACGCGGCAAGGCGCGTAAAGCCCGCATCGGATTTGGGCAGGCTATGGGTCTGTGCATCGTTCAGCATCTGCAAGCGGTGTTCCACCTCGCGGTGCGCGCGGTAATGATCGCTCAAATCTGCCGCAGCCGCGTCCGCAATCCAGCCCTTCGCACAAAGGACAGCAAGGCCCTCGATGGTGCCGCGCACGCGCAAATCTGGGTCGCGCCCGCCTGCGATGATCTGGCGGGTCTGCGTAAAGAACTCGATCTCGCGAATGCCGCCGCGCCCCAGCTTCATGTTGTGCTCGTAGAGCTTGATCGCGCCGCCAAGGCCCTTGTGTTCGCGGTAGCGCAAACGCATGTCATGGGCGTCCTGAATGGCTGCAAAATCCAAATGCTTGCGCCACACGAACGGCGTCAGCGTCTTGAGAAAACCCGCCCCCGCGTCCAGATCGCCGGCGCAGGGGCGCGCCTTGATATAGGCCGCACGCTCCCAAGTGCGCCCGAGGCTCTCGTAATAGCGCTCCGCCGCTTCCATCGCCATGCACACGGGTGTCACGCCAGGATCGGGTCGCAGGCGCAGATCGGTGCGAAACACATATCCCTCACCCGTCAGATCATTCAACATAGCCGCCATGCGCCGCGTCGCGCGCACAAAAGATGCGCGCGCATCATGGAAATCATCGGGGGCAAAGCGGGTCTCATCAAAGAGGCAAATCAGATCAATGTCTGAAGAATAATTCAGTTCATGCGCACCCATTTTTCCCATAGCCAGCACGCTCATTCCGGCGGCATCGTGAATATTGTCCGTGCTCATCCCCGGCAATTTGCCACGTGCGATTTCTGCACCAACAGTGGCGCGCAGGGCCGTGGTAACGGCTAGATCGGCAAAATCGCTCAAGACCCCCGTGACCTGCTCAAGCGGCCAGACGCCGCCCAGATCCGCCAGCCCCGTGATCAGTGCGATGCGCCGTTTCGCTTGGCGCAAGCCCGAGGGCAGCGCCTTGGCGGTAATTTCTGGCAGCTCCGCGAACAGCGTAGCAACCGCAGATTCAGGTCCATCAAGCGCCTGTTCGAGCCACCTGGCCTCCTGCGCAATGAGCCGTTTCAAATAGGGGCTGCACCCGGCGGCCCCGATCACAACCTCGCGCGTGCTTGCACGCAGATCGCAGATCAAATCAGCCGCCTCCGCCCCGAGGCTCGGCTCAAAGGCGCTCGAGGCGCGGGTGATGCGAGAGTCGAAATTCATGCAGGCAAGTGTTCACTACAAAAGCGCCGCGTCAATGGGGCTTGCGCAGGAACAAGACAGGAGAACTTGGGATTGCGCAGACACCGCGCGCGGGATTAACTTTAGCGACACAGGAGACGAAAAAGCATGAGCAAATCCCTCAAACGCGTGCGCGCCGCTTTATTGGCGAGCGGCCTGCCCGATACGATCCGAGAGACGGGTCAGGCGACAACGGCCCAAATGGCCGCGTCCAAGATCGGCTGCGAGGTGGATCAAATCGTCAAATCGATCATCTTTCTCGGCGCGCATTCGGGCAAATGCCTGCTGTTCCTCACCGCGGGCGGCAATCAGGTGGATGCGGGCAAGGCCTCTGCGCTCGCGGGCGAGCCGCTAGGCAAGGCCGATGCTTTGCTCATCCGCACACAGACCGGCTTTGCCATCGGCGGCGTGTCCCCCATCGGACACCTTACGCCCACGCGTGCCTTTTTCGATTCCAAGTTGATGGATTTTGCCCAAATCTGGGCTGCCGCCGGCACCCCGCGCCATGTTTTCAGCGCAGCACCAGCCGAAATGTTGAATATCTCAAACTCACAAGCTTCTGATTTTAAATCGTAAATAATCCTAATGTAAAAAACATTCACATTTATCCTTGCAAGGGCGAAAGAATTCACCATCTTATTAATGTGAAAGACGTTCACATCAACGCACATTTGATCAGGAGAGTTACATGACCACCCTCGCCCAAGCCCCCGCATATACCACAGCGCCCCAAAGCTGGTTCGCGCGCGCCGAGGCCTGGCTCGATGCCAAGGGCAAAGGCGCTTGGATCGCAGCTATGGTTCTCGGATTTATCTTCATCTGGCCTGTCGGCCTCGCCCTGCTTTTCTACATGATCTGGAGCAACAAGTTCTCGCGCACATGCCGCGGCCGCACTTCCATGACACAAGGGTTTTCAGCTATGCGCCCGTCTGGCAACTCGGCATTCGATGCTTATAAGGAAGACACGCTGCGCCGCCTTGAGGACGAACAAGGCAGATTCGAAGAATTCCTTCAGCGCCTGCGCGATGCCAAGGACAAGGCAGAGTTCGATGAATTCATGGACGAGCGCGCCAAACCTGCCGCCCGCGCCAAGGATGAAACCGAAGACGCATAATCGCACCGCACAATCAATCGCGGGCCGCCCCCTTTGAGGGATGTGGCCCGCAAATCCGTTTCACTCACAAGCACCCCAGGGCCATGACACAAAGTAATTATAATCACCCCGATCCATTTCGCGCGCCGCAATTTTATGCCTCCGTGCCCACCAAACGCCTGATCGCATGGATCATCGACACTGCCATCACTTTGCTTTTGACGGTGCTGGTGATCCCTTTCACAGCCTTCGCCGGGCTGTTTTTCTTTCCGCTACTCGCTTTGGTGATCGGCTTTGGCTACCGCTGCGTCACTATCAGCGCCTCCTCTGCCACATGGGGCATGCGCATAATGGCGATCGAGCTGCGCGATGCACGCGGCGAACGCTTTGATTTTCCGCAAGCGGTTATGCACACTTTGGGCTACTCGCTGTCCATGGCATTCGTGCTGGTGCAGATCGCTTCGATCATCATGATGCTCGGCACTGCGCGCGCTCAAAGCCTGACGGATCTCGCACTTGGCTCGGTGATGATCAACCGGCGCTAAGGCACTACGCAATTTCAGTTTAATTTCCCGCTTAGGGGGGCTTTGAATTGCGCAGCTTTGGGGCTAGCCTGCGTCCAAAGGAAAGAGCCCCCATGCGCCACACACTTCCCGTTGCACCGCAGTTCTACGTGACCGCGCCGCAGCCCTGCCCTTATCTCGAGGGCAGGATGGAGCGTAAATTATTCACGGCGCTGCAAGGGGACGGCTCGGATGCGCTAAACAACAGCCTGTCTAAACAGGGCTTCCGGCGCTCGCAAAACGTGCTCTATCGCCCGTCCTGCGCCGATTGTGCCGCCTGCCTGTCCGCGCGTATCGATGTGGCGGCCTTCACCCTTAGCAAAAGCCAGAAACGCATCTTGCGCCGCAATGCCCATCTCGAGCGGCGCGCGACCTCGCCTTGGGCCACCGAAGAGCAATACGCACTGTTTCGCACCTATCTCGAAGCGCGCCACGCCGCAGGGGGCATGGTGGATATGGACGTGTTCGAATTCGCCGCGATGATCGAAGAAACCCCGATCCGCAGCCGCGTGATCGAATATGCCGATGAAACCACCTCCGAGCTGGCCGCCGTCTGCCTCACCGATGTGCTCGATGACGGGCTAAGCATGGTCTATTCCTTCTATACCCCTGATGCACCGCGCCAATCGCTCGGATCGCACATCATTCTCGATCATGTCGAAATCGCCCGCGGCGCAGGACTGCCCTATGTCTATCTGGGCTATTGGGTGCCGGGCAGTCCAAAGATGGGCTATAAGGCGGGGTTTTCCGGCCTTGAGGTTTTCTCGTCCGGTACATGGCAAAAGCTGCGCGATCCCAAAGAGTTCGAGACCACTTTGCACCCGCTCTCCACAGCGCCGATCGCCGAGCAGGTCGCAAATATCTCGCTCCCCGGTGGCTACCGCGCTGTTCCGGATTAAACGCGCGCGCCTCCACTCTTCATCTTGCTTTTTAAACTCTCGCGCCTCGCGCGAAACGAAATTCCTCAAAGAGGAATTTCAAACCCTGCAAATAAGCAAAACGAGGCCCAAGGGCCTCGTTTTTCATTTTAACAACATCTCGTTCAGATCAATTCGGGATCAAATCCGGAATGATCGTCACGATCGACGGGAACACCCAAAGCAGACCCAATCCGCACACCTGAATAAGCACGAAGGGTATCACGCCGCGGTAGATATGGCGCGTCGTGACTTCCTTGGGCGCAACCCCGCGCAGATAGAATAGCGCAAAGCCAAAGGGCGGCGTCAGGAAGGAGGTCTGCAAATTCACCGCGATCATGATCGTCACCCATTTGGGATCGAACGTGCCGCCGTAAATCACCGGTCCGACGATCGGGATCACGATGTAAATGATCTCGAGGAAATCAAGAACGAAGCCAAGAATGAACAGCACCAGCATCACGATCAGGAAGACCGTCAGCTCATTGTCGAAACTACGCAGGAACTGCTGGATATAATGCTCTCCGCCAAAGGAAATCACCACGAGGTTCAGGATTTGCGAGCCAATGAGAATGGTGAAGACCATGCTCGTCACTTTCGCCGTTTCGCGCACTACCGGCGGCAAGATACCCGCGCGGTAAAGGACGTAGCACGAATAAAGCAAACCGAACGCCGCATAGAGCCATGCAGTATAGGCAAATCCGAAAGCAACCCAGCTCTCGAAGCTGATATCGCCCTGATTGACCCGCAAATCGAAATTTACGCCGATCAGGATCATCAAGATTACCGCGAAGGTCGAGAACAGGATGACCTTGCCCGACTTGTCCTCATCACGCAGACGGCGATAGGCCGCCAGCATGAGCGCGCCACCCGCACCAAGCGCCGCAGCCGGCGTCGGGTTGGTAATACCGCCAAGGATAGAGCCAAGCACCGCCACGATCAGAACCAGCGGAGGAAAGACCACACGGATCAATTCGTTCTTGGCCAGCATAATCGCCGCATGGGTACATCCGTAAAGCGTGATCGCCCAAGGAATCAGCATCAAGATCACCGTGACGCCCGAACTTGTCGAGGGTCGGATCAGCAGCATATCGACCAGAAGACCCAGCACAACACCAATGAGGCCGATATAGATCGGCGCGTGATTGGCCGTCGGGCGCACGCCTTTCGCAGTCGTCAGGATCAGCGTGAAGATCACCGCAAGAATGGCAATGCCCGTACCGATCGGCGCGGCCGCAGCTTCTTTGGCAGCAATCGCAGCGATCATTTCTTCATCGCTCAGCTTGACGCTGGCGACGACACCGCCCTGTGCTTCGATTTCTGCCGATTGCGCTACAGCAACATCCCAAGCCTCTTGACCGTGAAGATCGATCATCGCCGCTTGGCAATCCGGCCCGACATTCGTGCGAAGGCTCGCACTTTCACCAATGTCGGTGAAACTGTCCACCTGAATGCTCTGCGAGCCGACCATATTGAGATTGCCAAGGAGCATGACACCCGCAATCACCGCAACAGGAACGCCAAGAAACCATGTAAAGCTCTCGCTGCGCGTGATCACCTGATCGCTGGTCGAACCCAGCTCTACCGCCGGTGCTTTGTCTGGATTAACCAGCGCGTAGCCAAAGGCATACAGCGCGTAAAGCAAAGCAAGCAAAATACCCGGCAACAGAGCCGCTTGGAACAGCGTGCCGACGGAAACAACCGCAGGCTCGCCCAGATAGGTCAGCGCATCCGTACAACCCACAAGCTGCGCACGCGCCTCTTGAGCGGACGAATACAAATCCCCCGCAAGCGTGCCGAGCAGAACAATCACGATCGAGGGCGGAATGATTTGTCCCAACGTGCCGGAGGCCGCGATGACCCCTGTCGCGATCTCGGGCGAGTAATTGTTGCGCAGCATCGTGGGGAGCGAAAGCAAACCCATGGTGACGACTGTTGCGCCAACGATGCCCGTCGAGGCCGCGAGAAACGCACCGACGACGACAACGGAAACAGCCAAACCGCCGGGCAGCGGGCCAAAGACGCGCGCCATCGTGGTCAGCAGATCATTCGCAATCTTGGAGCGCTCGAGCGTGATGCCCATCAGAACGAACATCAAAACCGCAAGCAATGTTTCAATCGATTGTCCCGCAAGGACCCGCTCGTTCATGCGGTTGACGATGAAAGATACGTTGCGATCCAGCGCATGCTCCCAGCCGCGTGGGAACACAGGCTCAAGAATACGCGGCAGTTCGGGGTATCGGAAAACCGAAATCGCTTCGGGTTTTATCCCCGAATTGACCAGATCGGCATATACAGCCGAACTGGTGTCAATCGCTTGGTGAATAAGCAATCCCGCGCCGTCCAGCGCTGCGATGATACCAAAGGAAATAACCCCTGCGCCGCCAATGGCAAAGGCCACCGGAAAGCCCGAAAGGATACCCCCGAACAGGCACAGAAATACAATGATCAGGCCAACTTCAACGCCATCAAGTCCAAAAAGCATCAGTGTGCCCCCTCATATGCTTCTTCCCCATCGCCAAGCGAATCCTTGTCGAGGTACTTGCCCTCGCTCTCGGGGCCTTCCTTCCACTCCAGATATGAGCGGTAGAAAAATGCGATCGCCTGCAAGAATACCATCGCCGTGAAGGTCACCAGCAAGACTTTGAACAGGAAATAGGCGGTAAAGCCGTTGGGCGAGAAACCGATGGTTTCTACGTTCCATTTCAGCAAACGCGCTTTGCGCTCCAAAAGCTCGAGACTGTCGGAGGCAGAGACCTTGGGCGTGACCAGATGGCGCCACATGAAGTACCAGCCATACATCCAGATCAACACGGCGGCGGGCATCATGAAAATCATGGACCCGACCATGTCGATCACCCTTTTCGTACGGAACCGCACCGCAGAATACACGAGGTCCACGCGCACATGGCCGCCTTGCACAAAGGTGTAGGTCGCGCAAAGGCAAACGACCAAAGCGTTGTAAAGTTTGAGTTCTTCCGCGAACCACGAGATGTCAAACTGTAGCGGAATACCGAAACCGATGGAAATGTCGGGGCGCGTAAAAATGCGCTGCATGAAGACGATCAAGATTTGCTGGAGCACCATGAGCAGACCAGCCCACGCGAAGAAGCGTCCAACGGTGTTGGCGAACCCCTCTAGGATGCGAACAGTTCCCCACATCACCGAATTGCGCCAAAGGCCGATGGCCGTCAAAACCAGAAACGCCGTAAACACGACGAAAAAGAATTCGACCGAGCCGCCATAGTAGATAAATTTCATCTTGGCAGAAGGATCGGACCAATCAAGCCAGGACGCCGGATGCGTCACAGCATAGCCGAAATTGTAAAATGCCATGCCAATGTTCTGAATAACCCAGAGCAAACCCGTGCCTATCGCGACAAGTGCTCCGCCAGATGCTTCATCCGCCATCTGTGTCCCCCATTTTGATCCCAGTCTTGATCTCAGTTTCGAACCCTGTGTGCGGCTGCATTTTTGCTGCGCCTCGCTCTACAAGGGTCCGTTATTGGCAAGGCCCCTGCAAACTGCAGAGGCCCGTCCGTTTTTATCTGCCGCGAGGGGCTTAGTTACCCAGAACGCGGTTACGCTGTTGGACGTAGTAGCCGTCCGACTTGTCGATCCAGGCTGAAGACGCGGCAATGGAATCTTCGAAGCTCTTGCGCGTTTTCGCGAAGATTTCGTCGCCCATGTTCTCGTCCATGACTTCTCTGGAAGCCGCGCCGAACGCATCCCAGACGTCGTCGGAGAATTGCAGAACCTTCACGCCTTGCGATTGCAGACGGGCAAGCGCCGCGCCATTGTTCGCCAGCGTCTCGGATAGCTGCAAATGCGTCGCCGCCATTGCCGCATTGGCGATAATCGCCTGATGCGCAGGAGCCAAATCGTTGTACACGTCGAGGTTCATCGCCGCCGTCAAGCCGGAGCCCGGCTCGTGGAAACCAGCCGCGTAGTAGACTTTCGCAACTTCCTGGAAGCCAGCGCGCTCGTCGGCCATCGGGCCAACCCACTCGAGACCGTCCAAAGCACCAGAAGACAGCGCTTGGTAGAGTTCGCCGCCTGGAATGTTCTGGATCGATGCGCCCAACTTGCCGAGAACCTGACCGCCAAGGCCGGGCATACGGAATTTCAGACCGTTGAAGTCTGCTGCCGATTTGATCTCGTTACGGAACCAACCGCCGGACTGCGAACCGGAATTACCAGCAAGGAAAGGCTTGAGGTTGAAAATCTCGCCCAGCTCGGAGTGCAGCTCGTGGCCGCCGCCGTGGTGATACCAGTTGGTCAGTTCCTGTGCAGTCGCACCGAACGGAACCGCCGTGTAATAGGCGTAGGACGGGTGCTGGCCGATGAAATAGTAATCCGCCGAGTGATAGAGGTCTGCCTGACCGGAGGACACTGCGTCAAAGACTTCGAATGCGCCAACGAGCTCGCCAGGGGCTTTCTTGTCGATGGTCAGCTGACCGTCGGACATCGCGCCTACCATTTCCTGGAAATACGTTGCCGCATCATCCAGAACCGCGAAGCCGCGGGGCCAGGACTGTACCATTGTCAGAACGCGCTTGCCTTGTGCATAGACTGGTGCCGCAAGCGTTGCCGCTGCCGCTGCCGAACCGCCAAGTGCGGATGTTTTTAGAAAAGAACGACGATCCATTTAGAATCCTCCCAATTGTGGTGATGCGCAAAAGGGCAAGATAGATCAGCCCTCCCAGCGCGGATCGTTTCAAGTAGGCGAACCCTACGCAGGCGCGGCGCGCAGCGGAATACCAAGTTTTTGGTAGAGGCGCATAAATTCGCGCTTTTAGGCGCATTATTTGACAGATTCGCTGTGCCCTCATGCGCAGATGACCCGATTTCGCCGCTAAACCCGCAGGTGCAGTCGCGCAATTGCTTTGATTCGCCCTCGATTCGCCGCTAGCTGTGCACCATGATCGCACTGTCGCCCCCGTCTCTGAGCTACAAGCAAAAGCTGTTTCTGCTTGGAACCTTGCCCCTGATCTTCGCAGTGGCGGCGATTTCCCTTCTGGTGGCCTATCAATCGCGCCAATTGGCCGAACGCGAGATTGCCACGCTCGAGCAAACCCTGATCGAGGCCAAGAAGGATGAATTGCGCAATTACGTCACGCAGGCGCGCAACGGCTTCTACTTTATTTATGGCTCTGCACCGCCAGACGATGAAGTCGCCAAGCAGCAGGTGAAGCAAATCCTTTCGGCGATGATCTACGGCGACGAGGGAAGCTTTTTCGTCTATCAGTATGACGGCACCAATCTGGTCAGCCCGCGCGACACGCGCCTGATCAACCGCAATTGGTCCGGGCTAAGCGACAGTGAAGGCACCCCCATAGTGGACGAGCTGATCGCCATCGCACGCTCGGGCGCGGGCTATCATTCGTATCTTTGGCCCAAGCCCTCCAGCGGAGAAGAGGCGCGGATGATCACCTTTGTGACCAGTTTTCCAAGCTGGCAATGGGCGGTCGGCACGGGCGTGTTTATTGATGACGTCATTGCCACTGTCGCCTCCAGCCGCGCGCAGGTCGAAGCGCGCACGCGTGCCACCTTCATCTATATCGGGGCGATCACGCTGGCGGCGCTTTTGGTGGTTTTCGGCTCGGGCCTGATGCTTAACGTGCGCGAGCGGCGTTTGGCCGATACCAAACTGAAAGCGCTGACGCAGCGCGTGTTCGACGCCCAAGAGGAAGAACGCGGGCGCGTCGCGCGCGAGCTTCACGACGGTATCAGCCAGATCCTCGTGGGTATCCGCTATGCGCTGGACGTCACGCGCCGACAGCTTGGCAGCGAAAATCGCAAGCCCCCCGCGATGCTGGACAAAGGCATCGAAAGCCTGTCAGGCGCCATTCAGGAAGTGCGCCGCATCAGCCGTGATTTGCGCCCCGGCGTTCTGGATGATCTCGGGCTTGGTCCTGCGCTCAAAGCACTGAGCGAGGATTTCACCCAGCGCACAGGGATCGCGACCGAATTCGATACGGTGGTGTTTCGCAACCGCCTTGATGGGGATGCCAAGATCGCGCTCTACCGCGTCGCGCAGGAAGCACTAACCAATATCGAGCGGCACGCAGATGCCAGTGAAGTGCGCGTGCATATACGCGGTGATCGGCGCGGCGCGGTGCTCACGATTTGCGACAACGGACGCGGCCTACCTGCGAAAGCGGCGCGCAGCGCGCCAAACGCCGGAATCGGCCTGCGCAACATGCAAGAACGCATGGAGCAACTGGACGGTGCATTGTCCGTCACCTCAACGAAAAGCGGCACCACTATTGAAGCGCGCGTGCCGCTCAGCCATATGCTGGCGCCAGAAGCCGGCGCATCCCTGTCCGGCGTCGATCTGGAGGATGCAAGCCCATGATCCGCAACAGCGCAATTCGTGTGGCCATCGTCGATGATCACCCCATGGTAACCGAAGGCATTCAGGCCATTCTGGAGAGCTATGACGACATCAACGTGGTCGCAACCTGCGCCTCGGGTGCAGACATACTTGCGCGCGCAGAGGCGCTGGCGCCTGATGTGATCCTGCTTGATCTGAACATGCCCGGCATGAACGGGCTCAGCGCAATGGAGCTACTGCTGGAGCAACGCCCGCAGACACGCATTCTAGTTCTGAGCATGCACGACAGCCCTGAATATATCACCACCGCGCTCAGCTACGGCGCGATGGGCTATGTGCTCAAGGACGTGCCCACGGATGAAATCAAGACTGCGATCGACACGGTGATGCGCGGACAACGCTACCTGTGCATCGGTGCCAAAGGTTCGCTCGTGCCTGACGAGGGCTGCGAAGCGCGCGAATCCCTGACCGGTCGCGAGCAGACGGTGCTGCTGCAACTGGCCAAGGGACGCTCCAACAAGGAAGTGGCCGCGGCCTTGGATATTTCCGTGCGCACGGTGGAAACCCACCGCAAGAACATCAAGCGCAAGCTGGGCATTTCCTCGACCGCAGGGCTGACACGCTACGCGATGGAGCACGGCGTGCTGCAAGGCACCGGCGCATTTCTATGAGCGGACCTGTGAGCGGGCGCGTCATCTTGCTGAACAAGCCCTTCGGCGTGCTCTCGCAGTTTACCGACAAAGGCACGAGCGGCAGCGCGCGCGCCACGCTCTCGCAGTTTGTCGATGTGCCGGGCGTCTACCCTGCGGGCCGCCTCGATCGCGACAGCGAAGGCTTGCTGGTTCTGACCGATGATGGGCGTTTACAAGCGCAGATTGCCGATCCTAAGTTCAAAAAACCCAAGACCTATCTGGTGCAGGTGGAACGCATTCCCGATGACGCCGCCCTGTCGGTGCTGCGCACCGGCGTCGATCTTAAAGATGGCAAAGCCCGCCCCGCCAAAGTGCGCCGCATCGAAGCGCCAAGCCTATGGGAGCGCGATCCGCCAGTCCGCTTTCGCAAATCCGTGCCCGACTGCTGGTTGGAGTTGACCATCACCGAGGGGCGCAACCGCCAAGTGCGCCGCATGACGGCAGCCATCGGCCATCCCACCCTGCGCCTCGTGCGCTGGTCCGTTGGAGAGTGGAGTCTCGATGGGATCGAAAGCGGGACATGGCGGGACGCTTGAGAGGAGATATATTTCTGTGAAATATACCGCACTGCATTCTACTGATCAAAGCTCGATCCGTACATCGTGCATCCAGAGCTTCGCAGGGCGCGAGAGCATGAAAATCACAACATCCGCCAGATCGCCGGGCTCTGTGAAAATATCATTCGGGACGTCTTCTCCCGCTTTGGCGAACATGCCGGTGTTCGTCCCGCTCTGATACAGCCCCGCCTGCGCGAGCACGCCAGATTTGGAAACTACGTTGACAATGGCAGCTTCTCCCTGCGCGCGCAGGCTCGGCAATAGCTTTTGCGTCAACTGCATCGCAGCGGTAAGATTGGTCTGCACTGTGCAGTGCAGCATTTCATCGCTGATGCTGTCAAGCGGACCGGCCTTGTGCCAGATGCCTGCATTGTTAATCAAGATATCCACGCCGCCCAGATCGGCGATGATCAGGGCCGCGGCGCTGGCGATGCCGGCACTGTCCATGAAATCCACGCAGTAGCTGCGCGCGCTGGTCGCGCCAAGGCCCGACGCCTCCTCTGCCGCGGTGCCAAGGCGCGCTTTGTCGCGACCCAAAATGGCCAAATGGCAGCCCTGCTCCGCCAGCTTGAGGCAAATGTGTCGCCCGATGCCATCACTACCGCCAGTGACGACGATCCGCTTGCCTTCAAGTTTCACAAGAGTCCCCAAGCCGCGTTGCCGCTTGGTAACATGCCCCGCTCAGGCGTGATAGCAGTGTATTTTCCGACTTATGTCGCAGCCCACGCCGCTTTGCGCAATAAATGGAAAGAAAAACCTGCCCCAACGGACATTTTTTCTGCATTGCCCCTGTTGACCCTCTGTTTCAAGCCACATAATGTCCCCGCACGCTAAGAGGAGCTCTCAACAATGATCGACCTAGTCGTCATCGTGAATTTCAGGCGCATGGGCCGCTAGCGGCACCCGTGAGGGAAACCATGCGCCCCCGCCACTTGGACGGGGGCTTTTTTTATGCGACCAAAATGACAACGCCTTTTAGATAGATGGAGACAGGCGCATGGCACAGAAAATGACCGGTGCGAAAATGGTGGTTCAAGCTCTGGCGGATCAGGGCGTCGACACAGTCTTCGGTTACCCCGGTGGCGCTGTTCTCCCCATTTACGATGAGATTTTCCAGCAAAACGGGATTCGTCACGTTCTGGCACGCCATGAGCAAGGCGCGGTGCATGCCGCCGAGGGCTATGCGCGCTCGTCGGGCAAGCCCGGCGTGTGTCTTGTGACCTCAGGCCCCGGCGCGACCAACGCGGTGACGGGCCTCACAGACGCTTTGATGGATTCGATCCCGATCGTGGTTCTGACCGGTCAGGTGCCCACCTTCATGATCGGCTCCGACGCCTTTCAGGAAGCCGATACCGTTGGCATCACCCGCCCTTGCACCAAACATAACTGGCTGGTGAAAGAGACATCCAAGCTCTCTGGTACTATCCACGAGGCCTTTCACGTCGCGACCACAGGTCGCCCCGGTCCGGTTCTGGTAGATATCCCCAAGGACGTGCAATTCGCGACCGATTACTACACCCCGCCGGCCAAGGCCAATCTGGGCCACTATCAACCTCAAGTGAAGGGAGATCTGGAAACGATCACCGAACTGGTGGAGGCGATCGAGAAGGCAGAGCGCCCGATATTTTACACCGGCGGCGGCGTGATCAACTCCGGCCCTGCCGCGACCCAGCTTTTGCGCGAATTGGTCGAGGCAACAGGCTTTCCCATCACCTCCACGTTGATGGGCCTCGGCTGTTATCCTGCATCGGGCGACAAATGGCTCGGGATGCTGGGCATGCACGGGCTTTACGAGGCAAACATGTCGATGCACGGATGTGATCTCATGATCAATATCGGTGCGCGCTTTGACGATCGCATCACGGGCGTGCTCGACGCGTTCAGCCCCGGCAGCCGCAAGGCACATATCGATATCGATCCATCCTCGATCAACAAGGTGATCCGCGTGGATATGCCCATCGTCGGCGACGTGGGTCATGTCCTAGAAGACCTGCTGAAAGTCTGGAAAGCGCGCGGGCGCAAGACCAACTCAGGCGCGGTCCAGAAATGGTGGGGTCAGATCAATGAATGGCGCGCCGTTGATTGTCTGAAGTTCGAGCAAAAGGGCAAGGTGATCAAACCGCAATACGCCCTGTCACGGCTTGAAGCGCTGACCAAGAAGCATGACCGCTACATTTGTACCGAAGTGGGTCAGCACCAGATGTGGGCGGCGCAATATCTGAACTTCGAGGACCCGAACCGCTGGATGACCTCGGGCGGGCTTGGCACGATGGGCTATGGCTTCCCCGCCTCGATTGGTGTGCAAATGGCACATCCCGATGCGCTTGTGATCAACGTAGCCGGCGAAGCCAGCTGGCTGATGAACATGCAGGAAATGGGCACGGCAATGCAGTACCGCCTGCCTGTCAAACAGTTTATCCTGAACAATGAACGCCTTGGCATGGTGCGCCAGTGGCAGGAATTGCTGCACGGCGAGCGCTACTCCGAGAGCTGGTCTGAATCCCTGCCCGACTTCGTAAAGCTGGCGGAAGCCTTTGGTGCCAAGGGCATACTGTGCTCTGATCCTGACACGCTCGATGACGCGATCATGGAAATGATCACTCATGACGGACCGGTGATTTTCGACTGCTTGGTGACCAAGCACGAAAATTGCTTCCCGATGATCCCGTCGGGCAAGGCGCATAACCAGATGCTCATGGGCGAAGCCGACACGCAAGGCGCAATCGATGCCAAAGGCTCTGTGCTGGTTTAAAGCTAATTTGCTAGGCAAGCGGGGGCTGTCTGCCCCCGCTCCCGCACAGGTTTAACGCAGGGGGCTGTCTGCCCCCCGCACCCCCCGAAGGTATTTATAGACCAAAGAAGGACAAAGTGATGTCACCTCTTAAGATCAAAAAAGGTGCGAACAGCCATTCCGCCTATAACCTGCGCCCCAATTTTTCGGATGTTCAGGAAACCCACACGCTTGCTGTCATCGTCGACAACGAAGCAGGCGTTCTGGCCCGCGTCATCGGCCTGTTTGCAGGGCGCGGCTACAACATCGAAAGCTTGACCGTGGCGGAGATCGATCATTCCGGCAAGCTCAGCCGGATCACCGTCGTCACCACTGGCACGCCGCAGGCGATCGAGCAGATCAAAGCGCAACTTGGGCGCATCGTGCCCGTGCACCGCGTCAATGATTTGACAGTCGATGGCCCCTCCGTCGAGCGGGAGCTGGCGCTGTTCAAAGTCGAGGGCACCGGCGAGAAGCGCGTCGAAGCGCTGCGACTGGCGGATATTTTCCGCGCCAACGTGGTGGATAGCACTTTGGAAAGTTTCGTGTTCGAGCTGACCGGACCGACGGATAAGATCGACGCCTTTGCCGATCTGATGCGTCCGCTCGGCCTTGCAGAGCTAGCACGCACAGGCGTTGCAGCGCTGTCGCGCGGAGCCTGATGTCAACTCTTGTGGGGGCGCGTCAGCGCGCCGCCGCACCCATTTTACACGCGCGCATTTGCTTGGCTTGATCGAAATCAATCAAAGCGTTGCAGCCTTGCGTGCGATCTTTCTTTTGAACGGTGATCGTATTCTTCACCGCCCGCGCATTTTCGAGCACCGAGCCAAGATCACTACAATAATGCTGGGCTATCCGTTTCGGATTGCGCGCGAAGCGCAGGTTATCCAGTTCCGTCAGATCAAACTGGATCAAATCCCCCTCCCTGAAACGCTCTGCGCTTACGGTTGAGTGAGGCGTTTGACCAAAGAATGCCAACTCGCCATGATCTTCACACCAAATGATCGCTTTACTTTCTGCTTCGGCACTCCAAATTACAACTCCAAGCATAGATCACCTTTCGCTCTGTCCCACATTCAGTATGCCGAGGCTAAAAGAGATATCCACAGATTTTCACGCACCGTTCGCAAGCAATTTGTGACAAGAATACTGCACATTGAATCGCATATGCGTCAAAGGCGATCGCAATTGTATCAATTTTATGAGTATTTACGTGTAAACGAAGACATTACTGAATTTATAAAGATACTAAACATTAGGACGTGCCGGAATGGACCTTCAAAGCAGACCACTCTCGATCCGCGCCGTTTTTTCTCGCAATCTCAAGTTGTTGACCAAAAACCATCCCTCGGTTTCCGAAGTCTGCCGCCAGATCGATATCAACCGAGCGCAATATAATCGCTACCTGAATGGCGACAGTTACCCGCGCCCTGACACGCTTGACCGCATATGCCGTTTCTTCAACACAGACGCCCGCATCCTGACCCAGCCCCTTGAGGAAATACAATCGACGCATCCGGACTTGCTAAGCCATCCCGAGATCGCGGAGTTCACTGCGATCAACGACTCCGCCATCTCGGAAGACTTGTTGCCAAGCGGATTCTACCGCTTCTCGCGTCAGAGCTTTCTCTATCCTGAACAGTTCATTATCGGCCTGCTCTATATCTATCGCCGCGACGGATGGACCTTCATCAAAGGCTCCGAAGCGCGCCAGAGCGTCATGGAGCAAGGCCTGCCCGAAGACCGGCATACGCGCCAATTCAAAGGCTATGCGCTGCGGCTTGAAGACGGTATCGGCGCGATGATTTCGCGGCGCAATGCAATGACCTACACATTCAACTTCATCTCGCCCGTCGCATCGCTCAATCGCAATTTCTGGCATGGCTATGCCGCGCGCACGGTCAACGAGGGTATGAACACGGCGCGCGCGGCGCGGATGGTATATGAATTCCTCGACACCTCGACCGATCTTATCCTGCATACGGCCCGCACTGCGGGGGTCTGCTCTGCCAATGATCTTCCCGCGTTTCACCGCCGGCTTCTGCGCCTTGACGTGCCATTTGCATAGCCCGCCTAGGTCGCAGTGAGAAAAGTCGAGGTCGCAGAACGGCAAACGCACAATCCACAATACCGCTAGCCTTCTCCAAATAATCTGGAGTGCGCTGCAATGACTGCCAACATCACTGATCTATCCGCGGTGCGCCGCCCTGTCGCCGAGGCGCAAGGCCTTCCCAACGCGCACTACATTGATCCCGGAGTTTTCAACGAGGAAAAACACGCGGTGCTGTTTTCCTCATGGGCCGGCCTTGGCGTGACTGCCGACGTGACCGAGCCAGGCGATGCCAAACCGATGACCTTCCTTGGCATGCCGCTGTTGATGGTGCGCGACAAGGGTGGTGCGGTGCGCGTGTTCCAGAACATTTGCCGCCACCGCGGGATGATCCTTGTCGAAGAAGCGCGCAAGATCGAAGGGGCCATTCGCTGCCCCTATCATAGCTGGTGCTATGGCACCGATGGCCGCCTTGTCAGCACGCCGCATGTGGGCGGCCCGGGCCAGAACACCCATAAAAGCATTGATCGCAACCTGCTTGGCCTGATCGAAGTGCGCAGCCATATCTGGCGCGACGTGGTCTGGATCAACGTCGATGGCAACGCCCTGCCCTTCGAGGAAGAAAACGCCGATCTGATCGCGCGTTGGGCCGAGTTCGACAAACCGCTCTATCACGGCGGCGCGGACAGCGCGTTTCAGCTTGAGGTCAAGTGCAACTGGAAGCTCGCCGTCGAGAACTATTGCGAGAGCTACCATTTGCCTTGGGTTCACCCCGGCCTGAACAGCTATTCGCGCCTTGAAGATCACTATCACATTGAAAAGCCTGACGCTTTCTCCGGCCAAGGCACGCTGGTCTATCGCCAGCTCAAGGGAACTCAGGGCGAGGTGTTCGAGGACTTCGAAGGCCTGAGCGAAAAATGGAACGAGGCGGCGGAATATATCACAGCCTATCCAAACGTGCTGCTTGGGGTGCACCGCGATCATGCGTTCGCGATCATTCTCGTGCCCGAATCCGAAGCGCGCACGGTCGAGCACATCCATCTCTATTACGCGACACCGCAAACCGATGACGCCATGCGCGCGGCCAATACGAAACAGTGGAAACTGGTCTTCGAGGAGGACATTTTCGTGGTCGAGGGCATGCAAAAAGGCCGCCACGCGCCGCATTTCGATGGCGGGCGTTTCTCTGCGGTGATGGACAGTCCGACCCATTGCTTCCACGCTTGGGTGGCGGGCAAGATCGAGGCCCATCGCAGCACGGCGCAAGCGGCGCAGTGAGCGATCTGGATGCACGTCTGCTCGCGGCGCACGGGCGCGATGACCGCCCTGCGCTGGTTACGCTCTACAGCGAAGCCGCAGACAGCGCGCGCGATGCGCAGGCCGAGGGCTTTTACCTCACCCACGCCTATATTTTCTCGCTCGAGTTAGGACATCCCGCCGCGCCCGCGCTGCATGCGCGCCTCAAAGCAGCAGGGCGCGAGGAATAAGCGCTAGACGTCCTTGATACGCAGCGCACTGTAGAGGTGCCAGCTGGCATGACCCAGCAGCGGCAGCGTGATCAACAGGCCAAGAAACGCGGGAATCATCGAGAGGATCATGACCGCAGCAATGAAGATGCCCCAGCCCAGCATCGGCAGGAAGTTCTCTGTCACCATCTGGAAACTCGTGATCATCGCGGTCACAAAATCGATCTCGCGCTCAAGCAGCAGTGGCAATGCGAAGACCGTAATCATGAACAGCAAAAGGCAGAAACCGGCCCCGACCGCGCTGCCCACCAGCAACATCATCACCCCGTTGCTGGAAAGCCAAACCTCTAGACTGGTGTGAATATTGGTCATTTGCGACAGACCCAGAAACAGCGCGAAGATCATATGACCGATGAAAAACCAGAGCAGAAAGACGAAAACGATGATCGCGCAGATCGAGGGCAATTGCCGTTTGCTTTGTTGCAGCACGACCCCGAAAATTCCCGGATCATCCATAGCAATCCCCGCCTCGCGCCGCCGGCTCACCTCGTAGAGGCCGACCGCCGCGAACGGGCCAAGCAAGGGAAAGCTGATCGCAGCCAACACCAGCCAGTATGTGGTATGCGTCACATAAGTTATCCACGCGATGAGCAAACCGCCCAGCACATAGACCGCTGCGAAGAAAAGGCCGTATTTGGGCACGGCGCGAAAATCGGCCCAGCCCTTGCGTAAGGCGTCTTTGAAAACGGATCCCCGTACCTGCTCGAACTCAGGCACACCCTCTATTGGCGTCAATGGCATCATGCGGCCCTCCCTGTTCTTATCAGAGCGGGAAAAGCGGCACCGTTCAAGCCTTCAGTGCGTTCAGATCGGGTTTGCGCGCAGCGAAATCATTTGCCTCATGCCAACGCTGCCCGATGCGCAGCAAATTGGCGTCGCTATGGCGCGCGCCGATGACTTGCAGCCCCATGGGCAGGCCCTCTGCGCTAAACCCAGCTGGAATATTGAGGCTGGGCACACCAACAAGACTGACGGGAATCACCACTTCCATCCAGCGATGATACGTGTCCATCTCGCGCCCCGCGATCTGCTTGGGGCTCTCCCATTCGGCGGGAAACGGCCAAAGCTGCGCGCTTGGCATCAAAAGCGCGTCGAACGTGGAAAAGAGCGCGTTCAGCCTGGTGAACCACTGCGTGCGGATCAGGCTGAGCGCATGAATTTCCATCGCACCAAGCGCCATGCCTGTCTCGATCTCCCAGATCGCATCACCTTTGAGCTGCGCACGCGTTTCGGGATTTTCATAAAGCGCGCGCTTGCCGCCCGCATTGGCCCATGCGCGCAGGCCGACCCAAGCCTGCCAGATTTGCTCCGCCGGAAACGGTGCTTCCAGTTTTTCAACATCCGCGCCCATCGCCCCGAATTGTACGATCGCGCGCTCGCAGGTCTCCAGAACGCCCGCCTCCATCGGATAGGCACCGCCCCAATCGCCAAGCCAGCCAAAGCGCATACCCTTGATATCGCCGCCCATTTGCGGACCGCTCGGGGCCTGCGCAAAGCTATGGGGATGGCGCGTGTCCAATCCCGCCTGCACGTCGAGCAGCAGCGCCACATCTTCGGGGGTGCGCGCCATCGGCCCAGCCACGGCAAGCTGGTGGCTAAACATATCGCCCGGCATATCCAGCGGCACGAGACCATAGGTGGGGCGCAGCCCGTAAACGTTGTTCCACGCGCCCGGGTTGCGCAGGCTGCCCATCATGTCAGAGCCATCCGCGATCGACACCATCCCCGTCGCAAGCGCCGCCGCTGCCCCGCCCGACGATCCCCCCGCAGAGCGGCTTGGATCATAGGGATTGCGCGTCAGCCCGTGCACGGGATTGAAGGTGTGGCTGCCAAGGCCGAATTCCGGCGTGTTGGTCTTGCCGATCACAATCGCGCCTGCAGCTCTTATGCGCGCGACCATCAGATCATCTTTCGGCGCGATATTATGGGCGAAAATGGGAGATCCCATAGAGGTCAGTATGCCCTCAACGTCCGCCAAATCCTTGATCGCAATAGGAAGTCCGTGCAGCGGGCCTTTGGGCGCGCCTTGATCGGCCGCGCGCGCCTGTGCCATGCACTCTGCCTCATCGCGCAGCGAAACCACCGCATTTACTGTGCCGTTCACATCGGCGATCCGGTCCAGCGAAGCGCGCATCAGATCTTCTGCGCTGATCTGTTTAGCGGCAATGCCCGCCGCAAGCGCGCAGGCGTTGAGATCAAGCAAATCCGTCATCTTGCGCTGCCCCTCCCAAAGGCTGATCAGTCCTCGCCCTGCGCCTCCGCGCGGCTTTTGCCCGACACATTCAGCGCCAGCGTCGCCCCCATCAGCCCGTCCAGATCGCCGTCAAGCACACCCTTGGTATCGGAGGTCTCATAATTCGTGCGCAAATCCTTGACCATTTGGTAGGGCTGCAACACGTATGAGCGGATTTGATTACCCCAGCCCGCGTCGCCTGCATTCTCATGCACTTCGTTCACCAGCGCAGAGCGCTTGTCGAGTTCAATCTGATACAGCCGCGACTTCAGCGCTTTCATTGCGATATCACGGTTTTGGTGTTGCGATTTCTCCGAGCTTGTCACGACAATCCCAGTGGGCGCATGGGTGATCCGAACAGCCGAATCCGTGGTATTCACGTGCTGCCCACCCGCCCCCGAAGAGCGGTACGTGTCGATGCGGATATCCGAGGGGTTCACCTCGATTTCGATGTTGTCGTCTACCACTGGGTAAACCTTAACGGAGGTAAACGAGGTATGCCGCTTGGCCGCTGAATCGAACGGCGAAATCCGCACGAGGCGATGCACTCCACTTTCCGATTTCAACCAGCCATAGGCGTTAAGGCCGCTGATCTTGTAGGCGGCGGATTTGATCCCCGCCTCCTCGCCCGCGCTCTCGGATTGAAGTTCCACCTTATAGCCGCGCTTTTCGGCCCACCGCACATACATGCGCGCCAGCATCGACGCCCAATCGCAGCTTTCCGTGCCGCCCGCGCCGGAATTGATCTCGAGAAACGTGTCGTTGCCATCCGCTTCGCCGTCCAGCAGCGCCTCTAGCTCTTTGGCTGCCGCCAGCTTGGCCAGCACTTTCAGCGCCTCTTCGGCCTCGCTCACGATTTCGTCGTCCGCTTCCATTTCGCCCATCTCGATCATCTCGACATGATCGGACAACTCTTGCTTGATCGAAGTGTAAACACCCATCGCATCGACCAGCATCTGCCGTTCCTGCATCAGCTTTTGCGCCGCTTCGGGGTCGTTCCAAAGGTCGGGATCCTCAACGCGCGCGTTGAATTCTTCAAGGCGGAACGTGGCCGTTTCCCAATCGAGGCGCTGGCGCAGCAACTCTAGCGATTTTTCGATCTCTTCGACTGTATTCTGGGCATCTGCGCGCATGGGATATCCGTCTCAATGGCTTACCCACGCGTGATAAACCAGCGCAATGGCGCCCACAAGGGCCGCGCGCGCCTTCATCTTGCCAAGGCAACGCGCGCCTCTAGTAAAGACCGCCGGAACTAAGCGTTCCAAAGTTCGCCCTTGGACCCACCACCGCCTTTTTGCCGGTCGACGTGGTCACCTCGCGGGCGACCAGCCCGTCAGGGCGGATCAGGCTGAGGTTGCTGCCCATGGCGAAACCACCATCAAAGGACAGACCGAAAATCGGCTCTTCGCCCTCGCGGAAACACTCGTTTACAACATTGTCGCCAGAGGCCTCGTCCGATAGGCGCGCGCCTGTAAAGCGGTCGATCTTGATGAACTGGCACCCTTCGGGCACGCTAAAGTCGCTCGCCCCGTATTTTTCGGTCGCCTTTTTCATGAACTGGTTGAACACAGGTCCACACATACCGCCGCCCGACGCACCGCGCCCCATGGAGCGCGGCGTGTCATAGCCGATGTAGCAACCCGCAACGATGCGGTTGGTAAAGCCCACGAACCACACGTCTTTCGCGTCATTGGTTGTGCCTGTCTTGCCCGCCGTCGGCACTCCGAGGCTCACAGTCTTGGACGCGGTGCCGCGCTCCACGACGCCGCGCATCATGGACGTCAGCTGATAGGCCGTCACCGCGTTCATCACCCGTTCGCGGTCCGAGACAATACGCGGACTGCGCGTCGGCGCGATCGCGGGATCCGAGCAATCCGTACAAATGCGCGGATCATGCTTATAAACCGTCTTGCCATAGCGGTCCTGCACACGATCCACCAAGGTCGGTTCCACCCGCTCGCCGCCATTGGCGAACATCGCATAGGCCGCGACCATCTTGAACAGCGTGGTTTCCTGCGATCCAAGCGAATTGGCCAGAACCCGCAGGAACGAGCCGTCATCATAGACGCCAAATTTCTCGGCGTAGTTTCCGACCACGTCCATCCCCACCTCTTGCGCGAGGCGAATGGTCATCAGGTTGCGCGACCGCTCGATCCCCGTGCGCAGGGGCGTGGGGCCGTAAAACGTGTTCGATGCGTTCCTGGGACGCCACAATCCTTGCGGCGTATTGATTTCGATCGGCGCGTCCACGACGACCGTCGCAGGCGTATAGCCGCTGTCTAGCGCAGAGGCGTAAACAAAAGGTTTAAAGCTGGAGCCGGGCTGGCGCTGCGCTTGCGTGGCGCGGTTGAACACCGAATGCTGGTAGGAAAAACCACCCTGTATCGCGATAACGCGGCCTGAATTGACATCCATCGCCATGAATCCGCCTTGCACTTCAGGTACTTGGCGCAAGGTCCAGCGAACAAAATCACCCGAAGCGTCTTCTGTCATCTTGCGAACATGCACCACCTCGCCCACGGCGAGCAGATCGCCCGCGACGCGCGCCTTGCGCCCCAGTTTGCCATCGCTCAAGCGTTTGCGCGCCCATTGCACGTCCTTGGCAGGCACCCAGTGCCCGTCTTCATCATTCTCCACGCCCTCGATCCCGAGGCGCGCCTCGTTCGAGCCGACTTCAAGCACGACCGCAGGATGCCACTGGTTTTCAAGATCGATATCACGCGCGACGCGCACGTCGCCCAAGGCCGCACGCCATGCCACTTCAGAGCCAAGGTTTTCCGCAGGAATGCTCTTGCCAGTGCCGCGCCAAATGCCCTGCGCACGGTCATAACGCTCAAGGCCGCGGCGCAGCGCATTGGCCGCTTCCGCCTGCATTTCAGGATCGATCGTCGCGCGCACGGTCAGCCCGCCAGTGAAAAACTCGCCCTCGCCAAAGTCGCGGCTTAACTGGCGGCGGATTTCATCGGTGAAATAATCGCGCGGCGGCAGCGCCGATTTGAAGCTCTCGAAATCACCATTCTGCACTGAGCGCAAAGGCTGCGCCACTTCGCTCTCGAACACGGCTTGGGTGATATAGCCGTTCTCCTTCATTTCCTTGAGCACGAAATCGCGGCGCTGTTTCAGCCGCTCCTTGCGGCGCACGGGATGAAAATCGCTGGGCGCTTTGGGCATAGAGGCAAGAAACGCCGCCTCATGGGGTGCAAGTTCGCCCATGGTTTTGTTGAAATAGGTCTGCGAGGCGGCGGCAAAGCCAAAGCTGTTCTGCCCGAGAAATATCTCGTTCATGTAAAGCTCCAGAATTTGCTCTTTGCTCAGGGTTTCCTCGATCCGCGTGGCGAGGATGATTTCCTTGATCTTGCGCTCTGCGCGGCGCGAGCCATCGAGGAGGAAGTTTTTCATCACCTGCTGCGTGATTGTCGAGGCACCGCGCACATTTTCACCGCGCGAGACAACCGCGTCGCGCAGCGCAGAGGCCATGCCGCGCGTATCATATCCCGCATGTGTGTAGAAATTCTTGTCTTCGGCCGAAATCAACGCCTGTTTCAGAAGGTCGGGAATTTCATTGGCCGGCGCAAACAAACGGCGTTCTTTGGCGAATTCATCGATGATCTGCCCCTCGCCCGAATAGATGCGCGAAATCGTCGGCGGCTTGTACTGCGCGAGACTTTCGTGGCTCGGCAAATCACGCCCATACATCCAGAAAATCGCACCGATGGTCAAAGCGACCATCATGATGCCCATAGTCAACATTGAAAAGATGGAACCGAAAAATGATAATATTGCTCTGAGCACGCGCAGGCCCCCGTTTTTATGTATTCTCTATACGTGCAAGTTGCCCAATGGTCAAAACACAACCCAAGGCCGGATCAGCAGTTTTCAGCGCATTTCACCAATGGCCACTTTGCTCTTTTCATTTTCGTCTCAGCTGCGCATCGGCAGCGTCGCTCATAAGCCATGCGTGAATCCCGTTATGAATACCCGTCACCATTTTTCCGCGCCAATCGGGATCGGTCAGCTTGCTCAGATCATCCTTGCTCGACAAAAATCCGACCTCGATCAGAACCGAGGGAATATCCGCCGCCTTGAGCACGGAAAACCCGGCCGACTGGATCGGGCGTTTATAAGTGTGCCCGACTTCGGTGTTGATGCCGAGAATGATGCCGCGCGCCAGCGCTTCGGAGCGCGGCTTGTTCTCGAGGCGCGCAAGCTCCATGAGGATGGACGCGATTTCATCGTCCTGCCCCGACAAATCGACGCCCGCCAATAGATCGGTGCGATTGTGCCGCTCCGCCAACGCCGCAGAGGCCGCATCGGAGGCGTCTTCGGATAGTGTATAGACCGCCGCGCCATTGGCCTTGCCGCTTGCCAGTGCGTCTGCGTGAAAGGACACGAACAGATCCGCCCCCGCTTCACGCGCGATCTGCACGCGCCGCTCGAGAGAGACGAAGATATCTCCGTCGCGCGTCAAAACCACATCTAAATCACCCGAGCGCAGCAGCGCATCGCGTACTTCTTGCGCCAGCACCAGCATCAACTCGGCCTCGGTGATTCCCCCCGCGCCGGAAGCACCGGGATCAATGCCGCCATGGCCGGGATCCAGCACGACGACGATCTGCCCATCGTTGGATTTCGTGACCGGCGGGCTTTGCACCGCATCGAGCCGCGCCCAATCCGCATCGCGCGGTGCGCCCGAGCGGGCGGCAAATTCACTAGCGCTCGCCGGGAGCAACGACACACTGAGGCGCGCGCGCCCTGCACTCGCGTCCACGCTAAGTGCGGCGAAATCAACCACCTGAGGGCTGGGTAAATCAAGTACGAGGCGCGACCAGCCCGGGCGCACAGCGCCAAAGCGCAGCCCTTTGGCATTTGCCAACCGCATCAGCCGCTTGGGATCGGTTCCGGCAAAATCAACTTCGCGAAAATCCAGCACGAGGCGCGCAGGATCGCTAAGGGTGTAAACGCGGTAGGGCACGCCTTGGGTCAGAACAAGATCAAGCTGATAAGCACCGCCTTTGGTGGTGATCCGGCTGGCGTCCCCGTCAAGGCGCGCAAGTGCACTGAAGCTCTGAGTTTGAGCCTGCGCGGCGCCGCTTGCGCCCAGAATACCGTCTGCGCCCAATGTGAGGGCGAGTGAAAGAAGTACTGCTCTGATCATCGGGCTTTTCCGCCGCTTTTCTGCTGCACCACTATAGCTTGTGACGCGCGCGCGCGGAACCGCTATTTTTCGGGCAACGCAGATGTGATGTCATAGCCATAGAGCCAGTCGAACTGGCGCATCATCAGCCCCGGTGCGATGCGGCTGCCCAGCCCCAGTGCGGCATGCGCAGCAAGGCGAAGCGGGCCACGGCGCAGATGATAGCGCCAGGCATTACCGTTGGCCGCCTCGATCACGCGGCGCGCGCGCGCGTGGCGATGCGTTTGGTAAAGCGCGAGGCGCTGCGCCAGTGGGCCATCGCGCTGCAAGGAAATGCAAAGCGCCCAAGCATCCTCGAGCGCCATATTTGCGCCCTGTGCAAGAAACGGCAACGTAGGATGAGCGGCGTCCCCGATCAGCGCGCAGCTTTTCCCGTGCCAGTTGGTCGCGACGGGATGGCGGAACAGCCCCCAAAGATGCACGTCCTCGACTTGATCGAGCATTGCCTGAACCGCGGGTGCGGCGCCACTGAACGCAGCACGCAAATTGGCGGGGTCATCGCGCTGCGACCAGCCCTCGGCGGCCCAAAGCGCACGTTCCTGTACCGCGACAAGGTTGATCATCGCGCCGCCGCGCAAAGGATAGCTGACAATATGACGGCCCGGTGCCATATGCACCTGTACATCGCCCTCGCGCCCGGTCGCGTTGGGGATCAACGCCCGCCAGGCCACCTGCCCTGTGAACATCGGCGCGCTCTCGCCGTTCAGCGGTGCGCGCAGTTTGCTGTGCAAGCCACCCGCATCAATCACCAGCGCGCTTGAGTGGCTGGCGCCGGTCTTGAAATGGATATGTGCCGGCGGGCCCGGCTCGATCGCGGTAACTTGCTGCAGCAGGCGTATCTGCACCCCTGCCGCCTTGGCTGCGCCGTGCAGCAAATCGATCAAATCGGCGCGGTGCACAAAATGATAGCTTTGCGCCGCGCTCATCCGCGTCAAATCAAGGCGCGCGACCTCGAAATCGCTCTCGGCGCGGCGCAGGCTCACCGCTTGGCCGCGAGACGAACAGGCAGCAAGCGCGCCCCCAAGCCCCAAGGCGCGCAGCACGCACAGCCCGTTAGGGCTGATTTGTAGGCCCGCGCCCACTTCGCTAATCGCTTCGGCCTGCTCGAACAGCGTCACCTTCGCACCGCGCTGCGCAAGCGCACTTGCCGCTGCCAGCCCCGCAACGCCGCCGCCCACCACACTGATTTGCATGTCTGTTATCATAGGCCTCCTTTGCAAAGAAAAACGCCGGAGCGAAAGCCCCGGCGTAAAATTTTCTTTGAGAAGAGCAATACTCTAGTCGTCGCGGTGGACTTTCTCGCGGCGCTCGTGGCGCTCTTGCGCTTCGAGGCTCATCATCGCGATCGGACGTGCATCAAGCCGCTTAAGCGAAATCGGATCGCCGGTGACACTGCAATATCCGAACTCGCCCTCGTCGATACGGCGCAGCGCGCCGTCGATCTTCGCTACAAGCTTACGCTGGCGATCCCGGGTGCGCAATTCAAGCGAGCGATCGGTTTCTTCGCTAGAGCGGTCGATCACGTCAGGAATATTGCGTGTGCCGTCCTGCAAGGTTTCGATCGTGTCGCGCCCGTCAGAGAGCAACTCGTCGCGCCAATCGGTAAGCTTTTTGCGAAAATACTCTGTCTGGCGTTCATTCATAAACGGCTCGTCTTCGGCCGGTCGGTAATCTTCGGGCAGAAAAATCTCAGATTTCATGTCCGCTCCCTCTTTAAAGCCATCTTCCATGAAAAATATCCTTTGGTATATGGCATCC
Organism: Planktotalea arctica; assembly: GCF_002105285.1. Lineage (GTDB taxonomy): Bacteria > Pseudomonadota > Alphaproteobacteria > Rhodobacterales > Rhodobacteraceae > Planktotalea > Planktotalea arctica. The sequence goes on from NZ_MUHR01000011.1 coordinate 359,394, forward strand.
CTACGGGCGACTTACCCCAATGCACTAAGGTTGTCACTACTGAATAAAGGTGCGTTGCGGTGAAAAACACCTCGGGATAAGGTCCGGAAAAGATACACCATTTGACGGGAATTATGATGAAATTCACTGGAACGCAGGACTATGTCGCGACCGACGATCTGACCATTGCGGTAAATGCGGCAGTCACTCTGGAGCGCCCCCTCCTGGTAAAAGGCGAGCCGGGCACGGGCAAAACCGATCTGGCGCGCCAGATCGCCAGCGGCCTTGGCCTACGTATGATCGAGTGGAATATCAAATCCACAACCAAGGCCCAGCAAGGTCTTTACGAGTACGACGCCGTCAGCCGCCTGCGCGACAGTCAACTTGGCGAGGAACGTGTTCATGATGTGGCAAACTATATCCGCAAGGGCAAGTTGTGGGAGGCCTTTGAAGCGGGTGAAAAGGTCGTTCTCTTGATTGATGAAATCGACAAGGCGGATATCGAATTCCCCAATGATCTGCTGCAGGAACTCGACCGGATGGAGTTCTACGTCTATGAGACCGGCGCGACGATCCGTGCCGAAAACCGACCCATCGTGATTATCACGTCCAACAATGAAAAAGAGTTGCCCGATGCGTTTCTGCGCCGCTGCTTCTTTCACTACATCCGCTTTCCCGATCCCGAGACCATGCGCAAGATTGTCGAAGTGCATCACCCGGGGATCAAAGAGGCCTTGCTCAGCACGGCTTTGACCCAGTTCTATGACATTCGCGAGCAGCAGGGCCTCAAGAAAAAGCCCTCAACGTCCGAAGTTCTCGATTGGTTAAAATTGCTGCTGGCCGAAGACCTAAGCCCGGAAGATCTCAAACGTGACGGAGCGAGTGCCTTGCCTAAGTTGCATGGCGCACTTTTGAAAAACGAACAAGATGTGCACTTATTTGAGCGGCTCGCCTTCATGGCCCGGCGCGGCTAGGCGATCACGCCGGCAAAAAATATGCGTCTTTATATGCGCACGGCCTGCCCCTTCCGCTACATCTAGGTGGCAGGCCCGCAACAAATTCCTAAACGTGAACAATCTCCTATAACACCTTGAAATTGTATCGGGTTACTGTCCCCGAGGCAGTTTCTTAATATTGCCACGTTGTTTTCTTAAACCCGACAGGCTGATGGATCAAACTGATCAGACCTTAATGAGTGACAGGGAGTAGAGACTTGCAGGCAATAACCCCGAACTTTCGTTTGGATTGCACACCGACGTTTGCTCGATGCGACATGCCTGCGCGTACTTTTTCATTTAGGTCGATCACCGCCCCAACGGGTGCCTTTGCAACTGGGTGTTTTCACACACATCCACTATCCGCGCCGATCTGCGGAAGAGACGGGGTTTGAAGACCAAAATGCGCCGATTTTTATTGCCTTTCTATCTGGCCCTGTCCGGATGTGTGCCCGTAACGCCAGCCGATATGCCCTCTCGGGCCCAGACCGAGCCGGCAGGGAGCAGCATGCCTGCTGTCAAAGTATTCAACGCGCCGCAACCGACGCCGTCAGTGCGAGCCAATACCGATATTGCCCGCGACTTTCTTGAACTCAGCTTCAATCTGGAAAGCGGTCGCAGCTTGCCGATGCTCACACGCTTTGAAGGGCCGATCACGGTGCGTGTCACCGGCAATCCCTCCTCCGGCCTTGGCAGCGATCTAAACCGCCTGCTGCACCGTCTGCGCACGGAAGCGCGCATAGATATTCGCCAGAACCAGGCAGAGAACGCAAACATAACGATCGAGGCCGTATCGCGTAACGAAATCCGCCAGCTGTTGCCACAGGCCGCCTGTTTCGTTGCGCCCAACGTCTCCAGCCTTGCGCAATATCGCCTCGCGCGGCGCACATCGCTGGTGAACTGGACCAGCCTGACCGAGCGCAAACGCCTGTCTATTTTTCTGCCCAATGACGCCAGCCCGCAAGAAGTGCGCGATTGCCTGCATGAAGAACTCGCACAGGCGCTCGGACCTTTGAACGATCTCTATCGCCTGCCCGATTCTGTTTTCAACGATGATAATGTTCATACGGTCCTGACCGGCTTTGATATGCTGATATTGCGCGCCTACTACGATCCGTCCCTGCGCAATGGTATGAACAAAAACGAAGTTGCCAGCCGGATCGGCGGCATCCTCGCCCGCATCAATCCGCGCGGTGCACAATATGCCCCGCAACGCCTGACGCGCACGCCGCGCACTTGGATCAACTCGATCCAGCGCGCACTTGGCCCCGGTGCCAGCCAGCAAGAACGCCTTGGCGCGGCAAAAGAAGCCATGCAGATAGCCGTCGCTATGGGCTGGAACGATCATCGCCGCGCCTTTAGCCACTATGCCATGGGCCGCCTCAATATGTCGGTTGATCTGAAATCGGCGCGCGAACATTTTGCTATCGCTGCCCGTCTATATGGGCAAAACCCCTCGACACGCCTGCATGCCGCATACGCCGCATCGCAATTGGCCTCGTTCTATATTGCTGAGGGCGACGGCACCTCTGCACTTCAGCAAATAGGACCGCATCTGGACACAGCCGCACGTTACGAAAACGCAGCCTTGCTCTCGACACTCATGCTGCAACGCGCGGAAGCGCTTGATCTGGTCGGCCGTTCTTCCGAAGCGCGCACCATTCGTATGGACAGTCTTGGATGGGCGCGATACGGGTTTGGCCCAGACTGGGCAGTGCGGGCCAAATTGCGAGAGATCTCTTCGCTCAGCCCGCTGAAAAGAGGACGTGGGTAGCAAATGATCTTCACTATCGCAGGGCTGCTAGGTGCAGTGCTCGGTGCGTTTCGCGCCAAAAAACGCGGCGGCAACTGGGCGGATATCGCCCAATTTGCAGTCGGCCATGCCATCGCCTTTGCGCTGATCGGCTTCATCCTTACGTTGATCGTGCACCGCATGGCGGTCTAGGGGATGTTCCTGCCGTTCTTCGACAACCTGCGCAGCAGCGGCCTTCCGGTGTCGTTGCGCGAATTCCTATCCTTTCTGGAGGGGGTCAAACGCGGCCTTGCGACCTATGATATCGAAGCGTTCTACTACCTAGCGCGCACTTCGATGGTCAAAGACGAGCGCAACATCGACAAGTTCGACCGCGCCTTTTCCGCGACATTCAAAGGCCTCGAGGCGATCAGCACCGAAGAAATGCTAAGCGCGGTCGAGTTGCCCGAAGAGTGGCTGCGCAAAATGGTCGAAAAACATCTCAGCGAAGAAGAAAAAGCCGAAATAGAGGCGCTTGGCGGCTTTGAAAAACTGATGGAGACGCTGAAAGAGCGCTTGAAAGAACAAGAAGGACGCCATCAGGGCGGCAATAAATGGATCGGCACCGGCGGCACCTCACCTTTCGGGGCCTATGGCTACAATCCCGAAGGCATCCGCATCGGCCAAAACGAGAGCCGCCATCAACGTGCGGTCAAGGTCTGGGACAAGCGCGAGTTCAAGAACCTTGACGACAGTGTCGAGCTTGGGACGCGCAACATCAAAGTTGCGCTGAAACGCTTGCGCCGCTGGGCGCGCGACGGTGCCACCGAAGAGCTTGATCTGAACGGCACCATTCGCGCCACCGCCGAACAAGGCTATCTCGACGTCAAAACTCGCCCCGAGCGGCGCAATGCGGTCAAGGTTTTGCTTTTCCTCGATGTGGGCGGTTCGATGGATCCGCATATCAAAGTCGTCGAGGAGCTATTCTCAGCCGCGCGCGCCGAGTCCAAGCATCTGGAATACTTCTATTTCCACAATTGCCTCTACGAGGGGCTGTGGCGCGACAATCGCCGCCGCTGGGAGGCGCAAATCCCGACCCATGAGGTGTTGCGCACCTATGGCTCTGATTACAAATGTATTTTCGTCGGCGATGCCTCGATGAGCCCGTATGAAATCGCCTATGTCGGCGGCGCGAACGAGCATTATAACCCCGAGAGCGGCGAGACATGGTTGCGCCGCGCCCGGGAGCAGTGGAAGAGCAATCTGTGGATCAACCCCCTGCCCGAAAAGCACTGGGGCTACACCCATTCGATCAAGATGATCAGCCAGATTTTCGACGATCAAATGGTACCCATGACCCTTTCGGGTCTGGAGCGCGGCATGAAAGAGCTGACCCGCTAAGCGTTAGGCAGGGCGCGGCGCATCGCGCTCGCCGCGATCAAATGCTTCCCAGCCCTCGCCCTTGAACACATCCACCCCGAGCTGCGCCAGAACATGTGGAAAATCGACCATCACGTAGTTGTCGACAATCTTGCCATCAACCACTTTCCAGAAATCCATATAGCGGATTTCGACTTTCTTGCCCGTTGGCGCAACTCCCATGAATTCACCGGAATGCGTGGCCTCTTGGCGTCCGAAAGCTGCGGCCCACTCGCCCATGTAGAGGCGCGCCTCGTCGATGCAGACCTTGTCGGAAAACGCCGCCTGAAACGGGCGTTGCCAATTGTCCTGAAATTCGCGCAAACCCGTCTTTGTGCCGCAGCCGAAATTACCGAACCAGCGAAAACTCTCGGCAAAGAAACTGCCTATATCGTCGATGCGATGATCGTTCAGACCATCAACCATTCCCTCGATCACCGCGCGCGTGTCCGCGGTCTTGCTCATATCCGTCTCGCGGCTCAAAGCCGCTTGCTCGGGGCGTGCACCTGCCATGTTTTTCTCCCGTTTGGTTTGCGTTTTAATCACAGTAAATGACGCACGCCGCAAGCCTCAGGCAGGTTTTTCTAGCGGGCTCTAAACCGGCATGTTGTCGAATAGGGCTTCGATTTCCGCGTCGCGATCTGCCTTGCTGTAGCTACGCGCCGGCGTGCTCTGCTCAAGCGCGCGTCGCAGCGCTTCAAGCTGCGCCTCCAGACCTGCGCGCGCCTCCTTCGGGCTCGCTTCGATTCTCATTTGCAAGATATCCAGTTCTTGTTTGTTCAATGCGTTTTGCATGACATCCTCCTATTTCCCTCAAGATTAACGATAAGCAGGTTAACAAAAGGTTGCCTTGATACATCTCAAGTCGCATATATTTTCTTGAACAACCGCGCGCGGCTCCGCGCCGCCGCTGGACCAAAGCCCCAACGCAGAGTAAAGACACCCTATGGATATCCGAGCAATCACCCCGACTTACGCCGTCTCGCCGCAGATCGATCCCGCAGACTTTCCCGAAATCGCAGCTGCCGGCTTCAAAGCCGTGATATGCAATCGCCCCGACGCAGAAAATCCACCGCAATTGCACGCTGATACGCTGGCCAAAGCGGCTGCGGACGCGGGCTTGAGATTTGAAATTCTGCCCTTGACCCATCAAACAATGACGCCCGAAAATATTGCACGCCAAAGCAGCATCATCGCCGATGCCGGTGGGCCTGTGCTGGCCTATTGCGCGTCCGGCACGCGCTCCTGCGTGATTTGGGCGCTCTCGCAATCGGGTGTTCAAGGCGCAGATGCGATTCTGGAGCAAGCGGCGAAAGCGGGCTACGATCTGTCGGGCATGCGCAGCGCTTTGGCCGAATAACCCAGCGGTTCCTGAAAACCACACGATTAGCCACGGTTTCATGGTGCGCTTTACCGCGCGCCAGCCTCTAGGCCTTATCGGCGTCCAGCAGCGCGTCCAGCTCATTCATTGGCTCGGCTGGCGTTTGCACGGCCTCGCCGGGGTGAGGCTTATGTTGCGGTGCACTTGCAGCGACTGCGTCCTTTGGTGGAGCGGTAATTACGCCGTGCCCATTTTCCACCTGTGTTTGATCAGGCAAGTTTGGCGCAAGGCGCACCGCACGCATGCCGTGCAATTGTCCAAGGCTGACAGGCAAGGACGTTTTCCCAAGCTTGTCCTGTAACCGCGCTTGTTGCGCCGCATTTTGAGGCAAAGGCACCAGTTGCCCCAACTTTAGCGTACTCAGTTGTGAAAGCGGCATGGTGATTTTGCACATGATCGCATCCATTTCCACGCGCGCCGCGAGGGCCGCGCTGCGTAGCTTCGGGCTCGCCCGATCTGGTTCCAGCTTGGCCATTTTACCTGCACGTGGCACACTTTCGCGCACTGGATCTTTTATCGGCAGGAAAAACCGGATCGCACCCGTACGCGCGACATCGACAATTTCACAGGTCATTTCAAACCCGCGATATTCGCTCGCATCGAGTAACAGAACCATCAAATGCCGCGTTTCCACCGCATCCTGCGTGCGATAGCCGCGTGTCCAGTAAGCGGTCGGCGCATCAACAAGCGCATCATCAAACAAGCGCATAAAGCGGTCCAGAAAGGCCATCGACAGTGCCTTGTCGGTACGCGTCAGTTTGCGCACCATTGCTTCCTTTTTGGCGACCCTACCAAGGGTCTGCTGCTCTACAAAAGCGATGTTGCAGGGCGGATCGATGCAGATCACACCGACCGAGCCATCATCGTGAAGCAAGGGAAACAAGGCCCAGTCGTCGTGGATTTGATCGACCACTTCAGACAGATCAAGGCGGCTTTGACGTATCGCCCCGACGCGAAGCGCAAGTTTAAAGGCCTGATCCGCTGCACGTGCAAGGCTTATGCGTGCAGCTTTCACCGGAGAAACGGCTTTTTGCTCCGCCCCAACCTGTTCGCTGCGCAATTTGCGCCGAAGTACATTCGAATCGGGTTTGATTGCCCAGCCTCCAACACGCTACAAAACGCACGTTCTATGCGCTTGCCTGTCTCTCTCAACCCGTGAAGGTCTAGCCGCCAAGTCTTACCAAAGCCTTACACGTTTTCAGTTTTCAGCGACAATTCTGCCGGAAACTGCACGCGAAATGCGCAGCTGCCCTGCCCCGGCAAATAGATGATATCCCCCTCGAGCCGGGCCATGATCTCGCGGCAGATCGCAAGGCCGAGCCCCGCGCCTCCGGCCTTGGTTTCGCCCACGCGCGAAAACTTCTCAAAGATCACATCGCGCATCTTTGGATCAATCGCGCTGCCATTGTCCACGAAATCAACCGTGATTTGCCCATCAAGGCGATAGACGCGAATGTTCAGTTCCGGCTCGGGCGCATCGCAATATTTCAGCGTATTGGACACAAGGTTGATGAATACCTGTGCAAGTCGATCTACATCCGTGCGCACCAACACGTCCTCGCGCGGTGCACGCCGCTTTATCCTAAGCGTATCCTGCCCCAGCACCCCGGCAGAGTCGATAGCCGCATCAATCACTTCGCTCAGAGGTCTAAGCGTCACATTCAAAGACACGCGCCCGTCCTCAAGAACCGCCAAGTCCAGCAGATCATCAAGCAAACGTGTCAGGCGAAGCGTTTCCGAATGAATGATCCCCGCATAGCGCGCCTTGTCTTTCGGCTCCATATCATCGCTATCACGCAAAATCTCAGAGAACGCGCGGATTGATGTCATGGGCGTGCGCAGTTCGTGACTGATCTGGCTTAGAAAGCCATCTTTTTGCACTGATATCTGGGTAAGCTTGTCGTTCGCGCGGCGCAATTGGCCAGCGGTTCGTTGCAGCTCGGCCGATTGCATTTCCAATTTATTGGAATACTCGAGCATCTGGGCGCTTTCATCCGCAACGGCCAGCAGATCGTCGACAGAAACCGAGGCGCCGCCCACGATTTGCCCGACCATCGCATGCGCCGTCGCCGCGCCGACAGAACCGGACAGCTCGCGCTCCAGCACATCCAGAAAGGCGGGGGTCGGTTGCGGCACCAGTCCGGCAATGCCTTGAACCGCTGCTTCGCGCCGAAACAGCGATTGTGCTTCGATGGCACCCAAGATGCGCTGCGCCATGATCATCAGATCTTCGGATTGCGCCAGTGTGCTGGACCAGCTGCGCGCGCTTCCGCCGTGTTGAAAGACATTGACGAATTGCGCGCCCTGCAAGCGTTCCAGCGGCCTCGGGAAACTCACCAGCGAGAGCGCACAGAAGGCGGCAGTGTTCAAGAGCATGCTCCACAAAAGGCAATGCAGGATCGGATCAAGCCCTTCGATCCCGAAAAGAGCTTGGGGGGCAAGCCAGGACATCCCGAAAGGCCCCTGCGTTAGGACCTCGGCTGAAAAGATCATACCCTCCCCGAAGCTGGGCAGGAACAGCGTATATCCCCAAATGAAAAAGCCAGCGCTTAGCCCGCCAAGCGCACCGATGCGCGTCGCGCCGCGCCAGAAAATACCCCCGATCATGATGGGCAATATCTGGGCAAGCCCGACAAAGGACACCAGCCCGATCGCAGCAAGCGCAGAGCCACCGCCGGAGAATTGATAATACAGATAGGCGAGCATGACGATCGCCGCGATTGCAATGCGCCGCGAAAGCAAAATGACGTGCCTGACATCGCCGGACACAGAAGCCCCGTTGCCCGTCGCAGAGAGCCAGACCGGCATGACAATATGATTGGACACCATCGTGGACAGGGCGATCGATGCAACAATCACCATCGACGTGGCGGACGACAAACCACCCAGAAAGGACAGCATCGCCAGCCCGCTTTGCCCTTGGCTAAGCGGAATGGTCAGCACGAACATGTCCGGATTGGAGTTTGCAGGCAGCAGATCAAGTCCTGTCACTGCAATTGGCACGACGAACAGGCTCATCAACATCAGATACGCAGGGAAGGCCCATGATGCCATGCGCAGATGGCGCTCGCTCTCGTTTTCAACGACCATAACATGAAACATGCGCGGCAAACACAGGAAGGCCGCAGCAGCAAGAAACGTCAGCCCAGCCCAACGCCCGGCGTTCACATCCCATGTACCAATCTCGGAGGCATCGATCTTTTCCATCATTGGCCCGATGCCGCCCGACAGGCCCCAAACCACGAAAACGCCGACGGCCAGAAGCGCTATCAGCTTGACGACGGCTTCGACGGCAATGGCCATCACCACCCCGTCGTGGCGCTCGTTCACATCAAGTTTTCGGGTGCCGAACAAAATGGTGAAAAACGCAAGGACAATAGCAATCCAAAGGGCCGCTGCAGATTGGCTGGATTGATCGAAATCTCCATCTGAAGCTTCGGCAAAGACACTGAAGGATTGGGTAACCGATTGCAATTGCAGCGCGATATAGGGCGTCGTACCGACAACCGCTAGAATTGTCACACCGACGGCGAGCAGATTGGATTTGCCAAACCGCGAGGACACAAGATCGGCAATGGAGGTGATGCGCTGCGTGCGCGCAATGCGCACCAGCTTGCGCACGATCCACCACCAACCCAGCATCACCAGCGAAGGGCCGAGGTAAATAGTGACGTATTCCAAGCCCGAGCGCACGGCAAAGCCCACCGCGCCATAAAAGGTCCAAGCCGTGCAATAGACCGAAAGCGAAAGAGTATAGACAAGGGGGGCGCGCAGCCATTTGATCCGGCCCGTTCGCGCCGCGCGCTCGGCGGCAAAGGCGACGGCGAACAGCCCGATTACATAGGCCAACGAAACAAAGACAAGTAGATTGAGCTGCCCCATCACTTTCGCCCGCGCACGCGTTTTTCCTGCCCCTGTGCTGGCAGGCCTGATTGAGGGGTGTCAACCGGATCATTGCGGCTTTGCCCCCCCTCCGCGTCACCGCCGCTATCAGACAAATCATCGCTGTCGCCCGGTGCCATGCGGAACGCAAGAAAGATCCCCAACATGATGAGGATATACCAGATGACAAAGATATACAGCGTTGCGCTCGAAGTTGCGATCGCGCCCTGCGCACCGGCGCGCGGCCAGATCAAAGGCACCAGCCATAGCACCAACCCGATTACCGGAAGCAGGCGCGCGGCATCAAGCAGCCGCCTTTGGCGGTAGCTGCGCCGACCCAGAAACAAGGGGCGCTGGGGCAAGCCGTCTTGCGCCGCAGCGGATATGGCGTCTGGTAAAACCTCCCGTTGCGCTTGCGCGCGAGACGGCGTGCCAGTGCGAGCGTTCTCGCTCAAACCTCACTCATTTCATGCAAGGCCTTGATGATATCGGAGTTGGAAAACGGTTTGGTCATGAAGCGCGTCGCGCCAAGGCGCTCGGCCATCTCGCGATCCTTGAGTTGGCCGCGTGCGGTCAACATGAGGACGGGGAGCCCTTGCAGATCGGCGGTGCTGCGAACTTGCGCCAGAATATCAAAGCCGCTGCGCCCGGGCAGCATCACATCCAGGACCAAAACATCCGGCCGTTTCAGGAGGATGACATCGACCGCATCATGACCGTTGGAATGGGTCGAAACGCTCCAGCCGTCACGTGAAAGCAAGAAGCTGACGGCTTCAATAATATTCGGCTCGTCTTCTATCAATAAAACATGTTTACCCAATTGATCCCCCCCCGGATCATGGCTGATGCCGCGCTGTTTCAGTGTCTGACTAGGACACTGCCGCGCCGCTTCCCCCTACCTTATTGATGCAGCGCCCCATTGCAAATAAAACAACGCATGCGCGCGGCCTGCTCAGCGTTAAACGCCGCCAATCAAAATCGAGGGCTCGCGCCGTCCAGCGCAGGCATCGCGCGGACAAATCCTGCAACTTACCCCAATCAGACGCGGCTCTGGCTGCGAGCGGCTGTCTTCGCGGCGCGCGCCGGCGTTAGAAAGCGGCACGATCAACATATGCGCCTCAAGCAAGGGCACGGCTCCGAAACTTGGCCGAGAGGTTGGTGCAGCGCATGCCATCGTTTCAAAATGCAGCGCATCGCGTCCACTTTGGACAACCACCTCGCGTAGCGCCGTCAGAGGCCGCGACAGCGCCTGATACAGCGTCCAAAGCGGACAGGCTGCACCAAACCTCGGCAAGGCGAAACCCTGTAGCGGCTTGCGAAACGTCAACGTTCCGGAGCCATCGCAGACCGCCAGCCCGACGCCGCCATTGGCAATGTCGTAGCGCGGATTGCGAACATACGGCGCAAGCATATCTGCGGGCAGGCAGGCGATGCGCCGCATCACGCAATCCAGATCAACGTCGCGATGCGCAGCAATCAGGGCCGGTTCGAGGCCCATTTGCGAAATATCTTGCAGGATGCTCGAAAGCTCCAGCGCGCTCGCATCGCGCCAATAACGCGCCAACAGCGCATAGACCTGCACACGCGCAGAGCCGGACACCAACAGCCCGGACGCCGCGTCGATCAAATCCGTGACACCTGTTTTAGCCTCTTCGTCTGTTCTCAAGGCCTCGAGTTGCGGGAAGTAATAATTGTGATACGCAAAGAAGGCTTCGATTTCATCCTGCGGCGTGGTCACATGCCCCGAGTCGGACGCTTCACCGTTCAGATAAGAAACCAACGCCTGAGAGCCCTCGGTCAGGCGTTTTGCGTCCTCGTCGATGTTGCGATGAAAGCGGTCGCGCCATTCGGGTTCCAGTTGCTCTGTTTCCACAAGGATCGACGAAGTGGCGCGAATGGCCGTGACCGCCCCCAAAACGTCGTGCAAGGCTTCGGCAAGCTGTGGGTCATGCGTCATGCGATCGGTCAGCGACACCACCGTTTGCTCGAGCGAGGTTTGCCGTTGCGACAGGCTCTGGATCATTCTCGCCCAGCCGGGAAAGCGGCCAGCAAATTCTTCGACCCGCTCGATTTCGGCGCTCGTTTCGGGCTGGATTGCTGCGGCTTCGCGCAAAGCGGCCAGCAATGCCGCCTCTGCCCCCTCGTTCAGGACTGCCGGCTCGACATCAAGGATCGCAGCCAGATCCAACAGCAGTTTTCCGCCGATTCTACGCCTGTTGTGCTCGATCAGATTAAGGTAGGAGGCCGAAACATTGGCCCGCCGCGCGAGTTCTGCCTGCTTCAAACCCAAAATGATCCGCCGCTCGCGAATGCGGCTGCCTGTCAAAGTGTCGCGGCCCATTGGATTTTCCCCTACGCTATCAAGTGCTTTCCGCAGTGCAGAAAAATAAATTTACAAGATATATTAGCCCATTGTGCATTCATTGACAAAATAATTGTTTCGTTAAAAGCATTTGTTGCGAAACTTTCTATCTCACCCCCATAAAGATGCAGCACTTTTGTGCATATCGCGAACGGTGGGAAGAGGAGCCTGCCCTCGCATTTTACGAAATTGGGAGGATTTTCATGTCCACAGGTAACTTCACACGTCGCGGTCTGCTCAAGACAAGCGCCGTCGCTGGCGCAGGTCTGGCATTGCCGACGTATCTGTCTGCCGCAAATCACAGCGGTTTCACCAACGCACCGGGCGATTCGACAGTCACGCTTGGCTTTAACGTACCCCAGTCCGGCCCCTACGCCGATGAGGGCGCAGACGAACTGCGCGCATACGAGCTTGCGGTCGAGCACCTGAACGGTGGCGGCGACGGCGGCATGATGGGCACGTTCAGCTCTGACGCGCTCAAGGGCAACGGTATCCTTGGCCGTAAAGTCGAGTATGTCACAGGCGACACGCAGACCAAATCCGACGCGGCGCGCGCATCTGCCAAGTCGATGATCGAAAAAGACGGCGCGGTGATGATCACAGGTGGCTCGTCCTCCGGTGTTGCCGTTGCGGTTCAGGCGCTTTGCCAGGAAGCCGGCATTATCTTCATGGCTGGTCTGACGCACTCCAACGACACAACGGGTAAAGACAAGCGGGCCAACGGTTTCCGTCACTTCTTCAACTCGTACATGTCCGGTGCGGCGCTTGCCCCTGTTCTGGCGGCAAACTACGGTACGGACCGTAAGGCATACCACCTGACAGCGGATTACAACTGGGGCTACACGACTGAGGAAGCTGTTAAATCTTCCACAGAAGCGATGGGCTGGGAAACTGTTGCAGCGGTTAAGACACCTCTGACGCAGACTGACTTCTCGTCCTATATCGCGCCGGTTCTTCAGTCTGGTGCCGACGTTCTGGTTCTGAACCACTACGGCGGAAACATGGTTAACTCGTTGACCAATGCTGTTCAGTTCGGCCTGCGCGACAAGCTGGTCAATGACAAGAACTTCGAAATCATCGTTCCGCTCTACTCTCGCTTGATGGCGAAGGGTGCTGGCGCGAACGTGAAGGGCATCTTCGGTTCGACAAACTGGCACTGGTCCCTGACGGACGAAGGCTCCAAAGCATTCGTTAAGTCGTTCGGCACCAAGTACGGCTTCCCACCCTCTCAGGCGGCGCACACATGCTACGTTCAGACACTGCTTTATGCAGATGCTGTCGAGCGTGCAGGCTCCTTCGCGCCTTGCGCGGTTGTCGAAGCGCTTGAAGGTTTCGAGTTCGACGGTCTGGGCAACGGCAAGACGCTGTACCGCGCCGAAGATCACCAGTGCTTCAAAGACGTTCTGGTTGTGAAGGGTAAAGAGAACCCGGACAACGAGTTCGACCTTCTGGAAATCGTCGAAGTCACACCTGCGGCGCAGGTCACATATGCACCCGATCACCCCCAGTTCGCGGGCGGTGCTTTGGGCACATGTAACAACGGCGCATAAGCGCGGTTGGTTGGGGCGGGATCCGCTAGATTCCGCCCCGCTACACCCACTTTCATACGAAATCCCTCTCTCCCCGGCGCTGACGGCATCATTGCCCGTTCGGCCCGATCTGTGACCGAAAGGCAGGGGCAATGGACGCCATTATTCTCCAGATTCTCAACGGGCTTGATAAAGGCTCGGCCTATGCGCTTATCGCGCTTGGGCTTACTCTCATTTTCGGCACGCTTGGCGTCGTGAACTTTGCGCATGGCGCTTTGTTCATGATCGGCGCATTCTGCGCGGTCACGCTCAGCCGTATCATTTCGGTCAGCCACACAGTGATTGACGAGACCCGCACCGACTTTCTCGGAAATCCGATGAAAGTCGAAGTGCCCTACGTGCACGGCTGGTTCGGGGTCGAAACCGGAGACGCCTTGATCGACTGGGCGGTGCCGCTGTCCATCATCTTTGCCATTCCGGTCATGATCCTTATCGGCGTCATCATGGAGCGCGGATTGATCAAGCATTTCTACAAGCGCCCGCATGCGGACCAGATCCTTGTGACCTTCGGCCTTGCGATCGTGCTTCAGGAAATCATCAAATATTACTACGGTGCCAACCCGATCCCGACACCCGCGCCCGAAGCCTTTACAGGCTCGTTCGATTTCGGTGCCATGCTGGGCTTTGATCCAAATACGATCATCTACCCCTACTGGCGCCTCGTTTATTTCGCCTTTGCCGCCATCATCATCGGCGCCGTCTTTGCCTTTTTGCAGTTCACCACCTTCGGAATGGTTGTACGCGCAGGCATGGCAGATCGCGAAACCGTCGGCCTTTTAGGCATCAATATCGACAAGCGTTTCACCATCATGTTCGGATTGGCTGCGGCCGTCGCGGGATTGGCCGGTGTCATGTACACCCCGATCAACTCACCCAATTATCACATGGGAATGGATTTCTTGGTGCTTAGCTTTGTCGTGGTCGTCGTGGGCGGCATGGGATCGCTGCCCGGCGCTGTTCTGGCGGGTTTCTTGCTCGGCATTCTGGAGAGCTTTGCATCCATGCGTCAAGTGATCGAGATCATCCCCGGTATCAATCAGGTGATCATCTACCTTGTTGCCATCATCATTCTATTGACGCGTCCGCGTGGCCTTATGGGTCGCAAAGGCGTGATGGAGGAATAAGCCCATGTTCGGACTTGAGAAAAAAGACGCGCGCCTGTTGCTTCTAGTGTTGGCGCTGACCATGTTTGCCCCCTTCATCCTGAACCCCTTCCCCGAAGGATCCGGCTGGGCGCAGTTTAACGCGGGCTATCCCGATTTGATGCAACGCTTTGTAATCTTTGGCATCTTCGCCATCGGTTTCAACATCTTGTTCGGCCTGACTGGCTATCTCAGCTTTGGTCACGCAGCCTTTCTGGGTGTCGGGTCCTACTCTGCGGTCTGGATGTTCAAGCTGCTCAGCATGAACGTGCTGCCCGCCATCGCCCTTGCGGTTGTGACGGCTGGTATCTTCGCGCTGATCATCGGCTACGTCAGCCTGCGCCGCTCGGGGATTTATTTCTCCATCCTGACGCTGGCCTTTGCGCAGATGTCTTTCGCCCTCGCCTACTCGGTTCTGACGCCTATCACGGGCGGCGAAACCGGTCTGCAACTGGCGCTGGACGATCCACGCATACTTGACGGTGCAGCCCATGCAGCGGGCAACATCCCGGTGCCCGGCCTGTTCGGCCTCGAAATGCGTGACAGTGCCGAATTGGTGCTTGGCGCGTGGGTGTTCACCTTCAACATCGGCTACTACTTCTCTGCCTTTGTGATGCTGGCCTCCTTCTACCTTGCAATCCGTATCTTCCGCTCGCCCTTCGGCATGATGCTGCGGGCAATCAAATCGAACCAGCAACGCCTGAACTACACAGGCCTGAACCCACGTCCCTACACGCTTGCCGCTTTCGTGATTTCCGGCATGTATGCAGGCCTCGCAGGGGGGCTTATGGCCTCTATGGACCCGCTTGCGGGTGCCGAGCGGATGTTCTGGACAGCCTCTGGCGAAGTGGTTCTGATGACGATCCTTGGCGGTGTCGGAACGCTGATCGGGCCGGTGCTTGGCGCGGGAATGATCAAATACATGGAAAACATCCTGTCCAAGATCAACTCAGATATCCTTCACACCTGGTTCGCCTTCCTGCCTGACGGGCTAGAGAACCTGCTGGTCACACTGGTCTACCCGTTCATTGGTAAAGGCTGGCACCTGACGCTTGGTATCTTGTTCATGCTGGTCGTGATCTTCCTGCCCGGTGGCCTTGTCGAGGGTGGACAGCGCATTGCCAAACTGTTTGGGCGTAAAAAGGCCAAAGACACCGATGGCGGCGCAGATGCCGCCAACTCAACCACACCTGCGGAATAGGAGTACGGACAATGGGTATTCTTGACGTAAAAGGCGTTAATAAGCGCTTCGGCGGATTGCAGGCCTTGGGGGATGTAAATCTCTCGATTGCTGAGAATTCGGTACATGCCATCATCGGCCCCAATGGGGCCGGTAAATCAACCCTGCTCAACTGCCTTGTGGGCAAGCTTATCCCCGACACGGGCTCCGTCATGTTCGACGGCAAATCTGTGCTGGGGCGTAGCCCCCATGAGATCAACCAGATGGGCATCAGCCGCGTGTTCCAGACACCGGAAATTTTCGGTGATCTCACCGTGATGGAGAACATGCTTATCCCCTGCTTCGCGAAGCGCGACGGGTCGTTCGAAATGAACGCGATCGGTTCGGTCATGAAACAGACCGATGTGATCGAAAAGGCGGAGGCGATGCTGGTGGACATGAATATGGCTGACAAACGCCATATGAATGCAGCTTCGATGAGCCGGGGCGACAAGCGCCGTCTCGAGATCGGCATGTGCCTGTCTCAGGAACCCCGCCTGCTTTTGCTCGATGAGCCGACGGCAGGCATGGCGCGTGCGGACACCAACAACACGATTGATCTGCTCAAGCAGATCAGCGACGAGCGCGACATCACCATCGCAATCATCGAGCATGATATGCACGTGGTGTTCTCTCTCGCCCAGCGGATCACCGTGCTGGCACAAGGAACGCCCTTGGTCGAAGACACGCCTGACAACATCAAAGGCCACCCCAAGGTACGCGAAGCATATCTCGGCGAGAGCGCATAACGAAACATGCGTCCCTCAATCTGAAAACGGGTCACCGGTTTTCAGATTGAGGGAGCGAAAGGAAATATTATGAACGTCAAACCGGATTTTTCCAAGAACGCAAACGCCGCCACGACGGCCCCTGCTTTCCTTTCCGTCTGGGATATGCACGCCTACTATGGCGAGAGCTATATCGTGCAAGGCATCAGCTTTAACGTGCATGAGGGCGAAATTCTTGCCCTTCTGGGCCGCAACGGTGCGGGCAAAACCACGACGCTGCGCGCCATTGCGCGGCTTGATGATCCGCAGGTCTCGCACGGCGAAATCTGGCTCGATCACACGCCACTGCACAAGATGAAAAGCTATGAGGCAAGCCAGGCGGGCCTTGGCCTCGTGCCGGAAGATCGCCGGATCATTCAAGGCCTCACGGTAGAAGAAAACCTGAAACTTGCACAGATTGCGCCGCCAATCGGCTGGTCGATTGAACGCCTCTACGATCTGTTTCCCCGACTGGGCGAGCGCAAAAACCAGGAAGGCACAACCCTATCGGGCGGAGAGCAGCAGATGCTAGCCATCGCCCGCGCCCTTGCGCGCGATATCAAGGTCTTGCTATTGGATGAACCCTACGAGGGCCTGGCGCCGGTGATCGTGGACGAGATCGAAAAGACGCTGGTCCATATCAAGGAACAGGGCATGACCACCGTCATCGTCGAGCAGAACGCAGTGCGCGCACTGGAACTTGCAGACCGCGCGGTGATCCTTGACACAGGGGGGATCGTCTTTGACGGGCTCGCTTCGGAAGTGCTTGAAAACGAAGAACTTCGCTCGGAATACCTCGCGATTTGATCAAGACAGGCCCGGGCCGCTAGACGCGTTTCGGGCCTTTTCATTTCGCTTTGCCTGTGGCTGTCTCAACGCATGAAAGCCGCGTGAGCGCAGGCCCATCGCAGCCCCCCGCCGTATATAATCTATGGAGACGATCCCATGTCAAAAACCTACCCCCCCTCAGG
>NZ_MUHR01000012.1 GCF_002105285.1 Planktotalea arctica
CAGCTCCACAGCTCCACAGCCCAAGAGTAGCAGCTAGGGGGCCGCACAGTAAAACGGCAAGCCCGAGATCGGCTATGTGGTATGTGGGGAAGACAACACGAATACTAATCCTCCCAAAACAAGCGGCATGCCCAGCAAGCCAAATCTCACGACTTGCAACAAGCTCAGCACGCGTGAGGACAGTCTGTCTGATCCATTAGCGATCGAATTGGGAGCCAAATAGTGCTTTGGACAAACCCAAAAACGAAGTTTAACGCCTTGCATGTTGAAGCCAGGCTTCGGCATTAATTTTTCGAAGAAAACCGAAATTCGCACGGAAAATCAATCAGGCTCACTTACAATTTGCCGTCGGCCAACGCATATGGGAGAGCAAGTCCGACAGTAAAAACGAGCTGGCGCGAGATTTTTGACTGAAATTGTCGATTACTCTTGAGATTTCGCCTGTCCAGTGCAGTTTAGACGTCACATTCTTAACCGGATCAGGAGCTCGCGTGTCACTCTTTTTTATCGTCGCCTTGCCGTTCTTCGGTGCTCTTTTGCCCGGTTTAATGAATTCTGCAGGTCGATCGGCCTGCGCGGGGGTGACCTTTTCGGTTTCCCTTGCTGCATTCGTCGGACTGCTTAGTCATTTGCCGACAATTTTGGCGGGCGATGTCGTGATGGCGCGTGTGGATTGGATGCCTGCGCTGGGCCTTAATTTCACCCTGATGCTGGACGGGCTTGGCTTTTTCTTCGCTCTTTTGATCCTTGGTATCGGCCTTTTGATCATCGCCTATGCGCGCCAGTACCTTAGCCGCGACGACAATATGGGGCAGTTTTTTACCTACCTGCTGCTGTTTCAAGGTGCGATGGTTGGAATTGTTCTAAGCGATAACATTTTGCTTTTGCTGGTTTTCTGGGAGTTGACGTCGCTATCGTCCTTCCTTTTGATCGGGTATTGGAAGCATCTGCCAGAGGGGCGACAAGGCGCGCGCATGGCGTTGACGGTCACGGGTATGGGCGGACTTGCGATGATCGGCGGCATGCTGATCCTTGGCCAGATCGCCGGAAGCTACGATTTAAGCGTGATCCTGCAAAACCGCGATCTCATCCAGGCCGACCCGCTCTATGTACCTGCATTGATCCTGATCCTGCTCGGATGTTTCACCAAATCGGCGCAATTCCCGTTTCACTTCTGGCTGCCTCACGCGATGGCCGCGCCGACGCCTGTCTCGGCCTATCTGCACTCTGCCACGATGGTGAAGGCGGGGATTTTCCTGATGGCGCGCATGTGGCCTGTTTTGTCGGGCACGCCTGAATGGTTCGTAATCGTGACGACAGCGGGCTTGATTACCATGGTGCTTGGCGCGGTGATTGCGCTGTTCAAACATGATCTCAAGGCGCTGCTTGCCTTTTCCACGGTAAGCCATCTTGGCTTGATCACCATGCTTCTCGGCACCGGCACAGCCTTTGGTGCAATGGCCGCAATGTTTCATATTCTTAATCACGCGACGTTCAAGGCGGCGCTGTTTATGTCGGCGGGCATCATTGATCACGAGGCGCACACACGCGATATTCGCCGTCTTGGCGGGCTGCGAAAATTGATGCCAATCACCTTTATGATTGCATCTCTGGCAGCGTTATCGATGGCAGGTATTCCGTTGCTCAACGGTTTCCTTTCCAAGGAAATGATGTTGGAGGAAGCGACACAAACGGTCTTGTTCAACTCTCCTTGGTTGGTGCCTGCGCTGGCAACGTTTGGATCTCTCTTTTCCGCCGCTTACTGTTTCCGTCTGATCGGGCATGTCTTCCTTGGTCCGGTGCGCGACGATTATCCAGCCAAGCCTCATGATCCGGGCGCGGGCCTGTGGCTGCCTCCGGCCATTCTGGTCGTTCTGGTTGTTGTGATCGGGATTGCGCCTTTCCTTGCGGAACCCTTCGTCAAGTTGGTGACCGCTTCGGTGCTCGGCGATGCTGCCGAAGTGCCAAAGGCATATTTCAAGATCTGGCACGGCCTTGTTCCCGCGCTCTATATGTCCATGGTCGCTGTCGTCGGTGGTTTGATCATGCTGGCCATTTTCAAGCCGTCCTTGCGTGTTTGGGATGCCTTGCCGCGTCCGGAGGCAAAGGTGATTTTCGAAGCGATCGTGCATAGTGTCGCTATGTTGGCGCAAAAAGGAATTGGCGCAGTGCATAACGGCGCGTTTTCGCGTTAC
The DNA here is from genome assembly GCF_002105285.1 of Planktotalea arctica. Lineage (GTDB taxonomy): Bacteria > Pseudomonadota > Alphaproteobacteria > Rhodobacterales > Rhodobacteraceae > Planktotalea > Planktotalea arctica. The sequence continues at coordinate 2,196 of NZ_MUHR01000012.1, forward strand.
GCGGCCATCGGCGCGGTTGCGATCGTCGCTGCCGGATATCACGCTTGGGTCACGGGTACCGTCGGTGCCCCAACGCGCGAAGTGCAGGCCGCGAGCCCGGTCGCGATTGCGGGTTGGGCCATGCTGGTCGCTGCGGCCCTCGGAATGGTTCTATTGCACCGTAACCGCTTTTTGTCACTGATGTTGATCGGGATCGTCGGCCTTATGGTGTCGATCGGTTTCGTCTTCTTCAGTGCGCCTGATCTGGCGATGACGCAGTTCACTGTTGAGGTGGTCACGATCATTCTGCTTTTACTCGCGCTCAATTTCCTGCCCAACGACACGCCTGTAGAAAGCACGCTTTGGCATCGCACACGCGACAGCGTCGTTGCAGTGATCGGCGGTCTGGCCAGTTTTGCCCTCGCCTATCACTACCTTTTGCGCGATGCAGTCACGGCTCCGATTTCGCAGTTCCATCTGGCAAACTCTTACAAAGGCGGTGGCGGAACCAATGTGGTCAACGTGATCCTCGTCGATTTCCGCGGCTTTGACACCTACGGCGAGATCATCGTTTTGGGCATCGCAGCCTTGCTGATCTATGCGTTGACGGAAACCTTGCTCAACGGACCTGTACGCGCGCGTCTTTTGAACCGCAAACCTGATATGAAGCGCGCAGGTAATATGCACCCGATGATGATGGTTGTCCTGACGCGTGGCATCATGCCCTTCGTCCTGATGGTTGGCTTTTACATCTTCCTGCGCGGCCATAACGAGCCGGGCGGCGGGTTCATTGCCGGATTGATCGTGTCGATCGCGGTGGTGATGCAATATATGGCCAGTGGATTCGGCTGGGCCTCTGCACGTCTGCGTTATCCCTATCATGGCGTTATTGGCGCAGGTGTTTTGATCGCCGGACTGACGGGCATCGGATCGTGGTTCGTCGGCAAGCCTTTCCTGACCTCGGATTTCACCTACGTGCGCATTCCGCCGTTTGAGGAATTTGAACTGGCGACCGCGGCCTTGTTCGACCTGGGTGTTTTCCTGTCTGTCGTCGGGGCTGTGATGCTCTCGCTTGAGAGCTTTTCGCGGCTTGCGCGACGTGCCCATGTCGAGGATAGCGAACATCCGATGGATATAGATCCGTCACGTGAAAACACGCCGCAAGGTGACACCGCACCACTAAAAGAGGGAGTGTAGCATGGAACTGCTTGTTGCATCTGCCATTGGCATTTTGACTGCTGCCGGTCTGTATCTTTTGCTGCGTTTGCGCACATTTCCGGTCATTCTGGGGATTTCGCTGCTGACCTATGCGGTGAATGTGTTTCTCTTTGCTTCGGGGCGCTTGACGACTGGGGCACCGCCAATCCTGCGCGATGGGATTGACGTTTATGCAGATCCCTTGCCACAAGCGCTTGTCCTGACGGCGATCGTTATTTCCTTTGGTATGACGGCTGTTGTCGTGATGATCGCACTCGGGGCCTATCTGGGTTCGGACGACGATCATGTAGATGATCAACCCGATGATCCGGATGCCACCAGCGACAAAGCACCAGCGACGGAGAGCCGAACATGACCCACTGGATCATTGCGCCCGTCATTTTGCCTGCCTTGCTTGCACCGTTCATCGTGCTGGCTGCGCGCTATCACATCGGTATTCAACGTGCCTTTTCCGTGGCGGGCGTGCTTGCCCTTATCGGTATTGCTCTGAGCCTGGTCTTTCAGACCTCTGATGGTTCGGTTCTGCTGTATCAACTGGGCGATTGGGCTGCGCCATTTGGCATCGTTCTGGTCGGGGACAGGCTGTCGACGATGATGGTTCTGCTCACAGCGGTGCTTGCGCTTTTCGTGCTGCTTTACGCCATCGGTTCTGGCTGGGATGATCGGGGGCGGCATTTCCATGCGCTTTTTCAATTTCAGGTTATGGGCATCATGGGCGCATTCCTGACGGGTGATTTGTTCAACCTGTTCGTCTTCTTTGAAGTGTTGCTGATTGCATCCTACGGATTGATGATCCACGCGGGTGGCAACGCGCGGCTGCGCGCGGGCGTGCAATATGTGTTGTTCAATCTGATCGGCTCGACCTTGTTCCTGTTTGCGCTCGGTGCGATCTATGCAGAAACGGGCACGCTGAATATGGCGGACCTTGCCAATCGTGCAGCACTGATCGGTGCCGAAGAAACCGTCGGCATCCGCGTCGCTGCGGTTCTGTTGTTGCTGGTCTTCGCGATCAAGGCGGCGCTGGTGCCGCTGCATTTCTGGCTACCCTCGAGCTATGCCGAAGCGCCCGCGCCCGTGGCGGCGCTTTTTGCGATCATGACCAAGGTTGGCGCATATGCGATCATCCGTGTCTACACGATGATCTTCCCGCCCGATCTGGAGGTGACATCCGGATTGCATGAGGTCTGGCTTTTGCCTGCGGCTTTGATTTCCGTCGCCGTTGGCATGACGGGTGTTTTGGGGGCTAAGCGATTGGATCGCCTTGTGGCGTTCTCGGTCATCGGATCAATGGGCATGGTGATGGTCGCGATTTCGCTCTTCACACCGCAAAGCATTGCAGCGGCGTTGTATTACATTGTGCACTCCACCCTTGCAGGTGCGGCATTGTTCCTGATCAGTGATCTCGTGCGCAGCGCTCGGGCGAACCTTGAGTTGACGCCGCAGCCACCTGTGGCCGGTGCGCCGTTGACGGCGGCGCTGTTCTTCGCAGGCGCGATAGCGATGGCAGGCCTGCCGCCGCTTTCGGGCTTTCTAGGGAAATTGCTGGTTCTGGACGCGGCCTACTCATCGCCCTTCATGGTCTGGATTTGGGCAATCGTGCTGACCTCCAGTCTGGTCAGCATTTTGGGCTTTGCGCGTGCAGGCAGTATCCTTTTTTGGAAGGCGCATGGCGCTTCACCTGTGCCAGGCGCAGCTGAAGCCAAGCGTCCTGCCACCTTGTCCTACATTGCTGTTGGTGGATTGATTGCGCTGCTTGCGGCCCACACGGTCTTTGCCGGATTTGTCCATGGTTACACAACAACCATGGCCGCGCAGTTGTTCGCTCCCGAGCCATATGTGTCGACGGTGATCGACACGCCCGGTAAACTCAGCAAGCCAAAGGGGGATCACTGACATGATGCGCACCGTTTTCTATTGGTTCTTGCCGCACCCCTATCTTACCCTGCTTTTGGCTGTGGTCTGGATTCTGCTACAGAATGAATTTTCTGCTGGGATGGCTGTTTTTGGTGTGATCCTCGGCATCATCATTCCGTGGAGCACTTCGGTTTGGTGGCCCGATCGCCCGAAAGGGTTCCGCTTGGGCAAGATGCTGTCCTACAGCCTTGTCGTCGTGTGGGACATTGTCATTGCGAATGTAGAGGTTGCATGGATTGTGTTGACCGTCCCCAATGCCAAGCTCAAGCCGGCGTGGATTGTCGTGCCCCTTGATTTGCTCGAGCCGGAGGCGATTACGATGTTGGCCGGGACGATCACCTTGACGCCCGGCACCGTGTCGGCTGATCTGTCTGACGAAGGCCACAACCTTTTGGTACATGTGCTGCACACGGATGACCCGGATGCTGTGCGCGACGAGATCAAGACACGCTACGAGCGCCGCCTGAAGGAGATATTCTCATGATATCAGCCACTTCACTTTTAGATGTCGCGATAACTGTTGCATTTGTCACGCTCGCGCTTGGCCAACTCCTGTCGATGGCGCGCCTTGTGATCGGTCCAACGACGGGGGATCGTATTCTGGCCCTTGATACAATGGTCATTAACGCGCTTGGCCTTGTAGTGCTGCTTGGCATCCATCAGGGCGTGCAAATCTATTTCGAAGTCTCTTTGCTGATCGCAATGCTGGGCTTCGTCTCAACGGTCGCTTTGGCGCGCTTCATCCTGAGGGGGGACATCATCGAATGAGTGCAGAAATTATCGGTACATATGCGACGGCGGCCTTTTTGTTGATCGGTGCTTTCTTCGTTGCCGTGGGCGTCATCGGTCTGTTGAAATTCAAAGACCCGATGACCCGTCTTCACGCCCCGACAAAAGTCGGCACAGTTGGGATCGGCATGTTGCTTTTGGCTTCGATGACCCATTCCTTCATGCTCGCAGAGACCTCCGTGCATGAGCTTTTGATTATGGGTTTCCTGTTCGTCACTGCACCGATTTCGGCAAATTTCATTGCCAAAGTGAACATTCACAAAGGCGTGTGCGAAACACCCCCCAAGCCATCGCAGGATGATACCTGGTCGACGTTGAAATCACCCGACGAAGATCCCGAACCAGGCTCTGCTTAAACGCGTTGCGGGGGCAATTGGGTCAGCCCCGTTTGCGCCATAGCAATGCTTAGCTCGTCGCTTAGAACGTCCCAAAGCCGCTCAAGGCCCGCTTCGCCGGCTGCGGCGATGGCGAACTGCAGGATTCGCCCAAAAAAGACGTAATCGGCGCCCGCGTGCAGTGCTTTGAGCACGTCCTCGCCCGAGCGCAGTCCACTGTCGAAAAAGATCGGATAATCTGGCCCGAGCGCTGCGCGCATGGCCGGCAGCAGGCTAAAGGGTGAGGGCGCGCTTTCAAGTTGGCGCGCACCGTGGCTGGAGACCTGAATCGCGTCCACGCCCGCTGCTTGCAGTGCGAGCGCGTCCTCGACATCGAGCACGCCTTTGACCACCAGATTGCCGCGCCACGCGTCGCGCAGGCGTTTGAGCGTATCCCAATCAGCGCGCGCGCGGCTTTCGGTGCGATCGAAAGCATAGCCCTCCATTTCAAAATTTGCCATTTGCGGTTTGCCTGCGAAGAGGGCCGATAAAGACCAATGAGGATGCAGCGCAAAGTCGATGAATTGCTTCGGACCGATGCGAAACGGCATTTTGAAACCGTGGCGTAATTCGCGTGGGCGGCGCCCCACTTCGGGCACATCAGCGGTGAGAACCAGTGTCTCGTAGCCCGCCGCTTTTGCGCGCTCGACCAGCTTGAAAGTGCCAGTGCCATCACCGCTGAAATAAAGCTGGAACCACGCGTGTCCGTCGGCCACTTCGATTATCTTCTCCATCGGGGTCGAGGCTACGGTAGAGACGCCGTGCGGCACTTGGTACTTTGCGGCAAGGCGCGCCAGCATCAAATCGGCGCCGGGGCCAGAGAGGTTGCACATGCCCATGGGCGCGATGCCGAACGGGCGCTGCGCGGGTTGCCCAAAGAGGCTTGCGCCAAGCGCGCGCTCGCTCACATTGTGCAGAATACGGGGGCGCAGCGTCGTCGCGTCCATAGCGGCGCGATTGCGCATCGCACCAGTTTCTTCGCCCGCAGCGCCGTCGATATAGTCAAAGATCATCCAAGGCAGGCGTTTCTTGGCAAGCCGCCGCGCATCACTCGCAGAGTGGATATGCGCGGCGGCCCTGGTCATCAGGACGCGACGGCGGTCATGAAGCGGTGCTTGATCACCACGGGATCCATCGTGATTACAGGCAGCTTGATGTTGCCGCTGTCGCATTTGCACACGATTACGGTCATCTTCTTGCTATCGATCGCGCCTTGCAAAACAGGCCCGAGGTCCTTGTCTTGCACTTCGATCACGTTCTCGCAGCCACAGGCTTTTGCAACGGCCGTCAGTGAGGTTTTCATGCCGGCATAGGTCGGCTGATCGCCCGTAGAGCCGTAAGAGCCATTGTCGATGATCAGCAAAATGTAGTTATCGGCCACATTGTTGGCGATTGTCGGCAGCGTGCCAAGGTTCGTAAGAACCGAGCCGTCACCGTCGATGGAGATCACGGTTTTATCTTGCGACAAGGCAAGGCCGAGACCGATGGAGGACGACAGGCCCATGGTGCCGAGCATGTAGAAATTTGTGGGCTGGTCGTCGATCATATGCAGCTCTTGGCTGGGCAGACCGATGTTGCAGACCACGAGCTGATCACGGATGATCGGGGCGATTTCTTTCAGGATTTCAGATCTGATCATTGGTCCCCGTAGCCTCCCCAGAAGTTAGCGTCGGTCAGGATCGCGACTGGCTTGTTGCACATGAATGTGTATTTCAGGATCGCGTCGAACTCTTCCACATCGGACTGGTGGTGGAAGTGGTAGGTCGGGATTTTCATCTCGTCCAGCAGCGCCTTGGTGTGCACGGCCATTTCGACCTGACAAGCCACAGGTTCGCGCAGCTCGCCGCGATAGGAAATCAGCATCGGCAAGGGCATGCGGTAATACTGGATTAATGTCGCAAGCGTGTTGATCGTGACACCAATGGCTGTGTTCTGCATGATGATCGCAGGACGTTTGCCGCCCATATGCGCGCCCGCGCACAGGCCCATGCCCTCGTCTTCCTTGTTGGACGGGATGTGGAAAATTTCGTCGCGCGCGTCGATTTCTTCGATCACACCGGCCAACTGCTTGCAGGGCACGGTGGTGACGAAGGAAACGTTGTTGGCGACAAGATCATCGGTGATCTTCTTGTCGATATTCATGTCGATGGGGCCTTTCAGGTTTTGCGCATATGCGCGTGGTTCGGGAAACTGGGGTTATGTGTTGGTGCGGTGAACATGTACCGCGCAGCCCGCATGGCGCACGACGCGCGCAGAGGTGGAGCCGAGAAAATAGTCGCTCAATCCGGGCTTGTGCGATCCGATAACGATGCAATCGATGCTGTTTGCAGAGGCGTAGTCAAGGATCGCGCGTGCGCTGTGGCCTGTTACAATCTCGCGCTTGACGCCGTCGATTTCGGCCAGCTTGTCACTCAAGAGCGCGCGTGATCTCTCGAAGCCGGCTTTGATCGTGGCCTCGTCAAGATAGGCGGTGACGGAGCCTTGGGGCGCTTCGTGCACATGCAGCGCAATGATGTCGCCGCCCTTCGCGCAAAGCGCGCGCGCGATTTCGAGCGTTTGCTGTGATAGCCCGTGATCGAGCGCCATGGGAACAAGGATTTTAGCGTACATCAAAGCGTCTCCGTCATATCTGCCAAGGATCAAGAATGATTTTCGGTGCCGCGACCTTGCCCGCGCGCAGATCGGCGAAGGCGCTTTGCCCATCCGCAAGCGCGCGCGTTTCAGTCCAGTCCAGCGCGCCGAGGCGGCCATCAAAGATTGCTGCCGCCGCGTCGCGAAAATCCTGTGCGGTATAGGTGTAGGTGCCGATAAAGGTGATCTCCTGCAAGGTCATGCGCCGCACGTCCAGCCCGCCTTCGTCCTCGCCAAGGCCTACATGGGCGACAACGCCGCCTGCCGCCGCTCTTGCGGAAGCGGCGGCGCGTGTGGCGGCATATCCGACCGCGTCGATCACTATGGGGTAGTCGCCGCTGGCTTCTTCAATAGCGTTCTGGCCACAGGTCTTGATCAGATAGCCGCGCCGCGCCGTGTTCGGCTCGGCAATCGTCACATCCTGCGCGCCCATCGCGTTTAGCGCCAGCGCCGCCGCCAATCCGATCGCGCCGCCGCCGATCACCAGCGCGCGTTTTTCCATGCTCGGGTGAAGTGCTTCAAGCGCGAGGCGCACAGCGTGCCAACTTACTGCAAGCGGCTCTGCCAATGCGGCCTTTGCAAGTGGAACGTCGTGCGGCACCGTCACCAGATTGCTGGCGGGCATCGCAATATACTGCGCGAACGCCCCCTCGCGCGGCATCATCGAGATGATTTGACGCTTGGGGCACAGGTTCTCGCGGCCTCCTGCGCACGCGGGGCACGCCATGCACGTGACCAAAGGATTGACCGTAACGCGGCGGCCATCCATGTCGCCGCCAACGATAACGCCTGCCGCTTCGTGCCCAAGGATCAGAGGCGCAGGACGGCGCGCATCGTGACCAAGGTAGGCGTGCATGTCAGAGCCGCAAATCCCTACCGCATCGACGCGGATCAGATGTTCGCCCGAAGCTGCAACTGCATCAGGCACATCGCGATATCCCAGCGTTTCCACGCCATCATAAACCAGTGCTTTCATTTGGCGGTGAACCCCCCGTCGACCATCAGGACTTGCCCCGTCACATAGCTTGATGCCTCCGAGCACAGGAATAGCAAGGGGCCGTCCATATCTTCCATGCGGCCATTGCGCCCCGCGCAGGTCTGGGCCGCGTTGCGCGCGGCGCGCTCGGGGTTATCGAAAACCGCCGCCGTCAGCTCTGTCGGAAAAAAGCCCGGGCCGATTGCATTTGCTGTGATGCCGCCCTGCGACCACGCTTCCGCCATGGCGCGTGTCAGTTGTGCGATCCCACCTTTGCTTGCCCCGTAGGCAATGCCGCCGGGAAAGGCGCGGGTCGTTTGCAACGAGGCGAAATTGACGATCCGCCCCCAGCCTTTGGCTTTCATCGCGGGCACCATGGCCTGCGAGATAAAGAACGGCGCAGAAAGATTGAGCGCGAGGGTTTTGTCCCAGCCTTCTGGCGTTACATCATCCGCTGCTTCGCGGGTGTTCACGCCTGCCGCATGCACGAGGATATCAGGTGCACCGAAGGGCGCGCTTATCGCTTCTACCAGCGCAGGGATCGCGCTGCGATCTGCGACATCCGCGACCACACTGGCCATGGCATCGCCGATCTGATGCTGCAAGCTGTCCAACGCCTCTTGGCGACGTGCGACGCCAACGACCTGCGCGCCCGCATGGGCGAGGGTCATGGCCGCACGCCGACCGATACCTGAACTGGCACCGGTCACGCAAGCGACGCGCCCGCGTAGATCGAAAAGGTCGCGTGGATCGTTCATGTTCAGCCGTCAGCCGTCAGCCGTCAGATCGAAGGTCTCGTTCGGGAAATATTTTGCAAGGCGCACGTCCGCAGCGCGCGCGTGGCCCTCCATTCCTTCAAGGCGCGAGATGCGTGCCGTCGCTTGGGCGACGGCCTTGGAGCCTTCGCGCGTGGTGCGTTGCCATGTGACGATCTTCATGTATTTGTGCACCGAAAGGCCGCCCGTGTAGCTGGCCGCGCCGGAAGTTGGCAGAACATGGTTCGTGCCTGTCGCCTTGTCGCCGTAGGACACGGTGGTTTCCTCGCCCAGAAAGAGCGAGCCGTAGCACAGCAGATTGTCGAGCCACCAATCGAGGTCTTCCGCCTGAACCGTCAAGTGCTCTGGCGCATATTCGTCCGAACATTTCGCCATGTCCTCGCGGTTCTCGCAGAGGATGACTTCGGCGTAATCACGCCACGCGGCGAAGGCGTTCTCGCGGTTCACGTCGGGCAGATCGTCGATCAGGCCCGGCACCAGTTCCATCACCTTTTCGGCCAAAGCGCGATCATCTGTGATCAACCAAACGGGAGAGTTGTAGCCGTGCTCGGCCTGTGACACGAGGTCTGTCGCAACGATATGTGCATCAGCGGTTTTGTCGGCAAGGATCAAGCTGTCGGTTGGTCCAGCGATCATGTCGATGCCGACACGCCCGAACAGGATACGCTTGGCTTCGGCGACGAACTGATTGCCCGGGCCGACAAGGATATTGGCTTTGGGCAGGCCGAAGAGGCCAAATGTCATCGCCGCCACGCCTTGCACGCCGCCCATCGCGAGAATGTTGTCCGCGCCGCAAATATGCGCCGCATAGATTATCGCGGGGGCAACGCCGACGCCGGGGCGCGGGGGCGAGCAGGCTGTGATGCTGTGACAGCCCGCGACTTTGGCGGTGGTCACCGTCATGATCGCTGACGCGATGTGGCTATAGCGCCCGCCTGGCACATAGCAGCCAGCCGCATCCACGGGGATCGCCTTTTGACCTGCGATAAATCCGGGCGCGATTTCCATTTCCACATCCGTGAGCGTGGATTTCTGCGTTTCAGCAAAGCGGCGCACGTTGTCATGGGCAAAGCGAATGTCCGCTTTGAGCTTTTCTGGTACCAGCGCAATCGCTGCGTCGATGTCGTCTTGCGAGAGCAGAACACTGCCCTCGTAGCGATCGAACTTGGCGGCATATTCAAGCGCCTTTGCGTCGCCGCCCGCTTCGATGTCGGCCAGGATCGTCTTAACGGTCTCATGAACTTGAGACGCGTCAGAGCTCGACGTCAACGTCGCTTTCTTCAAATACTCACGGGGCATTGGCATTGGTCCTATTGGTAGATTTCTGGAAGGAGCGAGGTCGAGATCGCAGGGATATAGGCGATCATCAACACGACGATGAACATGCACAAGACGAAAGGAACGGCGCGTGCTGCGATCTTTAGAATGGATTCGCCGGTTATGCCTGAGACAACGAACAGGTTGAGGCCAAGGGGCGGCGTAATGAAGCCAACGCCGAGAGCCGTGATCATCATGATGCAGAACTGGATTTCGTTCATGCCGATGTTATCCGCCAGCGGCTTGAGGATCGGTGCAAGGATCACGATGTTGGGTGTCGTTTCCATTACACAGCCCGCGGCGATCAGAATGCCGATCATAAGCAGGATCAATATCCATGGCTCGTTGGTCAGCGACGTGATCGAGGTCACGAAACCTTGGGGCACACCCATGATCGCCAGCGCTTCGGCCAGCGGTGCTGAAAAGGCGATGATGGGTAGGATCACGCCGTTCACCTTGGCCGAGCTGAGCAGCATCGCAGGAAAATCCGCGAGTGACAGGGTTTTCATCATGAAGCCCATGATGATGGTGACGATGACGGCTGTCGCGCCTGCTTCGGTCGGTGTAAGGCGGCCCGAAAAGATACCGTAGAAGATGATGCCCGGCACGATGAACGCGTACCAACCCGATTTGAGCGAGCGCACCAGATTGGTGGCCCATTCCGCAAAGCTGAGATTGCCGCCACCCTCGTAGCCGTGGATGCGGTTGACGATAAGGTTGGTGATCAGGATCGACGCCAGAATGGAAAGGCCGGGGATCAGCGCCGCCAGAAACAGCGTTGAGGCGGATATACCCAGCACAAGGCCGATGATGATATAGGCGATGGAGGGCGGGATCAGGATGCCCGTACACGCACCTGCCGCGACCAGCGCGCAGGCATAGGGACGCGGATATCCGCTTTCCACGAGGCGCGCTATGGTCATGCGCCCGACCGCCGCTGCGCCCGCAGCGTCAGAGCCTGAAATCGCCGCGAACATACCGCAGACCAGCACGGTGGCAGAACCGAAACCGCCCTTGGCAAAGTTGGTCAGCGCTTCGGCCACGTCGAGAAACTTTCGCGACAATCCCGTGCGCACCAAAACGTCGCCCGTCAGGATGAACAGTGGGATCGCCGTCAGTGCAAAGGCGTCGATGCCGGAAAACAGGCTCTCGCCGACAAGGGATAGGGGCAGATCGCCCGACATCACCAGCATTAGGATGGCGCAGGCGCCGATCGCGGCCCAAACCGGCACGGCAAGCGCGATCAGGCCCACGAAAAGAATAACGGGCAGATAGAAATCCCAGCCCAGCTCGACCGTTTGATTTACAGTATTCCAAAGCATCTTAGGCGTTCCTTAATCAAACAATGTATCGCCCTGATAAACGGGGGTGCCGTTTTTCAGGTCACGCAGATCACGCATGAAAGATTGCAAAAGCCGCCATACGATCAGAGCAAACCCAAGCGGCACAGCCGTCAGGAACCAGACCATCGAGATGCGCAGCCCATGCGAGACTGACCCGAAATGGGCAGAGACCAAAACTGTCTCGAACGACCAATAAAGCGCCACGATGGCCACAAAAAACATCACCAGATCGCCAAACATATACATCAGCGCCTTGGGCCGTGGCCCAAGGTAGTGCATCAGCACGTCGATGCGAATGTGCGCGCGTTCCTTGACGGCGGCGGCGGCGCCGATCCATGCAAGATAGATGAACGAATAGCGCACAATCTCTTCACCCCAAATTGAGGAATAGGCAAAGACTTCACGGCGCAACACTTCGATAGCCATCGTGATCACCAGCATCACGTAGAACACCAACAAGAGCCAAAGTTCGGCGTTGCGGTCTATTCGACGGAGAAAATCCATAGGGTATCCAATCGCTTCGCGGCTGCGCTCCAACCAAGGGGGCGGCGGCAAAAAATTGTAAAATTCAAGGAAGGCGGCGAGATAGGATGCGGACGCCCTGCAGCAGGGGCATCCGCAATTTGGTTTAGGCGTCGTGGACGTAGTACTTGCCCTGCGTGCCAGCCGCCTCTTCCATCTTGGCGAAGGCGTCCATGGAACCGGCAAGCTCTGTCTTGAACTCGTCCCACTCCGGGCGCTGATAGCCGCCTGCTGCTTTCCACTCGCCCAGCTGATCTTCGCTCAGGGAATGGAATTCAACGCCGGCTTTCGCCAGTTCGGCCATTGCATAGGCCCGCGCGGATGGAACCTTGGACAGGTTCTGGTGGGCGGTCATTTCAGAGCCCCACATGATGCCTTCCTGAATATCGGCAGGCATAGAATTGAACCATTCGAGGTTACATGAGTAAACCTGAGAATCCGGTACGGCCTGCGTGAACGTTACATGGGACAGGATGTCCTTGAAGCCGAAGACGTAAAGCGCGCCCACGGAGGGATCGAGCGCGTCTGCAACGCCCTGCTTGATCGCGGAGGGTGTTTCGCCCCAAGCGACCGGCGTCGGGTTTGCGCCGACCATGCGGTAGTACTGTTGAAGCATCTTGGAGCCGGGCACACGGAACTTGACGCCGGACAGATCGGAGGGTGACAGAACGGCCCCTGCGCCGCCTTTACGCACCGCAACGACGCGCGGGTCGATGTTGACGTAAAACAGCGCCTTGAAGCCTGCGGCTTCAACTTTGGGATGTACTTCGGAGTTCCAGAAATCGGAATTCACGAGATTGGTGAAGCGCTGGTTGGAGCCACACAGATAGGGCATGTTGATCAGATCGACCGTGGAGGCGAAAGGTGCGAAGTTGGCAAGTGAATGCTGCGCTGCCTGAATCGTACCGCCTTGGACCTTCTGGACCAGATTGCCGCCGGATCCGAGCTGACCGCCCGGTGCGAGCTTGACGTAAACTTTGCCATTGGTCGCGTTCTGGATGTTCTCTTTGAGGTCGAGCTGCATAATTGGATAGCTGCGCGATGCACCAAGCACATAGGCCGTGCCAATGGTCATGATGTGCTCTGCCGCTTTCTCGCGGTCACGCTCTTCATTGGCGGTCTGCGCTGCAGCTTCGGTTGAAAATAACATCCCGCTCGCGCCGGCGACCAGAGCTGCGGTAAAGCCGCCCGTCGTTGCCAGCTTCAGGAAATTACGGCGTTCAACCGACGCAATCTGTGTTTTCTCTTCGTTCATTTGGTTTCCTCCCGGTAGACCATTGGTAGTCAATCAGCTGCCGTTTTTTTCTTTTCGGTCAGCTTCTTTTTGTAAAATAGCGACGACGAACAGGATCGAGGCCGCGAACAGAACCAGCATTTCGCCGACGTCCCCCAAAACTGCCGCTTGTGCAAAAGCACCCAAAGCGACGTTCGTGAAGTAAAGAACGAATACGATGATAGAAGCGACAAGATACATAAAGCGCCCTCCCAAACGGTTTGCTATCGCCTCAGTGTAAGCGCTTACACCGATTCTTTGCAAGGGCTTACATTTTCCTTCGCTTATTGTGCCGACAGGTCTATGATAACAGAGGATAAACGGGGAGCGAGCAGGGCAGATATGACTTCAGATCGCGCCAATCCAACATTGCAAGACGTCGCAAAAGCTGCTGGCGTGTCGACGGCGACAGTCTCGCGCTGTTTGAACTCGCCTGGCGTTGTTGTGCAGGATACGCGCACCCGTGTGATGGAGGCGGTCGAGCGGCTGGGCTACACGCCCAACTTTGGTGCACGCGCCATGGCGGCCAAGCGTACCTTCACGATCGGCGCGATCATTCCGACCATGGACAACGCGATTTTTGCCAGAGGCTTGCAGGCCTTTCAGGAGGAACTGCACACGCGTGGCTATACATTGCTGGTGTCCAGCAGCGCCTACCGGCAGGACGTCGAGGACGAGCAAATTCGCGCCCTTGTCGCGCGCGGTGCGGACGGGCTTTTGTTGATTGGCTACGAGCGTGCGCCCTCTGTTTACGAGTATCTGGCGCGCAGAAACGTGCCTGTGCTGATCGCTTGGGCCTATTCGGCGGGGAAACCCCAGCCCGCGATCGGCTTTGATAATCGTGCCGCCATGCGCAGTTTGACACGCGAAGTGCTGAAATGCGGGCATCGCAGTATTGGTGTCATTTCGGCGATGACCAAAGGCAACGATCGCGCACTCGAACGGGTCCACGGCATCACCGAAGCCGTCACAGAAGCCGGGTTGGACCCTGCCGATCTGGACATCATCGAAACCCCCTACGAGATCGAAAATGGCCAAGCGGCCTTTGACACGCTCATGCAGCGCGGGGCGAAAAAGACTGCAATCATGTGCGTCAACGATGTTCTAGCCGTCGGCGCGCTGCTTCGTGCGCGCGAGCGAGGGCTGCGCGTGCCCGAGGACATCTCGATCACAGGTTTCGATGATATCGAACTGGCGCGTATCGTGTCGCCCGGTCTCACAACAGTGCATGTGCCGCACCGCGAAATGGGCCGCAAGGCTGCGATCGAACTTGTGCAAATGGTTGAACGCAAAAGTGTCGGGGTTTCGCTCGAGCTGCAAAGCTCGCTTCAAATGCGCGGCTCGCTCGGGCCTGCGAGCAAGAGGTGATGCTGGGCATGCGCGCGCGCTTTTTGCGCTTCACTTTCAAAGTATCTCTCGCCTGAAAGACGCACATGTTCATCCAGGTCATCTAGCGTCGCTAGAGCATCCTGATAAGCTCCATTGCGTATTTGCGCCTCTGCGATCCAGGTTTGCGCATAGGGGCGCGCCAGAACCATACCCGAGCCAAGATAGTCCTGAAGGTTCGTTTGCATCAAGGCCAGCGCAGCCGGATCACCGGATAAATCGGCGACGCGCGCAAGTTGCAGCTGCGCTTGTGATTGCCATTGAGGAAAGCCCATTTCTTCGGCCCCTTTCAAGGCCTGCTCCGCATGATGTTTCGCATCGCTCAATTGATCGAGAAACAGGCATTTGGTCGCGCTGAAGACATGTGCAAAAACCAGGCTCAGGCCGTTGTCATTCGCACGCGCCATTTTGAGAGCGTGCTGCGTTGCGCGCGTAGCCTGCGCTTCGAGGCCGAGCAAGGCGTAGATCCAACCGAGGAAGCTATGGCTGGTCAGTCCCAAATCCATGCCAAAGCGCATCTGAAGCTCGTCTTTGATATCGTCCGAATAGACCTCTAATGCGGCTTCCAGATGGGTGCGGGCTAGCTGTAAATCGCCGCGATAGGCATGGCTCACACCCAGCATGTAATGCTCGACCATATTAGCGGCGGGGCTGTTCAGGCGTTCAAATGCGGGCCTCAGCGATGTTACGGTTTCAAGGCACCGGTCCAGCTTTGCAACCATCAAATCGATGCTCCAATGGCCCCAGCTTGCATTTATCAGTTCGCCGGTATCGCCAAGCTCTGTGCTTAGCCTTTGCGCGTTTATATAAAATTCGTTGATATCAACGGTTGGCATGCCTTTGAGCGCGATCATCTGGGCGACGATTTTTCTGTTCAAAGTAAGCTGGGTTCTAAGATGCTTGCTCTGAAGGGAAAGGCGCTCGGTCATTGCGATGGCCTCACGGTATTCTGAAATCGCTTCTGCGAAGGCGGATACGCGTGCGGCCCGATCCCCTGATCGCTCAAAGTAGTGCGCGGCCTCGGCGTGCATGCCTGCAGTTCGATAGTGCCGCGCAACTTCGGAAAAGCGCGCCTGATCTACCTCTTCGAGCAAGGTTTGGGCCGCCGCTGCATGCAGCTTCGAACGCGCCCGTTTCGGAATGGTCGCATAGATCGCTTCGCCGATAAGCGCGTGCCTGAAAATATAGGAAGTTTCGCTTAGCCGGGTTGTGGCAAAGAGAATGTCGTCATCAACCAAGCGCTCGAACAATGCGCTCTGTGCTTTTGCCGGTTCGAGCATGCGGACCAATTGCGCGTTGGTGAAGCGGCGTCCGAAAACAGAGGCGTATTGCAACATTTGTATCGCCCCCGGCACCGCATCGACACGCGACAACAAGAACGGCAACAACCGCGCCGGAGTTTCCACCCAGTCGGCGGACGTGGCGTGTTCCGTTTTTGCTGTGGTGGGCAAGCCCGGCGCTTGCGCCTGTAAACTGTTAAAGACGATCGACTTTGCAAATTCCTCCAGAACCAGCGGATTGCCCTCGGCGCGCTGCACCACGTCCTCGATCGTCTTGCCGGACACCTGTGCGCTTGCAAGCAACCCTTTCAGCAGCACTTTGGCGTTGTGCCGGGGCAGGGGGTCTAGCACGATCCGCTGCGCGAGCGGATGTTGCGCGACGTCGGGCGCTTCGTCTTTGCGTGACAACACGAGCGCAAGGACGGGCACCGCGCCGAGCGTCTCGATCAGTCGTGTGAGCGCTTCGCAGCTTGTAGGGTCAAACCATTGGATGTCCTCGAAAATCATCAAGCACGGGCGTTTTGCAGTGCTCGCTTGCGCAGAGAAAATATTCAACGCCGCGTCTTTTGCCGCTTCAGATACATCTTTGTCATCAAGCTCTTGTGGCTCGATTATTTGCAGGAGCGATGCAAGATAGGGGGCTGCACCGCCAAGTTCGGGGCTGCGCTGCGCCAGCCAAGCCTCAAGTTCCGCCGCTGTGGCGCTGGGCGATGCAAAGGCACCGTTTTGCAACATCTGATCAAGGATCGGTGCAAACGTCGAATTACGATCGCTCCGGTTTCCTTGATACATCAGAAGATCAAACCCGAGCGCGACCGCGTGTTCAGCCACTTCTTGAGCCAACCTTGATTTGCCCTCGCCGGGATTGCCGGAGACGACGGCGACGCTGCCGACACCGGCTTTGGCCTGTGCAAGCAGGCCGAGCAGTTGATCCAACTGCGCGTCGCGGCCGACGAGGGCGTGTTTGCGCACGGGAAACACGATTTGCCTGTGTGGATCATCGATTTGGTTAGGCCCGGTCAGGACTGCGATGCTTGGATGGTGATCCAACGCTTGAAACCGGATCACCGGCGACAGCACGCTTTGCGCCTCTGAATCCGCAACGATTGCAGCAAAGGGCGCATAGCGCGCGATGTTCTCGGCAGATTTGACGACCGCGCCGGAGACTTTGATCATTGTCCCCGTGCCGCTTTGGGTTTCGGAGATCAGGGCTTGCCCGCAAGCCAATCCGATTTGAACGCGCGGCGCAGCGGGCGGGCCAGACGAGAGGTGTTCGATAATTTCACGCGCGGCGAATACCGCAGTGTCAGGGTCGGTATCATAGCCGATCGGATAGCCGAAACAGGCAACAAAATGATCGCCAAACGCTTGAAGTACAAAACCACTGCGTGCGCTGACCTTCGTTTTGATAAGCGCGATCATGTGCTCTGATGCGCTTTCAAAGTCCTCAGGATCGTCGATTTGCAGTCCTAGCTCGATGCTTAGAACACTGATGAACCGCCTTTGTTGCACCACAGGTGCCTTGCTGCTCGCTAGCGTCGATCGATTGATTGACGGGGCTGATACGTGCGAGTGGTTCTCTTCGAAAAGCTGAAGTGTTTCTTGCGAGACCTCTATATCGAGGTGGGTTTTCAAAGCGTCCTTGCAATATCCAAGCTGGCGCTGCGCCGCTGTGGTGTCACCGTTTCGCAGATACCCTGCGATCAAAGCACGATGTGCGGGCTCATATGTCGGGTCGATCCGGTAAAGTTGCTGCGAAATTTGCGCGATTGTGGGATGGTCCTGCTCTGCTAAAGCCTGTTGCAACGCGTTTTGTCCAAGCTGCAGAACCTGCGTTTCGAGGGCTTGGCGCGCCGCGCGAACCCAATCGGAAAAAGGCTGGCTGCGAATTCGGAAAGTGTCAAGAAAGGGTGCGGTATAAAGCGCCAGAAGCTCTACGGTTGCGGCGGGGGATATGCCCTCTGCGCTTTTGTCGCGCAGTTTCCATATGTCCACGTTCAGGCCGGTTTTTGCGATTTCGATCCGGTCCCCTTGCGCCACAATGAGGGCAGAGAAGTCTGCGCCAAGCGCTTTGCGCAGCACCGAAATTTCCTGACGTAAACTGGCGCGCGCTTGGTCTTCTGCACTGTAGGGCCAAAGCAGCGCGGCCAAGGCTTCGCGCGACACCGGCGCACCGCCGCGTTCGACAAGAAATGCCAACAACGCCTCGGACTTGCGCGTCGGAAGTTGTGCGAACTCTCTATCGGTTCGCGATAGGGTGGGGCCCCCGAAAAGATTGATCGATAGAGCCATAATATGGGCAGGTTATCCATGCGAAACCTTTAGGTAAACTGCATTCGGCGTTGCGTAGGGCATTTCTGACGCATTTCTGACGCCGCTTGTTGCGTTACTATGCTAGGTTTGAGCGATATTGAAAAATACATTGGAAACAAGACATTGAGTGACAAGCACGGATTGTGGATCGGCGGCGAGCGCATTGAAAACACTCTTGGCAATTTTCAATCCGTCTTGAAGTATGCGCTCGTCGCCCCCGAACTGCAAAGCCGCGAAGCCTTCGCGTCCGATGATATTTCGTGCGTTCTGGGGCTGGTCGGAGATATCGACGTCGAAATCGCGACCGCGATGGTTGTGGACACCGCGCTCCATGAATTTGACGACCCCGGCGCATTGTTTGACAATATTGCGCTGCGCAAAGGCGTGATAAATGCGATGCGCGCGATCTGCGCCGGAGAAATCGACGCTGATTATGTCGAAGCTACGGTCGGCGTGCCGCCCACGCTTGGCTATCTGCGCAATCTGGAAGTTTTGTTTACCCCCGGCGCGCAAAGCGGCAAAGGTGTGCTGACGCAGCAGGCACCGTTCAATGCGCTGAGCGCGTCATGGGATCACGTTCCCGACACGAGGTCATGGTCGGGCTTCACGTTCATGCAAAAAACCGGCGTCGCGCTTTCTAAAGCGTTGCAAGACATTACTCCGTTTCGCGGCGAATGCGCTGGTGCGTTGGAACTGGCGGTATTGCTGGGTTGCCTGAACGGCAATGGAGCTGAAAAACTGGATGCTTTGGCGGACTGTTATGGCCCCGCTTTTATCGGTGCCTGGAGCATGGACGGAATCAAGGCGAAATCAAAGGTCCAGACCTTGGCGCGCCGTTTTCTGAGCGATGTGCATGACGTGCCGCAAGAGTATGCACGTGGATCAATCATCGCGGTGCCTGGCGACTATCTATATTTCCAGAACAAGGATGACTACCCGAACCGTGCACCCGGCGGCGGCTGGCGCGGTGAAAATTGTATTTATATGGGGCAGGATTGGCTCGGTGGACCGCACTATAGCGGGCTTGGCCTTGGTTGGAAAACGGAGTTTGCGCTCAGAATGTTCTTGGGCAATGCGTATTTTACCGATGCGAATGGGGCTTATCTGAGCGAACTTCGCAGCAAAGGCCACAGTGACATTATACCGGCCATCGTCGAAGATCCGATCCAGCAAGTCCGTTTTACAGCGCGCGCCATTATGCGTTGCCCGGAACCGAGCAGCGGCCCTGCGCCCGAAATGCGCCTGCCTGATGGGCAGGCCCCTAAGATCGACGAGGCAGCGATCCGCGCGCAGATCGATAGTCTTGGCTTTAAGGCGCACGGCGCGGACACTTATGAGTTGGTGCGGATCAAGCTGCACCGCCTGATGGACGCATTGGGCGTCGGTGACCATCAATTGCGCCAAGCCCCGAGTGTCGGCCTGACGGGCGCGGCACTTTCACTTTCTCTTGGTCTATGGACGTTTCGTATCGAGCCATTGGACCCCGTAATCCGGCACCTTTCGACAGATGACATCGTGCGCGTACATGCGCGCTATGAGCCCTGACGAAAATTCGGACATTCGTTCCCGTAGGCCTTACCTCTTCTGGGATAACTTGGCGGCCACTTTTGTGGTCGCCTCTTTTTTTGCGCAAAACTTTGATGGAGCAGGTGCGCGATCCGTCAAATTCGCATTTGACGTTTTATTGACGCTTTCCCCTCGGGTTCTGGCCTGAAATCTTATGCTCAGCTTACGCAGGCTTGCGAATGTGAGGACATGAAGAGCGAAACGAATTCGCATCCAATCCCGCAGGAGCAAAATCATGCAGCACCACGTTCAAATCATCGCCCCGATCGCACAATTGCCGCGCACGAATAGCGGTCGCACCCCGCTTTGGCAGCGCGTGCTACGCCGCTGCGCTCGGTTTGAAGATAAACTTCGCCATGCTCGCCATTTGCGCAATCTGTCGGTCGAGCAGAAGCTGGACATGGGTCTGCTGCGCTGCAAATTCGGTCATGCCCAAACCTGCACCATGCAGCAACTTTGGTGACCAAGCCTCGCCCGTCCACCAGAACACGTTCCATTTTATCAATATTTTTCAAACACGAAGGTAGTCCAATGACACATTTTCAAGCCACCCTTACCCTTTGCGCAATTCTTGCAGGCACTACCGCATTTGCGGCGCAGGCCCCGAGTGTTGCAGCGCAAGTTTACAGCGGCGAAATGCCAAGCCGGTATTACGACGAATTGAACGCAAAACTGATTGCAGCAGGCTATAGTCAAGTTCATGTGCTTGATGCTGAAAGCCATAAGCTCTGGGCGCGCCACCCCAATGGTGGGATCGTCCACCTGATCGCGCACCCCAGCGAGCGCAGGATTGTCAGTGAAACCTTCACGCACCCCGCCGAGCGCTAGGCCGCTTCAAGAAAGTTTGGTGCAAAGACGTTGGGAGGCGGGGAAAGTTTCCTCGCCTTTTGCGCGGCTCGCCTTGGTCATCCTGCTCAAGTGGGCTTGGTACTTTGCTTTGTACCAACGAACCGGGGCCTTGGTGCAAAAAAGGATAATGCGATCCGCGTTATCACCTCGAGCAGAGCCGATTACGCAGATCAAAAAAATGCGTATCTGAAGCAGTGCAATTGGAGATCAGGAATGATTATGTGAGCGTGAAACGCGCAGCGGAGGTATATGGCGTATGACACGGATTGAAAGGTTGCGCGCAGTGATGCGTGAGCAGAGCGTTGACTTAGTCGCACTTGGTGCGGGCGCGCATTTGGCATGGCTTACCGGACTGCGCCCCCATGCGGACGAGCGGCCATTGCTGCTTTGCATTACACAAAGCTACGCGGGTTTCTTGATGCCTGCACTGGAAGTGGACAGCGCGCGCCAGCACACGGATTTGCCGTTTCATTCCTGGGGCGATGATGTGGGGCCGGATGCTGCGTTCGCCGAACTCTTGAGCGTTTCTGGCGGCATTGGCGCGCAAAGCATCGTGCTTGACGAGACCATGCGCGCGGATTTTGCAGCGCTCGTGCAAGGTGCCTTGCCGGATGCGGCGCGCCAGTTTACCGCGACCACAGTGGGCGCGCTGCGCATGTCCAAGGATGCCGATGAATACGCGATCCTGAAGCGCAATGCGCTTAGCGCCGATACTGCGATGCGCGCGGCTTGGGCTGCGATGAAAGTCGGCATGACAGAGAACGACGTGGCCGATGTCGTGCGTGCGTCCTTCAAGGAACAAGGCGCGACGCCGTTATTTTATATTGTTGGCGCAGGTGGCAACGGCGCGTTTCCGCATCATCAAACGGGCGGAACGGTTCTCAAACCGGGCGATGCGGTGGTTATGGATATTGGCGGCGCCATGAATGGCTATTCCAGCGATATGACCCGCATGGCCGTCATGGGCGATGCGCCTGAGGGCTACCGCGAGGTGCATGATATCGTCGAGCGTGCAGTGCAGGCCGCGATGGAGGCTGCGCGCCCGGGTGTGCGTGCGCATGTTGTCGATGATGCCGCGCGCGCGGTGATCAGCGATGCGGGCTATGGTGCCTATTTCGTGCACCGCACGGGGCATGGTATGGGCATCGAAGTGCATGAAACGCCCTATATCACTGCCGCCTCGCAAACGGTGCTGGAAGAGGGAATGGTCTTTTCCATCGAGCCGGGAATTTATCTGCCCGGGCGCTTTGGCATTCGCCTTGAGGATATTGTAATCCTGCGCGGGGACGGCCCTGAAATCCTGTCAGAGTTGCCGCGCGATCTTCGTGTGATCCACGGCTGATCAATTCACAGTAGATGTGTTGGTGGCGGGGCTTGGCGGCGCTTGATTTACCGGATTTACCTCGCTTCAAAGATATGTTCACTGGAACTGATGAAATTGTAACAAGCCCGGGCCGGGCTCTTTAAAACATGTCTGGACCGGAAATGAGCACAGCACAAACCACCCGCCGCGCTGCAGATCATATTGTCGATCTTCTTATCGCGCAGGGCAGCACCCATGTGTTTGGCGTGCCGGGGGAAAGCTATTTGCCCGTGCTCGACGCGCTGCACGGTCGAGACAAGGAAATCCGATTTATCACCTGCCGCCAAGAGGGCGGGGCAGCCATGGCAGCAGAAGCGCACGGCAAGCTGACGGGGCGCCCCGGCATCTGCATGGTCACGCGCGGCCCGGGCGCCACCAACGCGAGCGCGGGCCTGCATGTGGCTTATCAGGACAGCACGCCGATGATTATGTTCATCGGCCAAGTCGCGCGCGACATGATGGAGCGCGAGGCGTTTCAGGAACTCGATTACCGCCGCATGTTCGGGCAGGTCGCTAAATGGATTGGCGAGATCGACGATCCTTCGCGCATTCAGGAGTTCGTCACGCGCGCCTATCGCACAGCTTTGTCCGGACGCCCCGGCCCCGTGGTTTTGGTGCTGCCAGAGGATATGCTTTATGACGAGATCACCGTGCCTGCCGCCCCGCGCGCGGGGAGCGCGCCGCGCTATCAACCCAGCCCCGATACGATGGAGCAGCTGCGCGAGCGCCTCGCGCAGGCAAAGCGTCCCTTGATCATGATTGGCGGGGGGGGATGGACTGACAAGGGCATCGCCGCCCTAGCAAAACTTGCCGAAACGCAGGGCATCCCCGTCACCGTTTCAATGCGCGCGCAGGGCCTTATCGACAACGATCATCCCAATTACGTGGGCCATTTCAGTGTCGGCCCCACGCCTTATCTCAAAGAGGCGCTCGACGGCTCAGACCTGCTCATCGCCATTGGACCGCGCCTTGGCGAGATGACGACGCAGGGCTATCAATGGCTGAAACCTCCCGTCGCGCATATCCCCTTGGTGCATGTGTTCCCGCAACCCGAAGAGCTTGGCCGCGTCTACGAGCCAGAGATCGCGCTCGCCTCCGATATGGAGAGTTTCTGCTGCGCTGTCGCCGCTTGGGAGCCTGTTGCGCAGGACCGCTTTATTGCGCGCACCGCAGATTTGCGCGGCGAGTTCGAGACCTATATCTCCCCAAGTGCGGTTCCCGATGATCCGCTTGCTCCCATGTTCGCCCACCTCAATGACGTGCTGCCAAGCGATGCGATCCTGTGCAATGGTGCGGGCAATTACGCAGGCTGGCTGCACCGTTTTTATCGCTATCGTAGCGCAGGATCGCAGCTTGCCCCCACCTCCGGCTCTATGGGATATGGCCTGCCTGCTGCCGTTAGTGCGGCGGTCACTAAGCCCGAGCGCGAGGTCTATGCCTTTGCAGGGGATGGCTGTTTTATGATGACCTGCCAAGAACTTGCCACTGCCGCGCACCATGATCTCCGCCTCACGGTGATCGTCGTGAACAACGCGCGCTACGGCACCATCCGCGTGCATCAAGAACGCGAATTTCCGGGGCGAGTGTCGGGCACTGATATGATCAACCCCGATTTCTGCGATTTCGCGCGCTCCTTCGGCGCACATGCGGCTTGTGTCGATGAAATTGATGGTTTCAAATCCGCCCTTGCGAGCGCCCGAGCGCGCGGCGGCATCAACCTGATCGAAATCACGCAAGACCCGAACCTGCTCGCCCCCGGTAAATGGCTAGCTTAGGATTTTGAACTTCGCCCTGATCCGGGCGTCCTGATCTGCGCTCAGATAATCGGGGTGATGCGTTTCGAGCACTTCGCGTGCACGCGTTTTCGCGCGCGCCCAAGCATCCTTGGCACCGTCCTCTTCCCAGGTCCGTGGCTGTTCGCGATCCGCCATCTTCGGGTAGTGATGATCCCGCTCCATCGCCGCGTGCGTTTGGGGCGATCCAAGGAAATGCCCGTCCCCCAACACAGACGCGCAGATCGCCTCAAAGCCGAGGTTCTCTTCGCTCACCTCGATCCCGCGTAGCGTGCGGTAGGTCATCGCGTGCATGTCTTCGTCCAGAATAAACGCCTCGAAACTCACCCCCAGAAGCGCGGCAGTCATTCCTGAACTCTCGTAAATCAAATTGCCCCCCGCCAAAGCCGCAGCGAGCGATGTCATCCCCTTTTCAACGCCATATTGCGCGTCAATCGCCTTGGCGTCGGTCATGGAGCAGGCCACGCCAGAGGGTAGGCCGAGCCAGTTTGACAGCTGCGCCGAGGCTGCATTGAGCAATACTGTCTCCCCGCCGCCCCCCGCAAACGCGCCGCTGCGTAGATCGATCACCAAAGGCCAGTTGGAAAATACCATCGGAAATCCGGGCGAGATGACGTTGACCATCACAAGGCTCGCCAGCGTTTCCGCGAGCGATTGTGCGAGGAACCCCGCCATCGTCGCAGGGGCCGTCGCCCCCGCTTGCGCGGCGGTGATGCAGGACATGGGGATGTTATGCTCGATGCACTTATAGACCACATCGACCGCATCCTCGCCAAAGCGCATGGGTGAAATTACAGGGCTTATGTGGGTCTTGAGGAAGGGTTGCCGCGCGAATTTACCAGCGCCGCCCGCAACGATGTCAAACATTTCCACAATTGGGTCAACGTGTTCTGCGAACGTGAACGCCGTTGCAACAGGCTTGCTGGTGTTCTTCATCAGCGCATAGGCGGTGTTCACATCAAGGTCATATGGATCGGGCACGTCAGTCGCGATGCAGCAGCGGGTGAACCACGCCACGTTATCAAGCGTGTCCTGAAGTCGCGTAAAATCATGCAGGTCTTTCAAGGTGGAAGGGCGATAGCGCTCTGTTTCCAGATCAAGCGTGTTCACCGCCGCGCCGCCGGTGCCGAAGTAGACTTTGTCGCCGCCCACCTCGATAGATCGATCAGGGTCGCGCCCATGCAAGGTAAACACCTTCGCTGCGCGTGCAATTACATCCTCGACCAGTGCATTTGGCAGACCAATGCGCCCACTCCCCAGATCAACCGCACCAGCCGCGATCAGATCATCCCAAAGCCGCTTTGGCACTTCGCCCATCCCAAGCTCTGCCAGCAATCGCAGCGCGGTGGCATAGATGCTTTGCAAATCCGCCTCGCTCAAAGGGCGATACAGACCCCCGATCTGACCGGGCGGGGCAGGATTGACGGCAGGGGGAGCCGCGCGCTGCACAAGGCGGGCCTTTCGGCCAGATCGTTTGGGGGCGTCACTCATGGGCTACCGTCCCTTGCATGCGCGTCTGTGGCAAGGAAATCTGATGACTTGCAGAATAACTTAATGATAGATTTCGATATGCAGCAAAATGATCCCCCCTTTACCTTTCGCGCCCTGCAAAACTTTGTGGCAGCGGTAGAGGCGCAATCGGTGACCCGCGCCGCCCATATGCTGGGCACCAGCCCGTCTTCCGTGTCGCAACAACTCGCATCTCTCGAAGCGGCCTTGGGCGCAAAGCTGATCGAGCGCTCTGCGCGCCAGTTTCGCCTGACCCGTGCTGGCCGATTGTTCCTTGATCCGGCCAAAGCAATTCTGGACGATGTGGGCGCGGCAAAGGTGCACTTGGCGCTCGCCGATCAGGCACCGCCGCTTGCCCTGCGTATCGCCTCTATCGAGGAGTTGGACGCGACGGTGACTGCGCCTTGGCTGCTCAAATTGAATACGCGCTTCCCCAACGCTGCGCTCTCGCTCACTACGGGGGCGAGCCACGAAAACCACGATGCGCTTAACTCGCGCGCGGTGGATATGACGCTTTCGGTTGATACCGTTGCCAAGGTGGATTGGGTCGAACGTCACCCGATCTTGCATGATCCCTTCATTCTGGTGACTGCGAAAGACGCGTTGCCCGATCTGCAAACAGCGCCCATGGTCCGGTATGAACAAACTTTACCCATTGGCCGCCAGATCGAAGCGCATTTGCGCCGTGCGGGGCCTGTGCCTGCGCGCGGTTTCGCGTTTTCGACCAATCAGGCGCTCTTTGCTATGACGGCGGAACTGGGTGGCTGGGCGATCACCACCGCGCTCGCCTATCTCGGCACACCTCTCGCCCGTGATCTGGTGACAGCGCGCCCGCTGCACACGCCGCGCTTTTCGCGCCAGTTGGATCTTCACGCGAGGGCAGGGGCGCTCGGCGAGTTGCCGGCGATCATAGCTAGCGATCTGCGCACCTGCCTCGCGGAGCGTGTGCTGCCTGAGGCAAGCGAACGGTTTGGCTTCCTTGGGGATCAGTTACACGTCATTCAGAAAAGCTAAATCTATGATTTCTTGATGCTTGAGCCGATTGCCTAAGCGCGATTGTTCTGCTGGAGTGCAGCTATAGGTCTGGAGGACATACTATGAAATCCCAAACGCGCGTTGTTGTCATTGGTGGCGGCATTGCCGGCTGCTCAACTCTGTATCACCTGACCCAAGAGGGGTGGAGCGATGTGGTTCTGGTAGAGAGGGGCGAGTTGACCTCCGGCACCACTTGGCACTCTGCCGCGCAGGTGACGAACTTCGGGATGAACCAGACGATGGTGGGCCTCAAGACCCATTCCATCAACCTTTATAAAGAATTGCGTGACGATCCGGAATATCCCGTTGGTTACAACCATGGCGACGGCGGCATCCGCCTTGCCAACACAGAGGCGCAAATGGACGGCTATCGTCACTTCACGTCCATGGCGCGGGGAATGGGCGTTGAGTACGAAGTGCTCGATGCTGCCGAGTGCGCGCGCCGCCATCCGCTCATTTCGACCGACAATCTTTTGGGTGGTCTTTGGGACGCTGAGGACGGTCACATCGACCCTGCGCAGCTCTGCGGCGCACTGTCGTATCGCGCACGCAAGGCAGGTGCGGAGGTGTATCGCAACACGGCTGTTACTTCGCTGACGCAGCATAAGGATGATAGCTGGACAGTCCACACGGATAAGGGTGACATCGCTTGCGATATCGTGGTGAACGCTGGCGGATACCGCGTAAACGAGGTTGGCGCGATGATGGGCGTGCATCACCCCGTCATGTCGATGGAGCATCAGTATTTCATCACCGAGGACATCCCCGCGATTGCAGAGGCAGGTCACCGCATTCCGCTGCTGCGCTGCCCGATTTCCGATTACTATTCGCGTCAGGAAAAGGGTGGTTTGCTCGTCGGTTTCTACGAGCAGGATTGCAAAACTTGGGGCATGGACGGGGTCGATCCCAACTTCGTCAACGCGCTTTGTCCTGATGATCTGGACCGCGTTATGGATGTGCTGGAGGGCGCCTTTGCCCGTATGCCCGCACTGACAGAGGTGGGCATCAAAACTATCGTGAATGGCCCGATCACCTACACAATCGACGGCGCACCCTTGGTTGGCCCGATCCCGAACAAGCGCAATGCGTTTTGCATCATTGGCCTGCGCGCGGGGCTGGGCGAGGGCGGCGGGCATGGTTGGCTGCTTGCGCAGCAGATCGTGCACGGCGAGGCATGCTATGACACTTGGTGCATCGATCCGCGCCGTTTTGCAGGACATACGAATGTGGAATTGACCGCGCTGAAAGCGATCGAGGATTACCAGAACGAATTCCGCTTCCATTTCCCGAACGAGCATCGCCCGGCAGGCCGCATGGCCAAAACCACGCCTTTGACCCCTGTTCTGGCGGCTGAAAATGCAGAGTTTACAGTGGTGAACGGATGGGAGCGTGCTGAGTTTTTCAAGCCAAACGCTGATTTCCACGTCACCCATGGGTTCGGATTTGATGAGAGTTTTGACATTGTTGGCGCCGAAGTCGCCGCCGTGCAAAACGCGGTTGGCCTGACCGAAGTGAACGGTTTCAACCGCTTCGAAATCACGGGTAGCGATGCGCAGGATTTCCTCGATCGTATGATCTGTGGACGCCTGCCGCGCAAAGACGGGCGCGTCGGCCTTGCTTATCTGCTCAATGAGCACGGCATGCTGAAAAGCGAAGCGACGATTGCCAATATCCCAGCCTCGGATCGCGGCCCTGCGCGCATCTGGTATGGCTCTGCGGCGGCGTCCGAATTGCATGATATGGACTGGCTACAAACGCATCTGCGGAGCGATGAAGACGTGCACATCCGTTCGCTCACCAATGATCAAACGATTTTAGTGATTGCCGGACCAAAAGCGCGTGAGGTGCTGCAAGCGGTCTCGCGCGCGGATTGGTCCAAGGCGGCATTCCCATGGTTGTCTGTACGTGAATGTTTCATTGGCATCGCACCTGCGACGGTTATGGCTGTCAGTTTTTCGGGGGAATTGGCCTATGAAATTCACGTGCCGAATGCTTCGCTCTATTCCGCCTACCTCGCGCTGCGCCAGGCGGGGGGCGTGCATGGCATGAAGCTCTTTGGGGCTTTGGCCGTCGAATCGATGCGACTTGAAAAAGGCTACCTGCATTGGAAGGCCGATATCCTGACAGAGTTTGATCCATTCGAGACAGGTTTGGATCGTTTCGTTAACCTCGACAAGCCTGACTTCATCGGCAAAGCGGCCCTTGAGAAGCGCCGCGCCGCAGGGCTGCAAAAGCGCCTTGTGACGTTGAGTGTGGACAGCACATCCGCACCAACATACGGCGGCGCATCGCTGATGGACGGCGAGCGCGTTGTCGGCACTGTTTGCTCTGGCGGATGGGGCTATCGCACGGGGCTGAACCTTGCCTATGCTTTCGTTGATCCCGCCTATGCACCGATTGGGACGCGCGTTCTGATCGACGCCTTGGGGCAAATGGTTCATGCCGAAGTCATTGATGCCAACCTCTATGATCCGCAATACCGCCGCGTAAAGGGGTAGTTTTGGCGATTTTCGCTGTAATTATGTCTGATTTGCGCTTGCTGCGGCGCGGCGGTTGGGTTTTTGTCTGCAAGCGACTTAGGGGAGTCTGACATGAACCGTTTTTTCAATTCAACACTTGGCGCATTGATGCTTTTGGGCGTGGGCGCTGGGGCGCATGCGCAGGACGTCACCATTCGCGTGCATCATTTCATGTCGCAAAAAGCGACGTTGCATGCTCAGGTTCTGATACCCTTCGCCGAGCGCGTTGGAGCCGCAAGCGATGGACGCATCAAGATCGAACTCTACGACAGCATGTCGCTTGGCGGGCGCCCCGGTGATTTGTATGACCAAGCCGTTGACGGAGCCGTCGAGGCGGTATTGACGCTTCCCGGTTACACATCCGGTCGCTTCAACCGTGCGGAAGTGTTTGAATTGCCATTCATGATGGAAGATTCTGTCGCAACCTCCAAAGCATTCTATGATCTGGTGACGAGCGAGCTTCAGGACGGCGAATTCGAAGAAACAAAAATACTGGCAGCCTGGGTACACGGCCCGGGTGTTATCCACTCCAAAGAGCCGATTGCCACACTCGAGGATCTTGCGGGAAAGGAAATGCGCGGTCCAACACGCCTGGTAACTGATCTGTTGGGCGAACTGGGCGCGACCCCTGTGGGCATGCCTTTGCCAAAAATTCCCGAAAACATCTCCAAAGGGGTGATCAGCGGCGCTGTTGTTCCTTGGGAAGTCACGCCGTCGATCCGCCTGTCCGAACTGGTAGGACATCACACCGAAATTGGCGGCACGCGCGCGCTTTATACAGCGATGTTCGTACTGGCTATGAACTGGGATGCCTATGAAGATATGCCCGATGATTTGCGCGCCATCCTTGACGCTGAAACCGGCAAGGCTTTCTCTGGTGAGACCGCCAGAATTCAAGCGCAAGGGGATGCAGTCGGGCGTAGCCTTGCCGCTTCGAATGAGATCATCACGCTGGATCAAAGCGAGGTAGAGCGCTGGGTTGAAGCGGCGCAGCCGGTCTATGATCGCTGGATCGCGCGAGCGAGCGACGAAGGGTTCGATGGCGCTGCCGCGATTGCTAAGGCCAAAGCGTTGATCGACGCGAACAAGTAGCACAAATTTCCTGCCCGCAGCGTGTATCGCGCGCATCAAGCCAAGGCTGGGCAGGCTAGGGCGAGGCCTGCCTCCATGACGCTTTTTATGCGCTTTGAACGCGCGATGATACGTTTTTCAGCAGGGCTTGCTCTGCTTGGTGGGGCTGGTTTGATCTTCGCCGTTTTGCTCACCTGCGTGAGCATTCTTTTCAAGCTCGCCGGTCGCCTGTTTGAGGCACTGTTTGGGGCGCAGTGGGTCGTGGAGACGCTGCCATGGTTGCGCGCTATTCTGGGCGAAGAAGAGTTGGTTTCTCTCGGCGTCGCCTTCGCGCTTTTTGCGGCGCTGCCTTGGGTGATGATCCAGCGTGGCCATATCAAGGTTAACCTGTTCGAACCTGTGTTCACTGCGCGTTTTAACAAGTTGCTCGATCTGCTGGGCGATCTGACGCTTGCGATCCTTGCCTATTTGATCATGACGCGGCAGTGGTTTTTGATCTTCAAAAAGGCACGCGGCTCGAACGAACCTTTCGTGGATATCTTGCTGCAAGGCGATCTGGAGCAGATCGCGTCGCGGCTGCGAGATGCGCAGGAATCTCAAATCCTCGGATTGCCGCTCTGGCCAACCTATATCATCGCCGAGCTTTGCGTTATCGCTTTCTTTGCTGTCGCCTGTTTTTGCGTTTTGCGCAGTGCGCGCGCCCTTGCTGCGCCCACCTCGGCAAGGGCGCAGTGATGCAGGAATTGCTTTCTCAATTGCTTACGCCTTTTCAAATCGGCATGCTCGGATTTCCTCTGGTGCTGCTTCTGATCGGACTTCGCATTCCGCTGGGGGCCGCGATGTTCGGGGTTGGTTTGCTTGGTACTTACCTGCTATCGGGCAATATGCGGATGATGGACAGCCAGTTGAAAACATTCGCGTATGGCACGTTCAGCAACTATTCTCTTTCGATCATTCCGCTCTTCCTGCTGATGAGCGAATTTGCGGCACGCGGGGGCATGTCTGCGGCGCTCTTCAAAGCTGCACAGGCCTGGCTGGGGCATCGGCGCGGCGGTTTGGCGCTGGCAGCGATCGGTGCTTCTGCGGGATTTGGAGCTGTCTGCGGCTCGTCGCTTGCAACGGCGTCCTCGATGGGGCGTGTGGCCCTGCCAGAGTTGGAGCGCGCAGGCTACAGCGGCGCGCTTGCGACGGGGGCCTTGGCTGCTGGCGGCACGCTTGGCATCTTGATACCGCCCTCCGTGGTGTTGGTCGTTTATGCGATCCTTGCCGAGGAAAATATCGAAAAGCTGTTCACCGCAGCCTTCATTCCCGGGTTATTGGCGATGCTGGGCTATATGATCACCATCTCGATTTATGCACGCATCGCGCCGCAGAGCGCGGGCATGGGCGTGCGCCTTGGCTATCGTGAACGCCTGCGCAGTTTAAAGGCCGTCTGGCCTGTGGTGCTGATCTTTGCCTTGGTGATCGGCGGCATTTATACAGGAGCGTTTTCGCCAACAGCTGCCGCTGCGGTGGGTGTGGCGGGCACGGCGATTGTGGCGCTTTGCAATCGTGCGCTGGGCCTTGCAGCTTTGCGCGATTCGCTACTCGGGACGGCGAAGACCTCGGGGATGATCTTTTTCATTATCCTCGCAGCAGGCGTGTTCAATTCGTTTCTTTCGTCAGCGCAAGTCCCGCAAACCCTCGCGGCCTATTTCCTAGAGGCACAGGTTAGCCCCTGGAGCATCCTGATCGGGATGCTGCTGCTTTATCTGGTTCTGGGCACCGTCATGGACTCGCTTGCAATGATTTTTCTTACTGTGCCAATTTTCGTGCCGATCGTCACCCAGCTTGATTTCGGCATTCCACCTGCAGAAGTCGGTATCTGGTTCGGGATACTGGTGCTGATGGCTGCGGAAATAGGTCTGATCACACCGCCCGTCGGGCTAAACCTTTTCGTCATCAATGCACTGTCTAAAAAAGTATCCATCGCCGAAACCTACAAGGGGGCGCTGCCTTTCGTGCTCTCGGATATCATTCGCATCACGCTTTTGGTGGCGTTCCCGTCGATCACTCTTGGCCTTGTGCGGATGTTCTATTGAAGCGTTAATCGAGTTCGTGCGCCCAAGGTGGATTTGCGCCCTTGCGCGCCACAGTGATGCGCGCGGTTTGCATGCCGAAGGCTAACGCGGTTTCACCTGCGTCCCGCGCCAGTGCTGTCAGCGCTGACTTGGTCAGCAATCGGGCACCATGAAGTGAGGCCAGTACCCCCGCGTTAAAGGTATCGCCCGCTCCGATCGTGTCGGAATTACTGAGATCGACGGGAACAGTCGGCACATGGACTGAAAAATTCGCGTGATATCCTGTCGCGCCTTTGCTGCCTTGGGTGATCAACACAAGGCTTGGACCTTTGGCCAAGAGCCCCTGCGCCAGCTCGGCAATGTCGCCCTCGCCCTCGAGCCACTCCAAATCTTCATCGCTGAGTTTCAGAATATCCGTCTGCGCGATCATGCGCGCCATGCGTGCGCGAAATGCAGCTTCGTCGCGAATGAAACCGGGCCGTATATTGGGATCGAGCATCGTCACATGAGATTGCGCTGCGGCCTGCATCATCTGCTCGTAGGTGTCTGCGCAAGGGCCATAGGCCAAGGAGATGCCACCGAAGAACAATGCGTCGATGTTTGTTGGGAGCGCTGGAATATCGCTTGGCCGAAGGCTGCGCAGCGCAGTGTTTTCATCAAAAAACGCATATTTTGCCTGACCGTTCTCAAGCTGTACGAAGGCAAGTGTCGTCGGCGCGTCGCTGAACGGGCAGAGGGTGTGGCTGACGTGGCTTGCGTCCAGATGCGCTCTCAATTGTGCGCCGAAAAGATCGCGTGACAGGCCTGCGAAGAAACCTGTGGGTACTCCGAGCCGGCCCAAAGCAACAGCCGTATTCATCACGGCGCCGCCACAGTGGGGCACGAAAGCGGGCGCCCCGGAGTGCGTTTCATCAGCGACCATATCGATCAAGGCTTCACCACAGGTCAAAATCATGGCGCGAAAGTCCTTTTGCTAGGAGTAAAGCGCCACGAAATGTTAGCGCTCGCATAGCGGGCTAGCACCATTTCCAGCAAAATCAAAGAGAGGTCTTACCCCCTAGTTCAATCTCAGGCCTGTATCCGGGGAAAAATACGAGGCCTTTCCAAGATCGAAGGTCAGTTTTTGGGGCAAGCCTGCGGCAGCTGTGGTTTCGGAGTGCAGGCGCGCGGTGACATGTTTGCCGCCAAGCTGCATCACCGCAAATGTATCGGCACCGGCAGGTTCGACGATATCGATCAAACACTCTGCACCCTGTGCCTCGCCGCCTGCCAATTTGGCCGCGTCCGCGATATCTTCGGGGCGGACACCCAAAATGACGTCCTGCGGCAGATCACGGTTCTTGCTGTCGCTCAGAACGATCGGGGCATCATTCTCACGTGCGATTTCGATGTGCGTTCCTGCATCGCTCGAACGGGTTTTGGCGGGGATCAGATTCATCGCCGGACTGCCCATGAAATCCGCCACGAACAGGTTCGCAGGTCGGTTGTAAATCTCGGAGGGCGTCCCGATTTGCTGGATCACGCCACCCTTCATCACGACGATCTTTGTAGCAAGGGTCATCGCTTCGATCTGATCGTGGGTCACATAGACCATCGAGGCGCCAAGGCGCTGGTGCAGCGCTTTAAGCTCTGTGCGCATCTCCACGCGTAGCTTGGCGTCAAGGTTTGAGAGTGGCTCGTCAAACAAAAACAGCTTTGGATCGCGCACCAAGGCACGGCCCATGGCAACGCGCTGACGCTGGCCGCCTGACAATTGACCGGGTTTACGCTTTAGCAAGGGTTCAATCTGGAGCTGCTGCGCCACATAGGCCAACTTTTCCGCCTGCGTTGCGGCATCCACGCCGCGTACCTTCATGCCGAAGGTGATGTTCTTGGCCACTGTCATCGTCGGATACAAAGCGTAGGATTGAAACACCATCGCAATATCGCGGTCCTTGGGGCTGACGGTGGTCATGTCCCGTCCGCCAATGCTCAGGGCACCGCCGCTGATCGGCTCAAGACCCGCGATGCAGTTAAGCAAAGTAGACTTGCCGCAGCCGGAGGGGCCGACAAGCACCAGAAAATCGCCCTCTTCAATCGACACGTTAATGTCCTTGAGGATTTCCGTAGAGCCGTAGCTTTTGAACAGATTGTTAATTTCAAGGATGGGGGACATTTCAGGTTATCCTTTCACGGAGCCGGCGGTCAGGCCGCGGACGAAATATTTGCCAGCAACGACATAGACAAGCAGGGTTGGCAGAGCGGCGATGATTGCCGCGGCCATATCCACGTTGTATTCTTTGACGCCTGTGGTCGAATTGACGATGTTATTCAGGGCAACCGTCACGGGCTGTGTGCCTGCTTGGCTAAAGGAAACCCCAAAGAGGAAATCGTTCCAGATTTGGGTGAACTGCCAGATGACCGTCACCACGATGATCGGGATGGAGAGCGGCAGGAAGATCGACCAGAAGATGCGAAAAAACCCGGCGCCGTCAACTTTGGCCGCCTTGGTAAGCTCGGACGGGATCGAAACGTAATAGTTGCGAAAGAACAATGTGGTAAAGCCAAGGCCGTAGATCACATGAACGAAGATCAATCCCGGAATTGTCCCCGCAATACCCATCATGCCAAGCATGCGCGCCATGGGCAGCAACACCACCTGAAACGGGATGAAGCAGCCAAACAACATGAGCGAGAAGATGATATTCGCACCGCGAAAGTTCCATTGCGAGATGACATAGCCGTTCATCGCCCCCAAAAGGGTCGAGATCGCGACGCCCGGGATGGCGATCAGCATCGAGTTCCAGAAATACGGGCGCATGCCCTCGCATTGGATGCCCGTGCACGCGCCGGACCATGCGGTGCGCCAGGCATCGAAGGTCACTTCGCGGGGCAAGGAAATGAGATCGCCCGTGCGGATCTCATCAAGGCTCTTGAGCGAGGTCATCACCATCACGAATAGCGGCATCAAGTAAAATATCGCGAAAAGACCAAGCAGCAGGTAGAGGCCCCAGCGCAAGGCGATCTTGCCGGCCTGGCTGGGTCGCGCTTCGGTGTAGGGTGAAATATCAGCCATCTTTGGACCTCAGTTCTGAATAGAGGTAGGGGACCACGATCGTAAAGACGACCATCATCATGATCATTGCCGAACTAGCCGCTTGCCCGATATCGCCGCGTGAAAACGCCATGGCGTACATGTAGGTTGCAGGCAGGTCCGTGGCATAGCCAGGGCCGCCGCCGGTGAGGGCGATGACCAGATCGAAGCTTTTGATGGCAAGGTGCGAGAGTACGATAAATGCACTAAGGAAGATCGGTGCCATCGAGGGGATGATGATCGCAGTGTAAACGCGCCACGTCGGGATACCATCGACCTGCGCCGCTTTGATAATTTCCCCATCCACCGATCGCAGACCGGCAAGGAAAAGCGCCATGACAAAACCGCTGCTTTGCCAGATCGCGGCAATGACGATTGTGTAAATCGCCATGTCGGGGTTCACCAGCCAATCGAAGGTGAAATTCTCATAGCCCCAACCGCGCACTGTTGCTTCAAGACCAAGGCCGGGGTTCAAGATCCACTTCCACGCGGTGCCGGTAACGATCATCGAAAGGGCCATGGGATAGAGGTAAATGGTGCGCAACGCGCCCTCGGTGCGAATGTTCTGATCCAGCAAGATCGCAAGCAAAAGGCCGAGAATCATCGCGATCACGATAAACAGGATACCGAAGATAAAAAGGTTGGTGAATGCCGTGTCCCAGCGCGGAGAGGCAAACAGGCGATCATATTGGATGAAGCCCTCGATCTCGTATTTTGGCAACAGGCGCGATCGTGTCAGCGACACCCAAGCCGTCCAGGCGATGAAGCCGTAGACGAAAATCAGGACTGCGATGAACGAGGGGGCCAGAACCATCTTTGGCGTGTTGTCTTCAAGCCATTTGATCATGGGATTTATCCTTAACAAGGAGATTTCGCCCCCACGAAACGCAGGGGCGAAGGGGGGCATTTACATGCTGTTGGCGACAGCCGTTGCCAACTGCTGCACCGCGTCCGCAGAGGACATGTCAGAGTTGAAATGCGCGGTCACAACATCTGTGATCGCGCCCGCTTGTGCGCCGCGTAGTGCCATGCCGTGCGCATAGCTTGGCAGTAAGGAGCCGCCTGCAGAACTGGCCGCCATATCCTCGGAGGACAGGATTGCGCAGCTGTCGAACTTATCGAGCGCTACGTCTGTACGCGCCGGAATAGAGCCTTTGTTGAGGTTGAACACTTCTTGAAAGTTCTTGCCTACGACAAGTTTCGCCAAAAGGTCTTGGCCTTGCTTTTTCTCGTCGCCGTCTACTGCGAACATTGCAAAGCTGTCGACGTTATAGAGAAAACCCTCGCCCGGTGTGGACATGCACAGGAAGTCCTCGCCCGGCACTTTGCCCGCGGCCATGAACTCGCCTTTGGCCCAATCGCCCATGATCTGAAACGCTGCTTCGCCGTTCATCACCATTGCTGTCGCGAGATTCCAGTCGCGACCGGAGAAGTTGGGATCGACGAAACCGCGCATCGTGCGCATTTGATCGAAAACAGCAATCATGCCATCAGACGTGAGCGTGTCCTTGTCCAGATCGACAAAGGCTTTGCGAAAACCGTCCGCGCCAAGAATGCCAAGTGCGACCGCCTCGAAGACTGTTGCATCCTGCCAGGATTGCCCGCCATGCGCGAGCGGAATGATGCCCGCCGCTTGCAGCGTGCTCGCGGCTGCGTTGAATTCGTCCCACGTCGTCGGCATCGCGATATCGTTGGCTTTCAGAACTTCGGCATTCGCCCAGATCCAGTCAACGCGGTGTACGTTCACAGGCGCTGCGCACCATGTGCCCTCGCACTTCATGTGGCCGGCAATGGACGCTGGCAGTACGTCTGCCCAACCATTGGCTTCAGCTACCGCAGAAATATCGGCCAGAACGCCCTCTTCATACCACTCCTGAATGGCGGGGCCTTTCAGCTGAACCGCTGTCGGTGCGTTGCCGGACAAGACGCGTGCACGCAGCGCGGTCATAGCCGCATCGCCGCCGCCGCCTGCGACGGGCATATCCGTCCATGTGCCGCCGTTGTCCGCAAATTCCTTTTGCAGAACCGCGACGGATTTGGCTTCGCCGCCGGATGTCCAGTAGTGCAGAACCTCTGCTTCGGGGCCTGCGATCGCAGCGGATGAGGCGGCGATTGCCAGCGCAGAGACGGCACCTGTTACATAAGATTTCATTTTGATTCCTCCCAGAATACACCGCAAGCGCGGTAGGATGGGCAAATGCTTGCTGCGTGCACGCTCACTATGCAATCCGCTCAAGGCCGGTATTCGCGCGCTGCATGCAGAAATCTGGACTGCCCGTTACACGTTGTTACAATGCACTCGATTTTGTTGCATGTTGTTACATAACTTGGCGCGGACACGCGTGGCTTCGCGTTGCCGTGATGCGAAAATCGGGGAGATTCTTTGGTGGCGATTCCAAGAATACTGGTCGTGGATGACGATCCGGACGTGCGCGAGATGATGACGCAGTTCTTGCGCCGCAACGGGGCTGCTGCGTTGCCTGCGTCTAGTGAAGCGGAGGTGCGCAAACAGCTTGGCGGCGGGCGCGTTGACTTGATCTTGCTCGATGTGATGCTCGGCGATGAGAACGGTCTCGACATATGCCGTCGTTTGCGCAACGCGCATGATGTGCCGATCATTATGGTTTCGGCGCTCTCTGCGGACCACCAGCGGATGACCGGCTATGAGGTTGGCGCGGATGACTATATCGCCAAGCCGTTCAATCCCGACCTGCTTCTTGCGAGGATCAAGGCGGTGCTGTCACGCGCGCGCCGCTCGTCTTCGCTGGTGCATCGGCGCAAGACGCAAACATTTCGCTTTGAGGGCTGGAGCTATGACGCCAAACGCGACGAAGTCATGTCCCCAGCGCAGGTTCAGGTGACGCTCTCAAGGCGCGAAACGGCCCTGCTGCAAACTTTTCTGGCCAATCCACATATTCCGCTGACACGCGAAGAAATAGCCGCTTCTCTGGATGCCACAGGCGTCGCGGCGCAGGGCGGGGATGCCGTCGGGCGCGCTGTTGACGTGTTGGTCGGGCGTTTGCGCTCCAAGATCGAAACCCACCCCAAAGAGCCTCAAATCCTGAAAACCGAGCGCGGGGTAGGATATGTATTCGCGGCCGACGTGCATGTCGATGATATCTGATGCGCCACTTGCACAGCCTGCGCACGCTCACTCTCGCTTTGATACTCTTCGCATTTTGTAGCGGTGCGCTCAGCGTTTTCCTGTGGATGCAGTCCAACTCGGCTTGGCGCGATCATCAAAGCAAGGCCTATACCGCCGGTCTGACGTTTTACTATGCTTTGCAACGCGGCAACGCATTTTCAGACGAGCTGCGCACAGTGCCGCTGTCACCGGATGATCGCGCTGCGGCGAGTGCGGGCGAATTTCAACAACTGAGCAACGCGCCCAGAGCCGCGCGCATCACGCTTGTACCGATCACGGCGGATGTCGATAGGGGGCGCGCCGAAGCCGCTTTGACTTTGGCCATTATATCGCCTGATCTACTTTACCGGATTGCGGACCTTTCGCTGAGTGAAAAGCAAAGTGCGGCGGAAACCACAGGCGAAGTCTTTCGCCTGCTAAGCTCGCTCTGTAGCGATCCGATGGTCATCGCCAAAGTCGGGCAAAACCCATGGGTGCAGGTCTACGGCGCGCCGATCTGGGGCTGCGATATGGCCCCTGCGGACCGCCGTCTTCTTGCGGCACTGCTAGTCGTGCTCGCTTTTGCGGTGTCGATAACCGTGTCGCTGAACCTGTCGTCGGACTTTACCACCTTCGCCGATCAACTGCGCAAACGGCGCCGGATCGGCGGTCCTGCGCGTTATGATATCCAAGGACCCCAAGAGCTACAGGATATCGTCGCAGCCGTGAACGAACACCTCATGGCCGAGCGTGCCCAGCTCGAAGGGCGCGCTGCCGTGCTCTCCGGTGTCAGCCATGACCTTGGCACACCGGCCACGCGCCTGCGTTTGCGCACAGCCCTGATCGAGGATCAGGACCTGCGCCGCAAGCTTGAAGCGGATATCGACAGCATGACAGGGATGATCGAGAGCGTGCTGACCTATACGCGTGCTGAAATGAACGCAGAGGACCCGCGACGGCTTTCGTTAAATGCGCTGATCGAGGCGGTTGTGGCCAACTACGAGGATATGGGCCGCGCCGTCAGCTATCGCCAACCTGAGGATGTGATCGTGCAAGGCGGGCGCTCGGTTTTCATGTCGCGCCAAGGTCAAACCGTTGTCACGCAGGAACGCGTGATCACCATTATCGGGCGCCCCATATCGCTTGAACGGGCGATGACGAACCTGATCGACAACGCTTTGAAATATGGACGGCGCGCGACGGTCTCGCTGCAAACCAACGCAGATACCGCAACGATTATCGTCGAAGACGAAGGCTCCGACAGCTCGGCCGAGGACATTGCCGCGCTGATGGCGCCCTTTCGGCGCGGCAACAACACAGCCACGATCGAGGGCTATGGTCTGGGTCTGACAATCGTGGCAACGATCGCCAAACTTCATGGCGGGTCATTGACCTTTGAGGACACATCCTCTGGCCTGTCCGCACGCTTGATGATCGAACGGGGTTAGGGCTTATAGGACAGGACTTGCCCCTGGCCTCGCGCCCGTAGGCGTGTCGCGGTCATACCGTATTCGCGTTTGATCGCTTCAGAGAGTGAACCGGATGTGCCAAAGCCATTTGCAATTGCGATCTCCACTATGGGCATCTGGGTTTCTTCGATCATCGCGCGGGCGCGATTTGTGCGCAGGCGCTTATAGAATTTTGCGGGAGTTTCGTTAAAAACTTCTTTGAACACGCGTTCCAAGTGCCGCGTCGAAAGCCCGATCTCACGCGCGAGTTCTGCGATTTGCAGGGGTGCATCCAATGTATCTTGCATTTCTGTGATCGCGGCGCGCACCCTTGAATCGTGCAGCGCCGGATTATGCGTCAGATCAAAGGGCTGCTCTGCATGACTTTTTCGCACAAGCGCGAGCAAGAGGCGGTTGCCCAGCTCGGTCACATTGTTCGGCCCGAGATCGTCTGCGATCATGCCGATCACCAGCTCTTCCGTAGCGCCGCTGCCGCCTGCGGTGACAATGCCGCGATTGATTTCCGAAAGCCGGTTGCTCAGATTTGCGTGAAGCGGGTCCTCGGCCAAGGCAAGTGCATCGCGCCAATGGGTTGTGACGGGGCCGTCATGCGCCTTGGTGTTGCGGATATAGGCCGTCGCCGCATCCGAGAGCAGTGCGACAGGGCGGCCGATACGCTGCATCTGGCGCAGGCGCGCCAGCCAGCTTGCCGAAGTGCCGCTCTTGCCCCCAACGACCAGCATCGCATCGGACAGATCATGATTGTCCAGCGCCGGTTCCGCACGCAGGATCATACCGCATTCGCCGCTTAAAAGGCCGGGCGTGTGCGAAATGTAGCGCCATGAAAAAAGCGTTTGCGCTAGAACCGCGTTGGCCTCTTTCAATGTGCGTGCGATGGCTGCAACCTCGTATTCGCTAAAGCCTTTTCCGACGTATATCTCGAAGCGGCGCAATTCTTGCGGTGGGCGGCGCATAGGTGTGCCGCTCGCGCGTGTCACGCCAGCCATGCCGGATAATCGCTCGCCAGCAAGTGCAGTGGCGCTTCGTCCTCTTCTATCGCCGCGAAGCGTCCAATCGGTTCGCGAAAGATGTTATCGCTTTCGTCGTCATTGACGCTGGACACTTCACCTATCAGGACATCGCCGCCCTCGCCCCAGAAGGCGTGCCAATCGCCGGGTCTGAGCGTCACGCTTTGCCCCGGTGCCAGGCGCAGCTTTTCACCTGCTTCGAAGCGGCGCTCGATCCCGTCACACCAAACCACGCCGCCGCGATCTTGTGCGAAACCGCCTGCATCATCCGAGCCGAACAACTCTACGATCAACGTCGCGCCGCCGCGATTGATGATATCTTCGGCCTTGAGCACATGGGTGTGCATGGGGCTGAGTTGATCTTGCCGCGAGATCAGCAGTTTTTCCGCATAGCACATGCCGCCGCCGCGCTTCAGATCGCTGAGGTGGCCATTGCGCAGGGTGAACAGGAACAGGCCCAATTCGTCAAAACGTCCCTCGCCGTAATCGGTGATATCCCAGCCACAGCGCGTTGTGATAATGTGTTGAGCACCCGCCACTCGCGCCTTAAACTGCTCCGGCGTCCAATAGGCAAAGGGCGGCAGCGTGAAGCCAAAGGCGCGGATCATTTCGTCTGCGCTGCGCATGATGTCGTTGACGCGGGATCGTTTCATGGGGATGGCCTTTTTGTTTTAGGCAAAGGATTTCACGGTTTCGAGGGCACCGTCCAGCGCTTTGCCTTCGGGATCTTGCAAAGCCGCTTCGCGCAGTCGGTGCATCCACTCTGCCGCATCCTCGCGCCCTTGCAAAAGCTGCGCTGCGCCCATCAGCCTGTCGAACTTGCCAAGGCCGCGCGTGTGCGTGTCCGAATAGCCCTTGATCACGCGGCGGTTCTTCAGCAGCTCGACGCTGAGCGCATAGTCGCTTTCCAGCGGTGCGAGCGCTTGCGAAAGCCATTCCTCCAGATGCGCCACTTCCAGGGCATGTCGGTAGGTTTTCAAGCGGTAGGATTTGAGCCCGCCCAGAACATGCAGCATCGCGAAGGCGGGCAAAGTGTCGGTGCGCAGTCGCCGCCCCTTGCCGAACCAGCGCTCAAGGCGGGCCATGGATCGTGGGTTGCGTTGCATCCGCGCGCCCATCTTGGCGGGAAGCATGCCTGCGACTTCCTCTGCGCGCGGATGGAAATACTCGGTCAACTGCATAACGTTTTCATCCCGAGTGCCCATTTCACTGCGAATCCGCTGCATTCGCGGCGCGCGGGTTTTCAGATCCGCAACGCGAATGATATCGTCGTAACACATTGCATTGGCAATATATTTCGCCGCCGTTTGCGAAAGTCGCCAGTCGTTCGCCGCGCTGTCGCGCGCAATGATCTGATCGAGGCGGTCGAGGTAGAGCGCGCCATAGGCGCAATCCTGAAAATCCACTGTTTTGGCGAGGCCTGCCAACGCCATAGGTTGCACGGTCTCCGGCACTTGGGCCGCGCGGGCCTCAAGCGCGCTCCACGCTCGCATCTGCGCCGCTGGTCCGATAATCACTTGCGCCGCCTCAGACTGCTTGCTCGCCATCGGCTCTGCGCCGCGCTGGGCCGCGTCATAGCCTGCCGCG
Organism: Planktotalea arctica; assembly: GCF_002105285.1. GTDB lineage: Bacteria > Pseudomonadota > Alphaproteobacteria > Rhodobacterales > Rhodobacteraceae > Planktotalea > Planktotalea arctica. Next base: position 44,312 of record NZ_MUHR01000012.1, read on the forward strand.
AAAGCCTTCAGAGAGGCCTCGACCCCCTTGCCAGAGGCGCGGATCGCCTCCTCGTAGGCTGCGCGCGCAAAGGGCAAGGCACCTGATCCCGCCAGCGCCCCGAAGAGCGAGGAAGAAATGACAGAGCCTTGATCGCTCGCCAGCCTGTCCATATCCGCAAGGATCAGGTTTTGCGCTGCCACTTCCGCCGCTGCGCGCACCTCGGCGGCGTCGGCCATGCCATTGCCGGGCATGGTTTTCTCGCTGACGGCAAGCGCGCGGTGGGTGGAGCCGATCAGCGTTGTGCGGTCCGGCGTCACAAACCCACGCAGGATCGCGCGGCCCACTTCCATCATTTCAGAGGCGATCAGAACATCTACATCGCCGCCGGACGGGGCAAGGGCAAAGACAGGTTGCGCGCCTGTTTCGGGCGTCATTTCAATGTAGTAGATCGTTGATCCCGTGCGCTGGGCGACCCCGGCGACGGAGGTGGCTTGGCATACATAGCCCTGGGTGCGCGCAAGGGATTCAATCCATGACGTAAGCACTCCTCCGCCCTGTCCACCAACGGCCATGACCGCGATTTTCACGATGGCTGCAGTCTGCGTATCTGCGCCGCGATCCGACAAAAGCGCGTTCATGTTGCGCTTCCGCTCAGGCGCAATCGCTTGGCATCACGGCGGGTTTGTAGCCAGCAGATCAGCCGAGCGCGCAGCCCTGCGCGCCACGTCTCGAATGGACTTGGATTATGCACCACATCCGCCTGATAAAACGACGGACAAAGCACCGCCGTATCAGCCACCTCGCCGCAATTTCCGCAGCCCACACAGCTTTGATCAATATGCGCCACGGGATCATCGCGCAGCGGATCATCCAGCGTTTTCAGGGACAAAGATGGGCAGCCAGACAGCCGCATACAGGCATGATCGCCCGTGCACACATCCGCATCTACGCCGAAACGCGGCACGTCCACGCGGCGACCCTCTTTGATCGCCTTGGCACGCAAAGGTTTTTCGCGGCGTTGTTTGTTCAGCATACACTCAGAACTCGCGATGATCACCTTGGGCCCGTCGTAGTCCGTCGTCAGCGCCTCGTGCAAAACCTCACGCATTTTGCCAACGTCATAGGTGTTATCAATCTGGCGCACCCATTTCACGCCGACCCCTTCGAGGGCCTTGGAAATCGGATTGCCTGTCGCCTTGCTACCATTTTCAGCACGTGAGGACATCACATCCTGACCGCCCGTTGCGGCAGAATAGTAATTGTCCACGATCACGGCAACAGAGTCCGATTTGTTGAACACCATATTGCCAATGCTGCTGCTCAGCCCATTGTGCCAGAATCCGCCATCACCGAGCATCGAGATTGCACGCTTCTCGCCGCCCCCGTCAAAGGCCGCGTTCGCCGCAGGGCCTAGTCCATAGCCCATGGTCGCGCCGCCAATTTCGAACGGCGGCAGCGAGCCGAACAAGTGGCACCCGATATCGCCAGTGATCTGGTGCTTGCCCAGTTCTTCCTGTGTCAGTTTCATAGCTGCGAAAATCGGACGCTCGGGGCAGCCTGTGCAAAAACCCGGCGGGCGGATCGGGACGGTTTTGCTTAGATCAGGGATCGCGGGCGCGTCCATGTTCGGCGCGCGCACATGCGCCGGCAACATGTCCGGTGCGGCCTGTTTCAAAAACGCCGTGACCCCGTCGAGCATGACAGCGCCTGTGTATTCGCCGGCCATGGGCAGCACGTCCTTGCCGTGCAATTTGACGCTGCGGCCTGCTTTATAGAGGAAGCTGCCAAGCTGTTGTTCGATGTGATCGGGCTGGCCTTCTTCTACGACCATTACATGATCTTTGCCGTCGCAGAACGTATCAAATTCGCTTTGCACAATGGGATAGGTGACGTTCAGCACATATAAAGGAATGTCCGAGTTACCATGAATATCAGCCAGCCCAAGGCGCTGAAGCGCGCGGATCACGCCGTTATACATGCCCCCTTGCAGCACTATGCCAAGCGGGGCGTCACGCGGGCCGAAGTGTTCGTTCAGCTTGTTTTCAACGATGAACCGTTCCGCATCCGGCCAGCGATTGTTGATCTTGTCCTGCTCGTGCACATAGCTCCACGGCGGCAGAACCACGCGTTTGAAATCGCTCTGCGGATTGGCGAGCGCGTCCCTAACGGTTAGCGGTGGACGCTGGTTATCGCGGGTCTCAAAGCTGCCCGTCACATGGCAGGCGCGAATGCGCACCATCAGCATCACAGGGGTGTTGCTCGCCTCGGACAGCTCGAACCCGTCCTTCACCGCCTTGGTGATCGAGGGCAGGTTGGGGCGGGGATCGAGCAGCCAGAACTGCGATTTCATCGCAAACCCGTGGCTGCGTTCTTGCATGATCGACGAGCCTTCGCCGTAATCCTCGCCGACGATAATCAGCGCGCCGCCGGTCACGCCTGACGAGCTCAGGTTGGCAATCGCATCGGAGGCGACATTGACCCCGACAGGTCCTTTGAACGTCACAGCGCCGCGAATGGGGTAGTGCACCGACGCGGCAAGCATTGCCGCTGCCGCCGCCTCTGACGCGTTGGCCTCAAAACGCACGCCAAGTTCGCCCATTAAATCCTCTGCATCGGCCAGAACATCCATAAGATGCGAAATCGGCGCGCCCTGATAGCCGCCGACATAGCCAACGCCGTTTTCCAGCAGCGCCTTGGTGATCGCCAGAATGCCCTCGCCCGTGAAGGTCTCGCCGTCGCCCTTGCGTAGATGCTCGACCTCGGCCTTGAATGATCTCTCTGCCATGACGGCCCCCTAAAAATCGTGCTTGCGAATGTTGCGCAGCATCTTTTGCAAAGTCACAGTCAACGCCTCGCGCTCGGCCTTCGATATACCTGTGAACATCGCCTCGCTCGCCTGCATCATGTGGGGCCAGAGGCGCGCATGGGCGTCGTGTCCCGCCTGCGTCAGCTTTACGCGAAAGGCGCGGCCATCACTTTTATCGGGCGCGCGTTGCACCAGCCCGTCTTGCTCTAATCCGTCAAGCGCGCGGCTGAGGGTGGATTGCTCGATTACTGCATAGACCGCCAATTCACGGATCAGCAAATCGTCTTGCACGCTCAGAACCGCCAGCGCGCGCAGTTTGGGTGTGCTCAGGCCAAGCGCGCTGATTTCCGTGCTGAGCGCTGAGTTGTAGCGCCCCATGATGCGGTTCATCAGGTAGGGCACATAGTTTTCTAAGCCAAGCGCGCTCAGGTTTTCCGGATCAGATGTCATAAATCCGATGTAACGCAACTTACATGCGTTTGCAATTAAATCTGTGTGACGGCACTACATTTGTGAGGGCAGATATAGCACTAGCATCGGGAACATCAGCAGCAAGATCAGGCGCACGATATCCATCAGCCAGAAGGGTGTTACACCGCGGAAAATCGTTCCCGTTGATACATCGCCCACCACCCCTTTCAAGATAAAGACATTCAATCCCACAGGCGGGGTGATCAGGCTGATTTCCACGACGACCACCACGACGATACCGAACCAGACCGGATCAAAGCCAAGGCTTGTCACCAGCGGGAAAAAGATCGGAACAGTGAGCAAAAGCATCGACATGCTCTCGAAAATGCAGCCCAAAAGCAGGTAGATCAGGATGATCATGCCCATCACGACCCATGGCCCCAACTCCAGCGCGGTGACGAGTGCCAGCAATCCTTCGGGCAGGCCTGCAAGGTTGACGAAGTTCGAGAAAATCCAAGCGCCGATGAGGACTGCAAACAAGGATGCCGTGGTCAGTGTGGTTTCCTCCAGAACTTCACGCATCGCGCTCCAGTTGATGCCGCCGCGCGCGAGCGCGATCAGGAAGGCACCCGCTGCGCCCATGCCCGCCGCTTCGGTCGGGGAAAAGGCGAGGTGGAGCGGCCAGAAATCCAGGGCACCGTAAAGGCCGCCGATGACAAGGCCGAACAGCAGCAAAACCGCCCAGACATGGCTCAGCGCGCTTGCGCGCTCGCGCCAGTTTGTACGCGGACCCGCAGGGCCGGATTCGGGGTTGCGCGCGACTGTGATGCGCACCGCGACGAGGTAGAGAAGGATGCCCAAGATACCGGGAATGATGCCCGCCACGAAAAGCTGGCCGATGGAGGTTTCCGTCAGCAATCCGTAAATCACCAGAATGACCGAGGGCGGGATCAGAATGCCCAGGGTTCCGCCCGCTGCGATCGAGGCGGTGGAAAGGCTGTCGGAATAGCCATATTTGCGCATCTCCGGCATCGCGACTTTTGACATGGTCGCCGCCGTGGCAAGGGACGATCCGCAGATTGCCGCAAAGCCGCCGCAGGCGACGATCGTCGCCATCGCGAGGCCGCCGCGAAAATGTCCGAGGAAGGCGTTGGAGACATTGTATAGCTCGCGGCTGATCCCGCCTTTGTTGACGAACAGGCCCATCAGAATGAACAGCGGGATCACCGAGAGGCCGTAATCCTGCGAGGTGTCGATCAGCAGGCGGCCCACCATGGAAATCGCAGCGCGATAGCTGGTTTCATAGGCAAGCCCGATCATCCCCACGAGGCCCATCGCGAAAGCGATCGGAATGCGCAGCAGGACGAGTATAAAGACGGCGGCAAAGCCGATTGCGGATTCAACCATGATGAGGCCTCAACGTGTCTGGTGCGAAAATATGAAGCAAGCCGCGCCCCAACAGTGCGAACGCAGTGACATAGGTCATCGCTGCGATGAAATAGGCCACGTAAAAGGTCGGGATTTCGAGGTATTCGGTGACGTCGCCGTAGCCGCGCGCGCGCTCTGCCAGATCGACGATACGCCCTGCGGGCCACCACAGCATCGCGCCGCAGCCAAGGGCGACCACCGCGTCGCGCGCGCGTTCCAGCCCCCAGCGTTGAAACGGGCCGTCCAGCAGATCGACCGCGATATGACCGTTGCGCGCCGATAGAACGGGCAGGGCGGCGAAGACCACCAGCGCGATGCCCATGCGGATCAATTCGGTCGCAGCCTCGATCGGCGCGTTGAAGATCGAGCGCATCAGCACGTCGGCAAAAGTCAGGCTCATCAACGCGAAAAGCGCGATGGAGGCGACGATCATCGGCACATGCGAGAGCGCCTTGAGAAAGCGGAATGCGGGCTGCATGGGGCGGCGTCCTTGCAAGGGGTGGATGTAGAAGCGGGCGCGCCTTTATTAAAGGGGCGCGCCCGCGTTGGTCATAGCGCTGCGCTTACATCGATGCGGCGGCCATTTCCTTGACCATCATCTCGTAGGCTGCTTGGCCGTCGACGCCCGCTTCGGTGATTTCCGCGATGATCTTGGCGCGTACCTTATCCGCGATCGCAGCGAAGGCGGCCTGATCTTCTGCGCTGGCTTCAACAATAGTGTTGTCCGCCGTTTCCATCGTCAACTTGCGCGCGGCATCGTCGCTTTCATCCCAGACCGCGCCCATCATGCGCGATGCTGCTTCGCCAAAGACGGACTCGTCCAGCGCAGCCTGCACGTCGGCAGGCAGGCTGTCGAACTTCTCCTGGCTCATGATCACCGAGAAAGAGCCGCGATAAAGACCGCCGGGCATTTCATAGACGTTCTTGGCCACCTCGTTGAGCCTGAAGCCGATCCGCTCGCCAAGGTTCATCGCGACTGCGTCCGCCGCGCCGCTGTCCAGCGTTTCGTAGACTTTGGGCGCTGGGACCTGAATGCCCACAAGGCCAAGCTCTGCGCCCACATCGGCGGAAACGCCGCCGCCGAGGCGCGTCTTGAGACCGTTCAGATCAGCCAGCGTCGTCACGGCCTTGTTCGAGTGGATTTGCCCCGGGCCGTGCGTCGTAAGGGCGATAACTTTGACGCCGCGATGCTCGTTCAGATCCTTCAGCATCGCGTCATGCACACGCCAATGCGCGACGGAGGCCGCTTCGGCGTTGCCTGTATAGCCGGGAATTTCCACCAGCTTCGTGCCGACGAAGCGACCCGGCGTGTAGCCATGGAACAAGATTGCGATGTCCGCTGCGCCGTCCAGAACAAGGTCCATTTGCGCGGGCGGAGAAGCAAGGCCGCTCTTGAGCTCGGTGGTGATCTTGCCGCCGCTCGCCTCTGCCATCATTTCGCTGAGCTGCGCGAACATGCCCGTGTTCACGGGATGTGTCGGCGGCAGCCAAGTGGAAATGGTGATGTTATCGGCGGCAAATGCGCTTGTGGCGGTGGTGATCGCTAGCGCTGCGCTGCTTAGAATTTTGGTGAATTTACTCATCTGATCGTTCTCCCATTGATCAAGTTACGGTGGCCTGGCGGTGTGTTTCACCGCTCGAAATAAATATATGTATTTTCATGCAAGCATATTTTTTGGCGTTTGCAAACTGTTTTCTAGACCGCTTGGTCGGTTAATTGTCGCCCCCTTTCTGTTGTGCCAGCGTTTCCAGTAATCTGTGCAGGGCCTGCTTCAATGCAGTGCCGCCATCCTCGCCCAGTTGCGCCAGAAGTGCCTGCTCATGCGCGCGCGCTTCGGGAATCACCGATGTAATCAAGCTGCGTCCGGCATCGCTCAGGTAGATGCGCACGCGCCGCCCGTCGGATGGATCGTTTGCGCGCTGCACAAGGCCGCGCTCCTCCATTTGCACGATGATGCGGGTGAGGCGTGATTGCTCGACCAGAGCGATCTGCGCCAAATGCGTGATCATTGCGCCGTCCTGATCGTTCAGGCAGGCCAGCACGCGCCATTCGGGTACCCGAAGGCCTGCCTTTCGCACATGGGCATGAAACTGCGCGCTGGCAGCGTCGCTGGCCGCCGCGAGCAGATAGAGCAGGTAGTCATCGACAAAACCAGTCTTGCGCGGCTGGTCCGTTTGATCTGTGGTGTTGAAGTGTTTCAAATGCTGCGCCTTGCATTGTTCAAAGCCATTACAAGACCACCACACGGCGCGCCGCGTTTAGAGTCAATGCCCGAGCGCAGTGCACATTGGATAAAAATACCTTGACCGATATTATATGAAAATTCATATTGTTTACCAGTGGAGGAGCCAGCATGCAAAAGATTACAGGCAAGGTTTTGGAGGTTACGGCGCTCAGTGATCGCATCACCGCGTTCGGGATTGGCGCTGTGGACGGCGCAGCCTTGCCGGATTTCGAGGCTGGCGCGCATGTGCAATTTGATCTGCCCGAGGGCGGTACGCGCTCTTATTCGCTGATCAGTTTCGATGCGCAAAACCGTGCGCCTGCACTCTATCGTATCGCCGTGCAGCGCGAGGACGGGGGCGCAGGCGGCTCGCGCTTCATGCACGGGCTCTTGGTGGGCGACACGCTCAGTTTCAGCGCTCCGAAAAATGATTTTCCTGTGGACATTTCGCAGCCGGCGGTGCTGCTCGCGGGGGGGATCGGGATCACGCCGATGATCTCCATGGCCAGCGCACTAAGCGCCGCTGATCAGCAAGTCTCGATGATTTTCGCAGGCCGAAGCGAGCACGACATGGCCTATACGCGCGACTTGCAAGCGCTGCTGGGTGCGCAGATGCGTTTGCACTTTGATGATCGCGATGGCGCTCTGGATCTGGACGCGGTCATCGCCTCGCTTGATGCGGCCCAGCTCTATGTGTGCGGTCCGCGCGGGATGATAGATGGCGTGCGCGCCAAGGCCGAGGCGGCGGGCATCGCCCCCGGGCGTGTCCATTTCGAACTGTTCGAGGCGGTCGCCGCAGAGGCGGGCGATACGGCCTTCGACGTGCAGATCAACGATGGCCGCGTGTTCACCATTCCGGCGGGTAAAACCATCATTGATGTTCTGGAAGAAAACGACGTGGATGTGATGTATGATTGCCAACGTGGCGATTGCGGCATTTGCCAATGTGATGTTCTTGAGGGGGTGCCCGATCACCGCGACGTCGTTCTGAGCGAGGCGGAGCGCGCCTCAGGCGAGGTCATGCAAATCTGTGTCAGCCGTGCGAAATCCGCGCGTTTGATCTTGGATATTTAGGGGGACGACATGGGTATCTACACTGGCAATCCGAACGCTGCCGCCAATCTGGTACAGCCCCATCAGGTCCACCGCGATGTTTATATCGATCAAGAGGTCTATGCGCTGGAAATGCGCCATGTCTTTACCAACGCCTGGGTCTTTGTCGGCCACGAAAGCCAGACCCCCGCAAAAGGCGATTACTTCGCCACGCAGATCGGCGATCAACCGGTCATTCAAGTGCGCCACAAGGCGGATGAAATCCATGTGCTCTACAATCGCTGCCCTCATAAGGGCACCAAGATTGTCATTGATCGCCAAGGCAATACGGGTAAGTTTTTCCGCTGCCCTTATCACGCATGGTCGTTCAAAACCGATGGCTGCCTGCTCGCGATTCCGCTGAAAAAGGGTTATGAGGGCACTGGGCTTGAAAAGACCGATAGCGGCAAAGGCATGAAGGCCGTCGGCGCGGTCAAGAACTACCGTGGCTTCATCTTCGCGCGCCTTGCCGAAGCGGGGATCAGCTTCGAGGAGTTCTTTGGCGATAGCCTTTCCTCGCTCGACAACATGGTCGATCGCTCGCCCGAGGGTCGGCTCGAAGTAGTCGGCTCGCCCCTGCGCTATCTGCATCACTGCAACTGGAAAATGCTGGTGGAGAACCAGACGGACACCTGTCACCCTATGGTCGCCCACGAGTCCAGCGCGGGGACGGCGGTCAAACTCTATGAGGAATTGGACCTGCCAGAGGGCGCGCCAAAACCTGCTGCGATGGAAATTATCGCGCCTTTCATGAGCCCTTACGAGTTTTTCGAGGGCATGGGCATCCGCACATGGCCCAACGGGCATGGGCACACGGGCGTAAACCACTCGATCCACTCGGATTATTCCGCCATTGCGGGCTACTTCGAGGCAATGAGCGCGGCCTATGGCGAAGAAAAGGCCAAAGAAATTCTAGGCGAAAACCGCCACAACACGGTCTATTTCCCCAATATCATGATCAAAGGCCCGATCCAGCAATTGCGCAATTTTATCCCGCTCGCTGCCGATAAAACCATCGTAGAAAGCTACATCTACCGCCTTGTGGGCGCGCCGGACGAGCTAACCGCGCGTACGGCGATGTATAACCGCATGATCAACGCGCCGACCTCTATCGTTGGCCATGATGATCTGGAAATGTACGAGCGCGCGCAGGAAGGTTTGCACGCGAATGGCATGGAATGGGTCAATATCCAGCGCCTACTGGAGGAGGACGAGGATTTCTCGCAAGAGGCGGTTCTGAATGGCACGACAGAGCGACAAATGCGCAACCAGTTCGATGCGTGGCGCAAGTTCATGACCTATGGGGGGAGGGCAAGGACATGAGTGTCTCCAAGGAGCAAATTATCGACTTTATCTACGATGAAGCACGCATGCTCGATGAGGGGCGCTATAGCGAATGGCTCGCGCTCTGGCTGCCAGATGGGCACTATTGGATGCCGCTGGAATACAAGCAAACCGACCCGATCAATCAGACCTCCTTGCTCTATGAAGATATGTTTATGCTCAAGTTGCGGGTCGAGCGCCTGAACGGTGCGCGCACGTTTTCGCAAAAGCCCAAAAGCCGCTGCCACCACGTGATCCAGCGCCCCTTCGTGGATGAAATGAACGGCGATACCTTTGTGACCAACACCTCCATGCACTACGTCGAAACGCGGCTGGACGAGCAACAATTGCTCGCCTTGACCGCGCGGCACGACCTTGCCTTGGTGGACGGCGCGCTGCGCATCGCGAACAAGCGCGTTGATCTGCTGAACAGCGATGCCGCGTTTCGCAACATCCAGCTTTTGCCATGATCACGGCGGACACCGTTTACGGCGCGTTCTGCGATAGTGCAGCGCAGTGGCCAGATCGCCCATTCCTGAACGTGATGCCTGAAACAGCGCAGATTTATGATATCGAGGCAGGTGAGATCAGCTACGCTAGGGCACTGGTGCAGGTTGGCTCCTACGTGGCGCAACTCAAATCGGCAGGCTATCGCAAAGGCCAGCGCGTCATGCTGCTGCTAGAGAACCGTCCCGACTATTTCCTCTGGTTTCTCGCGTGCAATGCGATTGGAGTTTCAGTCGTTCCGATCAATCCCGATCTGCGCGCAGCAGAACTGTCCTACATGATCAACCATGCGGAACCCGTGCTTGCGATCTGCATTGCACATCGCAGCAAAGAGCTGCGCAAGGCCGCCAAAAGTGCGGGTGTGGACATGGCCGTCATGGAGCCTCACGGCTCTCTTCCTCACGCCCAAACCGACATGTGCATCGCGGCGCGTGGTGGCGATCCAGAGGCGGCGCTTCTCTACACATCGGGCACCACAGGCCAGCCCAAAGGCTGCATCCTGACGAATGAATATTTCATCGAGGCAGGCCGCTGGTACAGCGCCGCAACGGGTATTTGCGCGATCACCACGGATCATGAACGGATGATCACCCCGCTCCCGATCTTCCACATGAACGCCATGGCGTTTTCCTTCATGGCGATGGTTGCCGTGGGTGGCTGCCTCACAGCGCTGGACCGCTTCCATCCGAGCACATGGTGGGACAGCGTCAGACGATCCAAGTCGACCTGCCTGCACTACCTAGGCGTGATGCCCTCCATGCTGATGGGGGCAGAGCCGAGTGCGCAAGATATAAACCATACGATACGGTTTGGTTTTGGTGCAGGCATTGACCCCAAGCTCCATGCCGCCTTCGAGCAGCGTTTCGGCTTTCCGCTTTCCGAGGGCTGGGCCATGACCGAAACAGGCGCAGGCGGCACGATCTGCGCCAACCGCGAGCCGCGTGTGATTGGCAAAAGCTCAATTGGTAGCCCTGATGAAAAAGTGCAGGCGCGCCTTGTGGATGACGCGGGCAAGGACAGTGATCACGGCGAGCTACTGGTGCGTGCCGCAGGTGCGGATCCGCGCAAAGGTTTCTTCGCGGGATACTTCAAAAATCAGGCTGCAACAGATGAAGCGTGGCAAGGCGGCTGGTTCCACACAGGTGATATCGTGCGCCGCGAAGCGGATGGCACCATGTATTTTGTGGATCGCAAAAAGAACGTGATCCGCCGCTCGGGCGAGAATATCGCAGCGGTCGAGGTCGAGAGTGCGTTGGCCAAGCATCCATCAATCAAAAGTGTCGCGGTCGCTGCTGTCCCTGATGGAATTCGCGGCGATGAAGTCTTTGCCTGTATCGTGCCAAAAGGCGCTGGAACCTCTGAAATGGCTATAGAAATTACGCAGTGGTGCTTGCGCCAGCTCGCTTACTACAAAGCACCGGGCTATATCGCATTCGTCGAAGAATTGCCCGTCACAGCCACGCAAAAACTGCAACGTGCGACGCTGAAAACACTTGCGAATACTTTGCTAGGCGATCCCGCAACCATTGATTTGCGCCATCTCAAGAAGCGGATAAAAGCATGAATCGCCAATCCTACGAGGGGGTCGTTCTGACTGCGCCAGTCTCGGTTCCCTACGTTCGCTACACGAATGAGACTGCCCATTGGTGGATCGCCAAAGCCTTGCGTGAAGCGCTCGGCAAGGTTCAGATGACGCCCCGAGAAATTGACGGTCTGTCCGTCTCCAGTTTCACCCTCGCGCCCGACACGCCTGTTGGCCTCACCCAGCATCTTGGCATTTCGCCGCGTTGGCTCGACACGGTTCCCATGGGCGGGGCCTGCGGCGTGATCGCCATGCGCCGCGCTGCACGTGCGATCCAAGCGGGCGATGTGGACGCCGTCGCTTGTGTGTCCGGCGACACCAACCGCATCGACAGCTTTCGCAACTTGTTGAGCGCCTTTTCGCGTTTCGCAATGGACGCGACATTCCCCTATGGTTTCGGGGGGCCCAACGCCAGTTTCGCACTTTTGCAAGACGCCTATATGGCCGAATTCGGCGCTACGCGGATGGACTTTGGGCGCATCGCCGTGGCGCAGCGTGCCAATGCCCTGCGCAACCCGCAAGCTGTTATGAAAAAGCCCCTAAGTCTTGATCAATACATGGATGCGCGGATGATTTCCGATCCCATCGGTCTGTTCGATTGCGTTATGCCCTGCGCCGGCGCTGAGGCTTTTGTGATGATGCGAGAGGCAGCGGCGATTGCCAAAGGCCTGCCCTTTGCGCGCATTGCCAGCACGATCGAGCGCACCAATGCGTTTCCCGATGATCCGATCCAGCTGCGCGGCGGCTGGGCGGTGGATATCGACGATCTTTGGTCAATGGCCGGTCATGGCCCAGAAGCGATTGATCTGCTGCAAACCTATGACGACTATCCTGTAATCTGCATGATGCAATTCGAGGACCTCGGCTTTTGTGCCAAAGGCGAGGGAGCGGAATTTGTGCAAAAACATGACCTGACCATCGGGGGGGATTTCCCCCATAACACGTCGGGCGGGCAGCTCTCGGTCGGGCAAGCGGGCGCGGCGGGTGGTTATCTTGGCCTTGTCGAGGCGATCCGTCAAGTGACGGGCACAGCGAGTGTAACGCAGGTTGACGCGGCGCGCCGCGCGTTGGTGTCGGGCTTCGGGGTGATCAATTATGATCGCGGGTTATGTTCGTCCGCCGCGATCATCACGGGGGCAAGCGCATGACAAACGCACTGCCGTTCCCGCCAAAGAAAGACCCGCAAAAGCGCACGCTCGTACCGACCTTGCCACCCATGGCGCGTTCACGTGCATCGCTGGGGTTGGGCGTTATGGCCGCGCAAGGGCGCTTTGGCTTGCAGATCTGCGCTGCGTGCGCTGCCGTGCAATATCCACCGCGCGATGCCTGCCACAAATGCCTAAGCGATGATTTGCCCTGGCAAGACGTTGACCCGAGCGGCACAATTCTAGCGGAAACAACCATTCGTGTCTCGCCCGAGCCATATTTTCGTGAACGCATGCCATGGCGCATGGGATCGGTAAGGCTGGATGCAGGACCTACGCTGAATTGCCATTTGCACGGCGAAGTGGGTCGCGGCGATAGCGTTAAAATGGCGCTGAAACTGGATAAGGCAGGGCAGGGCGTGTTGATCGCGCTGCCGCTTAAAGGAAGCGAACACATGCAAGACGATCCAACGCTGCGCGCCATGTCCTGTGATCCCAAGCGACGACGTATCCTGATCAGTAATGCGCGCGCGCCGATGGCTTTGGCGCTAACGCATGCGCTGTTGAACGCGGGGGCGAGCCATGTGTTTCTGGGCGAACCCGAAGCATGGCTTAGCTGGCCAGAGCGCAAAGCGTTTGAGGGAATGGAAAACGTGTCTATCCTGCCGCTTGATGTGACGGACACATCTTCTATCGCCAAGCTAAGCGCAGAAATTGGTGGTAAGGTCGATATTCTGATCAACACCGCCACCTATACACGCCCCGGTGGAATTGTGGATAATGACACAAGTTTCGCGCGCGAAACATTTGAGGTGAACACGCTGGGGTTGATGCGCCTTGCGCAAGGCTTTGGCCCAGGCATGGCCGCCCGTGTGCAAGACGGCATCAATTCTGCGGTCGCGTTCGTGAATATCCTCTCGGTGCAAGCGCTCATGCCAGACCCGAGCTACGGCGCGTTTGGTGCTTCGCAAGCGGCTGCGCGCTCGATCTCGCAAACTATGCGGGCTGAGTTTCGTGGATCTGGCCTTAGGGTTATGAACCTCTACATCGGCCCGATCGAAGACGATCCGTGGTTCCAACCGCTGCCACCGCCTAAAGTGACACCAAACGCCATCGCGCGCGCTTGTGTGCAAGGTCTGGTCGACGGGCTTGAAGAGGTCACATGCGGCGACATAGCACGCGACGTCTATGCGCGTTGGCAAACGGATGCGCTGCTTTTGGAGCGGGAAATCACGGGGGGAGGATCATGAGCGATGCAATTGTAAGTATGGCAGAGGCACTGGCAAGCGGGCAGGCGAAGATCGTCGATCTGACCCACACGCTCGATCCTGATTTTCCGGTGATTATTCTGCCGCCAGAGTTTGGCCAATGCGCACGCTTTCGCATGGAAGAGGTAAGCGCATATGATCATCGCGGCCCTGCGTGGAAGTGGCATAATATCACGCTGAATGAACACACAGGCACGCATTTCGATGCGCCAAGCCATTGGGTGTCGGGCAAGGATGTCCCGAATGGCGCGGTGGACGAAATCGACCCGCGCGTGTTCGTTGGACCTGTCGTGGTGATTGATTGCTCGGACGGCGCCGCGCGCGATGCTGACTTTGAATTGACGCCCGAGATCATCGAGGATTGGGAAGCCGAGCACGGGGCAATTCCTGCGGATGCTTGGGTTTTGATGCGCACGGATTGGTCGAAGAAAAGCGGTGCGGCATATTTGAATATGGCCGAAGATGGACCCCATTCGCCCGGTCCAACGCCTGCGGCAATCGAGTTGCTGCTCAAGCGTGATATTCGCGGATTTGGCACGGAAACCGTAGGCACGGACGCAGGGCAAGGCGCGCATTATGTGCCGCCCTATCCTGCGCATTACCTGCTGCACGGGGCGGGCAAATTCGGGCTGCAATGCTTGCGCAACTTGGATCAACTGCCTGCAACAGGCGCTTTGCTGATCGCGCCGCCGCTCAAGATTAAAGGCGGCACAGGCAGTCCTTTGCGTGTGCTGGCATTGGTGACCGCATGAGCACGCATACAGCGATCATCACGGGCGGCAGCAAAGGTATTGGCGCGGACCTTGGGCGGCGCTTGATTGAAAAGGGTTACACCGTGGTGTCCCTGTCGCGCGGTGCGCCAGAGTGGTCAGACGCCAAATTGGTGCATGTGGAAGTGGACCTGCTGGATGCAGGCGCAACCGAGCAAGCAGCGGCAGAGATTGTAGCGCAGCATGAGGTCTCGCACCTGATCCACAATGCTGGAATGATCTGGCCGAATTTGGTGGAGGACGCCAAGCCGAGCGATCTGGCGGGGCTGACGCAACTGCATCTTGGTTGCGCGCTTACTCTGCTTCAGGCTTGCTTGCCAAATATGAAGCAAAAGCAATTTGGCCGTGTCCTGTTCAACGGCTCGCGCGCGGCGCTTGGCGTGCCCACGCGCACGGCCTATTCGGCGACAAAAGCGGGCATCATCGGCATGGCGCGCACTTGGGCGCTGGAACTGGCGCAGCATGGAATCACGGTAAACGTGGTCGCGCCGGGGCCAGTGCAAACGGATAACTTCTGGGGTATCATCGAGAAGGGGAGCGCGCGCGAGGAGGAACTCGCCAAGCGCATTCCCGTGGGCCGCCTTGGCACGGTGCGCGATATTTCCAACGCATTTCTCTATTTTTGCGATCCCGAGAACGGGTTCGTGACGGGCCAGACACTATATGTGTGCGGCGGCGGTAGCGTTGGTACATTGGCTCTTTAGGCCAAACAATGTTTGCGCTAAAACCTGCGGCAATCCTTGAAAAGAGAGTCCCATGGCGCAAGACCTAGATTTCGATCTGCTCATCATCGGTGGCGGTATCAACGGCTGCGGCATAGCGCGCGATGCGGCGGGGCGCGGCCTTCGCGTCGGCCTTGCGGAAATGAATGATCTGGCGTCGGCCACCTCCAGCGCCTCGACCAAGCTGTTTCACGGCGGGCTGCGTTATCTGGAGTATTTCGAGGTGCGTCTCGTGCGCGAAGCGCTGATCGAGCGCGAAACACTGCTGCGCGCCATGCCGCATATTTCATGGCCCATGCGATTTGTGCTGCCCTATCACAAGGACATGCGGTTTGAGAATGCGACGCCGACCTCCAAACTTTTGAATGTTGTGATGCCTTGGATGAAAGGACGCCGCCCCGCGTGGCTGATCCGTATGGGCCTTTTCATGTATGACCACCTTGGGGGGCGCAATATTTTGGCTGCCACCTCGACGCTGGATTTAGTCACCGGCCCAGAGGGTGCGCCGTTGCAAAAGCGTTTTGCGAAGGCGTTCGAATATTCCGATTGCTGGGTCGAGGATTCCCGCCTTGTTGTGTTGAACGCGCGCGATGCGCATGCGCGCGGCGCGCAGATTATGGTGCGCACCAAGGTGGTGGGGGCAAAGCGCGGCGCGGATCATTGGACTGTGACGCTTCAGGATCGTGCCAGCGGGGAGACCCGCGAGGTTACGGCAAGGATGCTCGTTAACGCCGCAGGACCTTGGGTTGGCGATGTGCTGAACGGCACTCTTGGCCTCAATAGCCGCGAGGGCGCTCGTTTGGTACGCGGCAGCCATATCGTGGTGCCCAAGCTCTATGATCATGACAAATGCTATTTCTTTCAGGGCGAGGACGGGCGGATCATTTTCGCCATTCCCTATGAGGGGGATTTCACCCTTATCGGAACGACCGACGCAGATCATAACGATCCCGATGACGCGCCTGTTTGCACTCCCGAAGAGCAACAGTATCTGTGTGATTTCGCATCACAGTATTTCACCAAGCCGGTGACGCGGGATCAGATCGTCTGGACTTATTCCGGCGTGCGCCCGCTATATGATGACGGAGCGCAAAACGCCTCTGCGCTGACGCGGGATTATACGCTGAAACTTAATGACACGGGCGCGCCGCTGCTCAATATTTTTGGCGGCAAGATCACCACATATCGCCGCCTCGCGGAAAGCGCTTTGGCAAAGATTGCCACGCAGTTCGAAGGGCTTGGTGGCAATTGGACCGCTGGCATCGCGATGCCCGGCGGTGATTTTGCGGTGGACGGCGTCGATGCGTTGATCGCGGATGTGCAGCGCGAATATCCGTTTCTCGATGCGCGCTGGGCGCAGCGGATGGTACGCGCCTATGGCACCGAAACGCGCAACGTGCTGGGCGATGCAGAGGTGCTTGCAGACCTTGGTGAGGATTTTGGTGCAAGCCTTTTTGGTGCCGAGCTCGACTGGCTCAAGACCCATGAGTTTGCGCGCGCGGGCGAGGATGTGCTGTGGCGGCGCAGCAAGCTGGGTCTGCGTCTTAGCAAGGATCAAGCGGCGCGCGTCGACGCCTACATGCGTGCCTAGCGGCGCATATTTGTAGGGCGGGTGATGCGCCGCGCGAGGGCGCGTTCGCGCAAAAACACGAACAAGCCCGCACCCATGATCAGGATGATGCCCAGCGTTACGGCGAGGTCGGGCAACTCGCCGAAGATGACGAAGCCCCAGAACACCGCCAGCGGCAGGCCGACATATTCGAACGGCGCAACGGTCGCGGCGCTGCTGACGCGGTAGGCCTGACTGAGGCAGTAACCGACGATCGCCGACATGAAACCAAGGCCAATCAGAAGCGGCCAGTCTGCGGCCTCGGGCCAGACCCATGCGCGCAGCAAGAACACGACCGCGCCGTTCTCGACACCCTCGGCATAGCGCCCGTCGCCGGCGACAAGGTAGAACAGGGACGACACGCAGATGAAGGTGACCTGGATATAGATCGCCAGTGCGGAGGCTTTGCTGGACACCCCGAGCTTGCGGGTCATCACCTGATTGATCGCATAGGTCAGCGCAGCAAGAACGGGCAGCAGCAAAACGATGCGGTTCACATCCGTGTCCGCAAGACTTTGCCACGGTCTTTGCATGATCAAAACGCCGACAAAACCGACGAGCACCGCCGAGAGCCGCATGGGGCCGACTTTTTCGCCAAGGATCGGGATCGAGAGCAGCGTGATCATTAAAGGCGCAGCAAAGAACAGCGCGGTGG
The DNA here is from genome assembly GCF_002105285.1 of Planktotalea arctica. Taxonomy (GTDB): domain Bacteria; phylum Pseudomonadota; class Alphaproteobacteria; order Rhodobacterales; family Rhodobacteraceae; genus Planktotalea; species Planktotalea arctica. The sequence continues at coordinate 61,837 of NZ_MUHR01000012.1, forward strand.
TTTCCGCCAATGGTAGCACGGCGATGGCGGCGAAAAACGACATATTGGAGATGACGATCATCATCGCGCGCAGCAGGTGCAGGCCGGGGGTCGAGGTCTTGAGCAGGGACCAGCCGCCTTCAAGCTGCAGGAAAACGATCGAAAACAGGATGCCGATGGACGAGCGCGTGAACACCAGTTGATGCAGTGGATATCCGCCCGAGAGTTGCTTGATCAGCATGTCGTTGACGGAAATGGCGGCCATGCCGATCAGAATGAAAAAGATACCAAGGGTGGAGGAGTCGCGCTGTGCCATGGGCTTATGCCTATCGTTACGGTGCGCGCGGTGCTAGCTCAATTGCGACTGGCGTGCGAAGCGGATAGGGACGGCGCAAACAAGGGGTATGGATATGGCAGCGATTTTGAGCGTGCGTGACTTGGTCAAGCGCTACGACGACGGGTTCGAAGCGCTGAGCGGTGTGAGCCTTGAGATCGAGCAGGGCGAGATACTGGCGCTGTTGGGGCCGAATGGCGCTGGCAAGACCACGCTGATATCCACGATTTGCGGGATTACCGAGGGCACTAGCGGCTCCGTCACTGTGGGCGGGCATGATATCGTCACCGGCTACCGCGAGGCGCGCCGGATGATTGGCCTTGTCCCGCAAGAGATCAACCTTGAGCCTTTCGAGCGGGTGATCAACACCGTGCGTTTTTCACGCGGGCTTTTCGGCAAGCCCAAGGACGATGCGTTCTTGGAGAAAACTCTGCGCCAACTTTCCCTTTGGGACAAGAAGGACAGCCGGATCATGGAGCTTTCGGGCGGTATGAAGCGGCGCGTTTTGATTGCCAAGGCGCTGAGCCATGAACCCGAAGTGCTCTTCCTCGATGAACCGAGCGCGGGCGTCGATGTGGAGCTGCGCAAGGACATGTGGGAGATTGTGGCAGGGCTGAAGGCCAGCGGTACGACGATCATTCTGACCACGCATTACATCGAAGAGGCAGAGGCGATTGCGGACCGTATCGGGGTGATCGCCAAAGGTGAATTGTTGCTGGTCGAGGAAAAGCAGGCGCTGATGACGCGCATGGGGCAAAAGCAATTGCAGATTGATCTGACCGAGCCTGTGAGCAAATTGCCGAGCACGTTGGCGGGGTATGATCTGGACATCGCAGCCGATGGCATGGCGGTAATCTACAGCTACGACACCAGATCAGAGCGCACGGGCATCACAGGATTGCTGGCGGACTTGTCCAAGGCGGGGATGGTGATGCGTGATCTGCAAACCAAACAATCGAGTCTTGAGGACATTTTCGTCGGCCTCGTCGCGGAGGACGCAGCATGAACTGGCAAGCAATCAGGTCTATTTACACCTTTGAAATGGCACGCTTCTTTCGCACGCTGATGCAGAGCTTCATCTCGCCCGTTATTTCCACATCGCTCTATTTCGTGGTCTTTGGTGCGGCGATTGGGAGCCGGATCGACCAAGTCGACGGGGTCAGCTACGGCGCGTTCATCGTGCCCGGTTTGATCATGTTGAGCGTAATGACACAGGCGATTTCCAACGCCTCTTTCGGAATCTATTTCCCGAAATTCATCGGCACGATTTACGAGTTGCTCTCCGCGCCCGTCAACTTTCTGGAAATCGTTCTGGGCTATGTTGGGGCCGCAGCGACAAAGGCACTGTTCATCGGGATCGTCATTCTTGCGACATCTGCGCTCTTCGTTGATCTGGAAATCCAGCATCCCTTTGCGATGATGGCCTTTATGGTTCTGACCTGCATCAGCTTTTCGTTGTTCGGGTTCATCATCGGCATCTGGGCGCAGAATTTCGAGCAACTCCAGCTCATACCGCTGCTGATCGTCACGCCCTTGGTGTTTCTTGGCGGCTCGTTCTATTCGATCTCGATGCTGCCGCCAGTCTGGCAAACGATCACACTGTTCAACCCTGTGGTCTACCTGATCTCGGGCTTTCGGTGGGCATTTTTCGGCATGGCGGACGTGCCGATCGGGTTGAGCCTTCTGGCAATCGCAGGATTTACCGGCCTGTGCATGATCGCAGTTTGGTGGATTTTCAAAACTGGCTGGCGCATTCGTAAGTGAGACACGCAAGATTATATCCTGCGCCCTCCTTGTTTCGCGCGCTGCGGCGATCTACATCGACTTGATGAAACGCTATCTTCCCTTCATGAAATCGGACCCTTTGGTCGCGGTTATCCGTCTCTCCGGTGCGATCGGCACGGGAGGGCGCGGCTCGCTCAGTGACGAGGCGCTGGCACCTGTGATCGAAAAAGCCTTTTCGCGCGGCAAGCCCGATGCGGTAGCGCTACAGATCAACTCGCCCGGGGGAAGCCCCGTGCAAAGTTCGCTGATCGGCGCGCGCATATCTCGCCTCGCACAGGAGAAGAACGTGCCGGTTTATGCCTTCGTCGAGGATGTGGCAGCCTCGGGCGGCTATTGGCTCGCGGCGGCGGCGGACGAGATTTATGCGGACGACAGCTCTGTGCTTGGCTCTATCGGGGTGATTTCGGCCGGTTTTGGCGCGCACGTGTTCCTCGCGCGCCAAGGAATCGAGCGGCGTGTGCATACGGCGGGCAAGTCCAAATCCATGCTCGATCCGTTCCAGCCGCAGGATGAGGCGGATGTAGCGCGGCTCAAATCGATGCTGGAGCAGATTCACATCAATTTTATCCGCCACGTACAGCAGCGACGCGGCGACAAGCTTGATGATAGCAAGGATTTGTTCACCGGCGATATCTGGATCGGCAGCGCGGCGCAGGAGGTCGGCTTGATCGACGGAATCGCGCATCTGGTGCCGGCGATGAAGGCGCGTTTTGGCGATAAGGTGAAGTTTCGCCGCTACGGCCCCAAGCGCGGCTGGATGAGCCGCTTCGGTGCGAGCCTTGCCACGGACGCGCTTGCAGGGATCGAGGAGCGCGCTGAGTTCGCGCGCTACGGTCTTTAGGTGATATTCAAGATTGTTACATTTTTCCTGATCGGAATGGGTGTGCTGGCGATGTTCGGCAAGCTGACGTTTCCGGGGCAAAAGCGTTTGCAAAACGCGAAATGCAAGAGATGCGGGCGTTACAAGATCGGCCGCGGGCCGTGTAACTGCAGCAAGAAAAAAGGCTAGAACATGATGGCATGGCTTCTGTGCGCTTTGGGGTTGGTGATCTTGCTGCTGGCAGGGGATGCGCTGGTGAAGGGCGCAGTAAACCTGAGCTTGCGCGTCGGCATTCCTGCGCTCATCGTGAGCCTGACCATCGTGGCCTTTGGCACCTCTGCGCCCGAGTTGTTGATCGCCATCAATTCTGTGCTGGAGAACAAGCCTGACATCGCCATGGGCAATGTTGTTGGCTCGAATACTGCCAATATCCTTTTGGTTCTGGGTTTTCCCGCAATCCTTGCAACGCTGCACACCTCCGAGTGCAACACGCGCAAAACCTATGTTTACATGATGATCGCAAGCGTTCTGTTCATCGCGCTGGCCTTTACCGGAAGTTTCGGCACTTGGCAGGCGATGGTTTTGCTGGCGGCGTTGGCGTTCGTTCTTCTGGACGCTCTGCGCGATGCGCATCAACACCGCAAAGGCGCGGCGCTGGCGGCGGTCGAGGACGAGGAAGAGGTCGAGGGCGCGGACCCGAATATGGCGTGGTGGCAGATCATCTTGTTCTTGCTGCTTGGCCTTGTTGGCCTGCCGCTTGGCGCGGATTTGCTGGTGGACAACGCATCCTTGATTGCGCGCGAATATGGCGTGAGTGAAACGGTGATCGGCCTGACACTTGTTGCGCTTGGAACGTCCCTGCCGGAGCTTGCCACGACAACCATGGCGGCACTGCGCCGTCAGGCAGATGTTGCGCTGGGTAATGTGATCGGCTCTAACATGTTCAATTTGCTTGCGATTGTCGGGATCGCGGCGCTGATCGGGCCTATTCCTGTCGCGCCAGAGTTTCTGCGCTTTGATCTTTGGGTGATGCTGGGGGCTTCGGTTCTGATCCTGCCATTCGTGTTCTGGGGTTGGAATATCACGCGTCCCTGGGGCATCGCACTGACGGCTGCCTATCTAGGCTATATCGCGATCGTGCTGTTTTAGAGCGCGCGTAGCCACTGCTGCGAGGCTGCCCTTAGGTTAATAGATGCAAAAGTTTTGCACTTTCGGTTCAGGGCGGTCATCATTCTTACTAAAACCTTAACAAATTCAATAATTTACAATATATCTTTTGATTTATTATTTAAAATCAATGACTTAGATATCTGCCTGTTTTTTGAGCAATCATGTGAAGTGTGCCGAAACTAAAGGAAATTCCCATATTGGTGCAAACTACCCTCAGAGTTATCCACAGAAAACGTGGATGCCTTTTGTCTTGCCCTGCGCACTGAGCCATTGCAGCGCCACATGAAGAATCATATCTCTGAGGTATGAGCGTACCCCTAGATCAAACGAGTGACAGCCCGCCGCGCGGACCGAGCGTGATTCAGGCCTATCTGAGGACGCTTGACAGCTCGCCAGGTGTGTATCGCATGCTCGACGAACAGAGCCGCGTTCTATACGTCGGCAAGGCGCGCAACCTGCGGGCACGCGTGTCTAACTATGCGCGCGAGAGCGGTCATTCGGGGCGCATCGCGACAATGATCGCGCAGACCACCTCGATGATGTTCCTGACGACCAGGACAGAAACAGAGGCGTTGCTGCTAGAGCAAAACCTGATCAAGCAGTTGAAACCCAAGTATAACGTGCTGCTTCGTGACGATAAGAGTTTCCCGAATATATTGGTCAGCAAAGATCATGGCTATCCGATGATCCGCAAACACCGCGGTGCCAAAAAGGACAAGGGCGCGTATTATGGTCCCTTCGCTTCGGCAGGTGCGGTAAATCGCACGCTGAACCAGTTGCAACGCGCGTTCCAACTGCGCGATTGTACGGATTCGAGCTTTTCTGTACGTACGCGGCCCTGTTTGCAGCATCAGATCAAGCGCTGCTCTGCGCCTTGCGTTGGGAAAATTTCTGAGGCGGACTACGCCAAGACCGTGCGCGATGCGGAGCGGTTCCTGTCCGGTAAATCGACTGATCTGCAAGGCGAGTTGGCTGAACAGATGGCGAAAGCCTCCGAGGAAATGGAGTTCGAGCGCGCAGCGGCTTTGCGGGATCGTATTCGAGCGTTAACGCAGGTGCAAACCTCACAAGGGATCAACCCGCGCGGCGTGTCCGAGGCGGATGTGATCGCGCTTCATATGGAGGGTGGGCAGGCCTGCGTGCAGGTCTTCTTTATTCGCGCAAACCAGAACTGGGGCAACAAGGACTACTATCCGCGCCTCGCGGCGGATGTGGACGAGGCAGAGGTCATAGAGGCGTTTCTGGGTCAGTTCTATGATAGTAAAGACCCGCCGCGGCAGATTTTGCTAAGTCATGCTTTGGCAAATGAGGATTTGATGCTGAATGCTTTGGCGCAAAAGCTGGGCAAGAAGGTCGAGATACTCGTGCCCCAGCGCGGCGAGAAAGCGGAAATCATGGACGGTGCTTTGCGCAATGCGCGCGAAAGCCTTGCGCGTAAAATGGCGGAAACGCAGGCGCAAAGTAAACTGCTCAAGGGGGTCGCTGAAGCGTTTGGACTGGAAAAGGTGCCCGCGCGGATCGAGGTCTACGACAACTCGCATATACAGGGTGCACACGCGGTTGGCGGGATGATCGTGGCGGGGCCTGAGGGGTTCATCAAGAACGCGTACCGCAAGTTCAACATCAAGGGCGATGATCTGACGCCGGGTGATGATTTTGGCATGATGAAGGAAGTCATGGCGCGGCGATTCAAGCGGTTGATGAAGGAAGACCCTGATCGCGAGAAAGGTGATTGGCCGGATTTGCTGCTGATCGATGGCGGCGCGGGGCAGGTGAGTGCGGTACGCGAGATTATGGAAAAGCTGGGCGTCGGAGATATTCCGATGGTGGGCGTGGCCAAGGGCGTGGACCGCGATGCGGGCAAGGAAGAATTCTACCGCACGGGCCAGCGCCCCTTTGCGCTGCGCCATAATGATCCTGTATTGTATTTCATCCAGCGTATGCGCGACGAGGTGCACCGTTTTGCCATTGGCACGCACCGCGCGAAACGCAGCAAGGCGATTGGCGCAACGCCGCTCGATGATGTGCCCGGCGTTGGTGCAGGGCGTAAACGCGCGTTGCTGGCTCATTTCGGATCGGCCAAGGCTGTCGCGCGTGCGAATTTGGTGGATTTGAAAGCGGTTGATGGTGTGTCAGCTGCTTTGGCGCAGGTGATTTACGATTATTTTCATGAGCGCGGGTGATCTTGATGAATGCGCTAAAGCGCATGCAGGATGAGCCGCCAGGGCGGCAGATTGGGGCGCTGCCCCAAACCCCGGAGTTTAAAGAGCAAGATGAAGTTGCTGCGGTGCGGCATCTTGGGATTGGGGCTATACTTATCAGTGCAAAGTCCTTATGCGCGAGGCTTGTTCGAACGGCAGGTATGCAATGACTGATTTTCTAAACGTGATCCCGACACTGAACGAGGCGCTGAGCGCCAAAGGCTATAAAACGCTGACGCCTGTGCAGGTGGAAGTGTCCAAGCCTGAATTCTTGGATCAGGATTTGCTTGTGTCTGCGCAGACCGGCTCTGGCAAGACGGTGGCTTTTGGCCTTGCGATCGCGCCAACCATTCTGGAAGAGAACGGCAGCTTTGAGCGCGCGGCGACGCCGCTGGCCTTGGTAATTGCGCCGACACGCGAGTTGGCTTTGCAAGTGAAGCGTGAGTTTGACTGGTTGTTTGCGCCTGCGGGCGTTGTCGTAGCATCCACTGTGGGCGGCATGGATTCGCGCACGGAGCGTCGTAGCCTTGAGCGCGGGGCACATATTGTTGTCGCAACGCCCGGTCGCCTTCGGGATCACATCATGCGCGGGGCGATTGATTTGTCTGCGCTTCGTGCGGTTGTTCTGGATGAAGCTGACGAGATGCTCGACATGGGTTTCTCTGAAGATCTGGAGTTCATTCTGGACGCCACGCCACCAGAGCGCCGTACATTGATGTTTTCTGCCACGGTGCCGCGCGGGATTGCCAAGCTGGCGCAAAAGTACCAGCGCAGTGATACCAAGCGCGTCGAGACCGGCGGCGAAGGTCCACAGCACGCGGATATTACCTACCGCGCTTTGACAGTGGCGCCCTCTGACACCGAGAACGCGATCATCAACACGCTGCGCTATTACGAGGCGCAGAATGCGATTGTTTTTGCTAACACGCGCGCCATGGTTGCGCGCTTGACGGCACGGTTTTCGAACCGTGGATTTTCGGTTGTTTCGCTGTCGGGCGAGTTGTCCCAGAACGAACGCACACATGCTTTGCAAGCGATGCGCGACGGGCGTGCACGGGTTTGCGTAGCGACGGATGTGGCCGCGCGCGGGATCGATTTGCCCAACCTGGAGTTGGTGATCCATGCTGATTTGCCATCGAACGGCGAAACACTGCTGCACCGCTCTGGACGAACGGGCCGCGCTGGTCGCAAGGGAATTTCCGCGCTGATCGTGCCCGGGCGACAAAAGTCCAAGGCAGAGCGTTTGCTCAAGTTTGCCAAGCTACAGGCAGAGTGGGCCAACGCGCCCTCGGCCGAGGATGTTTTGGCGCGCGATGAAGAGCGTATGCTGAACAATGACACCTGGACAGAGGCGCTGAGCGAGGATGAGACATCCTTCGCAGGCAAGCTGTTGGCGCAGTACAAGCCCGAGCAGATCGCAGCTGCGTTCTTGCGCCTGCACCGCGCGCAGCACTCTGCACCCGAGCAATTGGGCGAAGTCGTGGATTCCGGTCCACGCGGCAAGCGCGAGCCGCGCGAGGCACGCGCACCGCGTGATTTCGGGCCAAGCTCATGGTTTTCGCTCTCGCTGGGCCGCAAGCACAAGGCAGAGCCGCGTTGGCTGTTGCCGATGCTGTGCCGCAACGGGAACATCTCCAAGGACGATATCGGCGCGATACGCGTCCAATATCAGGAGACCTTTGTGGAGGTGCAAACCTCTGCGGTGGAGCGCATGAAGAAGGAACTGGGCGAGGGTATGAACCTTGAGCAGGGGGCGAGCCTTACCGAATTGCCGGGCAAGCCTGACTTTGATGCGTCGCCAAACGGGCCGCCTGCCGACGGGGTGGCAAAGCCCTATAACAAAGGTCCGCGCGCGGACAAGCCGCGCTATGACAAGCCCAAGGGTGATAAACCGAGCTACGACAAGCCGAGCTACGACAAGCCGAAGTTCGATAAACCCAAGGGTGACAAACCGGCCTTCGATAAACCCAAGTTTGATAAGCCCAAAGGCAAGCCCGCTTACAAGGCGGACAAACCGGGCAAGAACGATCCGCGCCCGCCAAAGCATGCTGCCAAATCTGGCACGCCAAAGCCAAAGCCTGCGCGCGCGCCAAGCCCTGTAGATACGGGCGCGGTTGCTCCCAAAGCGACAGCAGCCCCCAAGCCAAAGAGCCGCAAGGGTGCGATCGATCCCTCCAAGCCCATGGGCGAGCGCAAAGCACGCGTGAAGGCGGCGGCGGGCAAGCCCAAGGCCGGCGAGAGCAAGCCCTACAACGTCAAAACACGCGCTGGCAAAGGCCCCGACGCGCGCCCCATGCGCAAAGCGCCGCGCAAGCCGTAAAGCAATTCTTAAAGCGGGCTTGCGGGCGATATGGGGACCGCCTAGGTATTGGGCATGACCATGACGATCCCAAATATGCTAACCGTGCTCCGGCTGCTCGCAGCGCCGGGGGTGGCGGTGATGTTCTTGTACTTCACACGCCCTTATGCAGATTGGTTCGCGCTGACGCTTTTCGTGTTTGCTGCGCTGACCGATTGGCTTGACGGATATCTCGCGCGCTCGTGGAAGCAGGAAACCAAGCTGGGTGCGATGCTCGATCCGATTGCAGATAAGGCGATGGTGGTGATCGCGTTGATGGTAATCGTCGGCTTTTCTGATCAGAACTGGACACCATGGCTGGTGTTGCCAGCAACCGTGATCCTGTTTCGCGAAGTATTTGTATCAGGATTGCGCGAGTTTCTGGGCGAGACCGCAGGGACGCTCAAGGTGACGTCTTTGGCGAAGTGGAAAACCACAGCTCAGATGGTCGCCATTTCGGTGCTGTTTTCCAAGGGTATCTTTGAGCATCATCTTGGCATGTCCGCCTGGGGTATGGATCAAGCGATGTTTGATGCGATTCTAAGCGGCGAAGTCGAAGATGTGCTTGGGCTTGGCTGGAAATATGATGGGTATATTTGGTCAGGGCGGATCGGTCTGTGGCTGCTCTGGATTGCAGCTGCGCTGACTTTGCTGTCGGGCTGGGATTACTTTCGCAAAGCGTTGCCGCATTTGAAGGAAAACGCATGATGGATGTGCTGTATTTTGCTTGGGTGCGCGAGCGCATTGGCCTGCCCAAAGAGAAGATCGAAACGCAGGCGACAACTGTGATGGGCTTGATTGAAGAATTGCGGGCGCGCGAAGAGCGCTATGCGCTGGCGTTCAGCGATCTTAGTGCGCTTCGCGTGGCTGTGGATCAGGAACTAAGCGAGTTTGATGCGTCATTGCAGGGCGTGCGCGAAGTCGCGTTTTTCCCGCCCATGACGGGCGGTTGAGCAATGCGCATTGTGGTGCAGCAAGAGGCATTCGATGCGGGGGCCGAACTGAACACATTTAGCGCTGCGCAGGTGAACATGGGCGCCGTGGTGAGCTTTAACGGCATCGTACGCGATTTGCCGGGCGGCGGACTCGATCTGATGGAGATCGAGCATTATCCGGGCATGACCGAAAAGGCGCTGGAAAAGATCGCGCTCGATGCCATGGCGCGCTGGGATTTGGGCGATGCGTTGGTGATCCATCGCTATGGCCCTTTGAAAACCGGCGATACGATTATGATGGTCGCGACCGCCTCGCCGCATCGCAAAGACGCGTTTGAAGCGGCAGATTTTCTGATGGATTATTTGAAATCGCGCGCGCCGTTCTGGAAGAAGGAACGCGCGGCTGGATCAAGCGATTGGGTCGCGTCCAAGGCCGAGGACGAAGAGGCGCTGAAGCGTTGGTAGCGAACAATTAAGGTTAACGTGCGCGCAGTAGTGCTTCATCTTTCAAAGTAAACTTCGGGGGAGTCTCAGCTTTGCTGAGACGGGGGCTGGCCCCCCGAACCTTATTGGCTCTGGTGCATCCGCTCCAAATAGGCGCGCATTTCTTCGGCCTCTTGGCGAGCATCGCGCAAGCCCTCCATAGCCGCGTTCAATTCTGCCTCGGTCTGGGAAATCTGGTTGGTCAGTTCCGCTTCGCGCTGCTGCAGATAGGTGATCGCCTGATCGCGGGTTTCCTCGGCCTCGTGCAATTCCTGCGCCATGCGCTCTAACTCGCCCACATCCGAGCGCGACACGCGGGTGAAACGGTGGATCAGCCAGTTGGCGAACCAGCCCATGCAAAAGGCGACGAATAGAATGATCGCTGTGGCGATGACAAACTCAGTTCTGTTCATCGGATGTCCCTTCTTGCTCTTGTGACTGTTGATCTTGCCCGTCTTGTGCAGGCTCGCTCACAGCTTCGAGTGTTGTTGTCTGCTCCGCGATGGGCTGCGGCAGGATAAGTTTGAATTCAATGCGCCGGTTGGCTTCGCGCCCGTCTTCGTTGCCGTTGTCAGCGATCGGCTTTTCTTCGCCGTACCCTTTGGCGATGTAGCTCGCCGTTGGCACGCGCCGCTCGCGAAGCGCGTTCAAAACTGCCTGCGCGCGCGCTTGGCTGAGTTCCTGGTTCATCGACTCGCGGCCTTGGCTGTCCGTGTGACCACTGATTTCAAGGCGCAGGTCTTCGGGGCATTTCCCTAGGATTTCGGCGATATCGTCCAGCACGCTCTTGGCAGACGCGTCCAGATTACCCGACCCCGGCTCAAAGGTGATCTTGCGCCCGTCCTGAATGCCCGCAACTTGCGCTTCGCATTCTTCTGCCGTGGGCAGGCCCAGAACCGGATCGAGCTTTTTCTTGTAGGTGACTTCGATTGCGAAATCTTCGGCGTCGCCTAGCTTTTCGGTTAAAAGCTGCGCAATCTCGGCCTTAGCGGTGACAAGGCCCGTATCGCCAAAAACGCGCACGCGCTCGGGGGTGACGGTGACCGATCCGTTGTTCAGCTTGGACAGTGTTTCGATTGCGGCAAGCATGCGCACGGACCAATCGCGCGGCAGGCTCTCGTCGATGCGCGCGGCAGTATAGACCGCGTCCGAGCCAAAACGTGCCTTGGCGTAGCTGTCTGCGGTTTCGCGCGCCAGTTCGGAGCCAACGCGTCCGCGCAATTGAACGTCGCCCTCAGGGCTGAGGGTGACGACGAATTCTGGTGGACCCTGACTTGCGTCTTGCGGCACCGGTAGAACGGAATGCAGGGCAAACACTTCCGGCAATCCGGTTTCCAATTCACCGACGATCCGATCGAACAAGGCTTGCTCGGTTCCCTCGTGCGCAATCAGCGTGATGTCGGCATCCGCGAAAGTGAGCGATCCGCCGCCGAGCGCGTCAAGTTTGTCGATAGCCAGAGATGCCGCTTTGGACCATTGCCGCGAGGGCACGCCAAGGCCGATGCTGCACTCGGGTGGTGCGGTCATCCCCGCGCGCATGGCTGCGGCGGTGATCAATTCGGCCGCCTCTCGGGAATCGGCGCTACATGCGTCAAACCTTGCGCTCTCGCCCTCGATCACGAAGCGCAAGGTGAAGGGGCTGATCACAGGGCGCGGCGCTGAAATATTCAGGGCGAGATTAACGCCCTGGCTGCCGCGGGCGCGCAGGGCACTTTCGAAACGGCGCTTTTCTTCGGGGCTATCAGCGATGGCCGTAACGCTCACGTTGCCAGCATCGATCGAAATCTTCGAGCGGGGCAGCAGGCGTAAAGCGTGCAGTCCAAGTTCCATAGCCGCGGCCCAGCCTTCAGGAGCGGGATACTGCGCGCTCTCCAAGAGGTCGCTGACGCGGCCGTCTTGCGCGATTTTGCTCACATCCGCGCGCATGGCTTCGGTCGCATCGGTCTGCGGAATAAGACCGATCAGGGAAATGCCACTATCGTTGCGCAGAATTTCGATGGAAAAGCGCGGCGGTGCAAAGGCTTCGCGATCGGCAACTTCTGTTTGATCGATAACGCGCGCCGCATCCACAATAGATCCTGCGACGCTTAGTGCTTTGAAACGCTCTGCTTCGGAGGGTGCAGTGCCGATCAGGAAAAGCTGCAACCCGTTGGCATCGGCATCGGCCCAGGTCAAGCTGGCCTTGTCCAAAGCGCGTCGTACTTCCTTTTTGGAATTGTCCTCGATCAGGGTGACCGAAAAGCCCGCAGCGACCATGCACAGGGCGGCAGCACATATGAAAGTGACCGCGACGGTAAAATATGAAGACAGGCGCATCGGCATCCCGGATGTTAGGGCTTGAATGCGTGATACGCGCACTTGCCGAGGGTTTCAATCACACGCACAGGGCGATGGCGAAAAACAGCACAGGCATCAGCCCCGCGTCGCGATTGGAGCGAAAAAGCCGCACCAACCCGCTTTGATCGCCCGATCTGAAGTGGCGCAACTGCCAATTCAGGTGCCAACCGAAGGCCCAAGGTCCCGCAAGCGCGATCAAAAGCGATGGGATCGAGCGCGCGCCCGCCCCTTGAAGGGCGGCGAATCCCAGCAAGATGACAGAGCCGATGAGGAAATATAAAAGCCAGCTTGGCGTTTGTGCCCCGAAAAGGCGCGCGGTGCTTTTGATGCCGATCAACGCATCATCTTCGATGTCCTGATGGGCGTAGATCGTATCGTAGAACAGCGTCCAGACGATGCCCGCGCAGTAAAGCGTGATCGCAGGCCAGCCCAGCGATCCGCTATGCGCGGTCCAGGCCAGCAAGGCACCCCAGTTGAACGCGAGGCCCAGAAAGAGCTGCGGCCACCACGTAAAGCGTTTGGCAAAGGGATAAACCAGCACAGGCACCAGCGACAGAAACCCGAGTGCGATTGCCGCCCAGTTGAACGTGAGCAGGATACAAAGCGAGACAAGCGCTTGGGCGCTCATCCAGATCAGGGCTTGGCGCACACTCACCTGACCCGAGGGGATCGGGCGATTGCGCGTGCGCTCGACCGTGCCGTCAAAATCGCGATCGCTAATGTCGTTCCATGTACAACCTGCCCCGCGCATCAGCGTCGCGCCGATGGCGCAGCCGGCGAATATCCATAGATCGAACCAACTGGCGCGGTCCGACACCAGCATGGCCAGCAAAAGCCCCCACCAGCAGGGTAAAAGCAGCAGCCAAGTGCCGATCGGGCGGTCCATCCGGCTCAGGCGCAGATAGGGCCTTGCCCAAGCTGGCGCGCGCGTGTCGACCCAATTATCTTTGACTGCGTCAGCAATCAGCGGGCCACCCTCTGGTTCTTGTGCATCGCCTTGCATATGTAGGGCCTTATGACAGCTAAAACTCGCCTTTATGTAGACCAGCCTCTTGCGATAGGAAACCGCGTTTCCCTGACGCGTGAGCAGGCGCATTATCTGTTTGGCGTGATGCGTTTGAGCACCGGCGGCGCGGTGTCGCTGTTTAACGGCAAGGACGGTGAATGGCGCGGTGATATCATCGAGGCGGGCAAACGCGGCGGCACGCTTGAGTGTTCGCACCAAACCAAGCCATTACAGATGCCCCCTGATCTGTGGCTCTGCTTTGCGCCGATCAAAAAGACGCGCACGGATTTCATCGTGGAAAAAGCCACCGAAATGGGCGCGGCCAAGATATGCCCCATACAGACGGACTTCACCAATTCAGAGCGCATCAAACAGGAACGCTTGCAAGCCCATGCGGTCGAGGCGGCAGAGCAATGCGGCGGCACTTTCGTGCCCGAAGTAACGGCGTTGCAAAAACTAAACGCCATGCTGGACCGCTGGCCCGAAGAGCGCAGCGTTATGTTTTGCGATGAAACCCGGCTTGGCGCGGCAAGTTCACTGGCGCGCGCGGCGCGCGGTCCATGGGCGATCCTGATTGGCCCGGAGGGCGGCTTTTCCCCGACTGAGCGCGCGCGCTTGCAAGACCATCCAAAGGCTCATGTAGTGAGCCTCGGGCCGCGTATCTTGCGCGCTGATACGGCGGCGGTCGCGGCCCTGACGCTGTGGCAAGCGGCCTTGGGAGATTGGGCACCATGAGTTTCATCCGTCCCGAGGCGCGTGCAGCGCTGTGGCGTTGGCGTGAAGTTCTGTTCGGCGTGGCAATGGCGCTTTCTGCAAGTGCTTGGGCTTTGAGCAGCTATGGCATTTTGCGTGCGATTGCCTTGGCTTTAGCGGCGCTTGGGGTGATCGCGATCCTTGCTGGGTTTCAGCGCACCCGCTTTCGTGGGCGCGGTGGCGGGCAGGGCGTCGTGCAGGTAATCGAGGGGCAAGTCACCTACTTCGGCCCGCTCAGCGGCGGCGCTGTTGCGATTTCCGAACTCGCCGCGCTTAGCCTTGACGGACGCTCCAAGCCAGCCCACTGGCTGCTGGTTCCCGATCAGGGCGCGCCTTTGCAAATTCCTGTCAGCGCCGAGGGGGCGGATGCGTTGTTCGATGCGTTCTCCGGATTGCACGGCCTGCGCACCGAACATTTGCTGCGCATCAAACAGGCGAAAGCGGCGCAGTTGCAAGTGGTTTGGCGGCGCGCCGATGTGCAGACTAAAATCAACGCGCTGCACTAAGGTCTAGGCGCGCAATCCGCCGATCTTCTCACGCGTGATACGGATTGTGATCAGCATTGCAATGGCCCAGCCCGTGCTGACCGCAATCGCGATGCCAAGCCAGACGCCCCAGACATCCATGCCGACAACGCCGACCAGCAACCAGATGAAAAAGGCTACGCCAAAGCCTTGGCGATACAGGCTGATCCACAGTGTGTAGACTGGCTTTTTCAGCGCTTGCAGCAGCGAGTTTATTGCGAAAAGCATCATGTAGAGCGGGAAGAGAAAGCCATCGACGCGCAGATAGCTTTGCCCGATGGGAATAACGCGGGTATCATCCGTGAACAGGCTCATCGCGAAAGCACCGCCGAACCACAGGATCGGCGCGGCGAGGGCGGTCATTAGAAATCCGAGCTTCCAGCAGAACCAGACGGCCTCGCGCACACGGGCATGATCGCCCGCGCCATAGTTTTGCGCTGCAATCGGTAGCAGCGCCCCCGTCATTCCAAGCACAGGTAGGAGCAATATTTGCTCGATCCGTAGCGCGATGCCGTAGGCGGCAATCGCCTCTTCGCCAAAGCCTTTAAGCGCGTATTGCACGACAAAGCCGGAGATAAACATCACCATCATTGCGCTGGTCGTCGGGATCATTTGTGCGAGGATTTCTTTGACCGTGCCCCACTCCAGCCGGATATGGCGCAGTGCGACACCCTGCATGATCTCAAGGCGCATAACCGTGCGTAAAATCCACAGCATCACGCCCGTTTGACTGACAATAGTGGCCAAGGCAATGCCGTTAAATCCTATGCCATCGATCACTCCGGGGATGCCATAAATGAACAATGGATTGAGGATAATATTGGCGAAAAAGGCGACCATCTGGCCGCGCTGCAAGGTGACGCTGTCGCCGTGCGCCTGCAAAATACCATTTGCAGAAAAAGCCAGAATAAATCCGGGCAGGGCGGCGATAAGCCAATAAAAATAATTAGTTGCAGCGTCTCGATACGCGCCCGGCTCTGAAATCAGCTCGATTGCGCGTGGTCCGAACCAGACCGCGAAAACCATCAGAACAAGCGTTGCTATGAAAGCAAAGGCCAGGCCCTGTGCTGCCAGCCTGCGAGCAGAGCGATTATCTTTGGCCCCGCGCGCATTGCCAACCAGTGCCGACATTGCCGAGGACAGGCCAAAGGCCACCGCAATCAATACGAAAAACGCCTGAAAGCCAATTGCAAGACCCGCCTGCGCTTGCGTGCCAAGTTGCCCCGCGAAATACACGTCCACGACATTATAAAGCGTGGTAAAAAGCATTCCCAAAGCTGCCGGAATCGCCAGCATTTTGAAGTGGCTGCCAATGGAACCTGTCGTTAGATCAAAATCACGTGCCGCCGCCATGCCTCTTCCTCTTTCCTTAAATATCGCGGGGAGCGCGAGGGGCTGGCCCCTCGTCAAACCTGCGAGCGCGAGGGGCTGGCCCCTCGCTTCGGTCCGATCCGAAGGATCGGAAACCTATTATTACGCTTCCGAGACGTTCATGCGCCGCTCTAGCCAGCGCACGCCTTGCGAGACGATCAAAATCAGCACCAGATATTCCAGTACCAAAATTGTATAAATTTCCAAGGGCCTGTATTCGGTCACCACCAACTCGTTGGCCTTGCGCGTGAGTTCCTGCATGCCGATTACCGACACGAGCGAAGACATTTTCATCATATAAACCAGTTGATTGCCCAAGGCGGGCAAAATGCGCCGGATTGCTTGGGGCAAAATGACGTATCGCATGGTGTCGCGATAATTCAGCGCGACGCTTTGCGCCGCCTCATATTGACCGCGCCCGATGCTCTGGATGCCCCCACGGAAAATCTCTGCCTGAAAGGCGCTGTCCGAGAGCGCCAGCGCCAGAACGCCGGCCCAGAAAACGTTGAGTGTGATGCCAGACAGCGCAGGTAGACCGTAATACACCCACAGGATCAAAACCAGTATGGGAACGGAGCGCACGACCTCTACATAGATACGATTGATCGCGCGAACGCCTTTGCGCTCGGACAGTCCGGGCAGGGCGATCAGCAAACCCACGACGACCGATATGGAAATAGCGGTCAAGGATAGAAGGATCGTATTCCACGCGCCCGACATCAGGAATTGTAGGTTGTTCATTCCGCTGGTCGTGCGAGGATCGACGACATACCAGCCCCAGGACTGTCCGGATGAATTGCCAGCGCAGCCTGTCAGGGTGACGGCGAGGGCAAGGAGTAGGATTAAGCGGAACATTCTCTGCGCCCTCAATGATTTATGATTTTTTTCAGAAAATCGCGGGTGCGCTCGGATTTGGGCGCGGTGAAAAATTCTTCGGGTTTGGCCG
Source organism: Planktotalea arctica (assembly GCF_002105285.1). Taxonomy (GTDB): domain Bacteria; phylum Pseudomonadota; class Alphaproteobacteria; order Rhodobacterales; family Rhodobacteraceae; genus Planktotalea; species Planktotalea arctica. The sequence goes on from NZ_MUHR01000012.1 coordinate 78,819, forward strand.
CCTCGACGATCTCGCCGGCGTCCATGAACACCATGCGATCTGCGACCTTGCGCGCAAAGCCCATCTCATGCGTGACCACGATCATCGTCATGCCCGTGTCTGCCAGTTCGACCATGACGTCCAGAACTTCAGTGATCATTTCGGGATCGAGCGCCGAGGTCGGTTCGTCGAAAAGCAAGATACGCGGCTCCATACAGAGCGAGCGGGCAATCGCGACGCGCTGTTGCTGGCCACCGGAAAGCTGACGGGGCAGTTTTTCCGCCTGATCGGGAATGCGCACGCGCTCGAGGTGCTTCATGGCGCGGGCGCGTGCTTCTTCCTTGCTGAGGCCATAGGCGCGCATCGGACCAAGCGTGAGGTTCTCCATCACGGTGAGGTGGGGAAACAGGTTGAATTGCTGAAACACCATTCCGACATTCTTGCGCACAGCGTCTAGCGCGGCGGCGCTGTCGTCAAGGCGGACACCTTCGACTTCGATCTCGCCGTGTTCGTGTTTTTCAAGGCGGTTGATACAGCGAATGAGCGTTGACTTGCCAGAACCGGAGGGGCCGCAAACCACCATACGCTCGCCCGCGCCCACATTCAGCGAGACATTTTTCAAAGCCTGAAATGTATCGAAGAATTTCGATACATTATTCATCTTGATTATCGGGCTATCTGCACCAGTTTCCATCGAACGCTCCATCAAGCCCGCTTTACCGCGCCACGCAAATCAGGATGCGGCGGGCAAGACAAGCACTAACACCTTGCACTTCCACACATGACAGTGTGACTTAGTGCGCAACTGACATAGTCGAGGACATATCATGAAAATTTTCAAAATCGCCGCACTGGCCGCTGTGCTGGCTGGCTCCAGCGTCGCCGCGAATGCGCAATCCGCGCTGAACGACATTCTTTCAAGTGGCACGCTCAAAGTGGGCACCACAGGAGATTGGGATCCGATGAGCGTGCGCGATCCGGCCACGAACAGCTACAAAGGCTATGACATTGACGTGATGACCGAGCTTGCGAGCGATCTGGGCGTCGAGCTCGAGTTCGTGGCGACCGATTGGAAGACGCTGGTCAGCGGTGTCAGCTCGGGCCAGTATCACATCACCGGGTCTGCTTCTGTATCGCCTGCACGGGCCAAGGCCGCGGGTTACTCCGACAGCTATTTTGCGCTCTTCACCGTGCCGATCACGCAGAAAATCAACGCAGATCGCTTCAAGGACTGGGATGACCTGAACAAGGCGGATGTGAAGGTCGCAGCGACGCTCGGCACAACGCAGGAACAGCAAGTAAAACGTTTCTTCCCCGATGCAGAGCACCGCATCGTCGAGGCACCAGCACGTGATTTCCAAGAGGTCCTGTCGGGCCGCGCGGATGCCAACATCACTTCCAATGTGGAAGCCAACAAATTGGTCGCGAAGTACGACCAGTTGATGATCGTGCCCGTCTCTGAGGGACGCGCGCCGACGCCCATCGCAATGCTGCTGCCGCAAGCGGATCAGGTCTGGATCAATTATGTGAACACCTGGATCGCGCTCAAGAACGAGAGCGGATTTTTCGACGAACTGGCGGATAAATGGGCTCTTTCGGTCAACTGATCTGCCCTTATAGTAGTGATGGAAGGGGGCTTCGGCCCCCTTTTTCGTGAGGGCTGGGAGGCATGATAATGCTGACGATTTATAATATTCCAATCTCGATCTATACCGCCAAACTGCGGGTGGTTCTGCGTCACAAGGGCCTCGCATGGGAAGAACTCGCGCCGCCCGGCGGCTATCGCTCGCAGGCCTATCGCAAGATCGTGCCTTCGGGAAACATCCCCACGATGCTGGACGGCGATGTGATGCTGTCCGATAGCGAAGCGATCGCGGAATACCTTGAAGAAAAACACCCAGAGCCAAGTATGATGCCAATGGGCCTCGTGCCGCGCGCAAAGGCGCGCGAGCGGGGGCGCTTTCATGATACGCGGCTCGAACCTGCTTTGCGCGCGATGTACCCGCTTTTAAAAGAGCGTGATCCAGAGGCGTTGAACGCAGGTTTTTCAGAGGTAAACCGTCACTTGAAAGCGCTGGAATTGCTGCTCACGACGGACGGTCTGCCGACCCGCAACCTGCTTTTGTGCGATGCGGGATTTGCGGTGGCCTTTGAGTGGCTCGCCGCGCTGGAGCGCGCTTTGGGCTTGGAACTGGAGTGGCCGAGCAGCGTCGTTGCTTACCGCAAACGCCTCAGCAGCTATCCTGCGGTCGCGGATGAATTGGAGCACTACCGCCCCTCAATCCGCGCTTATCTTTCGCCGGAGGGGTGAGGTTTTTCTGCGAAAAACCTGCATAGCAAGACCTTATTCTGCGAAAAACACCCGATGTCGGGCGCGTGATTTTCGCAGACAATCATGCAGGCTCAAACTCTTCGCAGAAGAGTTTGGCGATCAAACCACTCTCGGCAAGCGCGTCGCGGGCGGTGTGTTGCGCGAGCGCCCAGAGCATACGACCCCGTCGATCACTGTCATGCCTACGCCCGGCAAGTTTCCCAATTGCACGCTTTCCAGAATGTTCTTGCCCGGCGCATGCTGCGCCTGATCCATCAGCACGAAATCCGCGCACATGCCTTTCTCTAGCAGCCCCGTGTCGAGCTTACGCTGACGCGAGGTATTTCCATTGCCAAAGCAAAACGCGATTTCTGCAGGCACATTGCCAAAGGCAGAGAGCATGGCGATCATCCGTAAAATACCCAAAGGCTGCACGCCCGACCCGGCAGGCCCGTCCGTGCCAAGGATCACCTGATCCAACTTGCCAAGTTCGCGCGCGGTATTCACCGTCAGAACCGCTGCGCGTTCATTGCCGTTATGCACAATTTCAAACGCGGCTTTGCAATTCTCACACAGGCATATGATCTGATCATCAGGTAGCGCAGAATGACCGCCGTTGATGTGCCCGATCACGTCTGTGCCTGTCTCCATCACCATATCGGCGTCGATCAAACCCGAGCCCGGAATAGACGGCCCGCCGGTGTGAATCGTACTCTGTATCCCGTATTTGCGCGCCCAGCCGACCATTTGCTGCGCCGTCTTGCCATCTTTCACGGTGCCAAGACCGACCTCGCCCAAAAGTGTGACGCCCGCATCGGCGAGGTCTTTGAAATCCTGCTCGACCATTCCATGTTCGATAACGGGCGCACCGGCATGGACTTTCATCCCCGAGGGGCGGAAATTTTCGTACCAGCGCTGCGCTGCGATCGCCATCGCCTTGAGGCCCACCACGTCCTTGGGGCGGCCCGGCATATGCACTTCGCCTGCAGAAATCAGCGTGGTGACTCCGCCGTGCAAGGTGCTGTCGATCCAATGGAGTTGCTGCTGGCGCGGCGTATAATCGCCAATGACTGGATGGATGTGGCTGTCGATCAACCCGGGCGCGAGTGCGGTGCCATTTGCATCGATCACAGTATCCGCGCCCTCAAGGTCCATATCGCGCTCATAACCCCATTCGGCAATCTTGCCGCCAATCGCGATGATACAATCGGCCTCATATATGGGCGCTTCCATCTTACCCGAAAGCATTAGGCCAATGTTGTGGATCACGAGCTTTTGTGGGGTGTCAGACATGGCGGTTCCTTCCAAATTCATTTGAACGCTAACAGAAGTTGCGCATCGATCAAGGGGGGCTGCGAAAGGGTTTGACAGAATCCTGTGCGCCATATTCTATTCGTATACATACAAGTTAGAAGCGCGCTGAGGGAGGATCGCTTTGACCTATCTGGCCCCTACGACGTTGAATGAGGCCTTGGCGGCCCTGTCTGCAGGCGCGCCGAGCGTAATCGCGGGGGGCACTGACTGGTATCCGGCGCAGGGCACGCGGCCGGTGAAGCGCGATTTGTTGGACGTTACCCGCATCGAGGGGCTGCGCGCGATTACGCGCACTGACAGCGGTTGGCGCATCGGTGCGGCGAGCACATGGAGCGATATCATTCGCGCCGATCTGCCGCGCGCATTCGACGGCCTCAAGGCGGCAGCGCGCGAGGTCGGATCGGTGCAGATCCAGAACGCAGGCACGATCGTGGGTAATCTGTGCAACGCCTCGCCCGCTGCGGACGGCGTGCCGCCGCTGCTGTGTCTGGATGCACAGGTTGAAATTGGCTCCATCTTTGGCATCCGCACTGTGCCGCTTGAGGAATTTATCATGGGCGTGCGCCAGATCGACTTGGCGCAGGGAGAGTTGGTCACGGCGATCCTGATCCCAAAAACCACGGATACGCGCCGGAGCGGGTTCGTGAAGCTCGGTGCACGCAAGTATCTGGTGATTTCCATCGCTATGGTTGCGGTCACTTGCGAGATTGAAAACGGGGTTTTGCGTAAAGCGCGGATCGCCGTCGGGGCCTGCTCGCCAGTGGCGCAAAGGCTGCATGCGCTGGAGGCGGCGCTTGAGGGCAAGTCGCCGGAGGCGGCAGCGCCGCTGTTGCAAATCGCAGAGTTTTCACAGCTTGCCCCGATCGATGATGTGCGCGGCTCGGGGGTCTACAGGCTCGATGTGCTGCGCGCGCTGATCTCGCGCGCATTGATGGAGGCGGCTTATGGATGACGGCAGTATCGGCTTTTGCTTGAATGGAAATCCTGCGCAGAGCGTGGCCCATGGTCATGTGCGCCTTAGCGATGTGCTGCGTGAAGAAATGGGCGCGAAAGAGGTCAAGATCGGCTGCAACGCGGGCGATTGCGGGGCCTGCACAGTGCTGATCGATGGCCTGCCTGTTTGCGCGTGCCTCACCTCTGTGGCGCAGGCGCAGGGGCGCGATGTGCAGACATTGCGCGGGATTGATTTAGTGCTTTTGGGTAAGCTGCAAGCGAGCTTTTCCGCCCATCAAGCGGCGCAATGCGGGATTTGCACACCGGGGATGATGATCAGCGCAGCCGCGCTTTTGAAGGAGGTGCCACAGCCGAATATCGCGCAAGTGCAAGATGCACTTGGCGGTGTTTTGTGCCGCTGCACGGGGTATCGCAAAATTATTGACGCTGTGGTCGCGGTTGGTGCGCCTGTGGCTGGCGCGGCTGCTAAAGGCGCTGTTGGAGATCCCATTGCGCGCGTCGATGCGGCCTGCAAAGTTGATGGGAGCGAGCGTTTCGGCGATGATGTCGCCCCCGAAGGCGCGCTGGTTGCTTTGGTGATCAGATCGCCGTTTCCCCATGCCGGTTTTGAGTTCGGTGATCTGGACGCAGTGCGCGCGTTAAAGGGGATCGAGGCGGTTTTGACGGCGGATGATATCCCCGGCGTGAACCTGTTTGGCACGATCCCCGGCTTTATCGACCAGCCTGTTTTTGCGCTGCGCGAGACGCGGTTCAAAGGCGAAGCCGTCGCCGCGATCATTGGCGAAGCGGATGTGATCAATGCCTATGACACAGATTATTTTCCCGTCACTTGGCAAGAATTGCCCGCGGTGCAGGATGTAAGCGCGGCGCAAACGCGCGACGCGCCACAGCTGCATGAAGAGCACGAAAACAACGTCATGTGCAGTGGTTTCGTCGCGCATGGGGATATCGACGCCGGATTGCGCGCCGCAGATATCGTGCTTAGCGGACGTTTTGAAACATCCTTCGTCGAGCATGCGTATATCGAACCTGAAGCAGGCTTTGCCGAGATGGTGCAGGGCCGTTTGCATCTACATGTCTGCACGCAGGCCCCGGTGATGAACCAGGAGGCGCTTGCAGGCGTCCTGAGACTGTCCAAAGACGATATTCGCATCGTGCCGACTGCCGTGGGGGGTGGTTTCGGCGCTAAACTGGACCTGACTGTGCATCCCTTCCTCGCGCTTGGGGCGATGGTGACGGGCCGCCCTGTGCGCATGGCCTATTCGCGCGTGGAAAGTATGGCGACTTCGACCAAACGCCACCCCGGCCGGATCACCATCAAGGGCGGTGTGTGCAAGGATGGCTTGCTTACTGGCCTGAGCTTTGACGGGGATTTCAACACAGGCGCTTATGCCAGTTGGGGGCCGACAGTTGCCAACCGTGTGCCGCTGCATGCCTCCGGCCCCTACCGCGTCCCGAATTACCGCGCTGCGGCAAAAGGGGTCTATACCCATTGTCCGCCCGCAGGCGCGTTTCGTGGTTTCGGAGTCCCCCAATCGGCCATCGCGCAGGAAAGCCTGTTCGATGAATTGGCCGAAGCGATCGGCATGGACGCGCTGGATTTCCGTCTGCTCAATGCGCTTGATAACGGAGTTCCCACTGTGTCGGGGCAGGTGTTTGCGCAAGGCGTCGGCATCAAGCCTTGCCTTGAAGCATTGCGCCCCGCTTGGGAGGTGGAGAAAACCGCCTGCGCAACCTTCAACAAAACCTCTAGTCATTTGAAACGCGGCGTGGGCGTGGCGGGTGGTTGGTATGGCTGTGGCAACACTTCCATGGCCAATCCTTCGACCATCAAATGCGGGCTGCGCAGTGATGGCACGTTGGTGCTACATCAAGGGGCGGTTGATATCGGGCAAGGCTCCAACACCGTGATCTCGCAGATATTCGCGCAGAGCTTTGGCGTCGCGGTGGAGGATGTTGTTTTGGTGGGGGCCGATACGGACCTGACGCCGGATGCGGGTAAAACCTCGGCCTCGCGCCAGACCTTTGTCACCGGAAATGCGGCGAAGCTCTCGGGCGAAAGCCTGCGCCGCCAAGTGCTCACGCTTGTGAACGCTGCCGAGGATGCGCAAATTTCGCTGGGCACCGGAACCCTTGAAATGAGCGGCGGCCATGTCGTTGATCTGAGCCGTATGGAGGTGGGTGAGGATGGCTATGTGATGCGCGCCGTTGCCAGCTATGACCCGCCGACGGAGCCTTTGGACGAGAACGGCCAAGGCGTGCCCTATGCGCAGTTCGGCTACACCGCGCATCTCGCGGTGGTGGAGGTGGACACGCAGCTTGGCACGATCAAAGCGGTGCGCATTGTTGCGGCGCATGATGTCGGCCAAGCAATCAATCCATTGCTGGTGATGGGCCAAGTGCAGGGCGGCGTGGCGCAGGGGCTTGGTATGGCTTTGATGGAAGAGTTTATTCCGGGGCGCACCGAAAATCTGCACGACTATCTGATCCCGACGATTGGCGATGTCCCCCCGATCGAGACGCTGATCATTGAAGAGCCGGATGCGCACGGACCGTTCGGCGCGAAGGGGCTGGGCGAGCATGCGCTGATCCCGACCGCGCCCGCGATCCTGAATGCGGTTCATAACGCGACGGGCGTGCGTTTGCGCCATGTGCCAGCCCTGCCGCACCGCGTGCGCGCGGCTTTGAAGGAGGCTGGATATGAGTGAGGTGGCGCAGACAAAAGCGGAGCGCGTGAAGCCTGAAAAAATCCGCTGCGATGCCTGTCCTGTGCTGTGCTTCATCGCAGAGGGCAAATCAGGCGCATGCGATCGCTATGCCAATCATTCGGGCGATCTGGTCCGCGTCGATCCGCTTACGGTGATCGAGCGCGGCGCGCCTGCGGTGGCTTTCCTTGATCAAGGGGATAACGCGCAGGAGTGGGACGGTGATCTGATCCAAGGGTCGCGCACCTTTGTGACGGCTGTGGGCGCTGGCACGACTTATCCCGATTATAAACCTGCGCCTTTTATCGTCTCTCAAGAGGTGGATGGCGTGGATATGGTCACGGTCGTGACCGAGGGTATCTATTCCTATTGCGGTGTCAAAGTGAAGATCGACACGGATCGTTTCATCGGCCACGAGCGTGCGGTGGTGCGCGTCAAGGGCGAGGCGATTGGCCATGTGATGACCTCTGAATATGGCTCCAAAATGCTTTCGCTTGGCGGGGTTGAACATTTGACGGGCGGTAGTAAATCCGAGGGGCGCGTGACCTGCGATGCCTTGATGAACCTGTGCAATCGCGAAGCAGTGACGATGCAGATTGATGAGGGGGTGGAGATTACCGTGCAGGCGGGCATGGCCCCGATCATCAACGGTGCGCCCGAGAAATTGATGCGCGTCGGCTGCGGTTCTGCCACCATCGGAATGTTCGCGAGGCAATGGCAGCCTTATGTGGACGAGGTGATTGTCGTGGACGATCACATCACGGGCGTTCTGAGCGAACATGAAGCGGGCAAGCAGCTTGATATGCGCCCCTCTGGTATCAAAATAAAGGGACGCCGCTCGACCCCTGGGCGCTATTTTCAAGTGGCTGAGCCGGGAACGGGCTGGGGCGGCACGGATATCGAGGACCCTTTGACCATTTTGAAGCCCGCCGATCCCAAAAAGGCATGGGCGGGTCTTCGGCTTTTGATGGTGTCTACGACAGGCGAGCAATGGGCCTACTACGAGCTGGATGAGGATTTGATCCCTCAGCCTGCGCAAATTTCCGAAAAGTTGCGGGTGAGCGCGGACCGTATTGCCGAGAATTGCGAGCCATCCATGTGCTCTGTGCTGTTCATGGGCGGCGCTGGCGGATCCTTGCGCGCCGGGGTCACGGAAAACCCCGTAGCCCTGACGCGCTCGGTCAAGGACGCGCTGACCTATGTGTCCTGCGGCGGCGCAGAGGCCTATGTCTGGCCCGGCGGCGGGATCACGGTGATGGTCGATGTCATGGATATGCCAAGCAATTCCTTCGGCTATGTCCCCACGCCCGCCTTGGTCGCACCGATCGAATTCACGCTGCGCCGCGAGGATTACGGCGCGCTCGGGGGGCATATGGATCATATTCGCGATGCAGCCGGCGTGGTGAACGATGCGGTGCGGCGCGTTTTGCCTGCGCCCTCGCAGCCTGATCCGCATAAGGCGCAAAGGGACAAGCGCGAGGGGCGCAGATGAGCGGTGTTCAAACTGCGCTTTTGCCCGGGGATCGCTTGCATTTGCAGCACGGTCCGATTGATCTGGTGATTGGCGTCGATGGCGATCGCGTGGCGGCTTTTGCGGCGGCTGAGCGGCGGCTTGGCTCGGTTCTTGCGGAGTTAATGGGTGAAATTGATCTGCTGCGCTGCGCCCGTGGGCCTGCGCCTAAAGGGGCGATTGCGCTGAAAATGTGGAAAGCCGTGCAGCGGCATGAAGACTTTGTAACGCCTATGGCTGGCGTTGCCGGCGCTGTGGCGGAGACCGTTCTGCACGCGATGCTTGAGGGCGCTGACATGACACGTGCCTATGTCAATAACGGTGGTGACATCGCTCTGCATCTTGATGGTGACGCGAGTTATGCAGTTGGTATGGCCGTGCTTGGTGGCGATGCGCTGGGCAAGATCACATTGACTGCGGATAGTTCTGTGCGCGGGATTGCGAGCAGCGGGCAGGGGGGGCGCAGCTTGTCATTTGGCATTGCAGAGAATGTGACAGTGCTTGCTGAAACCGCTAGCCTTGCGGATGTAGCGGCGACGCTGATTGCGGGAGCGGTTGATGTTGAAAGGCATCCTTTGATCACGCGCGTTCCAGCAAACGAGCTGCGCGAAGAGAGTGATCTTGGGTCGCGGAAAGTCGTGGTGCAGATCGGTGTACTTAGCAAAGATGATGTCGCGCAGGCCTTGGAAAAGGGCGTTGCGCTTGCGCGCGCCATGCAGTGTGAAGGCCTTATCCAAGCGGCTAGCTTGCATCTGTGCGGGCAATCTCGACAAATAGATTTGAACAAGGAAAAGGTGCTGGAACATGCCTGATGTAGAGGTTCGCAAGATTGCGACGGTGATTGAAGAAACCTTCCACGAGGGCGGCCCGCGCGCGAACGTACCGCAAAAACGCGGGGCGGTGATTGCAGTGATCAACAACCCCTACGCGGGGCGGTATGTGGAAGATATCCAGCCCTTTATGGACGATCTGAAGCCTTTGGGCCTGCAAATGGCACAAAAGCTGATCGATGCGCTGGGCGGTGATGCCTCGCTGATCGAGGGGTATGGTAAGGGGTCAATTGTTGGCACTGCGGGCGAGTTGGAGCATGGCGCGCTGTGGCATTCCCCCGGCGGCTACGCGATGCGCGAATTGCTCGGCGATGCCAAGGCGATTGTGCCCTCGACCAAGAAGGTGGGCGCGGCAGGCGTGCGCCTTGATGTGCCGATCACCCATATCAACGCCTCCTACGTGCGGGGACATTTCGATGCGATGGAAGTCGGTATGAACGATGCGCCGCGCGCAAATGAGTTGGCTTTTGTGCTGGTGATGAGCACAGGTGCGCGCGTACATAATCGCGCGGGCGGTTTAGCGGCGAATGATATCAAGGGCGAGGATGGTTTGCGATGAGCGCCAATATTCGCAAGATCGCGGTTTTTGTTGAAGAAACGCACCGCGAGGCGGGGCGTGTGATTGCGCCCGCCAGGCGCAAGGCTGTGGCCGTCGCGGTGATCGTGAATCCCTTTGCGGGGGAGTATGTTGAGGATTTGACACCGCTTATGGATATCGGCGCAGAGCTTGGAGCGTTGCTGGGTAAGCGCTGTGTCGAGGCGCTGGGCATCACGCCTGTGCAAGCGCAGAGTTATGGCAAAGCGGCGATGGTTGGAGAGAATGGCGAATTGGAGCATGCGGCGGCGCTACTCCATCCCAAGATGGGCGCGCCTTTGCGCGTGGAGGTTGAAAAAGGGGCGGCGCTAGTGCCGTCATCCAAGAAAATGGGCGGACCGGGGCAGGATTTGGATGTGCCATTGGGGCATAAGGATGCGGCCTATGTGCGCTCTCACTTTGATGGAATCGAGGTACGTTTGAATGATGCGCCGCGCGCCAATGAAATTATGGTGGCGATTGCGGTGACGGATGGCGGGCGACCCTTGCCGCGCGTGGGTGGTTTGACTCATGAGGAGGCGGTGGGTGAAGACGGGCTACGGTAGCCCATTTGTTTATGAAGATCGCGCGCTACAGCTTGTCGAGCAGTGCCAACAAACGCTCGGCCTCGCGCGTGCTCAGGTTTGCGGTTGTCCGCGCGGAGATTTCTTTCGCGGTCTCGATCGCGCGCGCAGCAAACTCTTCCCCGTCGGGCGTTAGCGAAATATCCAGACGCCGCAAATCGGTTTTTGACGCACGGCTTTTTACCCAACCTTTTGCGCGCAGGCGGTCCACAACGCCTTTGGTGGTGGCCGCGTCCATCCCGACACGCCGTCCCAGATGGTTTTGCGACAGAGCCCCGTCTGCAAAAAGCCGCGCGAGGATGGCGAATTGCGTCGAAGTTGTTTCGGGCATCTGCTCTGCGAACAGTTCCAGATGCTTTTGGTTCGCAAGTCTGAGTTTGAAGCCGATTTGATCCTCTAGCCGATAGAGGTTCGTATCTGGCTTTGATGGCTGTTTCTGGCTCATAAGTGCGTCCCGCTTGGATCAAACCAGAATAAGCGCACAAAAATTGTTTGACAACGAACAAGTTTACAGTGCCCAATCGGATCATCGTGATAAGCGCGGGAGAAAGAAAATGCCGTTTGTGCGCAATGCTTGGTACGTGGCCGGTTGGTCTAAGGACTTCGGGCAGGAGCTGCGCGCGATCACGATCACCGAGCAGAACATGGTTCTGTTTCGCGCCTCTGGCGGCACAATCGTAGCGCTTGAAGATCGCTGCCCACATCGGCTTTTGCCACTTTCGAAGGGTAAGCGCATTGGTGATACGGTGCAATGTGGCTATCACGGCATGACTTTTGGCACGGACGGTAAATGCGTGCGCGTTCCGGGGCAGGACAACCTGCCAGCTTCGGCCTATGTGGACACCTATCCTGTGCACGAAGCGCATGGCATCGTCTGGATTTGGCCCGGTGAGGCCGCATTGGCCGCGGACACGCCTGTGTTCGATATGCCCGAGTTTTCCGATCCGAACTGGCACGCGCATCATGGCGATGGGCTGCACCTGAAAGCGAATTATCTCAATGTGGCCGAGAACCTTGTGGATCCTGCACATGTGAGTTTTGTGCATCCCACGACCCTTGGCAGCGCGGCGTCCGAGAATGTGCCAGTGCATGTGTCCACCTCTGGCGATGTGATCCTTGCGTGGCGCTGGATCAAGGATTCTCCGCCTGTGGGGTTCTTTCAGAATTTCGGCGGCTTTGAGGGCAATGTAGATCGCTGGCATTACTACTATCTGCATCTACCTAGCACTGCTGTGATCGACTTTGGCAGTGCGGCGGTTGAGGCAGGTTTGGCAGAGGATGAGCGCGACAAAGGTGTGCGTATTTTCGCGCTGCATTTCGTGACGCCCGTAACCGAGAATTATACGATTGATCACTGGATGCACCTGCGAAATACCGCCGTTGGCGACGAGGCTGCATCCGAGCAAATGGACGCTATGTTCCGCATCGCCTTTGCCGAGGATAAAGAAGTGCTGGAGGCAATCCATGTGGAGGAACAGCGCCCGCAAAAACGCAAACCTATCAGAATTGCCATCGACAAAGGGCCTAACGTGTATCGCAAACGAATACGCGACCTTGTCGAGTTAGAGGCGACCGAAGATCTCGGTGCGCCGCTTCATCCGACCTTTGTGCAGCACGACTGACGCTGCCGCGGGTCGGCCAACATTAGAGGGACGACCATGAAAAGAAAGACATTTTTGAAAAGCCTTGTAGGCGCAGCTGCGATTGCAGTTGCAGCTGTCGGCCTGCCTGCCTTTGCACAAGAGACGATCAAGATTGGCGAGATCAATCACTACAAACGCATGGCGGCCTTTGCAGGGCCTTATAAGCTTGGTATCGAACTGGCGCTTGAAGAGGTGAACGCAGCGGGCGGCGTGCTGGGCAAACCGCTTGAATTCATCTTTCGTGATGATCAGGGAAAGCCCGGCGAAGCAGTAAAGATCGCTGAGGAATTGATGACGCGCGATGGCGCTGTGATGCTGACGGGGACGATCCTGTCGAACGTGGGCCTCGCCATTAGCTCGCTCGCAGCGGAGAAAAAGTATGTCTATCTCGCGTCAGAGCCGCTGGCCGATGCGATCACTTGGGAGAAGGGCAATGATTATACCTTCCGCCTGCGGTCTTCCACTTACATGCAAGCGGCGATGCTCGCGGAAGAAGCGGCCAAAACCGATGCGATCCGCTATGCGACCATCGCGCCAAACTATGCCTATGGCAAAGACGCGGTTGCCGCGTTCAAAAAGGCGCTGACGGCGCTGAAGCCGGATGTTGAATTTGTGGCAGAGCAATGGCCAGCGCTGTTCAAGATTGATGCTGGTGCAGAGGCGCAAGCGCTTGAGCGCGCCAAACCGGATGCGATATTCAACGTAACATTTGGCGGTGATCTGGCGAAGTTTGTGCGCGAGGGCGGCACGCGCGGTCTATTCGAGGGGCGCAATGTTTATGGCCTGCTGTCGGGTGAGCCCGAGTACCTTGACCCGCTCGGGGATGAAGCCCCGGAGGGCTGGGTTGTGACGGGCTATCCTTGGGCCGAAATCACCGATGGACCGGGTAAATTGTTCGTCGAAACATATGTGGCGAGATACGATGATCATCCGCGTATCGGATCACTTGTGGGTTATATGACTGTGCAATCTATTGTGGCTGCTTTGGAAAAAGCAGGCTCCACCGATGGCGAAGCGATCCGCGCAGCGTTCGCGGATCTGCCCGTCAGCACGCCCGTCGGCGACATCAAGTTCCGCGCGATCGACCACCAAGCGACCATGGGCGCTTATGTTGGCACGATTGCGTTGAAGGATGGCAAAGGCACTATGGTGGACTGGGTCTACAAATATGGCGGCGATTACACGCTGCCAGACGAAGAAGTCATGAAACTGCGCGGCTCGGGCAACTAAGCGCGCGAATTTTCTAGAAAATTCGGGATACGGTCCGCTTTGCAGGCGGGCCGTTCTCATCTCAAATTTCGAGGGTGAACCATGGGTTTCTTCATCGCGCAAATCCTCACGGGCCTTGCCAACGCAAGTGCGCTCTTCATGGTGGCCTCTGGGCTGTCGCTCATTTTCGGCGTCACGCGCATCGTGAATTTCGCGCATGGCTCCTTCTATATGCTCGGGGCCTATGTGGGCTATTCGTTCATGCAGGTCTTGCCGGGCGCGTGGGGGTTTTGGACTTCGATCCTCTTGGCGGGTTTGGTTGTTGGGGTGATCGGCATCATTGTCGAAATGCTCGTCCTGCGCCCCGTGTATAAAGCGCCGGAATTGTTCCAACTGGTTGCGACCTTTGGCGTGATCCTCGTGATCCAAGACCTCGCCTTGCTGGTCTGGGGCGCCGACGATGTGCTCGGCCCGCGCGCGCCTGGCCTTAAGGGGATTATACGGATCATGGGGGAACCCGTGCCGAAATACGACCTCGCCCTCATTGCTTTGACGCCTTTCGTGGCTTTTGCGCTCTGGTGGCTGATCACAAAAACGCGCATGGGCATTTTGGTGCGCGCCGCAACGCAGGACCGTGAAATGGTTGGTGCGTTGGGTGTCAATCAGGCGTGGCTGTTCACGGGTGTCTTTTTTCTGGGCTGCGCTTTGGCAGGTCTTGGAGGCGCGGTGCAATTGCCCAAAGGCGGCGCTGATTTGCTGATGGATTTCAACATCCTCAGCGCGATTTTTGTGGTTGTGGTGATTGGGGGTATGGGCTCCTTGCCGGGGGCCTATGTGGCGGCGGTGCTGATTTCGGTGTTGAACGTGTTCGGCGTGAATTACCTGCCGCAATCCACGCTGGCGCTGATGTTCGTTGTTATGGTCGTTGTCCTCATTTTCCGCCCCTTCGGTCTGTTCGGCCGCGAGGAGGTTGCGGGCGAGCATGGGCAAGTGGGCGAGCCTGAACGCCCGATCAAACCCGCAGGTCAAACCGCGCGGATGATTGTACTGGCGGGCCTTGGTGCCTTGGCGGTTCTACCGTTGCTAGGCGATAGCTTCACGCTGGTCCTTCTGACCGATATTGCGATTTTCTGCCTGTTCGCAGCGTCCTTGCATTTCCTTTTAGGCCTCGGCGGGCTCGTGTCTTTTGGTCATGCGGCCTACTTCGGGGGCGGCGCATATGCGGCGGCTTTGCTGGTCACTTATGCTGGCACACCCATGGAGCTTGCGCTGATCCTAGCGCCATTGGCGGCTGGCCTGACGGCGATCATTTTCGGCTGGGTCTGCCTACGCCTGACTGGTGTTTATTTCGCCATGCTCACGCTTGCCTTTGCGCAGCTTCTTTGGTCGCTTGTCTTTCAATGGGGCGATCTTACGGGGGGCGATGATGGCCTTGTGGATATCTGGCCGTCTGAATGGGCGAGCGGGACGACGACGTTTTACTACCTTGCCATGGTGCTGTGCATCGGAGGTATCATCATGCTGCGCCATACCGCGCATTCGCCCTTTGGTTATGCTCTGCGCGCCGCGCGAGACAGTCAAAGGCAGGCAGAAGCGACAGGGATCAACACCAAGCACGTGCAGTGGGTGGCCTTTGGGTTTGCAGGGGCAATGGCGGGAATCGCGGGGGGGTTGTTCGTCTTTTCCAAAGGCTCGATTTTCCCGAACGAGTTGGAAATCGCCCGCAGTTTCGATGCGCTGATCGTGGTCTTCCTTGGCGGTGTTAAGACCCTTGCAGGCGGCGTTGTTGGCGGCGCGGCGCTGGAGGGTGCGAAGGATTATATCACGCGGTTTGAATACTGGCGGCTGCTGCTGGGTCTGCTCATCATTTTCGTGGTGATCGTCGCGCCGGACGGCATAGCAGGCACCTTGCGCAAATGGGCCGAAAGTATCGGGTTGATGAAGCGGGAGGACCAAGCATGAGTGCGGTTCTTGAAGTGCAGGGTCTTAGTAAGGCGTTCGGGGCGATTCAAGCGCTGGATGATGTGTCCTTCGATCTGCAAAAGGGCGAATTGCTGGCGTTGATTGGCCCGAATGGCGCAGGCAAAAGCACCTGTTTCAACATGCTCATGGGGCAGCTTAAAATGTCCTCTGGCACGGTAAAGCTTAATGGCAAAAGCCTCGCAGGTCTTAAACCGCGCCAAATCTGGCGCAAAGGGGTGGGGCGAACCTTCCAGATTACGGGGACCTATGCGTCGATGACGGTGATCGAGAACGTGCAAATGGCGCTGATTTCGCATCATCGTAAGATCTATTCGTTCTTAGTGCGCGCACATTTGATGTATCGCGACGCAGCGATGGAGCTGCTGGCCCTTGTCGGCATGCAGGATCAATCGGAGCGCCACTGCGCGGTGCTGGCCTACGGTGATCTCAAACGCTTGGAACTGGCGATTGCACTGGCACATGATCCGATGCTTTTGCTGATGGATGAACCCACCGCAGGCATGGCCCCGAAAGAGCGGATCGCATTGATGGAACTCACCGCGCAGATCGTGGAACGTCGCGGCGTGAGCGTGTTGTTTACAGAGCATGATATGGACGTGGTTTTCGCCCATGCGCACCGCGTTATGGTGCTTAATCGCGGGCAATTGATCGCAAATGGCTCGGTCGAGGACATTCGCGAGGATGCACGCGTGCGCGAGGTTTATCTTGGGGGCGGTACGCTGTTCAATCATGACGGGGAGAGCGCGAATGCTTGAAATCAAGGGCATCAACAGCTTTTACGGCAAGGCGCATGTGCTGAATGATCTGAGCTTTGGCGTGGAGCGCGGGAAGGTGGTTGCCCTGCTCGGGCGCAATGGCGCGGGCAAGACGACGACGATGAAATCTGTGATGCAGCTGGTTGTTCCGCAAACGGGATCGGTCGCGTTTCAAGGTGCAGACATCACGCGCATGCCGCCCCATAAGGTCGCTAAAATGGGGCTGGGATACGTGCCCGAAGAGCGGCGCATTTTCACCGACCTTACCGTGATGGAAAACCTTGAGGTGGGCCGCCAGCCTGCGCGCGAGGGGACGGTGACATGGTCTGAAGAGATGCTGTTCGATATGTTCCCTAACCTTGCGGAGCGGCGCACGAACCGTGGCAAGGAGTTGTCGGGCGGAGAGCAGCAGATGCTCACCATTGCACGCACGCTTATGGGCAATCCTAGCCTGATTTTACTGGACGAGCCCTCCGAGGGGATCGCGCCAGTGATCGTCGAGGAAATGGTGCGGGTGATTTTGCGGCTTAAGAAAGACGGGCTGACCGTGCTTCTCTCCGAGCAGAACCTACATTTTGCGCAGGCGGTTGCGGACCGTGTGCTGATCATCGAAAGCGGCATTGCTAAATACGAGGGCAGCCTTGCTGATCTGCAAGCCAATCCGGAAATTCGTGATACTTATCTGTCGGTTTGAACCGATTTCATTTATGCTAATGCGCGATTGTTTCTATCGAGGGCGCGGTTTTGAGGTGCTCCAATGGGAGCCTCAGCGAAGTGCCGTCATGCCCATAACAGGCGGTTAAGGGAGATAGGTTCCGCCCTGCAGTGATCACGAGCAGTGGTTTGCTCGCTTATCCTGTAGGCGCGCGCGACGTTACTGCGAGCGGACCCTATGCGGCAAGCACGGCGCAAATGGTTGAGGATAGCGCGGCGGGGGAAACGCAAGTCTCTGTGCTGCTGGAAGCGGATGGCCTCGCCGATCAAGAGCCTATCATCACTGTCGCGGCAACAGGGCTGGATTGGAATGATGTGAGCTTTGCCGGGGCGGCACCGGGCTTGGCGGCGCCGCTGGCGGCTTAGGTCTGAACCTCTCGGCCCGCTCTTCCATGAGCAAGTTATTGCCGAGCGTTCACGAAATTCTGAACGCGCCTTTAAGCGGGGAAAAGCGTACCTACATCGTATAGCAGAGACACGCAGAACGGAACATTGTGTGTCGCTTCACTGTCCCTCGTTCCACACTCGCGCCCCGGGCTGTCCCGCCTGTGGGCGCTTTTTTCTTTTGCATGGCAGGTGAATTTGCGTTGAATGGCGTATGAGCTATTCAGACCAACATCTACGCCGCATTCTGACGCGCACCAAAGTGGTGGCGGTGGTTGGCGTTTCCACTAATCCCGTGCGCCCCAGCTATTTCGTCGCGCGTTATCTGGGGCTGCGCGGGATCACCGTGATCCCCGTCAATCCCGGGCATGCGGGCAAGACATTGTTTGGCCAGACCATTCGCGCGCATCTGAGCGAAATCACCGAACCTGTCGATATGGTGGATATCTTTCGCCGCCCCGAAGCAGTTCCCGAGATCGTGCAGGATGCGCTGCTCCATCTGCCCGCGCTCAAGACTATTTGGATGCAAATCGGCGTGCAGCATGCTGACGCGGCGGCCATGGCCGAAGCCAAAGGCATCGATGTGATCCAGGATCGCTGCCCCAAAATTGAATACCAGCGCCTTTTCGGTGAATTGCGCATGGGCGGTTTTGCGACGGGCGTCATTTCTTCCAAGCTCTAATTCACCCGCTCCACAAGCGTTTCATCGGCCAGTATTGGCTCATATTTCTCTTAAATGGCGAATTGACCGTAATAGAGTGCCGCGCTTCATTGAACATTGGTGCGATGTGTCTATTTTAACCCTAACAGCGCCGTGCTAGGGCATGCGCCAAAGTCATATTAAGGAGAGTGTCGTTGGGTAACGCACGAAACATCGCCTTTTGGGTCGTTCTATTTTTACTGATCTTGGCGCTATTCAACCTCTTTAGCGGCAACAATGCCGCGATGCAGAGCCGTGAAATGAGCTACTCCGAGTTCGTCACCTCTGTGAATGGAGGCAGTGTCACGAACGTGACGCTCGATGGCGAACGCATCCGCTTTCGCGGATCGGACGGTAATGACTATGTGACGATCAAGCCGTCGGATGCGAATGTATCCGAATTTCTGATCGATCAAAACGTCGCAGTGCGCGCGGAGCAGCAGGAGCAGTCCGGTTTCCAGACCTTCATCCTGTCGCTTCTGCCCTTCCTTTTGCTGATCGGTGTGTGGATTTATTTCATGAACCGCATGCAAGGCGGCGGCAAGGGTGGCGCGATGGGCTTTGGCAAATCCAAAGCCAAGATGCTCACCGAAAAGTCGGGCCGCGTGACGTTTGACGACGTGGCTGGCATCGACGAAGCGAAAGAAGAGCTTGAAGAGATCGTAGAATTCCTGCGCAACCCGCAGAAATTCTCGCGCCTTGGCGGTAAGATCCCCAAGGGCGCGCTGCTTGTCGGCCCTCCAGGCACGGGTAAGACGCTGCTTGCGCGCGCAATTGCGGGCGAGGCGGGTGTCCCCTTCTTTACGATTTCCGGTTCGGACTTTGTCGAGATGTTCGTTGGCGTGGGTGCATCGCGTGTGCGCGACATGTTCGAGCAGGCGAAAAAGAACGCGCCTTGCATCGTGTTTATCGACGAAATCGACGCGGTCGGTCGTCATCGCGGTGCCGGTTATGGTGGCGGTAACGATGAGCGTGAGCAAACCCTCAACCAACTTCTCGTCGAGATGGATGGCTTTGAAGCCAACGAGGGCGTGATCATCATCGCGGCCACCAACCGCCGCGACGTGCTCGATCCTGCCTTGTTGCGTCCTGGCCGCTTTGACCGTCAGGTCACGGTTCCAAACCCAGACATCAAAGGCCGCGAGAAAATTCTGCACGTGCATGCGCGCAAAACGCCCCTTGGCCCTGACGCCGACATGCGCATTATTGCGCGCGGCACGCCCGGCTTTTCGGGTGCGGATCTTGCCAACCTCGTGAACGAGGCGGCGCTTATGGCTGCGCGCGTCGGGCGACGGTTTGTGACCATGGAGGATTTCGAACAAGCCAAAGACAAGGTCATGATGGGCGCAGAGCGTCGATCGATGGTCCTGACTGCCGATCAAAAGGAAAAGACCGCCTATCACGAGGCAGGTCACGCCGTTGTCGGCATGTCGCTGCCGCAGTGTGATCCGGTCTACAAGGCAACCATCATCCCGCGCGGTGGTGCTTTGGGCATGGTTGTCTCCCTGCCTGAGATTGATCGCCTCAACTGGCATCGCTCTGAATGCGAAGAGAAAATGGCGATGACTATGGCGGGCAAAGCCGCTGAAATCATCAAATACGGCGCCGACAATGTGTCCAACGGCCCTGCTGGCGACATCCAGCAAGCCTCTGGTCTGGCGCGTGCGATGGTTCTGCGCTGGGGCATGTCCGACAAGGTGGGCAACATTGATTACGAGCAAGCGCACGAAGGTTATAATGGCAACGGTGCTGGCGGCTTCTCTATCTCTGCAGCAACGAAAGAGCTGATCGAGGGCGAAGTGAAGCGCATGATCGACGAGGCCTACGTCACAGCGCACCGCATTCTGACCGAAAAGAACGAAGAATGGGAGCGCCTCGCGCAAGGCTTGCTGGAATATGAAACGCTCACAGGCGATGAAATCAAGCGCGTCATGAACGGCGAAACGCCAAGCGCAGGCCCGGATGAGGGCAACACGCCCGATCAAGGCAACGCGCCCAGCGTGACGGCCATTCCCAAGACCAAACCGCGGGCCAAGCCCACGGGCGGAATGGAACCGGAGCCGACGGCCTAAACTTACGAAACACCACGAAAACCCCGGCCAGGCGCCGGGGTTTTTCATTTACGGCGCTGATAGCATACCTCTCAAATTGTGCATTGATTGCAACTGCGCGTCAGCGCATGTTCGCAATATATCTGTTCAGGAGAGCGACATGCCCGCGTTGAAACCAACCAAATTTTACGGCGAAGTGGTCTGGCTCGGCTCGGTCAAGGATAGCGGCGCTGATCTGACCTCGACCGCGCTTGAAGAAATGCCCCTTACTCTGGCAGGGTATGAGGCCGAGTTTCACGCAGGGCTGACGCGGCCTTCGTGCAGCCGCGTCATTCAGCAATACCCGCGCCACACGGATATCAAGAATGCGCGCCAGCTTTCTGTTGTGTCCGAGGAAGAGCTTGCATTGATCGCGGCCGATATGGGGCTTAGCACGCTTGCGCCGCGTCTGATCGGCGCGTCGCTGGTGATAAGAGGCATCCCCGATTGGAGCCATGTCCCCCCCGCCTCGCGGCTGATTGGCGAGGGTGGTCCGGGCCTTGTCGTTGATATGGAGAACCGTCCCTGCCATCTGCCCGCGCCCTTTATCGAGTTGGAAAATCCTGGCCTTGGCAAAGGGTTCAAAGCCGCGGCCAAGGGGCGGCGCGGCGTCACGGCCTATGTCGAGCAGGTGGGTACGCTCATGCTTGGAATGCGCCTCAGGCTGCATATTCCTGATCAACCCGCATGGCGTGAATTGGGCTAAGGCGCGCCCAAAGCACTGATCACCTTTGCGCGACATATCGCAGCCTGCGTCAACTTGGCGGGCGCTGGACCTTGATCCTGATGGGGAATCCTTATTTACCCAAAGACAGACTTAACCAAAGATCAAACCTTTCAAGGAGATCACCATGAGCTTCAAATACGCAGCGCTTCTTGCCGCCACCGTTTTCGCCGCCCCTGCCTTTGCAGAGGTCGATATCGAAGCCGGCGAAAAGGCTTTCAAGAAATGCAAATCCTGCCATATGATCAAAAATGGCGATGACGTCATTTATAAAGGCGGCAAGACTGGCCCCAACCTTTATGGTCTTCCTGGCCGCGTAGCAGGCGCAGGCGAAGATTTCAAATACGGCCAATCCATCGTCGAAGCGGGCGAAAAAGGCCTGACGTGGGACGCTGAGACATTCAGCGCCTATATCGCCGATCCCAAGGGGTTCCTCGTGGAATATCTCGATGACAGCAAAGCCAAAGCGAAAATGGCCAAGCAGCGCGTCAAGAACCCCGAAGACATCTTTGCCTATCTGGAGTCCGTCGTCGCCGAATAAGGCACGGTTATTAGCATCCATCTTGACGCCTCGCAGTGAAAGCTGTGGGGCGTTTTTGTTTCCGAAGTGAAACCTCCAGCGCTCGCGCGCAGGGCCGATTCCGTTTTTGCGTCATTTCCTGTCTTGAATGAGCGATTGTATGCACTCGCATGGCGTAGGAAGGGCAAAGGATGTCCGGCACGCAGTGTGCCGCTTGGGAGGGTGCGCATATGGCGTTGGATGATCGCAAAGGCGTTTGGAAATCTGGCAAAGGCAAGGGGCGTCACACGCCCAAGGGCCGCCAGCTCGAGGACCAAGCATGGGACGACGTGCGCGCGCTTTTGGGCGATCGCCCCCGCCGCGCGGATTTGTTGATCGAATTCCTACACCTGATCCAAGATGAATATGGCCATCTTAGTGCCGCTCATTTGCGCGCTCTGGCCGAGGAACTGCGCCTTTCCATGGCCGAGGTTTACGAGGTCGCTACCTTTTATGCGCATTTCGATGTGGTGAAGGAGGGCGAGACGCCTCCCCCCGCTTTGACGATCCGTGTCTGCGATTCTCTATCTTGCGAACTTGCTGGTGCGCAGGCGCTCAAGTCTGCACTTGAAAGCGGGTTAGATCCTGCCGAAGTGCGCGTGCTGCGCGCGCCGTGCATGGGCCGCTGCGATACCGCGCCTGTGTTGGAGCTGGGGCATCACCACATTGACCACGCCACGCCCGAAAAGGTGCAGGCGGCGATTGCCGCGAACCATACGCATGCGAGCATTCCTGATTATGAAGGCTTCGACGCCTACGTGGCCGCAGGTGGTTATGCCTCCCTGACATCCCTGCGCGAAAGCGGCAATTGGGAAAAGGTTCAGGAAACTGTGATGGACGCTGGCCTGCGCGGCCTTGGCGGGGCGGGTTTCCCATCCGGCAAGAAATGGGGCTTTGTGCGCGCAAATGCTGGCACGCGCTACCTTGCCGTGAACGGCGACGAGGGCGAGCCGGGCACATTCAAAGACCGCTATTATCTGGAGCGCACACCGCATCTCTTCCTTGAGGGGATGTTGATCGCGGCGTGGGCGGTCGAGGCGGAAACCTGCTTTATCTACATGCGCGACGAATATCCTGCGGTTTTGCATATCTTGGCTGTAGAAATCGCCAAGCTGGAAGAGGCTGGTTTGGTTGCGAAGGGTTACATTGATCTACGTCGCGGCGCGGGCGCTTATATCTGCGGCGAAGAAAGCGCGATGATCGAGAGCATCGAGGGCAAGCGTGGTTTGCCCCGCCACCGTCCGCCCTTTGTGGCGCAGGTCGGTATCTTTGGGCGGCCAACGCTGGTGCATAACGTCGAGACGTTGAAATGGGTCGCGCGCATCGTGCGCGAAGGCCCAGAGATTCTGTCCTCCACAGAGAAGAATGGCCGCAAAGGTTTGCGCAGCTATTCGATTTCTGGCCGCGTGAATAACCCCGGTGTGCATTTGCTGCCTGCGGGTTCCACAATCATGGATTTGATTGACGCCTCTGGCGGTATGCTGGAGGGCCACGCCTTCAAAGCTTATCAGCCCGGCGGCCCCTCTGCTGGCCTTCTGCCTGCATCCATTAACGATGTTCCGATGGATTTCGACACGCTGCAACCGCTCGGCACCTTCATCGGTTCTGCTGCCGTTGTGATCCTTTCGGATCAAGACAGCGCGCGCGACGCGGCGCTCAATATGCTGCGTTTCTTCGAGGATGAAAGCTGCGGTCAATGCACGCCCTGCCGCGTTGGTTGCGAAAAGGCCGTCAAGCTGATGCAGGCCGACACGTGGGATCAACCGCTGCTTGAAGAACTGTGCAACGCCATGGGCGACGCGAGCATTTGCGGCCTTGGCCAAGCTGCGCCGAACCCCATTCGGATGACCATGAAACATTTCGCGGATGAGGTGTAAGACATGACTGATCAAATCACATTTATCATGGATGGTAAGCAGGTCACGGCCGACAAGGGCCTGACGATCTGGGAAGTCGCGAACGGTCGTGGCCTTGTTATTCCGCATCTTTGCCACAAGCCCGCACCGGGATATCGCCCCGACGGCAACTGCCGTGCGTGCATGGTCGAGGTCGAGGGCGAGCGCACTTTGATCGCATCGTGTATTCGCGAAGCGAGCGAGGGGATGGTCGTTACTACCAACTCCAACCGCGCGGAATCTGCGCGTAAGATGGTCGTGGAAATGCTGCTGACCGACATGCCCGAGCGCGAGGTCTCGCACGATAAGTCCTCTCATATGTGGGATATGGCCGAGGCCAATGGCATCGATCAGAGCCGCTTTCCCAAGCTCGAAGAGGGCTGCATCCCGCTGCTCGACAACTCTCATGTCGCCATGTCCGTTAACCTTGATGCCTGCATACAATGTGGTCTGTGCGTGCGCGCTTGCCGTGAAGTTCAGGTTAATGATGTGATCGGCATGTCGGGGCGTGGTCAGAATTCTTATCCAACCTTCGATCTGGCCGATCCTATGGGCGATAGCACCTGCGTCGCTTGCGGGGAATGCGTTCAGGCCTGCCCGACGGGCGCTTTGATGCCGGCAACCGTGGTGGACGCGGCGCAAGTTGGTGACAGCAAGGATTTCGATAGCGAAACGGAAAGTGTCTGCCCGTTCTGCGGCGTGGGCTGCAAGGTTTCGCTCAAGGTGAAAGACGGCAAGGTCAAGTATGTCGAGGGCATCAATGGCCCTGCGAACGAGGGGCGTCTTTGCGTCAAAGGGCGCTTTGGCTTTGACTACATTCATCACGAACACCGCCTGACCAAACCGCTGATCCGCCGCGATGATGCGCCTGCAAAGGGCCTAAATGTTGATCCGGGCAACGTGCTGACGCATTTCCGCGAAGCAAGTTGGGAAGAGGCGATGAGCCATGCGGCAGGCGGCCTCGCGAAGCTGCGCCAAGCGCACGGCGGCCAATCGGTTGCGGGCTTTGGCAGTGCCAAATGCACCAATGAAGAGGCCTATCTGTTCCAGAAACTGATCCGCCAAGGGTTCAAGCACAACAACGTCGATCATTGCACGCGCCTGTGCCACGCATCTTCCGTGACGGCGCTGATCGAAAATGTCGGCTCGGGCGCCGTAACGGCGACGTTCAACGAGATCAAGAACGCGGATGTGGCCATTGTGATCGGTGCCAATCCTGTGGAAAATCATCCCGTTGCGGCGACCTATTTCAAGCAGTTCACCAAACGTGGTGGCAAGCTCATCGTGATGGATCCGCGCGGCCAAGGCCTTAAGCGGCACGCGAGCCATATGCTGCAATTCCGCCCCGGTGCGGATGTTAGCCTGCTGAACGCGATCATGCACGTCATCGTCGAAGAAGAGCTTTACGATAAGCAATATATCGAAGCCTACACCGAAAACTGGGAAGCCGAGAAAGAACACCTGAAGGATTTCACCCCCGAAGCCATGGAAGGCATTTGCGGCATCGCGCCTGACGTGATCCGCGACGTTGCGCGCACCTTTGCGGGCGCGCAAGCGGGGATGATTTTCTGGGGCATGGGCGTGAGCCAGCATATCCACGGCACCGACAATTCGCGCTGCCTGATCAGCCTCGCACTGATGACGGGACAGGTGGGGCGTCCGGGAACGGGCCTGCATCCGCTGCGCGGTCAGAACAACGTGCAAGGTGCCTCCGATGCGGGGCTGGTGCCGATGTTCGTGCCTGATTATCGCTCTGTCGAGGATGACGCAGTGCGCGAGGACATCTTTGGTGTTTGGGGGCGCGATGAGGATTGGTCCAACAAGCGCGGCTTGACCGTGACCGAGATCGTCGATCAGGCCTATGCGGGCAATATCAAGGGCATGTATATTCAGGGCGAAAACCCTGCGATGTCCGATCCTGATGTTGAACATGCGCGCGATGCGTTTGCCAAACTCGAGCATCTGGTGGTGCAGGATATCTTCCTCACCGAAACCGCCTGTTTTGCCGATGTGATCCTGCCCGCTTCGGCGCTTTATGAAAAGAACGGCACGGTCTCCAACACCAACCGCCAAGTCCAGCGCGTGCGCCCTGCGGTGCCGCCCCCCGGCGAGGCGCGTGAGGATTGGAAGATCACCGTCGATCTGGCGCAGCGCCTTGGCCTTGCGTGGGATTACACCGACGCCAGCCAGATATTTGACGAGATGAAGCAGGTCATGGCCTCGCTCGACAATATCACTTGGGAGCGCCTCAAGACGGAGACGGTCACATACCCCTCGCTTAGCCCTACCGATCCTGGTCAGGCGGTTGTGTTCGGGGATGGTTTCCCGCGTGCAGGCGGGCGTGCGAAATTCACGCCGGCCTCCGTTATTGCGCCTGATGAAGTGCCCGATACAGAATATCCGATGATCATGACCACGGGCCGCCAACTGGAGCATTGGCACACAGGCTCAATGACGCGCCGCGCCATGGTTCTGGACGCGATGGAGCCGGAGGCGAATTGCTCGCTTCATCCCAAAACGCTGCGCGCGCTCGGGGTTGAACCGGGAGGCATGGTGCGCCTGACGACGCGCCGCGGCAGCATCGACATCATGGCCCGCGCTGACCGCGCTGTGTCCGAAGACATGGTGTTCGTGCCCTTCGCCTACGTCGAGGCGGCAGCGAATGTGCTGACCAACCCTGCCATCGATCCATACGGGAAAATCCCCGAATTCAAATTCTCGGCCGTGCGCGTCGAGGCTGTTCAAACAATCGCTGCCGAATAAGGCCGCTACAACTTTTCAACAGGAAGTAAGACCTATGGGATATAAATCAGACATCGAAATCGCTCGCAAAGCGAACAAGAAGCCGATTCAGGAAATTGGCCTGAAACTTGGCATCGAAAGCAAAGACCTGCTGCCCTACGGGCACGACAAAGCCAAAGTGTCCCAAGAGTTCATCAATTCGGTTCAGGGCAACAAAAACGGCAAGCTGATCCTTGTCACCGCTATCAACCCGACGCCTGCAGGCGAGGGTAAGACGACGACGACGGTTGGCCTTGGTGATGGTCTGAACCGCATTGGCAAAAAGGCAGCTGTTTGCATCCGCGAAGCCTCTTTGGGACCAAACTTTGGCATGAAGGGCGGCGCAGCAGGCGGCGGCTATGCACAAGTTGTTCCGATGGAGGACATGAACCTGCATTTCACAGGTGATTTTCATGCGATCACCTCTGCGCACTCGCTGCTGTCCGCGATGCTGGACAACCATATTTATTGGGGCAACGAGCAGGATATCGACATTCGCCGCGTGCAGTGGAAGCGCGTTGTGGACATGAACGATCGCGCGCTGCGTCAGGTCAATGTCTCGCTTGGTGGCGTTGCAAACGGCTTTCCGCGCGAGGGTGGTTTTGACATCACAGTTGCCTCCGAAGTGATGGCGATCCTGTGCCTTGCGAATAATCTCAAAGACCTTGAAACGCGCCTTGGCGATATGATCGTCGCTTATCGCCGCGATCGTACACCTGTTTTCTGCCGTGATATCAAAGCAGAAGGCGCGATGACTGTTTTGCTGAAAGATGCGATGCAGCCAAACATTGTGCAAACGCTGGAAAACAACCCGGCCTTTGTGCACGGTGGTCCCTTCGCGAACATCGCACATGGCTGTAATTCGGTTATCGCGACGACGACAGCACTTAAGATTGCGGATTTCGTCGTCACAGAAGCGGGTTTCGGCGCGGACCTTGGCGCAGAGAAGTTCATGAACATCAAATGCCGCAAAGCGGGCCTTGCGCCTGATTGTGTTGTGCTGGTCGCGACCGTGCGTGCGATGAAGATGAATGGTGGCGTGGCAAAAGCCGACCTTGGCGCAGAGAACGTCGATGCGGTCAAAGAGGGCTGCGCGAACCTTGGGCGTCACATCGGCAACCTCAAATCCTTTGGCGTGCCAGTTGTTGTTGCGATCAACCATTTCGTGACCGACACGGACGCTGAAGTGCAGGCGGTGAAGGATTATGTGGCCACGCAAGGTTCTGAAGCGATTCTGTCGCGCCATTGGGAGCTTGGCTCCGAAGGCTCTGCGGAATTGGCAACGCGCGTGGCCGAAATCGCCGAGAGTGGCGCATCGCAGTTCTCGCCGCTCTACCGCGATGATCTGCCTTTGATGGAAAAGATCGAAACCATCGCCAAGCGTATCTACCGCGCGGATGATGTACTTGCGGATCAGAAAATCCGTGATCAGCTGAAATTGTGGGAAGAGCAGGGCTATGGCCATCTGCCGATCTGCATGGCGAAAACGCAATACAGCTTCTCGACCGATCCGACACTGCGCGGCGCGCCTACGGGTCACTCTGTGCCCGTGCGAGAAGTGCGCCTGTCTGCCGGCGCGGGCTTTGTCGTCGTCGTGTGCGGCGAGATCATGACGATGCCCGGCCTGCCGCGCGTGCCGTCGGCGGAGAATATCCGTTTGAACGACGATGGACAAATCGAAGGCTTGTTCTAAGAAAAGGTTGCGGTGCGCCTGCGCGCACCGCCCGTTTGGGGGCGCTGCCCCCGTCCATTAAAGATGGACTCCCCCGAAGTTTATTTAGAAAGATGAAGAGGCACGAGATGGGCGCACAGATTATTGATGGGAAGGCTTTCGCAGCCAAGGTCCGCAGCAAAGTGGGCGAGCATGTCACTTCATTGAAGGCGGACCACGGGATCACACCGGGCTTGGCGGTTGTTCTGGTTGGCGAAGATCCTGCGTCGCAGGTCTATGTGCGCTCCAAGGGCAAGATGACGACAGAGGTTGGTATGAAAAGCGTCGAGCATAAGCTGGACGTGGCTACGTCCGAGGCAGATTTGCTGGCATTGATCGACGCGCTCAACAATGATGACAGCATTCACGGCATCTTGGTGCAATTGCCGCTGCCGGGTCATTTGGACGAGGATCTGGTGATCAACGCAATCAGCCCTGCCAAGGATGTGGATGGGTTTCATATTTCCAACGTGGGATTGCTGGGCACTGGCCAGAAAAGCATGGTACCCTGCACGCCGCTTGGCTGCCTGATGATGCTGCGTGAGCATCACGGTTCGCTCTCGGGGCTGGATGCAGTTGTGATTGGGCGTTCAAACATCGTGGGCAAACCGATGGCGCAGCTTTTGCTGGGTGATAGCTGCACTGTGACGATCGCGCATTCGCGTACCAAGGATTTGCAAGATGTGGTGCGCCGCGCGGATATCGTCGTGGCGGCCGTTGGACGGCCCGAAATGGTGCCGGGTGATTGGATCAAGAAAGGCGCGAGTGTGATCGACGTGGGGATCAACCGCATCGAGCGCGATGGCAAGAACAAGCTGGTCGGAGATGTGGATTTTGCGTCCTGCGCCGAAGTTGCAGGCGCGATTACGCCTGTTCCAGGGGGTGTCGGGCCGATGACGATCGCCTGCCTGCTTGCTAATACAGTGACCGCCTGTTGCCGTGCCAACGGATTGGCCGAGCCGGAAGGTTTGACGGCTTAAGTCGCACGGGCCGCAACTTTGTGTTGTGGGGCCGCATTTTATTAAAATACGCATCCCCTACGCTAGTGTGGGGTGCGGTTTCATAAAAGCCCTCGGTACGGATTGCTCTACTAGCTTTTCATCGCCGCTCTATCACTCGGCATTGACTTGGTTCGTTGGAGTCACTGGTGCGTCATTGTGCTGGCGCAATATGAGCCGCGCCGCTTGTGCGGACCTTCGGCTTTGTCTTTATGATCTCGCTGTTCATCGGGGGGCTGACCGCGCGGCTGTTGCGCAACAGGCTTGCTGCGAGAAGACGGCTTTGAGCAGCTCGAACTTTCGAGCGTGCAGAGTATTCCGGTGAGCCGTGGCAGGATAAGGTCGGTGCGCGAAAACCTCGCGCAGTGCGAAAATCAATAGACCTGTTTCGCTCTTGTTGGGGAAAAATTGATATTTCTCCCATAGTGCTAGCTCTTCGCACACGCCATAGTGCGAGGGGAATGCGGCTCTGGGATGGTCTACGTGAAAGTGCCTTTGAATACCTCTGACGGCCTTGTGCAAAAGATCAACGCTGCGCTACGCGGCGCGGCCGTTCGAGTGCTTGATTGGCGCACATTGGCGATCTGGCTGGTTTGTGCGGTTCTGGCGACTTACACGGGGCCGTTTGGAACTTATCAAACGGGACAAGCTGGCAATCTGTTCGTGCTTTGGGTCGTGCTGCTGGGTGCGTCAATTTCTTGTGCCTTCGTCATTTTCGAGTTGTGCCGCGCGCTGCTGGCGGGCTTTTCGCCGCTGGTCATCAATCTGGTGTTCTTCGTTCTTGCCGCAGGTGTGATTGGGGGGGTGATCGATCAACTTCTCACCCATATTTTCATGCGCAGCGCCTTAGAACGGCCGAGCCATCTGGCGCTTTCGACCTATGCAAGTGTCATCATGCTTATTATCGTAATCGTACGGCGTATGTTCCCTAACCTTGCTGACGAAGCAGAGCAGGGTGATAAAACTGTGAGCGAAAGTGTTCAAATGCCTGTCACCTCGCGCCTTGCCAAGCGTTTGAGTATTTCCGCAGGTGTTAGGATCATTCGCGTTTTCGCGGACGGTCATTTTGTTGAAGTGCAGACCTGCACCGAGAGCCATCGCCTGCGTATGCGTTTTTCCGATGCGGTGAGCGAGCTTGATGACACGGCCGGAATGACTGTGCACCGCTCTCACTGGGTGCATAGCGAGGCCATTCGCGGCTGGGTGCCGAGCGCGCGCAAACCCTATGTTGTACTAGAAAATGAAATGCGCGTCCCCGTCAGCAAAACTTACCTGCCCGGGGTAAAAGCCGCCGGTTTGACCGTCCTTCCAGACCTTGATGAAACCACTGACAAGGTAGTTTAACGCGCGCGCGGCACGGGCTGTGCGGTTTGACCTGTCAAAATGCAAAGGGTCTGTGGACCCAAGAGCGTGCCCAGCGGTGCGGCAGTAACATCGAGCCCACCGGTGTACGTGCCATAGGCTGGCAGGATCATGCGATCGGAATCAAGCGCGAAGCACCGCCGGCTTAGGCGGCGTCCCTTCAGATCAAGCGTCATTTTTGGATGGTAATGCCCTGATATCTCGCCGCGCGCCTGCGCAGCAGCGATATGGCGAAAGGTCAGTGGGCCCGACGCATATTGCGTGACATGCGTGCCGCCCAGATCGACAGGGCCAGGGTCGTGATTGCCTTCGATCCAGATCCATCTGCGTCCGGCTTGAAGGCGCAGCACCCAATCGCGCGCGGACCCGTCCAGATCAAGGCTCGCGCCAAGGCAGTCGAAGCTGTCACCAAGGCAAATTACGCAGCTTGGCGCTGTTTCGGCGATATCGTGATCAAGGCGCAGCAAGGTGTCGTGCGTCTCATAAGGGGGCAAAGCCCCGCCGCCGCGCGTCGCATATCGCTGGGCTTTGCCAAAATGCAAATCGGAGACACACAGCAGGCTTTGCGCGGGCCAGAAAAGCGCGCCCGAGGGCAGAGCATGCAATGACTCACCGTGAAAGGAAAAGGCGTAATGGCTCATGCGCTTGGGTCTACGTCAAACCTGCGGCCGCCATCAAGCGTTCGGTTTCAGCGGCCAGCAAACGCTCTTCTGCCGCGCCTTTGATCGGCACGCGGCCCATTTCAAGAAACATCGGCGCAGCCAGAGGCGATACGCGCGGCAAGGGGCGAAAATCGATGCGCCCGTGTGTGCGCTCCAGCATATTACGGATTCGCCCAAAATCGACGAGGCCACGCTGTGCTTCTTGCCGAGTGATGCGCAACATAAGGTGATCGGGGTCGTATTTTTGCAAAGTATCATAGAGAATATCCGAGCTGAACGTCGCTTGCCGTCCGCTCTTGCGCTGTGCAGGCAGATTACGTTCGATCAATCCGGCGATGGTGGCCGAGGCGCGAAATGTACGCTTGATCAAGGTGTTACCAGCAAGCCAGTCCTCCAGCCCATGCTCCAGCGCGCGCGGGTCCATCAATGCCTGTGGATCGGTGACGGACTTGAGGCCCCAAAACAGCGTGGCATAATCGGTCGCGACAAAGCCAAGCGGATCATAGCCCAAGTCCTCCATCCGTTTGGACAGCAACAGACCGAGCGTTTGCTGCGCGTTGCGTCCTGCAAATCCGTAAACAACTGTGTGCGCGTATTGATCATGTGCGAAGCTCTCGATCAAAAGTCGCCCCGGTTCGGGTAGCTGGCTGACGCGGCGTTGCAGCGCAAGCCACTGTGCGGTGGCGCTTGGCAATTCGGGCCACTCGGGTTGTTGCATCAGGCGAAGGATACGCTGGCTCAACTGCGTAGAGGTGGCAAAGCGCGTGCCCATATAGCTGGCCACTTTGGGCTTTTTGTCTGCGCGGCGCGTCACTTCTACGGTCATCTCGCGCAGGCGTTCATACCGCACGATCTGCCCGCCGATCAGAAAGGTATCGCCGGGGGTCAGGGTGGCTGCGAAACTCTCTTCGACCTCGCCCAGCGGCTTGCCGCCGCGCGCACGCTGCAAGCGCACTTTGAGCGTGTCGGTGTCCTGAATGGTGCCGATGTTCATGCGAATGCGCTGCGCCGCGCGCGGATCGCGCAACGCCCATGTGCCGTCTGTGCGCTCTTGAAGACGTTTCCATTTATCATAGGCGCGCAATGCGTAGCCGCCCGTCGCGCAGAAATCGAAACAGTCATCAAACGCGGCGCGGCTCAGCGCGCTATAGGCACCTACGCTGGTCACTTCGCGATAAAGCGCGGGAGGATTGATTGGGCCGGCGCAGGCGCGGATCAAGATATGCTGGCACAGCACATCGAGCGGCCCAGTGCCGCGCGGCTCGCCGTCCAGATCATGCGCTTTCACCGCCTGAAGCGCAGCGACACATTCGACCACCTCAAAGCGGTTCGCAGGCACCAAAAGCGCCTTGGAGGGCGCATTGTAGCGGTGATTGGCGCGCCCGATGCGTTGCACCAGCCGCTTGACGTTCTTGGGTGCTCCGATCTGGATCACAAGGTCGACATTGCCCCAGTCGATGCCAAGATCGAGCGAGCCGGTGCACACAATTGCGCGCAGATCACCGCGCACCATTGCCGCCTCGACCTTTTCGCGCTGCGCACGCGCGAGCGAGCCGTGATGAATGCCGATAGGCAGGCTATCCTCATTGGCAAGCCACAGATTATGAAAGAAAATTTCTGCCTGCGCGCGGGTGTTGTGAAAGATTAGCGTTGTTTTATGCGCCTTGATCTGTGCTAGTACCGCAGGGATGGAATAGGCTGCATTGCCGCCAGACCAGGGCGGCGGCTCTGCGATTTCAAGCATGGAAATATCTGGATCAGGTCCCGGATCGGCCAACACGATCTCGCAAGGATCGGGATGGCGCGCGAGGGTGCGTGCTATCGCGGCAGGGTCCTCTACGGTGGCCGACAGGCCAACGCGGCGCAAATCGGGGCACATCCCTTGAACAGCTGACAGCGCAAGCATGAGTTGATCGCCGCGTTTGCTCTCGCCGAGGGCGTGGATTTCATCCACGACGATGCGCCGCAGCCCTTTGAACATGCGCGGTGCGTCCTCATAGGACACCAGCAGGGCAAGGCTTTCGGGGGTGGTCAAAAGGATATGGGGTGGGTCCGCGCGCTGGCGTTTCTTGCGGCTCGCGGATGTATCGCCCGTGCGATCCTCGATGCGGATCGGCAGGCCCATATCCTCGACAGGGCGGCGCAGGTTGCGTTTGATATCCGCCGCCAATGCCTTGAGCGGCGAGACGTAGAGCGTGTGCAGCCCCTCATGCGTGCCATCGGCCAATTCACTGAGCGTGGGTAGAAACCCTGCCATCGTCTTGCCGCCGCCAGTCGGCGCGATTAGCAGCGTCGCGGGATCATCCGCGCGCGCGAGCATGTCGCGTTGATGGGGATGAACCGACCAGCCTTGATCGGTGAACCAGGCCGTAATGAGAGGGTGGGGCGCGTGCATGAAGGATAAGGTAAACCGCCCGCGCGCGCGCGCCAGTCTCTAATTTACGATATGTTCTTCTTTCACGAACATATTCGCCCAAGCGCGATCAATCAGCTCTGGGGTCATCTGGTTCGGGATGCCCTCGAACTCGCAAATGGCAATCATCTGGTCGATCAGAAACACGGGCTGATAGTTCGCATAGACATTGTCGATGGTTGGATATTTTTTCTGCAACAGATGGATCAGTGCATCTTCAGCCAGCGGAATGCCCTTTTTATTCGCGACGAGTGCGAAAATCTTCAGGAAGTTTTCTTGATTGGGTCCATCGATCTTGATCTTGTAGAATATCCGGCGCAGGGCGGCTTGGTCGAAAATAGAGTTGGGATGGAAGTTGGTCGAAAAGATCACCAAGGTATCGAAGGGGACTTCAAATTTTTCGCCCGATTGTAGCGCCAGAATATCCTTGGCCTCTTCAAGCGGAACGATCCAGCGGTTGACGAGGCTTTGGGGCGGCTCGGCCTGACGTCCAAGATCGTCGACGATGAAAATTCCACCTGTCGATTTGAGTTGAAGCGGCGCTTGATAGGTACGCGCCGTCGGATTGTAGACCAGATCGAGCATGTCGAGCGACAGCTCGCCCCCGGTGATCACGGTCGGGCGCATACAGCGGACATAACGCGTGTCAAATAGCGTGCGGCGGCGCAGCTGGCTCGGGTCATCGACCTGTTCTTCAACCGCGCAATGCACAATGGGATCATAAACGGTGATCACTTGTCCCGCATATTCGATTGCGCGCGGCACATAAATCTTGTCGCCCATCGCATCGCGAATACCGTTTGAAATTGAGGACTTACCGTTGCCGGGAGGACCGTACATTAAGATGGAGCGCCCCGAGCTGACAGCGGGTCCAAGGTTGCTCAGCAGATCGTCCGGCAGGATCAAATGGCCCATCGCGTCAGTCAACTGGCCGCGCGTGATCATGATGTTGCGGATCGACTGGCGCTTGACCTGCTCGGCATAAACATCGAGGGGGACGGGCATCGCACCGTAATATTCGGACTGTTGCAGCGCGTCCATCGTGCGCGCTTTGCCCGAGTCGGTGAGCTGAAACCCCATCTTGCCACCATTATTCGCATTGAGCGTACCCGTCGCCTCGAGCAGCTTTTGCTCGCGCGCGATATCGATCAATTCCTGCGTCACTTGCAGCGGTAAACAGATCGCACGCGCCACTTCGGAGGCGGTATCGACATTCATGCGAAACATTGTTTTGAGCATGATGTCGCGCATCATTACGGTGGACAATTTCATCTGGGCCAACCCTTTGGGCGGCGGCGGCGCCATCACGGCGGTGGTGTGCATGTTCATTGTCTTGCCCCGAATTCGATCGTTTCAAAGCAAGGGGTATCACCGGATTTTGGGCAAATTATGGCACGCGCGGGGCCTCTTCAGGCTCCGTAAAGCGCGCTCAGCAACATGTAGAGCGCAAGTGTCCCGCCAAGCGACAGGCCCATGGGGAATTCCCAAGTCCGCTCCCAACTGTCCCATTTCGGCGCAAGGCCGGTCATCGGAGTACGCGCTACTAAGCGATGCGTGATGAAGGCGGCAAGGATATTGGCTGCGAAAAGCGCGATTAGAAAGCGGAAATCACCCAAGTGTATGAAGGGCGCGGCCGCGGCTGCGAATTTCGCATCCCCCGCGCCGATCATGCCGACGGCGTTCATGAAAAAGCCGACGACAAGCACGATTATCAGGTGCACAAACCCCCATAGAAATTGATCTAACGGCAAGGCCACCAAGCCGGTGATCACATAGCCCGCGACCAGCGCGAGCACGCACCAATTGGGAATACGCATCGCACGCATGTCCGACCAAGCCACCAGAAAGCATAGTGGCAAAACGAAGGGTAGGCTCCAAAGAGCGAAAAGGGCGGGGTTCTCTAACATTTCGGGCGCTTAACTATTTTCAAGGGCGCGGAGCGAGCGAACGGCAGCCTCGAAGTGCTGCGGATGGGTTTCGATCGCATCGCGCAACAGCCCTTTCGCGGTTTCCACGTCGCCCTGTTTGACGGCCGACAGGCCCAGCGTATGCAAAAGCTGCGCGCGCTCGACTTGATCCATCGGGATTACGGGAAGCTCGTAGTTGCGCTGTGCGCCGCGCGCCAGAACCAGATTGTTCTTGGCAGTGAAAAGCTGGCCATCTTGACGGATCGCATCGCCGAACAGGCGTTCGGCGGCTTTGAACTCACCGCGCGTCAGTTTGGAATACCCCCAGTTGTTCATCACGCCTGCCGGCTTTGTCGTCAGCCCGGCGGCGGTTTCATAGAAGCTGTCAGCCTTTTTCCATTCGCGATTGCTGTCCGCGATCATCGCTTCCAAACGATAGCGTTTGTAGGTCTCGTGGGTCGGCGGGATGGCGTCCAGAACTGCTTCGGCGCCTTTCCAGTCGTTCGCGCGGATTTTGGCATCGGCCAAATCGACACTGTCAGTTTCGCTCGAACCGGGGTGTTTCGTGACCTCGTCCCATGCGCCGACTGCTTCGGTCACGTGCTTTGCGCGGATCAGCGAACTAGCAAGGCCGCGCAAGTGATCAATCCGGTCGGGATCTTCGCTTGTCGCGCGTTGGAAATAGGCGACGGCCTCATTCGGATCGGCGACGGTCAGCATGACATCGCTAAGATTGCTCTCATCGATTACGTTTATGCCGCCAATCTTGCGATCGGCGTTCTGTTCGCCAGCTTTGTCGCACGCTGCAGTCGCAACGAGGCCAAACATGCAAAGCGAAACAAGGAAAGGGTGGCGCATTTTTCTGCGTCCTTTTACTGCTCTTGCCTCAAATTTTTTACGGTGTCTTACGGATTAGGAAGTCACTCGTCCCCCGCCGCACCAATTTGTAGTCTTGTTCTTCTGTTTCACCATAGTCAACATTTTCTAATTTTGCGAGCGCAATTCTGAGATTATCCCGGATTGAGTCACTTCTGCCATTGTCCACGGCGAAGGCTTTGCGAAAAACCTGCGTAGCCTCGGCGGTTTTGCCTCGTTCCATCAATACGACACCCAGATTATTCCAATCCTCTGGCGTGGCATCCTCGGCCTTGGTTGCGCGCCGCAGCAGGTCTTCGGCCTGCCCGAGACGACCCAGTCCGAGGTTGGAAGAGGCCATGGCAGAAATGATTTCCGTGCTCAGACCTTGATCCGCAGCCGCGCGGCGAAAGGACTTGAGGGCAAGTTCATGCTCGCCCACAGCGCCAAGGCGATAGCCGACGATCAAAGGGTTTTCCGCCTCTGCATCGCGATCGACGGCTGGTGCGAAGGGGCTATCCTTGGGCGCATCAAAGGACGTGCCAAGGCCGCCCGAGGAACAGGCGGCCAAGCTTAAACTCGCGATGGTGCAGAGCAGGGCACAAGCCCCGCGCAGTTGCGCCATGTCATTCGCCCTTTTTTACATATTGCCCAATTCGGTGATGCCGACGGCTGATGGTCCCACAAGGATGATCAACAGTGGCGGTACCGTTAGCATCATTGTGGCAAGGGTCATCTTGGTTGGCAACTTGTTTGCCTTCTCTTCGGCGCGCATCACGCGTTTGTCACGCATTTCAGCGGCATAAACCCGCAAGGCTTCTGCGATGGACGTACCAAAACTTGTCGATTGGATCAAAACCGTCACAAAGCTGGCCACGTCCTGCACGCCGCAGCGCTCGGACATATCGTTGAGAACGGATATCTTGTCCTTGCCAGCCTTCATTTCCTGCGCCACGATTTCATATTCATCCGCGAGAAACGGATAGGAGTGATGCAGCTCTTTCGCGACGCGCACGATTGATTGATCAAGCGACTGACCAGCTTCAACGCAGACCAGCATCATGTCGAGGCTATCGGGAAAACCGCCCTCGATCTGTTCTTTACGCGTCTCGATCCGCCGAGTGACCCAGTACTTCGGCAACATATATCCCGCACCGCCTGGCCCGAGAACATACATAAGCATTTGCTTTGTTGTGGTGTTTTCGCCGCTGATCACCAACGTATAATAGAGCAATCCGGCGACAAGAAAGCCGATGCCAAGCGCAAATTGCATGAAGTGGAACAGGCGTACCGCATCCTTGTCGCGATACCCTGCCTGAATCAGCTTTAGGCGAATAGCGGAATATTCTTCGTCGCTTTTGGGTTCGAGCAATTTGGCGTATTTGCCGAGCTGTTTGTTCCCCTTCGCCTGGCGAAGCCTGGCCGTTTCATCGCCTGCGCCTGATTTCTGCTTGCCCTGTTCCTTGAGCTTTTCAAGCGGATCAACTTCCTTGGACATCACAAAGGGGATAGCCAACAAAACGAGCATGCCGCCAAGAATGATCAAAAGCACGATTTGGGCCTGAGCGCCGAAAGTGGCGAACATCATGTCCATGAAGTTGTTGAAGAATTCCATAGTTTGGACCCTACACCTTGATGTTGACGAGAATGCGCATGACAATCAGATTGACGCCCAGAAAGGCTGCGACGATGAAGCACGCCGGAATAAACCACTCATGATCCAGCACAGGATCGTAGTAATCGGGATCACCCAGATTGATTGCGACCAATGCCAGCAACGGAAAGCTGGACAGGAATTTGCCCGACCATTGTGCTTCTGCTGTGATCGCCTTAACGCGGCGAAAGAGGCGAAAGCGCGAGCGGATCACCTGCGCGAGGCCAGCCAGAATTTCGGCAAGGTTACCCCCCGATTGCTGCTGGATCGTCACGGCAACCGCTAGAAAGCGCAAATCCTGGTTGTCGAGCCGTTCGGCCATTGATTTGAGCGCTTCGCCAACGTCGCGCCCATAAGCGCTTTCGTCTGCGATAATCCCCATTTCGGAGGCAAGCGGATCCTGAACTTCCTTTGCTACGATCTGGACCGCCGAGGTAAATGGATGCCCCACGCGCAGGCTTCGCACCATCAACTCGACAGCATCGGGAAGTTGCTCTTCCAGCAGCGACATGCGCTTTTTGGCCTTATGGCCGATCCACATGAAAACGCCGCCAACTCCGATCCCGATCGAAGCGACGATGCGTACCGAAAGGCTTGTCTCGGTGCCGACGGTCAAACCAAGAAAGGCAAAAACGCAAAGCCCGGCCATGATCCCCATTAGCTGTTTGGGCGTAAAGGCAATTGCGGCCTTGTTGGCCTTGTCCGCGAGCATGGAGTAGAGCGGGATAGAACGGCCCTTGATGTGCTGGTTCATCTCCTTACGAAGTTTTTCCAGCACTTCTTCACGATTGCCGCCCTTTTCCAGCATCTCGAGCCGTCGGTTCACCCGGTTGTTCAGAGAAATGGAGCGTCCGAACATCGTTAGGTAAATGCCCTCGACAAGAACGAGCACGCCGATAAAGACGAGACCGTAGATAATGGGTTCGGCAGTGAGGTTCATGACACTTATCCTTCGAGTTTCGTCGGCTCGTAAATGCTGGTTGGCAGATCATAGCCCCACATGCGAAAACGCTCGGCGTAGTGGCTGCGCACGCCCGTCGCGGTGTAATGACCGATGATCTTGTTCTCTGGCGTCAGTCCGACACGCTGAAATCTGAACAGTTCCTGCATGGAGATAACTTCGCCCTCCATCCCTGTGATTTCTGTGATCGAGGTCATCCGGCGCGAGCCGTCCTGCAGTCGGCTCGCCTGCACAATCAGGTTCACAGCCGACGAGATCTGGCTGCGCATCGCTTTGAGGGGCATTTCGATTCCCGACATTGCGATCATATTTTCAAGGCGCGACACACCATCGCGCGCAGAGTTGGCGTGAATCGTGGTCATCGAGCCATCATGGCCAGTGTTCATCGCCTGCAGCATGTCGATGACTTCCTCTCCGCGTGTCTCGCCGACGATGATGCGATCCGGTCGCATGCGAAGGGCGTTTTTCAAACAGTCGCGCGGGGAAACCTCGCCTTTGCCCTCCACGTTGGGGGGGCGGCTTTCCATGCGGCCCACATGGGTCTGCTGGAGTTGAAGTTCCGCAGTATCCTCGATCGTCAGGATGCGTTCGTCATTGTCGATAAAGGATGACAGTGCGTTGAGCGTGGTGGTTTTACCAGATCCCGTACCGCCCGATACGATGATGTTGAGACGCGTCGCCACAGCGGCTTGCAGATAGGCAGCCATTTCTTCGGAGAAGGCACCGAAAGCGACCAGATCGTCGATCCCGAGCTTGTCTTTCTTAAACTTACGAATGGAAACGAGGCTGCCGTCAACCGCAACGGGCGGCACCATTGCGTTGAAACGCGAGCCGTCCTTGAGACGGGCGTCAACGTATGGGTTGCTTTCGTCGACGCGGCGCCCGACCGCCGATACGATCTTGTCGATGATCCGCAAAAGATGCTTTTCGTCCTTGAACGTCACATCGCTCAGCGTCAGTTTGCCGTGCTTCTCGATAAAGACCTGATGCGGGCCGTTTACCAGAATATCGTTCACGTCGTCGTCTTTAAGCAAGGTTTCCAGCGGGCCGAGGCCTGTGACCTCGTCGAACAGATCCTGGCTTAGCGTGGTGCGATCTTCGCGGTTCAGCACGATGCCCTTTTCTTGCAAGACTTCGGCGGCGATTGCGTTGATCTCTGATCGCAAATCCGCTTCGGAGGCATGCTCGAGCGCGGCAAGGTTCAGGTTGTCGAGCAATTCGCGGTGCAGCTCCAGCTTGATCTCTGACAAACGCTCTTTGCGTTTCTTGTCCTTGTCGAAATTCACGCTTTGCGCAGGCACCGTGGGGGCCGCACGCCGGATCGAGGGATTTAGAGGTGCTTCCAGCGGGGTTGATGGCGCAGTATGCGCCGCATTTGTCGCTGCATTCGCAGGTGTTGCTGCCTCGGATTTTTTATATCTGGAAAACATCTGTCGTCTTTCCTTAAGCGGCTGAATCTGCAAGCTGGTTAAGCTCGTGAAGTGAAGTCGCGAGTTTGTGAATTTCTTTGCGCAGCGGGTTTTTCGCGGCAGTGATGGCAAGAGGTTGGCCGTGATCTGCACCGTTCACGACCGGCTTGCCACCATCGGGCAATTGCACCTCGATAGTGATACCAAGGCTTTCCGCTAGGCGTTTGACACGAGTCTTGCCGGTTAGATCGGTAAATTTCGGGGCGCGGTTCAAAACGAAGCGCATTTTCTCGAAGGGCAGGCCCTCTGATTGCAGAGCACGTTTCATGCGCAGCGCATTCTGCGCCGAGCGCATATCCATCTCCAGCGTTGCGAAATAGATTTGCGAGGCGTTCAGGACCGTTTCGGTCCATTGCACCAGTGTGGTCGGCATATCGATGATCACATAATCAAAATGCGTCTTGGCCAGATCGAGAATGGCCTGAATATCCTCGGGCCGGATCATGTCGAGCGGAATGACATCCGCAGGCGATGTCAATGCGTGTAGCACGTCATCGTGCATCAAAAGTGCCTGTGCGAAACTTTCACCGTCCATGTTTTCGGTATCGGTGAGCAGCTCGAACACCGCATCGCGGCGTTGCAAATCCAGGAATGTTGAAACGGAGCCAAATTGCAGATCCAAGTCGATGATGCAGACTTTGGGTGATTTATCCTTGCCGAGCGTCGCCAACTCCCAAGCCAGGTTGACCGCGAGCGTCGTCGCACCAGTGCCGCCGGCAAGACCGTGCACCGCAATGATAGAACCGTTTCGCCCACCACTCCCTTGCAGGTTCGCGCGCCCTTCGCTTGTTGCGGGGGCTGGCTCGGGCGCAGGTTTACGCAAACGTTCAACGGCAGAGCGCAGTTCGTTTTCAGGAAGCGGGTAGGGGATAAACTCATCCGCTCCGCCGCGCAAAAGCTGGTGCAAGGAAGCGGGGGTTACATCTTCGGCGATCACGATGACTTTGATGTCACGCGATTTGGCTGCGGTGATGACGTTTTCAAGCAGACCGAGGTTTTCCTCGTCCTCGTAATCAATCGTCAAGGCAATGAATTCGAGCCCTTTGGGCTGAAGTTGTTCGATAAAGGCAATGGAATCCGCGAACCCCAAATCCCCCCAAGAATCGCCCATCACGGCTTCCATGTCTTCGATCAACAGATCGAAATTTTGCACATCCCGGCTGATGGTGCAGGCCCTAAGGGGGCTTTCGTCTACATGTTGCGTGTCATTACCCGACATAACTAAATCCTGTGTGGCGTTATGGCTCTGCACATTCTGTGCTGACCTTTGCGCTCTCTTTTGTTTTTGCAGGACACAGGTGCCCCGCTCCGTCATGTATCGGGGGCAATCTGGGCAACATTAGGGCCGAATGGGCGCGATTATACGAAGCCAAAAAACAAGCGGCCCCATCGCTGGGGCCGCCTGAATAGTCACGAGGTTAATCTGGTCTTAGTTTGGTGTTCGCGGGTTTACGGCCGATACGGCTGTGCCGCTTGCGACATACTCGCGGTAAACGACCTGCGCATATTTGCCGTCCATGATCATCGGATGGCTTCCCACGAAACCGCTTACTTCGGTCACGGTGCGCCGG
Source organism: Planktotalea arctica (assembly GCF_002105285.1). Classification (GTDB taxonomy): domain Bacteria; phylum Pseudomonadota; class Alphaproteobacteria; order Rhodobacterales; family Rhodobacteraceae; genus Planktotalea; species Planktotalea arctica. The sequence continues at coordinate 120,580 of NZ_MUHR01000012.1, forward strand.
TTGCGCCGCTCGCGGCCCTCGGTCACGATAAGAGGCTGCTCTTCGCCGAAGGAGGACACCGCCTCGAGGCGCGATTTTCCAATGCCTTGGGTGGCAAGATAGTTCACGACCGCATGTGCGCGGCGTAGGCCGAGCGCCTTGTTCGCGCCGTTGCTGCCGACCGCATCCGCATGTCCATAGACGCGAAAACGGACTTCGGGGAACTGGCGGATCCAGGCCGCTTGCTCGCGCAGCGTATCGCGCGCGCCTGCATCCAGATCAAAGCTACCGAAGGCAAAGTTGACTGTAGTCAACACTTCAGAGGCAAAGCGTGAAGATAAATCATAGGCGTATTGCTTTTCGCCATTCATCATTTGCACGTTATTCATCGTCGCATTGCCGAAGGTGCCCGTATCGAGCATCGAACCTGCTTCATTCCCGAAGCTGCTATAGACAGGGTCGCCTGAGTTACAGCCCGCCAGAAGGGCGGCTGAGCTGATCAGGATGGCTGCGTATCTTTGTGAGCTGCGCTTTAGCATATTCAGTCCATTACGTATCCGTAGGAACCGGTGAAGTCCTGCTTGGCGATTTCTCCGGCTGCACCCTTCTTAGGACGTCGCGAGTCGCCTGTCACCCGTCCAAAGAGGAAGAGGTCCTTTTCGCTTGGCGGACGCACACGGTCGGTAGGAAGCGCGAGCGCTTCGCCGCGCGTCGGCGTTACAAGATGGGGCGTGATGATGATCACCAGCTCGGACTGCTCTCGCTTATAATCGGCGCTGCGAAATAGTGCGCCAAGGATTGGAACATCTCCCAGCCACGGCACTTGACCGGAAAGATCAGTGAAATCGTCCTGCAAAAGCCCTGCGATCGCGAAACTCTCGCCATCGCGCATCTCGACCGTGGTCGAGGTGCGGCGCACTTTTAGGCCGGAAATCGCGAAACCGTCGCTGACGATTCCGTTGGCGGAATCGAGCGAGGACACCTCGGCGTTCAGTTCGAGGTTGATCACCTTGTCATCCAGAACGCGCGGAATAAAGGACAGTTGTACGCCGAAGGGCTTGAACTGGATGCGAACGCCGTTGTCCCCCAAGACGGGGATCGGATATTCGCCGCCGGCAAGAAACTTGGCCTCTTGGCCGGAGAGGGCAGTCAGATTTGGTTCTGCAAGCGTGCGCACCATGCCTTTGCTCTCAAGTGCTTCAAGCAGGATGCCCACTTCGAGGCCGCCGGCGTTGAAGCCGAACAAGGTTGCGCCGCTGTTGGCGTTGGATGTTGGTGTCGTCCCATTCAAGGCTGAGCTGACGGCTTCGGACGCGGTGAGCGTGCCTGTGCCGCCGGAAATGCCAAGGTTACCGCCCAGCGCGCTGCCACCAAGGGCAAGCGAGGAAGACAGAGATTTGGAGACAGAACGCTGCATTTCCGCAAAGCGCACTTTGAGCATGACCTGCTGCACGCCGCCGACAGACAATAGGTTCGTCACCCGCTCGGGCGCATAGCGCTGTGCAAGGTCCATGGCGCGGTCGACCTTGCCCGCGCTGGACACTGTGCCCGACAGCACGATGCCGTCATTCGCCGTGCGCACTTCGATCTTTTCGCCGGGCAAGATTTGTTTCAGACGTTCCTTGAATTCGCTCACATCCGCAGAGACGCGCACATCGACATTGGTGATCAAACGGCCTGCGTCATCAAGAAGGGTGAGCGTGGTCAGGCCCGGGGATTTACCAAGCACATAAACAGTGCGATCCGACAGGGTCGAGATATCCGCGATGGACGGATTGGCGATGCTCAGCTCTGCGAAGGGAACGTCGCTTTCGACCACGACCGCGCGGTTCATGGGAATGGGAAGGGTCGAACTGCTGCCCGAGCGCACGATGCGCAAGGTATCCGAATACGCTGGTGCGACGGATGCGGTGAACAATACAGCACAGCCCAAAAGGGTGGCCTTGAGTGTATTCAACTTTTTCATGTGATCTGCCTCTCCGATCACGGCCTCGTGTGCAGGTCTATTGCCCGCTTTACAGTGAAACATGCGCCACTTTAAATTTTATTGCAAGAATCAAAGGGTTCTGATGCGTCCTTGCTGTGTGACTTCAGCAACAGGGGGCTCGAGTGTGCCATTGATGCCAGCCGAAAACGCGAATGGCATCGCGCGGGCGATGCCATTCGAAATTTGGAGCATGATCTGTGCGCGTTGCATCAAGAACCGTCGGGGCAGGGGATCTGGATATTCACCTTTTCTGCACCTTTGGTCTGCCGGATCGTACAAACACGTTCCGCCTCTTGTTGCGCTACAGGTTGTGCCTCTTCGATGCCAAGCAACTGTTTCTGGTCCACTTCGATAAATTCCGCAATCGACTCGTCGCGCTGACCGACCAAGGACAGGTTGAGCTTTCCGGTGCTCTGCGCCTGTGTCAGGGAGGCACCTTGCAGCTGCGTGACCGCAACTGTGACCGTGCGTGCGATTGAGGCTTTGTGCACCTCTTCATTGGAGCTTTGATCGATCGCAATAATCTTCACACCATCTTCGATAAGCCGCGTCACGGTGCGCTGTTTCTGCCCCTGCGCCGCGCGAACCATACCAGTCCAGTAGACATCCACAATGTTACCCGGGCGCAGAAAGCCAGAAACGCCCGAAGTGCCATCGACTTTGATCGTGAAAGCGCTTTGCCCAGCTTCAAGTCTGGACTGCAACCCGACGACTTTGCCAGGCTCTGTGATCTTCACGGCGAGAACGGCCTCGAACCTTTCGGTCGCGCGCATCACGTAACGTTTGCCGGGCTGGTCTTTGGGAAACAGCTGTTCGACAGATTGGAAGATACCCTCGGGCAGGGCGTTTTGTGGCCACTGGGCGACGACGATGTCTTTCAACTTTAATTCTTCGCCGTAGGATAATTTGCGATTTGCGACAAAAACAGGGACAGTGGGAACCGCAGGCGCGCTGTTGGCTTGAGCGGCCGCCAAGGCCGCCTTTTGCTGGTTCACGTAGTTTTGTGTCAGATGCACCGCGAAGCCGGCAAGGGCAATCCCGATGAGCAAGACGACACCAAATATCATTCGCATGTTGTTCCCCTATTTCTGATCGAAGTCTCGCTGTCATCGCAAGGCCCCGGCTGGTTCTATCTCGAAATCAGACTGGCATTCGTTTGTGGCTGAAAGACGGCGCGGATGTGCGCTTAGCACGGCAAAGCCAGGAAATTTCAGCAGCGCCCGCGAGGCGCGGCGCGCTGCTGTGTTGGCTTGAAAATGGCCTATTCGGCAATCGTAACGTTCCCGACGTTCATACCACTCAGGGTCGTCGTGGTGTTTCCGGTCAAGTTGCCTGTACCGGCGCTGATCGTAGCATAGGCTGCGACGGACAGGCCGACGATCGCGGCGGTCAGAACGACCCAGTCAACAGTGACGGCGCCGTTTTCATCGGATGTGAAGGTCAAAAGGGATTTCAACATTTATATCTCCAGGTCTCCGTAAAAGGAGGTGCAAGTTAAGGGGGCTGCAACTGTGGTTGCGGGATGGTGTGCAAGATAGGTGGTAGGTTCGGATTGGGGCGCGAGTGGGGCGGAACTAGGCGGCTTTGAAGACGCTTCCAGCGCATTCAACGTATCGAGCGCGTCGCGCAGTTGTGCCCTTCACGGAAACGATCCGCCCCTCGATAGGAAAGGCGGATCGCTGGAATATCTACACATGTTGTGTAGGCGTTGATTACTCAGCTGCTGGCAGCGATACGTTACCAACTGTCATGCCGGACATGGTTGTGTTGGTAGATGCGGTGAGGTTGGATGCACCGGACTGGATGGAGCCATAGGCTGCAACGGCCAGGCCGACGACAGCGGCGGTCAGAACAACCCAGTCAACTGTTACTGCGCCGTTTTCGTCTTGTGCGAATGCTTTGATAAAGTTTGTCATAGTAATGTCCTTCCAAGGATCAGTTTTCAGTTTGCTATCAACTTCGGTTTGTTCAGCCCCGCCTCTCACCTCGGCACTGCCCGTCGTCTGATGAAATTGTTATGGCGTTTGAATGGGGCACGATTGCGGTGCGATCGGGGTGAAGTTGGGATAAATTCGAGGAAAATTTTAGTAACGTATTGATTGTGAACAACTTTAAGGTGAGTTTCTGGTGCATGGCTTTGGACATGTGCTCAATGCGAAAAGGGCCGATCTGTTTCCAGATCGACCCTTCCTAGCAAATCGCCACGTGCGGCGATCCCGGCGTTGATTACTCAGCTGCTGGCAGCGATACGTTACCAACTGTCATGCCGGACATGGTTGTGTTGGTAGATGCTGTGAGGTTGGATGCACCGGACTGGATGGAGCCATAGGCTGCAACGGCCAGGCCGACGACAGCGGCTGTCAGAACAACCCAGTCAACTGTTACTGCGCCGTTTTCGTCTTGTGCGAATGCTTTGATAAAGTTTGTCATAGTAATGTCCTTCCAAGGATCAGTTTTCAGTTTGCTATCAACTTCGGTTTGTTCAGCCCCGCCTCTCACCTCGGCACTGCCCGTCGTCTGATGAAATTGTTATGGCGTTTGAATGGGGCACGATTGCGGTGCGATCGGGGTGAAGTCGGGATAAATTCGAGGAAAATTTTAGTAACGTATTGATTGTGAACAACTTTAAGGCGAGTTTCTGGTGCATGGCTTTGGACATGCGCTCAATGCGAAAAGGGCCGATCTGTTTCCAGATCGACCCTTCCTAGCAAATCGCCGCGTGCGGCGATCCCGGCGTTGATTACTCAGCTGCTGGCAGCGATACGTTACCAACTGTCATGCCGGACATGGTTGTGTTGGTGGCTGCCGTCAGGTTGGATGCACCGGACTGGATGGAGCTGTATGCAGCAACGGCCAGGCCGACGACAGCGGCTGTCAGAACAACCCAGTCAACTGTTACTGCGCCGTTTTCGTCTTGTGCGAATGCTTTGATAAATTTTGTCATAGTAAATTCCTTCCCAGGATTTATGTTCGGTTTGCTTCAAGTCCCGGTATGTTCAGCTCCGCCTCTCACCTCGTCGCTGACCGACACTTGATGTCACCGTTATTCGATCCAAATGAGGCGCGAGTTGGGCGGCTATGGGGCCATTTTTGTCTTAAATTGAGGAGTTCTGTCGCGTAGATAAAGCTTATCGAAACAATGAAACGAAAAAGGGCGATCTGTTTCCAGATCGCCCTGCATCACGCTGTCGCGTGGATGTATTCGCTGATTACTCAGCTGCTGGCAGCGATACGTTACCAACTGTCATGCCGGACATGGTTGTGTTGGTGGATGCCGTCAGGTTGGATGCACCGGACTGGATGGAGCCATAGGCTGCAACGGCCAGGCCGACGACAGCGGCGGTCAGAACAACCCAGTCAACTGTTACTGCGCCGTTTTCGTCTTGTGCGAATGCTTTGATAAAGTTTGTCATAGTAATGTCCTTCCAAGGATCAGTTTGCAATATTCGTCCCAAGCCTTGGGTTGTTTGCTCCGCCTCTAGGTGCGCCGCGGCCCGTTACTTGATGAAACCTGTATCGGGGGGGAATCGGGCACGAGTTGGGCACGATAATGACAATTTTGGATATATTAATATTTCGTGAAGATGTTGGAGAAAGTTGCAACTCGCTTAGGCGGCGGTTTGGGCCATGGCATAGAACAAAGCCCAAGGGCCGACCTGTTTCCAGATCGGCCCTTGGTAATTCGCGGCTAATTCGATGGCGCAAAGCCTGATCGCTGGCGCGCTTAAAAGCCGGCGACGAACTTTTCAAGTCCGCCGTCGGGCTCGACGTTGACGACATTTTCTTCGCCGCCCATGCCCGCGAAGGCTACGACACCCATGCCAACAATAGCTGCGGCGAGAACCAAAAACTCCGTGGTGACCGCTCCGGCTTCGCTTTTACCGAAAAACTTAATCAGCTTTCTCATATGGAAATTTTCCTGTTAATGCTTCGGCGCAAGGCCGAGGTGGCTGTAATGTGATGAAGCCAAACGGCTTCTGCGCTCTGTGTCGCCTACAATCTGGGCCGGAAGATGGCGGGATGGGGGAAAATTGCCGCTATAGGGTTGCATCCGCGCAAACACAGTCGGGCATGCACAGATCGCTTGGCCAACAGTTTTAAGTGCATTTCTTCGAGAAATACCAGATACTGGGAAAAAGCGCTTAAGACGTTTTTAGGATCGAGCATGATATACCGCCCATTTGAAGTGTTGAGATGTCTGGTTTTGATGTCAGCCGTGCTGCTGGTCGGCTCTGCACAGGCGCAAACACCGCCGCCCAAGCCGTTTCCCGATTTTTCCGCTAAACGCCAGAAACCGCCCAAAGCGGGAAGTCGCAATCGCATCACGATCCAGATCACTCCACAAGGCCCGCGCGCAGGCGCGATCGTCAGCGGCGCGCCAAAGGATGGCGCGAACGCCGCGCCGCGCTCGGCCTCTTACGGGTGGTTCTGGGAAACCGTCTCAACCGATCTGGAGCAAAGCGCGGGGCGCTATCAAGCGGCGCTGACGCGCCTTGCCAATCCACCTGTGGGCAGCGGTGTCAGTGCGCCGCGCTTGCAGACGCTTTACACGATCAGTCAAACCCACGGCATTGAAATTTTGAGAGCGACCATCGGCAAGAACGTCTCGCCTGCTTTGGTGCTTGCGGTGATCGCCGTGGAATCGGCGGGCAAGAACGATGCGATCAGTTCGGCAGGGGCGCAAGGTTTGATGCAATTGATGCCCGCCACCGCCGCGCGTTTCGGGGTTGAGGATGTGAATGTCCCCGCCCAAAATATCGCTGGCGGCGTGGCTTATCTGCATTGGCTCATGGGGGAATTTGACAATGATCCCGTACTGGCACTCGCTGGATATAATGCGGGCGAGGGCGCGGTACGTAAGAACGACGGTGTGCCGCCTTATGCGGAAACGCGCGACTATGTGCCAAAGGTGCTGGCCGCGTTTCAGGTTGCACGAGATTTATGCGTGACGCCGCCGCAATTGGCGAGCGATGGCTGCGTGTTCAAAAAACTGGGCGGTTAATTAAAGTAAGGTGCGCGATATCACGCACCTTACGTTTGCTTAGACGATAGTGGCTTCTGTCGCGGCTCGAAGTTCATCCTCGGTAACGCCGCTCGCACATTCGACGATGCGAAGTCCGCCCTCGACCACATCCAAGACACCCAAGTTGGTGATGATGCGGTCCACGACCTTTTGACCCGTCAGTGGCAATGTGCATTCCTTCAGAACCTTGCTGACACCGTGCTTGTTGGTGTGATCCATCACAACAACCACGCGGCCCACGCCCGCGACCAAGTCCATCGCGCCGCCCATGCCTTTGACCAGCTTGCCCGGAATCATCCAGTTCGCCAGATCGCCGTTTTCCGCCACTTCCATTGCGCCAAGGATCGCCATGGCAATCTTGCCGCCGCGGATCATACCGAAACTTTGCGCTGAATCGAAATAGGCCGTCTGCGGCAGTTCGGTTATCGTTTGCTTACCTGCGTTGATCAGGTCCGCATCCTCCGTGCCTGCGACAGGAAACGGACCCATGCCGAGCATGCCGTTTTCCGATTGTAGCGTCACTTCAACGCCCTCGGGAATGTAGTTGCTGACCAGCGTCGGAATGCCGATGCCAAGGTTAACGTACCAGCCGTCTTGCAGCTCGAGCGCAGCGCGCGCCGCCATTTGATTGCGATCCCACATGATTTACGCCTCCCGTACTGTGCGCTGCTCGATGCGCTTTTCATGATCGCCCTGAATGATGCGGTGCACATAGATGCCCGGCAAATGAATATTGTCGGGATCAAGCGATCCGGTCTCAACGATTTCCTCAACCTCGACGATGCACATTTTACCGCACATGGCTGCTGGTGGGTTGAAGTTGCGCGCGGTCTTGCGGAACACGAGGTTACCCGTTGCATCCGCCTTCCAAGCCTTCACGATGGCGAGGTCGGCGAAAATGCCGGTCTCCATGATATAGGTCTGCATCGCGCCGTCCGCACCGGTTGGGAAATCCTTATGCTCTTTGCCCTCGGCGATCACCGTGCCGACACCTGTTTTGGTGTAAAACCCGGGAATGCCGCAGCCTCCGGAGCGCATGCGCTCGGCCAAAGTGCCTTGAGGATTGAATTCCAACTCCAACTCGCCCGACAGATACTGACGCATGAATTCCGCGTTTTCACCAACGTATGAGGAGATCATTTTCTTCACTTGCTTGGTTTGCAGCAAGATGCCTATGCCGAAATCATCAACGCCCGCATTGTTGGATGCGAAGGTCAGATCCTTGGTGCCAGCGTCTTTGATCGCTTGCAAAAGCAGTTCGGGAATGCCGCAAAGGCCAAAGCCGCCAGACGCGATGAACATGCCGTCATGCAGCACACCCTCCAGAGCCTCGGCAGCGCTGCCATAGACCTTTTTCATGTAAATACTCCCCTGCTTGAATGTCACCGTGATTTGTGACGAAGCCCTGTGGGAGAGTCAATCTTTATGCTGCGCTGCGGCGCGCGCTAGAGAACGCGGACCTGTGTGCCGATTGGTGTAATCTCGAATAGCTCTGCGATCTTCTCATTATATAGGCCAATGCAGCCCGAAGAAGAGCGCCGCCCAATCTTGCGCGTGTCATGCGTGCCGTGGATCAGATAGGCGGGCCAAGCGAGGTACATTGCGTGGGTGCCAAGTGGATTGTCGGCGCCGGCTTCCATGAATTTGGGCAATGTCGGATCGCGCTCAAGCATATTGGCGGTTGGCGTCCAGGTCGGGCCGACCTTCTTGCGCACGATTTCGGTATAACCGCGTTTGGTGAGCTCGTCAGTCATTGGAACGGAGGTGGGGTAGATCCGATAATCCGTACCATCCGCGTTCCAATAATGCAGCGCACGCGAGGTGGTGTCGGCGACGATCACGCCTTTGCCCAGTCGCTCGAAGTGATCGCGCCAATCCTGCGTCACAAAGCTCGAGGAATTGCGCCGCGAAGGCGCGGGTTGGGAGGGGACATATTGCTGCGCGCTGAGCGATGCTGGCGTTGCAAGCGTACTGGCTGCGCCCAATAGGATGCTTCGGCGGGTAAATTTGTGGTTCATAACGGGACCCTCAACTGAAAAAGGCTGCAATTGATGCAGCCTTTCCAGAACTTTCGCTCAATTACCACTCACATTTCGGTTAGTGGCTCTAATCGGCATCTTTCTTCGCAGCAGCGGCCTTTTTAGGCGCAGCTTTCTTCGCAGCAGGCTTCTTGGCAGCCGGTTTTTTCGCCGCCGCCTTTTTTGCAGGTGCCTTTTTCTTGGCTGGCGCTTTCTTTTTGCCACTCTTTGAGGCGCGCTCTGTGATCAATTCAATGGCCATTTCCATGGTCACATCTGCAGGCTCTGTGCCCTTTGGGATAGTTGCGTTGATCTTGTCCCATTTCACGTAGGGACCATAACGCCCCTCCATGACATTAACAGGCCCACCATCGCTTGGATGCTCGCCAAGCTCCTTGAGCGGTTTCGCCGCTGCGCCGCCGCCGCGACGACCGGGGTTCGCGCGCTTTTCAGCGAGCAATTCAACAGCGCGGTTCATACCGATCTCGAAAACATCATTGGGGTCTTTGACGTTCACATAGACCGGTTTCGCGTCCTCGGGTCCTTGGTGCATGATGTAGGGACCAAAGCGGCCAAAGTTGGATTTGATCATCCCGCCTTCGGGGTGATCGCCAATCTCGCGCGGGAGACTTAGCAATGTCAGCGCCTTGGCGAGGTCCATGTCGTCCTTTTCCCAGCCGCGCGGCAGGGAAGCGCGCGGGGGTTTTTTGTTCTCTGGCGTAGGTTCGCCGCGCTGAACATAGGGGCCAAAGCGACCGGTTTTCAGCCAGATTTCATCGCCGCCGTCCTCGCCAAGCACCCGTTCGTCGCCATCAGCGCCCTCGCCCGCGATGGGGCGCGTGTAGGTGCATTCGGGATAGTTGCCACAGCCTACGAAACCGCCCGTGCGGGAGGTTTTCAGGTGCAAGGCACCCTTGCCGCATTTGGGGCAGACACGCGGATCAGATCCGTCATCGCGCGGCGGATAAAGCTGCGGTGCAAGCGCAGCATCAAGTACATCCAGCACTTCGGATATGCGCAGCTCGGACGTCTCGGAAATCGCTGCGTGGAAATCACGCCAGAACTTGGACAAAATATCCTTATAATTGGCCTCACCCGCAGAGACATCATCAAGCTGGCTTTCCAGATCAGCGGTGAAATCATAGCCGACATACTGGCGGAAGAAATTCATCAGGAAGATCGTAACGATCCGGCCTTTGTCCTCCGGAAACAGGCGGTTCTTGTCCTTGCGCACATATTCGCGGTCCTGGATCGTGGTCACGATGGAGGCGTATGTGGAGGGGCGGCCAATGCCGAGCTCTTCCATGCGTTTGACCAAGGTCGCCTCTGTATAACGGGGGGGCGGCTGGGTGTGGTGCTGCTCTGGATTGATCGAACGTTTGTCCATCTTATCGCCCATGGCGACCTGTGGCAGGCGTTTGTCATCCTCGTCCACGACCGTGTCGTCGCGGCCTTCTTCGTAGACCTTCATGAAGCCGTCGAAAAGCACGACCTGACCCGTGGCGCGCATTTGCACCTGACCGTCGTCCGACCCAAGATCGACCGTCGTGCGCTCCATACGGGCGCTTTCCATCTGGCAGGCAATCGTGCGCTTCCAGATGAGATCGTAGAGTTTGCGTTGATCCGGCTCTGAAAGTTTCAGGCTGGCCGCGTCTTTTTCAAGCACTGTGGGGCGAATACACTCGTGCGCCTCTTGGGCATTCTTGGCCTTGTTTTTATAGATGCGCGGTTCTTTGGGCAGATAATCTGCACCATAGCGAGCCTTGATCGCATCGCGGGTCTCGGTAATCGCCTCTGGCGCCATGTCGATGCCGTCGGTCCGCATGTAAGTAATGTGACCCGCCTCATAAAGACGCTGTGCAACGTTCATGGTCTGGCGTGCGCCAAAGCCGAATTTGCGGCTGGCCTCTTGCTGCAAGGTCGATGTCATGAAGGGCGCAGAGGGGTTGCGCGCAGCGGGCTTGGCTTCAACCGACACGGCGGTAAGTGCGCGCGAGGTAACAGCCTGAACCGCAAGCTCCGCTGCGGTTTGATTGGCCAGATCGTATTTATCGAGCTTCTTAGCACCTAAAACCGTCAGGCGCGCTTCAAATTCCTGACCGCGCGGCGTGGCGAGCAAGGCTTTGACGGACCAATATTCGCGCGCGTTGAACGCTTCGATTTCTTCTTCGCGCTCGACGATGATGCGGAGGCAAACAGATTGCACGCGTCCAGCGGATCGCGCGCCTGGCAATTTGCGCCACAACACCGGAGATAGGTTAAAGCCCACCAGATAATCTAGCGCGCGGCGGGCAAGGTACGCCTCGACCAGCGGCTGATCCACTTGGCGCGGGTTTTTCATCGCCTCGGTGACGGCGGCTTTGGTGATCGCGTTGAACACCACGCGGCTGACGGGCGTGTCCTTTTTGATCGATTTGCGCTTGGTCAGGGCCTCTTGAAGATGCCAGCTGATCGCTTCGCCCTCGCGGTCGGGGTCGGTCGCAAGAATAAGTTCATTGTCGTCTTTCAGCGCATCGGCGATGGCTTTGACGTGCTTGCGGCTGTCTGCGCCGATCTCCCATTTCATCTCGAAATCATGTTCCGTGTCGACCGATCCGTCCTTGGGGGGAAGGTCGCGAACATGGCCGTAGGAGGCCAAAACAGTATAGTTCGGCCCCAAATACTTGTTGATCGTCTTGGCTTTGGCTGGGGATTCGACAACGACAACGGGCATTTGATTTCCTTACGACTCGTCTCAAGAAGTTCTTTTCTTATGGGCCTGTTACATGTGTGCGGAAAGCCCGCAATGTCAATCGGCCCATATGAGCGCAGGGGGTGTCGCTTTAAAATTGGCGCAAGACAAAGGCCGCAGGCCTCGTTTAGGATCGTTTCATATTAGGTTGAGCAAGGTGATTTTAATGCGGATTTTGATGTCTTTTATGTTGGTGGCTGTTCTGTGCGGACCACTTATGGCGCAATACGTTGAACCTGAACGTGGCAGCGCGGTACGCGCGGCCATGCTTGATGCGCTGCGCGCGCATGCGGACGAGCAACTCGGTGCACCCGTCGAATTCATCGTCCATGAACTGCGTGTTGATGGAATATTTGGATTTGCATCGGTCGTGGCGCAGCGCCCCGGCGGCGGCGCGATCGATCTCTACCAGACGCCGGGCTTTCGCGAGGGGCTGTTTGATCCCTCGTCTATGGACGGCACCTCGATGCAGGCACTGCTGCGCCGCTCGGGGGACACTTGGGTGGCGGTGCATTGGGCAATCGGGGCGACGGATGTTTGGTTCGCCTATGGGCCTTTCTGCCGCCGCTATCGCGCGGTGATCGGTGATTATTGCGAAGGTGTGAATTAAGCGCGAAATGCACATCTGCGAGGCATCATGTGCGTGAAATCAGCCCTCCCGGTGCGCGGCGAATTTGGCCGCTCAGTTCAAGATCCGTAAGCACGGGAATCATTGCGCTGGTTTGCGTGCCCATGTCGCGCAGCAATTGATCTTCGGCGATGGGGCTGGGGCCGAGGCGGTCCAGAATACGTTGATGCAGCGCGTTCATATCGCGCAGGCTCGGCTTTGGGTTCTGGGTCGTTGCGGGTTCAGGTTCGAGCGGAAGCGGCATTTGCCCAAGGCTAGGGGGCTGCCCAACGTGCGCGATGTCCGCAAGCACCGAGATGACATCCGCTGCGCCGCGCACAAGGCTCGCGCCGTCGCGGATCAGCATATTGCACCCAGAGGCACGTGCATCGAAGGGATGGCCTGGCACTGCGAGCACCTCGCGCCCTTGATCAAGTGCGCCGCGCGCAGTGATCAAACTGCCTGATTTGCCAGCGGCTTCCACGACGACGGTTGTGGCGCAAAGGCCTGAAATGATGCGGTTGCGCATTGGAAAGTGCCGCGCGATGGGGGCCATTCTCATGGGCTGCTCGGAAATCAACGCGCCGTTTTCCAGAAGCGAGTCGGCCAGCGCGCCGTTCTCAACCGGGTAAATCACATCCACCCCGCCTGCGAGCACGGCGATGGAGCCTTGCTTGGCGGCAGCCAAATGCGCGCAGGTGTCGATACCGCGCGCAAGGCCTGAAACGATCACATAGCCTGCTTCGGCCAATTCCGATGAAAGCGCGCGCGCCATGCGCGTTCCCAGCGACGACGCGTTGCGCGCCCCGACAAGGGCAATCATTGGCCGCGTCAGCGCGCCCGCCGTGCCGCGCAGCCAAAGCATCGGCGGCGCATCGGGGATTTCTGCCAACAGATTTGGGTAGGCCGCCTCGCCGCGGCAGACCAGCTGTGCGCCCGCGCGCGCCGCCGCTGCCAATTCGCTCTGGACCTGTTGCTCTGAGCATATCTGGTATTTGGTTAGCCCCGCCTTGGCGGCGATATCGGGCAAGGCCTGCAAGGCCGCCGCCGCGCTGCCGTGCTCTGACAGCAGGCGGTAGAACGTCGAGATGCCGACGCGGCGGGAGCGCAATAGACGGAGCCACGTTGCGCGTTCATCTTCCGTGGTGGGTGGGAGTAGGGGGTGAGTGGAAGAAGGGGTCTGCTCGCTCATTGTGGCTCCGTCTGCTTGCAGAATCACATCTATCAGCAACGGGGTTAACAGCGCGTAAACCCCGTTGGAAATATCGCAGTGCGGTAGTTTTAGCTGCCCGCGCCGCCGACAGTCAGGCTGCCGATCATCACTGTAGGCTGGCCCACGCCCACAGGCACCCATTGACCCGCCTTGCCGCAATTGCCCATTCCGGGATCAAGCGCCATGTCATTGCCGAGCGCGCGAATTTGCTGCATTGCTGTCGCGCCGTCGCCAATCAGGGTCGCGCCTTTTACAGGCGCACCGACTTTGCCGTTTTCAACGCGATAAGCCTCGGTGCAGGAGAACACGAACTTGCCGTTGGTGATATCCACCTGCCCGCCGCCGAAACCAACCGCATAAATCCCGTCCTTTAGATCGGCCAGAATATCCGCAGGATCAGACTGCCCGCCCACCATATAGGTGTTGGTCATGCGCGGCATCGGGGGGTGGGCATAGCTCTCACGCCGCCCGTTGCCCGTGGGCGCAACGCCCATCAAGCGCGCATTTTGGCGATCTTGCATATAGCCTACCAGAATACCGTCCTCGATCAGCACGTTCTTGGCCGAGGGTGTGCCCTCATCGTCAATGCTGATCGACCCGCGACGATCAGGAATCGTGCCGTCATCAAGCACCGTCACCCCTTTGGAGGCGACCCGTTCACCGACGCGCCCCGAGAACGCGCTGGAGCCTTTGCGGTTGAAATCACCCTCGAGCCCGTGCCCCACGGCCTCGTGCAGCAAAATGCCGGGCCAGCCGGGGCCAAGGACCACGTCCATCATACCCGCTGGTGCAGGGACCGCTTCAAGGTTGACCAGCGCGATGCGCAGTGCTTCGCGGGCTTTGGGTTGCCAATCGCTTGCCTCGATCAGACCGCCAAGCGCAATACGCCCGCCGCCGCCCGCCGATCCGCTTTCGCGCCGGCCATTGTGCTCGACAATGACAGAAACGTTGACGCGGGTCATCGGTCGTATGTCACTGACCTCATATCCGTCGGGGCGCAAAATTGTGACCTCTTGCAAGGAGGCCGCGATGGAAGCGCTGACCTGCACCACGCGCGGATCAAGATCGCGCAGGAAGGCGTCCATTTCGCGCAGGGTCTCTATCTTGGCGGAGAATGCGACCTCTGAGATAGGATCGGTGTCGCGGTAAAGCCGCGTGTTCGTTGGGCTTGGCGCTGGGGCTAGCGTCCCGCCGCCTGCGCCCACCGCAAGTCGCGCAGTGGCGCAAGCGCGCTTTAGTGCGGATTCGCTGACCTGCGTCGAATGGGCATAACCTGCCACCTCGCCCAGAACTGCGCGCAAGCCAAAGCCCTCGGAGGCGTCATATGATGCGGTCTTGAGCTTGCCATCGTCAAACACCAAGGCTTCGGAGGTGCGCCGTTCAATAAAAAGTTCACCGTCATCGGCGCCCCCGCAGGCGTGCTGCAGCAACCCGAGCGCGTCCTCGCGGGCAAAATGGCTTTGAAAGGGGCGGAAAGGGCTCTGGGTCATGCGGATTTTTCTTCCTAATTTGACATAAATCAAAAAAGCGTCCGTTTGCCGCAACGCTTAGTCTTTATCTACTAGTAAGAATATGGTTTTACACGACGCAATAACAACGGGGCAGGTGTGCCGTAACGCCATGCTGGTTTCGTTTGAGTTACAAAGACCGACCATAACCGAAAAGACTGGCGTATCGCCGCAATCGATCAGGGTGTAATATGCGACTGAAAACAACACTTTATGGCCTCTTGGCCACACTTTCCGCCGTGCCGGCAATGGCGCAAGAGGGTCTTGAAATCATCGGCCAGCCGCTTCCGCGTGGCATAGGCTTTCAGCCCGCAGCGACCGAGCTGGCGCGTGACTTGCAGTGGCTGGACTGGATGATTCTAGTAATCATTACCGCCGTAACGATTTTCGTAACAGCGTTGATGTTTTACTGCATCGTGCGCTACAATCGCCGCGCCAACCCGACGCCCGGTACATTCACACACAATTCCCCTGTAGAGGTCGCCTGGACGGTTATCCCGATCGTAATTCTTGTGTTCATCGGTGCGTTTTCGCTTCCTATTCTGTTCAAACAGCAGGAAATTCCACCGGCCGACATCACGATCAAAGTTACAGGGTACCAGTGGTACTGGGGCTATGAGTATGTGGATCATGAATTTGCCTTTGACAGCTTCATGCTGGCCAAGGACGAGCTGGAAGAAAATGGCTATGGTCCCGAGCAGTATTTGCTGGCGACAGACACGGCCGTCGTCGTGCCCGTTGGCAAGACTATCGTGATGAACGTTACTGGCGCAGACGTGATCCATTCCTGGACCATCCCCGCCTTTGGCGTAAAGCAGGACGCTATCCCCGGCCGCCTTGCCCAGCTGTGGTTCGCGGCCGAAAAGGAAGGCATTTACTTCGGTCAGTGCTCTGAGCTTTGCGGTAAGGACCACGCCTACATGCCGATCACAGTCAAAGTGGTCAGCGAAGAGGCTTATGAAGAGTGGCTAAAAGGTGCGATCGAAGAATTCGCCGGCGTACCGCAGCCCTTTGCTGTGGCCGCTGCCGAATAACGATCTAGTTCACTGGCTGTGCAGTCGGGGGAAATCCCCACTGCGCAGCCTTTCAAAGTTTTTGGGGAGAGCAAGATGAGCGACGCAAGTCTGAACAGCGTCAGTGTCGAGAGAGAGGCCAGCTTCGGCGACTTCTTTGCGCTGTTGAAGCCGCGCGTAATGACACTCGTAGTGTTCACTGCTCTTGTCGGCCTGCTGGCTGCGCCGACGCCCGTTCATCCAATGATCGCTTTCGCGTCGATTCTGTTCATTGCCATTGGCGGCGGCGCTTCCGGCGCGCTCAACATGTGGTGGGACGCGGATATCGACGCGGTCATGAAGCGCACGCAGAAACGTCCCATTCCTGCAGGTAAGATCACCGAGAGCGAGGCGCTCTCGTTCGGCGTCGCTTTGTCGGGGCTTTCCGTGATCATGCTGGGCCTTGCGGCCAATTGGGTTGCGGGTGCTCTACTTGGTTTTACAATCTTCTTTTATGTTGTGATCTACACGATGTGGCTGAAGCGCTGGACGCCTCAGAATATCGTGATTGGCGGAGCAGCTGGTGCCTTTCCTCCGATGATCGGCTGGGCTGTAGCGACGGGCGGAATTTCCATCGAATCGGTGCTGATGTTCTGTCTGACCTTCATGTGGACGCCGCCGCACTTCTGGGCGCTGGCGCTGTTCATGCGCAAGGATTATGACAATGCGGGTGTTCCGATGTTGACCGTGACACACGGGCGACGTACGACGCGCGTACACATTCTGGTCTACACTCTGCTGCTGGCCGCTCTGGCGATTGGCGCGGGCTTCACCTCTATTGGGGGACCAGTCTATCTGCTCACGGCAGTGGTGCTGAACGCACTGTTCATCAAAGGCGCATGGGACATTTTCCGCCGCGACGAAGTGATGAGCGAAGCGGATGACTTCAAAGCAGAGCGCGGGTTCTTCAAACTCTCGTTGCTCTATCTTTTCTTGCATTTCGGCGCGATCCTGATCGAAGCCGTTTTGCAGCGTTTCGGATTGGGTGGCTGGTAATGGCGATCAATAAACTTCACGAAATTCACACGCGCCGGTTTGGTCGCAATCTGGGCGTTGGCCTTCTATTAGCCGGGTTCATCGCGATCATTTTCGGCCTGACTGTAGTTAAGGTAACGCGCGGCGACTATGAGCCGCCACGAGGGGAGACCACATACTAATGTCTATGGATCCGAAGAAAAAAACAGTTGTTCAGGCGGTTTCTTTGGTCGTCTTTATGGGGGCGCTGGCTTGGGCCTCTGTGCCCTTTTATGATTGGTTTTGCCGGGTGACTGGTTTTGGCGGCGTGACCAATGTGTCAGATGTCGCTAACGAAGAAATCCTGGACGAGACGATCATTGTACGCTTTGACGCGTCCAAAGATCACGAGATGCCATGGGAATTCAAACCTATGGTGCGTGAAATCGAAATGCGCATCGGTGAAACCGGATTGGTCTTTTATGAGGCCTATAACCCGACGGATCGTCCGATCGCAGGCTCTGCAAGCTATAATGTAGCGCCATATCAGGCTGGATTTTTCTTTAATAAAATTCAGTGTTTCTGCTTTGAAGAGCAGGTCTTGCAACCCGGTGAGCGCGTCGAAATGCCTGTGACATTTTACGTCGATCCCGAGATTGTCACAGACCGCGACGCGAAATATACCAGAGAGATCACGCTTTCGTATACATTCTACGAAATCGATTTGCCTGAGGAGGCCAGACAGGCCTCTCTTGTGCAGCCCGCTGAAACAAATAATAACTAAGCCTATCCGACGAGGGACCCATGGCAAACGCAAAAAATCACGATTATCACATTCTTAACCCCTCACTCTGGCCATTGCTTGCCTCTGTTGGCGCATTCGTCATGCTCTTTGGCGCTGTAGTCTGGATGCACGGCAATGGTCCGTGGATGTTCCTGATCGGCTTTGCGGCCGTTCTTTACGTCATGTACGGCTGGTGGGCCGAAGTGGTCGATGAAAGCCACGTTGGCGATCACACGCCTGTTGTGCGCATCGGTCTACGTTATGGTTTCATCATGTTCATTATGTCCGAAGTGATGTTCTTCGCGGCCTGGTTCTGGAGCTTTTTCAAGCACGCAATGTACCCTATGGGTCCACTCTCGCCAGCGGTTGATGGCGTCTGGCCCCCTGCGGGCATCGAGACATTTGATCCTTGGCATTTACCCCTGATCAACACGTTGATCCTTTTGTGCTCTGGTGCAGCGGCGACTTGGGCGCACCATGCACTTGTTCATGAAAACAACCGTCAAGATGTCAAATGGGGTCTTATCCTAGCGGTTGGACTTGGCGTTTTGTTCACAGGTTTCCAGGCCTATGAGTACACCCATGCGACCTTTGGTTTCTCGGGCAACATTTATGGTGCAAACTTCTTTATGGCGACGGGCTTTCACGGCCTTCACGTGATCATCGGTACGATCTTCTTGTTCGTCTGTTTGCTGCGTCTGAACCGTGGGCATTTCACACAAGAAAAGCACATCGGTTTTGAAGCGGCAGCGTGGTACTGGCACTTCGTTGATGTGGTCTGGCTGTTTCTTTTCGCAGCGATCTACGTCTGGGGTGCCTAAACCGCCAAAGTGATGCAGTTGCGGCTTGAAACCCGCGCTGCAACACGACAAAAGCCAAGGCGCGCAAGGTGAATGCCTGCGCGCCTTTTCATTTGATGGGTGTTAAATACGCATGTTGAAGCGAATGATCGTGCCTTTACTATTTGGATTGATGGGAAGCGCCATTCTTATCTCGCTTGGGGTTTGGCAAATGCAGCGCCTGACCTGGAAAGAGGCGATTTTGGCCGATATTGAGACGCGCATTACCGCCGCGCCCGTCGCCATTCCGGCGATGCCCGATCCCGTCGCGGATAAATACCTTCCCGTGACTGCGCGCGGCGAAATCACGGGCGACGAAGTGCATGTACTGGTTTCGCAAAAGCAGATCGGTGCCGGCTACCGGATCATTGCTGCGTTCGAACTCTTGGATGGCCGCCGCGTACTTCTGGATCGCGGCTTCGTTAAAGTGCAGCAAAAAAAGGCGATGCGCCCAACGGGTATGTCACAGGTCGTCGGAAACCTGCACTGGCCTGACGAGAAAGGCAGCTCCATTCCCGAACCTGACCTCAAGGCGGAAATCTGGTTTGCCCGCGATGTCCCCGCGCTTGCGGCGCATCTGAACACGGAGCCGGTTCTGATCATCGCTCGCAATGTCGATCTGGCTGATGATCCCGTCGCGCCCCTACCGGTCGATAGCGCCAGCATCCCGAACGACCACTTGCAATACGCGCTCACCTGGTTTTCGCTCGCTTTGATCTGGATGGTGATGACGTTGGCTTTCCTATGGCGCGCACGCGGCGTGCAGAAGGGTTCTTGATGAAGTATATTTCCACGCGCGGCACCGCCCCGGTTCTTTCCTTTGAAGAGGCGATGCTGACTGGCCTCGCGCGCGATGGCGGTCTTTACGTGCCTGAAACCATTCCGCAGATGAGCGTAGCAGACATGCGCGCCCTTGCCGGTCTTAGCTATGAGGACGTGGCCTTTCGCGTGATGCGCCCCTTCGTTGGCGACACCTTTACGGATGCAGAATTCAAAGCCTGCATCACACGCGCCTACGCGGGCTTCGGACATAAAACGCGCGCGCCGCTGGTGCAGATCGGGCCGGATCATTTCCTGATGGAGCTGTTTCACGGCCCTACGCTGGCGTTCAAGGACTTCGCCATGCAGTTGATTGGTCAGATGTTCGAAGTGGCGCTGAAACGCTCGGGCAAGCGGGTCACGATCGTTGGCGCGACGTCTGGCGATACCGGCTCTGCCGCGATCGAAGCGTTTCGCGGGCTTGATGCGGTTGATGTTTTCATCCTTTACCCGCATGGCCGCGTGTCCGAAGTGCAGCGCCGCCAAATGACGACGCCGATTGAGAGCAATGTGCACGCAATCGCCATGGACGGCGATTTTGATGATTGCCAAGCGCGCCTGAAAGACATGTTCAATGATTTCGAGTTTCGCGATGGCGTGCAGCTAGCGGGTGTCAATTCGATCAACTGGGCACGTGTTCTGGCGCAGGTGGTCTATTATTTCACCTCGGCGATTGCGCTTGGCGCGCCGGATCGCAAGATTAGCTTTACGGTGCCGACAGGCAACTTTGGCGATATTTTCGCAGGTTTCATCGCCAAACAGATGGGCCTCCCGATCGAACGGCTGGTGATCGCAACCAACCAGAACGATATTTTGCACCGCTGCATCGCGACCTCGGCTTATACCAAGACTGGTGTAAAGCCGTCGATTTCCCCCTCTATGGATATCGAAGTCTCCTCTAATTTCGAGCGCGCGCTGTTCTTTGCCCACGACAAGGACGGCGCGGCGATCAAGGGTTTGATGGACGATCTGTCCCAAACAGGCGGGTTCACGATTTCTGAAAATGCTATGGGTGCGCTCAAGGCGCACTACGACAGCGGCATGGTCACTGAAGCGGGCACGTCCGCGATGATCAAAACGGCGCTGGCCGATACGGGTGAAGTGCTGTGCCCCCACACCGCGATCGCCGTCGCTGTGGCCGAGGCCGAGGCCCAAGCGCATAGTGCGCCGATGATTTCGCTTGCCACCGCCCATCCGGCCAAATTCCCCGACGCGGTGGAGGCGGCGACAGGCACGCGCCCCGCGCTGCCGGAGCGCATGGCCGATCTGTTTGAACGCGAAGAACGCGTGACCCGCGCGCCCAATGATTTGGCCGCCCTGCAATCCCTGATCCGCGAGCGTATCGTAGCATGAGCGTGCAAACCCACACATTGCCTAATGGCTTTCGTATCGTCACCGAGAAGATGCTGGGGCTGAAATCGGCTTCTATCGGTATTTGGGTGACGGCAGGCGGGCGCGATGAGCGCCTCGAGGAGAATGGCATAGCGCATTTCCTCGAACATATGGCGTTCAAGGGCACGAAAACGCGCAGCTCTTTGCAAATTGCCGAGGCGATCGAGGATGTGGGTGGCTATATAAATGCTTACACCAGCCGCGAAGTTACTGCCTATTATGCGCGCGTTCTGGGGGCTGATGTGCCGCTGGCGCTGGACGTGATCGCAGATATTTTGTTGAATCCTGTGTTCGATGAAGACGAGATCGAAGTGGAGCGTGGCGTGATCTTGCAAGAGATCGGCCAAGCGCTCGATACGCCTGACGATGTTATTTTCGATTGGCTTCAGGATGAAGCCTATCCAGAGCAGCCCATCGGGCGCACCATTTTAGGCCCCGAAGAGCGCGTGCGCAGTTTCAACCGCGAGGATTTGCGCCGCTTTGTTAGCGAGCATTATGGTGCGGGCCAGATGATCCTGTCTGCTGCGGGTGATGTGGATCATGACACGATCGTGCGCTTGGCTGAGGATTTGTTCGGTGGTCTTGAAACCCGCCTCGCCGAAGCGGCGAGTGGTGCGATTTTTAAAGGTGGCGAACGGCGCGTGAGTAAAACGCTCGAGCAGGCGCACTTCGCGCTGGCCTTCGAGGGGCCGGGCTATTGCGACGATGCGATTTATACTGCTCAGGTCTATTCAGTCGCGCTTGGCGGCGGCATGTCGAGCCGTCTGTTTCAGGAAGTGCGCGAAAAGCGCGGGCTGTGTTACACGATTTTTGCGCAAACCGGCGCGCATTCGGACACCGGCATGACGACGATCTATGCAGGCACCAGCGGGGAGCAATTGCCCGAATTGGCCAATCTGACGATGCAGGAACTGGCCCGCGCGGCGGATGATATGAACGATGCAGAAATCGCGCGCGCGCGAGCGCAGATGAAAGCGGGCATGCTCATGGGGCTTGAGAGCCCGTCGAGTCGCGCAGAGCGCCTTGCGCGCCTGATGCAAATTTGGGGGCGGATTCCCCCGCTGGAAGAAACCGTGGAGCGGATTGATGCGGTCACTACCGCAGGTGTGCGCGATTTCGCGGCCCATCTGGCAGGGCAGGCACCTGCCGCGCTTGCTCTCTACGGTCCTGTGGATGGCGCACCTGATCTTGGCCAACTGCTTGCGAGCCGCGCCGCGTAATGCTCCGGATACGGCGCAAAATTCGCCTCGAGACCGAGCGCCTGACGCTGCGCGCGCCGATCCATTCCGATTTTCGCACATGGTCCAATCTGCGCTACGAGAGCGTGGAGTTCCTGACCAAATGGGAGCCAACCTGGTCGCCGGATCACCTGACGCGCAAAGCCTTCACCAACCGCGTTTACTGGGCGCAGCGCTCGATCAATTCGGATTCTGCTGTGCCACTTTTCCTTGAACGGCGCATTGATGGTGCGTTGCTTGGCGCGATCACACTGGACAATATTCGCCGCGGTCCTGCGCAAACCGGTACGCTAGGCTATTGGGTCGGACAGCAACATGCGCGCCACGGCTACATGAGCGAAGCGATCGCTGCCATGGTGCATTTTGCTTTCGAACGTCTGGACCTGTCACGCCTTGAAGCGGCCTGCCTGCCGGAAAACAAGGCGTCGCGCGGTCTGCTCGAGCGCACGGGCTTCAAATACGAAGGCGTTGCGCAGTCCTATTTGCAGATCGACGGGCGCTGGCGCACCCATGTGCTCTATTCTGCACTGCGCATGGATCGACGCGGGCGCACCGACGCGGGCTGACTTTTCGCGCCAATGCGCTATCTTCTCTTTTGCATAAAGGGAGAAAGCCATGATCCGTTTTCTGTTGAGCAGCCTGTTGATCCTGATCGCCGCAAGCGCGAGCGCGCAAGATCGAAGGCCGAGCCATTGCATCGCCATCGCGGATGCCGCGCCGGGGCTAAAGTATTTGCACCGCGCCAGCTATCGCGAGCCTTTGCCGGATTATACCGTGCGCCTGCATTATATCGCCCATGCCAGTTTCCTGATCCAGACCCAAGGCGGGCTTAACGCAGTGACGGATTTCACCGGCTTCATTGGCAACACTGATCTGATCCCCGACGTGGTCACAATGAACCACGCGCATGACACCCATTGGACAGCCAATCCCGATCCGGCGATTGCCCATGCGCTCAAAGGTTGGGGCGCGTTCGGGCAAGGCGCGGATCATCATCTTGATCTTGGCGAAATGCTGGTGCGCAATGTTTCGACCGATATCCGCAGCCAGTTTGGCGGTGAGGAAACGCGCGGCAATTCGATTTTTATCTTCGAGGTTGCGGGCCTGTGCATCGGGCATCTGGGCCATTTGCACCATGAACCCAATGACGCGCAATATGCCGCCATTGGCCGTTTGGACGTTGTGATGGCGCCTGTGGACGGTGGCTATACGGTGCCGCAAGCGACGATGATCCGCATTTTGAAACGGCTTAAATCATCGGTGGTAATCCCGATGCACTGGTTTTCCGATTTGGGGCTGCGCACATTCGTAGATGGGATGAGCGAAAGTTTTGACGTGATACGTGTCGGCGGCCCCTCGATAGAGGTTTCTCTGGCCACTTTGCCAAAGCGGCCGACGATTTTTCTGCTGCGCCCCGCGTGGCTGCGCGGTAGGGAATAGGCAATCAATCTGGAGCGCCCCATATGCTTAACCCTGTTTGTGATGCTTTCGAAGCGCGCCTGCGCGCAGCGCTGCCGCCCCATGTGATCAAGGCGGCAGAGCCGCGCTACCTCGAAGAGCCGCGTGGGCGGTACGAAGTGAAGAGCGGCCTGATGGCCTTGCCTGAAAACGTAGCGCAGGTGGCGCAGATCGTGCGCCTCGCAAATGCCGCGCGCGTCGGGATCGTGCCCTACGGCGGCGGCACCGGATTGGTCGGCGGGCAGGTCGCGCCGGATGGTCCTGCGCCATTGATCGTGTCGCTTGAGCGGATGAACGCGATCCGCGCGGTTTATGCGCAAGAAAACGTGTTGATCGCCGAAGCGGGCGTCATTTTGGCCGATGTTCAAGCGGCGGCAGAGGTGGTGGAGCGTCTGTTCCCCCTCTCGCTCGCCTCCGAGGGGACCGCGCGGATCGGCGGCAACCTTGCGAGCAATGCAGGCGGCGTGAACGTGCTGCGCTACGGGAACGCGCGCGATCTGTGCCTTGGCTTGGAGGCGGTTTTGCCTGACGGCACCATCTGGAACGGGTTGTCACGACTGCGCAAAGACAACACGGGCTATGATCTGCGCAATTTGCTGATTGGCGCGGAAGGCTCGCTCGGGATCATCACGGCGGCCTCGCTTAAACTTAGCCCGCGGCCCGCTGGTGAAGGCACGGCGTTCATCGTCGTGCAAGACCCCGAAGCGGCGATTTCCTTGCTTAGCGCCGCGCGCGCAGAGCTTGGCGACGGGATTAGTGCATTTGAGTTGATCCACCGCCAAGGCCTTGATTTTATGTCCGAATGTCTGCCAGATATTCGCCTGCCTTTTGCACATAATCCTGAATGGTGCGTGCTGATCGAGGTGGGCCTTGCCCGCGGGCTAGATCCGCAGGGTGCGTTGGAGACGTTGTTTGAAACGGCCCTTGACGCAGGCTGGGCCAGCGACGGGCTGATCGCGCAATCGGCGCAGCAGCGCCGCGATTTCTGGTCCGTGCGCGAGCATATTCCTGAGGCGAACCGGCGTATCGGCTCGGTCTCCTCGCATGATATTTCCGTGCCGATCAGCGCCGTGCCCGAATTCATCGCGCGGGCGGGCGAGGTGGTTGCGCGGCTTGGCCCGTTCAGGGTGAATTGCTTCGGCCATTTAGGCGACGGCAATCTGCATTACAACATCTTCCCCGATGCGGGCAAAACCCGCGCCGATTATCTGCAAGAGCGCGATATCGTCAAATCGGCAGTGCATGATCTGGTGCACGCGCTTGAAGGATCGGTCAGCGCCGAGCACGGGATTGGCCGCCTCAAAACAGGTGATCTGGAAAAATACGGCGATCCCGCGAAACTCGCGGCTATGCGTGCGATCAAGGCGGCGCTTGATCCGAATGGCATCATGAACCCCGGCGCGGTTCTGGCGCTGAAATCCTGAGCTGCGATGCGCCCCACCTGCTGCTAAGGTGGGGCGCTAAAGGCGCTGCGCGGGGAACGCAGCCTTAGGTGCAAGCCTCTCAAGGCTCCCAACCTTGATTGCCGATGGTATATTCTGCAAATGGTAAACGAATTGCTTACAATCCGTCGAAAGTGCAAAGCGCCTTCACGTCCATGCCAAGCGCTTCAAGCCGTTTGCGCCCGCCAAGTTCGGGCAGGTCGATCACGAAGCCGCAGCCGACAATCTCGCCGCCCAGTCGTTCGATCAGTTTGATCCCCGCTTCGGCGGTGCCGCCTGTGGCGAGCAGATCGTCGATCACCAGAATTTTCTCGCCCGCTTGAATGGCATCATCATGCAGTTCTACCGTCGCCTGGCCGTATTCCAACGTGTAGTCCTGCGAGATCACCTTGCCGGGCAGTTTGCCAGCCTTGCGCACAGGCACGAAACCGATGCTGAGCTGATGGGCAATCGCCCCGCCAAGGATGAAACCGCGTGCCTCGAGGCCGACGACCTTGTCGATCTTCACGCCCACATAGGGGTGCAAAAGCTGGTCGATCGCCATGCGAAACCCGCGTGGATCGGCGAACAGCGTGGTCACATCGCGAAACATGATCCCCTCATGTGGGAAGTCGGGGATGGTGCGAATGTAGTCTTTGACGGTTTTCATCGGGGCATCCTTATAGGTTCAACGCTCTCTAGCGCGCGGGATAATGGCGGCCAAGGGCCATGATGTCCTGTTTGCCGAGTTTAACGCGCGCGTTGCTGGTTTGTGAAAAGATCGAGCGGCTCTCGTAGTAGCTGCCGCCGATGTCGGTGAGCAGCCCAAGGCCTTGGGTGATTTCTTCCAGAATCGCGCTTTCGTAGGCGCGCATTTGAAGGCCTGTGGTGAAGATGATGACGGATTTCTCGATCATGCCGTCCTTGGTAAAGACACGCACGCCAGCGGCGGAAATGGACCTGCCGTCGAGCGCCTTGAAACCTGAATTCTGGATCGTGCCGCGTGCGGGCATATCAAGGAACAGGATGGGAATGTCGGGGGCTGTATCGTTGCGCGTTAGGCGAATGGCGCTGCCAGCGGCGTTGATTTCTTGAATGGCGCGCACCAAGGCGGCTTCCGCGCGCTTCTTTTTGCCGCCAAGATAGGCGGCGTCCATGCGCGTGATGCCGACGCTCAGATCGGTTCTGGGCCAGCGCACCTCAGGCTTCTGGCAGGCGCCGCCGGGCGGCGCGGCGCAGGACACGAGGCGATAGAATTGCGCGTCGTTCAGTGCGGTTTCGGCGCTGAGATATTCCTGCGCTTGCATTGCGCTGGCAAATGCGCCCCAAAGAAGCAGCGCACGCCAAATCATGCGCGGCGTAGCATAGCGGTGGCGGCCCCCATGCCGATCAAGGTGATGCCGCCCGCTTGGGTCAAACGGCGGATGACCTTGGGCTGCGAGATTTGCCTGCGCATCAGGTCCGCAAGCAGCGCGTAGGCCAGCGCGTTAAGCGCGGCGAGGGCGACGAAGGTGGCGATCAGGATGCTCGCTTGGGGGGCATAGGCCGCCTCGAGCGAGATGAATTGCGGCACGAAGGCGATGAAAAATCCGATGCTCTTGGGGTTGAGGGCAGTCACGAAGGCAGAGTGCCAGAAGACCTGCCGCGGTGTGGCCTGTGCATCGGTCGCGACCAATCCTGCGCCGTTCTTCGGGGCGCTTCGCAGCATTTTGACACCAAGAAAGAGCAGATAGAGCGCACCAGCCCATTTCACGATAGTGAACGCCAGCGCCGAGGTCGCGATGAGCGCGCCAAGCCCGATGAGCGATGCGCTCATCGCGATCAGATCACCCAAAGCGACGCCAGAGGCCGTGGCCAGTGCGACTTTGCGCCCTTGGCTAAGCGCATAGCTGAGCACCAGCAAAATGGTTGGGCCGGGGATCAGCAAGAGCGCGGTTGAGGCGGCAACGAAGGCGAGCCAGAGCGAGACATCCATCAGTTCAGCACCCGGCCCGCGACCGCATCGAGCTTGGCGAGCAGCGCAGGATCACGCTTTTCAGGCGCTGTCATGATCGCGAACTCAAGCGCTTTGTCGCAGCCATGGGGGCAGTCCACGCGCGCGGTGCCAAGCAGAGCAGGCAGGCGTTTCACCAGATCGCGTCCCTTTTCGGAATTGCCCATGAGCGTGGCGATAATCGCCGTTACATCGACCTCGCCGTGATCGGGGTGCCAGCTGTCATAATCGGTGATCATCGCGACGGAAGCATAACAAAGCTCTGCCTCGCGGGCGAGCTTCGCCTCCGGCATATTGGTCATGCCGATAACGTCTGCGCCCCAGCTGGTCCGGTACATTTTGCTCTCGGCCAACGTGGAAAACTGCGGACCTTCCATCGCGAGGTAAGTGCCGCCCATGTGGACGTTGATCCCTGCATCCTTGGCCGCGCTGTGGCAGGCCTGCGACAGGCGAGGGCAGGTTGGGTGCGCAACGGACACATGCGCGACGCAGCCCGTGCCGAAAAAGGATTTTTCGCGCGCAAAGGTGCGGTCAATGAACTGATCGACGATCACAAAATCCCCCGGTGCCATTTCTTCGCGAAAACTGCCGCAAGCAGAGACGGAGATCACATCGGTCACGCCGATCCGCTTGAGCGCGTCGATGTTGGCGCGGTAGGGAACGGTGGTCGGCGAGTGCACATGCCCGCGTCCGTGACGCGGCAGAAAGGCCATTTTGACGCCATTCAGAGCCCCGGTGAGGATTTCATCGGATGGATCGCCCCACGGGGTCTCCACCGCTTGCCACGCCGCGCCCTCAAGTCCGTCGATATCGTAAATTCCCGATCCGCCGATCACGGCAATCATCGTCTCGCCCATGCCTATCCATCCTGTGTTATGCTAATTTGCAGTCAGGCTAACGGGGCGCAGGTGCAATGAAAACGGGCGAAATGGCGATGTCGCTCAATTTGCTGTGCGGGCAGGGGTGTTCTTTGGGCGATGCTTGAGTTAGGCAGCGCTAACAAAATAACCCCCCGATAGACAGGTTCTGCCATGAAACGTGCTATTCTCGGCGCATTCGCCAATCATATTACTCCGCCGGATTTGCGCTGGATGCCTGACGAGGGCTTCACGTTCTCGCGGTTGCGCATCGAGTTGCTCTCGGGGCTCACGGTCGCTCTGGCGCTGGTGCCCGAAGCGGTCGCCTTTGCCTTTGTCGCGGGTGTTCATCCGCTGGTGGGCCTCTACGCGGCCTTCCTCGTGGGTTTAATCACAGCGCTGATTGGTGGCCGTCCTGGGATGATTTCCGGAGCCACGGGCGCGTTGGCGGTGGTCATGGTCGCTCTTGTCGCGCAGCACGGGGTCGAATATCTGTTCGCTACCGTGGTTCTGATGGGCATGCTCCAGATTTTTGCAGGCGCGATGCATTGGGGGAAATTTATCAGGCTGGTGCCGCATCCGGTGATGCTTGGCTTTGTGAACGGCCTTGCGATCGTGATTTTCCTTGCGCAGCTGACGCAGTTCAAAGTGCCGGGCACGGTCGTGAACACAGGCCATGGCATGTCGGGGGGCGAGTGGCTGTCGGGCATGCCTTTGTTTATGATGTTGATGCTTGTTGGCTGCACCATGGCGATCATATGGGTCACGCCGCGCATCACCAAAGTGATCCCTGCGCCGCTGGCTGGCATCGGCCTCGTCGCGGCTGTTGTCATCGGTTTTGGCCTCGAAGTGCCGCGCGTGGGCGATCTGGCCTCGATCCAGGGTGGCCTTCCCAGTTGGCATATTCCGATGGTGCCGCTGAACTGGGAAACTTTCCAGATCATTCTGCCCTATGCAGTTATTCTAGCCGCGATTGGGCTGATCGAGAGCCTTCTGACGCTCAACCTTGTGGGTGAAATGACCGGTAAGCGCGGCGGCGCCTCGCAAGAATGTATCGCGCAGGGCATCGCCAATACGGTCACCGGCTTCTTCGGCGGCATGGGCGGCTGCGCGATGATCGGGCAATCGATGATCAACGTGAAATCCGGCGGGCGCACGCGCATTGCAGGCATTGCAGCTGCGGTATTCCTGTTGCTGTTCATCGTCGCGGGCTCGTCGATCATCGAGCTGATCCCGCTCGCGGCATTGGTGGGCGTAATGTTCATGGTGGTGATCGGCACGTTCGCATGGAACTCACTGAGGATTTTGCGCCGCGTACCGATGACCGATGCCTTTGTGATCATTCTGGTCACTGCGGTCACGGTCTATGCTGACCTTGCGGTGGCCGTCGTCGTCGGCGTCATCGTCTCGGCACTGGCCTATGCGTGGAACAACGCGCGGCGCATTCATGCGATCGAGCGGCCATCGGCAACCGTAAACGGTGCGAAGGTCTATGAAATCCAAGGACCTTTGTTCTTCGGCTCGTCCGACGGGTTCATTGAATTGTTTGATATCGCAGGCGATCCCGACGAGATTATCGTCGATTTCGCGCAAAGCCGCGTTGTGGATCAATCTGCCTTGCAGGCGATTGAAGCGGTGGCAGGCAAGTATGAGGATGCGGGCAAGCGGATTCAGCTGCGTCACCTCAGCCGCGATTGCCACAAGCTGCTTAGTAAAGCGGGACATTTGATGATCGATAGTGACGATGATCCCGATTACGAGATTGCGGTCGATTATCAGGTGCGCACGGGTATTCTTGGCAGTCACTGAGTGAACGAGGTGGGTGGGGGCGCTGCCCCCGCCGATCGAAGATCGACTCCCCCGAGGTATTTCAGGACCAGAGAAGCTGATTTGGCTTAGTCGTCGGGGCGGTTCAATTCGAACAGGTCTTTGACGACAGAATAATCGCGGTATCCTAGGCGTGCGAGCGGCTGGAAGCTGGTCACGTCAAAGCGGCCATCCTTTAGGCAGGCGTCATCCATATGAACCCCTGTAACTTCCCCCAGAACGAGAAAATTCGCCTCGCCCTGCAGCGTGATGATCTGGGTGAGTTTGCACTCTAGCGCAGCAGGTGCAGCTGCGACGCGCGGGGCGTCGATGCTGTTGCATTCCGCTTTGGTAAGGCCAGCATGGGCAAATTCATCTGTGCCCGCGGGCAAGGCTTTGCTTGTGGTGTTCATAGCATCTTGCAAAGCGGCAGAAACGACGTTCACGCAGAACACACCGGTTTCGCGGATCACTGCGACGCTGTCTTTGGTGCCTGCGCGATCATCTTTGGTGCCCGTTGAGGCAAACATCACTTGCGGCGGCACATAGGCGACGGCGTTGAAGAAGCTGTAGGGCGCAAGGTTGTCGCGGCCATTATTGTCGCGCGTCGAGATCCAGCCGATCGGGCGTGGCGTGACGATGGCGTTGAACGGATTGTGTGGCAGGCCATGGCCGTCCTCGGGGCGATAGAACATCTGGTAACTCCTTGTTTGCCCAATGGCTAACGCCATGCTACGGGCGATGCCAGCCAAAATGGAAAAGGCAGTGGCGTGTACGAACTTAAGCGCGAGATAGAAAGCGATTGGTGGGAGGTCGAGGCGCTCTATGATCTGTGCTTTGCGCCCGGGCGCGAAGCGCTGTCCTCGTATCGTTTACGTGACGGGGTTGCACCGGTGGCGGAGTTGACCTGCGTGGCGCGCGACGGGGGTGGTATTCTGGCCGGTGCGATCCGGTTCTGGCCAGTGCGCATTGCGCAGGCAGAGGCGTTACTGCTTGGCCCAGTGGCTGTGCATCCCACGCGCCAGGGCGAGGGCCTTGGCGGCGCATTGATCCGCGACAGCCTTGCGCGCGCGCAGGAGAGTGGCTGGGAGCGGGTCATGCTGGTGGGCGATGCGCCCTATTACGCGAAGTTCGGCTTTCACCGTTTGAGCGGTGTGAACATGCCGCCCCCGACCAACCCCGAGCGCGTGCTTGGGCTGGCCTTGCGCGAGGGGGCTTGGGACGACGTTGCAGGCGATGTGACACGCTACGCTTGAAACTTGCGCGTGCAGCGCCGATCTTGAGCGCATGAGCACAGATATCATTCCCGCCGCGTTGGAGCGCGATATTGCCCTGATCGCGCAGCGTTATCGCAAAGCGGGAGGGCTTGGTATCCAAGTTCTCAACCTTGTGGGCGGGCAGGCGGAAAACCTGCTGGAGCGTTTGCCACAAGGTGTGAAGGACAGCCTCGAAGACGCGACGACGCGCGCGCTGCAAATCGCGCTGAAAGCCGCGTCGCGCAGCAGGGCTGTGGTGCCCGATCAAAGCACCTGGCTCAACACGGTCGCTGCGACGGCGATGGGCGCGGCGGGGGGCGCAGGCGGTTTGCCCACGGCGCTTGCAGAATTGCCCGTGACCACCACCGTGCTTTTGCGTGCGATTCAGGGGATTGCGGGGGAATACGGCTTCGATACCGCTGATCCGCTAATCGAGGCGGAATGCCTGCAGGTCTTCGCGGCTGCGGGGCCTTTGGCCGATGACGACGGTGCGGATATGGGGTTCCTAAGTGCGCGCGTTACCCTCACGGGACCTGCGGTGAGTAGCATGATAGCGCGTATCGCGCCGCGCCTCAGCGCAGCTATGGGGCAGAAACTTGCGGCCCAAGCAGTGCCGATCATTGGGGCCGTGGCGGGGGCGGCGACGAATTATGCCTACACCAGCTACTATCAGGAAATGGCCCATGTGCACTTCGGGTTGATGCGCGCGGGCGAGCGCCACGGCATACCGCGGGATCAATTGGTGCTGCGCCTGTCGCGCGCGGTAAAGGCCTAGCGCGCGACGGTTTTCAAATAGGCTGCAACGGGCGCGCGCACGTTTTGCTCGCCTTTCTCGTGGCACTCTTCGATGATTTCGCGCAGCTTGCCAAGATCGACGCGGCGCAGCAAATGCTTGACCGGCCCGATCGAGGCAGGGCGCATGGAAAGCGTACGCAGACCTATTGCCGCGAAACATGCCGCCTCTATCGGGCGCCCTGCATCTTCGCCGCAAAACGACAGCGGCGTGCCGGAGGCCTCGCAGCGCGCCACGATTCCCTGCAAGAAGCTGAGGAAGGGAATCGAGAGGGTGTCGTAGCGTCGGCGCACCCGCTCGTTTTCACGGTCCGCTGCAAAGAAGAACTGTTTCAGATCGTTGCCGCCGATCGACAGGAACTCCACCTCGTCGAAAAAGGCTTGCGGCGCGAACGCGAGCGAGGGGGTTTCCAGCATCGCGCCGATTTCCAGCTTGGAGGGCATGGGATGACCAAGGCGGCGTTCGCGCTCAAGCGCCTTTTCCATTTCGGCCTTTGCCGCCACATATTCGCTATACTGTGCGACGAAGGGGAACATCACCGTCAAGGACCGGCCTGCCGCAGCGCGCAAAAGCGCTTGCAACTGCATACGCATGACGCCCGGTTTATCAAGCCCGACGCGGATTGCGCGCCAGCCCATCGCGGGGTTCGGCTCGTCATTGGGCTTCATATAGGTCAGCACTTTGTCCGACCCGATATCGAGCGTGCGAAACACCACACGCTTGTTGCTGGCCGCGTCCAGAACGCGGCTGTAGAGCGCGCTCAGTTCGGATCGTTTCGGCATTTGATTGCGCACAAGGAACTGAAGCTCCGTGCGGAACAAGCCCACGCCACTGGCTCCGGAACTCTCGAGCGAGGGCAGATCGGCCATGAGCCCGGCGTTCATACACAGCTCGATCGTGGTGCCGCAGGCGGTTGTCGCGGGCTTGTCGCGGATCGCTGAATAGCGTTCCTGCGCGTCCGCCTGCATTGCCATCTTGTCGCGAAAGGCGGCCGCGACCGTATCATCGGGGCGCAGATGCACGATGCCCTGATCGCCGTCAACCATAATATGATCGCCGTTCAATGCCTCGCGCGTAACGTTTTCTGCATGCACCACGAGCGGGATCGCAAGGGCGCGCGCAATGATCGCCGCATGGCTGCCGACAGAGCCCTCCTCGAGCACGATGCCCCTTAGGGAGCGCCCGTATTCCAGCAACTCGCCCGGTCCGATGTTACGCGCGACCAGCACCGGATCGGCAGGCAGGTCAGCGCCCGTTTCGCGCCCTTGGCCGGTAAGAATACGCAGCAGGCGGTTGGACAGATCGTCAAGGTCGTGCAGACGCTCGCGCAAATAGGCATCGCTAACCTGGCCCATGCGCGTGCGCGCCTGAGTTTGCTCTTTTTCGACGGCTGCCTCGGCAGAGAGACCGTTGTTGATGTCCTCCTCCATGCGGCGCATCCAGCCCTTTGAGTTGGCGAACATGCGATATGCTTCGAGCACTTGCAGTTGCTCTCCGTCGCCCCCCGCTGCGCCTGCAAGCAGCTTGTCGACGCTGACGCGCAACGTGTCGACCGCCTCGCGCAGGCGCTGGGTCTCGGTTTCTGGGTCTTCCGCGATCACATTGGTGACGACGACGCGTGGCTCGTGCAGCCAGACATGGCCCTGCGCCGTGCCTTCCTGCGCTGTGGTACCGCGGAGCAAAACCGGTTGCTTATGGCGCGCGGACAGCGCTTCGCCCTCGCCAAGGAAGGCGCCAAGCTCGGTCATTTCGGCCAGCACCATCGCGACCACTTCGAGCGCGTAGAGTTCGTCCGACGAAAACAGCCGCGAGGCCTTGGATTGAACCACCAAGACGCCCAGCTTCTCGCCAAGCCGCTGGATCGGAATGCCAAGGAAGGAGGAATAGATTTCCTCGCCCGTTTCAGGCATGAAGCGAAAGCCGCGCTCGTTCGGGGCGTCTGCCGTGTTGACGGTCTTGGAGGTCTTGGCGACGCGCCCCACAAGGCCTTCTCCCAGTTTCATACGGGTTTGATGCACGGCGCCTGCGTTCAGACCCTCGGTGGCGCAAAGCTCCAGCGTTTCGGGGTCGCGAAACAGATAGATCGAGCAGACTTCGCTCTGCATCGAGGTGGCGATGAGTTTGGTGACTTTGTCTAGCCGCTGTTGGCCGTCGCCTTCTTCTGCAAGGGCGTCGCGCAATCTGCCAAGCAATTTACGGCTTTCGGTTTCACGTCCATGCGGCATTGCTGTTCCCGTCCCTCCGGCAGAACTACGGCGGTGCGTCTGCGCCGCCCTATTTCGATGCAACCTATATGCGATGCGGTCCGGGAAGGGGAGAGGCAAAGACGCTCGCAAAGCAATGCAAATGCGTTCGTGCGGAAACATGCCCGATTTTCGGGCTTTTGTTCCTGGCTAAAAATGTCCCGGGGGTGTGGGAACTGGCCCCCACTTTATGATGCGTGTGTGGGCTGGCCCCCGTGTGATAGTGGGTTGGTGGCTGGCCTACTTTTCTTTGTAAACGCGCGTGCAGCTTAGGCCGGTTTTTCCAACTCGAAGGCGTCGTGCAAGGCCTGCACCGCGAGCTCCATATATTTGCGGTCCACAAGTACGGAAATCTTGATCTCAGAGGTGGCGATGACTTTTATGTTGATGCCCTCGTCGCTCAAGGTCTTGAACATCTTTGCCGCGACGCCCGATTGGCTGCGCATGCCGATGCCAACGGCGGAGATCTTGGCGACATTCGTGTCCGCAATCAGATCGTGGAAATTGATCTCGCCGGAAGTTTTCGCATCCTGCATCGCCTTTTCCGCGCGTTTCACCTGATCGGTGGGGCAAGAGAACGTCATATCCGTGCGCCCGTCTTCGGCGATGTTCTGAATGATCATATCGACGTTTACGCCCGCGTCGGACAAAGGCCCGAAAATGGCGGCGGCAATACCGGGACGGTCCGCGACCGATACAAGGGTCATTTTCGCTTCATCGCGGCTATAGGCGATGCCGGAGACGACGTTGGATTCCATGATTTCCTCCTCGGCGCAGACCATCGTGCCTGCTGTGTCTGATTGCTCCTCGAAAGAGCTGAGAACGCGTAGTTTGACTTTGTAGCGCATCGCCAGCTCGACCGAGCGGGTTTGCAAAACTTTTGCGCCAAGACTGGCAAGTTCCAGCATTTCTTCAAACGCGATCTTGTCGAGTTTGCGTGCTTTGTCGGTGATGCGTGGATCGGTTGTATAGACGCCGTCCACATCCGTGTAGATATCGCAGCGCTCGGCGTTGAAAGCGGCGGCGAAGGCGACGGCGGTGGTGTCCGATCCGCCGCGCCCCAGCGTCGTGATGCGTCCCTCGGGGCTGACGCCCTGAAAGCCTGCGACAACGGCGACGCGCATGCCTTCGGCGAATTTCGCGTTGATGTTGTCGCTTGGAATTTCCTCGATCCTTGCGGCGGAATGCGCGGAGGTGGTCATGACCGGCACTTGCCAACCTTGCCAGCTGCGCGCAGGCACGTCCATTTCCTGCAAGGTAAGCGCCATCAGGCCCGCCGTGACATTCTCGCCCGAGCTGACGATCGCATCATATTCGCGCGCGTCATAAAGCGGCGAGGTCTCGTTGACCCAGCCGACCAATTCGTTGGTCTTGCCCGACATTGCCGAGACGATGACGATCACATCATAGCCCTTGGCCACTTCGACGCCGACGCGTTTTGCAGCCCGCTTGATGCGGTCCAGATTGGCGACGGAAGTTCCGCCGAATTTCATGACGAGAACGGGCATAGCTGCGCCTCGGTTAGGAAAGGTTGCGCAGCGTTTACGTGGCGTCGCGGTCAAGGGCAAGAGGGCAGGCGCAGCTGCGATCTTTCGCCCCTAAAAAGGGATGATCGCGCCGTCGTAGTTTTCAAAGACGCCCGTGTGATCGAGGCTGAGACGATCAAAGCGGGCGATCAATCCTGCGGCAGAGGTGGCCGCGTCGATATCAGCATCTATGCCGCCCATGTCTGTCTGCACCCAGCCGGGGTGATAGGCCCCCACGGCGATGCCTTTGGGTTTCAATTCCAGCGCCAGATTGCAAGCTAGGTTGACCGCCGCCGCTTTGGAGGCGCGATAGATGAACCCATTGCCGCCCGCGCGCTCGGAGGAGCCCATTTGCGACGCGATGATCGCCACCTTTGGCGCTTTGCTGCGCGCAAGCGCTGGCAAAAGCGCCTGTACGGTCAGAAAAACGCCGGTGACGTTGACGGCAAATGTATCGGCCCAAAGCTGCGGATCATAGCCGCTCTCCGTATCATGCCCCTTGTCCAGATAAACCCCTGCGTTGCAGATCAGCAGATCGAGCGCCGTGTCATAACGCTGGGCAAACGCGGTGATTTGTGCAGGCTGGCTGACATCGAGCGTAGCGCCGGCTCCCCCGCTGCTGCGCGAGGTGGCCAGAACGCTGTCGCCGCGCGCGCTTAGCTGCTCGGCCATGCGCGCGCCGATGCCGCGATTGGCTCCTGTGATGATGACCTGCATTAATTGTCCTTTCCGCTCGGGCGGAAGGGTAGCGGCAACACGGGGATGCCATCCTCCAGCAATTTGCGTGCGTCATCTAGTTTAGCTTCGCCGTAGATCGCTTTTTCCGGCGTGTCGCCGTCGTGCATGGCGCGGGCTTGTGATGCAAAATCCTTGCCCACGTATTCGCTGCTGCTTTCAACCTTGCGGCGCATTTCCGCAATCATCTGCTCTGCAGGGCTGGCGGGGGCGGACAATGGTCCAGGTTTGGCGGCCGCAGGCGCGCTCTTTTCGCCCTTGGTGCTCGCGGCGCTGCCTTCGCTTTTGCGCGCGGGGCGCACTGCGGGGGCCATCAACACCTTATCGACCTGCGATACGTCGCAAACCGCACAGGTAACCAGCCCTGCGCTTTTGAGCTTGTCGAAGGCCGAGGCTGATTGAAACCAGCTGTCAAAACGGTGGCCATCGCTACATTTAAGAGAGTATTGGATCATGGTATAAGAGTATCGCCCCGAGTGTTTCACGTCGACATAAATCATGCCGTACGCGCAATTAGGTTGGGTTGCCCGGATCAAAGCTACGAATAATATGCGCAAGCTCGGGCGCGCTCACTTTGCGGGCGGCCTGAGCGGGTGAAAACCATTTGCGCTTGCGTTGTTTTACTTCGCGATAGCGCTCATGGACCGTCTTGACCTTCAAAGGATAGACCAATGCGACGCAGGGCAGCGCGCGACCCGAAATATGCTGTTTGGTGTAGGAAAACGAACCGAGGGTCACATCGTTTGTCTTGCCCTCGACCCCTGCTTCTTCCAGCGCTTCGATTGCGGCGCTTTGGGCCGGGCGCATGCCGTCTTGCGGCCAGCCTTTGGGAATGATCCAGCGCCGCGTGCGTCTGCTGGTAACAAGCAGGATCTCGGGCTTTCCCTTACGCATGCGATAGCACAGCGCAGCGAATTGCGTGCGCAGTCCGGTCTTTTTGGCCCCCTGCATGTCGATGGGTGCAAAAGGTTTGCTGTGAGAGCGCTGTTCTTTCATCGATTTCGCAATGTGGTTTGCAGATGTGTTCTTTTGGAGTTTCGGCTTGGATTTGTGCATTCTATCAAGGCTTTGACAGTTGATCTAGCGCATTTAGCACCGCATCGAGGTCTTGGTGGGTCTGCGCCAATGCTGTGTGCGCATTTGCACGTTGCACGCTCGCGGCGTCTTGGTGCGTCAATGCAAGAAGCGCTTGGGCTATTTCGTGCTTGTTCGTACAAAGCTGTGCACCGCCGCATTTCGCAAGGTCTGCATAGGGCTGTGCAAAATTTTCCAGATGCGCGCCGTGTAGCAGCGCGCACTCGTGAAAGGCGGGCTCGAACGGCGTGTGCCCCCCTTTGGCAACGAGCGAACCGGCGACGAAACACACACCTGCGGCGCGGTACCAGAGATCCATCTCGCCAAGTGTGTCTGCAAGAAAAACGTCGCATGGATCGTCCAATTGCGCGCCCTCGCTGCGCAGCGCGATCCGAAGCCCGAGACCTTGCGCCAGCCGTGCAATGTGCGGGGCGCGTTTGGGGTGGCGCGGTGCCAGGATCATACGCAGGTTGGGAATTGTTTTGCGCGCCTCGAGATGGGCGTTCAAAAGGATTTCATCCTCGCCCTCATGGGTTGATGCGGCAAGCCAGACCTCGCGACGTTGCGTATGTGGCAAAGGGACAGTATCGGCGTGATAAAATGATTTGAGCGTGATCTGAGTGCCAATTGCGCCGGGCCTTGCACCAAGCGCCAGCAGGCTTTTTTCAGAAGCATCATCCTGTGCGCAGATCAGATCGAACGCACGGAACATTGCTTCGGAGATTGCGCTGAAACGCGCCCAACCGGCTGCGCTTTTGCGGGACAATCGCCCGGCGACCAGCGCGGTGGCAATGCCTTTGTGTTTGAAGGCAAGAATGCGGTTTGGCCAGAAATCCGCCTCCAACAGGATAAATTGCTGCAGATTTATGCGCGCAGCCATCCGACTGTAAATCCAGCGCAAATCCAAAGGCGCAAGCCGTGCATCCACGCGGCTCAAACCCCAATTGCGCACCATGCGGCGCGCCGTCGTCGTGTTGCAGGTGATCAAAATTGTTGTGCCGGCGTGGCGCGCCCCAAGCGCTTGGATCAGCGTTTGCGCCGCGCGCAGCTCGCCGTTGGATGCCCCGTGTATCCAGATGACTTTGCCGTTTGGTAGGCGTTTCCATAGCCCCAAGCGTTCGCGCAAATCATCTATGGTTTCCTTTTTGGCCAGCACGCGCATCGCCAGAGCAACGGCGAGCAAGGGCGCAAGCAGCGTTATGAGAATGCGGTATATCAGCATAGCGCGAAAGCGGCTCCGGCGCAGTTTCTTCACGCGCAGGCCTAGCGCGCAGGCCGCACGCACGCAAGCGGCGCTTGCACGTGCCCTGCGCTTTCTAAATACTCGCGCTATGACAGGATTTAGCAATATTTTTGGCGCCGGCTTTTGCGTGCTCCTAATGGCTCTGCCACTTCGGGCGGAGCCTGTCGCGATCTTTGCTGCGTCCAGCCTGAAGAGCGCGTTGGACGAGGTGATCGAAACCCGTAAGCTGGATGCGGTCGCTGCCTATGGTGGAAGCGCTGCAATTGCGCGGCAGGTGGCGCAGGGTGCGCGTGCGGATATCGTCATCCTCGCGCATGGCGAGTGGATGGACTGGCTGGCTGCGCAGGATTTGCTTGCCAAGGATACACGGTGCCATTTGCTTGCGAACACTTTGGTTCTTGCGGGGGCGAGCGGAGCCCGCGACATACAGATCCAGAGCGCCGAGGATATCATCGCTGCGCTTGCAGGTGGGCGGCTTGCAGTGGGGCAATTGGAAACGGTGCCTGCGGGTCAATATACAGCAGCCTATCTGGAGGGGCAGGGCTGGCTTGCGCAGCTGACGCCGCATATGGCGCAAACCTCCAATGTGCGCCTGGCGCTGGCGCTGGTTGCGCGCGGCGAAACACCGCTTGGGTTTGTTTATGCCAGCGATGTTTTTGCCGAGCCGCGCGTGCGTGCGTTGTTTACCCCGCCTCTGGGCGCGTACCCTGTGATCCGGTATCACATGGCGCGCCTTGATGGTGCTGATGGGCAAAATGTGCAGAGCGTTGCGCTGGCCCTTGCCTCGGCCGGTGATATTTTCCAGCGCAGTGGCTTTGCCCCTGTACCCGCAGCACAAAAAGAGCGCTGCAAATGAGTTTGACCGCAGCGGAGATCACGATCGTCGCGCTTTCGCTTAAAGTGGCGGTCACGGCGACATTGCTAAGCCTTCCAATCGCTATTTTTGTGGCATGGCTCCTGGCGCGCTGCACGTTCAAAGGCAAGGCACTGCTGAACATCGCGGTGCATTT
The DNA here is from genome assembly GCF_002105285.1 of Planktotalea arctica. GTDB lineage: Bacteria > Pseudomonadota > Alphaproteobacteria > Rhodobacterales > Rhodobacteraceae > Planktotalea > Planktotalea arctica. Next base: position 160,139 of record NZ_MUHR01000012.1, read on the forward strand.
ACCGCTGGTCTTGCCTCCGGTCGTCACGGGTTACGCTCTGCTTTTGCTGTTCGGCAAGCAAGGCGCGATTGGCGCGATGCTTTTCGATGTTTTCGGGATTACGCTTGCCTTTCGCTGGAGCGGCGCTGCGCTTGCCGCGGCAGTGATGGGATTTCCCTTGATGGTGCGCGCGATCCGGCTCGGGTTCGAAGCAGTAGATCGCAAACTCGAAGAGGCCGCAGCAACGCTTGGAGCGCCGCGCATGGCGGTGTTCTGGCATGTCACCTTGCCACTGATCAGCCCGGGCATTCTGGCGGGCACGGTTCTGGGGTTCGCCAAGGCGATGGGCGAATTTGGAGCAACGATCACCTTTGTCGCCTCGATCCCGGGGCAAACCGAAACCTTGCCCTCTGCGATTTACACGCTTTTGCAAGTGCCCGGCGGAGAAAGTGCAGCGCTTCGCCTGATCCTGCTTTCAGTGGCGATTTCAATCGCGGCCCTGGCGATCTCCGAAGCGCTTGTGCGGCGCGCGGCAACGCGGGTGAGCGGCGCATGAAGCTAGAGGTGGATATCCAATGCCAACTCGGTGCCTTTGCGCTCGACGCAAGAATGAGCGCAGCTGTGGGCACTACCGTTTTGTTCGGGCGATCCGGCAGCGGGAAAACAACGCTGATCAATATGATTGCAGGGCTGCAAACCCCGCAGGGCGGACGCATCACGCTTGATGATACCGTGCTCTTTGACAGCACGCAAAAGGTCAACCAGCCGGTGCACAGGCGGCGTATTGGTTATGTGTTTCAGGATGCGCGTTTGTTTCCGCACCTTAGCGTTGCCCGCAATCTTGATTTTGGCGCCCGCTTTGCCGTCGACGGGCCGCTTGGTGCAACAAGGCGCAGTGATCTGATCGAGGTTCTCGGGATTGGCGCTTTGCTGAACCGGCGCACTGCTGCCCTGTCGGGAGGCGAAAAGCAACGCGTGGCGCTGGGCCGCGCTTTGCTCAGCAACCCGCGCCTTTTGCTATTGGACGAACCACTTGCGGCGCTGGATCTGGAGCGCAAGGAAGAGATCCTGCCCTATCTTGAGCAACTGCGTGCGCAAGGCGGACCTCCGATGATCTACGTCACTCATGATATGTCCGAGATCGTGCGGCTGGCCGATACATTGGTGATCGTGCGCGATGGCAATTGCGCGGTGCAAGGGGTGGCCGAAGATGTTCTGGCGGATCCGGAGAATGTCAAACTGATTGGCGTGCAAGATGCAGGCTCGCTTTTGCAAGGGGTGATCGAAAGCCATGCGCAGGACGGACTAAGCGCGATCCGGCTGAGTGCGGGGCTGTTGCATGTGCCCCGCGTCGATGCGTCGATCGGGCGGCAGGTCCGCATGCGCGTGCGCGCGCAGGATGTAATTCTGTCCCTTTCCGCCCCTGTGGGCCTGTCATCGCAAAATGCACTTGAGGCAGTAGTCACGGGCATTCACGTCGGTACGGGGCCGGGCGTTGCGGTTGCGCTGCGCTCTGGCTCGGACCGTCTGATTGCGCGTGTGACAGGGCGGGCATTAACACAAATGCAGCTTCAGATCGGTCAGAAAATCTGGGCGATCGTGAAAGCCAACGCCCTTCCCCCCGCCGCAATCGCACGCGCGTCCAGCAGCAGACATTCCAGTGCCTAGCTTATTCGTCGAAGCTGCGTTTTTCTAACTTGACGGGGGTTTTGCTCTGCAGTATCTCGCAGCCCTGTTGGCGGTGTAGCTCAGTTGGTTAGAGCAGCGGAATCATAATCCGCGTGTCCGGGGTTCAAATCCCTGCACCGCCACCAAAACCCCTTCTATTCGGTTTGTTATTTCGTCTTTTCGAGGCGTGGTGCTGGACCTTGCATGCGACTTCGCCGCGCTGAGGGCTAAGAGGTTCTGAGGCCCAAAATGGCGCGTGCCTGAGCAGGCGAGGCGACGGGGCGTTCGTATTTCTCGCATAGGTCGGCCGCGCGCTTGATCAGGGCGGCGTTGGACGGGGCGAGCCTGCCGCGATCAAGGCGCACATTGTCCTCGAGACCTGCACGTGCATGGCCGCCTGTGGAAATCGCCCATTCATTCAGCACGATCTGATTTGCTCCAACACCAGCAGCGCACCAAGGTGCCTGCGCGCCAAATAATCGCGCGACAGTTGCGCGATAAAAGTCAAAGACGGCGCGATCTGCGGGCATCGCGTTTTTCACGCCCATAACGAATTGCACATAAGGCACAGCTTTGATGCGCCCACGTTCGAACAGCAAAGCGGCTTGAAAAATATGGCTAAGGTCAAAAGCCTCGATTTCTGGCTTTATGTCGTAGGTCTGCATTTCGCCGCAAAGCCAATCAACCAGTGCTGGCGGGTTCTCGTAAACCCGCGTTGGGAAATTGTTCGAACCGACGGAAAGCGAGGCCATGTCGGGGCGCAGCGAGAGCATTGCACCGCGCGCCTGGCCCGCACCGGAACGCCCACCGGTAGAAAACTGGATGATCATGCCTGGACAGTGCTTTTCAACACCCTCTTTCAGACGGGCGAATTTTTCAGGATCGGAGCTTGGGCTTTCGTCATCGTTGCGCACATGTGCGTGGCAAATGCTTGCACCCGCTTCAAAGGCTTCGTGCGTGCTTTCCACTTGCTGGGTAACGCTGATCGGCACGGCGGGGTTGTCTGACTTGGTGGGCACGGAGCCGGTTATCGCGGCGCATAAAATGCAAGCTGTGCTCATTTGGGCCTCTTTGTCGGTGCGCTGAAAAATTGTGCTTATTTTTTCCATGGATAGGCCAAGTGTGGCGCTGAGCGTCAGGCTTGGCAAGCGCTTGGGAGGTGGCAGGGCGGATGGGCTCATATAAAAAACGCGCGCCCTTGCGAACGTGCGTTTTTCAAAACCTCAGAAGATACCTGTCGGCTGGCAGTTTCAATCAATCCGATCGCCGGTTTCGGCATCGAACAGATGACAAATATCTGCCGGAATGCTTGCCGAAATGGGGTCGGAAATCTTGATACGGAAGTCCTTATGCGCTTTGACCGAAACCAAAGTACCATCTGCGACCTTTGCAGTGACCATCGTCGCGTCCCCAAGGAGTTCGAGCGAATAGACCTTGGCATTTAATTCGGCAGATCCGTCTGCAATCGCGGCATCTTCGGCGCGAAAGCCCAGGGTCACGCGTCCGCTCAGATCTTTGTTCAGACCGGTGACCGTAAGGCGGTCCGCAGTGAAAGTGCCGCCGCTCAGATCACCGTGCACAAGGTTCATGGCGGGTGAGCCGATGAAGCCTGCAACAAACGCATTGGCGGGGCGATCGTAGATATCAGTCGGTGTGCCGACCTGCTGCACGATGCCTTTGCTCATCACGACGACGCGGTCAGCGAGGGTCATGGCTTCGATCTGGTCGTGCGTGACGTAGATCGTCGTGACTTTCAATTCATGGCTGAGGTTCTTGATCTGCGCACGCGTAGAGACGCGCAGTTTCGCATCGAGGTTCGAGAGCGGCTCGTCCATCAGGAACACGTTGGGTTCACGCACGATCGCGCGGGCAAGGGCGACGCGCTGGCGCTGGCCGCCGGACAATTCGGCAGGTTTGCGGTGCAGAAATTCATCAAGTTCGACCATTGCAGAGGCGCGGCGCACTTTTTCATCATGCTGGTCTTTGGGTATGCCGCGCACCTTCAAAGGAAAGCGAATATTCTCGTAAACGTTCATATTGGGGTAGAGCGCGTAGGACTGGAACACCATCGCCACGTCGCGGTCTTTTGGATCAAGGTCGTTGATTCGCTTGCCATCCACCAGAATGTCACCCTCTGTGACGTCCTCAAGGCCTGCGATCATGCGCATCGTCGTGGTCTTGCCGCAGCCTGAAGGTCCAAGCAAAACAAGGAACTCCTGATCTGCGATCGTCAGGTTGAAATCTTTGACACCGACAAAGTTGCCCCAGCGCTTGCCGACACTTTTCAGTTGAATTTCAGCCATATCGCCTGCCTCATTTTGAATACGTTTGCAAACGCTAGCCAGCATTGGCTTGCATTGCAACTGCTGTGTTTCTCTAGAAATAACAGAAATTCCCATATGGCGTTCAAAAAATTTCTGTTGCGCAATGCCGCAAGGATTGCAAAGGTATGCAAAGCGGTAGCCTGTCTGTGGTGACTGCCAAAGAAGACGTGGCGTGTGTGCATACTTCGTGACACGTTGCGGAATAGGCTACAAACAAAGCCAAATGACGATAGGGAGAACGAGATGTCACTCATTAACAAAATCGCACTGACGACAGCGTTGTGCGCAGTCGGTTCGATCGCAATGGCCGATGGCCATGGCTGCAAGCTGGAAAACGGCCGTGTCAGCATTATCGGCAACGAATTTCCGGCAATCTAGACTGTTGCGCGCAACGCTCAGGCCTGCGGCAACGAAATGGTCGAGGTCAAATCCAACCTCACGGCGGATCACCAGAAAATCAATCTGGCCGGCATGCAGGGCACGCCCGCAGAGTACACGGCTGCGATCGTCGCGAACTCATCCATCGTGGCGCTGATCAACGAAGACGTGATTCGCCCGCTCGATGATCTGGTCGCCAAGCACGGCGCTGATCTGAAGAAAAACCAGCTGATCACGGTCGACGGTAAAGTCATGGCAGTTGCCTTCATGGCCAACGCGCAGCACCTCGTCGCGCGCTCCGACATCTTGGAGCAGATCGGCGTCGAAGCGCCTACGACATATGAAGAAATGCTTGCTGCCGCGAAAATGATTCGCGAGCAGGGCATCCTCGAGAACCCCATCAGCGGTTCTTACAAGGCGGGCTGGAACCTCGCGCAAGAGTTCAACAACATGTACATCGGCCACGGCGGCGAGTTCTTCAAGCCAGGTACAGCCGAAGTTTCCGTCAACAACGAGGCCGGCGTTGCCGCTCTTGAAATGATGAAGGCGCTTTCGGAGTACATGAACCCCGACTTCCTCACGCACGACTCCAACGCCGCTGGCGCAGAGTGGAAAGCGGGCAATGCCGCACTGATGAACATGTGGGGCTCGCGCGCGGGTGCATGGAATGCCGAAGACGGCTTTCCGCAGGACATCCTAGATGCGACGATGCTCGGCGGTCCTTTGACGGTCGGTGGCGGTGAAACACCAGCGACAACGCTCTGGTGGGACGGCTGGACAGTGGCCAAGAACATCTCTGACGAAGATGCGGAAGCGACGTTCATCGCGATGAAGAACGGTATTTCGCCTGCTATTTTGGATGAAACCACATCCAAGGAAGCGGTTTGGCTGATCGACGGCTACGAGCCGACACCAGCAGCTGCGGGCGTGTTCGCTACAGCAGCCTCCGGCGCGGTGCCATATCCGATGTTGCCCTACCAGGGCCTTTTGCACACGGCACTTGGCGCTGAGCTTTCCGACTTCATGCAAGGCAAGGAAAGCGCAGAGCAAGCTCTGACAGATGTCGAAGCGGCCTACACGGCAGCTGCGAAAGAATCCGGTTTCCTCAAGTAAACCATCTCATGCGGCGGGCCTGTTTCGGGCCCGCCGTTTCCTACTCATATCGCTCAAGATGGGCGCAAGCTGCTCTGCCTTGCCCTTCCCCCGAGCAAACCCGCGAATTGAAGGGCAAACCCCATGCGCCACAAGACATTCCTTGCCTTCTTCGCACCGACCGCCATCGCGATGTTGTTGTTCATCGCACTTCCAATTATTTCCGTCATCATCCAGTCGGTTCACACGCCGCACGATCAGGTCTTCCGCATCGTCGAAAATTGCGGCCCCTTCGGCTGCAAGGAAGAGACCACCATTGATCAAGATGCGAGCGCTGCGCTCAAAGAAGCCGCACCGCTGGGCAAATTCGTCGGCCTCGATATTTACTTTGATCGTGGCCACCTTGCGATTTCCGAAGTGGTGCAGGCTTGGCGCGAGAGCGCGACATTCGGCGAATTTCGCAAGAAACTGGGCAATTTGCCCTTTTACCGCGCCATGGCTTTCACGTTAACCTACACGTTCACGGTTACGCCCATGTTGATCATCCTTGGCTTCGCCATCGCAATCGGGGCCAATTCTCTTAATAAATATCTCAAAGGCTTCGTGATTTTCTTCTCACTGCTGCCAATGATCGTAACACCGCTGATTGGCTCGCTGATCCTGTTCTGGATGATTGACAGCCGCGGAATTATCGGCACATTCATCCAGTGGGCCGCGGGGGATCCGGACCTTTCACTTAAGGCCTCGACGGGGCTGACGTGGGTCATGCTGATTGTTTACGGCATCTGGAGCTCGGCACCCTTCGCCTTCGTCGTCTTCTATGCAGGCCTGCAAACCTTGCCGAGCGAAACGCTGGAAGCGGCCCGCATCGACGGTGCGTCGCGTTGGCAACAGATCAAATATGTGACCATCCCGCATCTGATGCCCCTTGTGACCTTTGTGGCGCTCATTCAGATCATGGATAATTTTCGCGTCTTCGAGCCGATCGTCGGTTTCAACGCCGAAGCGCATGCAACCTCGCTCAGTTGGATCATTTTCAATGATCTCAGCGGTGAAACCCAGCTTCTCGCCTCTGCCGCGACCACATCTGTTCTGACGATCATCTGCGTCGCAATCCTCTTGTCGCCCGTGCTGGTTCGCACTTGGCGCGACTTCAATCAGAAGGCCTGATCCCATGTCCTCATCTGTTTTGAACCGCCAGTCGACGGGTCTTCGCATCTTCTCGACAGGCTTCATCATCATCTGGCTCTTGATGGCCGCGTTTCCGTTCCTGTGGACGCTCTGGGGCTCTTTCAAGGTCGAACTTGATTTCTTCTCTATCGCCGACTGGACCAATGCGATCACCGGCGATCGCACAATTGCAGTCCACGGTTCCGCTTTCACCGGTGCAGGCTATGAGGGCGCGTGGGTGCAGGAGAACTTCGGGCGCGCCTTCATGAACACGGCTATCGTTTGCGTGTTCGTGGTCTGCATCTCGCTGACGCTTGGCACGCTTGGCGGATACGCACTGTCGCGCTCGGGCTACCGCTATACGTTCTGGCTCTTGATGACGGCGCTGATTTTCCGCGCGATGCCGCCGATCACGCTGGTCTCGGGCTACTTGCCGCCCTTCTTTGAATACAACGTCTGGGGCTACCTGCCCACAGCGATTATCGTGCTTGTCGCGATCAACCAACCTTTCACGCTTTGGATGCTGCACAGCTTTTTCATGAAGATCCCAAAGGACTTGGACGAAAGCGCCAAGGTCGATGGCTGTACGCAATTCCAGGCTTTCCGCCATGTGATCATTCCCGTGATGTGGCCTGGCGTGATCACGACGGGTCTGTTCAGCTTCCTGCTGGCCTACAACGATTTTGCCGTGACCACGATGCTGCTCAACAAAGAGAACCAGACGATGGTGCCGAAAATTGCCAGCTTTCTTGGCACGACGCAGACCGAGGGCAATGTGATGTTTGCCGTTGCAGCGGTCGTGTCCGCCACCGCGCCGCTGTTCATCCTCGTAATGTTTTTCCAGCGCCAGATCGTTTCAGGTCTGACTGCAGGTGCTGTGAAAGGCTAGATTAGATGCAAGGTTTTGAAGATCGTTTCGCCGATTTCCCCGATTACATCATCCAGATCACCCATGATATTTGGGAAGGGCGCGGCATCGCTCGCCTCGATGACTGGTACGGTGAAAACCTGATATTCCGTTTGTCCTCCGGTATCGGGGTCGGACGGGGAGAGGTGCGCAACGGTACGCTCGCGACCTTGCACGAATTTCCCGACCGCGTGCTTTTGGCCGAGGATGTGATCTGGTCCGGCACGCCCGAGGCCGGGATGCTGTCCTCGCACCGCTCGCTGTGCACCGCACATTACATGAACGAGGGCCAGTTCGGCGTCGCGGCGAACCAGCCGGTGACTTTTCGCGCGATTGCAGATTGCCACGCCAAGAATAACCAGATCGATGATGAATGGCTTGCGCGCGATCAAGGTGCGATCTGCCGCCAACTCGGGATATCCCCTGAAGAGTTCGCACGCGCTGCGATAGCGCGCGAGGGCGGTGTCGAGTACGCCAAACGACCCTTTACGCCAGATCAGGATATCGCCGGTCCCTATCAGGGGTGCGGCAACGCTCACGAGGCCGGACAGCGCTACGCGGACATTCTGCAAAACCTGATGCGCGCCGATGTGGCGACGGTGCAGCGCGACTATGATCGCGCGTGCCGCCTTAGCTATCCCGGCGGCGCCGAGGCACGCGGCCATGCACAGGCAGAGCGGTTCTGGATCGGGCTGCGCAGCGCCTTTCCGAATGCGGATTTCACCATCGAGCATCAGATCGGCATGGATGGCAATGATCTTAGTCCGCGCGCGGCGATCCGCTTTGCATTGCACGGCGCGCACGACGGGCTTGGCATGTTTGGCGCTCCAACGGGCGCAGAGGTCTATGTCATGGGCTTCGCGCATGCCTATTTCGGTCCATGGGGCTTGCGCGAGGAAATCGTGGTTCTAGATGAAACTTCGGTTTGGAAGCAAATTCTTCTTCAAAAAGGATAACGGCGTGAGCGCCTTTCAAGAGCAAAAAACACTTGTGCGCGCCTATCAGGCTGCGCTGGACACAAGTCCTGCGGGCCAAAGTGCGCAGGCGATCGCGCCTTTCATGGTGCGCGATCTGGATTGGCGCGGCATGCACCCGTTTCATGAGCAAGCTGGACCGCAGGCGGTTGCAGAACTTTTCTGGGATCCGTTGAAACGCGCGATGGGGCCGCTGCAACGCCGCCCCGATATCTTTATCGCAGGACAAAGCGAAAAGGGCGATGCGGGCGCGGTCTGGGTTGTGGAAATGGGTCAGTTGATGGGCAACTGGATGCAGCCTTGGCTGGATATTCCGGCTACGCGCAAACTGGCCTTCCTGCGCTATGCTGAATTTAACCGCGTCGAGGACGGCCAAATCGTGCAAAGCGCGTTTTTCTGCGACATCCTGCATATGATGCGCCAAGCGGGCATCATCGCCGTGCCGCACCAGACTGGCCAGTTCATGATTGCGCCTGGCCCGCGCGGCGGTGGCGGTTTACTTTATGACGCGCAGGATGCGGGCGAGGGTGCGCAGACGCTCTACCTCATCGATCGCATGTGCGACAATATCAACGTGAACCGCACGCGCTTTGCCAGTTTCGAGGACGAGCTTGCCGACACATGGACGCGCGATATGACCTGGTCCGGTCCCACTGGTATCGGTGCCAGCTATACGATTCCGCGCTATATCGAACAGCACTCCGGCCCGTTTCGCACGCGCTTGGAGAATCGTCAGTTTGTTGGGCATCTGTCGCGCGTTGCCGAAGGCAATTTCGGTGGTTTCTTCGGGTGGCCGAACCTGTCGGTGCAAAATGGGGGCGGCTATATGGGCCAGCCTAAAAACGATGTGCAGGCCGAAATGCGCGTGGTGGACATGTATCGCCGCGAGGGTGACAAGCTGGCGGAAAACTGGATATTCATCGACATGTTGCACTATTTGAACCAGCAGGGCCTCGATGTGCTGGCCCGCATGCGCGAGGCGCACTCATGAGCGATCTTCAAGCTGCCAAAGCCCATGTGCTTGCATTTTATGCGGCGCTTGATGCGGCAAACCCGCAGGACTGCGCAAAAGTCTTGGCAGAGTTTTGCGCCCCCGATTTTCTGTGGCGCGGCATGCACCCGTTCAATGAACTGCGCGGCGCGCAGGCAGTTGCAGAGGCGTTCTGGACCCCGCTTAAATCTGCGCTAACCCCGATCCAGCGCCGCCCGGATATGTTGCTCGCTGGGGACAATTTCATCGATGCAGGCGATAGCGTTTGGGTGGTGCAAATGGGCCACCTTCTGGGTAATTTCGACGCTGATTGGCTGACCATTCCAGCGACGCGAAAAATGACGTTCCTGCGCTATGCAGAGTTTCACCGCATAGAGAATGGCGTCATCGCCGAGACCGCCGCCTTCTGCGATATTCTGGGCGTAATCCACCAAGCGGGACTGCGCCCTTTGCCCATCTCCACAGGCGCTGAAATCATGACGCCCGCACCGCGCACGCAGGATGGAAATCTGCTCGAAGTGCAGCCGCCAGAGCAAGGCGCGCAAACGCTTCAGTTGATCAATGCCATGGTAGCAGAGCTTGTGAGCGAGGGTGTTCAAAGCCCGCACGAGCATCTTGCGCGCTTCTGGCATGAGGATATGTGCTGGTTCGGCCCCGCAGGCATCGGTGCGAGCGCGTGGCGTGACGGCTACAAACGCGGCCATACCAACGCGTTCGAGAACGGTCTCGAATTTATCCGCCACAATGGCCATCAATGCCGCTTCGCCGAGGGCCGTTATGGTGGCTTCTTCGGCTATCCCAGCCTCACCATGCGCAATGCGGGCGGCTTTCTTGGCCTAACGGCCTCGTCTGTGGATGCGCAGATGCGCATCGTCGATCTATACCGCCGCGAGGGCGACAAGCTCGCTGAAAACTGGGTCTTTATCGACATCCTCCATTTCCTGAAGATGCAGGGCGTCGAAGTCCTCGAGCGGCTTAAACATCCCTGAACCTGCCCGCTTCTTCGGTCTTTAAATACCTCGGGGGTGTGGGGGCTGGCCCCCACGCCGGTCGGATCCGCCTAGCGGATCAGAAACCATTTACACATTCGCATCATCGAGCAGTCGCCCGTGTTTGCGGCTCTCTTCGATCACCTTGCCCAGCGTTGCAAGGCCGCGGGCCTCAAGCATGGGCAAGAGCTTGCACAGCACCTGCGCCGTCGCTGCTGCATCCCCAATCGCGGTGTGGCGCAACCGCTTTTCGATGCTCACGTCCAATCGATTACACAGCGCATCCAGCGTGTGCTCTTCGCTTTGACCAAAAATAATCGCAGAAAGCAAAACCGTATCCAAAATCGGATGGGTCCATTGTACACCTGTACTTTGCGCATGGCGGCGCAGAAACGCCATGTCGAAAGGCGCGTTATGCGCGACGATCACCGAGTCGCGCGCGAAGCCGTGAAACTCGCGTGCGACTTCTGTGATGGGCGGCGCGCCAGCCACCATATGATCGCTGATCTTGTGAATTTGGGTGGCGCTGCGCGGAATTGACATTCCAGGATTGACCAGCATATCCAGTGTCTCGCCCGCGATGATACGTCCGTTCACGACGCGGACTGCGCCGATCTGCACGATCTCGTCTTTATGCGGCAAGAGCCCTGTGGTTTCCGTGTCGAACACCGTGAAAATCAGGCTGCGCAGAGGCCGCTCAAGCAGCACCTCGCTTTCCGGGTCCTCCAGAAGATCAAAGTCGTAGACCAATGGGCGCGGCGCGGCAGGGTCCAGATGTGCGCCGCTTTCCAGCACCAGCATATAGCCCTTGGCATCGCCAAGGGGCTTAATGCTCGCTGCGAATTCATGCACGCCATGCGCGCCTTTTGCGCTGAATGGTGCATCAAGTCCGGTCCTTGCCATCTGCCCATAGGCAGCGCGCAGGCAGGCTTCGTCGAGGTAGTCGAAGATCGAGGCTTGCAGGCGCGGCGGCGCGATCAGCGCCAGTGCTTGCGCGGCCTGTCCATCATAAAGCACGATTTTATGGGCCGGGCTGATCATGATCATCGCGACCGGAATTTCGGTTAAAAGCGCGGTGAGGCGCTCGCGCTCGGATGCGAGTTTCTCCGTCGCCAAAGCCACGCTTTGTGCGGTGATCATTGCGCCTTTTGCCAGCCCGTCGGTGACGGCTTCGGCTGCGTGGGCAAGATCGCCAAGATAGCGCGCCGCTTCCAGATCAAGCCCGCCGCTGACGCCGCCGTGCACGCGGGCGCGCATTTGCGCGGCCAGTCGCTCGATCGGTTTGGCGACGTTTTCATCGAACAAAAGCCAGATACCCGCGCTCAGTCCCAGAATTCCGAAGCCCGCGATCAGCCCGGCCTGAACGAACCCCGCGCCGCCCCCGCCTCTGGCGTGGCCCATCACAAGCGCCAAAACCACCACCGCCAAAGCGCCCGCAGCGAATGCTGCGAAGAACAGAAATATCCGCAAACGCAAACTGAGCGAGGTGAACATGTCTATACCCTTTCGCAGGCTGCGCTTTGCACCGGATCACCCGACGGGGGCGTGAACCAATCGGCGTTTTGCAGCGCGCCGCCTACGGCAAATTCGGCACCCTCGATCAACGCGGCTTGCGCGCCGGCTTTGCAATCAAAGACCATTGGCACTTTTTGCACCGCTGCCCACCGCCCGAACAGCAGCAGATCGAGCAGCTTCATATCAGGCTGCTCTGCATGCTGGCGCAAGGATTGGCGATCAAGCGCTGCGAATTTATCGACGTAGGGACGCGCATAGGTCCATGGACGCAGCAGGCCTTTTTTCTCGAAACGCGCGACGACTTCGATGCCCTCTGGCAGACCTGCCTGCGTGCGCTCGAACCATGTATATTCATTGGACACCGTTGCGCCGATCATCGCAAGGCCTGCGGCAACGGGCATCATCCATTTTGGGATGCGCCCGCCCAAAAGGCGGTTCAGCAACATCACGGTACCCGCCATCGCGATGCCCGCAAAGATCACACCTATAAGTTCGACAAACATATTATTCTCCCGATATCGCGCGGATCATCCGAGCATACCCCGCCCGTGCCCGAGGGCCGATTGCATGGTTTTTACCACGACAAATGCGTCGCGTAGATGACTTCGCTCAAAGTCGGGCAAAGAGCTGGGCGCAAGGAAATTGTCAGGCGCTTGCCCGGCTTTGATCTGCTTTGCCTGATGTTCGAGCCGCGTTTGCGCAATGAAATCATAGGCCGCGAGCAGGTCCGCGCCGCCAGAGCGGGACAGCACACCCGCGGCTGCTGCCGCCTCAAGGCGCGCGCGTGTGTTGACCTGTGCCAATCCGCCTTGCAACGCATAGACACGGCCCAGATCGAGCACGGGCACGACACCGTTGTGCTTCATGTCAATGCGGTTCTTGTGCTCGCGATCGCGCAGCGTCGCAAAGCCGCGAAACAGCCCCAAAGGCGGGGTGTGGGTCAGGGAATTGGCGATCATATGGCTGACGAAGATCGAGTTTTTCGACGCATTTTCCAGCGTGCTGCTTTGCAAATCCGCAAACAGGCTGGCATCGCCGCCGATGGCGCGCAAATCGAACATGACTGAGGCGAGCATCTGCGCTTCCTTGTCGGGGGTCGCGATCCATGTCTCGAAATAGCTGCGCCAAACCTGTAGCGGCTGACGCCAGCGCGCCTCGCGCGCCATCATATCGCCGGGGCAATAAACATAGCCACATGTGTTTAACCCGTCACAAACGAAATTCGCCAAGGCTTCGAAATAGACGTCATCCTCGGGGCGCATGTCATCATGAAGGATCAGGCAATTGTCCTGATCCGAAACGCCCGTCTGCTCTTGGCGCCCCTGCGATCCGCAGGCGAGCCAAAGATAGGGAACAGGCGGCGGGCCGAGTTTCGCCTCTCCAAGGGCAAGCAAACAGCGCGTCGCCGCATCGGCAATATCGGTGATCAGCCGCGTTACGACGTTATGGCTGAGGCCCGAAGCAGTAAGCTGCATCAAAAGCTGCGGAATGCGCGCTGTGACCAAAGCCATCTGCTCTGCCGAGTTTGCGCGCGCGATTTCCGCGACGATTTCGCCTGAATTGACTGCCTGCACGCGGGTGAGGTCGGTTTGGGTGACGATGCCAACGAGTTTGCCCGCTGCGACGATCGGAACATGGCCGATGCGCCGCTCCATCATCAGATGCAGCACGTCCGAGCCGATGGCAGAGGGCGGCAGCGTCACGGGGGCAGGGGTCATTATCTGGCTGACGGGCGTCGCGAAATCGCGCGCTTCCGCCAGAATTTTACCGCTCAAGTCGCGATTGGTCACGATGCCTTGCAGTGTCTCGCCCTCGGTTACGCACAGGGCAGAGACGCGGGCGTCGCGCATGATGCGCGCCGCCTGCTGCGCGCTGTCTTCGGGTGTGCAGCAAAGGGCGGGGGTGGACATCAAACTGTCCACGCGCTGCGTTGCCAATGACGGTTTCGCAGGCTGCGGCGCAGGTGTGCGATCGAAAAACCGCCGCGCGGCTGCGCTGCTTTTTTGCAGCGCCATGAAATCGGCGGTGGGGAGCGCGAGCAGAACCGTATCGCCAAGGGCGCGCGCAGAGGTCGCCGCGACGCCGCCGCGCATCAACGCGCGCTCGCCAAAGGAGTTGCGCTTTGAGAGCTGCGAAAGCGGCGCGCTCGTCTCGTCGCGGATCGCAACCTCTCCGCGATAGATGATGAACAGCGCCTCGAGGCCTTGGCCGAGCTCATAGATATCATCGCCGGGAGCATATGTTTGGGGGGTAATTCTGGCCGCAAGCGCGTGGCGTTCGGCACGCTCGAGACTGTCGTAGGGATGCACGCTTTGCAGAAAATCTGCGATCATCTCAGTGCTGAGCGCCATGTCGGGCCGTCCCTTTATGTGAATGTCCTGCCCCCGACGTATCGGAGGCAGGTTTGTTTTCAAAGCCTTGGCTTAGTGATCCGTGGCTGCACCTGCGCCGCGTGGAACACGAACGCTCTCGACAAGGTCTTTGATCTCTTGCGGCGTGTCTTCTGTCGCGTTGGAGACAAAGTAAGCCACCGCAAAGTTCAACATTGCACCGATCGCACCGAAGGAGGTGGATTTGATCGAGAGCAGAAGTGGCTCTGCATCCGTGAAGCTGTTCGTGCCCGGCACAAAGAACCAACCCTTGTGCAGGAAGATGTAGATCAGCGTCACGATCAGACCTGTGAGCATGCCCGCAACCGCGCCTTTGTTGTTGATGCGCTTGGAAAAGATGCCCATCATCAAAGCTGGGAACAGCGATGCCGCAGCAAGGCCGAAGGCAAGTGCCACCGTTTGCGCCGCAAAGCCCGGAGGATTGAGGCCCAGATAGGTTGCGATCACAATCGCGACGGCCATGGCGATCCGCGCGGTCAGCAATTCGTTCTTTTCAGACATATCCGGCGTGAGCTGCCCTTTGAACAGATCATGCGAGATCGATGAAGAGATCGCGAGCAGCAAGCCTGCCGCCGTGGACAGGGCCGCCGCAAGGCCGCCCGCCGCCACGAGGGCAATCACCCAGCCGGGAAGCTGTGCAATTTCAGGGTTCGCCAACACGAGGATATCGCGGTTCACGTCCAGCTCGGAGCCTTTCCAGCCATTCGCTTCAGCCGTGGCGGCAAAGCTCTCGGATTTATCGTTGTAGAACTGGATACGTCCGTCGCCATTCTTGTCTTCGAACTTCAAAAGGCCAGTGACCTCCCAGTTCTTCATCCAAGTGGGGCGCGCTTCGTATTCGATCGGCTCTTCGGTGATGCCATTGTTGTAGATCGTGTCGATGATGTTCAGGCGCGCCATCGCACCGACCGCAGGGGCCGTGAGATAGAGAAGCGCGATAAACACCAGCGCCCAACCCGCAGACCAACGTGCGTCAGACACTTTTGGAACGGTGAAAAAGCGCATGATGACGTGGGGCAAGCCAGCAGTACCGATCATCAGGGACAGGGTGAACAGAACCATGTTCAACGTATCTTGATGATGGCCCGTGTAGGAGGCAAAGCCGAGATCCTGAACCACGAGATCCAGTTTTTCCAGCAAATACAGGCCAGAGGCTTCACCGCCGGGCTTGTACTCTGAAAACAGACCAAGGCCGGGGATCGGATTACCTGTAAGTTGCAGCGAGATGAAGATCGCCGGGATCGTGTAGGCCATGATCAACACGCAATACTGCGCGACCTGCGTATAGGTCACACCTTTCATGCCGCCGAAAACCGCGTATGCGAAAACAACGCAGGCACCGATGAGCAGACCTGCCGTGTTGCTAACTTCCAGGAAGCGCGAAAAGGCAACGCCGACGCCGGTCATCTGGCCGATCACGTAAGTGACCGAGGCGACAATCAGGCAGACCACTGCAACCATACGCGCAGTCGGGCTATAGAACCGATCACCGATGAATTCGGGCACGGTAAACTTGCCGAACTTGCGAAGGTATGGCGCTAACAGGAGCGCGAGCAGAACGTAGCCGCCTGTCCAACCCATGAGGTAGGTCGAATTGTCGTAGCCGGTAAAAGCGATGAGGCCCGCCATCGAAATGAACGAGGCTGCAGACATCCAGTCTGCCGCTGTTGCCATGCCGTTGGTGACCGGATGAACGCCGCGACCGGCTGCGTAAAATTCAGATGTGGAGCCTGCGCGAGCCCAGATCGCGATGCCGATGTAGAGCGCGAAGGATGCGCCTACGAACAGCAGATTAAGTGTATACTGATCCATTGTTCCCGTTCCTATTGCTCGTCAACGCCGTGTTCGGCATCGAGTTTGTTCATGCGCCAGGCGTAGAAAAAGATGATCCCCAAAAACACGAGGATCGACCCCTGCTGCGCGAACCAAAAGCCCAGATCGGTGCCGCCGACGGAAATGCCCGACAACAGCGGGCGCAGCAAAATGCCGAACCCGAACGACACGATCGCCCAGAGCACGAGGCTCCATAAGATGATGCGCACATTGGCTGCCCAATATGCGTTGTTGGATGAGTTGTCGGCCATTTGGCGTCCTCCCTCTCTTTCCATTTCGTTTCAAAAGCAAAGGCTTGTTTCCTATGCCACTCCCTTTGCTGCGCTAGGCGGTCGCGTGTGCGACCAATGCAGCCAAGTCCTTCGAGATGCGGGCGATATCGCCCATGGCATCGACATTTTTCAGTGCGTTTTTGCGTGCGTAATAGCTGATCAGCGGTGCGGTCTGCGCGTGATAGGCGTCAAGGCGCTGACCCACGGTTTCTGCGTTATCGTCCGCGCGCCGCGTCATGTCTGCACCGCCGCATGTATCGCAAATGCCCGCGCGGGTCGTGGGTTTGAAGCTGTCATGATAGCCCTCACCGCAGCCGGCGCAGGTAAAGCGCCCCGAAATGCGCGTGACCATTTCGCGATCATCCACTTCGAGGCTGATGGCGGCGTTGATGCGCTGGCCCGTTTCGGACAAAAGCGCATCCAGCGCCTCGGCCTGTACCGTGGTGCGCGGAAAGCCATCCAGGATCACGCCTTTGGCGCAGTCTGGCTCGGCAAGGCGGTCGCGCAGGATGTTGATGACGATCGCGTCGCTGACCAGATCGCCCGCTTCCATCACCGCTTTGGCCGCCTTGCCCGCATCCGTGCCAGCGATAACCGCCGCGCGCAAAAGATCACCAGTGCTGAGTTGGACAAGACCGAATTTCTGCTCGAGCACGCGCGCTTGCGTGCCTTTGCCCGCCCCCGGGGGGCCAAGCAGGATAAGGATTGGCGCTGTGCTGGCTGTGTGTGCTGCGTCCATGATTCTACGCCCCAGCTCTGTTTTTGATGAGGTCTTCGACGACGGAGGGGTCAGCGAGGGTTGAAATATCGCCCAATGATCCTGTGTCGTTTTCTGCGATTTTGCGCAGGATGCGGCGCATGATTTTGCCGGAGCGGGTCTTGGGCAAGCCGGGGGCCCATTGGATCACATCTGGCGAGGCGATGGGGCCAATCTCCGTGCGCACCCATGTGCGCAGCTCTTTGAGCAACTCGTCAGACGGCTCTTCGCCGTTCATCAAGGTCACGTAGCAATAAATGCC